>NZ_JBHZRV010000007.1:125085-247073 GCF_043641955.1 Pseudoalteromonas atlantica
TTCAGCATTGCTTTGTGCAGCATCATCGATAAGCGAGTCGATATCAAAGTCATCATCTTCTTCGCTTAGTTCGGCTGACTCTTTTTCAGCGCTTTCTAACTGTGCTCCATCAGCAGGTGAATCGTCGTCATTTGCAAATAAGTCGTCTAGGTCACTTGCACTTAATATATCGCCATCGTTATCCGCTGAGTCGATGTCATCAGATAAGCTGTCATCTGTTTGATCGAAGTCTTGTTGTAAAAACACATCAACTTCATCATCTTCATCTTTGGTTTGTTCATCATCAAAAACGATGTCATCACCAAGTAAACCATCAAGTTCGTCTTGGCCTAATAAGCTGTCGCCCTCTTCAAATGAATCGTCAATATTATCATCGAATATAATATCGTCGTTATCCGGCAGCATGTCATCATCAAGGTCGTCATCGAGCTGCACACTCAAATCATTTAGTTCGTCTTCTACTGGGTCTGGAATAATTGGGTCAAGTGAAGGGCCTAAATCTGGTTCATCGCTTTGCACAGGGCTTTGTGGCAAAAACTCTTCATCATCACTGGTTTCTTCTTTTTGGTTTGCGCGTTTACGCAAAAACATAACCACTGCAAAAATGATTAACAATGCGGGTATTGTCATCAATAGAATGAGGACAAATGGGTTTTCTAGCAGCGCGCCAAAATCAAACTCACTCTCCTCCTCTAGCTTTTTTGCTTTTTGCTGCTCTATGATCTCATTTTGTTTATCTATAAGTTCTTTAAGCTGTTGTTGGATCTCACTATCTTGGCCTAGCTGGTTTCGCACATTTTCTAGTTCTTTTGAAATGCCTGTCAGCTGTGCTTTGAGCTTATTATTTTCAACTAAAATCTCTTCAACATTTTTAACTGAGGATTTAAATTGGTCCTGTAGTTCGACAAGTTGTGTGCCTTGTTCTGTTTTTATCGAGTTTATTTCATTTTTTAACTCTTGCTTTGCCTCATCAACATCAACCTTGCGTGCTTGTGTTACTTTTTTTTGCGATGCAACAATTTCACTGTTAGTTAATGTGCCGTTTTTTTTCTTTTCCCACAGTTCATCATCTTGCTCCGAGCGTTGTTTTGCAAGCTCAGGGTTAACGCTACGGATTTCAGCAAGTGTAGGGATTTTCAGGTATGCGCCATCACGCATATGGTTGAGGTTTTGATCTAAAAATGAGTTAGGGTTTTTTTCATACAAAGCTTGCATGACTTGATAAATACTAACAGAATTATCTTGGCGCACCTTTGCAGCAATACGCCACAGCGTGTCTGTTGGTCTAATTGGGCCTATAGATCGACCTTGAACGCCATAGTCAACGCCTTTAGGGCCCTTAAGCTGGCCACCATCTTGGCTGTAGACTGGTGTTACCACCAATGCAGACGCTAATAAAAGAAGTATTGCTAAACCGCGCATGCTGATCCTTTAATGTTTAAATGTTAACGCAGCACTATTAACTAGCGCTTAAACATTGGCTATTACTTACAGAAATAGCGCACATAAATAGTTAATTAGATTTTCCTGCAAGCTTTATTCCATTCGCAAACTATAAACCAGTTACATTGTAATTTCCATTACAAGACTTTGATACTAAATAGCTTAAACTTTTTACGCTGGCAGAGATTTTTATTGTTGTAGTTAAGTTTATACGCTTTTAGCCATGATGCGGCAATTATTTGGCAGTTAAAAGTTAAAAGCGGCAAATATGCCGCTTTAAAAAGTGTGACTAGAGGTAATTAGCAATTAGCTCTTCAGCTATTTGTACGCTGTTAGTCGCTGCGCCCTTGCGAGTATTGTCACTAACAACCCACATATTAAGTCCATGTGGATGTGAAATATCTTGGCGTAAACGGCCAACATAAACCGTATCGTTTCCACTTGCATCTGAAACGGGTGTTGGATAATCCCCTGCATCTTCAATTAGCTCAAGCCCAGGAGCATCATTTAGCAATTGTTTGATGTGCTCAAAATCATATGGCATACGTGTTTCTATATTGATGGCTTCTGAATGTCCAAAAAATACCGGCACTCTTACACACGTTGGGTTAACCGCGATAGTAGTATCACCCAAAATTTTATGGGTTTCGTTTACCATTTTCATTTCTTCACGTGTGTACCCATTTTCTTCGAATGTATCAATTTGTGGGATAACATTAAACGCAATTTGCTTAGGGAATAGTTCATTTTCCATTGGACGTGCATTCATTAAGTTCGCAGTTTGTTTAGCTAACTCATCAACCGCTTCTTTACCTGCACCAGATACCGCTTGATATGTAGATACATTGATTCGGTCAATACCATAAGCATCATAAATAGGTTTTAACGCGACCATCATTTGAATTGTCGAACAATTTGGATTGGCAATTATATTGCGGTTTCTAAAATCGGCTAGACTCGCTGCGTTTACTTCTGGCACAACTAATGGCACTTCAAAGTCATTTCTAAAGTGTGATGTATTATCAATGACCACACAGCCTGCATCTGCTGCGATTGGCGCATACTTTTCAGACACACTGCCACCAGCTGAGAATAATCCTATGTGAGCTTGGCTAAAATCAAAGCCTTCTACATCTTGCACTTCAATATTTTCACCACGAAACTTAATATCTTCGCCTGCGCTACGACTACTTGCTAATAAAAATAGTTGATCAACAGGAAACTTGCGATCTTCTAAAGTTTCAATTATCTGACGACCCACTAGGCCTGTAGCGCCTAATACGGCAACATTATATTTCTGTGACATATTTATTCCTCTAAGAACAGCCGCCGTCATGGCCACTGTTTAAAATGTTAAACCCAAGCGCTGAGAGCATCGACATATTTGCTCTCGCTCCACTAATATTTACAGTGTTAAGTTCACGTCTAATTGGGTAGTTCTTTCGTAAGCTATCAAAACCTTTTTGTGCTAAATGACGACGCAAAATGCCATCGTCACGACGCACGTCATAAACTAGGTGTATCAACTGGCCAAGATCATCAATGCTAAATGTGTCTTGCAATGAGACATCTGTAACACTGGGTTTAGGTAAAAAATCAGCCAAAGACTTATTTGCTGTAAGTCCTTCTAAATTACACAATGCTTGATACAGCATTTGTGTACCGCGTGCTTTACCCTCTAGGGTATGGCCTGCTATGTGAACACTGGCAAAGCGCACATAATCAAGTAATTCAGTTAAAATTGTGGGTTCGTTTTCCCAAACATCTATAACTAAATCCAGGTTTGCACCATCTTGCATAACCTCAAGTAAAGCTTGGTTATCAATAACATCACCGCGGCTGGCATTAATCAAAATAATACCACTTTTTAGGGCCTTCAAACGCGCTTTATCCATTAAATGAAGCGTACTATGCTCACCGGCTTTTACTAATGGCACATGAAAAGTCACAATGTCTGATTGTGCAAGAAGTGTATCCAAATCACAGTGTTCGTCTAATTGACCTGCATCATGCTTAGGTGGATCGCACAGTAAAACAGTGACATTTAATGCAGAAAGCTTTTCACGTAAACAACTGCCAATACTGCCTACACCAACAATACCAATCGTTTTGCCTTCAAGTGTGCATGCATTTTCTTGCATCAAAGCAAACATACTGCTTAATACATATTCAGCAACTGCCACCGCATTACAACCTGGGGCACTGGTAAATGTAATGCCTCGTTGATTAAGTAAATCGGTATCAATATGATCAACACCTATTGTAGCGGTGCCAACAAACTTAAGTTTATTAGCTTTTTCTAATAGCGACTCATTAACGTGTGTAACAGAGCGCGTTAAAAGCACATCAACATCAATTAGCTGTTCACTCTTTAAAGAACGGCCATCAAAACGTTCTACACTTCCTAGCTCAGCGAAATATTGTTCAACTAAAGGCATGTTTTGATCAGCAAGTATTTTCATTCATGAGCTCGGTTACCAGTAAGAAGTAATATTGTAACGAACAACTACCTTGTTACACAAACGAAAAAGCCGAGCATTTTGCTCGGCTTCGAAAATAGTTTAGGTTAATTTAACCTTTGTATTTACTCATTACGAGTGTGGCATTCGTTCCACCAAAACCAAAGCTATTAGACATAACTGTGTTTAGCTCAACGTCTTTACGCTCGGTTACAATATTTAAGCCAGCAGCTTGCTCATCTAATTCATCAATATTTATTGAAGGAGCAACAAAACCGTGCTCAAGCATTAGTAAAGAGAAAATAGCTTCATGTACACCAGCTGCACCAAGTGCGTGGCCTGTCATTGCTTTTGTTGCGCTGATCATCGGTGAATTGCCGCCAAATACTTCTTGAATAGCGCCTAACTCTTTTACATCGCCAACTGGAGTAGATGTACCATGAGTATTTAAGTAATCAATACCGCCGTCAACATCTTGCATTGCTTGGCGCATACAACGTACCGCGCCCTCGCCTGATGGAGCAACCATGTCATAACCGTCAGAAGTCGCACCGTAACCTGTGATTTCAGCATAAATGTGCGCGCCACGAGCAAGGGCATGCTCTAGCTCTTCTACAACAACAATACCGCCGCCGCCAGAAATAACAAAACCATCACGGTTTGCATCGTACGTGCGAGATGCTTGCTCTGGCGTTTCGTTATATTTAGTAGAAAGTGCACCCATCGCATCAAATTCCATCGCTAGGGTCCAATGCAACTCTTCACCACCACCGGCAAAAATTACATCTTGTTTTCCAAGTTGGATTTGCTCAACAGCATGGCCAATACAGTGCGCTGAAGTTGCACACGCAGAACTGATTGAATAGTTTACACCTTTAATTTTGAACGGTGTGGCTAAGCAAGCAGAAGTCGTGCTCGCCATAGTACGCGGTACCATGTATGGGCCAACACGTTTAACGCCTCTTTCACGCAAAATGTCAGCCGCTTCTACTTGCCATTTTGATGAACCACCACCTGAACCCACTAAAAGACCTGTGCGCTCATTTGAAACTTGCTCTTCATTTAGGCCAGCATCTTCGATTGCTTGTGCCATTGAGATATATGAATAAGCAGCTGCATCGCCCATAAAGCGCATAGCTTTACGATCAACAAACTCTTTAACGTCAATATCAATTTTACCAGATACATTACTGCGTAACTTGTAATCTGCAAACTCTTGGTTAAAAGCAATACCGCTTTTACCAGTTTTTAACGATTCTAATACTTCTTCTTTGTTGTTGCCGATGCTTGATACAACACCGATGCCCGTAATAACGGCTCTTCTCATGGGTAATTACCTTAGCTTGATACTAAATTGTGATCTATTTTACGCTGAATTTTATAACTAAGTGGTCAGCTTTCTAGCGTACACATGTACTCTGAATGCATAGCTTATAAATAACGCCAGACTATTTCAAAGAAAACACGTAAAATAATTAAAAAAAGTACACATTAATTAATTGCAGGCCATGATAAAACACGCTGATATTCACTTTAATAGCCAAGGCACTCCTGTTGCGGATAACTTCGACGACGTCTATTTTTCTAACGACAATGGATTAGCTGAATCCGATTACGTGTTTTACCAACAAAATAATATCCCAGCCCGATTACAAAATCATGACCGGCCACATTTTGTTATTGCTGAAACAGGTTTTGGCACAGGGCTAAACTTTCTCAATACGTGGCTGCAATTTAACGCTCATTTTGCTAATAGGCAACCTGAGCAAAATAAAGTTCCCACAAAACAGGGTAAAACGGTAAACCGCTTACATTTCATCTCGTTTGAAAAATACCCTTTAAAACGCGCAGACCTTGCCCAAGCACTGCAAGCATGGCCTGACTTAGCCCATTATAGTAACCAGTTACTTACGCACTACCCCATTAATTTAGCCGGATGCCACCGCCTAGAGTTTGATAATGGCCGCATAATTCTTGATTTATACTTTGGTGATGTACAAGACTCTATAAATAACATGAGTTATTCACATGCAGGAGTAGTCGATGCATGGTATCTAGATGGTTTTGCACCGAGTAAAAACCCTGATATGTGGCAACAACAACTATTTGAACTAATGGTTGATATTTCTCGCTCAAACGCCACTTTAGCAACGTTTACAGCCGCAGGCTTTGTCCGAAGGGGGTTAGCTGAGGCAGGCTTTGAAATGAAAAAAGCCAAAGGCTTTGGCCGCAAACGAGAAATGCTGACAGGCACACTGGAGCAGTCAAACAAATCGCATTCAGCCCCTCCCTACTATGCAAACGATGCCAGTGCGTTGACCAATGTTGCCATCATCGGCGGCGGTATTGCTAGCAGCGCTATAATGTATAGCTTAGCTAAACGAGGTGTAAACAGTCAGCTATTTTGCCAGGATGAACAATTGGCAATGGGCGCATCCCATAATGTACAAGGTGCCGTTTATCCACATTTACAAGCAAAAAACTCACCTCACAGCGAGTTCTTTGCGCACAGTTTTTTATATGCCAAACGTTTGTATCAACAGTTAACTGATAATGGCTATAGTTACGACCATCAGTGGTGTGGTGTGTTGCAACATGCCATAAAGCAACCATTAGCTGAGCGCCATCAAAATATTGAAACGAAACAGCTATGGCCAAAAGAGTTGATGCATACTGTGACGGCCGAACAAGCAAATGATATCGCGGGGATTGAAGCCGGGTATGCTGGAATACACTTCCCTTTAGCTGGTTGGGTTAATCCACCACAGCTTGTAAAGGCGCTTTTTAACCAAGCAGCGGCATTGGCAAACATTAACAGCCACCTTAACTGTGATATCGATGCACTTGAAAAAACACCCAATGGGTGGTTATTAAAAAGTAGGGAAAAACAATACGGTCCTTTTTCAGATGTGATTATCTGTGCGGGCGAACACAGCGATCGTTTTGCTCAAACAGCAGCATTGCCAATTGTTGGTGTACGCGGCCAAGTATCGCATGTACAGGCAAGCCCAGCCTCTGATAAGCTTAAAACGGTTTTGTGCCACAAAGGCTACTTTACTCCCGCCTATTTAGGGCATCATTGTATGGGTGCAACCTTTGAAAAAAACTCAAAAAGCCGCGACGTTACCGAGCAAGATAATAAAACAAACCGAGAACAACTGCTCAATTTTTATAGTCACTGCGAATTTGCAACAAGCTTAGGTAATATCAGCGACGCCAAAGCGGCAGTAAGGTGCAGTTTTATTGATCATCTCCCTATGGCGGGAGAATGGGCAGAGCAAGTTGATTACACTAAAGCATTTGCAAACCTGCGCCAAGGTAAGCGGTATCAATATCAGCCTCTAAATAAGACTCAACAGGGCTTACATATATTAACCGGCTTTGGTGCCCGCGGTTTATGCAGCGCACCTTTAGTAGCAGAGCACTTAGTTAGCCATTTAAGTGGCGAGCCCAGTCCTATGAGTGAGCGAGTTAGCCAAGCAATTCACCCTGCACGGTTTATTGTCCGCGATTTAATACGTAATAAAATTTAATCGTATGTAGCCTCACTTGATAGCGAGCGAAAATCTAATTAATAAGGAAAAATTGTGAGAAACATAATAACTTTCATGTGTGCTGCTCTGGCATTTACAGTATGGCCAAGCGCCGCAAACTTAAGCTTAGTGCCCGTTCCAGCAGACTACAAATTAACAATGCATGTTGATAATAAATACCCAATGGTACAAACAGGTTACTCTGCGCAGCCTATTCCTGATATTGTCACATTTTATAACCAACAACTTGGCGAACCTGATTTAAATCGCAGTTACGCAAGTAATTCAACTTTATTTTACTCTATCGAAGGTAAAACGGTTCGTATTAGTCTACTTCAGCATGATTACAAAACAGATATCGCAATAATGATCACCAAGTAGTTTTTTAGCTTGCCAAAATACTGAATACGTATGCATAAAACAAACAGTTGAGCTGCCACCAAAACAACCGTAGTTTGTAATTCACACAATTATAACAACACGGTAATTATGTATTATTTACTCTCAACTTTTTTGCTCTGCGTGAGTTTTTTAAACGTTGCAGAACCCATTAAATTGCAAAGCTATTCTGGCGATACATCATTGCCGCATAAACTACTTAAAGAGGCGCTAAATAAGGCCAACTTAGACTACGTTCATCCTTATGAAAGTGATAAAGACATATCAAATGCCCGCATTTTAAATGATGTCAAGATAGGCCAGCTCGATGTAATGTGGAGCATGACTTCACAATCACTGGAGCAAGATTACCAAGCAGTATACATCCCACTTTTTAGAGGACTGCTAGGGATGCGCTTAGCAATCGTAACTCAACAAAATGCAGAGCTGTTTAAGCACGTAAGTAGCATAGCTGATTTAAAAAGGTTTCGTGCTGGCCAAGGAAAAACGTGGCCTGATACCACCATCTTAAAAGAAAATGGCCTAAATGTAGTCACCACATTAAAGTACCCAAATCTATTCCCTATGCTTGAAGGTGGTCGTTTCGATTACTTTCCTCGTGGTGTAAATGAGCCCTGGGATGAAATAGTTAATCACCAAGAGCTAAATCTAACCGTAGATCCCTATGTGTTATTAAAATACACCGCACCATTGTATTTCTTTGTTGCCAAAGAAAACGCGCAACTTGCGCAAAAACTGACGCAATCGCTAAATCAAATGATTGAAGATGGTAGCTTTAACAGCATGTTTTTTAGCGATAGCCAAGTACAAATGGTTTTGCAAAAAGCCAATTTAAAACAACGTATTATTATCCCTCTAAGCAACCCTAATTTAAGCTCAATGACTCCCCTGTCTCGCACAGAGCTTTGGTTTGACCCACTTAATGAGAGTACAACTACACAATGAAATCATTACAATACAAAATAACTGTCGCGCTGAGCATTTGTCTCGTTATCATATTTGGCTTTGTTGTGAGTGTTAACTACTACTTACTAAAAAATAGTGAAACAGCGCAATGGCAAGAAAACATCACCGCATTGGATCAACAATTAACCGTTATTTTAGCTGAGCCTGTTTTCTCCTACGATAAGCCTCTGATTGCACAAATTATTAATGCTTTTGCAAAAAACCATAATATTCAGCATATTGAAGTGGTTGATCATCGTAATAAGCTTTTAGGCAACGTGGGGCAACTTGTCAGTGCAAAAAACGTGATCGCTCATCAATTACCCCTATCTGTTTCAGAACAAAAAATTGGCACAATAAACATAAAATACAGCCAAAATGAACTCAATAAAGGTATTTTCAATGCAGTTCAAACCATGGTAATTACTTTAGCGATTTCATTTTTACTACTCGGTGTAACAATTATTTACGTGTGTCGCTTTATCATTATTAAACCTATTGTTGGTGTAAACCAACTAGTTGATGAACTAGTGCGTGGCGGTGGTGATTTAACTCAGCGTATTAACTATCAATCGAGTGACGAAATTGGTTACTTAGTTGCAGGGTTTAATCGCTTTATAAATGAAGTACAACAAATTATTGCCAGCCTTGGTAAAACAGCCACTGAATTAGAGATTATTGCAGGCTCTGTAAACGAAGCCACAGTGAGATCTAAATACGAAGCCGAGCAAGAATATGCACTAACTGATGCTGCTACTTCATCCCTTAGTCAGCTAAGTGAAGCCACAAAAGAAATTGCATTTGGCGCAACACAAACTGCCGACCAAACCACAAAAGTACAAACCCTGTGCCAAGACGGCCAATTAAGCATGAGTAACAACAGCACACTGATCCACGAGCTTGAAAATCAGTTAGATCATACATCGAGTGTAGTTGAACAACTTGACAGCAGAAGCAGTGAAATAAGCCAAGTCCTTGATGTAATAAAAAATATAGCCGAACAAACTAATTTACTTGCCCTCAATGCCGCTATAGAAGCTGCAAGAGCGGGTGAATCTGGTCGCGGATTTGCAGTGGTTGCAGACGAAGTACGCGCACTGGCAAGTAAAACGTACCATTCAACCTCTGAAATTGAGAGCATCATTAGCGCATTGCAAACCAACGCCAGTGAGTGCGTACAAGCATCACAAAAAAGTAAACACGTTAGCAGCCAAGTAATTCAAGCTAATGAACAAAGCCAACATGTTTTTCATAATATTGCAGAGCAAGTCGACGAAATCAACCTCATGAACGAGCGAATTGCCGCAAGTTCAGAACAGCAAACGTGCACCACTGAAGGTATTTTATCTACAATGGAAAAAATAAATCATGGTGCAAAATCATTGGCTCAAGAGGCTGAGCAACTTGACGGAACAATAAAGCAGTTAAATGAGCTAGAAAAAGGCATTGTCGAAAAACTGGGTCTTTTTAAATACTAACGCCTTACCAAAGACATAATAAGACGATATTAAACGTCGCCTTTTTATTTACTACAACTGCACCCTAGGTCCTCAAAATCCCATAAAAAAACCCGCAACTTGATTACTCAAGTTGCGGGTTTTTTTGGGTTTTTAAACAAACGAATTTAAAAACCGATATTGGTGGAGCTGGGGGGATTTGAACCCCCGTCCGAAAAGCCTCGACCGTCGGTACTACATGTTTAGTATTGTCATTTAATTAACCTTTAAATCCCGGACAAACACGGTAGATAAAGGCGAGGCCGCTTAGTTTTAACGCTTCAACCCCGGCCAGGGTTTCCGTCGCGATCAGGTGTTAGGGTGACACTCCAGAATCCAGTCCACAAGAATACATGGAAGGAGCGCTAGCCAGCCTAAGCTGCTAGAGAGTAGTTATCGTCGTTTGCGATTACTTTAAATTGCGGCTTTTTTACGAGGCAAACCGCACCTCGACATGCACCTCGGGCTTCTTGAATTCCGTCGAATCCTAATCAGCCCCTGAATTAGTAAACTCATTCAGAGTGTGCAAGCAGTATAACTGACTAATGCGGCGATACTCAAGACTCTTAACAACTTTATTTTAGTAAAAGTGCTTTATTTATAATTAATTACAGGTAAATTTGTAAATAAGTTTTTATTTTAGGAAAAATAATTAGAACATTTACTTAACATAACGCCTTTCTTGTGCTCAAATAGCATACATAATCGCCATTTAGTATTACACCTTGGTGGTGAATGATAATAAAAACAGGCATAGTTTTATAGGAAGTCATAAATGTCGCTGTTTACCCATGATACACAATCTGGTTTTGTGTCTATTGCCGAGCACCCTAAAAAGAGTGGCTTTCCTGTCACAGGCTCACAATTAATAGAATTATTTGAACAATCTCAATTCGCTGATTACGAAGTAATTACTGCAAATATAGGAAAGTTATTTTCTCCTAGTAATGGATTAGGTAATGACTCTCTTCACATAGCAAAGGCTGTTGACGCCTCGATCAGTATAAAAATTGACGAAAAAAATATGGTTGCAGAAGCAACCCTTACCACAGCGCGTGGTGGTGAGATAATGTCTGTGGATAAAGCTCGTGACGCACTGTTAGAAGCGGGTGTTGTACAAGGTGTAAGTGCTCGCGCGCTTGATTCGTTTTTGGGTCAACAATTCGAAAAGTCGCCCGGTGTTTCATATTCAGCAATTGTTGCTCATGGCCGTCGCCCTAAAGAAGGTGCAGATGCTAAGTTTGTACGTTTATGCTCAACGGCACAAGACAGAGTTCTAAGCCCGCAAGCGAAAGGAGGCGGCAAGGTCGATATGCGCAACTTAGGTGCAATTATAACAGTGAAGCCGGGTACGCCGCTGATGCAACGAGTCGCAGCAACCAATGGCGAAGATGGTTATACTGTGTTCGGTGACTCAATACCTGCTTGCCCTGGCAAAGATTTACCATTGCAGCCTTTTGAAGGTACTAAATTAGACCCTGATAATTCAAACATTCTGATCGCAGATTGTAAAGGTGTACCGGTGGCACTCCCACGAGGTATGCGTGTTGATGATGTACTGTGCTTCGATAACGTAGATATTGGTACGGGTCATGTTGATTTTGACGGCAGTGTTATTATTAGCGGTGATATTAAAGATGGCATGCAAGTCCGTGCAAGCGGTGACGTTACTGTATTAGGGTTTGTTGAATCTGGTACTATTGAAAGTGCAAGTGCGGTGACCGTAATGCAAGGTGCTATTGGTAGAAAACGTGAAGATAATGAAGCATTTAGTTGTAAAATCAAAGCAGCCAGAACAATTTCAATTGGATACGCACAATATTGCTCGGTCGAAGGTGAACAAGATTTATTTATTGAACGCCAAGCATTGCATTGTGATTTAAGCGCACGTCGCTTGATTAGAGTTGGCAAAGCAAATAACCCACGCGGAAAAATAATAGGCGGAAGTGTTTTAAATGCGATGCGAATTGAAACAGGTGAGTTAGGTGCGCCATCAGGCACTAAAACACGTATTTATCTGGCTCAAAACTGGCATGACTTGCGTCAAAAGCAAGTGCAGGTTAGTGACTTTGAAAAGCTGTTAACTACAAAATCGGCAGCGCTTAAACAAGCTCGAAAAAAAGCCATTAAAATCCCATTCCCTGACAAAAGGCAATTACTGCTCGATAAAATTACGGCCAGTGAAGAACAAATAAACATTAAAGTTGCTAATACTAAACGCAAAAAGCACCTAATTAAGCAAAAAATTACACAACTGTTGTCTATTAGTAGGGTTAAGGTTAATGAGCTCATGCACCCTGGCGTAGAGCTCAAAATAGCTAAAGATTCGAAAAACTTTTCGCGTATTTACCCACCTCATTTAGTAAAGATGAGCGAAGGAAAGATTACTCAGTCGTTTTAACGGCTGAGTCTTCTGATGTAGTTTCTTCACTACCTTCTTTTGCCTCTTCAGCGAGTGGCCATCCACCAAGCTGCTGCCAACGATTAACTATTAAGCAATAAAGCTCAGCGGTACGTTCAGTGTCGTACAATGCAGAGTGAGCTTGTTTGTTATCAAACTCAATTCCTGCTGCACGACACGCTTTTGCTAAAACAGTTTGCCCGAGTGCTAAGCCTGCAAGCGAGGTAGTATCAAAGCTAACAAAAGGATGAAACGGCGTGCGCTTGATATTATTTCGCTCAATAGCTGCATTCAAAAAGCCATGGTCAAACGCCGCATTATGGGCAACCACAACTGATCGCTGACACCCTGCCGCTTTTTGAGCTTTGCGCACCGCCTTACAAACTTCTTTTATTGCTTCATCTTCTGGCACCGCACCACGAAGAGGTGAATGTGGATCAATTCCATTAAATTCAATTGCGGCTTGCTCAATATTAGCCCCTTCGAAGGGCTCAACATGAAAATGCACGGTGTGATCTATACTCAACAACCCTTCGTCATCCATCTTTAAAATAGATACAGCAATTTCTAGTAGCGCATCAGTTTCTTTGTTAAAGCCCGCTGTTTCAACATCTATCACAACAGGGAAAAAGCCACGGAAACGTTTTGCGAAAAGTGTTTGTTCAGTATTTGCCATAGTCTTCTTGGTTTATGAATGTAAGCCTTCTATTATGACAAAGTTGATGCCCACTAGGCTAGGGGGTTTAAGTATTAATTAAAGGATAAAATTATGGGCACATAAATTGCTTGATACTTTTATATTCATGTTCATACTTAATACAAGGCTTTGGGTAACTGTTAAGCTTGCTGAGTAGCCAAAGTATTGACAGGCGTAATTGCAAAGTAATTTATTGTTGGAGTCTACTACTGTGAAATTATCATTACTCTCTGTTGGTATCACAACAATTGCCCTATTTTCAAGCTGCGTAGCAACAGCTGCAATGCGACAATACAGCGCCAATGCTGATACATCTCAATGGCATGTCGTAAAGACAACAAGACTACAATGTCAATTAAATCATGAAGTTCCCTACTATGGCGAAGCTATCTTTAGTGCAAATGCCAGTAAGAATAAAGATGTGCTATTCAATCTAGATATGGTTGTAAGACCTGATAGTTACAGTGTGGCAGGTCTCAAGGCTGTGCCTCCTACTTGGCGAGCAGGCCGTCCAGCTCGTGACCTTGCTAACATGAAACTACTACGTAAGTTTGATGGTGAACTGGGTAACCAAACCGCATGGGAAATGCTTACTGAGCTTGAAAAAGGCTACCATCCCACTTTTTATTATGAAGACTGGCAAAATAGTGCCGATAAAATTGCCGTAGGCCTTTCAAGTATTAATTTTAAACAAGCTTATTGGGCTTTTTTACAATGCCGTGATGAGTTATTACCTTATAATTTCGAGGATATTTCATTCACGATAATGAATTATCAACCAAATACGAGCAAGCTAACTAAGTCATCACAAAAGCGATTAGATAAAATAGCTGAATACTTACAGCATGATACGAGCATCTCATCTATATCAATTGATTCATATACTGACAGCTACGGTGGCCGCTGGAATAATCTTGAACTTTCCAAAAAGCGCGCAAAGGCAATAAAAGATTATATGGTCAGTCTAGGGGTTGATGAGTCAAAGGTTGAAACACAGGGCTTTGGTGAAAAGCGCCATGTCGCAACCAATGACAACATTTTAGGCCGTGATAAAAACCGTCGCTTGGTTATTCAAATCGCGAAAATGTAATTATCAAACTTTTATGAGGTAAGCTTATTTAGCTTACCTTTTTTATAAAACCACCCCTCGCCAAATTGAAATATTGCTAAGCTAATCAAAATAATTCCTGCGCCAACGCTAAGCTGTATGCTAATAGGTTCATCGTTTAACCATGCCCCTAGCGCGATTGCAAAGCTAGGTGTAATTAAAGTGGTCAGCGCAACCGTGCTTGCTGTCAACTTTTGCAGCACATGAAAATACGCCAATGCCCCGACTAACGAGCCAAAAACACCCAAGTAAACGATTGACCAAATAGATTTAGCTGACCATGCTTGGCTATCGAGCTGACCGCCAAAAAACCACCAAGTAATAAAAAATAGCGGAGTCACAAAAATTAAAGAGCCAAACGTGGTTGCCATTGGGTGTATTGCTATACGTATGCGCTTTATCATTACACCGCTAAGGCTAAAGAAGCACACAGCTAAAGCTACATAGACCAACCCTTGCATTTGTAACATCGAGCCCTGAATGTGTTCTTTACTCACCAAGTACAAGCCAAATAACGCACAGAGCAACGCTAAACTTTTTATTAAACTAAACTTAGGCTCATTCAGTAAACGCTGCGCAAGCAACCCTGATAGAATGGGAGCCAAACCAAATATTAGTGAGATTAATCCTGACGGAACAGTTTGAGCAGCCATATAACTCAATAACATACCGCCATAAATTCCCATACTTGAATAGCCATATAAAAAGCATGCACGTCTATGCCAAGGTATTCTTATATTGGCTATTGCGACCACAAACGCAGCCAAAACAAGCCCAATCAGCATGCGTAATAACACGGCTAAAGTTGGATCTACCGTTGCGCTACTAAATACGATACCCAGTGGTGTTGTTGACCAGACCAACACCATTAAAAAATACGAAACTTTTACGTTCACCCGACAATTCCTTTTAGGAAGCGGTACAACGACAGGAGGGAAAAGGTTCTAACCGCGTTATACCGCGGTTAAATATAAGGACTATACTTTACCGCAATCCATGCACGAGCGCATCACTGATGAAATCAGCCATGAGCAAAGCGGTGTTAAGACTCGGTTAGTTAGTTGCATTAAATTTTCTTTGTTTGTTGAATTAATAAAGCTGCATAAGCAAGCACCATTAGTACCAGATTTGGTTAATTAGTCAACACTTTGCACTCAATGATCGGTTAAATTATTTAATCTGTATTGCCCATGTAAATCATAGGTTACATTTATTTTCTTTGATTTATGACAAAACTATTTAAGTTTGCGCCAACTAGTTATATCTTGCTTGCCTCTCACGAAGTTTCAGGGGCAAAAGAGTGCTTAAAAATAAAACAATAGGCAGCATGTTAATTGTTGCAGGTACCACGATAGGCGCAGGAATGCTCGCGCTGCCAATAGCAAGTGCAGGACTTGGGTTTAGTACTGCACTTATATTAATTATAACAACATGGATGTTAATGACCTACACCGCCCTGCTTATGCTTGAATTACATCAACATGCAGAACGTGAAGCCACGTTAAACACGTTAGCAAAGTCATGGCTTGGCAAACGCGGACAGTATCTTGCCAACTTTTCGGTGATGTTCTTGTTTTATGCACTCTGTGCTGCGTATATAGCGGGTGGCGGCGCGCAATTACAAGAAAAGATTAATACTGGCCTTAACCTTAATATCGCTCCACAAGTTGGCTCTGTCATTATTGCATTAATCATTGGTACTGTTGTTACACTAGGAACAAGTAAAGTAGATAAACTTAATAGAATTTTATTTACCGTTAAAATTGTTGTACTTGCCAGTTTATTTTACATGCTTACGCCTTATGTACATGGAAAGCATTTACTTGAAATGCCAATTGAGCAAGGCCTCATTTTATCCGCTATTCCAGTTGTATTTACCTCATTCGGTTTTCATGGCTCTATTCCTTCGATTGTTAAGTATGTGGGGCTCGATATAAAAACACTGCGCCGTGTGATGATCGCAGGTGCTTCATTACCGCTCGCTATTTATATCTTTTGGCAACTTATTAGCCAAGGGATCATGAGCCAAAGTGAGCTGCTAACAAGTACTGGGCTGCCAGGTTTTGTTGCGAGCATGGCTAATATTGCTAACAATTCTGCCGTCGCTTCTGCTGTTAATATATTTGCTGATTTAGCATTAGCCACTTCATTTTTGGGCGTGAGCTTAGGGTTGTTTGATTTTTTTGCCGATACATTTAAAAAAGGTGATAAAAGTAAAGATCGCATTAAAACGGCTCTTATTACGTTTATTCCTCCTCTAGGATTTGCACTTTTTTATCCTCAGGGTTTTATAATGGCGTTAGGTTACGCAGCTATTGCACTGGTTGTATTAGCGGTATTTTTACCTGTCGCTATGGTGTATAAACAACGCCAGCAAGCGCATATAGGTTACACTGTGATCGGTGGAAATGTTGGACTAGTGCTTGCTGCACTGTGTGGAGTGCTTATTATCAGCGCGCAAGGAATGCAAATGGCAGGACTTATCCCAGCAATTGGTTAGCTGTAATCAATCAGCTTAGCAGTTAAATAAAAACGGCACTTAGATGCTGTTTTTATTTATTGTACTTGTGCAATACAGCGCAAAGGCTCTGGCTAACATTAAGCTGTTAGCTGGTGCTCAGATTAACAAGGGTATTAGCACTTATTTAGTTAACCAAACAAGTTAAACTAGTGCCTTTTACTCAGATTACTAAGCCTATCAAATAACTTAGGCAACTCTCGCTCTGGGATAGGTGGACTATAGAAATAGCCTTGCACAATAAAGCAGTTATTATTTTGTAAAAACTCGACCTGCTCAATGGTTTCAACCCCTTCAGCGACTACATCAAGTTTTAGCTTTTGTGCCATGGCTATAATCGCCGCAGTAATTTCCATATCGTTAGAATCTTCAGGTATATCTTGTACAAAGGAGCGATCAACCTTAAGGATATCAACAGGGAAACGTTTCAAGTAACTTAACGACGAGTAACCCGTACCAAAATCATCAATAGAAATAGACACGCCCAGATCTTTTAACTGGTGTAACTGTGTTATTGCAGCCTCAACATTCCCCATTAACATGCTTTCTGTTAATTCTAAATGTAAGCTCTTTGCAGCTACATTCGTTTTTTGAATCATCGATGCCAGCAAAGGCACTAGTTTAGAGTCTTTAAACTGACGAGCCGATAAATTGATCGAAATGTTATTTTCACGACCTTGTGCTGCAAGCCTTGCTGCAAATTCAAACGACTCCTCAAGTACCCAAGCACCAAGCTCAACAATCAAACCTGTTGCCTCTGCAATAGGAATAAACTTGGTCGGTGGGATCATACCTTCTGTTGGATGGAACCAGCGTATCAGAGCTTCGTAGCCAACCACTTGATTTGTTCTGCAATCAACTTGTGGCTGATAATACAAAACAAACTGACGTTCTTTAATAGCACTACGTAATTCATTTTCAATAAATAAACGCTCATTTGCAGCTGCATCTAACTCTTGGCTATAAAAGTGGTAAGTGTTGCGTCCTTTTGCTTTAGCTTCATACATGGCTAAATCTGCATGTTTCAGTAATTGGTCTTCTTCTTGGCTATCATACGGCGCCATAGTAATACCAATACTGGCACTGATGATCACTTCATTGTTGCCCAACATAATAGGTTCGTTGAGGGTTTTTTGAATCGTGTTAGCCACTTCTGTTGCATGATCTTGGTGTTCAATCCCACTGAGCAATACGGCAAACTCATCACCGCCCAATCGCGATATAGTATCTTCAGCACGCAGGCGTTTCTTCAATCTATTAGCTACTTCAACCAGAAGTTGATCACCCGCATCATGCCCTAATGTGTCATTAATACGTTTGAATTCATCTAAATCAAAATAAAACAATGCAAATGCATAATGACCACGCTCAGCAAGCGCCATAGATTTACGTAACTGCATTCTAAAAAATGTACGGTTTGCCAGCCCGGTTAAAGTATCAAAGTAAGCCAGTTGTTCCATTTTTCTTTGGCTTTCTTTAACAAACGAAATATCTTGCGCAGATGCAACGTAACTAGTGATCTCTCCACTGTCTTCACGTATAGGTGAAATACTCAAAGATACCCAAATTGGTGGTTTGTTTAGTCCTTGAATTAAGGTATCACCCCGCCAGTAATTACGGCTACGAAGATCAATATCAATATCATCGACTAATATCGCCATTTCTTCAGCCACAATACTCAGCAAGGCTGAATTCAAAAAGTGGCTTTCCTCAAAACCGGACATTTCCAGCATCTTCGGGTTTACGTATTCAATCACAAAATTATGATCGGTGATCACAACCCCTGTACCAGAAAAGGATACAGCCTTAGAAAGTCGATTTGCGGCTTTTTCTGCAATTTCTTTTTCCGTAATGCGCTGATTTAGACCATCAATAAGCTTACGAATTTCAACGGCCATGTCACGGAAAGAACCATTAAGCGTGCCTATTTCATCTTTATTTTCTTTCGGAAATTCGATTTGCAAATGACCTTTACCAAAGCTGGTTACTGCATGAACTAATGAATGTATACGTCTGAGCACCAGCTGATACAGTGCTTGATGAAGCAATAAAGCAACAAGAATGGCGTATAGAATAAACAGCCCAAAAAACTTCACCTTTAGCTCTTGTAACGCAGATAATGCCGAAGAACGTTTCTTATATATTCCGATATACCAATCTAAATGCTCTACTTTACGGATATTTATGATGTGCGTTTCACCATCTTGAATAAAAGAATCCGCATTTTTTGGTAACTTCATTTTAATTGTTTGGCTAATAAGCTCTTGCAAGTCTGCATTAACAAAATCGTTACTATTTAGCCGCTTGCCGCGTTGTCCGTAGTCTTCGTACTTATTTTTAGTCAACTTAGGGTGTGCAAGCAATTGACCTTGGCCGTCAAACACAAAGAGGTGCTGATCGTTATCACCAATAGGGAGTTGAGAGATCAACGTATCTAACACTAAATCACTCCCAGTCACACCGAGAAATTCATTATTAATATAAATAGGCACAAGAATGCTGATGACCCATTTATGCGAAATCTCATCGTAATATACATTAGACCAGACCGCTTCGCGTGTGGGGTTTTGCGCTTCTTGTGCGTAGTTAAAATTACTGTCTTTAGTGAATTGATGATCACCGGCAACACTTAACGCCCAATTTGATGGTGCAATGCGGATAAAGTTATCTTTGGTGATTAAATAGAAGTTTGAGAAGTCTTCGATAAGCGTAGGTGAAAGTATTTTCCAAAGCGACTCAGAGTCATGAAGTAATTTTTTATAAAATGGTGAGTAATTTTTTTGAGGTAAAAACGCGGCGGAAAAGCCATCGTTAGAAGAGCTACGAATACTGCCATCAGCTTCAAAACTTAACACCGCATCTTGGTTATCTGCCAACTGTGACGAGCTATAAAAAAGCTGATTGATTACAACTCTATTTGCTTGCTCGGCAATATTAATTTTAGTTTTCACTAAATTATTAAATTGCTGATTTAACCGATTACTTGAAAGCTTTAATACTTCATGCTCTTCAAATACCAGCTGTTTTTCTTCAGATTTGAGCATCAATGCAGCTGCACAAATACCAGCAATTAAACAAATCGCTGATATAAGCAGCGAAAGTTTCATACTTAATGAGTTAACACCAAAACGTGATGGTGGGCGTCTATACACCACAATCCAACCTTATTTATTAATAATTGTTATTATTTGAATCTACACTCAGAAATATACCAGATCCCTATTTAGATTTATAAATTTTTTGTAAATATTCACAAAAAAACTTAAATCTGAGAATAAAGCAGTACGAAAGCGTTATTAAACACAATAGAGTGTTGACTTTAATGATCAGTCTACATACATTTAAGGAATGAATATACATTTCTCGCGTTTCACATTTACGTTTATTAGCTTCTTTTTCTTTATTAGATGAAAGAGGCTTACCTGTTTGCGAGATTTAATCAACCGAATAGCAAAAGCCTCCCAACTGGGAGGCTTTTTTGTTTTTACTACCCTATTGGTAGCTTTTGGAATGAGGAACCCAAATGACAAATGATGTATTAAACACACTCAGACATGACATCAATGAAATTGATTCAGACCTGCTTGTATTACTTGCCAAGCGACGTCGTATTAGCCATGGCGTTGTAGAATATAAAATAGCAAACAATAAACCAATCCGTGATGAGGCAAGAGAGCAAGCCTTGCTCGAGAAACTGATAGGCTATGGTAAATCACTCGGATTAGATGCCTATTATGTTAATAATGTTTTTCAAACTATTTTGGAAGACTCAGTGTTAAATCAGCA
Source organism: Pseudoalteromonas atlantica (assembly GCF_043641955.1). GTDB lineage: Bacteria > Pseudomonadota > Gammaproteobacteria > Enterobacterales > Alteromonadaceae > Pseudoalteromonas > Pseudoalteromonas atlantica_A. Next base: position 145,871 of record NZ_JBHZRV010000007.1, read on the forward strand.
AGCAATGCTGCAAAAAAACCTAAATCCTGGTGCAATGAATGAAACTCATCGCGTGGCCTACCTTGGAGGCCAAGGAACATACAGTCAACTGGCATGCCATAAATACTTTAGCCGCCGCCCAGGTAAGTTAGTAGAACTCGGTTGCATTAGTTTCGAACAAATAACAGGGAAAGTTGAAAGCGGCCAAGCGGATTTCGGTTTGCTCCCAATCGAAAATACCAGCTCTGGTAGTATCAATGAAGTGTTTGATTTACTCCAGCACGCGCAAGTTTCTATTGTTGGCGAAGTCACTCACAGTGTAGAGCATTGCTTATTGGCCTCTCCTGATACCGAACTGAGTCAATTAAGTAAAATTTTCGCCCATCCTCAGCCTTTCGCACAATGTAGCCGCTTTTTACAAGGGCTAGGCGAGATACAACATGAGACGTGTGACTCAACATCGAGCGCACTTCAATCTGCGCTTGAAACGCCAAACAGTGCAGCCATTGGTTCAGCACAAGCTGGCAAGCACGTTGGACTAGAGGTACTGAAATCAGGACTTGCTAATCAGCAAGAAAACCACAGCCGCTTTATTGTTGTTGCACGCCAACCGTTACAAGTCTCAAAGCAGATCCCAACTAAAACCAGTTTAATTATGGCGACTAAGCAACAAGCGGGTTCACTGGCAGATGCGCTGATGATTTTCAAAGAGCACAACATTAATCTAGTGAAGTTAGAGTCACGCCCTGTACCAGGTAACCCTTGGGAAGAAGTGTTCTATGTTGATTTAGAAGCAAACTTAGTAGACGGTCACGTACAAAATGCTTTAGAACAACTTAAACAGCACACGCAATATGTTCGTGTTTTAGGCTGCTACCAAAGTGAATCACTTCAAGCAGTGAGCGTTGATGGCTAAAACAAAAAAAGGGCCTCGAGGCCCTTTTTTAAAACGTGATTTAATCAAGTACCTTTGCATCATTTGCTTTATTTAATAAACTTCGACTTTGCGTTAAAAAGTGGGCTGTAGAGTCTGAAAAATACGCCTTTGCTTCACCAAATGCAGCTATAAGTGCGTCTTTATCGCCGGCCCTTAGTTTATCCAGGGTAGTTGCAAAAGTATCTTGGTATTGCGCGAGCAACTGTTCAACATTATCAAACTGGGCAAGCATAATATCTGAATAAAGCTCTGGCGATTGCGCAAATAAACGCCCTACCATCATCAGCTCCAATTGATAAATTGGTGATGAACAACTCCTAAGCTCTTCTAGAGTATGCCCTTGTTTCGCTAAAAACTGACCATACACAAACGTAGTTAAGTGACGCATTACTTGGATAATTTGCATTGCTTCATCGTGCTTTTTCGCATCGAGCTCAACAAGCTGACAGCCCCATACTTGCAACTGAGATAAAAGCCCTCGAGCAACTTCATGATTACGCCCTTCACATACCACAACGGTCTGTTTTACCCAATGTGAGATATCCGGTCCAAACATCGGGTGCAAACCGACTACAGGCCCACTGTGTGCTTTTTTCAATACCTTTAATGGTGATTGCTTTACGGATGTTATATCAACTAGCAAACAATCATTATCCAACTTAGGTAACGAGTTGACTACGGACTCGAGTGCGTTAATAGGCACACTTACCATCACCAACTTCGCCCCCTTTAGTATTTCATTTGCTTGGTGCTGTTGCGATTTATCAAGTATTTTTACTTCATAGCCGGAGCGTTTAAATTGATTTGCAAACAGCTGGCCCATTGCACCTGCTCCCCCGACAATAACAATGGGTGATAACTCAGGTGCAGCGCACGCTAGTTTGGCTTGCTGATTTTGATAAGCTTCACGCATCATGCGTCTAAGGATGTCTTCAACGAGCTCGGGGTTGACGCCTTGGTTTATTGCTTCTTGGCGTCGTGCGGCGAGGAGAGTTGCTTCACGTTCTGGGGCGTGTAGAGGTGCACCGGTTTGCTGTTTGATAGCACCGATGCGCCCGGTAATTTTATTGCGACGAGCAAGTAGAGCAACTAATTGCGCATCGCACTCATCAATCTCTGCTCTAAGCTGATTTAACTCTTCTTTTTCTGCCACGTATTCCACCACCTACAAAACGCCAAAATGTAAACTTAAAATTACATTAAAGTAAACTAATCAATACGATAAATACTAACAGGATCGCTCAGTCGTTAAAAGCGAAAACAAAGAAAGTTTGGTACATAAATGCTTGAAAAAGCAATAAGGAATAAGCCGCACAAATGACTCAGCGCGGCCTTATACCTAAGCCACCATTCTTGCAAAGTAATGCCTTGATATTAGGCCCCTAAACGCTGAGTTCTGTATCTTGAGGTGATTTGGATATATATCGGTACTTAGTTTTTCAGCGCAAGAGACGCCATATTCATTACGCTTGTAAATGAGTCAGTACCCGCGATGAATAACCCATTATGGCAAAAATTAGCATCCTCAATCCCTGTGACAGTTTGAAGTTCTTCGCCTGATAAACCAGCCCACTCTTTGGGTAACGGCTTCCTATCTTCAAATGAGCCAGGCTCTACTGGCACAGTTTGGATGATCCACTTACCCGAATGAGATGGGTAAATCATATATAAAGCTTGATCTGACAGACTGTGAACCGTTTTTTTCCACGGTGTATATTGTTTAAGAACAATTACACGGGGATCATCTGCATCAGCAATTGCTTTCGCGACTATTTTTTTAGCGTCTGCGCTACCACTGGCACTAGCAATAAAGCGCGTTAATAAACGCTGCGCAAATGCTACTGCTTCATTAAAGCACTCATCAAAATTCCCGCCTTCTTGCCATGTAGGATTAAACATCGAGATTGTCTGACTCAAGCTTATACCTTGCTCAACCCCTTCAACATAGCCGCAATCTATTGCGTCAATTGTTGATACTAACCCAGCATCTACCGAGTCGGCGACATCCTGCTTACCTTGGCAAAGCTGCAGCCCATATTTTTTCCACACTAGTCCAAACGATGAAAAAGGAATCCCATTTTTTCGAGCACCCGCACCACCACGTTGATGGTGATCAAAACGCCCTGTATCAGGGTCATACTCGTTACCTACATCAATGACAATATTAGCTTGGCTAATGAGTTGTTTGTCTCGTGTTCTAACTAGCGTTAGTGTTGGGAAAATAGTTTTAAGTACTGCAATACTGAATACATCATCAGCATGAAAGTTACCATCGTGGGTAACCACTGTCATATCGGTCATTGGGTCATCATTTTTAATAAAGAGGGAAAAGAAGTTAATAGTTGCAGGTTAAGTATAACGAAGCTCATCGTTAAATGCAGTAAGGAAGAGGTATGTGAAAAGCCACTGTTGAAAATTAGCGCCCTTAGAAACCAAAACAGGTTGTAACCCGAGGGCTACAACCTGTTTTATCTGCGTTGATAAACAGCGCGTATTAGTTAAGTTTTTCTCTAATACGTGCAGATTTACCAGAACGCTCACGTAGATAGTAAAGCTTAGCACGGCGAACTGCACCGCGACGCTTAACTGCTACGCTATCGATAAGAGGGCTGTGCGTTTGGAATACACGCTCAACACCTTCACCGCTCGAGATTTTACGAACTGTGAATGCTGAGTGAAGACCACGATTACGCTTAGCGATTACAACACCTTCAAAGGCCTGTAGACGCTCTTTAGCACCTTCTTTTACACGTACCTGTACAACTACTGTATCACCAGGGCCGAATGCTGGTACGTCTGTTTTAAGCTGCTCATTTTCAAGCGCTTTAATAATATTTTGGTTTACTTTTGCCATTATGTTTCTCACTTTCCTAGGTGTAACTGTCTTCTAGCCACAAGCTTTTTGGTACTCTTGCTGAAATTTTGCGAGTAATACCGCTTGCTCCTCAGTCAGAGCTAGGTTATGCAACAAGTCAGGACGTCGTAGCCAAGTTCTGCCTAGTGACTGCATTTGCCGCCATTTAGCTATCTCTTGGTGGTTTCCACTGAGTAATACAGCAGGAACCTGTTTGTCGTCCAATGTTTCTGGCCGTGTATAGTGAGGACAATCTAGCAAGCCATCCGAAAATGAATCTTGCTCTGCTGACTGGTTATGTCCTAACACGCCTGGCACTAAACGCGCTACTGCGTCGATTAATGTCATGGCAGGTAGTTCACCACCACTCAAAATAAAATCACCAATTGACCATTCTTCGTCAACGTATGACTCTATTATTCTCTCGTCTATACCTTCATAGCGACCGGCAATCAAAATCAGCTTTTCGGAGTTTGCGAGTTCGCTCGCCCCTTGCTGATCTAATTTGCGCCCTTGCGGGGACATATAAATTACTTTTGCACCATCACCTGCCGCTTTTTTTGCGTCAAGAATGGCTTGTTTCAATGGTTCAACCATCATTAACATACCGGGTCCGCCCCCGTAAGGACGGTCATCAACGGTTCTATGCTTATCAGTTGCATAGTCTCGCGGATTCCAGCAGTTAAAGTCGATTAAACCACTTTTTACTGCGCGACCTGTTACACCTTGCTGTGTAATGGCATCAAACATGTCCGGGAAAAGGCTGATAACCCCTACCCACAACGAACTAGTTTGACTCATTAAAAGCCAGGATCCCAGTCTACGGTAATTTCTCTCGCTTCGTGTTTAACTTCTTTAATAACTGAATCAGTTAAAAATGGAATTAAACGCTCAGCTTGGCCAAATGCATCTTTATTATTTGCTTTCACAACTAATACGTCATTTGAGCCTGTCTCCATCAGGTCATCAACAGTGCCTAAGTTATAACCTTTATCAGTTACAACCGACATGCCAATGAGATCTCGCCAATAGAATTCACCTTGCGGTAATTCTGGTAGCTGCGCTGAATCCACAGAGATTTCAACATTGGTATAAGCCATTGCTTGGTCTCTGTCGTTTACTTGCGCAAACTTAGCGATAAAGCCTTTGTTGTGGCGACGCCAGTCGACCACTTCTAAGGATTGCCATTTACCTTGCTGCCCTATCAACCACGGGCTGAAATCGAAGATCCCTTGGGGATCATCAGTAAATGAATGTACCTTAAGCCAGCCCTTTATACCATACGGGGCACCGAGCTTTCCTACGACAATTATTGATGAGGTGTTCTCTTGACTCATGGTTACACTTACGCCTATTAAGCCGCTTTACGAGCGTCTTTAACTAACTTAGCTACACGATCTGAAAGACCTGCGCCTTGACCTACCCAGTGATCAACACGAGATAAATCTAGACGAACTTTTTCTTCCTGACCTGAAGCAATTGGGTTAAAGAAACCTACTTTCTCGATGAAGCGACCGTCACGCGAGAAACGGCTATCCGCAACCACAATTTGATAGAAAGGGCGTTTTTTAGCGCCACCACGTTGCAAACGAATAGTTACCATACCGTCCTCTAAATAGATTGACTGTTTTCATTAATAAGATTTACTCCCCAGTATGGGGAGCTGGGGAATTGTACGAGTTTTTAGCAACAATGCAAGTAAGAAGTGATCTAAAATCCCAGTTAAGTAGATTAAACACTGATCTGTGCGTCAAATAAGGTATCGTAAGCAATTGAATGCATAAATTATCCACAAAAAAAGAGGCGTTTTGCCTCTTTTTAAAATTATTTTGACTGTTTAATATACAAAATTGATTGCGATATTAAAATTTAGGTCCGCCGCCGCCCATCATACCCGGTGGCATCATGCCTTTCATACCGCGCATCATTTTTTGCATGCCGCCTTTACCTTTCATCTTTTTCATCATTTTTTGCATTTGGGTAAACTGTTTTAGTAGTTTATTTATTTCTTGTACTTGCGTACCAGAACCCGCAGCAATACGTTTTTTACGCGAGCCTTTGATGATTTCTGGACGCGCACGCTCTTGTTTGGTCATTGAGCTAATGATTGCTTCCATTTGAATAAAGGTTTTATCACCCATTTGGCCTTTTACAGCGTCAGGTAAGTTTGACATACCCGGTAGCTTATCAAGCATCGACATCATGCCACCCATGTTTTTCATCTGCTTTAATTGCTCTGCAAAATCATCCAAGGTAAAGCCGTTGCCCTTAAATACTTTTTCAGCAACCTTGGCTGCTTGTTCCTTATCGACTTTCATTTCGACTTCTTCGATTAATGAAAGTACGTCACCCATCCCTAAAATACGTGACGCGATACGGTCAGGATGGAAAGGCTCAAGTGCATCAGTGCGCTCGCCCACACCCATAAACTTAATTGGCTTACCGGTAATATGGCGAATAGATAAAGCAGCACCACCACGTGCATCACCATCTGTTTTGGTTAAGATCACACCTGTCAGCGGTAATGCTTCATCAAATGCTTTAGCAGTATTAGCCGCATCTTGACCTGTCATCGCATCAACAACGAATAAAGTCTCAATTGGGTTAATTGCACTGTGTAGCGCTTTAATTTCATCCATCATGTCATTATCAACATGCAAACGACCCGCGGTATCGACTAATACCACATCAATGAATTTCTTTTTTGCATGAGAAATTGCCGCATTGGCAATATCGACTGGTTTTTGAGAAATATCACTTGGGAAAAAATCTACATCAACTTCAGTCGCTAAGGTTTCAAGCTGTTTAATCGCCGCAGGACGGTACACATCGGCACTCACTACCAGCACAGACTTTTTCTTGCGCTCTTTTAAAAACTTCGCCAGCTTACCAACACTGGTGGTTTTACCTGCACCTTGTAAGCCTGCCATCATTACGACCGCTGGCGGTTGCGCGTTAAGGCTTAGCTCTTCATTCGCTTCACCCATGGCTTTTTCAAGTTCTTCTCGTACTATTTTTACGAAAACTTGGCCTGGGCTTAAGCTTTTGGTGACTTCAACACCAACTGCACGTTCTTTTACTTGTTTTACAAACTCACGAACAACAGGTAACGCAACGTCAGCCTCTAAAAAAGCCATGCGTACTTCACGCAGCGTGTCTTTTATATTGTCTTCAGTTAAGCGCCCGCGGCCGCTAATATTTTTTAAGGTTTTACCTAATCGTTCTTGGAGATTCTCAAACATATAAAGGGTCCGATAAAACATGATACCAATAGCATGTGAATTATACAGCTCAAGCTATGAGCCAAAATTCATGCTTATCAGTATTAATTTAAATTTTAATTAAAAACAGTATACCGTAAATCTAGGCGCACAATACAGTATTCAAGTATGCAGTTTGAGTTTCTTTTTACAAAGCCTAGGTTTTTTCCTTACTATAAAATACAATGGGACTAACTTAACAAGGATTATTTGACTCAGATTGAGTGGCCAAAGCATTATGCTGATTATTAGTTTAACTATTATTGCCAGTTTATTTTACGTATTAGCGACTTCGCATGTGTTGTCTCGTTTGTTCCATCAACAAGGTCCAAGCCAAAAACTCACTATTGTACTCAGTACAGTTGCGATTTTAGCCCACATGTTATTGTTAGTTAATTCGGTATTTAGGGCTGATGGCCAAGATCTCAGTATTGTAAACGTTGCATTGCTGACATGCTGGGTCATTGTTGTATCGGTGACAACTGTGTCGCTCAAGTTTCCTGCAACACTTTTACTGCCTGTTGTATACGGATTTGCAGCTATTCTAACGTTTTCTAGCCTTTTTATTCCTCATCATATTTTGTTGCAAAGTATTGATGTAGAAATTGCCTTAGTAACGCATATCTCGTTGTCACTCCTTGCTTACTGCGTTCTTATTATTGCCACATTATATGGCGTACAATTTTACTTTATTGATAAACGATTAAAACGCAAAGACTTAGCTATTGTACATAGCCATTTACCTCCATTGATGGTGGTTGAACGCCAACTTTATCACTTGCTTACGTTAGGAACTAGCCTACTTACAGCTGCCTTGCTATCTGGATTTGTATTTTTAGATGGTATGTTTGATAGTGAATTTATTCATAAGACTATTTTATCATTAGTTGCATGGGCCATATTTGCTATTGTGACTATTGGGCATATAGTTAAAGGCTGGCGTGGCAAACCAATTGTATTGGCAATAATGGTCGCGGCATTTATCTTAACGCTCGCCTATTTTGGTAGCCGTTTTATACAAGAAGTAATTCTGAATAAGTTTTAACTTGACTCAGGCTGCTCACTACCGCTTAATACGCACTGATTTATAATAAAAGGATCCTTCTTTGGACAGCATATCGACGAGTGTTTTATTTATAATACTCGGTATTCTAATTTTATGTTCTGCATACTTTTCTGGCTCTGAAACGGGCATTATGTCAATAAACAGAATTCGTCTGCGCCACCTTGCTAAAGAAAACCACCGCGCTGCCAAACGCGTTAATAAGCTCTTGAGCCGTCCTGACAGACTCATCGGCTTGATCCTAATTGGTAATAACCTCGTTAATATCGCTGCCGCTCAGGTTGCGACTATCATTGGTATTCGCTTGTACGGTGATTTAGGTATTGCTATTGCTACAGGTGTACTTACCCTTGTGGTACTTATTTTTGCAGAAGTTACGCCAAAAACTCTGGCTGCTCTCTACCCTGAAAAAGTCGCTTTTCCAAGCTCTATAGTGCTAAAGGGGTTACTTAAAATTCTGTTCCCGTTTGTTGTTGTTGTTAATTGGATGACTAACGGTATGTTACGCTTGTTTGGCATTAGTGCTGCGCAAATAGATGAGCACAGCATGAGTAAAGAAGAATTAAAAACAGTACTAAACGAATCTGGCGCGCTTATTCCTGCTCGTCACCAAAGCATGCTAACCTCTATTTTAGATTTAGAACAAGTCACCGTTGAAGATATTATGATCCCGCGCAACGAAATAGTTGCGATTGATATCAATGATGACTGGAAACTAATAAGCAAGCAACTCACCCATGCTCAGCATACCCGCGTACTTTTATATCGTGACCAAATAGACGACGCTGTAGGCTTTATACATTCACGTGATGCATTACGCCTGTTAACTAAAGAACAATTCGATAAGCCATCACTGTTGCGTGCTGTACGTGAGATATATTTTATTCCAGAAGGTACATCGCTAAATACTCAGTTGTTTAAGTTCCAGCAATCAAAAGAGCGGATTGGCTTGGTAGTTGATGAATATGGCGATATACAAGGTTTAGTAACACTTGAAGATATTCTTGAAGAAGTTGTTGGTGACTTTACGACAACCCAAACACGTACTCCAAGTGAAGAAGTAGTGCCTCAGGAAGATGGCTCATTTTTAGTTGATGGTGGTGCCAATGTGCGCGATCTTAATAAAGAAATGGAGTGGGAATTTCCTTTGGATGGACCTAAAACACTCAGCGGCTTAATAATTGAATACCTAGAAGATATCCCTGATGCTAACTTAAGTTTACGTATCTCTGGCTATCCTATTGAAGTGGTTGAAGTAAAAGAAAACATGATCAAATTAGTACGTATTCAAACAAATAAGCGAAATACCTAAACAACCTACGTGAGCAACACTCGTTGCTCACTTTTATACTTACATTTCTGAATTTTCTGCTGTTATTTATCCTTTAAGTTATCAATACTAAGCTATTATCTAAACGCTAATGCATACTTAACGGAGAGTTAAATGGAAGATATTTCAATTGAAAGGATCTATAACCAAGCCATAGAGATGATTATGCTTTATGGACCCAAGTTTCTTCTGGCCATATTTGTATTAATAATAGGTTGGTGGTTTATTGGCCGAGTTTCAACTATGACCGAAACTTCAATGAATCGTGTAAAACTGGAAGCCGGACTGACCCACTTTTTAGTGTCATTTATTTCCGTTATTTTAAAGGTGCTGTTATTGATCTCAGTGGCATCAATGATAGGCATAGAAACCACATCATTTATTGCCATGCTCGGTGCCGCAGGTTTAGCGATTGGTATGGCTTTACAAGGCAGCCTCGCTAATTTTGCAGGTGGTGTACTTATTCTATTTTTTAAACCATTTAAAGTAGGCGACGTCATTGAAGCACAAGGCTACATGGGTAAAGTCACTGAAATCCAAATATTCGTCACGGTACTGCTTACATACGATAATGAGAAGATTATTATTCCAAATGGTACGCTGTCTAACGGCTGTGTTAAAAATAAGTTTTCAGAGCCAACACGCCGTATCGACATCGAATTTGGTATAAGCTATGACGATGACGTACTCAGAGCAAGAGAAGTATTAATGGGTGTATTAAATGAGTACGAACTTGTGCTAAAAGACGATGCAAAGCAGCCCGTTGTACATGTAAGCCAACACGGCGATAGCCACATTGGTATGCTAGTTTGGGCATGGGTTGACTCCGAGAACTATTGGCCTGTTTATTTTGGTTTATTCGAACGTGTTAAAATTGCTTTTGATAAAGAAAATATCACAATTCCTTTCCCACAACGCGATGTTCACATACATCAATTCCCAGGTAAATAAAACAAAACCTAACAGCACAAAAAAACCACCCATTGCGGGTGGTTTTTACATCTTAATATTAATTAAATAGTGCCGTTAATTGGCCCATGCTCATGGTTAACATGAGGATTTTGACCGCGCTGGCGCAGTAAATGATCCATTAACGTAATCGCCATCATTGCTTCTGCTATCGGGATTGCACGAATACCAACACAAGGGTCGTGACGACCTTTAGTTATCATCTCAACAGCTTCGTTTTCAGTATTAATACTGTTACCCGGTATCGTAATACTTGAGGTTGGTTTAAGCGCTATTGAAGCAATAATGTCTTGCCCAGTAGATATACCTGCCAAAACACCACCTGCGTGATTTGATGTGAAACCTTCAGGTGTTAGTTCATCACGGTGCTCAGAGCCTTTTTGTTCAACCACATCGAAGCCATCTCCAACCTCAACGCCCTTAACGGCATTGATGCTCATGAGTGAATGTGCAAGCTCTGCATCAAGTCTATCAAAAACCGGCTCACCTAACCCAACAGGTACGTTTTTAGCAACTACTTTGACTTTAGCGCCGACTGAATCACCTTGCTTTTTAAGGTCACGCATGTACTCGTCTAATGCTTCAATTTTGCTGGCGTCAGGAAAGAAGAACAGGTTGTTTTCTACTTCATCCCAATCATAATTCTCAGCTTTAATCGGACCAAGCTGACTTAGACATGCTCGCACTTCAATACCATGAAATTGCTTTAAGTATTTTTTAGCAATACTGCCAGCAGCCACACGAATTGCAGTTTCACGTGCCGATGAACGACCGCCACCACGATAATCGCGCAGACCGTATTTGTGCCAATAAGTGTAATCACCGTGGCCAGGACGAAAAACGTCTTTAATTTTACCGTAATCTTTTGAGCGCTGATCGGTATTTTCAATCAGTAAACCAATGCTGGTTCCTGTGGTTTTACCTTCAAATACACCTGAAAGAATCTTAATTTGATCATCTTCTCGGCGCTGGGTGGTATAACGACTTTGCCCCGGCTTACGACGGTCCAAATCTATTTGTAAATCGGCCTCTGTGATTTCAAGACCTGCGGGCGTACCATCCACAACGCCGCCTAACGCGACGCCATGGCTTTCACCAAAGGTGGACACTTTAAACAGTTGTCCTATGCTATTACCTGCCATTGTTTTCCTCATTCCTAATGACTACTGAGAACCGAGCCTAAGGCTCGGCTTTAAATCTTGCCTATTCAGTCAACAAAGTAATCAACCAATTGTTTTTTACTGATCACAAACACACCTAGGCCGCCTTGTTCGAATTCAATCCATTCAAACGGTGCACCAGGATAAAGTGCATCCATGTGTACCATAGAGTTACCTACTTCGACAAATAACAAACCGTTATCAGTTAGATGCTCCGCTGCTTCACTTAAAATTGTGCGAGTAACGTCTAAGCCATCATGCCCTGATGCAAGGCCAAGTTCTGGCTCATGATGGAATTCACGTGGTAAGTCAGCCATATCCTCGGCGTCAACATACGGTGGGTTAGCTACAATGAGATCGTATTTTTGCCCAGGAACACCACTAAATACATCTGATTGAATTGGTAATACACGGTCGTTTAGCATGTAATCAGTAATATTGATATCTGCCACTTCAAGTGCTTCATACGAAATATCAACCGCATCGACTTGGGCAGTGTCAAATGCTTGCGCCAACGCAATTGCAATACAACCAGAGCCGGTACATAAATCTAAAATTCGCCCTACTGATTCTGGCTGCTCTAACCATGGCGTAAAACGATTATTAATTAGTTCTGCAAATGGCGAACGAGGGATCAATACACGCTCATCTACATAAAATGGCATATTGGCAAACCAGGCAATATTGGTTAAGTAAGGCACTGGTGTGAAATCATTAATTCGGTCTGAAATTAACCCTGCCAACCGATTTTTTTCAGTACTGGTTAACCTTGCATGCATCAATTCTTTTGGCGCATCAACAGGTAAGCTCAGCGCTGGAAGTAATAAGCTAACCGCTTCATCCCATGCATTATCAGTCCCGTGACCAAAGAAAATACCACTGCTGGCAAATTGGCTTGTTGTCCAACGTAACCAATCGTGTAATGTTGAAAGTTCTGCAACAGCTTCATCTAAGGTTGCTTCTTCTATTAGTAATTCGCTCATGTGTGTTATCTGCCTGCTTATACTTTCAAAATATTAACTCAATCGAGGCACAATTAAGGCCCCATGATTGCCCTATTGTAACGCTATTTACTCGATTTTTAGCATTTTTTTGTTTAGACTGCGGCAATGAAAAAAGATTCTCACTCAAACAGCCCAATTAGCACTGACGATATAGACTTATTTCGTCAAAGCATTTCTGGTGCGCGTGTTTTTAAACAAGACACTCACCGTTTTGCTAATAAACCTAAAGTGTCACAAGCGAAGCAATTTGCCCAGCAAAAAAAGCAACAACAGTCAGAATTTTTCTTCTCGGACGAATACGTTCCAGATATAGATACAAACGGTACGGTAAATTATGTGCAAGATGGCCAAGACCGTTTTTTAGCTAAACAGTTGCGCCGTGGAGATTTTATTCCTGATTTAACCCTAGACTTGCACGGTCTAAATAAAGAAATTGCAAAAGATGAACTGGCAGCCTTAATTCATGAGTGCAAGAAAAAGCATTATTATTGCGCCTGTGTAGTTCATGGCATTGGTGGGCATATACTTAGACACAAAGTACCACAGTATTTAGTTCAGCACCCTGATGTGATTGCAATGCACCAAGCACCACTTGAGTACGGTGGTAAAGGCGCGGTATTAATACTAATTAATCTACCACAAAGCGATGAGTTCAGGCGTTAACCCTTGGTAAACATTTGCTGTTAAAGGCCAAAATAAAGTGCATATTTTTTCGATTATTTTTCCATTGGTCTTTATTGTTTTATGTGGGTACCTATCTAGCCGCAGTACTTTTTTATCTGAATCCCATGTTGCTGGGCTAAGTAAATTTACCTTTTACATTAGTGTCCCAGCATTTTTATTTCTAAATATGTCGAACGCTAATTTACAGGGGAGCGTTAGTTTAAATGGGTTTTTAAGTTTTTATATCCCCGTGTTATTTATTTTTTCATTCGCTCTTGTAATTGACCGCTTTTATTTATCTAAAAATCGCGGCTACGAGCGAAACAGCGTTTTTGCTTTAGGCAGTAGTTACTCAAACACCGTGCTAGTCGGTTTACCTATTATTATAGCCGCTCTTGGTGAGCAAATGATGGGGATTGTGTTTATGATAATCACCTTTCATAGCGCGCTACTTTTTACATTAACATTTTTGATTAGCGCAAAAGGAAATAACACGGCGTTTTCATGGCCAAAATTCACCAAAAACATGCTACTAAACCCAGTTGTGTTAAGTATTAGCTGTGGAATCGCCGTTAATTTAAGTGGTTTTGCTTTGTTTGACGATGTTAAATCTGGGTTATTATTACTTGGGCAACCCGCACTACCATGTGCTTTGTTTGTGCTTGGGGCTAATTTAGCATTTTATAAAGTTGCTGAAAATTGGCGTGGTGCCATTATTGCTTCAATACTAAAGCTATTCATTTTGCCCAGCCTAGTATTGTTAGTTGGAAAAACAGTATTTCAACTCGAGCCTGCTTTGTTGAATGTGCTGGTATTACTAAGCGCATCCCCTTTGGGCGTAAATGCATATTTGATTGCTTGCCAAATAAAACAGCATCAAGCTACGCTGGCAAGTACTGTGGTTATCTCAACCGTATTAAGTGTATTTAGTTTTACCTTTTGGTTAGCTGTATTACTGTAGCTTCATAGCCCGCCCGCAACATCAATAAAACTTCCGGTTGTAAAAGAGGCTTGCTCAGAGGCTAAAAAATAAATGGCAGCGGCCACTTCCTCGGGCTTTCCACCACGTTCTAAAGGTAGCTTTTGTTTGAGCCTATCTACCCGATTAGCTTCTCCGCCATCACGGTGCATGTCAGTATAAATAAGTCCGGGCCGCACGCCGTTCACACGAATATTTTGCTTCGCAACCTCTTTAGCAAGGCCAATCGTTAAAGTATCCATGGCTCCTTTTGATGCTGCATAGTCAATATATTCGTTTGGAGAGCCTGTGCGTGATGCAGCTGATGAAATATTAACAATACTGCCACCTGCATTCATACGTTTAACCGCCTCGCGAGAGCATAAAAAAGCACTGGTTACATTAGTACTCAAAACCTCGTTGATCCGTGCAGCATCCATATCAAGTAAGCGCATTTGTGGCTTTAAAATACCCACGTTATTAATAAGAACATCGACCTTACCAAATAGCTCATCTATCTTATAAAACATAGCAACTACTTCAGCTTCTTTAGATACATCAGCTTGCAGCATCGCAACCTTCACACCCAGACTCTGAATCTCTTGCGCTACTTTTTTAGCTTGTTTATCATTTGTTTTATAGTTTAGGCAGATATCGTAGCCGTGGCGGGCAAAATAAATTGCGGTTGCAGCCCCTATCCCTCGGCTGGCGCCGGTTATTAATAAGACTGGATTTGCACTCATTGTGTATCCTGAGAGTTAAGTTTTAATCTACTGCAAGTTTATTAAGCGACCTGTTGAGTTTATACTTTTTCTATCAAGCCGCTATAAGGGATTATTTAATTGCAGCGACGACTGATACTTCCACTAACAATGCCTCTCGAGCCATTTTAGCTTCCACACACGCACGCGCTGGCGCATGCCCCTCAGGTACCCATGCATCCCATACTGCATTCATATCAGCAAAGTATTCCATACTCTTTACATAAATAGTCGCACTAAGCATGTGCTCTTTAGAGCTTCCAGCTTCATCTAGCAGCGCTTCTACTTTATCCAGCATTGTTTGTGTTTGCTCTTTAATACCTTGCTCTGCATCTGCACACACTTGCCCACATAAGTACACTGTGCCGTTATGTTTAACAATGCGACTCATACGCGCACTGGTTTGAATACGTTCAATAGTCATTATCACTCTCTATCAATTAGTTTGCGTTAATTTAGCAAAAAATAGGCCTGATAGGTCATTTTTTAAATTGAAATTAATTAATGCATTTTAAGGCTGAAGCATTCACCTTAATACATCTAAATAATTATGTTAGCAGGTGCGTGAATACTCACATAGTGGCTCTTTTGAGTCGTATCGTCATAGCTAATAACAGCAACCCCACCTGTGTTAAAAATTGGCATATTTCCAGGGCTTAGCTGATCAACTAAATAACTCACTATAGGCATATGGGCCACAATCAACCATGTGTCACACTTAGGGTGCATAGCAATTAATGTTTCGAGGTAATCTGCGGCAATTTGAGGGTTGCCATCGGGGGTTATGTCGCTACATGTTTGTTCAAACGTAAACGCGTTGTTTTTTTTAACACCTTGCGCAGTTTGTTGAGCACGAACATAAGGGCTAACTAACAGGGCCGTTGGTTTATGAGTTGCGTGCAACCATATGCCCATTTTTTCGGCTTGTTGCTGGCCAACTAACGTCAGGTTTCTGCTTGTGTCGTCAGCTTGCATCGGTGTAGCTTCGCCGTGGCGCATTATTAGAATTGTTTTCATAAAAAATCAACCGATTAAAGAATATAAAACAGTAGCCAGTTTGCCAATTTGTCCGCTATATTAAAACAAAGTAACATCTATCTCGCTTGATATTCAGAATTAAAAGCATTGTAAAAAATCTCTGAAGATATCACATATTGAAAATAGGTAAACGCGACGTTTCAGGAGCATCATTTGAATATCAGCCGCAATGATAACAGAACATACCACGCCCTAACACTGGACAATGGTCTAAAAGTATTGTTGGTGCAAGATAAAGACTCAACGAAGGCGGCTGCATCTATGGCTGTCAATGCGGGCCATTTTGATGATCCACTTGATAGACAAGGCCTTGCTCACTTTTTAGAACACATGCTTTTTTTAGGCACTGACCAATATCCAGAGTCTAACCGTTTTAGTAACTTTGTTTCTCAAGCAGGCGGTAATACCAATGCATGGACTGGGACTGAACATACCTGCTATTTCTTTGATATAAACAACCAAGAATTTGAACATGCACTTGAACAATTTAGCCGCTTTTTTATTGCGCCTTTATTAAGTCCCACTGAAACAGAAAAAGAGCGCAACGCTATAGATGCTGAGTTCAAATTAAAAATAAAAGATGATAGCCGTCGGATTTACCAAGCCCACAAAGAAACCGTAAACCCAGATCACCCATTCGCTAAATTTTCAGTTGGCAACCAGCAAACATTGGCCGATCGTCAAACATGTATTAGCGATGAGTTACGTCAGTTCTTTAACACCTATTACCAAGCACAATGGATGAGTTTAGTGCTGTGTTCTGATGCTGATATCGCCACCATGGAGCATTGGGTTACTGAATTATTTTGTGACATAAAAGGCACTGGCAAAGAAAAGCCCACTATTGAAGCTGACCTCTATCGTCAACAAGATCTTTGTAAAGTACTGCACATTGAGCCACATAAGCATATGCAAAAGTTGATTGTGAGTTTTGCTATGCCGAACATAGACGAATTTTATCGCCATAAAACGGTGAGCTTTATTGCCCATTTACTTGGCTATGAAGGGGAAGGCTCGCTTTACTCTATTTTAAAAGAACAAGGTTGGATCAATGCATTATCTGCCGGTGGCGGTATAAATGGCAGTAACTTTAAAGACTTTAATATTAGTATGGCGTTGACCGATGAGGGTATTGAATACTATGAAGACATTGTTGAAATGGTCTTCGAGTATATTTGTCTTATCAATCAAAATACTGACAAGCTTCCTAGACTTTATCAAGATAAGAAAAACTTACTGAAAATTGCTTTTGATAATCAAGAAAAAGCGCGATTAATAGATTGGGTCAGTAACTTAAGTATTAATATGCAGCACTACGATGAAGCTAATTACGTGCAAGGCGATTATTTGATGGAGGGGTTTAATGAGCGTGCACATGATATGGCGATGCAATGGCTTACCCCACGTAACATGCGCTTAGTACTGATTCACCCAGATGTAGAGCCTGAGCATAAAACAAAGTGGTACCATACTCCATACCGTGTTGAAGAACTATCAAACTGCTGGCTTGATGCACTGGCTGAAATTAATACGCCTTTGCCACAAATGCTATTACCCACAGCAAACCCTTATTTAACAAAAGACGTGACCTTGTTAGATGTAGAGTACCCTAAAACACAACCCACTTTATTGGTAAAAGAGCCGGGATTTGATTTTTGGTTCAAGCAAGACAACACGTTTAGGGTTGCCAAAGGTCATTTTTATTTGGCGATGGACTCTGATTTTGCAGTAAAAGATATTAAGCACATTGCACTTACTCGCTTATTCGCAGACTTATTTATGGATAGCGTAGCTGAACAGTTTTATCCTGCTGAATTAGCAGGGCTCAGCTATCATTTAACATCACACCAAGGTGGTTTAACGCTTCATACTGCCGGTTTATCTTCTAGTCAGCTAACCTTAGTCGATGAACTACTAGATGCGCTATTTAACGTTGATATATGTGCTAAGCGCTTTGCAGAGTATAAAAAGCAATTAGTGCGCCATTGGCGAAATAGCAATCATAATAAGCCTGTAGGTGAGCTTTTTAGTGTATTAGGGGCTAAAGTGATGCCGTGGAACCCGCAGCCAGACCAGCTTGCTAATGCACTTAAAGATACTAGCTTTCATCAATTCAACGGCTTTAGAAAAGAGTTTTTTAATGCGCTCCATGTAGAATCATTTTTACACGGAAACTGGCAAGAAAATGATGCGATTGAGTTTCAAAAAGAAGTTGCTAACCACCTTGCTAAGTCAGCAACAATTGAAGATTTAACCCGTCCATTGTGCTTACTAGATAAAGTGACTCGTGTAGAGCTTGAATTAAACTGCAGCGACAATGCAATGGTCATTTATTATCAAGCAATGAGTGATGATGTAGATGAAAAAATAAAAATGATGGCGCTAAATCATCTCATCAATCAAGATTACTTTAATGAGCTACGTACGAAGCAACAATTAGGCTATCTCGTTGGCGCGGGGTATGCACCTTTTAATACACGTGCTGGCATTGCATTTTATGTGCAATCACCAGAGTATTGCCCCTATACTTTGCTTGAGCGCCATAATGATTTTATAACTGGTGCTGTTGAAAATCTAAACCAGCTGGACGAAGAACAATGGCAACTTCAAAAGCACGGCCTCAAAACGCATATTGCTGAAAAAGACAAAAATTTACGGCTTCGTTCACAGCGTTTGTGGTTGGCAATAGGGAATCAAGATCATACATTTAATATGCAGAAAAAACTGCTAAGCGCACTGGAAGCACTCACGATAGATGAAATTAAAGCGTATATGCGCGAAACCTTTAACGATGATCGCGCAAGATATGAACTACTAAGTCATCCTAAGGCCAAGAAACTTGCAAAAGATTCAGTTTCCTCGCATTCCCTTTGACACAACCAAGGCGTTCAATTAGATTATCAGGTGCAAATAAAAGAAGTGCATAATGATAATAAAAATAACGCTCAACCTAACATTACTTGTAAGCTTTGCTTTAAGCTTTAGTGCTCTAGCTAATACCGATCAAATGTTTGATCAAAAAACCTTACAACTTTATATACCCAGTGCATTTGTTGCACTGGTTTTGCCGTACCTGCTATTTACCATACACAGACTACGCCGCTCACGTAAACAATTGCGACTTTCAGAACACCGTTTAAAAAGTACTGTTGAAGGCAGTGGTGATACGCTTTGGGATTGGAACGTTAAAACGGGAGAAATGCTGCGAATAAACGACAAATATATGATGAACAGTGACACGCAGAAAAATTTCCCTCCCAATAAATCACTCATCCACCCAAATGACTTACCCAGTGTAGAGCTACTTTTAAAACAACACTTTGCCGAACAAAGCGCCTTTTTTGAAGCCAGCTATCGTATAAAAGATAGCTTTGACCGATGGCGTTGGGTGCTCGACCGCGGAAAAATAATTGAAAAAGACGCCAACTTAAAACCCTTAAGAATGACGGGAACAGTTCGCGATATTACTCGCTTAAAGTCCACAGAAGCACGCCTTAACTTATTCGCTAAATGTGTAGAATCACTCACTGATGCGCTAGCAATCTATGATAGAAATTTTAATCTTGTAGATCTAAACCCCAGTTTTTTAAGTCAATTTGGCGGCACTCGAGAGCATTATCTGAATAAATCATTCTCTCTTGTGGGCTATGAAGATAGCTATATAGAAGAAATAAAAGATACAGTAAGACGCACTGAGCACTGGCAACAAGAAGTAAAATTACGTAACAGTGAGCGCAAAATGCTGCCATTTGAGATTTCTATCGACGAAATTAAAAATGAGTACAACCAAGTTTGCAACTACGTTGTTGTGTATTCTGATTTAACAGAGCGCAAAAAAGCTGAATCTCAACTACATAACTTATCAAATAGAGACCGAACAACGGGCCTGCCCAATCGAAACTTATTTTTTACTGACCTCAAAAAGTTAGCTAAAAAAGATGACCATCATGCTTTACTGGTCTTTGACTTAGACAACTTTAAGAAAATAAATGATTCATTAGGGCACCAATTAGGTGACAGTCTGCTCGCCAAGCTAGCAATGCGATTAAACAAACTAACTCGAGAGAAAGATGTATTTTACCGATTAGGCGGTGATGAGTTTGCATTGGTGATGTCAGGAACTAACGATATTCACACCATCACACGTATGGCTAAACAGTTTTTAGCGGCCATCGCTACGCCTTTTAAAATGGCAGGACACGAATTAGTTATCACATCAAGCTTAGGCATTGTGCTTTACCCTGAGGATGGCAACACCCCTGAACTACTCCTCAAAAATGCTGATACCGCGATGTATCATGCTAAAAAGAAAGGCAATAGCTACTTATTCTTTAATGACACCATGAATCGCCAAGCTGTAAAACGCTTACAAATCGAAAACCTGATGCGTTTTGGTTTAAAAGAAGATCACTTTGAAGTGTATTACCAACCTAAAATGAATATACGCACAGGTAAATTTACCGGTATGGAAGCACTTGTTCGTTTTATTACGCCTAAAAAAGGCATTATTAGCCCTGGCGTTTTCATACCCATCGCAGAAGAAACCGGACAAATAATTGAAATTGGTGAAGTTGTACTAAACAAAGCCTGTCGAGATGTAAAGGAGTGGCTCGACGCTGGCTTATTTAATGGCCGAGTGGCGGTTAACCTCTCTGCAAAACAATTTAGTTTGCCTGATTTAACCACGCGTATTGATATCATTTTGCAAAAAAATGAGCTTCCTTCGTATTTCTTAGAACTTGAAATAACGGAAGGTACGGTAATGGATGACCCACAAGACGCCATTTCAATTATGCGCTCTTTAAGTGCACGAGGTATTCATTTAGCAATGGATGATTTTGGTACTGGGTATTCTTCGTTAGCTTACTTAAAGCAATTCCCTCTTAACACGTTAAAAGTAGATAAAGCTTTTATTGATGATATGGAAACAGAGCGTGGTCGCAATATGGTTGATTCAATCGTCACAATCGCTCACAACCTTGACTTGCATGTTGTTGCTGAAGGGGTAGAACAAGCCAAACAAATAACGATTTTAGAGCAACTTAACTGTGAAACTATGCAAGGCTATCATTACTCAAAACCACTATCGAAAACTGAGTTCACTGCATTTTTGAAAAAGCAGTACAGCGACTCACAACCGAGTTTAATTCATCAAGCTTAAGGCCGCCATACACACGCATTAGCGCCAACAGTGCGAAGTAAGGCTCTACGATAGTGAACGTTAAACAGATACCATGCTATGGGCCCTAGTAACCCTGCCAGTACAACCCAACGTTTAACAGGCATGCCTTTTTTATTCACGTCTAAATACATTATGGCGATAAACACGATACTGATCAGAAAATACAAAGCGGCCTCTTAGCGGTGGTCAATAAGTGAGCGCGCAGTTTACCCAATCCCTTCGCTGATTAAAAGTACAGTTCATAAATAACGGGTATTTTTAAAACTAAAAAACCGACATTGAGTCGGCTTTTTAAACATTTATCGAACGGCTAATTTATTTATCAGCACGACCCATAAACTTTTGCTCTGCAGTATTAATACGAATGCGATCGCCCGTAGAAATATGCTCTGGTACTTGAATTGTCAAACCTGTTGATAATTTTGCAGGCTTTGAGCGAGCACTCGCAGACGCGCCCTTAATTGAAGGATCTGTTTCTTCCACAACCAACTCAACGCTTGATGGTAAATCTAAACCTACGGGTGCACCATCAATAACGATAACGTGAACACCTTGAGTTTCTTCATTTACGAATAAAATTTCTTCACTGATTGCGTCTTTATTTAAATTGTACGGTGTGTAGTCTTCGTTATCCATAAACACATACTCGTCACCGTCAATGTAAGAAAACATAGATTCACGACGAATTAAATCTGCCAATTTAAGCATATCGCTATCTTTGAATGTTTCGTCAACTTTACCGCCAGTTACTACATCATACAAACGCATACGATATAAGCTCCCGCCAGCACGTCCCTGAGGCACTGAACGAGTAATATCTTTAACCACTAATACGCGGTTATTGAACTCAATAGCAGTACCCTTTTTAACTTCACTTGCCTTAGGCATTGGTGTATTCCTATAATTTATTAATCCACAGAAACATACCACGAAGTTATTTTTCTGCAACAATAAATACGTCTTAAACCCTTTGCTTTTGTTGTTTATAATAAATTATACCTATTAATCGCTTTTTCATGACTAAACTAAGAAAAAGCTGCTATTGTTAATTTATCTTAAAATGACTTCAAGGACTGGATCATGGATCAACACACAGCACATGAGTATTTAACTAAAAAACCCTTGGTTATGGTTACCCAACCTTTTGGCCAAGAAGTTGACGTATACAAAGTAAATCATAAAATGTTTGCCACATTATCCGTTGGTAATGAAGGACAAACAGATGAAGATGGCAACCCTGTTTGGTGGATGAACTTAAAATGCGACCCGGATGAGGCACAAGCTTTACGTGATATTTTTCCTTCAGTGATACCTGGCTACCATATGAATAAACGGTTATGGAATACTGTTATTCTTGATGGTTCAATTCCAAAGGGTGAAATTGAACGAATGATAGACAATTCTTTTGATCTGGTTGTTTCTAATATGCCAGAAAAAGACCGAAAAGCTATCGAAGTCCACCTGTAAAAACGAGTATTGTGCTGAGTGTAAACCTCAGTGCAATTTTCTATTTTGATATGTCGTCTCAATCACCTCATCTGTATTTTAAACATAAAAAAACGCACCTCAGGTGCGTTTTTTCTTTAGATAAATAACCCTAAGACGTTTTTTCGTCTTTTGGCTTTTCGTCTGTTTCTACCTCTTCAGTCTTAGGTGTTTCAGCCATTTCAACGTCTTCAACAACCACTTCTTCAACTGCTGTATCTTCCGTTACGTTTTGCTCTTCATTTACTGAGGTCGCAGGCTTAATCTGATAAAAACTCGCGCCTTTATCTGTCATATCAACCAATGTATCACATGGTGTGAATACAGGGTTGTAGTTAGCAAACGTCGCCATTTCTGAGCTCACTTTACTCGCGCCCAGTTTATCCATGTAACTGAATGGGCCGCCTAAGAATGGTGGGAAGCCAATACCAAAAATAGCACCAATGTCGCCGTCACGAGGGCTTGCAATAATGCCATCATCTAAACAACGCACTGCTTCATTAAGCATTTGGGCTACACAACGCTTTGCGATTTCGCTTTTATTTAAGCGCGGCGATGGGCTTACACCTAATAACTCGTAAATTGACTCATCCACTTTTTTGGCTTTTTTATCGTAGATATAAAAACCACGGCCTGTTTTACGGCCTAAACGTTTTGCATCAATTAAACGGCTAAATGCATCAGGGGCTTTAAAACGTTCACCCAATTCTTTTTCAAGAATTGGGGCTATTTTAGAGCCGATA
This sequence comes from Pseudoalteromonas atlantica, assembly GCF_043641955.1. Classification (GTDB taxonomy): domain Bacteria; phylum Pseudomonadota; class Gammaproteobacteria; order Enterobacterales; family Alteromonadaceae; genus Pseudoalteromonas; species Pseudoalteromonas atlantica_A. The sequence continues at coordinate 169,257 of NZ_JBHZRV010000007.1, forward strand.
TCAATACCCACTTCATCCAATAACGCCAACGGCCCAACAGGGAAACCAAACTCAACAAGTGCAGCATCAATTTTATCAATTGGCTCACCCGCTAGCAGTAAATTAGCTGCTTCGTTTACATAAGGCGCTAAAATACGGTTTACATAAAACCCTGCCATGTCTTTAACAACAATCGGTGTTTTACCTTGCTTACGGGCAAAGTTTACTACTCGAGCAATGGTTTCTTCTGACGTACCTTCATGTGGGATTATCTCTACCAATGGCATTTTTTCAACTGGTGAGAAATAATGTAAGCCAATCACATTTTCAGGACGCGCTGCTTGTGCTGCTATTTGTGAAATAGGTAGCGACGACGTGTTACTGGCAAAAATAGTGTTGTCTTGGCACTCACGCTCTACATCAGCGACCATACCTTGCTTTAAACTTAAATCTTCAAATACCGCTTCAATAACAATATCAATATGCTTAAAACCACTGTAATTGGTCGTACTGGTTATTTTGCTCATGGTTTGCTGTAAATCAGCTTTAGATAAAATACGGCGCTTTTGCTTTTTATCTAAAATTTTGTAGCTATAGTTCATGGCATTACTAATGCCCTGCTCTGCTACATCTTTAATACGTACTGGCACACCCGCTTTTACAGCACTCACATGGGTAATGCCCGCGCCCATTAAACCACCGCCTAATACAGCGGCTTTTTCAATGGCTGGGGCATCATCGTTGCGCCACTCTTTTTTCATTTCAGTAGTCGCAAAAAAGATCCCACGCAGTGATTTTGACTCATCACTCATTACCAAGGTAGCAAAACCTTCGGCTTCTGTTTTGTAGGCTTTTAATTCATCAAGCTCAACACTTGCACGCACCGCTTTGATGATTGCCAACGGTGCTGGGTAATGGCCGCCAGTTTTCTTCAGTACGTTTTCTTGGGCTTTCTTAAAGATGATATTACGGCCAAATGGGTTTGACTCAAGCAATTGGCTAATACGGTCAAGCTTTGGTTTTGGCGCTTTTGCTTTGCCTTTTAAAGCAAATTCTTTCGCCACACGTAGTAAAACTGTCTGTGGTACACAGTCATCAGCTAAACCCGCTTTTTTAGCTTGTTTAGCGCGAACCTGCTTACCAGTTAGCATCCACTCAAGCGCTTTTTGCAGGCCAACTAATTTTGGTAAACGTTGTGTGCCACCGCCACCTGGTAATAAACCAAGTTGTACTTCAGGCAGGCCTAATTTAGTAATATCGCTGTTTGAACACACACGATAATCACACGCTAGGGCAAACTCTAAACCACCACCTAATGCCGCACCATGTATAGCACTGACCGTTGGGAAGGGTAGCTTTTTCATATCAAAAAAGGCGCGATGGCACAGCTCGCTGATTGCCAGTGCATCTTCGCGTTTTTCAACGTTATCGAGCATTTTTACATCAGCACCGGCAATAAAGTTATCGCTTTTACCGCTGATAAATACCATACCTTTTACTGCTTGTTGCTTCGCATCATCAAGCAATGCTTTTAAATCATCGGCAAAGGTATCGCGCAGGGTGTTCATTTTTTCACCCGGCACATCAATAGTAACAACGGCTAAGCCGTCTTCAATTTCTAAACTAAATACTGAATCTGTCATTACGCACTCTCCAATACAAAGGCTGCACCTAAACCACCCGCCGCACAGGCTGTAGTTAGGGCTAAACCACCGCCACGGCGGTTAAGTTCGTGTAAGCTTTGAGTGATAAGTCGTGCGCCGGTTGCTGCAAATGGGTGCCCATATGCAAGCGATCCGCCCATCACGTTAAACTTATCCATGTTAATTTCACCAATGGCTTTACTGCGGCCAAGTTTTTCTTGCGCAAACTTGTCTGAGGCAAACATTTTCATGTTAGCGAGTGTTTGCGCTGCAAATGCTTCATGCATTTCAATTAAATCAAGGTCTGCCAGTGTAATACCCGCTCTATCAAGGGCGATAGGTGTTGAATGGGCTGGTCCCATTAGCATGTCTTCATGCACACCAATAGCTGAAAAAGCAAAGCTACGTACATAACCCAAGATATTGTAGCCTAACGCTTTTGCTTTGCTTTCGCTCATCATCAATACAGCTGCTGCACCATCGGTTAATGGTGTAGAGTTTGCTGCGGTTACTGAACCGTGTTGACGGTCAAATGCTGGTTTTAATTTAGCATAACCTTCAACTGTTGAGTTGTGGCGAATATTGTTGTCTTGTTCGATAAAGCTTTTATACGGTGGCAAATGCGCTGTCATTACTTCGTCAGCTAATTTACCCTCAGCCCATGATTGGCTGGCAAGGCTATGTGAACGATGCGCCAACGCATCCTGATCAGCACGGCTAATATTATGGGTTTTCGCCATTTGCTCAGCAGTTTGGCCCATTGAAAGGCCCGTTGAGTATTCGGCTACCGCTGGCGGTACTGGCATTAAATCTTTTAAACGCAGTTTTGAGAATATTTTTAAGCGCTGGCTGAAAGTACGTGCTTTGTTTAAATCAACTAAGCTGCCAGCTAGTTTTTTGCTAACCCCAATCGGTAATACTGATGAAGAATCAGCACCACCAGCAACACCAACTTGTACAGAGCCTGCCATAATTGACTCAGCAACATTCGCAATAGCCTGAAAACTAGTCGCACAAGCACGTGATACTGAATAAGCATCAACAGATACCGGCATACCAGTACCTAATACAATTTCGCGGGCAATGTTTGGCGCTTCAGGCATTTGAACAACCTGGCCAAATACAAGTTGATCAATTTCTGACTTATCAAAATTTAATCGCTCTAGCATTTCATTAACTACTAGCTTACCCATATCCAAAGCTGGAACGTGGTGAAATGCAGTTGCTTGTTTTGCGAACGGTGTACGTAAGCCACTAACGATGGCGATACGATCGCCCTTTGCTGTTTTAAGTATGTTTTGCTCAGACATTTATGCTCTCCCGCTGACAGGTCTGACCTGTTTATTTTCCTCGATTCTAAACAACCCGTGTACTAAAGCCAATAGAGAATTTGAAAATAGTATAATTAGTTACCAACCATAGGCTTTTTTTGAGCTGTTTACAAAATTATCCTTTATTTATATGTTAGGGTAAAAATCGTTAAAAAATAACGAACTATTTTGAAAATGACAGTCTAACACTTGGGTTATGACATCCTAGCCCATATTACTTATTAAGCTTTTTTAAACCCGTGCTAACGAGGATACTCTTTTTATTATGGCCGCTAACGCTTTTTCACAACTAAAAACTTACTTAGATAGCCAAATTATTGGTCAGCCAGAATTAACTCAAGCATTGCTAATTGCCATTTTAGCCGATGGCCACCTATTAGTAGAGGGCCCACCAGGATTGGCAAAAACGCGTGCCGTTAATGCATTAGCAAAAGGTGTTGAAGGCTCATTTCAACGCGTACAATTTACCCCAGACTTATTGCCAGCCGATGTAACCGGTACCGATATTTATCGTCAACAAACCAGTGAGTTTGTGTTCGAGAAAGGCCCATTGTTTCATAACCTAATATTAGCTGACGAAATAAACCGTGCACCAGCAAAAGTACAATCAGCATTATTAGAAGCCATGGCTGAACGCCAAGTTACCGTAGGCAAAAATACCTACCCACTATCTGATTTGTTTATGGTGATGGCAACACAAAACCCGCTAGAGCAAGAAGGCACATACCCGTTGCCAGAAGCCCAACTAGATCGCTTTTTATTACACTTAAGCATTAACTACCCTGGAGCTGAGCATGAGCGTGATATTTTACGTCTTACCCGTGGTGAGGCATTAAGCGAACACCAAGTGCCAGCACAACAAATAAGCCAAGCTGATTTATTTGCCGCCCGTAAAGAAATTTTAGGGCTATACCTTGCTGAGCCCCTTGAGCAATATTTAGTACAATTAATTATTGCGACCCGTGAAGGTGCGCAGCTTGATGAACAACTAGGGCGCTGGATTGAATATGGCGCAAGCCCACGTGCAACAATTGCTCTTGATAAATGTGCGCGCGCACATGCTTGGCTGCATAGCCGTGACTTTGTAGCACCTGATGATATTCAAGCTGTATTACATAATGTATTACGTCACCGTATTATTTTAAGTTATGAAGCTCAAGCTGATGGCGTAACAAAAGATCAAGTGATCAGCCGTATTTTAGAACTCGTTGCCGTACCCTAAATTATGCAAAGTGAATTAGATAATCAAAACTGGCTCAAAACCAGCCATAGCCATGGCGTAAATTTAGCGCTAAAAGAGCTAATGTATTACAAAGCGAAGGCTCGGCTGTTAGAGCTTGCACCAAAAGTAAAAATTAAGAACAGCCTAGCGGGGCAATACCTTGCACCGCATAAAGGCCGCGGTATGGAATTTGCCGAGGTACGCCATTATCAACAAGGTGATGATATTCGCTCAATTGATTGGCGAGTTACGGCACGTACTGGCGAAACCCACACTAAGCTGTTTCAAGAAGAAAAAGAGCGACCGGTATTTGTTTTTACTGATTTTTCTAACTCAATGCTGTTTGGCTCAAAGTTATTATTAAAATCAATACAAGCTGCGCATATTAGTGCGTTAGTTGCGTGGTCAGCTTGCCAACGTGGCGACCGTATTGGCGGCATTGTGTTTAATCAGCACGGGCATCTAGAGCTAAAACCTAGCGCCCGTGAAAAAGCAGTATTAAAGCTATGTCATAACCTATGTGATAGCCACCAACAAGCACTTACTCATATTGATCAACCAGCAAAAAGTAACTTTAGCGATAATTTAAAACGTCTTAACCATTTAGCAAAACCCGGCAGCCTAGTTTATTTAATTTCAGATTTTAGCGCATTAGACGATGCCAGCTTTAAGCAACTTGAAATACTGAGTCGCCATTGTGAGCTGATTGGTTGCCACATTAGCGATCCGTTTGAACATCAACTTCCAGCATTTAAACAAACAGTAACAGTAAGTGCCAATGGCAGCGAATTTGCGTTGCCATTAATGGACAAAGGCTTTCGCGATAGCTTTGCAAAAACAGCTGAGCTGGCCTTTACAACACGAATGGATAGACTGACTAAGTCAGGCTTAAATTTAATATCATTTGATGCAGCCTCCCCACTCGAGCTGCAATTAGTGAGAAAGTAATATGCAAGCATCTCCTTTAGATGGCCTTCACGATGTCATTGTGCCAGACCAAGTTGCTTGGTGGCCACTCGCCCCTATTTGGTGGGTTATTATCGCAGTTACAGTAGTAGCCGCTATTTTATTAGTAATAAAGTTATACCGTAACAGCCAGTTTAAAAAAGCAAAACGTTACGCCATTGCACAAAGTGATACTATGTCAAACGACAGTGCGGCGTTACATATACTGATAAAACGCCTTGTTTTACATTATTACAGTGCTGAACATGCAAGTTCATCAACCAAAAACTGGTGTAAGACATTAAATAAACTCACCGAACAGCAATTTAGTGAACAAGAAATATTGACTTTATATCAAGCAAATACTGCACAGCCTGAATTAGCAGTGAAATTAAAAGCGGGTATTAAACAGTTTAAGCTAAAGGAGTCGCTAAATGTTTGAGTTTACTTTGCCATGGCTGTTCCTTTTGTTACCACTGCCTTTTTTAATTCGATTTTTACAACCTGCTACAGATGAGTCTCAGGCTCGATTGCGTATACCTGGTTTTGCAAAACATAACTTAACAAGCCAAGGAGCTGTAAAGCATGCCCGTGGTATTAGCCTTACTGAATGGCTGATTTGGGCACTTTTAGTCTGCGCCGTTGCAAATCCAACATGGCTTGATGATCCAATCACCTTGCCGAATGAAGGGCGTGACATTATGCTCGCGGTGGATTTGTCAGGCTCAATGAAAGAGCAAGATATGGCTTACCAAGGTCAATATGTAGACCGCTTAACCATGGTTAAAGCTGTATTAAGTGAGTTTATAGAGCAACGACAAGGTGATAGATTAGGGCTTATTTTATTTGGTGATACCGCCTTTTTACAAACCCCTCTTACGCGAGATGTTAAAACCGTGAGCCAAATGCTATCCGAGGCGCAAATTGGTTTAGTTGGTCGCGCAACGGCCATTGGTGATGCGTTAGGTCTATCTGTTAAACGCTTTGCTAATAAAGACGAAAGTAACCGAATTGTTGTACTACTGACCGACGGCCAAAACACCGCCGGGAACTTAGACCCTGACGAAGCACTGCTACTAGCACGCGAAGAAGGGATAAAAGTCTACACCATTGGCGTTGGCTCCGATAATCCCCGTGGCTTTAGTTTATTTAATATGGGAAGCAGTGGTAGCAGCTTAGATGAGGGTTTACTTACACGCATTGCAGAGCAGACTGGTGGATTGTACTTTCGTGCCAAAGATGTGGCAGGCCTGCAACAAATTTACCAAGAGCTCGATAAACTCGAGCCCATTAGCGCTGATGAACAAACTTTTAGACCACAGAATTCACTCTTTTATATACCATTATTAGTCGCGTTATTGATTATCAGCCTTCGCATTATGCTGATCACTGGCCGCGCTTTTAGGCAGGAGGTCTAATGGACTTTGAATTTATTCGCCCCACTGTTTTATGGCTACTAATTCCTGTTGCTGCAATCTTTATGGTGGCATTAATTAAACATAAAAAAACTGGCCAAGGTGAGTTAATAGCTCCTCACCTAGCTCAGTTTGTGATGAACAAAAAAAACCAAACCACAGAGCAGCCTATGTGGTTCGTTGCGCTATTTTGTATTTTAGCTGTGATTTTCAGCGCAGGGCCAAGCTTTGAAGAAAAGCAGGTGCCTGTATTTCAAAGTAAAAACGCCCGCGTGATTGTGATGGATATGTCGTTATCTATGTACAGTACCGACATTACTCCTAATAGGCTTGTTCAAGCGCGTTTTAAGGCCCTTGATATGGTGGAATTATTTAAAGAAGGTGACACGGCACTCGTCGCTTATGCAGGCACTGCTTACACTATTTCACCACTTACCAATGACGCAACCACCCTTGAAAATCTAATCCCGAGTCTAAGCCCTGATATCATGCCTGATAAAGGTTCAAACGTGCTGGCAGGCTTAGATGAAGCAAAAGAGTTATTGACCCAAGCAGGTTATTTAGAAGGCGATATCATTTTAATAACCGATGGTATTGAGCAAAATGAGCAATCTGACATTAATCAATTTACCGCAGCTAATCGCTATCGGTTAAACGTTTACGGTGTCGGCACAGAGCAAGGCGCGCCAATAAAGTTACCTGAAGGTGGCTTTATTAAAGACAACTATGGGCAGATTGTTGTCCCTACGCTTAACGTTGCTCGGTTGTCTAGTATTGCTAATAATAGCGGCGGTAAGTTCGCGCTTTATCAACCAAGCGATCGTGATATTTCAGTATTTGCTCCCAGTGCTAATACTGAAACCCTAAAAGATGAGAAACAAAGCAAAGCGCTTTGGCGAATCGATGCGGGCATTTATGGGCTTGTTATGTTGCTACCCATGATGCTTTGGATATTCAGAAAGAGTGCTCTGGTAGGCGTATTTGCATTGCTCAGTTTTCTGCCAACAGACACCGTATATGCCGTTGAGCTTCCCAGCTTATTTAAAAACCAAGACCAACGTGCATTAGAAGCCTATCAGCAAGGCGAATACGAACAAGCAGCAACCGCTGCTGATTCAAACCAACTTAAAGGGGCTGCATTGTATCAGCAAGGTAACTTTGAGGGCGCATTAGGCGCATTTAGCCAAGATAGCAGCGCAACAGGCCTATATAACTATGGTAATGCTTTGGCTAAAGCAGGCAAATTAGATGAAGCGGTTGAAGCCTATAAACAAGCGCAAGTATTACAACCCGATTTTGCCAAGGCGAAAGAAAATCAAGCTTTAGTAGAGCAGTTAAAAAACCAGCAACAACAAAACCAAGATTCACAGGATGGTGATCAAGGCGATAATCAACAGCAGCAAAACGAGCAAGGTCAAGATCAGCAAAATCAAGACGAATCACAGCAAGGTGAACAATCCAAGCAAGATTCACAATCACAACAAAACGATAAACAAGGCGAGCAATCTGACGAGCAAGATAAGTCAAAAGACGGTGAACCTTCTGCTGGGCAAAGTGATGAGCAAAATAAACCTGACATGCAAGCCGAGCCTGAGCAAGCACAGCAAAGTGAATCAAATGATTCACAACAAACACCTAATGAAGAGCAGCCTGAACAAAATGAGCAAGCTCAACCGCAACTGAGCCCAGAGCAACAAAAACAGGCTGAAGAAGCTGCAAAGCAACAGGCAATGCAGGCCCAAAGCGCTCAGCTGACAAACGAAGAAAAAGAAAAAGCCCAGCAACTAAACCAATTGCTGCGTAAAGTACCCGACGATCCTGCTATTTTGTTACGTAACAAAATGCAATTAGAAGCACAAAAACGAAACTATCAACGTCGTCCACAAGGAGTCGAAAAATCATGGTAATGCGATTATTTTGCTGTTTATTGCTTATCAGCGCTATGCCCCTGTGGGCTATGACCCAACTACAAGCCAGTGTTGATAAAAACCCTGTTCTAGCAGGTGAATTTTTTATGCTCACGATCAGTGCTGATGACACAATAAAGAACGATCAGCCCGACACTTCAGCGCTGCTAAAAGACTTCGTTGTTGGCCCAATGAGCGTGAGTACACGAACAAATATTGTTAATGGCAGTATCTCAAAGCAAACTAATTGGTCTGTTAAGCTTATGACCCGTGATGCTGGCAATTACACGATCCCTTCGTTTAATGTCGCAGGGATCAACTCCCAGCCTATCGCATTAAAAGTAGCCGAGCGAAGTAAAGAAACTGAACAAAACAATGATATTTTTATAAAGTCATCAATTTCATCAGATTCTTTGTTTGTGCAAGAAGCTGGTTTATATACCGTTAAACTCTACCTTGCGAAAGAATTACTCGATGGTAATTTAACTGCGCCAAGCATGCCAGACGCACAGTTAAGTCAAATAGGTAAACAGCAAGAAGAATATGAGTTGGTTGATGGTAAGCGCTATTTGGTAATTACTCGAGAGTACTTAGTTCAACCCCAAAAAAGTGGTGTTTACACGATAGATGCACCGGTTTTTCAAGGTCGTATCCGTCAAAACTATCGCCAGTTAGAAGTCTCAGCGATGGGTGACAGTACCACGGTTGAGATTAAGCCTATTCCAAGTGACTACCAAGGTGCCTGGTTACCAAGTGAATTAGTTAATTTAGATGAACAATGGCAGCCTGATAGCGATACTGTTGAAGTCGGCACTCCAATCACACGCACTTTAACACTTACCGCACTGGGTATAACTAAAGAGCAGCTCCCTGATATTGAACTGGCCGAAGTGCAAGGGATACGTAGCTACCCAGATGAAAAAGAAAACAATCACCTCGTACGTGATGGCCGTGTTATTTCCCAACAAACAGCATCTTATGCATTGTTGCCGCAAACACCGGGCACCTATACTTTGCCTGAAGTTAGCGTACCTTGGTATAACACTAAAATTAAGCGGATTAGTTACGCAACTTTACCTGCACGCACAATTACTGTTACAGCAAGCAACCATTCGCCTACTGCAGTTCCTGCAATACCACAACAAACTGAGAGCACAGCACAGTTAAACGAAAAACCAACCAATGTCAGCACAGTTACAGTGAGTTCGACTCCACTATGGCTAATCATTGTTTGTGTTATTGGTTACTTGCTGTGGCTAATCACATTGTTACTTTGGTGGCGTAACAAAACCGCTCACAAACCAGCTACACTCCCGCAGCATGTATCAACAGTGGCAGCTCCTTCACTGAGTGAGTTAAAAACCAAGAGCAAAGACAATGATCTATCTGCGTTTCATCAGGCACTTAATCGATACGCTATAAAGGTGACAAAGCAACCAAATAACGCTATTGATGCTTTAATTCATCAAGTAAATGATCAGCAACTTAGTGAGCAAATTGCTAAACTAAGAGCAGCGCTCTATAGTTCAAATAATGAAACAGTTGACCTAAGTGTGATAATCAAAGCGTTAGAGCTACATACTCACTCAGCAAAAAATAACCAAAAAAATATCTTAAAAGGACTTTATTAGTATACTCAACAGCTTGCATAGTAAATATGCAAGCTAACTATCCCTTAATTTAAAAAAGTAATTATGCCGGGAAATAATAATTCTAAAAGTCAGGTCTTAGTTGATATGACAGAGAAAAAAGCACGCTATGAAAAACTTGTTCACGTTTATCATAGCGAATTATATCGCTTTGCCTACTGGTTATGTCGCGACCCTAATATTGCTGAAGACCTTGTTCAAGAAACGTTTTTACGTGCTTGGCGTGCGCTTGACTCATTATTAGATCAAAAAGCAGCTAAGCCATGGCTATTAACGATTTTACGTCGAGAGAATGCACGACGTTTTGAACGAAAACAATTTGATTACAGCGATGTAGAAAACGATACGCTGGTCGATGAAAAAAGCGTAACGCTAGATGATGAAGTAGAACAAACAATCGTTCAACGTCAAATAGCTAAGCTACCTGATGAATATAAAGAGCCATTACTTCTTCAAGTGGTAATGGGCTGCTCAGGAGAAGAAATAGCTAATATATTAGATTTAAATAAAAACACGGTTATGACTCGCCTCTTCCGTGCCAGAAACCAACTGAAAGAGGCATTAAGCCGTGATGATGAACAACTTAAAGGGGCATCAAAATAATGGATGATCTCGAGTTTCGTCGCCGAGTAATCGCACAACCTCATAACGAGGATCAGGATATTGCTGATTTTGCAAAACAAGATCCTGAACATCAACAGTTCATCGAGCAAATGCAAGAACTTGATGATTCATTAACTCAAGCATTGGATATTCCTGTGCCTGAAGGACTTGCTGATCGTATTTTAGCTAATACGCCTGAGTATAATGATGAGCACAGCGCGCCTGACAACGTAACCCACGAAAATGTAGCCGCTGCAGATAATGTTATTAACGCACAATCACGGTTTAAACTTGGTGGTGCTCCACTGGCTATGGCGGCATCATTATTTGTTGCTATTGGTGCCTTCTTCTTTACCAGTAACGAACATAACGTCGCGTATGGTGCAGGAGAACATGCACTGACACACATATACCATGAAATTGGCTCATTAGAAAAAAGTACCGAAATAAGCTTGCAAACAGTAAACGAAAAGTTTGCTGAGCTTGGTGGAAAACTAGATGAGTTACCCGGTAAAGTGACTTACTTAATGTTTTGTGACTTCAAAGGACAACGTGGTTTACACTTAGTATTTGAGTCAGAGCACGGGCCAATGACGGTATTTATTGTGCCTTCACGTGAGCAACCCTTTGGTATTGGCGAAAATGATTTTAGTGATCAACGCTTCGCTGGTCGCATCGATCGTGGCCCTGATGCCGATACAATTTTAGTAGCCAGCCTGGGTGCGCCTGTTGACCAATATACAAACCGCGTGAATAATGCCATCCGTTGGTTACATTAAGTAACCTTACACCCAACTTCATCTGCTACTGCCGCTTTTGTTAAAGTAGCAGTAGCGCATTTATCACTCTACAAATGTATTAAATATCAACAAACGCACGCTATCCGTTTAATTTATATACCGTTTCTTCTTGTACCTATTTATCCAATCAATGAACTGATTTAGAATCTGCTTTCTAAATTTTTTGAGGATATTCATGAAAAACCTGATTGTTATTTTGTCTTTACTGACACTGTTATTTACTACAAGCTTTGATGTAGAAGCACGTAAAAAGTTTGGTAGTAAAAAACGTGGTAAAACCCCAGAAACTCAACAAACAGCACAAAAACAACAAACCGATACTAAGACAATTGCCCCCGCCACAAAACCTAAATCAAACAAAAAAGGGATCATGGCCGGTATTTTTGGTGGGTTATTAGCGGGCGGTTTGATTGCCGCGATGCTAGGCGGTGACTTTGAAGGTATGCAACTATTTGAAATGTTATTACTTGCAGCGATTGCGTTTATTATTTTTAAAATAGTAATAGGTTTTATACGCCGTAAAAATTCTCCGACTCTGGCTCATGCTCACGCAGGGCAAAATGCTCCACAAATGAAGCAAAACACGGCTGCTCAAGTCAGCTCAACAGGCTTTGCCCAAACAAACAATGTACCATTTAACCTTCCACCTAACTTTGACACTAGTGGCTTTCTTCAAGGTGCTCGTAACCATTACCACACCCTACAAACAGCATGGAACAATGCTGACTTTAGCACAATGGCTGAATACCTAAGTCCAGAGCTTGTTGAAGAGTTTAAAGCTGAACGTGAAGCGATTGAGAGCGTAGCAACAGAAGTTATGTTTATTGATGCAGAGCTCGTACGCGCTTACACTGACGCACAAAAGTGGCAAGTAAGTGTTCGCTTTAAAGGTAAGTATCGTGATTTAGGCGATAAAGAAGAGCATGCAATTTTAGAGATTTGGCATTTAGAGCGGGCAACTAGCGATGATTCACCTTGGTTGATTGTAGGTGTTGAAGATTTAATCGACGCATAATTTATTATACCCAAACACTATCTAGAGGCAGAATTCAGCATTTCACAGGGGCTGAATATCAAAGCGTTACTTTGCAAGCATGGCAGTCCCTTTGAAGAAGGAACAACGATGGGACTAAGTCTTTGTGAAACGCTCTACGGGTTGGTTTAAAAGCGATTTATACTGCGTTATTGATTTTAATTCCAACGACACTCGCATCTTGAGGTCGCTTGGGTATAGATAAAAAAACCGCACTTCATATTATGAAGTGCGGTTTTTTTATTGTATTACCTACATGGTATTACTTACAAACGTCAGCCACAGCGTTAGCAAAGTAGTCAATATTTGCTTGGCTAATGCCTGCAACGTTAACACGGCTAGAGCCAACGATATAAATACCATACTCTTTTTGTAAGCGGTCTATTTGCTCTTTATTAATACCTAAGAATGAGAACATACCATTCTGACGGTCAATAAATGAGAAGTCTTGTGCAATATCTTTTGCCGCTAAGCTGTCTTTGATCAACGTACGAAGACCATTAATGCGGTTACGCATTTCATCTAGCTCGCTGTGCCACTCTTGAATAAGCTCAGTGCTACCTAAGATAGTATTAACAATGTCTGCACCGTGCGCTGGCGGCATTGAGTAAATGCTACGAACAACACTTAGCATAACTGAGTTTGAGATATCAGCAGATTTGCTATCTTTAGCGATAATTGAACATGCGCCAATACGCTCACGGTATAAACCAAAGTTTTTAGAACATGAAGAACAGATAATCAACTCATCTACTGCATCAGCCAAAATACGTAAGCCATTTGCATCTTGCTCAAGACTTGCACCAAAACCTTGGTATGCAATATCAACAAGTGGCGTAAAGCCTACTTCTTTCGCAAGTTCTGCAACAGCTTTCCATTGCGCTTCGTTTAAGTCCATACCACTTGGGTTATGACAGCAAGCATGCACAAGTACCACATCACCTTTTGGTACTTGCTTAAGCGTATCCATCATTTCATTAAACAGTAAGTCTTTATTTTCGTAATCGTAGTAAGGGTATTCTTTTACAGTCAAACCTGCAGCTTCAAATAAACTAATATGATTAGCCCAAGTAGGGTTAGTAACCCAAATAGTTGCTTCAGGGTTACAACGTGCAACAAATTCAGCAGCAACACGTAATGCACCGGTTCCACCTGGCGCTTGCGCTGTACGTACGCGATTTGCAAGTAGTGCTTGGTGCTCGCCTAATAAAAGGCTTTCCATTTTTTGGCAGTAATCTAAGTTGCCAGCCAAACCAATGTACGATTTACTCGTCTCATTTTCTAAACGAAATGCTTCTGCTTTTTTGACGGCCGTTAATACTGGTGTATTACCTTGCTCGTCTTTATAAACACCAACCCCTAAGTCAATCTTATTTGGGTTAGTATCTTGCTTATAGGCCGCCATAAGGCCAAGAATAGGATCTGTTGGTAATGGTTTTAGTACTGAGAACATTGACTATCTCTTATCGTTATTTAGGGGTTAGCTGTTGCACTTAGCTTAACATAAAAGGTCACTAGAATGACTAGTGTTATTTACACTAAAAAGTGAGGAATTTTAATACAGCATGCAATTAATAGTGCTAGTGTTTGCTCAGTGAAAAAATCATTGTTAAACGCTTCACCATCGACAATCCCTACACAATTATTTTGCGCGTCAAAAAGCGGTAAACAGGCTTCTGATTTCACTTTAGGATCACATGTGTAATATTCACCACCGCTAGCTAAAAACTGTTCAACGTTATTTATCACCCGCCCTTTACTACTCATAGCAACTTGCACATTATTACTACCACTGGCAAATTGCTCTGTTAACGGAAAAAGTGGCCGGCTGGGCGCGCCAAAATAAGCAAGTTTAAGTAATTGCGCTCCCTCTTCGGTTTGAGTATTTTGATATATTCCGAACCAGTCAACACCCGTTTTCTCAACCACGTAATCAACTATGCCTTGTAACTGGGCCAGTCTTTGCTCAGTTTGAGTATCTTCAGCTAGATAATCGGTTAGCTTAAATGGTTCATCCTGTAGGTGACCAAATAAACTACATGCCCCACCTTCGCCAAGTTCAGGTATTTGATACTGCCAGCGAACGGCAGGAGGTTGGCTAGTAACCAAAAAGTCTTCTAGCTTTGCAAGCTCCAAAGACACTAACTGTTGCGGCACATTAAGTTGTGCATGAGATAAATAAGAAGAAACCATCTAGCCGTCCAAACATCCAAATAAAGCAAAATAGTAACATGCCGTTTATTTGTAGGCCAGCTTTGTACCTAAGTTAGTTTATAACACATTTCTATTTGGTTTCCGGAGGCGTTATAAGTCACCTGCTCTGCTATTTCTTCTAGTAAAGAAATACCACGACCATGTTCTCTCGATAAGCTCAATCCGTCGTCAGAAGTACTTTTATGGCCATTTCCCGAATCACAAATAGTAAAATAAAGACATAAGCTTTTCGGGCAATAGCGCATATCTACGATGATCATCGCACCTTGCAAACTGTTTAGAGCTGCTTCGCGTTGTTGGTAAAACTCTAAAAAGCCATCTTCTTGGTTTTTTATATCAGAATCTAAGCCGAGTAATCCATGATCAACCGCATTATTGTAGGCCTCAGACAAAAGCAAAAAAATATCTGAGCGATGTGCTCTCAAGCCGCTTATTCGAGTTAATACATCTACGATTTCAAGAACCGGATCAGTGTTTTTTATTTGCGTCGAATTCAGACTTAACGACATGTTAAATGGAAGCGGTGAATAACTTTCTTGCTCGCCTTCTTGTTGAGGTACTTGCAGACAATTAAATAACACAATACTTAAATCATCTTGTTGCTTTTCACCTTGCGCAAAATGAGTGACATGGTGAATAATGTCATCGCAAGAAATACACGGTTTCTCGGCCAGTAAGTCTATAAAGCGCTGCTCACCAAAATACTCTTCTTGATCATTTGTTGTTTCAATAATTCCATCTGTGGCTAATACAACTCTCATCGTGCTGTCTACTTCAAAATGAATGAGCTCACGTTCAAACTCATACGTTTCTAAGATACCCAGCGCCATATGTTGTGACTCTAAGGTTTTAAGCACTTTACCTTGTTGATTTATCACATAGGCATCAGGTAACCCACCCAACCAAGCAGAAACACTTTTCCCAGAGCTGCTAAGTTCAATAATAGTGGCGGCACAAAACATATTACCTGGCAGCAATTTAACCAATAATGTATTTATCTCATTAGCTATATCGCTGACCACCATCCCTTTATTAACCATAGTGTAAAACACTTTAGAGGTTGGCAAAGCTCCAACAGCAGCCGCGAGCCCATGCCCGGTAAAGTCTCCCAACATACAATACAAGCTACCAATTGGACTTTGCGCAACTAAGAACACATCCCCATTAAACATAGAAGCAGGCGATAAATGAAAATCGATGTTATCGGGAAAGTCATGTTGGTTTTCAAGCGCATTATTAAAAATGTGCTCAACTATATCGTGTTCACGCTCTGTTTGATTATTGTGGTATTCCAATAATCTATTTTGTTTTTGTGCTTCAAGGCTGAGCTGGCGAGTTCTACTGTGGGCTTTTATTTTTGCTGTTAAAGTTGTTTTATCAAAAGGTTTATGAATGAAGTCATCACCGCCGACTGCCAAACAACGCTCAAAGCTTTTTTTATCATCTAAAGAAGTAATGAATATTATAGGAAGGTATACATCTTTGCTGCGCTGCTTTATTTTGGGGGCTGTTTCGTAGCCATCCATTTCTGGCATGATTACATCTAATAGCACGATATCAACTGGGCTACTATCGAGCACCTCAAGTGCTTCAATACCATTACAAGCTGTTACTACATCATAATGTTGTTGCTCAAGCATGATCTTGAGCAAATCCCGATTAAGCTTTTGATCATCAACAACGAGGATGCGCATTAGTCAATATCAAACTTTTTATCAAACCGTGATATTTGTAATATTTTCTTTAATTGTGGTTGGCAGTTACTAATACGGATTGAGTCTACAGAACTACCCAATGTTTTTTTCATATTCAATAGCATACCTAAAGCCGAACTATCCATATAATCTGTTTCGCGTAAATCAATCACCACTTTAGCGGTGCTATTACCAATGTCAGCATAGGCTTGGCGAAACAATTGCACTAAATTAAAATCGAATTTACCTTTTATTTGAATTGTTAATATTTTTCCGTCACTCGATAGTGCTTTACTTAAACTCATTGTTTACTCCATATTGAAAACGTAATCCGTTCTAATTGTTAATATAAACCTATACGTCCATATACGCCAAAAATAAAAGCAGGTTAGCTGAAATTTGTTATCATACACGTCATAGATGTCTATTTTTTCATAACAGGTTTAGCATGAGTGATAACAATCTCGTTTATTCAACAGAAACAGGTCGTATTAACCAACCTAAAGAAAGTAAAGAAATTGCCTCTAAGGTATTTAAAGACGGTGCTTTACGTATCGAGCGTCAAACCAAAGGCCGTAAAGGCAAAGGCGTTATGCTCGTGGTTGGTATTGATAATGAACAACATGACCTTAAAAAGTTAGCGAAAACCATCAAAAGTAAAATGGGTCAAGGCGGTGCTGTCAAAGATGGTGTGATTGAAGTGCAAGGTGATGACCGTGAAAAACTAAAAGCCATTTTAGAAGCCTTAAAGTTTAAGGTCAAAATCGCTGGAGGCTAGGGTTTAAAGGCGCTCAATTAAGGTTTTATAAAATAAAGAGAACGTCTCTACTAAACCATGGGCGCCATTAATGTCATTCCAACTAGCTTCTTAGAGCAAAAGTAACCATCACAACAGCATGATCAGTGCTTTGATCATCAATATCGAAATCTGGATTTATTAAATGCCTATCGTATGTATTGTATGCTGCGACGTCATAAAAACTATCATCGTAGCTTGCATCAAATTCGCATGATAATAAAACATAATCGAGCACCGAGCTGTTTGCGCCAAAATAGTGTGTGGGTGTGCGTGTTGGTTGCGATTCATCAACCCTAGAATCACCTACTTGAACTAAAGCATTATTAGTCAAAGAGTTAACATACAAATCCCATGCATCATAAAGACAGTATTTTGCAAGAAAAGCTTTTGAGTCAATGACTGATGCAAACCGTAAACTGTTAGTCAGTAAATTACTCAACACGCCATCAGTAAGGCTATTATTAAAATCCCCCATTAAAATAACTGGATTTTGTGAACTCTCCCGTCGAGTGATTATTTCTGACATTAACAATGTAGCTTCGCTGCCACGTTGCACCGTTGCTCCCCAGCCTCCTACAATTTGTGCACGTAAATGCTCAATAATACGTTTTTCTGGCGTAACATCATTATTCTCTGCAATGTCGATGGTTGAACGTTTCGATTTTAAATGAACCACATAGCAATCAGTTTCACCTAAGTGTGGTAAATCAATGGTTGCACGAAGCACTTTACGGCTGTATTTAAAATCAGCATTTAAGCCCAATGTAGGTAAAAGTGCATCGTCATATTGCACGCCACACGTCTGGATAATAGGGTAACGGGAGGCAATGGCAACAACCGGCCGTTTATAAATAAAATCATCAATTATCTGCGGTTCATCCACTGTAGCAAAATAGGTATAACCCGCTTCGTATAAAAGGGTTTTGAGTGATTCAATACTAAACACCTCTTGAAAACCAATTACATCAGGTTGGTATTGCTTTAAATAATCAGTAATCCAACATTGTTTTTTAGCCCATTGCTGTGCAGTATAAATTCGCTCAAACTCATAAAAAGCATTAGGTGGCTCAAGGTAATTAAATAAATTGAACGTTGCCACTTTCAGCTGGTTGTGAGTAATATCACTTGATACATCTTCGCTGATTTGCACAGATACACTGCCCCGTTGTATTAAATTACAACGGATAATAAACGCCTACTAGTTGAAAAATCAAAATTTAATTCTAAATGGACAACATCAAAGTGCAATACTGATTTATTACAGTCGTAACCTGAATACTCAAGACGAAGTTTTTGCATCTTAATAACATGTATTTACGTGACAACAGCTTGTTTTACTCATGTTAATCCGATGTAGATTAAATAACTTTGTTATCTAAACTTAAAGCTAAATCATGTGCTGGTTACTTTAACTCTGCTTTATTTGGTCAAGTTGATCATTTAGGATAAGTAACGCGTAATAGAACTAATACCTAAAATTTATTAGCAACGATTAAGGATTCTTATGAGTGATAACGAATATACCCCGCCTCAAGTATGGCAATGGGATGCAAACAATGGTGGCGAGTGGGCTAAAACAAACCGCCCGGTTGCTGGCGCAACTCACCAGCAAGATTTACCCATAGGTGAACACCCTTTGCAACTATACTCGTTAGCCACTCCTAACGGCCAAAAAGTAACAATAATGCTCGAAGAACTTCTAGAGCGTGGCTTTAATGAGGCTGAGTACGACGCTTATTTAATAAAGATAGGTGATGGTGATCAATTCTCATCTGGCTTCGTCAGCGCTAACCCTAACTCTAAAATACCAGCATTGATGGACCACAGTACCTCTCCTGTTACGCGCGTTTTTGAGTCAGGTGCAATTTTACAATACTTAGCTGAAAAGTTTGATGTGCTTGTACCTCACGACCACACGAGTAAAACAGAATGTCGCAACTGGTTATTTTGGCAAATGGGATCTGCACCGTATTTAGGGGGTGGGTTCGGTCACTTCTATGCGTATGCACCTTATAAAATGCAATACCCAATTGACCGCTTTACAATGGAAGTGAAGCGCCAACTAGATGTGCTAAATCGTCACTTAAGCGATCACGACTACATGGCAGGCAGTGAATACTCAATTGCGGATATTGCTATCTGGCCTTGGTATGGCAACTTAGTATTAGGTAATTTATACGATGCAGCCGAATTTTTAGAGGTTGAGTCATATACTCACGTACTTCGCTGGGCTAAACAAATAGAGCGCCGCCCAGCAGTAAAACGAGGCATTCGCGTAAACCGTACTTGGGGCCCTGATGAAAACCAGCTTGCAGAGCGCCACAGTAAAGATGATTTTTAAAATCATCTTTACTGCTAAATCGCCCTATTCATTTCATATTGCGTAAATAAAATTTTGTATGAAAAAGCTCAGTAAAGAAGAAGTTTACCAAAGACTCAGTAACACCGAAGACGCCAGAGCATGTAAAGCCATTGACGAAAATGCCTGTAAAGTTGTACCTGGCAACTTTATTACACTCTTGGTCAGTCAGTTGTTTAGTAAGTTTGCTGACGCTTTACTCAACCCTAAAGTCACGCTGCCTTGGCTATTACAAAGTTTAAATGTACCTAGCAGCTTTATCGCTTGGCTTGTGCCAATAAGAGAATCTGGCTCCATGCTGCCGCAACTTGCCATTGCCAACTTAATTAGGCAATGCAAAGTCAGAAAGTGGGTCTGGGTTGCTGGTGCACTTGTTCAAGCGCTTTGTATTGTTGCTATGCTCATCAGTGCTTTAACCTTAACTGGGAATGCTGCAGGATACGCAATTATTGCCTGCCTTATAGTATTTAGCCTTGCTCGTGGCTTTAATTCAATTGCCTCTAAAGATGTACTCGGTAAGGTGATCCCAAAACAGCAAAGAGGCAATATAAGTGGCCTTGCAGCCAGTTTTGCAGGCTTTGCGACTCTTACTTTTGGCCTTGGCTTATGGTATTTACAAACTTTAGGGTTTGAAAATGGCGTGTACATTGCCCTTATGCTCGCTGTTGTTATGTGGTTATTTGCCGCGCTATCGTATAGTCAAATTAAAGAGTATGCAGGTGCAACTGAAGGCGCTAAAAATGGGTTAGTACATGCTTTATCTAAATTAACAATATTGTATGAAGATAAACAATTTGCTCATTTTGTTTTTACTCGCGCATTGCTGCTTTGCTCAGCTTTGAGCGCGCCCTTTTATATCGTACTGGCCAGCGAACAAGCATTCGACTTTTCATTGCTTGCCACTTTTATGGCTTTATCGGGGCTTGCAAGCCTAGTTTCGGCACCTATTTGGGGAAGGCTAAGTGACTTATCCAGTCAACGGGTGTTGGTGTTTGCTGCCCTTTTAGTCACGTTAAACGGATTTTTAGTGTACGCCATCGCTCATTTTAGCCCATCGATGTTAGATGAGTTTTGGCTATTACCCCTGTGTTACTTTTTCCTGACGGTTGCTCATCAAGGTGTCAGGCTTGGCCGTAAAACTTACTTGGTTGATATGGCACAAGGTAACAAACGTACCGACTATGTTGCTGTAAGCAATACGGTGATCGGGCTAGTGTTATTAATCTTGGGTAGCGTAGGCCTGCTCAATGCTTATTTATCAACCGCTGAACTAATTTTATTCTACAGCCTGCTTGGTTTAGCAGGGGCCATTAGTGCCTGGCGCTTACCGAATGCCTAGAACTAATAATAAAGCCATGCTGAATTAGCTTACTAATGAAAAAGGCGACCGAGGTCGCCTTTATGCTAATTTTTTAAGTGTTTATCAAAAAAATCTAGAAACGCCTGCAATGTTTTAATTCGGTAAGGCTGGTGTGACAAATAGTGATCGCCATCTTCAAGTTCAATGTAGGTCACGTCTTTCCCTTCATCACTGAGCTCGTCTTCCATTTCACGGCTATGATACACAGAAACGATGTTGTCATCTGAGCCATGCAACAATAGCACTGGGCGATTTATCTGTTTTGCAAAATTAACAGGGGAATATCTTTCCAGCTCATCATCGTCGGTACCAAATTGCTTGCGCACAATTTCTTTATTAGTGAAATAGCGTGCTTTTGAAACAAGGTATTCCAAATCTGTGACACCCGCAAAACTTGCTGCGCATTTAAATGTTTCAGGGTGCTTAACGACTGCCATCAATGCTGCATAACCACCATAACTTGCGCCACCGATACAAATTTTGTCTTTATCAGCAATCCCTTCGTCTACCAACCAAAGCGCGGCATCTTGAAGGTCGTCTTGCATTTCTTTACCAAATCCTTGCACTGAGGCCATCATAAAGTCATGCCCATAACCACTTGAGCCTCTAAAATTAGGTTGCAACACAGCATATCCATTGTAAGTTAACAGTGCTGTCCAGTAATCAAACCCGGCATAATCACGCGCCATAGGCCCACCATGCGGAAACACGATGGTCGGCAACTTATCTCCCGCTTTATAACCCACAGGTAAGCTTAAGTAGCCCTCAATCGTCAATCCATCTCTGGCTTTGTAACTAATGTGTTTTTTATCAGTGTAAACAGTGCTATCAATATCTGGATAGGCATTGGCAAATACCACCAGCTCGCCACTATCGCGGTTACCTAACATGTAAGTGCCGGCACTTTCATCACCAGTTAAGTAAATGACATATTGGCGCTGATCATGACTGGTATCGATAATATCCAAATCAAATTTTTCGCTGGGTAACACTGAGCGAAGAGAGCTGTGCAGTTTATTTAAGTCTTCATCCCAATAGCGTACACCATCCTCAAGTTGAGAATGGGTAAATCCAGCCACATTATTCGTCAGTGACGAATAGAAAATAGAGCCATCAAAGTCGTAATTATCATCACTAAAAATTAACTCTTTTTTATTGGTGGTTAAATCCATTTTATACAAAGCGTCACGGCCATCTTTCAGCGCAGTGTAATAAATAACGTTAGGGTTTTTATCAAACCCTAAAATACTCACACTCTCTTTACTAAATGCGCTAAAACTAAATAACGTTTTACGCTTTGCTCTGTTTTCGGTATATAAAATATATTCAAATTGATCTTCATCCATTTTCATTGCAATGCGCACATTGCCTTGTCTATCAGCAATCCAGCTGGTTACTTGGCTTCGAGCGCGCTGCACTTTTTTCTTGCGGAAGGTATTTAAATTAAGCTCATACACCGCAGGCGTGTTTGCTATATCGTAATCACCCTGAACTAAAATAGTGTCTTTTCGTTCGGGTAAAAAACTAATTACTTGATCGCCAAACTGAGGCTGGCGCTCATCACGATTAGAGTTAGGCTTTATAGCAAGCCTTACGTTTTCTTTCTCTTTTATATTGTAGGCATACATGCGTGTAGAAGAGTACTTTGGCCCGCCAAACTCACGCTTTATGTAACGCGCTCCTAGTAATAAAACCTCATCGTTAGCCCAAGTGTACCAATCAAAGAAAATAGTGTGATTATCAGAGCGAATGATTGTTTTGAAATCTTTCTTTTTACGGTCATAAACCATTAACACCAATTCACCATTGACGTTACGAACAAAAGCAAGGTTTTCGCCATTGGGGGAAAGCTTCAATTGGCTAAAGGCTTTGAGCGATGCAAACGACTCAACAGGCAATGCTGTTTTTTGGCCAGCTAACGCTATAAAGCTTAGTAGTAATAACAAAGCAGGAAGTACAAACTTCATAGAAAGTCCATTTAAATTATCGTTGTAACAGCAACTTTACCATAGCCATAATGGGGACTTCTACATATTCATTTTTCACACATTTAACTGAAGCTCGAATGTAATATATTACACTTGCTTACAAAACTAAGATTGTAAAATCAGCTTATCTGTTAATAATACATTTACAAAAATTACTAACGATTAAAATTAAATGGAATTAAATATGCTCAAAACATTTTTAGCCACGTCAATCCTCTTAGCATCACCGCTTGTACTTGCAAGCCAACAACTTGCTATTAAAACAAACAATGAATTAATAACCACAGATACCTCAATGGCATTTGCCTACAACGATGAGTTACAACAGTTGGCGCAAGTAGATTTAGCAAATAATCTTAATTATATGCTCACACTGCCACAACACTCTTTGGGCTTTGACACGGCGATACTTGCCAACAAACAACACCCTCAAGCATTAATCTTGACCACAGATGGAGTCTACCTTAGTGAAAAAGATAAGAGCGTATTATTATTTAAATATGAGTCCGTTTTAAACCGCTTAGACAGTGATAAATTTACCAAAGTGAACTTTATAATTGATGCCAACAAAGATGGTTTAAGCGATATTCTTTTGCCAGATATTGAAACAAATACCTTGTACATTCAGGACAAACAAGGAAAATTTAACGCGCATACTTTCACTAAACAAGCTCAATTTAAGGGTGACTTTAGATCCAGCCGATTTAAATTAGATATTGATATAAGTATTGCCCCACAGGTCATCGATTTAAACCAAGATGGCCTGACTGACTTAGTATTTTCAAACGAAAAGAACGCCCAAGTATTATTGGCCAATGAAACTGGTTTTGCACAAAACACCTCATATTTAGACTTCAACATGCAACTTGGCAAAACACCGGATGGCGAAACTCTCGAAATTGAATCACTGCTTGATATAAATAACGACGGTTTTGTTGATCTTATTACCAAAAGAGTACCCGACGTTGATGGTATGGATGCAATGAGTGCAACCGTTCACCGTCAACTTCACATGGGGTTAGCCGCTGGCGGCTTTGCACAAAAAGCGTTCAAACTACCTAAAACCAGTATGATAGGCGATATAAAGTTTGATGAAGATTTTGATAACGATGGCCTGATGGATTTACAGCTATTTAATATCGATTTTGGTCTTGGCACCATTGCATCAATGGCAATGGGCGGTGGTGATACAGAGGTAGATGTAGAGTTCTCTGTGCATAAACAACTCACAAGCGGTCAATTCAGTGAAGACCCAAATGCCGATTTTGAAGTAGAAATGCCACTTTCAATGTCTAACAACTCATCACTCAAGCCATTACTGCTCGGTGATATAAATGGTGATAACAAGCTTGATGCCATCTATAAAAGCGGCAGTAAAACGCTGTCAGTCTATTATGGTGAAACCACCGATTTATTGAGCGCCAAGCGCAAGAAAATAAAGCATAAATTACCTGAAAAAAATCACGACATCCTACTGCTCGATATTAATAATGATGCAAAAAAAGACTTCGTGTTTAAATTTACCGACGAAGATGGCACTAGCACGATTAAAACTGTTATTAATTAAAAACAAGCATACTAAGCTTAAGAACAACTTACCTGTCGTATAGCGATTATTGCTATACGACAGATTTAACAGGTCGGCGCGCATATCAGACCGGGCACTTTTAACGAATAAATTGAATATCTTACGATTTAGGCGTGTGCTGAATTTAACTGTCGCGACAAACGAAATAGCGCGAACGAGTTAGCAGCCATAGGCAGCATCAAATCAATGAGTTAACCTGCTTAACTGCTCAGGCTAATAACGACTGTGCGTGGTTAAAATATCATTGCTTAACAATTAAATATTAGGTTTAATTAGGGACATAATAAACGCGGAGTAACGCAGGGATAGCTTAGATACGATAGACACGCCAATGGAATTGGCTAGCTATCAGTTAGGCAGTAAAAAGCCTTTATATAGGTATAGTCGATAGCATAAAAAACACCCACACTGCCACACCGAGCAGGTAGCGCCTCAGTCCAAAAAGCGACACTACAGCACAAACAGCATGTCGCATAAATACTAAAATTTTAGCAATACAAGGAAAAATTTTGAAATACTTTACCATTATTGCACTCCTATTATCTTTCAATTCATTTGCGAATATCTTCGAAAAGATAAATTGCGGTTCTTATGAAACTACTAAATATCCAAATAAGACAGTATTTAAAGGCACTGTTAAAAGCGAGGTTACGGAAGTTGGCGTAAAAGAATTTTTTGAAACTGCCCAAAATGATTCAAAACAAATAATGTGGAAGCTGGAACTTTTGGATAGAGCGACTGGTAAGTACAAAAAATCTTTTCCTAGAAGCTCACCTTACTCGGATCAAAAAACGGCTATTGAACATCAAATAATACAGCCACATGTAGTTATAAACTTGGGGAAAAAAGCCATCACAGGTAGTAATAATGGTGAGTTCGGTGGTGAGTTACTTTTAATTGATGAAAACGATAAGGTCACTCTCATCCAACGTATGAATGTCAAAGATATTTTTGAAATGCCTTTCGGTTTAGTTGTTACATCAGGCTTATCCCATTTATCATGGAATTATGGTGATATTCATTTTATCAACTCGGATTTTGAAATTGAAAAGCTATATAGCTTAGTTGGTATGCCCGAATCATCATGGCAACTAGCAAGTGGTGATCTGCTTATTAATAGTTACCCATCGGGCTCTCAAGTTTTAACTAAGAATGGCTATATGAAGCGTGTGCAATGTATTGCTGACAAAACCATCAAGTTAACGGCGTTACGAACGTTCGGAAATGACACTTTTGCGACTATCAGGTAGCGACTGTTAATCCAATCTGCCAGTGCACGTTAACACTGATTCGCTTAACATTTTGAAAAGCATTATTCCTCTTAAGCTTGATGTCAGCGTTATAAAGTTGGCCGCTTTAAACTAAACATGTCCGTTGTTTTAGTAAACTCATCTCCGCCCAGTTTACCTACGCTCTTTAAAGCTCCTGAGTCAATATAACCATCAACCAGTGCTTCATCGTCAATATAAACCCCAACAACATCAAGTAACATCATTTTCCCACCAGCAGATTGCTCACTGACTGTAATCACCTCGCGGAGGGTGCATTCATAGCGAACTTTTGATGCTTTTACACTGACGGGTTTAACCAGCCGACTTGCTATTGATTCAATAAGTGCCGCATCAAATTCACTGACTTCAGGTGAGTAGTTTACACAGCTTTGGTTCATTTGCTCCACTTGCTGTTCACTGACAATATTCACAACGCACTCTTTGGTGTCGAGTAGATTGCTAAGGGTGTCTTTGTTGCGCATTGCTCTGGGATTAACCTGCGTAACACTCAATACCGGAGGGTTAACGCTTGCTACAGTAAAAAATGAATAAGGCGCAATATTTGCCACTCCATCACTACTAAGCGTACTTACCCACGCAATCGGCCTTGGCGTAATGCCGCCGACTAATTGACTATAGATAGTTAGTTTTTCGAGGGGTTGAGTTAAATCTACAAACACGTATCGCTCGCTTTAATGTTGATAAAAATAAAAAGTCACACGTATTAAACGCGTTTACCGTTTGTCACGTATTGAAACAAAATGGATTAATAAAACCCCAATGGCAAGTTTATTATATGACACACTCTGTATATTGGTTCACTCATGACCTACGGTTATCTGACAACGCGCTACTACGGCGTGCATGCGAGCAAAGCTCATCAATTAGCTTTATTTATTGTATTGACCCTGAGTGGTTTAAAAGCAACCGTTTTAACTGCCAAACATTGGGCGAGCAACGATGGGCGTTTTTGGTTAAATCGCTGCACCAATTAAACAGTCAGCTGAATGCACGTGGCCAACACTTGGTGGTTTACTTTCAAGCGCCGCTGGACGTGATTGATCATTATTACTCTCATCACAATACTCGAGTAATTTACTGCAGCGACCAAATTGGCTTATACGAACGGCAATCCCTCACTGCAATTACTGATAAATACAGCGAGATTACACTTAAACAAAGTAATACATTTACCTTGTATGACATGCATCAACTGCCCTTTGAACTAAGTGAATTGCCTTCAACATTCAGTAAATTTCGTAAAAAGGTAGAATCATCAAACCTCTCGATAAAATCGCCTGTTCAGAGACCGAGCCATTTCCCTGCGCCATTAATTGCCCCAGTACCTTGGCCTAAATCTTTACCTAAGGTTGAACAGGTCAACTGTGAGTTTGATGCAGGCGAAGTGGCCGCTCAGCACCACGTTGAACAGTACTTTTCAAGTTCAGCTCCAAGCGAATACAAACTGACACGCAATGCCCTTGATGGCATGGCAAATTCAACTAAGTTCTCGTCTTGGCTTGCCAACGGTAATGTGTCGGTGCGACAAATCATGCACGCACTGCAAGAGTATGAGCAACAACACGGCGCGAACGATTCAACTTACTGGATTTACTTTGAGCTACTTTGGCGTGAATACTTTCAGCTTTATAGTGTGCGCTATGATCATCAATTATTTGCATTTAGCGGCATAAGCGCAAACAAACCACTCACCAGTTTTTATTCAGGTCGCTTTAAACAATGGTGCATGGGCACAACCCCCTACCCAATTGTTAATGCGTGTATGAAACAGCTTAATCAAACGGGCTATATGTCTAATCGCGGACGCCAACTTGTTGCCAGCTGTTTAGTCAACGAGCTCAAATTAGATTGGCGTTTTGGTGCGGCTTACTTTGAGCAACAACTTATTGATTACGATGTAGCAGCGAACTGGGGCAACTGGCAATACCTTGCTGGGGTTGGCGCTGATCCTCGCTCTGGCAGGCATTTTAATTTAGTTAAACAAACTAACACCTATGATCCTGAAAATACCTTTATTAAGCGCTGGCGGGGTGATGATGTGTATAGCATAGACTCAGCCGATGCTGCAGATTGGCCATTAAGCAGTTAATAATGCGCGAAAAGGTTAATATAGTCTGGTTTAAACGAGATTTACGTTTATCTGATCATCAGCCACTTAAGTACGCGTTTGACAGCGCACTGCCGACCCTGCTTATGTATAATTTTGAGCCGCTGCTCCTTGATGATTCTCATTATAACGAGCGTCATTGGCGTTTTGTTTATCAATCGTTAGTTGAAATGAATAAACAACTCGCGCGCTTTAATGCCCGCGTTTATCTGTTTAACAGTCCAATGGATGAGCTACTCGATTCATTAAACAACCAGTTTGAAATTGTTAGCTTAGTGAGCCATCAAGAAATTGGCTTAAATAATACATTTGATCGCGACAAAGCAGTGAAAAAATGGTGTAAACACCATGCAATAAACTGGCTTGAATTTCCTACCGGAGGGGTTATACGCGGGGCTAAAAGCCGTAAAGGCTGGAACGAACATTGGCATCAATACATGCACAGCCCCATCGCTATTCCAAACTGGAAAAACGTCAATGCGGTGGCATTAAACGATTACCAAGCCCCTGCATTACCCGATGCCTACACAAAGCAAAACCCGCACTTTCAAATAGGCGGTGCGTTGGAAGCGCAGCAAGTCATGCAAAGCTTTTTTGAAAGTAGAGGCAAAGGCTATCAAAAAGGCATTTCAAGCCCCAGTTTAAGCCAAACCCATTGCTCAAGGCTCTCGCCTTACTTAGCGTGGGGCAATATTAGCCTTAGGCAAGTGTACCAAAAAGCAATTGACGCATATGACTCAAAACACCCTGACAAACGAGGCTGGAAGCGCCCACTAGCGGCGTTTGTTTCGCGCTTACATTGGCATTGCCATTTTATGCAAAAGTTTGAAAGCGAATGTTCAATGGAGTTTAAAGCGCTTAACGCAGGGTATCATCAGTTTCCCTACCGCGATGACGATAAAGTTGCTGGCGATATAAAGCGTTGGGCTCAGGGGCAAACAGGTGTGCCGATTATTGACGCCTGCATGCGCTGCTTAAAACACACCGGTTACATTAATTTTAGAATGCGCGCCATGTTAGTAAGCTTTGTGACCCACCACTTAAACATTAGCTGGCAGCAAGCAAGCTTCCCCTTAGCTAATTACTTTTTAGACTTTGAGCCAGGCATTCACTATCCGCAAATTCAAATGCAAGCCTCAGTAACCGGTATCAACACCATTCGCCATTACAATCCGATCAAGCAGTCTGAAGATCAAGACCCTAACGGAGAGTTTATAAAAAAGTGGTGCCCAGAACTTGAAAAACTGCCCATAGAATACTTACATGAACCATGGCAACAAACGCCCATGGAAGCATTATTTAACGACTTTAAAATAGGCGAAGACTACCCTGAACCTATGGTGGATTTAACAAAAGCCTCAAAAGAAGCGCGCGATAGGCTGTGGCAATACCGTGAACGGCGCGATGTACAACAGGCCATCCCAGCGATACTCAAAGCTCATGTAAGCATTACACCGCGACCAAAAAACACTAAAAAGAAGCGTAACAATGGCGCATAAGAAATTACATTTACCGCAAAAAACCTGCCCCGTTTGCAACCGTGACTTTACCTGGCGCAAAAAATGGCAACGGGACTGGGACAACGTAATTTATTGCTCGCAGCGGTGTAATAAAACAAGCCGGCTTATTTTAAATTCAACTAGTTGACTAAACATAACAAAGCTTTGTTATCACCTCTTAAAATACGGTAACATAAAACTTCTTAGTGCGGCCGTTGTCGCAATCAAACTTGAACGCAAATAAAAACTAAATTATGAGATGCTTTTTAGCTGCTTATAATAATTTTAAGCATATAAGCTCTTCAAGTTACAATATAAATTAAGGGACACTATGAATTGTACAAGTTGTGGTAAAGGGTTACTTAAACCTAGTTTTATTGAAGGTCAATTTCGTTCGCATACATGCACGCACTGTAATGGCCACTGGATACTAATCGAAGACTTTGCAGCTTGGAAAGAACGTAATCCAAACTTTGCGTTTGCTGAAAACATCTCATTCGAAGCCGACGCTACAGACACTAAAAAAGCATTAATTTGCCCGGTATCAGGTGTCATTATGCGGAAATTTCGTATTTCATCATCAACTGACCACCGTATAGATTACAGCGCACCGGTAGGTGGTATCTGGTTAGATGCGGGTGAGTGGGAATTACTAAAAGAAGAAGGCTTAGCTGGTACACTGAACGCAGTAGTAACACAACAATGGCAAAACCAAATTCGCGAGCAAAGTACCAAACAAAACTTTAGTGACATATATGCTGATAAATTTAGCAATGAAACTTATGAAAAAGCAAAAGAACTCAGGGAATGGTTGAATGCACAGCCGCAAAAAGCTGATTTAAGAGCCTATTTATTAGCCGAAGATCCATACTCTGCAGAGAAGTAATATCTTAATTTAGCAAAATTATACTGCCATTATTGATACTTAAAAATAGATAATGGCAGTAGAGTTACCGTTACCTAAAAGCTCATGTAAGCATTACACCGCGACCAAAAAACACTAAAAGAAGCGTAAACATGGCGCATAAGAAATTACATTTACCGCAAAAAACCTGCCCCGTCTGCAAACGTGATTTTACCTGGCGCAAAAAATGGCAACGAGACTGGGAAAACGTAATTTACTGTTCAGAGCGGTGCCGGCGAAACGCAAAATAAACCTTGGTGTTAATATTGCAAAACCCTACTCGAGTATCGTGTTAATACCGATTAGTCGGTATAAGCATGAAGAGCTTGCAATGTTATTGCAAACTTTACACAACAAACCCAAGGAGACATTATGACGATTAAAAAATCAGCATCAGCCAATTGGTCTGGGGATATTAAATCAGGTAAGGGTTCAATAAGTAGCGAAAGTGGTGCACTTGAGAGCCAGCCATATGGGTTCAACACTCGCTTTGAAGGAAGATCAGGCACTAACCCAGAGGAGCTGGTTGCAGCAGCCCACAGTGCCTGTTACAGCATGGCGTTATCACTGGCACTCACTGAAGCGGATTATATAGCCGATGACATCAAAACTACCGCAACCGTTAGCCTAGATGAGGTTGATGATGGCTTTGAAGTGAGCCACATTGCGCTTAATGTTGAGGCTAAAATTGAGGGTATTTCGCAATTGAAGTTTGACGAACTGTGCGTACAAACCAAAGAGGGTTGCCCTATCTCAAAACTGATGAATGCTGAGATATCACTGTCTACACAGTTAAATTAATACATTAGTTAACTATTAATTATTTTAAGCCAAGCTATTTTGCTTGGCTTTTTAATGCCTAGGCAAATACGCTACTTATACCAATTCGCTTAATTAATGAGTCAATTTTGAGGTAAAAAAACCTCGTAGATAACAAGGCAAAAATTACGTTACTTAGTTGTTCTCGTCAATTGCTCCTGCATCCATGCAGTCGTAAATCAAAAGTTTTGAACGCCGTTAGCGTCAGGTTTAATCCCTCAAAATGATTTAGTATCATTACGGGCTGATATTACTAGCTTAAAATTTTTTGCTACAGTAAGCTTATATTAAAACTTATCCTTACATGCTTGGGATACACCATCAACCATGCTCACTGTTTTTATTAGCGCCCTTTTAAAATCTGCGGCTTGTTCTGACGTGGGTACTATTTCATAAATACTTGCTGAGCAGCGATGTTGGTCGCCAATAATAATTTCATAATCTTTATTTTTATCAAATGTATGCGAAATGAAAGTACCACATTTAAATGTGTAGTGATTTTGAACGGCCATAATAAATTGCGCTTTATTAGCAGGAACTAAAATCTCATGGGCAGCCCCATTTGGGTAATCCCACAAAGGCATACCTAATCGCTTAGAAGATTCAGCCCACGACGCCATTGGCTCACCAATTAATCTTAACCACGTTTTTTTATCATCACACTGTGCATTACTGTACCCATAGACCCATGTGTGGTCATTGCCAACACGCGTACCAATTCTAACATTTGCAGTATCGCCAGAGGTTGGAACCTCATACTGTACTGCACACCCTGTTAGTAAAAACAATAAAACTAGATACTTCCACATGAATGACTTTCCATTAAGTTATGAGATTGAGATAAGGTGATTATATAAAGCCACCTAAAATTTACCGAAAGGAATTTTACACGTATTCAAATGAAAATATACCTTTTCAAGGTACTTTTGTTGATGTGCTAAGTTAGCTCCATTAGCTAGCTGATTTTAAAAACACAACTGATTGCTGGGCGAACCCTGGCTTTTCCTTACGGGATCAGTTTTGATGCGTTTGTTCGGTTTTATTTTTGTATTGAACATACATAACCCTTACCCTATTTCCGCTTGTGCCCCACGCACTTTTATTAACTGGGGTCTTTAGTATTGCCCTTTTGATTACACGGGAATGAATTCTTACAGGTTGTTCAAACAAAACTTTATAATTCGTAATCTGACCTTCACTTGTAACATCAAATTTAACTTCAGATTCTGAATTTACATACGAGCAAGCAGACGGCAATGAGGCTCTAACTTTTAAACGGTCTTCGGCAAAAAGTTGTGATGTCTTACCTAAATACTCCACTTTAGTTTGGAAGGTATCTAATGCCGTTATAGAAGGATCACTGCAAGCTTTTACCTCGCCGAATTGTATAGCACCTATCATAAGTAAAATACTGAGCATAATTTAAACCTAATACTGCATTAAGGGGACTAGAATTGTGGTTTATACTAAGGAATGAAAACTAATTTTCGTTACCATCTTTCCCCCAAATTAAAGACGTTATTTATCGAAAAAGTCGTATCACCAATGAGGTCATACTGTAACATCAAAGTACCAATGTAACACTCTGATTTTTTATTATGTACTCAAACTCCACATAGACTAAACGCCCTTAGCATTACGGGTAATACTTGGCTAAAATAAAGCAAAAAATAAACGCTAGGCAAGCATTTGACGTTATTTTTGATGTGTTTTTATATTTAAAATATTCTATTTCTCAATAATTGGCGGGCTTAAATTAAAACGGAATTTTATTTTCTCTCTAAACTCAATTGGAAAATCAATTGTAATATCATGTGATGTAGCCTCCTGGGAGGAAAAGTGTCGTTTTGATGAATTTAGAGCTTCTTCAATTGGCGCTAAAGGCAAAGAAGAAGGCGTCAAAACCAAATTTTCAATTTTAACAACTTTCCCTTTTTTGTTAAAAGATATCTTAGCAGTAACCTTTCCTGTCTTCGCATTAATAACCGTTCCTTCTTCAAAAACTGGATTTGGCACTTCCACAAGTACTTCTGCAATATCTATATTCACCGAAGGCATACAAGCAAGGCTTGAAAAGCTAAAAGTTAAAAGCGCAATAAAGAGATACTTCATAGTGACTTTCCAAATATAACCATTTTATCAAAGAGTACCTTCCCCACATTTTAACTTGGGAGGTGGACATAAAAAACGATAAATACACAATCGAAACTATAAACCTGCGGGTCAAATTTCGACCTCAAATAATATTAATCCACTATCCACTCATGGCTTATTGGCAAGTGAGACTTATACGTTATGAGCGCTGGTGGTTGCCCAATGAAAATTAACCCGCTGCTGTTAGTTGCTGCTGTGCTAGCAGTTTTTTGAGTCGCTCGTTTTCTTCTCTTAATAATGCGAGCTCTTCTTCCATCGGTAATTTTTTATCTGCGGTGTGCTCGCCGTGGCGTTTTTCGCGTAGATGCATAATGACTTGTTCTGAGCTTACAATGTCACCTACTTTAGCTTTAAAGTTATGAATAACGCCTGCTTGTGGTGTCACAACCTCTAACACGGCTTTTTCAAGCTCTACATCAAACAATGCTTGATTAGTGATAACTTCCTGTCCATCGTTAACGTAAATAGCGGCAATTTTTGCCTCGCCCATTGAGTCATATAATTCTGGTGCGTTGATTTCCATTTCTTTTTCTCCTTTAAATTCACAAACAACTGATGTTTTTTATAACAGTGTTGGCATAGAACCATCTTGCTGATCTTTTTCACTTACCTGCGTAACCACTTGCCTAGGCTGATTTTTTATTGCACTTATCAATGCCTCTAAGGCTTGTTTTTGTTCGCTGTGTTGCAAAGCGTTTTGTTGCGTATTATCTACGTTTTGCTGTGCGATAAGCTCAAGCACATCACGATTATTCGCAGTCTTTAATTCACTCAGAAACTGACTTACTAAGTGCTGAGTTTGCTCGTTGCTATTAGTACTTTTTAGCGCAGTTAATATCTGAGCTAATTTTTCACTGTGATCCAGTGTAGTCAATGCGCTAAGCAATTGCTCACTCAGTGTTTGTATTTGTACCTCACTACCAGCAAGTATCGCCTGCTGTAATGCTAAAATAGCTGTATTAGGGTTAGTGTTGGTTATCGCTTGGGTAAGCTCTGCAAGCTCGGCTTTAGTATTTAATTGCTCGGTTTGGCTATTTAACGCAGCAATAAGCTGTTGCACACCGTGTTGCATATTATTATTTTTAATACAGTGTTGGAGCTGCTCACTTAGTGCATCAATATGCGAAGATGTATTATTACTCGCTATGGTCTCTATCAAGGTTTGCAGCTGCTCTTTATTATCTAAAGGGGCTAAATATTCTGCTAACTGCTGCCCCAGCATAGCTAATGTTTGATTCGTGTTATTTGCAGCAATGCCTTTCGTTAGCGCTGTTAATTCACTTTTATTGTTTATTGAACCAATACTTTCACCTAGCTGTGCAGCTAAAGTATTTAACGTGTCATTAGTATTATTTTCAGTTGTTGCTTTAACTAACGCATTTAGTTGTGCTTGGGTGTTATTTTCAGCCGTGTTGTCTGCTAGCTGTTTAAGCACGTCTTTGTACGGTGTTTGCCCAAGGCCGCTTTCAACAGCTTGAGCAAGCGCTTGTATCGCATGGTTGTTATCTGTCCCTTGCACATTGAGCCCAAGTGTTTGCAATAATTCGCTGTAATCGTGACTGAGGTTAGTTTTGCTCAATTTGCTGGCAATACTTTGCAGTGATTCATGCAAGTAACTCATTTGCTCAACTGCCATCATTACGGGGCTGCCTGCGCCATCAAGCTTATTTAATCGCACAAAGTCTTGTTTGATTTGTGCAAAGCGCTGCTGCTCTTCATCACTGAGTGTACCGCGCAGTTCACCTAATTTAAGTAAGTTTTCTTCTGAGCCTTTACTGAGAGTTTGCGCCTCGCCGCGATAGTGATCGCGAATTAAGTTTTCAAGCTCTTCATCGTTCATGGCAGCGACAACCTTCTCTGCCATTTTGTTCATATTGCGGTAGCTACCTTGCAGTTTAAAAGGCGGCTCAGTGCGGTAGTTGTTATCTTGTGCAGCTGAAGCGATGTACTGAGCGTTTACTTTTAGTACTGTGTTACGAATGGTCATTAAACGGGTTAACACCGCTTTAATTTCGTTTGCCTCCGCTTGAGAGTAACCATGTTCAAGCTCATTTAATGAGATGTCTTCGCCCTCGCAAATACGTACAAGCTTGTATAAATCTTCCATATTGCGATTAGCAAGCGGCGCAAGTACTGAGTTTGAGGTCAGCGCATTTTCAATAAAGCTCATAGCAAACTCTTGTTCGCACCCTGCTAAGGTATCACCTAAGTTATATATATCGGCGCGGTTGGCTAACATGTCGGGTATTTTA
Source organism: Pseudoalteromonas atlantica (assembly GCF_043641955.1). GTDB lineage: Bacteria > Pseudomonadota > Gammaproteobacteria > Enterobacterales > Alteromonadaceae > Pseudoalteromonas > Pseudoalteromonas atlantica_A. The sequence goes on from NZ_JBHZRV010000007.1 coordinate 204,813, forward strand.
AAACTCTCGCCAGATTCCGTGTACGGGTTACCCGCCATAACCACAGCAAACTTTTTACCGCGTAAATCGTAGGTTTTACTTTTACCGTTCCACACCCCATCGATACGGCGTGAACCATCACACAATGAAATAAACTTTTGTAAAAACTCAGGATTAGTGTGCTGTATATCATCCAAATAGAGCATCACGTTATTGCCCATTTCAAAGCTTTGGTTGATTTTAGCAATCTCTTTTTCTGCGGTTGCATTAATCGCTTGCGCTGGGTCAAGTGAGACTTGGTCGTGGCCTATTGATGGGCAGTTTACTTTTACAAAGGTCAGCCCCAGTCGATTTGCCACGTATTCAACTAGCGTTGTTTTACCGTAGCCGGGTGGTGATATAAGCAATAACATGCCCATTAAATCACTGCGTTTATTTTTACCCGCAGAGCCAATTTGTTTAGCTAAGTTATCTCCAATAATTGGGAAGTACACTTTATTAATAAGCTGATTACGCACAAATGAACTTAAAGGCCGGGCTTTAAATTCATCGAGTTGTAGGCGCTCTTTTTGCTCTGCAAGTATGTCAGTACGCAGGCGGTGATATTGCTCAAATGCAGGCACTTGCTCGGTGATATAGTCCCGTGTACGAGCATAAAATTCAGCGTAATCAAGATTAAGAACCTGCTCTTTTACCCGCTTATGTTGCCCCATAAGGTTTTCAACGTGCGTTGCTGGGGTTACATCTAGCACTTGGTAAGTTAGCCCTGTACTGGCACTTAAATGTAAATAATTAGCGGCTTCAGCCTGCACAACAGAGCTTATCTCTGGATAATGTAAGCAATACGCGTTTAACCAACTTAAATACAGCAAAGCACGCTCATCGGTGCTGTTTACATTTTTGCGCGCGCTTTCTAATTCGCCACTAAAGCCTTTTACCTTTGCCTCACTAGTAAACTGTTCTGCAAGCTTTTTAGCCTGTTGCGACACTACAAAGCTAAACTTATCTGGTGCTTTTTGTTGCGCTAATTGTTGGATCAAATAACCGGCGGTTAAATCGCATGAAAAATCAGTGAAGCGCTGGCAAAGTAATGCAACTTGCGGCAAGAAATGACTGACTTGCTTACTTATTTGATCAGTTAAATTGGTGATAAATTGTGTTGCTGTAAAGTGTTTATCCATCAATATGGCATTACTTGCCTGATGATAAAAATTGCTTAACTGCTCTGTACTTAATTGCGCACTAAATAACTGCGCAATGATACGGCAACTGGCAGGGTAAATAAGTAAATCTAGGGTACTTTTTTGTGTCAGTAAGGTGCTTAAAATAGCGCAGGCATCGTGATCATGTATGCCCTTTTCATAACCCTCTTGGTAGCGTGGTTCAGCAAATTTTTGTACTAAACTTAACAAGCTACCATCCGTTTGCGCATCGTGTAACTGGCCAAAAGTAAGCGAGTGTTCGCTATTTTCACATGCCAATAATAGCTGCGCCGCAAGGTACTCACCGCGATAAACTGCGTCATTCTCAGATACTAGGGCTTGTTGCCATAAATGCTTACTTTGCTCAAGTGTGGCAAGGCTTTGCTCATCTTCAATGGCTTCAAAATAATCAGTGCCTGTTAGGTGCAGCATTAATTGCTCATTACGCGGCAACAGCGTTAAATCAAGCAGTTGCTTGTTTACACTAAATGCATGCTTACCAATGCTGACCGTATTACCGCCATCGGTGTAAATATCTTGCTTGTCACGCAGTGAACGTATGCCCTGATCTTTACTCGCTTTGAGTTTAGATTGAATATCATCAGCGCGTATTTCATCGCCTAATTCTTTAAGCTCGTCGGTTAATGCGCGTAGCTTGCTGATCATCGGATCGGCGGCAAAGTAGGTATTGAGTTTATCAAGCTCAGTAAAGCTTTGAGCGCGGCGATTTACACCTTGTAAAATACGCTCTGCAGCATTGGCTAAATTAAGAGCGCGGCGCTGGCGGGCATCAATCAGGCTTTGTTTGTGTGCTTCAAAGCTTTCGTAAACGTCATCACGCTTGGCAATAATTTCGCTTAGGTATTCATCAAACTCACTAAATTGAGACTCAAGCTCTTCAAGCTGGATAAGTAGCCTTGATAATTGGTCGTCACAGGCTTCGGGGGTTTTTGCGTTATTAAGGGCGTTGGTAATGCTTTGCGAAAACAGCTTAAACCGTGCTGCAAACTCCGCTTTTGCCTCAACACTGCCTAAGCTTTTTTGGCGTATTTCAATACTGGCTTTTGCGCGATTAACCAGTGCATACACAGCGCTAATATCTTCTAATATTTGCGTGCGCACGCGGCTGTCATCAATATCTAAATCAAGCATGGTGTGGTTAAGCAAATCAAGCTCTACACTTTGCTCATCCAGTGCTGCAATATAGGTTTTGAGCTCGCTGACACTTTCGCTTTTTGTGCTCAGTGCTTCAAGCTCGCCTAATTTATCATGGTAAGGTTGCAAGGCACTGTCTTGCTGTAAAAATGCTGCTGTAGCTTGGCTTACTTCGCTGAGCTTTTCATCCACTTGCTTTTGTAGATTGTTGAGGGCGTCGAGATCAATGTACTTAATATCTTCAAGGCTAATTATTTGCCCTTTTAATATTTTGAGTGCATCAATAGCTTGCACAAACTCGGGCGCGGCTTTAAAGCTGTCTGGGCGTACATCACGGGTGACCTCTGTGTACTGCTTATTAATATCGACCAGTGATTGTTTTGCTTTATTTTGAATTTCAGTGACTTTTTCAAACTCGTCAAGCACTTGCTCGGCGGTTTCAAAAATACTGTGCAAGCTTGTTGCAATCTCTGCAAATTCGCTCTCGTTAAGCCAATGGTAGCGGTCAAAAATGTTACGGCTCAGCGCTATCATATCTTCATAATGATTAAGGCTTGGGCTTTGCTCGCTAATGGCTTTGCACACACTGTATAAATCAGAAATACCGCGAACTAAATCAGGGTTGCCTATTTTGCCAAAAAAACTGGTTAAAGGCGGCGTATTAGCGGCAAACTCACTGGAGACAAACGGGCTTTGCCAAATTTGTATTGGGTGTACGCGCTCCGCTTCGTCTTTATCTGCTTTAAAGGTCAGTGTTAAACCATCGTTGTAAATAGCGTAGCCGTGGCAGTAAATCGGGTTTTGTAGGTTTTTATCAATAATGTTGTAGGCAAACAGCGCATAGCGTCCTTCACTTGGTTCGTAAAACACATACAAAACGTCTTCACCGTTCGGTGATTTAACATGACGATGAAACTCTAAATCATCTATTTGTTCTTCAAAAGAGCGCGCTTGGCCTGACTGTAAATAATAACCACCGGGAAAAATAATCCCGTGATCTTCAGGTAAAGTAACACATGCACTGCCAATAGCATCTTGGCGCATAACCTGTTGCGTACGGGTGTTATAAATAAAATAACGCCATGCTTTTTCTCGGTATGGCAGTATTTTAAGGAGTATCAAATCCCCCACCAGCGCATAATCAACATCACTGTCAGCAAGGGATTGATTTTTATCATCCACCGCTTCTTGGTAAATGCCTTCGCCTGTGTCTGTGCTGTTTTCAATTTTTATGGTGAGTGTGCCGCCAGTGGTTTCAACAAACAGTTGGTCGGCAATGTTTATGTGGGCAAAACGCCCTTCAATGTGATCGTTGCGATCCGTATTGAGCCATTCAAAATCGTAGTCATGAGCGTGTTGAATATCTCGCTCACCGCGGTTATCAATGTAATTAATGGTGTTATCTGGGTGAATTTCCCAGCGAAACACGCGCACATCAGATAACTTGTCACCAATTTGGAATAACGCAAACAGCTTGCCATTTTGCTGATATAAGTGCTGTAGGCTGGTTTGTTTGTAATAGGTATACAGCTCTTCAAAATCGCGGATAAAACGGCTGTCGGTTAAAAATCGTGTGGTATCAGGGTAAGGTTCTATTTCGAAGTGGTCATCTTGTTCAACCAACTTTTGTACGCTAAACACATCACTAATTGCGGTTTCTTTTTTTAACCCTAACTGTACGTTATAAGCAAAAATAACTTTATCACCCACAATAACAATATCGCGGGGGGTGCAGTTTTGTTCAGTACGAACGCGTACGCGCCCTTTGACTTGTAACTCTGTGCTGCCAAACTCTTCAATACGTTGCTTATTTACTGTGTCTATTTGGGTTTTTAAATCAGTGCCAAAATTAGATAAGCGGCGCTTAATTAAATCGTACGAGCCTTGCTCTAGCGCTTGTTGAGTTACGTCCGTCATGAAAACCTTTCCTGATATTTAATAAAAGCAAGCCGCAACATTTGCTGTTACGGCTCTTAGCATTGGCAAAACTAGTCTTTGGGATCTAGTTTAATTTTATCATCTAAGCCGCCACCTAAATTACCACCTAACATGCTCAGTAATTGGCTTTTTTCAGCTGCCGTTGTATTACTTAACTGCTTAAGTAATTTACTCATGTTAAAGTTCTTGAGTGTTTCAGCTGAGCCATTTGCCCCAGCTAATACACCTTTTAGGTCTTCTATTAAATTACGGTCGCCGTTTAAGTGATCTTTAAACACCGTTTGCACTGTTTGGCTTTCATCAACGAGGCCGTCAATTGATTTACCTAAACTGATTGCACTCATAAACTGGTTAAAGAACTGGCCGTCACCGCCCATGATATTAATATCAGCATCACCCAATGCTTTTGCCATAATATGAGCTTGATGCTCAGCAATGTCTTTACTTGCCGAAATTTTAGCTAGTACTAGCTCTTTTTGTTGGTTTAGTTGCAGGGTAAAGCTTTCGTAATCACGGGCATCTTGATCCATTGCATTAAGCGCTTGTAGCTTCTCTTCAAGGCCTTTTGCCTCTGCTCGCATTTTACGCTCAAGGTTAATTGCTTCTACTTCACCTTGTTTTTCGTTTGCATCAGCCATCGCGGATTGAACTTGAGCTTGTGTTAAGCCAATTTCACGGTCACCTTGTGCTTGCGCTTCAAGTTTTTGTTGCAGTACACGCGCATCTGTTTCACCTTGTATTGCATTTGCCTCTGCCTTCGCTTTAATTACGTCAGCTTCTGCAAGGCCAATAGCAGCGGTTTCAACTTGCTGTGCTTGCGCTAAAATCTTTTTAGACTCAGCCTGTTGGTTTGCAATTCTCAGTTCAGCATTAGCCATTGTTTCAAGCTCACGGGCTTTGTACTCTGCCGCTTGCTCTTGCGCTTTGGCCGCTTCAATATCTTTTACCAGTGCTTCTTCAGCTTCGGCTTTAGCACGAATAATGATTGCTTCTTTTTCACGTTCCGCACCAGCCAATACTTGTACATCTTTAATACGTTCTTCTTCTTCGGCCACTGATTTTTCAACAATCACACGGTCGCGCACTACATCAGCAATTTCTTTACGCTCAACCTCTAAGGCCTTTTCTTTATTGATGCGTAAAATTTCGGTTTCTCTTTCACGCTCGATCACTTCAATTTCACGCGAGCGCGATACCTTTTCTTCTTCAATACCGAGCACACGTAAACGGTTTTGCTCTGCTATATCAAGTTCACGTTGCTTGTTTTGTTCGGCGATTCCAATTGCTTCATCGGCTTGTAAACGTGCTTGCTCTGATTTGAGGCGCTCTTCTTGGCGCACTTTTTCAGCTTCTGCAAATTCACGGGCTTTAACAGTTTCAATTTCACGCACTTGACGTGACATGGCATCTTGCTTTTGACGCTCAATTTCGAGTGTTTTCTCGGTGGCCTCTTGGTTTTGAATCTCAATTTTAGCGCGCTCATCACACTTTAATTGGTTGGTCGATACATTTTGCAAAGCCGTCATTTCAGTAATGCGACGAATACCTTCAGCATCTAAAATATTTTGTGAATCTAATTTATCTATTGAAGTTTGCTCAAGGTAATCAATCGCAACATCTTCAAGAGTATAACCAGATAAGTCTTGGCCTATCACTTCTTTTATGTTGTCACGAAATTCATTTCGATGAGTAAATAACTCAACAAAATCCATACGTTTACCAACGGTTTTAAGTGCTTCAGAAAATTTAGCCTCAAACAGTTCTTGCAGTGTGTCGTGCTCTGATGCACGGGCACAACCCACATGTTTTGCAACACGTAAAATGTCTTCTTTGTTTTCATTTACACGAATGTAGAAAGTAATGGCAATGTCAGCACGGATATTGTCTTTACAAATTAAGCCGCCTTTGTCTTTGCGTTCAAGCACCATGCGCTTGGTCGAAATATCCATGATTTCCATTTTATGGATCACCGGATACACAATGCCACCCGTTGTGGTGACATCTGGCTCGTTTTTCATTTTGTTAATGATCAGCGCTTGCCCTTGCTCAACTTTACGATAAAACTTGCCGACAATAAGCAAGATAGCAAAAACGATCGCTATTGCTATACCTACAAACGTAAGTATAGGGATGAGGTTATCTAAAAATTCCATGTTATGTCCTAACGTGATTACCGATTTTTATAAGTTACAAGCATTACTAAGCCGATTACCACGGCTTGCTCGTTATGGTGTAACAGTGTTGCTCTTTGAGGTGTTCAAGCAACACGGCTGTGTCACCTGAGGTAAATTGTTCATCATCGCTGCTGCGAACTTGAATGAGTTGCTCAGTTCCCTGAAACTGCACGCGAGCCTGACCAAATGTGGGGGTCACTTTTCCTGTAACTACAATGCATTCTAAACCGAGTAAGTCGGCACTTGATGATGTTTCTGCACTGGTAAAAAAGCGTTGCAGTGGTTTTGAAATAATCGCTGCAACTGGCATGCTCACTACCATGCAAATAACGACCATTATTAAACCCGAAACATAAAATAAGACGCCATCTCCTAGCATATAAGCAAAAAACTTATGGGCATATATACTCACAAGCCAGCTGATCATGACAATTAAACTCATCGATACTGTGATTGGCACACCACCAAAACCCATATTAAACCATGACGGCATACTTGAGCTTTGCGCAGCGTCGGCATCTATATCAATATCTGCCTCAAACATATCAATATCAGCAAAACCGAGTAAGGTTATTAGCCAAAAAAGTACGACAACTAAAAGAAAGGCTGTAAAAATAGCCGTGGGAAAGGTAAGCGCTAAATTTAAAAATTCCATTATGACTGCTATCCAGTTTTTATATTTATTATCCTTATAAAATCTTTTTACCATTTTACGGCACAATTGTTAAGAAATTTATAAGAACAACCTTCTCTATTAGCAAATACTAGTTAACCACCTTAAACGACTAAGTTATATTCGTTCTCACTCACTTGTAACCCATACTCCTATACCCAAACCACCTCAAGATGCGAGTTTCAGTTGGAATTAAAAGCGATTTAGGCAAGGCATTGATTGCAAATAATAGTGGTTCTATTGTTAAAATTAATAACGCAGTATAAATCGCTTTTAAACCAACCCGTTGGGCGTTTCACAGGAACTTACTCTCAGCGTTGTTACTTCTTAAAAGGGATGGCCATTCTTGCAAAGTAACGCCTTGATATTAAGCCCCTGTGAAACGCTGAATTCTGCATCTTGAGGTGGCTTGGGTATACACACCATGCTTAAAATAGTCTATTCAAAAAAAACATTCCATTGACATAAAGATGGGTTGTTGTACCTTTTATTTATAGAAAGTGGTTACCCTTGTATATATTGTGTGCTTTTTATACTAAATAAAAGTGCATACAAGGTGACCAACTCAAATTAAGTCCTATTTTGCACTTGAGACCAATAAATACGAGGGAATGATGAACAAAAATTTTATGATTTATGCTGTAGTGCTCATGCTAATTGCATGTGGTGGCGGAGGCTCAACAAACACATCACAAAGCGCAACACCAGTTACCACTCCCCCTGTTCAAACTGACCAATCAACGGACAATTTAGCTATTCCCAACAATCAAGAGTCAGAGGTTTATAACATTTTAATATTAGGTAACAGTCATGTCGCGGGCATTGAGGTTTTACTAACTAAAATATTTACTCATGCAGATGCCGATAAAACCGTAAATATTGAAACTCGTGGGGGAGCATTTCTCGATAGTATAGTGAACAACACCAGCATTATTGAAACACTGCAAAATAACCAATGGACACATGTTATTTTACAAGGGCAAAAATACTCTCAAAGCCACTCTGTTTTATACCCTATTGATGCGACAGTTACTTGGATTAAGCGTGCTAAAGCGATAGGAGCCACACCAATTCTTTTCCCAGAGCACCCACTTAAAAATAGGCCGGATGATGCCGTTTACGTGCATGGTATTCACACTGGCATTGCTGAAAATCAATACAGTTGCGTTGCTCCTGTTGGATTAACGTGGAATAAAGCGTTAAAGCTGTCTCCGGGATTAGACGTTCATAGCTCAGATGGAAACCATGCAAAACAGCTCGGTAAACTACTCACTTCACTCGTTTTATATGAAACAATTACAAGTGAGCCTGCTGACTTATTAGCGTTTGCCGATACACTGCCTGGTGACGACAATACACAAGCCTTATTTGGCCAAGTGACTTCTCAAACGATAATTGAAAATCCACCTTGTAAATTTTAATTCAAAGTTTATACATTTGTTGCATTCTAAAGATGGATAAACTTTCATTAAATGGTTGTTGCCTCAATTATTTGGGTCTTCCTGCTTTACTGCACAGCCTATTTAAAAAACCTAATACATAAGCGATAACTTTAATGTTATAGGCATGGTTTATAACTTTTCACAGCTCAACTCTACTTATAAACGCAATTATTTAGTATGGTATGTTAACAAAGTTAAACTTTGTTAACCGATTAAATGGAGCTTAAAATGAAGTTTTTGTTAATTATTATAATGAGTATGTTTGTCCTTCCTGTCTTCGCAGATTCGCCAGACAACTCAAAAGATGCACAGCCTATTATTAGGATCCATCCTAAGTATCCTATTGAATTAGCGCGTTTTGGGGTTGAAGGTTGGTGCCAACTAAGATTTTCAGTTGATGAAGAAGGCGCAGTGGCTGATACAGAGATTATTGAGTGTTCACATAAAGGTTTTGCAGAGACCTCGCTAGAGGCTTTGGGTAAATGGACATATAGCCCTAAAACAGTAGCAGGAAAACCCGTTAAGCAAGAAGGGCTATCTACTCAGCTAGACTTTAAATTGAACTTTAAATAATCAATCTCAAAAAACATTTGCCTCTTTAGGCTTTTTCACCTCTTAACCAGCTCTTTGGTTAAGAGGTGTACTAATGTGCTCAATGCAATTCGCTTTAAAAATAGTAGCTAGCGATAGATTTATTATTGAGAGTTTAAGTAAATTACATATTGCCCAACCTGATCATCATCGCGGTATACATTTTGAGGTTTAACTTAAGCTGCTCAACCGTAATGAACTCATGCTCTGAATGGCCTGTGTATTTTTTACCTGGCATAGATGGGCCAAACGATACGGCATTTTCAAATAACTTCGCGTTCGTACCGCCACCAATTGATACAAAGCCTGCATCTTCGTCACCGGTAAAATGTTTAAATATATCTAGTAATGCTTGAGCATGCGGCGCGCTATCAAGCAACATTGGTGTACCTATCACGATATCAGTGTTCTTTAATTGCACTTGATTACTCGCTTGCCAATTTGCCAGAGCTTTATCTATTTGCTGTTGCAATTTCGCTTCATCTTTACCAACAGGGCGGCGCATATTTACAGATAAAGTAATATCATTACCATCGCGTTTTAATAATGTTGGTGAGACCGTCATCGGGCCCATAAAGTCATGGCTATACGCAATTTCGCCAAAGTTATTACCATATAAATCAAGGCCAATAAGCTGGTTGATAAACTCTATGGCTTGACCGTCACTGTTGTTCTCAAGCTCGATACCTTTAAATACCTCTGCCAAGTGAGCAATGGCATTAAACCCAGCCTCAGGCTCAGATGAATGCGCTGACGTGCCTTTTACTGATACTTTAATGCCTTGATTAACCTCAGTAACCGCTACTTTAACATCCTTGAGTGTAGCAATATTAGTATTAAGGGTTTCAATATCTGCATCGGTTGCGTTATGTAACACAACACTGGCATCCTCTGGAATTTGGCTAACAAATGCGCCACCTTTTAGGTCACTCACATATACACCTGATTGAGGTGATGTACCTGTAAAGGTGGGCGCAACTAAACTCCAGCCTTTTTCAGCGACAACCACAGGATAGGATGCATCAATGGTGACCGCGTATTTAGGTTGCTGATAAGTTTTCATAAACTCTTCAAGCGGTTCCCAATCCGACTCTTCGGCTAAATAAACCATTAACTCTATACGGTTCTCAAGCTCAATATTTTGATCTTTTATAGCTTTCATTGCATAAAGTGCTGTAGCTATAGCGCCTTTGTCATCCTCTGTTCCACGTGCGATTAATTTACCCGGCTCTGAGGTGCTGTCTATTTTAAACGGGCTTTGTTGCCACTTACTCGCATCAGCCGGTTGCACGTCACCATGAGTTACAATGGTTACTTTATCGTTTTGTTCACCCATGCCTATTAGCACTGTGTGCCCTAAGTCTTGGTAGTCAAAGCCAAGTGCAGCCGCTTTCATTTTTAATAACGCTTTAAAGCCAATAAAATCAGGGTTTGTTAATGTTGAAACCCCTTCTTTATTAACCGTTGGGTAAGAAACTAAATTAGCCAAGGTATGAATTTGGGTGTCTTGATAGGTTTCTACTGCGTACTTTGCAGCATCCTGACTAATTTGGTCAATATTCGCATGGCTACTTGCGGCCATTAATGCAAGACTCGCTAAAGCAAACTTTTTCAAAGCAAATTCCTATAAAATGAAAGGGAAAGAAGACACCGCAATTGTAACGCTGTAGAGACACATTAAGCCAGCGTTGTACCGACGAAGTTATTATTTCACTCAGTGAGATATTTAATTAGCTTATAAATACAATAACGCTGTATACTACGCCACCAATTTTAAGCATTAGCAGCAGCCAAAAATGAACCGCAGAAAGAAAATCGTTACTAAATTTCAAAAGAAAGATAAGCGCGCAAACGCTAAATTACATAAAAGTAATAAACCTGCCTATGTGTCAAAAGCTGATCGTGAAAAGTTAGCGCTTGAAGATGAACAACAGTCTTAAAGTTAAATTATTGTTATAAACAGTATATTAAACACTTAACAAACCGCTTTATTTTGAGTATCTTAGTTAGCAATAATAAAAATAAGGTACGAGTAAATGAAACGGATTTTACTATTCTGTGGGATGTTATTGCTAACTGCATGCGCATCTAAAATAGACAATATAAAAGCAGATAAAGACACACTCAGCAAAATCGATGAAGGCTACTTACTTATTGGTATTGAAACCAATAGAGACTTGAAAGCAATTTATGTCGACGGCCCTAAGTCATTCATACTAACCGCACAAGATATTCGCAGCGGTAGCAACTACATTTTAGCCAATCTCCCGCTTGGGGAATATACAATTTCTCGCATCAATTTAAATAACTATTCCTACCTTGATCTTGATGATGAGAAAGAACAATGGCAATTTACCCTTGCCGCCAACAAAATCAATTATGTGGGCCACTTAAATATCACGACCCGTGGTTTTTGGTATACCGCTTCACAGATTGTCTTAGAAAATAAAAGCTCACAAGCCATTGAGTTTGTTGAAAGCAATTATCCCACAATATTAGCTGGGCGGTCGTTAAACTATGGCGGGCCAGGCGAAGACTTATTTTTCCCTTTTATCGAGCAAACACTAGCAAAGCGGGAGATTAAGTAATGAAAAAACTACTCATTTTACTTTTCTTTATTTGCCCTCTCCATGCTGAAATATTTTCCAGTGAAAATTTAATGTACTCGCCCAATAAAAGCCAAGTTTCCTTATCGCCTGATGGGCGCTGGATCAGCTTTATTGAGTTACAAGCAGATAAAACGACCAACCTGAACATTATCGATACACACACGTTGAAAGTGCATAGCATGTTACAACTAGAAGAAAAGTCTCGATTTTATAATTACGAATGGCTTGATAACAATCATGTATTGCTGAGAATTAATAACCATAAGAAAAAAGACTTCAACCTTATTGCTAACATCACTGAAGGCGAAGGTGACAGTAAGCCCCCCCTCATTCAAAAAAGAGTAGAAGCAAAAGGTTATTTAGTTAGCCGACTTATAAATGACACGAAACACATTCTATTTGCTAAAGAAACCAAGGGGGAAACATCACTCTATAAAGTGCCCATTGAAAGCCTTTATAGTAATGATTTTGCCGTATACTCCCCTGTAGAAGCTGGTTTAAAAGGGGCTGACACGTACTTTTACGATGATCACAAACAACAACTGTTTACTGTAAAACTGGATTTAGAAACCGAAAGCTTAGCGTTTTTTTATAAAACACTAGGCACCGAAAAGTGGCTTCCTTTCTTTACGATTACTGATGCTGACTACCAATTTTTACCAATCGGGTTTATCAATCAACACTCCGTTGCGGTGATCACGAATAAAAACTCAGATAAAAGCCAAGTAAGCACATTTGATATACGCACCCAAACTATCACGGGCACACTCTATGCCCACCCCAAATACGATATCCAATCAGCTGAACTCAATAGTAAAGGTAAACTGGTTTCAGCATCGTATATACAGCATGGCAAATACACCACCCACTACTTTGAAGATGAATATTCAAACTTACATAACAGTATTGCAAATGCACTGGAAGGTGAGCAGTTTTTTTGGATGAGTAGCTCGTTAGATGGCACCCTAAATCTACTGTTTAATCATTCTGCAACTGAGCCTGGCAAGTATTATTTGTATAATGCCCAAAACAATAAACTCGAACTGCTGTTTTCCATCTCTAAGATGGAAAATGTTCAATACGCTAAAACGACATTTTTTAACTTCGAAGCCCATGACGGCACCTCGCTTGAAGGGTACTTAACAACACCGAATCAAGATGATAAAAAAGTATTGTTAGTCATGCCCCATGGTGGACCAATCGGTGTGCGAGAAAGTGATGAGTTTAACCCTGAGGTACAATACTTAGCATCCCGTGGTTTTTCAATTTTACAGGTTAACTTTCGTGGTTCAGCAGGCTTTGGTAAAGACTTTTTAGAAAGCGGTGTCGGTCAATTTGGCAACCTTATAGAACAAGATATCTCAGCGGCTGTTGCACATGTCCGTAGCCAAAATGACTATAAACATACCTGTTCTATAGGTTCAAGTTATGGTGGCTACTCTGCCGTTATGCTTGCTATTAAGCACCCTGATATTTATGAGTGCGTAATAGCCGGTTTTGGTATTTATGATCTACCCCTTCTTTACAATGCAAGTAATTACGCGCTCACAGAAGACTACCGTGAATTTGTTACCCGTACTGTGGGTGAATACAGCCAAGACCTGCAAAATATTTCTCCGGTATACCAAGCTAAGTCATTAAAAGCGCCCATCCTTATCATCGCGGGTAAACAAGATGACACTTCTGGCTTTGAACAAAGCAACCGCTTTTACTATGTCTTAAATAAATTAGGTCATGATGTTGAAAAAGCCTTTTTTAAATACTCAGGCCACGGCCATAACAACTGGTACTATGATCAAGTAGAAATCGCGCTAGTTTCTGATTTTTTACAGCGAAAACTCAAGCTAAAAGAAGTCGTAAAAAGCAACACTGAGTCAGAAAGAGAAGCCTTAAAGCACGATCACATTTTGCTTGCTGATACCTTTAACAGTAGTCGTGTAGATACATCATTAAAAGATAAAAGCTTTAACTATTATAAACTTGCTGCCGATTTTGATCATGACCGCGCAACGTTTAACGTGGGGAGTTATTATCATCGCGGTCAAAATACAGCAATCGACATAAATAAAGCCATTGACTATTACACCCGCTCTGCAAATTTAGGCTATATCAATGCACAAGAACGTTTAGGGTTTATCTATAGCGTTAGCCAACTTGTTACGCCTGATTATGCAAAAGCTGCCAAACACTTTAAAGCGGTGTTTGATGAAGAACAAAGTGTTATCAATGCGTTTAAATTAGCCATGATTCACTGTATTGCTAACGATGAAACCAAAGACATTAATAAATGTTTTTCCTTATTAAACACTTACGGCGATAAAGTTGACACTAATACACGTGAAGATATACGTGAGCTACTCGCAATTATGATGCTTGAGGGTGAGTATTCTGATACTGAACTACGCACACTGCAAACAACCTTAAAAACGGTGTTTGGCCTCGATTTTGATACAACTGAAATTAGCATTGAAAGGTCTGGTTTATTCCAACTCGTTTTATCAGATAAATACAATGGCCGCTCTGAAGTTGAACAGCTATCAAAACTCGATAACTTTGTTTATAAACTGGATAGTAAGCAGCGCTTTGGTGTTGAGTTTACGCTTGATAGAAAGGGACTCGACTCAAGAAGAGATGGGTTAGTGGTATTCACTAAATGGTACTTCACCCCTGATGACCCAAACCAAAACGAGTACGTTTATTACCAAACACTATGGGGTAATCCATTTTCAGAATGGTCAACGGTGCGCACATTGGATGAAACATCCGTACCGGGAAAATGGCAGTTAACTATTATGGGATCAAACCAAGCCACATTGTATGAAAAAACGTTTACTGTATCTGCTGTCAATTAACTTTATTAATGCTTAGTACTCGCTAAAGTTGCATTGAAAGCTCATATATAAAAGGCACGATAACTGATTATCGTGCCTTTTATACTTAAAACGCGTAACTAATTCCAAGATTAACAGAACGTCCCTGCCCTGCTAACTGATTAAAACCTTTGCTCATGTCGCCTTTAAATTCTGCAATACTCACTCCGCCTAATGGCTGTTGATAATACTCATCAAGTAAGTTAGTAATCGCAAATTTAGCCGTTAAGTTATCCCAAGTTGCCTTTGTTTCTATGTTAAGCAAATGGTAGCTATCGGTTTGGTTTTCTAGGCGCAGTGGATCCACGCGAGTTTTACTGTCGACCCATTGCCACGTGAGTGAGTTTTGCCATTTACCTATGGTTTGCGCTAGCGAGAATTTACTGTTTAATGGCATAATTTGATAAAGCGGCTCATTAGAGGCATCTCTCTCACCGCGTGTTGCGGTAATAGCGCCTGTTAAGTCCCATGTGCCTGCACGCTTAGTGTCGCTTATGCGTACTGCACCTTCAAGCTTCGCACCATAGAGCGTGGCATCCATATTGGTAAATTGTAGTTTATTGCGTTCAGTGGATGCCATATTCATGCGCTGCGTAGTGCCTACAACGGTTACATCAATATAATCATTTACTTGGGTATACCATGCATTTGCACTGACTTGCCACGTGTCGTCATGCGCTGATTTAGTATAACGCGCACTGATAGTATGTGCAGTCTCTGCGTCTAGATCTGGGTTGCCAATGTAACCGTTACCGTCACCAAACCAGCCTATCATGCTTGCGGCCATGGTACTTACACCCCAGCTATAACGCTCATATAAATTAGGCGCACGATTTTTACGCGCAAGGCCAAGTTGTAATTCGTCATTATCACTGTATTGATAGCGCAACAATAAGCTGGCATCAACAAGTGTGTCACTGCGCGCCCTGTCCATGGCATTAAAGGTTTTAGCGGCCTCTTGGTTTGGATCAGTCATGTTCATACCATGCATTCCCCCCATATCCGACATATCACTCATACCTGACATCGGATCCATGTCATCGCTCATACTCATATTACTGTATGGCTGAACCTCTCCTGCATTTGTTTTAACATGCTCAATACGCGCACCTGCTGACACCCACCACCTTTTATTAAGTTGATGTTGCAGCTCTACAAATCCAGTGAAGCGGTCACGCTCGCCGTCATTAATATTGACGTATTCGTTTGGCCCCATCATCATAGAGCCTTCAACCGCAGGCCACCAATCATCAATACGGTAACCATAATATTCTTGGCCTAATAACAATGTGCTGTCGGCATTAAGGTCCAAGCGCCAATTAAGTTGGTAACTCATATCTTGCGCATCGGTATTCATTGGCATCATGCCTGTTTTTTCATCGGTGAAAAAACCCATCTCATGCTGCACATCATTAAAATTCACTTGTGCTTGAAAATCCCCACTATCGATGGTGCGTTTATATTGGGCGATAACGCCATAACTGGTGTTATCGGTCATATCCATATATTGATTAGGAAAACCCTGAAAGGGTATTTTTTGATGCGTTAGCTTCACAACAACCTGTTGTTTTTTATCACGTAGTGCGGCTGTGAGTGCGTGGTTTTGCACTCTATAAAGCGTATCTAGTACCAAATCGCCGTTACCATCTTCATAGCTTTTGGCATCTTCAAAAGAGCCTTGATAATTTAAACTAAAGGTATTACTGGCCAGCCGTGCACCAAGTCCAATCGCTTTTGCGTTGTTGCTACTGCGATACTGTGCCGAGGCATACCCTGAATGCCAGTTAATTTCTTCGCTTTCACTATATTGAGGAGCAATAGAATTAACATGAATAACACCTGCAATATTATCACCGCCCGCACTTACGGGTGATACACCCGCCACCACTTGGTATGACGTAATCTGGTTAGCTGAAATATAAGACAAAGGCGGGTTCATTTGATTACCACACGCAGCAGTTAAATCTGCACCATCCACTAACACTTTGACTCTATCGCCCATCATTCCATTTAAAATTGGTAAGTTAGACACACCACCCGCAGCTGAAAAATCGACACCTAAGTCATTTAAAAGCTGATCTGCAGTGCCTAAATTAGCGTGTGAATTTAAGTGTTGGCCCTGCACTTCAATGTGCTCAATTGAATCATCAGCAAAGGCTGAGGGAGTAAGTAAACTTGCGATACACAGTGCTAAAGGAGTGAGTGGGTAGTGAGAGTTAGAAAGTGATAATTTGCTGCTCATTTTATTCTTTAATTACAACAGGTTTAAGGTGCTCAAAGTATATAGCGTGTTTATTAATGTGAACACGCGACAAATTGTCGCACCCTTTTTGTAATTAAACCGCATGCTACCTAAGGGCAGCATGCAAATGAGTATATCTACTTAGCAGTAAGCTCTTTGTTCAATAGTTCAATAAATTGATTAATGCGCTCAGCATTTTTACCCAAATCGCTTTTGCCTACGCGTGACTTACTGCGAATATCTAACGCACTTGAGTCACCATGTGCAACGACTCTTATCACTACATCATCTTTAAAGCCAAACCACGTTGTTGTATCAGTAGCTTCAATAATACCTTGATCAACGTCAGCATTAACAAGTTCCCAGCCTAAACTTTTTACAGTATCGATAGAAACACGAATCACATGCTTGGTGTTTTCTTTATAATTAAGTGTGGCAAGCTCAGGGTAGGCTTTTAACTGTTGTGCTGCTGTTTCTGCACCTGCATATTCAACAGGGTTTGGCGCATCAGCGCGTAACGGTGCAATAGCAATAAATTCCGGCGGTGTTATTACATCGGTAGAAATATCATGTATTGGTGGTACACTTTTCGCTTTATTCATAATGCTTAGAGGCATAGCAATTGCCACTGCCGCAAACACACAGCTTACGCCAAACACAGCCCAATTGGTTTGCTTTCGAAAAAAGCCAGCTTGAATCACAAGTAGCACAGCCCCTGCCATTGCAGCAAACACACCATAGCGGATCCCGGTAAATGCAGTCCCTAACTCAATTAACTGCCATTTATACAAAGGCCCAGGCAACACCACTAATAAAATGGCTAACAGACACACCACGCTACTTAACTTCTTCATCTAACTGCTCCGTACTATTCGATAAATATACACAATCACAACAATACCTTAATTATGCTAATTAGGATCAACTAAGTGTAGTTTATTATTCATCTTGAAAGATGTCCTCAATTGTTAAATTAAATAAACGAGCGGCTTTGAATGCTAAAGGCAAGCTAGGATCAAACTTACCTTTCTCTATCGCATTAATTGTTTGGCGCGACACATCTAATAATTCGGCGAGTTTCGCTTGAGTGTAGTTATGCTCTGCTCGCAAGACTTTCAAGCGGTTTTTCATTCTTCATCTCCATCATTTAATTGCTTATTCATCACTAGTACACTGATCAAATAAGTCAGCCCCATAAACAATACTAAATGTGAAATATCTTCCTTAAATTGCAGCAACCCACTCGATTGCACCACAGAATAAGCCAAACCAAAAACTAAGCTTGCGCCTAACGTAATCGCCATGGCATTTAAGTGTAACCGCTGTTGCAGCTCGTCCATTCCTTTAATTTGGCGCTTATTTGCCATGATCATCATTATTCCTACAACCACATTAATAGCAATCGCTACCACGCTAAAAAGCGCATCTTCTTGCCATAAAATATGTGGGCCAAATGAAGCAATCGCGAGTGTAATTACCCACGCCGACGTCCATTTAGCAAGGTTAAGGTTATTTTTTTTATTGCGCTGTTCAAATGTAAGTGCTGACTTTTTCATGTTTTCCGCCTTAGAAGTAAAGTTAACTTGACTTAATAATAGACAGAACAAGCAAATAGTCAAGCAAGCTTTACTTAAAGAGTATAAAACATGACTTTTCACTATTTTTTTAGTTGTAATAGCAGCCGCTCACTTGCTGTTAATCTCATAGTATTGTATTAACCAAAATACTCAGTGCATGATAGAGTTATCAACGCTAATAGTGTTTCTAATAATAATGAGTGATACATGAGTTCCCCTATTTTTTTTGTTGGTGACTGGCAAGTTACCCCAGCTACAAATACCCTTCGTTTAGGTGAAAAGGTCAAGCAACTAGAGCCCAAAGCGATGGACGTTCTATTATTGCTATGTGAAAAACAAGGTGAGCTACTTACTAGCGATGAAATTATTAGCCACTGTTGGCAAAACGTAGACGTAGGCGATAACCCGCTGCATAAAATTATCACCCAATTACGTAAAGCCTTTGATGATAAAGCAAGCAGTCCTCAGTTTATTGAAACCATTCGTAAACGAGGTTATCGCGTTATTGCTCCTATTCGCTTTGTGCTTGATGACGAACAAAAAGCAAGTAACACCCCTTGGCAAGGCGACTCACCATTTGTTGGTTTAAGTGCTTTTTCGCCTGAGCAAGCCACTGTATTTTTTGGTCGCACCAAACAAATCGCCACATTACTACAGCGTACGTCTGCGCAAATAAGTTATGGCCGTTCGTTTTGTTTATTGCTTGGCTCAAGTGGCTCTGGCAAGTCTTCATTAGTCAACGCCGGTGTCTTGCCTGCATTGCTAAGCGAAGTGGGCTACGATGGTTTTCGGGTTGAATCATACTGTCAGCTCGACTTTGCCGATATTAATAAAGGCCGACTTCTGCTCGATTTAGCTTCGACTTTACTAGATTTAGAAGTTAACGATGCCCCTGTGCTCAATGATATTAGTGCAGATGCGTTGTGCGAATTATTAATAACGTCACCAGAGCAAGTTATTGAGCAATGTAAACACGCATTAAAACAAAAAACAAACCACTTAAAACCTTACTTATTTTTGTTTATTGACCGCCTTGAAGTATTGCTGTCATCGGCGTTATTTAGCGAGCAAGAACGCAGTCAATTTCTCACTCTTATAGAGTTGTTTGCTAGCAGCGATTGCATGATTATATTTAGTGCCTGTCGAAATGACTTCTATCCACACATTGTAAGCCAATCAAGCTTAATGGCAGGCAAAGCAAATGGGGCTCATTTTGATTTACTCGCGCCCACACGCGCTGAGCTAAAACAGATGATCCGCCTTCCAGCTTTAGCTGCTGGCCTTAAATGGCAGCTTGATCCTGAGCACCAAACACCGCTGGATGAAATACTCTGTAACGACACCATTAATAACCCTGACGCCCTGCCAATGTTGCAATACACCTTGCAGCAACTCTATTTACAACGCAGTGAAAATGATGAGTTATTGGTTTCACACTACCAAGCCTTAGGCGGTATTGAAGGCGCAATAGGTCAAAAAGCCGAACAAGTATTTACGCAATTACCCAAACCACAACAAGCTGAGCTAGGGTTAATATTATCAAGATTAATTACCTTAAATGCCGATGGTGAAACCCTCACCAGCCGCGCTGCACGTTGGGATGAGCTAAGTAACCCAGCGCAAACCCAATTAGTACAAGCGATGGTCGACAGCCGCTTATTTGTATCACACCTTAAAAATGAGCAAGCCTGCTTTAGCCTAGCCCACGAAGCATTACTGCGTCATTGGCAGCGCGCTATTGATTGGATAAGTGAACACCAAGAAAGCCTTGCCATAAAAAGCCGATTGCAACACGCTGCTGAGCGCTGGCTAAACGAGCAAAAGCACCCTGACTTTTTATTAGCTCAAGGTAAACCACTGCAAGAAGCGCAAAGTATTGCTAATAGCCCACTGTTTAAAATAGCAAACTCTGAAGCTGCTCTACTTAAAGCCTCAAACAAAAAAGCAAAACGTAATAAACGCTTACTACAATTAACCACTGCGGTGTTTTTTGTTATCAGTGTCATTGCCATTACGATGAGTGTACGCAGCTATCACGCTGAGCAAGTAGCCCAGCAAAAACGACTAGAAGCAGAAAGTTTGCTCGGCTTTATGGTAGGTGAATTTGCTGACAAACTACGTAGCGTAAAACGCATGGACTTACTCGATGGTATAAGTAATAAAGCGCTGGAATATTTTACTAACCAACAGCATAACGACTCATTATTTAATTTCACCGATAACCAAGCTGACTTTAACAACCGCTTTCAATATGCACAAACCCTTGAGGCCATGGGAGAAGTGGCCTATTCCCGCGGTAAAACAGACGAAGCCTTTACCGCCTTTGAAAACGCCCGCACTCGTCTTGAGGCCTTATTAAAAACCCAACCAAACAACATAGAGCTACTCACGCTTGCAGGGGCTAATGCCTTTTGGTTGGGTCAACTTAATTATGATAACAGTGACTACGCGGCCACTGAGCCATTATTTAAAAAATACCACGCTTATAGTGAAACCATGTATTCGTTAGCACAGAATGACTTTAACTCCATTATGGAGCTGTCATATTCACATAATTCATTAGGGTCATTGTATTTAAAGCAATTTAACTACACTGCCGCGAAGCAACGGTTTACAAAGTCACTCGCCCTTAAAAACAAAGCCCTTGAACTAAAGCCAAACAATAAAAACTTATTGCGCGATAAAGCCGACACCATCAGCTGGCTTGCTAAAGCAGAAGAAAATTTAGGTGATTTTAACGCAGCATTTAATATGCTTGACCAAGCAATAGCTCAGCTAAATACCTTATTAGCTATAAAGCCTGAGGATGCTAGCTTACTAAACTTATTAACTAATACTTACATGCAACAAAGCTATCTTTTAAGTTACTTCCCTCAAAAAAATAGCGCCTATTTAAAAGCAGTGAAAGCAACGGATGCAATAGAGCAAGCAATAACTCAAGATCCAGAAAATAAAAACTTCATACGAAAATACTATCGGTCTCTTGCATATCAGTTGATGCTATTAGAAAACAACAAAACGAGTAACAGACTCGAAGAAATTATAGGTTATGTCAATCAGCAGGGGTTTTCAAACACAAGTATTATCAACATCCAACTTAGCCTAGTTCACTACTTTATTAATCGTAAATATTTTGAAGAAGCGAAAGAGCTTTTAGCCAAGCTTGAAAATAGCTCCGATTTTAAAGAGAAAATTAATGACATCAGCAAAGCTGAAAACTATTTAAACTTTGTAAAAATAAATATAATAAAAGCAAAACTTGCTAGCAATAAACTTGAGAAACTGGCAGCATGCAATAAAATTATAAACACGAGCAATGAAAGAAATCATAACAGTAAAAGTATAAATAAAATTTACCCTCTCATTCAGGCATACAGCTGTTTAAATAAAGCAAGTAAACTAGACACACTAAAAGACAAACTTATTGATTTAGGAATTAGTGATTTCACATTATAAACCACATTAAAAAGGAAGTAACATGAGCGAGAATAAAATCTATAACTTTACGGTAAGCATTAAACTAGATAGTAATAATGAAGCCGTATTTACTTATTATAAAAATGGTCAAAAAGTATCTGGCGGTGGAACAGTTAACGAAAGAAACAGCCTAGGTATTTACACGTTAGATGATGCAACAATTGAGCAAGGTTTTGCATTTACAGAGGCAAGGTTTACAAATGTTAAAGGTGACTGCGCTCAAGATTTTAGTTTCTCTTTGATTGAGAACGGCCAGTCAATACATATTGCTGATACAGATAAAAATACTGGTGTAGTGTGTATGATTTTCATTGTAGAGTGCAACGGAAAGAGCTATAAAAGCCGTGATCCTCAAGTGGAAAATGAAGAGGAGGTTTAATTAAGGCGCTAGTACTCACTAAGTTTATACAGTTCACAGCTTTTTTAAGAACCTGTGAACTATTTATAAAAACATTAAAATCAACAACTTAAAACCAGAAGGTTACCAGAAGGTATATTTGCTGTTTTTTTCATAAATTAGTAGACACCAAAAACGTATAGCAAAGCGTAAAGGAATTAACGTGTCTAACCAAACTAATAATAACAGCCAAATGTTGTCTACACATGCACAAAAAGATCAAGTCGGCAGTAGCCTTTGTTCTTCACTTTCTCATCTGCAATTTGGCGCCTTAATCGAATTATTTAATGGCACTGCCGAAGGCATTTTTGTGATTGATCAGCACGGTAGTTTTGAGTTTGTTAACCCGGTAGCTGCTCAGTTATTGGGGGACTCACAACAAGGGTTGATTGGTAAAAGTATACTGGACTTTTTATATAATACTGATCGCGACAAATACATGTATACATTATTAAACTGGTTAGACATAAAAGACACGCGACTTAACTTTGGCCCCAACGAAGTAAAAATAAATAAAGCCGATGGCAGTATTATTGAAGCAGACTTATCACTGTCAAGCATGCCAAATAGTATATCCAGTGCACAAAAATTATATGTGTGTGTATTACACGATCTTAGCTCACATAAAGCAATGTATAATAAATTGAAAATACAAGCTTCCACCGATCATTTAACAGGCTTAGCGAATAGACTAACGCTCGATGAGTCATTAAAAAAATATTGGGCTGACAGCATTCAAAGTAAACAAGCTTTGAGCTGTATACTCATCGATGTAGACCACTTTAAAAAGTTTAACGACACTTATGGCCATATTAAAGGCGATAAATGCCTACAAAAAATAGCCAAGGTTATATCAAATTGTACGCCTTCTCGAGATTGTTTAGCAGCGCGATACGGCGGTGAAGAGTTTGCTATTATATTACCGCGTTGCAACCGCGAAAGTGCTAACGTGGTTGCTAAGAGTATTCAGCAACAAATAAATGCAATGACATTTAATGATATTGGCCTACCACCTGGTGTAAAAATTAGTGTGAGCCAAGGTATTGCGTGCGAATTTAATAATCAATACCGCACCAGTGAAGCATTAGTCTGCGCTGCAGACACCGCACTTTACAGAGCAAAAACAGACGGTAGAAATAAAGTCATTACCAGTGCTTGATACGGTTTTTGTCATTTAATAAAAACGCAAACACTCTAGATTTTAAATAAATTGAGAAAACACCTCTTACACTATAAGAACAAAGTGTAAGAGGTGTTTTTTATTAATTTAAAGAAGTGCAGTGGGCTTTTTGGTTAGTTTAAGTCTTTTTTTAGTTTCATGTAGAGATTCAAATGCCCTTGTTTAAGTTGCGTTTTATCTACCTCATTCAACATAGCTGCCGCTTTATCGTGGCGTTTACTTTGCCAATGCGCCTCAGCACTTCTTAGTGTATAAACCGCATGAGTACCTGTGTTTTTGGGGTATTGCATGTATGCAAACGAGTCACCATAGTATTTTATTGCTGAATCATAATTCGCTAGTAATTGGTGAGTACGGGCAACATTGCCGATTGCCAACGTTATTTTACTTTTATGATCGGTATTAATAATTGCGTCCAGTGCTAGTAACCGAAACTTAAGTGCTTTTTCTAAATTTCCCCAGCTATGAAACACATTGGCTTTATTGGCATTAAGTTCAAAATGAAAAATAGGGTCTCTGCTTTTTGCAAACCGGCTACCAATATTCAAAAGCAAGTTATACGAGCGTTCCTTATCACCAAAAACATAATGTAAATTTGCAAGCTCAAGCAATCTAAAGGGGTTTTCAAACGCACTATACATATTTTCGAGCTTCGCAATGGCCTTGTTAGCATAAATTATGGCTTGTTCTTTGTCTGTGCGTGAAATTGCTTTGGCGTAATAAAAATATAGCTGGGTTTTGAATACCGTTGGAGTTGATTCTAAATCAATTAATGGCTCAACTTGAACGATAATTTCATCAAAATTTAAGGTGTCGTATAGGTAATCAATTTGAAGCGATTTAAGCTTATACCAGGATTTAGTAAATTGCGGCTCACTTTCTAATGCGGTTTCAATGTGCTCAATACAATTATCGGTAGATAAGGTTAAGCAATATTGTTCATGATCGCTAAAGTGCTCAGAAGCAAATGCAACTTTACATATAAAAAAATAAAATAATGGCAAATAAAGGTATGCTTTAGTCATTACATTTTGTGCCTGTGTATAATTATTCCTACAATAACATGAATTAATCGTATGTTAACAAAGCTGTAGAGCTAATTTTTCAAAAATAGTAGAAAAACATGATTTTCGATGTAAATGACTGCTTTATCAAATCATTTAATATCATATTAATTTTTACAGGCCATTACCTTTATTCACTTTAATACATTAAAGTAATAGCAAACTACCTAAACCTAAGAAGGTAACAAAACCCACAATATCAGTAACCGTGGTTAAAATAACCGACCCCGATAACGCAGGATCTATTTTCATTTTGTCTAAAATTGACGGAATAATAACTCCAGACAATGATGCTGCCACCAAATTTAAAAGTATCGCGACCGTAATAGTGATACTAAGCATAACGTCATTAAACCAAAGGTTAGTCAGCACACCTATCACGATGGCCCATACACAACCATTAACAGCCCCTACCCGTAACTCTTTTTTCAGTAACGCTTTGCGGTTTGAATCGGTCACCTGCCCTAGTGCCAAACCACGCACGATTACGGTAAGTGTTTGACTACCCGCTATACCACCCATTGAGGCAACCACTGGCATTAATACCGCAAGGGCTACAACTTGCTCAATAGTGGCACCAAACAAGCCAATAAACCACGATGCTAAAAAGGCTGTTGCTAAGTTAATACCTAACCAAATACCGCGGTTTTTCGCTGACTTTGCAACACTTGAGAACAAGTCTTCATCCTCACGTAAACCACCTGCTTTAGCCGCTGCTTCGTCGGTCACTTCTTGGCGTAACTCGTAGGCTGAAGATACTTTTAATCGGCCAAGTAGTTTATTGTCAGCATTGACCACCGGCATGGCCATTTTTTCACTGTGGATCACGACTTCTGCTGCTTCGTATAAGTCATCGTCTGCGTGCAGTGAAGCTACATCTAAGTTGGCATAATCTAATAATGAATCTGCGTCATCCGCTTTAAATAACGCGTTTACGCTCACTTCACCAATTAAACTACCTTTACGGCTAACTAAATAAATGACCTCGGTAAATTGCGGTAATCCTTTATGTAAAATCTTTTGTGCGCCACCTACGGTGAGCTTTTCTGATACTTTTAAAGCATCAAAATCAAGCCAGTGACCCAATTGCTCAGGATCAAATTGCTGTGCTAATTCATATTGCTTGGTTTGTACTTCATCGAGTTGCTGGCGAGCGTATGCAATAAACCGTTCGGGAATAAACTCTTCCAGTTCAAGTAACTCAGCAACGCTTACTTCGTCTAATAATTTAAAACCTTGGGTTTCATCTAAGGTTTGTAATAGCCAACGACAACTATCGCCACCTAGGTTGATAAATATTTCGTGTTGGGTGTCTTCATCAAGTAACTCCCAGACTTCCAAGCGCTGCTCTTTTGGCAAGGCTTCGAATAATAACGATAAATGCTCGGTGGAGAGTTTTTCTTTAGCATCTGCTAATAATTTGTTTTTTCGTGCTGTGGTGTCGCACTGTAATAGCTCATCAATAAGCTGAGGGAGTTGATCAACAGGATACTCAATCATATTAAAACTCGATAAAAGATTGTAATAACATGAGTCTAACTTAGGGTGGCTAAAATTGGCTATTATATTTTTAACTGACTCGGCGTAATGCCGGTCCAACGCTTAAAAGCGCGGCGAAAATTAGGAATATCATAAAATGCTAATCGCATCGCGACTTGTTCATTGCCTTGCTGGCACACACCAAGTAAATGCAGTGCTTTAAGTTTATTTTGCTCATCTTGTAATTGCGAATAACTGACACCGTGTTGTTTTAACTTACGTTTAAACGTAGCAGAGCTCATGGCAAAATGCTCAGCACTGTTAGCAAGGCTGTTGTTTTTATCACGGTAAATGCACTGGCAAACAGCCTCAACAAAAGACTGTGATACATTCTTATGTAACTCACTTTGCGCTATGCGCTGCTGCCAGCGCAATGTGCTCGACTCTGGGTTTGGGCACTTAAGCAGTTGTTTATCAAAGTGCCAACGAGTATAGGGTTGTTCAAACCGTACCCGCAAACCTAGATGCTGCTCATACTCTTGAATATGCCGCGGGCGTTTACAGGTAAAGTCAAAATAACAGTGCGGGTAGTGATCGCTCATTCTTTTTAGTAAGCTCATTAACGCAGCGCTGTATATTTCAAAACAATAATTTTTTAGCGATTCGTCAATACCGATACTTGGCTGCAAGTACAGATAGAAGTCATTTTGGAAAATATGCTTACGAGTAAAAAATAAAGGGGCTAATGTGGCGCGAATATGTTGCAATTGTTTTAGCGCAGCACCAAGGGTCGGGCTTAAACGGACACTTTGCATTGCTGGGCTAAAATCATTAACCAGTTGATGACCCAGTAAAAAGCTACTGTCGTTACTTTTCATTAAGGTTTTAAACTGGCTAATTAAAGCCAATAGCTGCGATAAACTAAAACGCTGTGATAGGTCATATAAATCTTGCTCAAAAATACCTGTACCACGCAGCAACTTATGCAACGGGATCCCTCGTCCTTGAGCAAGCTCCACCAGCGCAGTGATAATTCCCTCGGCGCTGAGGTATTTATCGTCTAGGCTAATATACTGCTGCACCTACGAGCGCCTTTTGTTGTTGTAATTGTTGATGTAACTGGCTGGTTTGCTGCACTGGATCTTGCGCTAAATCCATTGTCATTGTGGCAGTTAAAATATGCTGAAACTGGGCACCTTTGCTTTTTGCGACTTTAAACGCACAATGATTAAGCGCCGCTTTCATTTGCGCTAATAACTCTTTGGCTTGGCTTTGGCTGGTACCCGGCATAAGCACAATAAAGCAATCACCGGCATAGCGACATAGCACATCGTTTAACCGGCAGTTCATTACTAATAAATCACTGATTTCTCGCAATAATCTATCACCTTCACTAAAACCAAACTGCGCATTAAACTTTGCAAAGTCACGAATATCAATAACACCTAAAGTGGCGGCTTGCTGCTCTGTTTGTCGTTGCTGCATAAGTGAATGTAAGTAGTTAACTCGGTATAACCCTGTTACAGGGCAGACTTTGTCATGCTCTCTTAAATGCGCTTCACGACGACGCAATTGGCGATTTAAAACAAACTGTTCTTGATGCCAATAATAAAGCCCCACGCTGGTAAGCGACATACCAAACGGCGCTGGCAGTGATTCAAACCAGGTGAGCCATAACTGTGAAGGTTGCTTTAACCACTCATCGAGTAAATCGAGCGTGGCTGAGAACATAAACAAACCCAAACCTAGCACCAATAAGGTGGTTACTTTGCCTGGCGGGCGTGAAATAAGTAATGCAACTATCCAGCTGAGGGTCATCAACACAATACCGCCCTCACCAACAATATCGAGCCACGCAATTTCTTGCCATTGCTTAAGTTCGCCAAAGTAAGCGCATATTGCTACAGCAATAACCAATAATAAAATGATAGTGTTGGTTAATTTTGCATGGCTGGTAAATAGGTTATATCGCATTAGGGTGGCTTCTTTAGTCTATGTTGGTCTGCATGCTAGCGCAGTCATGCTTTATTCGTCAGGGTCATTTTGGCTCATTGATATGACATTGAGATTAAAATTTATAGGTATTTAACTTAGTAATAACCATTTCTAGTGCTCTGGAGCCATGTTTAAACAGCTCAACTATCTCTTTAAAAAGCTCTAAGTTGGGGTTTTGTTAGGTATTAACTGTAAAACTGTCACATTAGCGTCATTAACTTTTTTTAGTTTGCTCACCAAACCAAGGACAACCGGAGCAAATCAATGAAACAATTTAAGTTAAATGCTGTTGTAGCGGCATTAGCACTGAGCCAATTTAGTGTTAGCGTGAATGCAGAAGAACAAACATCGCCAAGAGAACCTGAAGTAAAGGTCTCTGAAGAGCTAGTGGTCTATGGTGAGATTGGTTATCGCAACCGCTCGCAAGAACTAGCGCCAACGCTTGAGTATTCACAAGAGTACTTTCAACGCTTTGAACCACTCACCGCGGGTGATGCATTAAAGCGTGTTCCTAGTGTTACTTTTTTATCTGACGTATTGGAATCTGACGGCGCACGTATGCGCGGTTTAAGCCCAGCTTACACAAAAGTACTTATCAATGGCGAAGAAGTACCGGGCGCTGGTGCTGACCGTTCATTCTTTGTAGACCGTATTCCAGCAGAATTAATTGAGCGTGTAGAAATAATTCGTTCATCAAGTGCCAACCGCTCTGCCGATGCAATTGCGGGAACACTCAACATTGTACTTCGCGATGGCTACAGCTTAGACGGCGGTTACATTCGCGCTGGTGGTTTACGTTATGATGACGGCGAACTAAAAGAAAGCTTTGCGGGCGTTTACGGTACTGAGTTTGCAGGTGGCCGTTTACTATTAGGCGCTAATTTACAAGGTCGTTATAACCCAAAACAAAAATCAAGCAGACGTTATGGCGATAGCCCTGAAAATAACCCTAATTACGCAACAGACGATTTTGATAACCGCGAAGATCAATCTGATACCCGTGATGGCGATGACACCTCTTTAAATGCCAGCTTTGAAAAGGTATTTGATAACGGCGGCAAGTTTGATATTAGCGCCATGTGGGTTGATACCGACCGTACTGAAGACGAACGCTCTTTTGAATACGACGACCCCACTGCAACCTCTGGCTCTGTCGTTGAAGGCGGCAATTTACTGTCAGATAACGCAAACGTTTCGTTTATTGATCAAACCAACTACAACATTAATTCTGGCTATGAATTACCCCTACTGGGCGGCACCAGCAAATTTAAAGTAGGCTATGCCAGCTTTGAAGAATCTGTTTACGAGCAAGAAGTTGAACTTGATACCTCAGAACTTCCTATGGTGTTTGAAGAAGCTGAAGAAACCGTTGATATTGATGATAAAGAGTGGTCTTTACAATGGCAGCACAGCTTGCTGGTAGGTGATTCAAAAGAAGTTCAGTTTGGTGCTTTTGTGCAAGGTAAAGAGCGTGACACAGCAATTTTTGAAGCTGAAGATGAAAGTGAGCAAACACTTACTGGCTGGGATCAATTTAGCCAGACGCCAATGTCGTTAGCGCAATTTAATAACGAATTTGAAGCAGTAGACGGCGGTGTTAATACGCTTGAAGAAGACCGTTTTGATTTATTTGCGCTAATCAAGCACGAAGCGGATGTGTTCTCGTGGGAGATGGGTGTGCGCTGGGAGTCAACTGACTCAAGCATTACCGATACCAACGAGGGCGTAACTGCCGAGAATGATTATGACTTTTTCTTACCGTCAGCTCACTTTCGTTATAGCGTCAGTGATAACGGCCGAGTAAGCGCCTCTGTTGCACGTAGCTTACGTCGCCCTGACTTTGACTACATGACACCGGCCTTACTTGAAGAAGAGCTCGCCGATAATGACTTTTTAGGTAACCCAAACCTTAAGCCAGAATCTTCTTGGGGTATCGATTTAGGTTACGAATACCGTTTAGGTAAAAGTGGTGTTGTTGGTGTAAACCTGTTCTATCGCGATGTTAGCGACCTTATTGAAATTGCCAGTACCGGTGTTGAAGGCTCTGAAGGTGAAGGCACATTTGTACTGCAACCACAAAATACCGGCGACGGCACAGTACAAGGTATTGAGTTTGATTTATCAACACCACTGAGCGCATTGAACATGCCTAACACAGGTATCTTCTTAAACTACTCTTGGCTCGACAGTGAAGTTGAAGACAGTTTTGGCAAGCGTAAATTTAACGACCAATCCGATTATGTTTATAACGTAGGTTTTATCCACGATTTACCAACACTGCGTGCATCATTTGGTGCAACTTACCGTAACCAAGGTGATGCATACGGACGCTTTGTGGGTGAAGAAGTTACCACCTCTTACGGTGCTGATTTAGAGCTTTTCGTTGAAAAGCGCTGGGATGACGTAACCCTTCGCCTAGTTGGTTCAAACTTACTTGATGCCAGTAAAGATGAAGTCTTCAACAAGTTTGACTCGCTTAATGATCAAAACAATCGTGACTTTGATGAATACGAGCTTGAATCTGAAGAAGCAGGCCCAGTGATTCAACTAATGTTGCGTTACGCATTTTAATAGCAGGCATAATCATTTTAGGCACGTAATGGCTTGCTATTACGTGCTTTTTTGGAGTTAGAACATGTTTAAATTGTCTTTCATAATGGCCGCGCTACTGAGCTCATCAGCGCTTAGTGCAGACGAGCCCATTATTTATAAAGATGCGCTTTATCAACAACAAAAAATAGCTAAGTTAACTACGCTGCCCAACAGCCTTAACTTTATGGTTATTGGTGATTGGGGACACAATGGCCACTTTTATCAAAAAGAAGTGGCTCATCAGCTAGAAATAGCCATGTACCAAACTGATGCCGATTTTATCGTCTCGACCGGTGATAACTTTTACCCTAACGGGGTGGCAAGTGTGAATGATCCTCTTTGGCAATCGGCTTATGAAGATATTTACCATGGCCCGCACACATTTGAAGATTGGTATGTTGTGTTAGGTAATCACGATTACTTGGGCAATGCCCAAGCACAAATTGACTACACAGAAAAAAGCCAGCGCTGGCAGTTACCTGCAAGGTACTACAGTAAAACATTTGCGCTTGAAAACAATGAGCAAGTGTTAATGGTTTTTTTAGATACCAATCCGATTCAGCCTGAATATAAAGACCGTGATAAATACCGTTCAACCCAAGGACAAGGCTATAAAACCCAGCTTACTTGGCTTGAAACCCAACTTGCTGGCAGTAAAGCAAAATGGAAAATTGTGGTAGGCCATCACCCACTTTACTCAAGCGGCAAACGCTTTGGCCGCAACCAAGGGCTTCGCGACATTTTAGAACCTATTTTGGAGCGTCATAACGTGCACGCTTATATCGCAGGGCACGAGCACGACTTGCAATACAATCAACCAAAAAATAGCAAGGTGGCTCACTTTGTCTCTGGTGGTGGCAGTGAAGCACGGTTTGTAAAACAGCGTGAATTTACCCGCTACGCAGAAGCAACACCTGGTTTTTTAAGTGTCTCTATCAATGGCGAAACTCTCAGTGTAAGCGCGATTAATCACCTTGGTGAAGTACGTTTTAGCACTGAAAAGCACATAGATAAGTAAAGGATAAAAGAATGAACTTTAAACTAAATACAATTTCAGCGGTACTAACAAGTGCTGTGCTTGTAACTGCGCTTGGCGGTTGTACAAGTAATGACGATACGCAAAACACGACAGAAATAGCAAAGCCGGCTGTTGAGGCTAAGTTATTTGGCCCACAACAAAACATGCAAGGTTCACAAGCAGCAGCGCTTGGTAATAATCAATGGCTAATGGCGAGCGAAAGCCAAGGCTTATTATTTGCCGATAACGAGAAAAGCAGTGTGCTGTTAGCCGGTAACTTTGAGTCAATTTCACTAAAACAATTATCAGCGCAGCAATTTTTACTCGCCAGTCTTGATAAAAGCCAAGACAACGTAGCCATTTTTAAGCTTATAAAAAATGGCCAAACTTGGCAGCTAAATGAACTCACTCGTATTAGTCCGCCTCAAGCCCAGCCTGATGCAGTGTGTTTATTTAAAAACAGCAATACCGAGACTGTATCAGCGTTTGTGCCGGATGTTCGAGGCCTGATCAGCGAAACTGTTATTTATGATTTAGCCACTAACCAAGCTAAAAATATCGCAGTACGTGAGTTCTCTGCGGTCACTGAGGCTTCAGGCTGTGCTGTTAATGATGACACCAAAACTCTGTATGTGGGTGAAGCAGAGCTCGGAGTGTGGGCTATCAATGCTGATGCAGAATCAGATGCCAATAAGCAACCTGTGGCTTTAGTACAGCCATACGGCGAATTAAAAACTGAAATTGGAGCTTTATCGGTATCACAAGACGGTACTTTATGGCTCAGCGCCACTGACGATAGTATGGTTTATGCCTACCAAGCCCAAACAGACACGCTTAGCCAATGGTCACTGTCAGGTGAACACACTATTGAGTCTGTTGCAGCGAGCTTTATTAATGACAATCAAGCGCAGCTGGTTTTAATTGATGATGAAACAGGTGCCTATATTCAAGCAAACGTTAACTTCACTGCGCAAACTACAGCCTCAAACAGCAAAGTTACCATGACTCACCTTCATGCCAGCGCACAAACAACACCAGTTGCAGCGTTTGGTGATGCAGCGGATGACCCGGCAATTTGGATAAATGAGCAAGACGCTAAAAACAGCTTAATTTTAGGCACAGATAAACGCCGTGGCTTGATGGTTTATGATCTTGCTGGTAACAAAGTACAATCACTCAATATAGGGCGTTTAAATAACGTTGATGTGCGTCAACATCAAGGTATAAACAACCAGACCAATACTTGGATCACAGCCAGCAACCGTACGCTTAATAGCATTAGCGTATTTACTGTTGATGGAGAAAACCAAGTAAACCATGTAACAGAAATCGCGACTAACCTACCTGAGATTTACGGTATGTGTATGTATTCGTCTGATTCTGGCCATTACGTGTTTGTTAATGATAAATCAGGTTTATTCCAGCAATATAAACTCACGGGTGAGCAAGATAACCTAAGCGGTGAACTGGTTAGAGAGTTTACCCTACCAAGCCAACCTGAAGGCTGTAGTGCTGATGATAAACTAGGCCAACTATTTGCAGGCGAAGAAGATGCAGGTATTTGGTATATCGGCGCAGAGCCTACCTCTGGTAACAAAGCAGTAAAGCTACAAAGTGTTAATGAGCAGCTGGTGGCAGATGTTGAAGGCATGGAAATTTATCATGGCGATGATGAGCGCTATTTAGTGGTATCAAGCCAAGGCGATAATAGCTATGTGCTTTACAAAATCTCAGGTGATACACAGCCTAGCCTAAGCTTTGCAGGTAAGTTTAATGTTATTGCTAACCTAGATAAAGGCATTGATGGCGCAGGTGAAACAGACGGCTTAACCGTTACAGCAACGGCTTTACCGGGCTACCCTGAAGGCATGCTTATAGTGCAAGACGGCTACAACCGCATGCCGCTACAACCACAAAACTTTAAGATTATTGACTGGCGCGAAGTGAAAAAAGCCATCAAATAATCAAGCGCTAAGAACGTTTATTGATAAAAATGCCGCGATTCAGCGGCATTTTTTCAAGCAAATATGATTCTCCTAATTTAAGTAAACACTCACCCCTTCACTCCAAAATAATCCCATTAGTGTATTGCCATTTAACTTAATGGCGTGCTGATTAATCTCAATTATCTTGTCCAAAAAATTGGGGCGTCATAGGATGGTGTTTTATTATACAAAAATGAAAAACTATGAAATTAAATGCATTACTAACGTTAAGCTCGGCGCTGCTATGTGCATCCTACAGTGTAAACCTTTACGCAAATGACACCTTCACTGCCGAAGATATTTTCCAGCTAGAGTATGTGAACAATCCACAAATAAGCCCTGATGGTAAGAAAATCATTTATCTAAGAAGTGGTTATGACATCATGAAAGATTCTGCAAAACGCAGTATTTGGCTGTACGATGTAAAACAAAATCAGCATTACCCACTACTCGCTGACGAACACAATTACGGGCAACCGACTTGGTCACCTGATTCTAAAAAAATCGCGTTTACTTCTAATCGAAGCGGCAGTAATCAACTTTATGTTTATTGGTTAGAACAAGACAAATTAGCGTTATTAACGCAGCTCCCTAAGTCAATTCGCAGTTTAAGCTGGTCTAATAATGCTAACAATATCGCATTTACCATGAATGTAGCTGCCGGTAAAACAGACTTTGTGAAGTCAGTAAAATTACCTAAAAAACCAAAAGGAGCATCTTGGTCAGACCCTGTAAAGGTTTATGAAAAAGCGCGCTATCAAGCGGATGGTTCAGGCTTTTTAGAGCCAGCCTATCGTCATGTATTTGTTGTACCCGCTAATGGCGGCACAGCGCGGCAGTTAACGACTGGGAATTTCCAGCATTATGGGCCACTTGCGTGGTCTCCTAATGATAGCAAAATTGCTTTTTCATCAGATCAACATGCAGATTGGGAGTACCGCACTACTGAATCTGATTTATATGAAGTTGATATAAACCAAGGTGCTTATACCCAGTTAACTCAATTGCCAGGGCGAGAGTCTAGCCCGACTTACTCAGCAAATGGCAAACAAATTGCTTTTATTGCCCGTGATAATGCACCTGTTCCTTATATAAATTCAACGCTTAATGTCATTACTAAAAGTAGTAATAAAATTGCCCATGTCAGTAATAACTTTGACCGCTCCGTTGCTGATTACAAATGGTCAGGTAAAGGTGATTTTGTGATTCAATATGACGACTTTGGTAAGCGCAAACTGGCAAAATTATCATTCAAAGGCAAAGTAACCGACCTCGTTGATTCACTATCAGGCACTTCAATCGGTCGTCCGTATATCAGTGGTAGTTTCAGTCTCGCTAAAAATGGAGCAATTGCCTATACCCAAGGCAGTAGTCAACGCCCAGCTGATTTAGCCTACTTATACAAAGGAAAAAGCAAAACCTTAACCGCTTTAAATGAAGACTTACTCGGGCACAAACAATTGGGCGAGGTCCATGAGTTAAACGTTAAGTCATCATTTGATAATGAAAATATTCAAGGTTGGTACATTACCCCGCCTGATTTCGACAAAACCAAAAAGTACCCTTTATTGCTTGAAATTCACGGTGGCCCACACCTTGCCTACGGACCCAGTTTTACAGCTGAGCTACAACGATACGCTAGTGAAGGATATGTGGTGGTGTATGTAAATTACCGAGGCTCAACCAGTTACGGTAAAGACTTTGCCTTATTACTCGATGGAAAATATAGCTCAAAAGAAGATTTTGCCGATCATAATTCGGCGGTTGATGCCATGATAGCCAAAGGATTTATTGATGAAGCAAACTTATTTATTGCAGGTGGCTCTGCTGGAGGTATTGCCGCAGCTTACGCCATTGGCTTAACCGATCGTTTTAACGCGGCGGCAATCACCAAACCGGTAATTAATTGGCTGAGTAAAACATTAACGGCTGACAGCTATATCGGCCAAATCCGCAATCAATTCCCGGGCATGCCGTGGGATAATGTTGAGCATTATTGGCAGCGTTCACCCTTATCATTAGTTGGCAATGTGACAACACCAGCATTACTGATGACAGGTGAAGAAGACCGCCGTACGCCGATTTCAGAATCTGAGCAGTTTTATCAAGCGCTGAAGTTACAAAAAGTAGATACGGTTCTTATTCGTGTACCGGGTTCACCCCATGGTATTGCAGGACGCCCATCTCGTATGATCTCTAAAGTAGAGCACACGCTAGCATGGTTTGAGCGATACAAGAAATAACGCTATCTCTGTAACCCAGTAATAGCTTGTTTATAAAAAATGCCGCTTAATTGCGGCATTTTTGTTTGTCTATTTTATAGCGTAATATTGATTGTTAACTACTTAAACCAACCTTGAAAGCGTTCCATCAACATGTAATTTACTGGCACCAGTAACAAGGTAATAAATGTCGCAAAGATAATGCCAAAGCCAAGGCTTACTGCCATAGGTATTAAAAATTGTGCTTGTGTGGCTTTTTCAAACAGTAGCGGCATTAAGCCAATAAAGGTAGTTAAACTGGTTAACATGACAGGGCGAAAACGTGCAACACCTGCTGTTTTCACTGCTTCCATTAACTCAAGCCCTTCATTACGTTTTTTATTAATGAAATCAACCAATACTAGAGAGTCATTCACCACAACACCAATCAATGCCAGCATACCGAGCAGGCTCATAATGGTCAGCTCCATCCCCATGATCCAATGCCCGATGACAGCGCCAATCATGCCAAATGGGATTATGCTCATCACGACTAATGGTTGTAAGTATGATTTAAATGGAATCGCAAGCAAGCCATAGATAACAAAAAATACAAACACCATGCCCCACAGTAATGAGCCAAACGATTCGCGTTGCTCTTTAGCCTCGCCGTCTAGCGAGTGACTAATCCCAGGGTATTGCTGTACTAGCTCGTCTAAATACGTTTTTAAATCCGCTTGTAATACAGTCATATTAGTGTCGGTTTTTTCTACATCGGCCGAGACATTGAGCGTGCGATAACGGTCAATTCGACTGATTGTTGATGGGCTTTGACCCGGCACTAAAGTCGCGACATGCGATAACGGCACTCGCCCGCCACTCGGGGTTTGAATTAGTATATCTTTTAAGTCTGCAACTGAGCGCCTTTCATCAATCGGTAAACGCACCATTACACGCACGTCGTCACGGCCACGTTGAATGCGCTGTACTTGAACACCAAAAAATGAGTTACGTACTTGCCTTGATACATCAACCCTATTGAGGCCAAGCGCCAAACCTTGCTCAGTTAGCTCGATTTGCAGCTCTTCTTTACCATCAGACATACTGTCGGCAATATCAAACACACTTGGGTAAGTTGCTAAACGTTGTTTAATTTGCTCAGCCACTTTTTGTAATGTTGCAATTGAATTTCCAGATAGCTGAATATCAATCGGACTAGAGCTTCTGCCGATTTCAGCCCTAAATGTAAGGCTTTCGGCCCCAGGGATCACACCGATGAGTTGCCGCCACTCTTTTACTAACTCTCGTGAGCCAATATCAGACTCTCGCTCTTCGGCAGGAGTGATTTCAAAACGAACACTGCCTGAGTTAGCTGCGCCGCCTCTACCACCTGTGCTGGCCAAAATATTAAGGATAATACTTTCACCTGTTTCTTCATCTCGGTATTTACTTTGCAGCTCACGGGCTTTGTCTGACATATCAATAATGTATTTATTGGTCACTTCAAACGGTGTACCCGCTGGGAAGGTTAAATTAACCCGCACAGTTTCGCTGGGAATACGCGGGAAGAAAATAAACTTAGTCCATCCACTGGTGATCATGGTTAGGATGATTAAGAATACCCCCATAAACAAACTCACTGTAGCCAGCTTATTGCGCAGTGCTAGACCAAGTACAGGCTGATAATACTTTAAAATAGCGTGCTCAAACCCATCGGCGAATCGCTGTTGTAGCTGTTCTAACTTAGAGCCTTCACCCTTTTGATGACGCAATTTAATGTATTTCAAATGCGCAGGTAACACGAATTTAGACTCGATAAGAGAAAATAATAAAACAGGAATAACCACCACAGGTATTTGGGCGAAAATGGCACCTCGCGCCCCTTCGATAAAGCCCAGAGGTAAAAATGCAGCAACCGTCGTCAATACACCAAATGTCACTGGCGTTGCCACTTCTTGAGTCCCTTTAATGGCAGCTTCTTCTCCCGATTTAGCTGTTTTTAAATGGGTATAAACGTTCTCCCCCGTGACAATGGCGTCGTCCACCACAATCCCCAGCACTAAAATAAAGCCAAATAAACTGATTACATTAATAGTGACGCCAAATGCAGCCATCGCCATAAATGCGCCCATAAACGACACGGGAATACCAATAAACACCCAAAATGCAATCGCGGGTCTTAAAAATAAAGTCAGTAAGCCCAACACCAAAATACCGCCCTGTAAGGCATTACTCGTTAAGGTGGCGATACGGCTTTTTACGACTTGTGAATCATCATCCCAGTAGCTTAAATAAAACCCTTGCGGTAAATTAGCTTGCTCGCTGGTAATGTAATTTTTAACCGCATCAGCCACTTCTATCGCGCTTTGCGGGCCAATACGATACACATCAATAAACGCAGCCTGCTTACCATTAAAACGAGTTCGTACAGGGGTTTCTTCAAAATCATCATTGACAGTTGCGATGTCGCTTAGGCGAATAATTGTGCCATCTGCTTGGTTTTTAATAACAATATTAGCAAATTCATCTTTACGATAAGCCTGCCCTTTTGAACGAATAAGTACATCTCCCCCCTCAGTTTTTAAATTACCTGCGGAGATATCAGAACTGGAGTTGGCAATGGCATTAGAGATTTGTGCCAATGTTAAATCATACTGGCGCAGCGTATCTTGGCTCACTTCAATTGCGAGTTCATAATTACGTACACCGCTTAATTCAACCTGTGTAATAGCGGGTATACGCAGTAGATCGTCGCGCACTTGCTCTGCATATTCTAGTGTTTCTTTTTCGTTGTAATCGCTTGAAACGGTCACCGCGATAACTTCGCGTTTTCGCTGTATTAAACCAATTACTGGCTTTTCAGCATCCGCTGGAAAGGTATTGATTGCATCTACACGGCTTTTAATATCCGCTAATATTTCGCGCTCGTCATAGCCGGTATCAACCTCAACACTTACTTGAGATGAGCCTTCAGACGAACGACTCGATATTTGTTTTATCCCTTCGAGATCTTGAAGTGCCTCTTCTATGCGTATCGTGACACCTTTTTCAGCATCTTCAGGGGTTGAGCCACGTAAGCTCACACTGATATTAATACGATCAGAAACAAAAGAAGGGAATACCTCCAGCGGTAACTTGGCTGATATGCTAAATAATCCACCCAGCACAATGCTTATTAGTAATAAGTTGGCAGCCACATGGTTACGGGTAAACCAAGCTATCATGGCTGCTCTCCTCGTTTTTGGGCTTTCTTCGTCTGCTCACCAATAATTTGCACAGGGGTACCTGAACTCACCTGACCCAGCGGCGTAAGCACAAGCTGACTACCTGCTTCAAGTCCTTTACTGACAATACCTTGCTCTGCATTTTGCCATGCTAAAGCAATGTCTTTACGTTGCAGCACACCATTTTCAACAACATATACATAGGTACCTTGGTAAATAGCACTGTTTGGAATGACCAATACTTGCTCGGCAACTTTGCCATTAATTTTAGCTTTTACATACTGCCCAATTTTTACCGGATATTGATTGTTACTGGTTGATTTATAAGGGTCGTTAATCTTAGCTACCACATAAAGCTGCTGTGCGCTTTCATCTATCGCGCCTTCAGTGCGAATAAGCTGGCCTTGCCACTTTTGCTCGCCAATTAAATTAGAGGTAAAGTTAACGGCTGAACCACGCGCGTTAGTCGAACCATCAGTGTATTGCTCTGGCAGGTTTATAAAAGGGAGATCTTTATTTTTTAATGGTAAGCGAATTTCAACACTATCAATTGCAAATATCGTGGCTAACTGCGTGTTATTAGATACAACTTGCCCAACATCAACAGTACGACTTAAAACCCGTCCTGCGTATGGAGCCTTTACTTTTGTACGCTCAAGATTAAGCTGAGCTTTTTCTAATTGTGCCTGTGCAGAAAGTACTTGGGCTTGAGCTGCTGCTAGCTGAGGCTTTCTGAGTACCAGCACACTAGGCTCAGATTCATTGCCTAAACGCTGCCAGTCAGTTAAGGCTTGGCGCCCTCGCGCTTGTTCTTCAAACAAGTTTTGCTCTGCATTGAGAAGGTTTGCTTGGGCCGATTTAACTTCCGCTTTTAAATCGCGATCATCTAACTGTAATAACACATCACCTTCGCCAAAAAATCCCCCCTCACGGAACTGCTCATTGATGGCTGTAATTTGCCCAGCAACCTGAGCCACTAACATACTTTGGGTTCGTGGCTTTACGGTGCCAAAACTATCAATTTGTACCGTGTAATCAACAGGTTTTAGCTGTTCTACTGCAACATTAATTTTGGCTTTGGGCGGCGCGGAAAAACGTGATGCTTTAGGGGGGTTACCCTTGATAAACATAATTAAAAATACAGTCGCAATAATAATAACGGCTGGAATAATTACTTTTTGTTTATTGATTTTCATAATGCTTGCTCATCCTGTGCGGATCTTGATTTTGCAAAATCGCCACCTAGGGCAACATGTAAATTGATTCGATTGGTTAATAACTGGTTTTTTATGTCTATGAGTGAGCTTTGAGCATCAAACGAACGTGCTTGTGCATCTAATACTGTGGTGTAACTCACTAAGCCACTTTGGTATTGCTCAAATGATAATTGCTCTGCTGCCAGTGCATTCTCTTGAGCTTGTAACGTGCTTTGATAACGCGCCTGTAAAGATTGCTGCAGTGCAATGGCATTTTCGACTTCACCGAATGCATCATATAAAGTATTTAGGTAGGCTTGCTCTTGCTTTTGCGTGTTTAATCTTGCTATCTCTTCGTTAGCTTCTAATCGACCACCTTTAAAAATAGGCGCTGAAATGCCACCGATTAATGACCATGCAAGGCTAGATGGCGAAAATAAATCACTCACCCTGTCTGTGTTGTCACTTATTCCTGCTGATAAGTTTAAGCTTGGAAAGCGCTGCTTATGGGCATAAGCCAGTGATGCATCTGAAGCAAGTAGTTGATACCAACTAGCTCGCAATGCTGGCTTGCGAGTGATTAGTTCAGAAGGGATACCTAAAGGAACCTCTTCTTTAATAACTGGCAAGTCTTGATTTGCTTCGAGCGCTCCGCGTGGATAATCACCAAGCAAACGCTCGAGTGTACGAGCTGCTTTTGTTAAATTGGCCCGTTGAGTAGCAATACGTGAACGCTCATTATTTAACTCATTTCGTGCTAGATAAACATCCAATGCTTGGTTTAAGCCTTGGCGATAACCTGACTCAATAATTTCTAAATTCTGCTGTGTGTTAGCTTCTCTGCGTTTAAATAACTCAAGTAGTTGCTCAGCACTTATAAGATTGAACCAGCTGGTGACAACATCAGCAACTAGTTGCTGTTTCTGCTGCTCGTAACGTGCTTGCTGGGCTAAGTAATTTAGATTATCTCTGCGTTTTGCGTCAGAAAGTTTACCCCATAAATCAATCTCATAGCCTAGCTCCAATGTGAGTGAGCTTGAGTTGTTATAACTAACAGGACGGTTCCCTTTACTACGACCTACGCGAGAGGATATATCCAAACTCGGCCATAATGCTGACCCTGAGACAATGAGTTGTTGTTTTTGTATTTCTACATCATATCGACTTTGGATGAGTTGCTGGTTATTTTTAAGCGCACTAAAAACCAGTTGCTCAACAGCAGGCGTGGCTAAATCATCAAACCATACGTGATCCACTTTAGTAACTGACTCAAGAGCAGCTTGTTGCCACTGGACAGGGATTGCATTAGGTACTTGCTTTCGTTCTTGTGGGTTCAAAGTACTCGCACACCCGCTGAGCAGCACAATACTTATCGCCAATAAAGATGGCTTATGTTGCCAAATCATATTAAAACCTGGTTAATGCTATTTATGAATGTTATTCAAACACCTTAGTGAATATTGCTCAATTCACTTTACATAACATTACATATTTAGCGATATAGTTATAAGTTGCATCAATACGCCATGAATTAACATATTGATCACAAAATAATTTACACATCAACTCAATAAATACGAAAACCCTCATATTCATTCGAACTTTTGAATATCAATAATCAGAATAGGCGCTTGAAGTTTGGGGCAATTGAAGAACTTAGAGGATTTAAAATAATAAACAAAAAAGCCCTGCGGATGCAGGGCTTTAATATAAATGGTGCCTCGACCCGGAATCGAACCAGGGACACGAGGATTTTCAATCCTCTGCTCTACCAACTGAGCTATCGAGGCACTTAAACAGTGCTTGTTAAATGTTTAATTAAACAGATAACTAAATAAATGGTGCCGACTAATCGAGTCGAACGGATAACTTAAATGAATTACTGATTACAAGTCAGTTGCTCTGTTCAAATTATCTAAATAAATGGTGCCGACTAACCGAGTCGAACGGTTGACCTACTGATTACAAGTCAGTTGCTCTACCAGCTGAGCTAAGTCGGCA
>NZ_JBHZRV010000008.1:0-236343 GCF_043641955.1 Pseudoalteromonas atlantica
GCTCGACTTGCATGTGTTAGGCCTGCCGCCAGCGTTCAATCTGAGCCATGATCAAACTCTTCAATTAAAAGTTTTTTCTGTCTTCTCCCATAAAGAGAGCCGACATGCTCAATGAATTCTGAATTTATTTAATATCTTTCGATATTGAATTGACTGTGCTGCAATAAATAAATTTATTGCTGTTGGTCACTCAGTTTCAATTGAGACTCTAAATTTTTTGCCTCACTTAGCGAACTAAGCTTGGCTGTTAGAACTCAATCTGTACGAGTGCCCACACAGATGATTGCTTTATATTGTTAAAGAACGCTTGAGTCGCTTTAGCGTCTCAAGGGATGCGTATAATACATCCTTTATTTTTCGAGTCAACACTTAATTTTAAACTTTCTTCCGACAATTTAAACTTAAGTTTTATTTAACTCTCTGAGTAGTTCGTGCCCCGCTGTGCGTTGCGCTCTGCTGTCTCAGTGGGGTCGCATTATAGGGAGATCCGAAAACAGATCAACCCTTTTTTTCGATCTTTTGGAAAAAAAGAACTGTTTGAACATTTTTAAATCAAAGTGCGGTATTTTGCTACAAAAAAAGACTCTTTCGAGCCTTTTTCATTTAACTAAAAATTCCCATCCTGCTTTTGCCTGCTGTTTAGACTCAAGCTGGAGCTCACTTGCCATTAGCGGATGTGCTTTTAACCAGTCTTCTTCAAAAGAAAGGGTTAACACTTCATTATCAGCAGTTAAGCTCAATTTAGGTAGCACGTCGTCTTGGCGACGCATCGAAAGAATTACAGCAATTCTAATAAGCCTTGTTATGTATTGTGCTAATTGCTGATGACATCCTAAATATTCAAATGCATCTTTTTGTAAGTCAGAGCGATGCGCATTGGTAGCAGCAACTATAATTTTATGCTCTGACTGAGAAAAGCCTGGCATATCGGTGTTTTCTAAAATATAAGCAGTGTGTTTTTGATATTGCTTATATTCAATTAGCAAACCGATTTCATGCAGCTGAGCGATTGCCTTTAATAATGCAAAGCCACCATGTTCTAAAGCAACCCATTGTGCGCTAACCTGATGTGCTAAATGATTGCTTAATTCAGCTACTCGATTTGATTGCTTTTGATCAACATGATAACGACTCATAAAGGCATCAACAGTACGCTTGCGAATATCATGATTATGAAACTCAGGGATCATGCTATACAAAACGCCTTCGCGAAGCGCTCCACCTGCTAGTCCCATCTTTTCAATCTCAAGGGACTCAAATAATGCGATTAAAATAGCAAGACCTGAAACAAATACTAATCTTCTTTCTTCACTCAAACCTGGTAAATCAAGCTCAGCAATTGTGTTAAAGGCCGTTGATTGCTTTTTAATTTCAAGTAGTTTGTCGAGACTTAATGTTTCATCTAATGATTGTGCAACCATTATCTCTTGAATTGCTTGTACTGTACCTGATGCACCAGACGCTATTTCCCAGCCTGCGGCTTTGTAGCTTGAAGCAATTTCAGCAACAACCTCTTTTGCAGCTGAAATAGCATTATTGAAATTTGCATCACTTAGTTTGCAATCTTTAAAATAACGCTCAAGGTATGTGACACAACCCATGTTAAGGCTTTTATAATGCAGTGCATCAAAACCTTTGCCAATAACAACTTCAGTACTTGCACCGCCAATATCAATCACTAACTGGCGACCAGAACAAGAAGAAGTATGCGCGACACCTTTATAAATTGTGCGGGCTTCGAGTTCGCCACTGATAACATTAATTTTGTGAGAAAGGATTTGCTCTGCTTTATGTTTGAATACATCGGCATTTGTTGCTAGCCTCAAGGTAGCAGTAGCAACAATGGTTATGTTAGCTTTGGGAATATCCTGAAGGCGCTCGGCAAAAAGTGCCAAACACTCCCAACCTCTTTGCATAGCTTCAGCGCTTAACAAATTATCCTCGTCAAGCCCTGCCGCTAATCTGACTTTTCGTTTAACTCGACCTATAGTTTGCAGGCCACCAGCAATTGATTTAGCAATCAGCATATGAAAGCTGTTTGACCCTAAATCAATTACTGCATAAACATTTTTTTGCGGTTTAAGTTGCCCCACCGTTCAAAAACCTCTAGTTACTACTACGACTCTACTTCGGTCGTAAATTACGACCGTGCTTTTTGGTAACTATTGTTTGGTCTACGTCCGCCGTTATTACTACGATTACGAGGGCCTGTCGAATAGTTGCGCTTTCTTTGAATAGTAGGCTTTGTTAAATCATCAAGCAATGCACTTTTATCATAATGCGATAAAGGAATGCTATGTTCTATATATTCTTCAATTTCATGCAGATTATATGCGTATTGCTCACATGCAAAACTAATTGCTTTACCTGATGCACCTGCACGACCAGTACGACCGATACGATGAACATAATCTTCGCAATCATCTGGTAAATCAAAGTTAAATACATGACTTACTTCAGGGATGTGCAAACC
Organism: Pseudoalteromonas atlantica; assembly: GCF_043641955.1. Lineage (GTDB taxonomy): Bacteria > Pseudomonadota > Gammaproteobacteria > Enterobacterales > Alteromonadaceae > Pseudoalteromonas > Pseudoalteromonas atlantica_A. Next base: position 2,474 of record NZ_JBHZRV010000008.1, read on the forward strand.
ACGTGCAGCAACATCTGTTGCAACTAGGAAATCAAGATCGCCTTTAGTAAATTGCGCTAAGATTGATTGGCGCTTTTTCTGGTTTACATCACCAGTCAACATACCAACACGATGTCCGTCTTCTTTAAGCCATGCGTACACTGTTTCACAGCTGTGCTTGGTATTTGCAAAAACAATCGCTTTATCTGGCCATTCTTCTTCGACTAAAGTAAGTAATAATTTAATCTTGTCTTCTTGAGATGGCTGGAAAAGTTCTTCTGTAATTCGCTTACCTGTTTTTACATCTGGCTCAACTTGCACATGCTCAGGATTAGTCATGTGTTCAAATGCTAACTCTTGCACACGGTATGATAACGTTGCAGAGAAAAGTAAGTTTAATCGCTCAGAAGTATCAGGCATACGACGGAACATATAACGTATATCTTTTATGAAACCTAAATCAAACATGCGATCGGCTTCATCAAGCACTACAACTTCTATTTCATTTAAGGTGTAGCAGCCTTGCTTATATAAATCGATAAGGCGGCCAGTGGTACCAATTAAAATATCTACGCCTTTTTCTAACTGCGCACGTTGTTTTTCATAATCTTCGCCACCATATACTAAACCTAAGTTAAGATTACAGTGTGGCGCTAAAATTTTAGCATCTTTATGGATCTGAATCGCAAGCTCCCGAGTAGGGGCCATGATCAGGGCTCTTGGATGTTTACTAGGTGCTTTGCTAGATTGTAATAACCGATGGCATGTAGCTGTTAAAAAAGCCAGTGTTTTACCTGTACCTGTTTGTGCTTGACCCGCAATGTCGCGGCCATCACAAATAAAAGGTAGGCATTTAGCTTGAATGGGAGTGCAGTATTCAAACCCATTTTCGGTTAAACCGGTAACCACTTCCGGTGCGATAGCAAAGTCTGAAAACTTTTTATCGGTCAAATGTGTCTTAGTCATAGCGTTTAAGCATAACGTTTAAACTTGCAATAAGAAACAAGAGTGTTTAAATACGCATTAAATAATTCGCCTAACTTATCGGAGAGCGCAATGAGCGAGAAAATTATTCAATTAACTGACGATGGCTTTGAAGCTGACGTATTACAATCAGACAAGCCTGTACTAGTTGATTTTTGGGCAGAATGGTGCGGACCTTGTAAAATGATCGCCCCTATTCTAAATGAAGTAGCTGACGAGTTTGATGGCCGTGTTGTTATCGGTAAATTAAACATCGACCAAAACGCGGGTACACCACCAAAGTTTGGTATTCGTGGTATTCCAACGCTACTTCTTTTTAAAGATGGTCAAGTTGCAGCAACTAAAGTTGGTGCACTTTCTAAAACACAACTTGTTGAGTTTTTAGAAAACAATATCTAATACCCATTAAAAAAAGGGCGATAAGCCCTTTTTTTACGTTTATTTTGTATAAAGACTGGACGCTGGGCCAGTGAACTGCTAGTTTATAAAGCCAACTAATCCTTAGTTTACCAACAAACCTCTCTCACTAATCAATATCGATTATATGAGTATGATAACTGTAATAAAGAACCCACCAATATGCATTTACGCGAATTAAAAGACAAGTCTATAAAAGAACTTGTAGCCTTAGCTGAGTCCATGGGGCTCGAAAACGTAGCCCGCTTAAGAAAGCAAGATATTATCTTTGCTATCCTTAAGGCCCACGCCAAAAGTGGAGAGAACATTTTTGGCGGTGGTGTATTAGAAATCCTTCAGGATGGTTTTGGCTTTTTAAGATCTTCAGAAGCGTCTTACCTAGCCGGCCCTGATGACATTTATGTATCACCTAGCCAAATTCGTCGTTTTAGCATGCGTACTGGTGACTCTATAATGGGTCTTATTCGTCCGCCGAAAGACGGTGAACGTTACTTCGCTCTTCTAAAAGTAAACGAAGTAAACTTTGATAGACCAGAAAACTCTCGTACTAAAATCCTTTTTGAAAACTTAACTCCACTACATGCTAACGAACGGTTACGTATGGAACGTGGTAACGGTAGTACCGAGGACATAACTGCGCGAGTCCTTGATTTAGCATCACCAATCGGCCGCGGTCAACGTGGTTTATTAGTAGCACCGCCAAAAGCGGGTAAAACAATGCTACTGCAAAACATTGCTCAATCAATCACCCATAACCACCCTGATGCGACATTGATGGTTTTACTTATCGATGAGCGCCCGGAAGAAGTTACTGAGATGCAACGCCTAGTAAAAGGTGAAGTTATCGCATCAACATTTGATGAACCAGCGAGTCGTCACGTGCAAGTAGCTGAAATGGTAATTGAAAAAGCAAAGCGTTTAGTTGAACATAAAAAAGATGTCATAATCTTATTAGATTCAATCACTCGTCTAGCACGTGCTTATAACACGGTTATTCCTTCATCAGGTAAAGTACTTACCGGTGGTGTTGATGCAAACGCACTACACAAACCAAAGCGCTTTTTCGGTGCAGCACGTAATGTTGAAGAAGGTGGTAGCTTAACTATTATCGCTACTGCGCTGATCGATACCGGCTCTAAGATGGATGAAGTAATCTATGAAGAGTTTAAAGGTACAGGTAATATGGAATTACACCTAAATCGTAAGATTGCTGAAAAGCGTGTTTTCCCAGCTATCGACTTTAACCGTTCAGGTACTCGTCGCGAAGAGTTACTAACAAAACCTGATGAGCTTCAGAAAATGTGGATCTTGCGTAAGATTGTTCATGAGATGTCAGAAATTGACGCTATGGAGTTCTTAATTGATAAACTATCAATGAGCAAAACGAATGATGAGTTTTTTGACTCTATGAGACGTCAGTAAGCATAAGTATACTGTTGAAAAGCTCGCTTAATGGCGAGCTTTTTTGTTTTTATCAATCCCCCCTCAATTTATCTTCCACTCAAAGCAAAGTGAATATCCCACAATATCTTGAAATTCATGTATGTAGTGAAACATTTTTTGTCGTTCGGCCTTTTTTAACTATACTTATTGAAAACCAACTCTAAGCATTCGAAAAATAAGTTGGTCAATAGCGTTTTACAAAGGAAAATCAGAATGACAATTACCCAAAGCTTCATAGCCCTGCAGTGCTTTTTAATTATCAGTATTGGAGTGATTTGTTATTCATTTAACTTACCTTCTGTTGCTATTATGACTTTATATTTAACTGTATTGTTACCCGTGTATTTCTTTTATTTACTTACAAAACGAAAGTTAGCGCTGCCAGATAAATATCTAAGAGTATTGATGGAGAACTTAGTCAGTAAGGATGGTATTAACTTTACTTTTCGATTTGACGAAAGTGACCCCGCAATCCCACCCTCTTGCTTAGCACTCAACGCCAGCCTAACAACGATTGAACATCTGTTTGAAGAGTTACAAATTTCATCTAATAGATTAAGACCTATGGCTGATGAGCTACGAGATACCTATGCATCAATGACCCAAAAAGCCACAATTCAATATTCACATGGTCAAGATCTTGCCCAAACGATCCAAAAAATGCTTAACACCTCGAGTGAGCTTGGGGTTAACGTTAAAACAATTTACACCTCTGTTGCCAATGCAACAGAGTCAGTAAAAAAAACACGTATTGATTCAGATAAGAGCCAAGCAAGCTTACTCACATTAGCAAGTAATATTGAACAAACCAGTGAACATATAAAACAACTAAAGCAAGACAGTGATAATATTGGATCCGTTATTGAGGTCATTAATGCTATTGCTGAGCAAACAAATCTACTTGCATTAAATGCTGCCATTGAAGCTGCTAGAGCTGGTGAACAAGGCCGAGGTTTTGCTGTAGTGGCTGATGAGGTACGAAACTTAGCTTCACGCACGAGTAAATCGACACAAGAAGTAAGCGCCATGGTCAGTAAAATCCAACATAGCACTGATTTAGCCCATACGTTAATGAATACAGCGCTGGATGAAGCTCAACAGACGGTATCTCTTACTAAAACGTCAAGTAGTGAAATTACAGCCATTGAAACTGCTGTACTTGAGATAAGTGAAATGTCGAATTCTATCAACCAACAGGTGAGTAATCAGAAACAATTTTCGGATGAGTCTCAAGAAAGTATCAATTCGTTAGTCGAGCTGAACTCTGATGCACTTTCAAGTTCTAAAATACAGGCTGTTTCTAGTAACGACTTGCATTTACTCGCCACCAGCCTAGAAGAAAAATTCAGTTTTTTCCTTGTTACCAATTATGCCCCTGATACACAACCAAGAAAGCGCACTCACAAAGAAGAAACTATTACTGAAACAGCAGAAGAAAGTGAGATAGAGCTATTTTGACGAGTACGCTTCTAATGCATTAATTAACTCTAACGTTAACGGAGCAACCTTATCGAACTCATATGCAGTACTTTTATTCAATAATGCTTTATCTAAGTTTAAAGCTGGTTGAATAATATCCTGAACTGCAAACATTTGAGCTGCACCCAGAATACGATGACTGTCTTGCTGTAGCGCTTGATAATCACGCTGCTGAAGGTGGACATTGAGTGACTTTGCTTCTTGGGTAAAACTGCTGATAAAGCTTTGTGTCAAATCCGTCATATCAACTTTGCTTTCATTTATGGGCTGTTCGTTACTCTTTGCTAACTGACTGGCTAAAGTACTATAAAACACTTTTTTGTCTATAGGCTTACTTAAATAGCCAGTAAAGCCCTGAGCAATATAGTTATCAATTTCGTGACTCATAGCATTCGCAGTTAAAGCGTAAATTGGATTACTAAAACCACATTGCTGTAGTAGCGCAAGAGCACTAAGCCCGTCCATAATAGGCATTTGAATATCCAGCAAAACAATATCAGGATACTGTTGTAAACATTGCTCAACCGCTTGTTCACCATCACTCAGAGCAATCACCTCAAGTCCTAAAGAGGTAAGGTAGCGCGTGATTAAACGGCGGTTATCAGGGTGATCTTCTGCTAAAACTACTTTGCCCTGAAGTTGAACATGCTGAGCATTATTGATAACTTGGCTTGATAAGGAGGCTGCGCTCTTTTGTTTACATGGCAGATTAAAAATAAATTCACTGCCTTTATTAGGTTCACTAAGTGCACTGATGTATCCGCCCATCATCATCGCTAGTTGTTGCGATAGCGACAACCCTAATCCCGACCCTCCAAAACGACGGCTGATCGTATTATCGCCTTGTTGAAAACACTCAAAAACCATTTTCAATTGCTCAACACTCATGCCAATACCTGTATCAACCACATTGAACTGCACCCCGCTCTCTGTTTGGCTCAATCGTAATTTTACACTACCTTGATAAGTAAACTTTATTGCGTTAGTTAACAAGTTAATCAGTATTTGTTTTACACGCATTAAATCGAGTTTAACCCAATGGCTGGGTTCTAATTGGTTATCAAATGTCAGGCTTAAGCCTTTTTGAGATGCATGCGCTTGGCACATTTCATACACGTCATTCACCAACTCAATGAGGTCAAATTTAGTTAAATGAAGCTCTAACCTATTAGCTTCAATTTTACTAATATCCAGCACATCGTTTATTAAATCTTTTAAATGATCACTATGCTTTTTTATAACTAATAGCTCATCTTGTAACTCGCTTGGTTTGTATAATCCATTGATGAGATCATCGGTTTGCCCAAGAATAGCTGTTAAAGGAGTGCGAATCTCGTGACTAATATTGGCAAGAAACTGACTTTTAATCTCATTGGCTGAACGCAACTCTTGTGCTACAAATTGCAATTCCTGTGTGCGTTGTTCAACTTGCTCTTCTAATTGAATCTTAGCCTTTTTCTCTATCGCTCGACGATACAATGCAATGGTGCAAATTAAGCCAAGCACCATTACTATTGCCAGTAAAATAGCAAGTTGCGAACGCTTTGCTATTTTTAAATCTTGTAAGTCTCGCTCTTGCTTTAAGTGCACGATTTCTTGATTGAGTTGATTCGCTTTAAACTGTGTTTGAAATACAGTAAGTGCCTTTGCAACCTCTTCACTTTTTATGCTTTGTTGGTACTCAACAAATTTCTCGTGTATGTCGACAGCTTGCTCATAATCACCCACGCTTGCAAGTAGAAGCGAGTTTATGCCTAACCCGTCCTTAGCCAACATCTCATTATTATATTTTTTAGCAAGTGCAAAGGACTCGTTTAAATTTTCTCTTGCTTCCTTGATGTCCCCTTTCACTAACTGAACTTTTGCTAAAACATGTAATGCAGTCAATAAAAGAGTCTTATTATCAGCTTTAACTGCAAATTCTTTCGCTGCAAGCGCATGATAATAGGCTGTGTCTATTTTATTTAATTTAAGGTTTAAGTTGGCTAAATTTTTATGTCGAGTGGAAAGTTGATAAGCATCATTAATACTTTGATAGTAGCGTAAAGCTAATTGATAATAATGTAATGCTAATTGATAACGCCCTGACTCAACGTAGGCCACACCCATGTTTCCATATACTTGGGCAATGCCATCTTTGTCATCGAGTTGTTGAAATACCTCTAACACTTCACGATAAAATTCTAACGCCGAATCATAGCGCGATAATTTAATATATACTCCCGCAATATTATGAAGTATGTCCGCTTTATCTTGTGCATTCCCGTTCGTTTCATAAATGGTTTTTGCTTTTTGGTAATGCTCTAATGCAAGCTCCATGTTGTACATATCAAAGTAAGATAAACCAATATTGCTTAGCAAGTTGGCCTGCTTCAACGCATTATTTAGCTGCTTTGCAATCACCAAGGCACGGCTATACTCTTTAATCGCTTGATTCATTAACCCTTGATAGTAGTACACCACGCCTTGCATTTTTATAGATCGAAAATATTGCTCTGGAGAGTCGTTTATATTGCTATTCTGCTCTTGAGACTGGTAGAAATCGAGCGCCAATGAGTAATCGTTCTCAGTGAATGCGCGCTCAGCCATTGTACTGTAAATAGCTAACCGCTGTTGTGGTGTTAATTGTGCTGTTGAGAGTAATTGGTTGGCTATTACTTGCTTTTGCTGCCAATCATCAACCTGATTAAATTGCTCAAGTAAGGGCTCTTGAGCAGAACAGACATGAGATACCACGCCAAGTACAGTAATAAACGCAATAAAGAGTAGCCGCTTAAACTTACCTAACATAAATGTATCCTTGGTATTTATCCGTTAAAACAACACATGCTTCGCATGAAAGCTAACTTACAACTCTAGTCGCATGTGTATATAATTATTTTATCAAGATACACTATTACCTAGAGTTCAAACAATGCTTAACCCACTTATAGATGAGATTTTTGAACGACTATTAACAAAGCAGGTATGGAAGGTTCACACTTTAGCATCAGAGTTATCACAAAGCGGTATCATAACCGTGTTAGATAAGGACCCTTCTCGTAATTTATTTAAACGTAACTTTTTAATAATGAATGCACTGTTTCAATTACAGCAGCAACTTGCTCCTGCCCAAACTTTATCAATTGCAAGTTTACATATTAAATTAGAAGATATATCCACTGAAAACTCGGTTACGCTTATAGATCCTTTAAGAGACTATTACTTAGATTGGCAAAACTATGATACGTCAGCCGATGAAGTGAATGCATTATTAAATCAATTTTGGCAAGATTTTGTCGCCACTAAACCAGTAAAACCCAAATTAAGCATAAGCCAACGCAACGTAATTCTTGCACAATGGCAACTAGATGAACAAGCAAGTTTAAAAATGATACAAAAACGATGGCGACAATTAGCGTTGCAATATCACCCAGATAAATCATCAGAAGATGAAGAGGTATTTAAACGTATTCGAGAAGAATATGAGCAGCTTAAGGCAAGCTGCTCAAATAGATAAATAAGTAATTAACGAGTGAGTCGACGAGCGCGGATTTTACGCCCTTTAATGTTACCTTCAGTTAATTTACGTAATGCTGGTTTTGCACAATTGCGCTCGACCGCAACAAATGCCACGTTATCAAGCACGTTAATTTTACCCACTTGGCGGCCTGCAATACCTTCTTTACCTGTTAGCGCACCTAAAATATCACCGGCACGTACTTTTTGCTTTTTACCTGAGTCAATCATTAGTGTGGCCATTTCTGGTTTATACGGTGGTTTTTCTAACAAGCTAAATGGTGGCAGCTGCTCTGGTAAAAAATCACATTCGTAATGGTCGCCAATTTGCGCCACTTTGAATTGCTCAGCATCACCATAGATTGAACACGCAATGCCTTTTTTACCTGCACGGCCAGTACGGCCAATACGGTGAACATGTGTTTGAGGGTCATGCGCTAAATGGTAATTAATCACCATGTCCATATCGTCGATATCCAGACCACGAGCAGCTACATCGGTGGCAACTAAAATAGAGGCACTTTTATTAGCAAAATGAATGAGTGTACGTTCACGATCGCGCTGCTCCAAGTCGCCATGTAAAGCCACGGCACTAAAACCTTCAGCGGCGAGATCATCACACACTTGCTGTGTTTCAACCTTAGTATTACAAAATACCACACAGCTTGTTGGCTGAAACTTTAACAGCAACAACTTCAGTGTATTAAAGCGCTGCTTATTATTATCCATCTTATAAAAATACTGTTTGATGGTGCTTTTTTCTTGCTCTTCTTCAACTTTTACCATCACAGGGTTAGTTAAAACACGCTTTGCAACCGCTTCAATCGCACGTGGGAAAGTCGCACTAAATAACAGTGTTTGACGCTGTTGTGGTATGCAATCGATAATTGCATCTAGCGTATCTTGAAAGCCCATATCGAGCATTTGATCGGCTTCATCCAAAACTAAAGTTTCTACATCATCTAAACGCAAGGTGCCTTTGCGGATATGGTCATCTACGCGACCAGGTGTGCCAACAATAATGTGTGCACCATGTTCAAGCGAGCCGATTTGTGGGCCAATTGAAACACCACCACACAATGTAAGTATTTTAATGTTATGAATACCTCGGGCGAGTTTGCGCATTTCAACAGCCACTTGCTCAGCAAGTTCTCTTGTTGGGCAAAGTACCAAAGACTGAATACGAAAGCGCTTTACGTTAAGTTTAGCCAGCACTCCTAAGCTAAATGCCGCGGTTTTACCCGATCCCGTTTTAGCTTGCGCAATGATATCTTTACCTTCAAGTACTGGCGGTAAGCTCTGTGCCTGAACAGCCGTCATTTGGCTATAACCTAAAGTAGATAAATTATCGACCAAACCAGAAGGTAAAGCGAGTGAAGAAAATGCAGTTGCAGTCAAAATTATTTCCAAACAAAAAAGTTAATGAGCAAGGCTAAAACGTTACCTTGGATTATTGTGCTAATAATAGCAGAAATAGCTATTAGCGACCATTAACTACCATTGTTATAAATTACTCAACAAAAGAATTGTAAATGACATGTATTTTCATTAAGATTCGTGCTGTTTTTATAACTCAGCCGGAAGCATTGAATGAAATTTAGTCCACTTTATCTCGCCCTTGTAGCGACTGCAGGCACATTGAGTGCAGCAGAAAATAACGAAAACATAGAAAAAATAGAAGTTAAAGGCACTTACTTTAATGACTACAAAGTAGACAATGCTAACGGAGCAATGCGCACATCGGCATCATTACTTGAAACGGCACAATCGGTCACTGTTATTACAGACACAATCGTAAACGAACAGCTTGCCACCACATTAGGTGAAGTACTAACAAACGACGCAAGCTTAACGGCAGGCTCACAACAACGTAACCGTGAAGTATTTAACCTTCGTGGCTTTGAGCTAAGCTCTGGTACTGGTTACTTACGTGATGGTCACCAACATTGGTCACACTACCAGCAGCCAATCGAAATATTACAACAAGTTGAAGTAATCAAAGGTCCATCAAGTATTTTATATGGCCAGTCAGGTCCAGGTGGCTTGGTTAATATGGTTACAAAAAAGCCAACTGCACAAACATTGTTTAATGCCAGTGCAGATGTAGATCAACATGGCTCAACCCGCTTTATGCTTGATGCTGGCGGTGCTCTAACAGAAGCTGAAGATTTGCGTGCTCGCGGTGTCTTAGTAAAGCAAGACGTTGAATATTGGCGCGAATATCAAAATGGTGAAAATCGTGAACGCGACCGCTTCTTAGGTGCTTTAGTCGTTGATTATGATATTAGCGACAATGCACTTGTACGCGTACATTATGATCGTACCGATGACAAAGCTGGCTTAGATACAGGTGCCTGGATTGATGATAACGCTAACGTGATTGGTGATGACAAAACTATACGCGATATGTCTTGGGCGTTTACTGATATAACCGTAGAAAACCTTGGTATAGATTTCAATATATTTTTATCTGATGATTGGCAAGTTAACTTAGGTTATAACGAACAAACTTTCGAGCGCCAACGTTTTGAATCTGCACCTCGTAAACCGTCTAACTTTATGGAAGACGACAGTTATGAATCTCGCCCTTACGACCGTTTTGATGATTGGCAATTTACGACTGCATTTATTGACTTCATTGGTGAATTTGAAACAGCCGGTGTAGACCATCAATTTCTAATTGGTGCTAACTCGCTTGACTACTATTACGGTCAACTACGTACAACCAGCGATTACGTTTATTACTCAGCTGGCGAAAGTGAACCTGCAAGTCCTGATATTAGCTACCACAGTGATACCACAAAAAGTGAAACCGAGTACGATTACTATGGTGTTTATGCCCAAGATTTAATTACTTTCTCACCACAGTGGCAAGTATCTGTAGGCGGACGTTTTGATAAACAAACGCGTAAAGGGCAAAATAACGAATCATTTTTGCCTAAATTCGGCGTGCTCTATCATCCAAATGTATCGGCTACTATTTATGCCAGCTATACAGAAGGTTTCGAGCCACAAAATGAAACCATCACTAACGAAGAAGATATTAACTTCGGTATGAAGATTGACGCAGTTACTTCTGAACAAAAAGAAGTCGGCATAAAATGGCAACTATTTGATGACCGCCTAATGCTTAGCGGTGCTGTTTTTGATATCAGTAAAAATGGCACTCTTGTTACTGAAAAACTCGAAACACCTGTAGGTTCATTTACAAGTGAAACTAATCAAGTTGGTGAGCAACGCCACAAAGGGTTTGAAGTCGCAGCACAAGGAGCAGCAACTGATCGCTTATTTGTAATGGCCTCAACTATGTATTTAGATGCAAACTATGAGCGTGATACAAACTTAGAAGGTAAGCGCCCCACTGATGCTCCTAAGTGGTCTGCATCATTATGGACTCGTTACGAATTAAACGATGCATTTGCATTCAATGCTGGCGCATTCTATGAAGGTGAGCGTTTTGCTGATAACGATAACACCATCACTAAAGATGCCTATACACGTGTTGATGTAGGTGCAACGTATAAGTTTGAAATGAGTAACACCGATATTAACTTACGCCTTAACGTTGAAAACTTATTTGATACCAACTACCTTGGCGGTGGTGGTACAAACAATGTAACGGTCGGCGAAGGCACTAGCTTACGTTTAGCAGCGCAGTTTAACTTTTAAGTCTAATATGCGTTAAAACAGCCCGCACTTTGTAAAAAGTGTGGGCTTTTTAATTTTTATCTCATTGTATTTTTTAAATCAGCTATTTAATGATTAAATACCCCCAAGTATCTAACAAGCCAAGGTCAACAATGAACAAACTCATCACCGGGATGCTACTTGTCAGTAGCTTTTTAGCCTCTGCTGCAGAACCTGAATTTACCAGTAAACAACTGCAACAAGTAGAACAATTAAGACAAAGTGCCAGTAATAGCGATTTAAGTTATCAATTATTAGAATCACTTACTACAGAAGTAGGTCCGCGTTTACCCGGCACTGAAAACGATAAAAAAGCCGTAGCTTGGGCGCAAGCTCAATTTAAAGCGCTAGGCTTTGATAAAGTATGGCTTGAAGAAGCCACATTCCCTGAATGGCGCCGTTTTAGCGAAAGTGGAAAAATTTTAACGCCTAGTGAGCAACCTCTACACTTAACTGCACTGGGCCACAGTGTCAGTACACCTAAAAATGGCATTACTGGCGAAGTGGTATTATTTGAAACCCTTGATGAACTAATAGCAGCACCTAAAAATAGCCTAAAAGGTAAGATTGCCTACATTAATTACCGTATGAATCGTCATATTGATGGTAACGGATACGGACCTGCCGTTCGTGCGCGCTCTACAGGCTCTGTTGAAGCCGCTAAAAAAGGCGCGATTGGCTATATGATGCGCTCTGTTAGCACCGCCGAGCACCGTTTTGCTCACACAGGTGGTAGTCATTATAAAGAGGGAGTGACTAAGATACCAAACGTCACTATCGCTAACCCTGATGCCGACCAAATTGCTCGCCTTATTGCACTTGATAAAAATGTCACGGTTAATATTAATGTTCAAACAGAAGATCGTGGTCAAGGCACTGGCTATAATGTCATTGGCCAATTTAATGGCACACAAAACCCTGAGCAATATGTGTTGATTGGCGGTCATTTAGACTCATGGGATTTAGGCACAGGCGCACTCGATGATGGTGCGGGTGTCGCATTAACTATGGCTGCGGCTAAACATATTAGTGAAATCAAACGCCCTAAACGCAGTATTCGCGTAGTTTTATTTGCTGCTGAAGAGCTGGGGTTATGGGGTGCTAAAGCCTACTTTAAGGAACATGCTAATGAGCTTAAAAACATTGTAGCAGCTGCAGAATCTGACTTTGGTGCAGATGTTGTGTATGGGTTTGAGTCTAACGTATCAGCAGAATCACTACCTGTAGTACGTGCAATAGCGAAAGAACTTTCAGCACTGAATGTAGAATACATTGCAAAAAATGGAGCGCGCGGCGGTCCAGATCTCATACCGCTTAGAAATACAGACGGCGCAGCTATTTTCGATCTACATCAAGATGGTACTGATTACTTTGATTATCACCACACAGCAGATGATACTTTAGATAAAGTTGATCCAGCTAAGCTTAAACAAAATACAGCCGCTTACGCAGTATTTGCGTTTATGGCTGCTGATGCCAAAACCACAATCAAACCAAAGCCTGTAAAAAAATAAATTAAGTAAACATACTTTCTTACAGTTTTGTACTTTGCATACGCCCTTGTTTGTTTTAATTTAATAGAAAAGCAAGGAGGGCGTTTATGCTACTTTTTAATACCTGCGACACATTATCGTCATTCAGCCAAACTACAACCTGCCCTCACTGTAAAAGCAACGATTACCAATTAAAAAATAACAGCCGTTTTTTGCGTTTTGCGATCGTGCCTATCATCCCATTAACTTGGCAATATCATTTTCAATGCAACGAATGTAAGCACAGTGAACCTGTGTCATTAACTAAGCTACCTCTATTTGAGCTTCTATCTTTAGTGAAATACTTTATAGGCTCGATATTAATCGTTTTATTCTTACTATACTTTTATACTCATTTTCATGCTCAAGCAGTTCAACAGCAAGCGATCATTAATGCTCCACAAGCCTATGATACTTACTTAGTAAAAGCAGATAAGTTTGCCCAAGAACCGCTGCGTCCAGAAAATTTAAAGATCGCTCAAATACTTGAGTTTGATGATAGATATATCACCTTTCAAATTAGTAACTATCGTTATAAGCATGATCGCGGTATCACAATGGCAATGCGTACAAGTTTACTTGTACAAAGAGATTACTTTTCTTCAAAAACGTTAACATTACCACGCAGTGAGGTTCAACGCATGGTAGATGAAGGAGTTATTTATAATGTACTTCGCCCCCATGCTTACAGTTTATATGGTGGCTTTGTGATGTTTCCCCCACGACCAAAGCCACTTTATGAAGGAGTTAAGCTCAATGAGCATAACCAGCAAGGAATTAATTATTATAAAGATGATCTATTCGAAGATGCATTTAAGAGCTTTTTATTTGCAGCAGAAGAGGGCTCTCAGTGGGGACAACTCAACTTGGCACAAATGTACCAAGATGGACAAGGTACCACCAAAGACATAAAAAAAGCTATTTACTGGTTTCAGCAAGCTGCAGCTCAAGGTAACCGAAAAGCAAAAATAGAGCTAAAAGATTTATGCCGCTTTTACACATGTGACTTATAACTTATGTGAAAGTGCATAACCTCACTCAGATAGTCACTGTTTTTGTGTCATGTTATCTTTGTGTGGTAAGCACTTATGAGCAACGCAGTAAGAAACAGTTTAACTTTATTACATAACAACCTATTGGCAACTGCGCACGCAACGGACAATTCAAGCTCAGTACTACCTCTTCACCTAATATATCTGCTGTTATATTAGACCCTGACGCACAAAATAATTTAACTTCAATACAGCTTAAATATGTACTTTCACCAGCGGTTAATTTTCATTTGCTACCCTATAGCGGTCTTTAGTTAATCGGCGAATCCTCTATGTATAAAATGATCTTATTCACTATAAGCTTACTTACCATAAGTGCTTGTTCTGAAAAAGCACACACAAATGTTTACTCCTGTGACAATCAAGAAATGGCGACGATCATTAGCCACGACGCTGAAAGTGCAACACTTCAATATATAAATAAATACTACCAACTAACTAGGCAGCGCAGTGCATCGGGTGTCAAATTTAATAGTGAGGAGGTCTTGTTTTGGACAAAAGAAAATGAAGCCGTGCTAATTATTGATGGTGATAAAGTTCACTGTATTATCGAGTAATGTCTTTTATTGGTAATCTTATATTTTAAGAAAACACTGCTACACTAATGATTAAATCTGTTGAAATGAGTTAGTTATGCAGTCAGTTGCTATTAAATACAAAGTAATATTTGCCTTCACCGCAATTGGTGTATTAATGCTATTAAGTAGTGGCTTTTTTTACTGGTCACTCGGAAAAATTAGTGTTGCCAATTCAGACATTGAAACGTTGGCAGTTCCTGTTCAACAACAGAGTAACGCATTACAACTTTCGCTCTTATCAATCACAAAATTCAATGCTGTCGCGTTTAGCCAAAGCAAAATTGCAAAATTGGTCCACGAACAAAAACAAACTGATAGTGAACAAAAGTTGTTTAACGACAAGCTTGCTATCCTTGAGTTGCAACTACAAGATCAACCCAAAATGCAATCGCTACTTGTTCAAATTGATGATGAATTCCAGCGTTTAGTAACAACTAATACAGCCATGTTTAGCGCCAAACAAAGCGGTTTGGATGCGGTTTCAACATTAGCCTCACAAAGCACACAATACATAGAAGAAATAACATCGTTAAGTAATGATTTACTCGATTTAGAACTATTACAAGTTACTCGGGAACAACAAGCTACTCTTGACGCCATGGTAGGTACAGCAACACGTATCGACGATTTATTGTTTACCTTGAGTAATAACTTGAAAAGCATTAAACACATTAGTTCATTAGCAACATTGGATGAACATCAGCAAGATGCCAGTTTCCTACTCGATAATGTTAAATCAAACTTTAACTACTTGAAACGACAAGCAAGCGAATTAAATAATGTTGCTGATTTTTCGGCCTTAACTGAAAAAATGAATACAGTAAATGAGAAGCTTGGCACTATTTACCAGCCACAAAAAACTATTTTGACGAGCCGCCAAGATGCTGAAAATGCATTTAATAATTTTCAGCAACAATTCCAAGAAACTGAAAAACTCATTATCGAACTGAATCAACTGGCTGACGAACGATTTGCATCATTACAAAAAAGCGCTCAGTCGACAATTAGTACAGGGTCTTCATTGGCAGTTATAATTAGTATTATTTTGCTCTCATTTGCTGCTCTAATCTCAGTACTTACAACCCGCGCGATGCTTAAACCTTTAAATGCAGTCAACAAAGCACTGGCAAGAATCGCTTCGGGCGATTTATCCAAACGTACTCACCCTCGAAGTGATGATGAGTTTGGTACTCTATTAAAGAATATCAACAAGCTCAGCGATGACTTAGGTAAGTTGCTTTCAGATATTAGTGACAACGCTCACATACTTGATCAGTCAGCCATTCAAACAAGTGCGCAAGGTCAACAAATGACTGTTGCAGCAGCGCAACAACTTGAGCGGATTGCGCAAGCTACAAGCGTTGCACAAACCATGCTAAATAATTCACAAACCGTTAATGAGCAAGCCCAAAGCACGTCAAATGAAATAGCTAATGCATCGCAGCTTTCTAACGATGTAAACCAAATTGCTGATAGAAACAGCCAGCGAATACAAGCACTATTAGCGCGTTTAGATCAAGCTGTAAGCAGCACTGAAGAATTAGCACAACACACCCAGCTTATTGGCGCCATTGTAGATACAATTAGTAGCATCGCAGAACAAACTAACTTACTTGCATTGAATGCTGCTATAGAAGCCGCGCGTGCGGGTGAAAATGGCAGGGGATTTGCTGTCGTTGCCGATGAAGTGCGCTCACTTGCATCACGCACGCAAACCTCAACAAATGAAATTCACACTATGATTCAAACATTGCAACAACAAGCTAATACAGCACAGCATGAGATAAACGATGGGCAACAACAAGCTGCTGAGTGTGTAACTAATAGCAGTGAGTTAAAACAAGCAGTCGATAAAATAAAAAGTACCTTAGTGACAGTTAACCAAATGAGTCAGCAAATAGCAGACTCCTCACATCAGCAGCTTAATAATAGTAATGAAATACAACACATCATGACCACGGTGACAGAACAAGCACAAAGCAATGCTGACCATGCAGGATCTTTAGCGACTCAAAGTGAAGATGTAAATCAGCTAGCACATTCTTTAGCAAGTGCTGTTGAACGTTTCAAGTTTTAGTGCCCAAGCCAAGTGACTATTGTTCAATAAATGCTTTCAAGTAATTATCAAACTCGTCCATCGGGAGCGGTTTACTGTATAAAAAGCCTTGAATATAATCACAATTCAACGCTGATAAATAAACCCGCTGCTCCTCAGTCTCAACACCTTCAGCAACCACTTCTAAATGTAAGTTACTTGCCATAGAGATTATAGCGCTCACCATCGCACAATCTTCATTATCGTCAGGTAAATCTTTAATAAACTCACGATCTATTTTTAATTTACTTAATGGAAAACGCTTCAAATAACTCAATGATGAATAACCAGTACCAAAGTCATCAATGGCTAAACCAACGCCTAAAGCACGAATAGCTTGTAATTGCTGCAGAATATTGGGGCTATTCTCAGCAAGTAAAGTTTCAGTGATCTCTAAGGTTAAGCATTCTGCTGATAATTGATATTCCTCTAATACATCACTAACTAACTTAGCGATATCCTGGCGAACAAACTGTACACTGGAAAAGTTAACAGTGACAAAGAACTGACCGTTAAACTCACTGCACCACTTAGCGGCTTCGCGACATGCTTCTCTTAATACCCACTCACCTATGGCAATAATCAGCCCTAAATCTTCACAAATTGGAATAAACTCAGCGGGAGATACGTGGCCAAGCTCAGGGCTTTGCCAACGCAATAAAGCTTCACACCCAATGGGTTTTTCTATCATTACTTATTATTGGCTGATAATAGACAGTAAACTCATTATTGCTCAATGCTTTGTGCAAGGCATTCTCAAGTTTACTGCGAGCCGTAGCTTGCTCATGTATCCTTCGGGTAAAGAACTCAAAGCAGTTACGACCTTTCTCCTTAGCCTTGTACATTGCGCTGTCTGCATTGCGTAATAATATTTTTCGTTCTACGCCATCATCAGGATAAATAGTGATCCCCATACTGCCGGAAACAAAAACCTCATGCTCACCGATTTTAAATGCAGAGCTCAGTGCTTGCAGGGACTTTTTCGCCAACCTTTCAATATCACCAAGGTTATTTCTACCTGAGAGTAATAAAGCGAACTCATCTCCTCCCAAACGTGCCACCATATCAGTACTACGCATACATGCTTTTAACCTGTTAGCGGCTTCTAGCAGCAACACATCACCACTATTATGCCCTAAAGTCTCGTTGACACTTTTGAAGCGATCTAAATCGATAAAACAAATTGCTAAACGTGTATTTTCTGCACTTGCACGGATCATTTCTTGATCAAGTTTATTATTGTAGTAATAGCGATTGGCGAGCCCTGTTAAGTTATCAAAGTTAGTTTGTAACCACATTTCTTGTTCGCTTTCTTTACGTAAAGAAATATCGTTAAACAAGGCTACATACATCTCAATTTGTTTTTCTTCATCAAACACAACCGAAATATTTAGCCAACATGGGTAGATACTGCCATCTTTGCGACGATTCCATACCTCGCCTTCCCAGTGACCATTTTCCTTTAAGTTATTATAAAGCGCTTTAAAAAACGAAGGTTTATGACGGCCTGAACTTAATATTGCTGGTGTCTCCCCTAACACATCACTTTCTTGATAACCTGTTATTTGTGTAAATGCACTATTAATTGCTTGAATCTTATTTACGCTATCAGAAACTAATATACCTTCATTGGTGGTAGCAAATACAGTACTGGCAAGACGTTGCTGCTGACGTATTTTCAACTTTTGAGTAATATCTCTAATTAAGTGAATCTCACCAATTTTATGATCAGCCTCACCCATCACGGCTGTTACATTCGCCTCCCCCCAAAAAATGCCATCCGCACCGCTAAATTGACATTCGTTGTCAAGCTGACCAATAGCAGATACCTTATCGACATAGCTATAAATATTATTCCCTTTAAGTGAATCTCCATTGGTTAGCTTTTGTATTGCCATCCTATTGGCATCCAATATGGTGTGATCGGTATCGGTGAAAATTAGTAGATCATCAATACCATTAAAAATCGCTTTTAATGTAGCACTGTCTTTTTGTGCTGACTTTTTTGCGGTCCGTAAGCGTGTTGCTAATACAGTCAGAATGGCAAGTAAGCCTATAAGCAAAAAGATTGATATGGCAGATAGAATAAATTGATCTAAACGTTTTTTTTCGATTTCTTGGGTTTGGCTTGCAACCAACTCCTCAAGGTTTTCCTGATAATGCCAGAGTTCTTTTTCGAGGGTCCGCTGAGAGGAAATATCATGAATTACAGAAAATAAAAGGCGTCTATTATCAAGTTCAAATGGGGCTGAATAAACACTCACGGTGCGGGTTTCACCACTGGCTAATTGGTGTTTAAAAACAAAATAATTTTGCCCTTTGTTTAATGCCGCTTGTCGCTCTTGAGCAACCTGCTGCTCGGTAAAAATATTTATTTGTTGAATTTTCATAGCTTGTAGTTGTGAAATACTATAACCATAAAACTCTGCGGCTGATTTATTAGCAAATAAAATGTCACCCGTTTGAGGTTCAACAACCAACATAACAGCACTGTGCTCTGCGAAGATTTGATCATCAATCACGTGCGTTAGTAAACTTTTTGCCTGCACGTTGCTCAATGGCAGCATAAAAGCACATACTATCCAAAACCTAAGTATTACTTTTATAATAAACCCACCCATTAATTGAAAACTCACAAAACGCAACTGTATCAACTATAGCTCATACACCTAAAAATGAAATGAAACCGGTAACTTAAATGTTTGGTAAAAATAGCTAACACTATTTAAATTAAGCTGTTAGAGAGAATTGTATAATTCGCTTAAGCTACTTTATTGGGTATAATGCAAAGAACATTTTTAACCTTAAAGCGGCCAATTATGAAATACAAAGATCTCCGAGATTTTATAGATTTACTGGAAAAGCAAGGTGAATTAAAACGCATTCACCAAGAAATTGACCCCTACTTAGAAATGACCGAAATTGCAGATCGTACACTACGTGCAAAAGGGCCCGCTTTATTGTTTGAGAATCCAAAAGGGCACAATATTCCTGTGCTGGCTAATTTATTTGGCACCCCAAAGCGCGTTGCTATGGGAATGGGTCAAAATGATGTAAGCGAGCTTCGTGAAGTAGGTAAACTCTTAGCGTTTCTTAAAGAGCCTGAGCCACCAAAGGGAATAAAAGAAGCGCTTGGTCAAATCCCTGTGTTTAAGCAAGTATTGAACATGCCTGCTAAAGAAGTAAAAAAAGCCGTATGTCAGCAAGTTGTTATTGAAGGCGACGATGTTGATTTGACTAAACTGCCCATTCAACATTGTTGGCCTGGTGATGCCGCTCCATTAATTACATGGGGATTAACAGTTACCCGCGGACCTTATAAAAAACGTCAAAATTTAGGAATATACCGCCAACAGCTACTAGGTAAAAACAAAATTATTATGCGTTGGCTATCGCACCGTGGTGGCGCACTTGATTTTCAAGAATGGTGTAAAGAAAACCCAGGCCAACCTTACCCTGTATCCGTTGCTTTAGGGGCTGATCCGGCTACAATCTTAGGCGCTGTTACACCCGTGCCAGATACACTCAGTGAATACGCTTTTGCTGGATTATTACGTGGCAGTAAAACCGAAGTTGTAAAATCTATTTCAAATGACTTGCAAGTCCCTGCTAGCGCCGAAATCGTGCTTGAAGGCTATATCATGCCAGGTGAAACAGCGCCTGAGGGACCATATGGTGACCACACTGGTTATTATAACGAAGTAGATGATTTTCCGGTAATGACTGTTACGCATATGACACATCGCAAAGATCCTATTTACCACAGTACATTCACTGGCCGCCCGCCTGATGAACCTGCGATTTTAGGTGTTGCACTAAACGAAGTCTTTGTGCCTATCTTACAAAAGCAATTTCCTGAAATTGTAGACTTTTACTTGCCACCTGAGGGTTGCTCGTATCGCATGGCTGTTGTGACTATGAAAAAACAATACCCAGGTCATGCTAAGCGAGTTATGATGGGCGTATGGTCTTTCTTACGTCAATTTATGTATACCAAATTTGTCATTGTTTGCGATGATGATGTTAACGCCCGCGATTGGAATGATGTTATTTGGGCTATTACAACACGCATGGACCCTGCTCGCGATACAACACTTATTGAAAACACCCCTATTGATTATCTTGATTTTGCTTCGCCTGTTTCTGGCTTGGGTTCAAAAATGGGCATGGACGCAACAAACAAGTGGCCTGGCGAAACCGATAGAGAATGGGGCGAGCCGATTGTGATGAATCAAGAAACAAAAGACCGCGTTGATGAACTTTGGGATAGCCTAGATATTCTCTAACTCTGTAAACTCACTGTGCGGATATGCTACTATTGCTCAAATAAAGTGCATCTCCGCTAATTTAAGGTAAAACATGCAAACATTACACGCTGAAGTTGTTACTATCAGCCCATTAACTGAATTTGTTAACAAAGTAGTTTTAAAGCCAGTTGAAAGCGTTACTTTTGAAGCTGGCCAATACTTGCAAGTCGTTTTAGGTGAAAAAGATAAACGTGCATTTTCAATTGCTAGCCGCCCTTCACAAAGTGACGAGTTAGAGCTACACATAGGTGCGTCAGCCGCTGACTCATATGCAATGCAAACACTTGAACACCTACGTGATGCACATAAAAGCAATAAAACAGTCACCATTGAAACTGGACTAGGTGTTTCACAATTACGCCTACAATGTGAACGCCCAATAATATTACTTGCCGGTGGTACGGGATTTTCTTACGTTAAATCAATGGCTGATCATTTAAGTGAAATCGGCTGTGATCGCCCTGTGTTATTTTACTGGGGTGTGCGTGAAGAATCTGCTTTATACGCCCATACAGAAATGCAAGCATGGGCTGATAGCCGTGAAAACTTTAAGTTTATTCCTGTTGTTGAAAACCCTAGCGATAGCTGGAACGGCCACACGGGATTTGTTCATAAAGCAGTTATGGACGATATTGTCTCACTTGAACCATATGATATTTATATGGCTGGTCGCTTTGACATGATTGGTATCGTGCGTGACGACTTTATCACTCACGGTGCGCTTCGTGAAAACATGTACGCTGATGCATTCGCATTTATTAAGTAAATGACACCCACAAACCAGCTTAATTGTATAATTAAGCTGGTTACTGACACTCCCTGACAATCCAACATGATTTACTAGACTCTCTTAAACAAGGAGAACAGTAATGACTACCAATGTAACCGAAATTGTTAACTTTAAACTTATTAATAATGCTGATCTAGCTCAGTTCCACATAGCTAATAATGCACTGCAAGATTATTTAGACAACCAGCCTGGTGTGCTTTATCGCTCGCTTGCCAAACAAGCCAATACTCTGCAGTATGTAGATCTAATCTACTTTGCAACGCCTGCGGATGCTAAAAGAGTCAGTGATGCATTTTCTAACAACCAAGTATGCCAGCAATTTGCCGCACTAATAGAAAAACAAAGTGTGCAGTTAGCTCAATACGAAGTGCTTAGTCAAACGGCTTGCCAACAAAGCTAACTGCTCATTTCAAGGAGTGATAACCAGTGCATAAATCGCAGCGGCTATTTCAGCTAGTTAATATACTTAAAAGTCGTCGTTTTGCGATAACAGCAGCTGAACTTGCGAGTCGCTTGGATGTTTCATCTCGTACTATTTATCGTGATATTCAACACTTGCAAAGCTCTGGCGTCCCAATTGAGGGAGAAGCTGGTACTGGTTATCTTATTGCTCATTATGATCTGCCGCCGATGATGTTCAACCTTGAGGAATTACAGGCCTTATTACTGGGCACTAAAATGGTCAGCGCTTGGACTGATCCACAACTGGCAGCACATGCTCAATCAGCTCTAACCAAAATTAATGCAGTACTGCCGCAACAGTTAAAACAACAAGTCGAAGAACTCCCTTACTTAGTATCGGCTTTTAGTCATGATAAAAATCACCAAGCCACAACCTTGATATTACGCCAAGCGATTAACCATAAAACCTGTGTTTGTCTTAGCTATCAAGACGCAAACCAACAACTAAGCCAGCGAACTGTAGAGCCACTGGGGTTAGTCTATTGGGGCAGTAAATGGACACTCATCGCCCATTGCCAGTTACGCAACGATTATCGAGAGTTTCGCCTTGATAGAGTGCAGCGAATCGAAGCATCCAGAACGTTATTTTGCACATCTGAGGAAAAAAGCTTAGCCCACTATATGGAGTTGGTTAAAGCGAAATATTTAAATCATGACAATGAAGAGTCAAAGACCTGCGGTAAATAGCCGATACAATTTAGTATTATGTTTAGATTGTTTTTGCCTATCAAGTTAATCAGTATAAACAATTTCACAAAATCCCATTCATTAACCATACTTTATGTAACTTAATAATTGGGAGAGACCCAAATGCTAAATACAAAAGTAAGAGACTTTATGCAACATAAGTTGCCACATATCACCCCAACTACTGAAATGACCGCCGCCATATCCGAGCTGCAAAAGTTTAAGTTACTAGGTGCGCCAGTATTTGACGATAATAAATGTTTAGTAGGCTTTATTTCTGAGCAAGAACTATTAAAACCACTCATGCAAAACAGCTACTTTTGTGATGGTGTTGTTAAAGTATCGCAGTTAATGCGCACGGATGTTGTTACAGTAAGTGGTGACATGAATATCATTGAACTGGCAGAGCAGATGCAGCCAGGCAAACCGAAAAACTACCCTGTTGTCGATGGCACTACGGTTATTGGTATGATTGGTCGAAGTGATATATTAAAAGCACTCTATGATAATTATGTTAGCTGCCAAGAACATTAGGCACGCAATAAAGCGCGCCTACTAGCCGCTGTTAATTAACGTGCAGCGGCGACTTGCTGTAGCTGCTGCCTATCTGCATCACTCAAATAAGCGATTTGTAACGCGTTTGCTTGGGCTTTTTCCATATCAGCTTGCGTTAAACCAGCTGCCGGTGCCGCAACACTGTATTCGTGCTCGATTTCAATACCCTCAACAGCAGGATCATCGGTATTGATACTTGCCAAAATACCATGATCTAAAAAGCGTTTTAATGGGTGTATGTCTAAGCTTGGAACGGTACTTGTTTGGATGTTACTTGTTAAGCATGACTCTATACCAATACGGTTATCACGCAGGTAATCCATTAACTTAGGGTCTTCAATTGCTTTAACACCGTGGCCTATTCTATTTGCACCCAACTGATTAATCGCTTGCCAAATACTCTCTGCACCAAGCGCTTCACCAGCATGAATTGTTGCAGCTAAATACGCATTTGATACTTGTTTAAAGTGCTCTACAAATAATTCACCAGGAAAACCAATTTCATCACCAGCCAAATCAACAGCGACTAAATCATTTTTAAACGCCAATAAAGCTTCAAGCTCTTGCTGACAAATTTTTGTGCCATAAGTACGCGACATAATCCCAATTAGATTGGCTTTTACAGTACTGGTTTGGGTAGCACTTTTAATGCCATCTACGACAGCTTCAACGACTCCTTGAGGGTGCAAGCCTTGACTCTGCGCCATGTAATATGGACTAAAGCGCAGCTCTACATAATCAAGACCTTGAGCCTGAGCATCTTCAATGTTTTCAATAGCGATACGACGGCACGCATCGTAATCACCTAGTACTGTGACTCCCCAATCAAGCTTTTGTAAAAAAGCCATGAGGTTTGGCTCAGGATCGATCACTTGAACATGTGGGGTCAACGCATCAATATTGTCAGCAGGTAATTCAATATTAAACTGACGACCTAGTTCTAAAATTGTTTGCGCACGTACATTGCCATCAAGATGGCGATGAATATCTAGCAACGGAAGATTTTTATTTATCATAATTAGTGCTCAGTCTATTGAATTTGCGCGGATCATACGCATTTACATCGGTAATTCAAGTTTAGCTGACTCTGTTTCTAATAGAGAGGTCATTTGTCATCCCTGGGTATATAGTGCCATATCGTTTTAAACAGCTTTTCTGCTTCTATTGGTTTCGTTAAATACCCATCCATTCCTGCACTCAATGCTTTATTAACATCTTCATCATGCGCATTTGCTGATAAACCAATAATAGGTAACTCAGTCATCCCTAACTCATTGCGAATAACCTGCGTAGCCTCAAGCCCATCCATATTTGGCATTTGGATATCCATTAGTACTAAGTCGTATTTACTCAGTGTCACTTTTTCAATAGCTTCATAACCATCATTTGCAATGTCAATTTCGCACCCTTTCGTTTTCAGGATTGCGGATGCAACATGTTGGTTTAATGGGTTATCCTCAACCAATAACACTCTCGTATCAGCAAACGATAGGCTACCAATATCAAGGTTGTTAAACATTGGCTGAAAATGCTCAGCCTTTGGCAAAGGAGAATTGTTCGGCAACGAGAAAGTAAAGGTCGCGCCTTGACCTTCCTCGCTATGCAACGAAATCTCTCCACCCATCAGCTCAACTAACTTTTTACAGATGCTTAATCCAAGGCCTGTGCCACCAAACTTTCGCGATGTAGAGCTATCTGCTTGTGCAAATGGTTGGAATAACTGTTGCTGAGCACTCGGGCTAATTCCAATCCCAGTATCCTTGACACTAAAGAAGGTATTTTGTGCTTGTTGCCATACTTTAATGGTTATCGTGCCAGAAGCAGTAAACTTAATCGCATTATTTAATAAATTTAGTAATACTTGCTTCAAGCGAATAGGATCGGTGTTTAGCGTTAATTCGGCCTCTTTTTCTAATTCCAAATTAACAGCTAAGGACTTAACTCCCGCATCAAATTGAACTAAGTTAAATATTTCATCGGTTAGTTGGTTGATGTAAATTGGCTCCTGCATTAAATCAAGCTTGCCCGCTTCCATTTTTGAGAAATCTAACACATCATTCAATACTCGTAATAGTACATTCAATGCCCCATCCGCTTGCTCAATATAATGCCTCGCTTGCTGCCAGTTATCTTGCTGTAATGCCAAGTAATGTAATCCCTTAATGCCATTAATTGGCGTTCGGACTTCATGACTCATATTCGCTAAAAATTGGCTTTTTATCTGGCTTGCTTCATCTGCTTTTTGTTTTTCTTCTCGCAATATACGGGTTTGTCTAGCGACTTGTTCTCTAACATGAATATTGGTGCCCGTTACCGAGATTAAAAAGGTAATTAACAACCACACAAATAACATTCCAAGTATTTGAGCCAACCAATAAGGTAACCAGGAGGATTGATTCTTAGGTGCTACCAATTCAACCTGCCATAGGCGCGTACCTATTAACAATTGATACTCTTCTAGCATATTTAATCTATTTGCTGAGTCTTCAAAAATAATGTTCTTGTTGTTATCAGTCACATCATAAAAGTTCGCACTCACTTGTTCATAATGGTCAAATTGCAATCGATTAACAAATTCAGTTAAGCTAACCACACCTACAACATGCCCTTTGTAATCACTTAACGTATCGAGGTCACCAAAAACAGGCATAAAAAATAAAACTACATTTCCAAAACGAGAATGCTGAACTGGCTTGGTTATTACAAGCTCATTTAATGCTTTTGACATTAATAGCGCGTCTTTTCTAATCTCATCTGAGCCCATATCAAACCCAACTAGTTCTTCATTACCATATAATGGTTGAACATAACGTACGGGATAATAAATCGGTCGTGTAACCGCTTTTTGCCAAAACATTTGGGGGGACTTTTCTTTTATAAAAGCCGCAGACTGGCTGGCTGACAGTGTTTTTTCAAATTGTTCGACCTGATCAATTTTAACTAACTGAACCCATTTTAACGCGATAATTTCCTTATTATAATCTAGCAACTTAGAGGTAAAGCGCTTGAACTCGACTGGGCCGACTTGGTTACTACTTGCAAAGAACGTTGATAGCAAAGTTAAGTGCCCGGTAATCTCATTTATTTTGTGGTTAATTTCTGATTGCACTTCAGCAATTTTGGCTTCTTCCTTTTGAATATCTTTGTCTTTTTTTAAACTTGCAGCGGCATAAAAACTAACACTTATCACAACATATATAATAATTGCAGGCACAATAACTTGTAATCGATGGCGTGCTCTTTCATAGTTAAAAGCAGCAAGTAACAGAGGTGTAAATATTAATACCCCAATACTGTCACCAATCCACCAAGTTACAAAATTATTGAGTGCGGCATGTGCAGGAATAACCTGGTTAATCATCAATAAACTCGTGCCAATTGCAGCTGCAATTACACAACTAACAGGCCCAGCAACAATTAAGCTTTGAACACTGCGTTGTAATGATGATAAATCTAAAGGGGCTTTGATTACTTTTACAATAAAATAACGCCCAACTAAGGCTTGTAATAGTGCAGCAAAAGAGACGCAGATAGCCTGTAAAAAAACGTGCCATTGGAGAATATCGGAAACGCCATCAAGATGAATTAAATTGGTCAATATCGCCCCAATAAATACACCCAAAGCTGCTCTATAACCAAAAAGCAACAAGCCAGCTAATGCAATGCCTGAAGGAGGCCAAGACGCAACAGCATAACCATCAATAGAAAGTAAAAAATTACTAAGGTAACCTGTACTAAAGTAAGCAGCCGCCAGACTGAAGGTTAAAATAAATGTATTCTTCAATATCTGGCGCTCCTTTGCCGTTAATACGTTACAAGTATAGATCTAGTGCTTTTTGAGGCTGCGCACTTTTACTATAGCTAAGTTGAGCTTGTATTAAATAATCTTTTTGATTATCTGTCGTTAACGCTTTATCAAACACCCGTGCAGCTAAATCATACTCACCATGTGCATTTGCTAAACATGCTAATGCCAACAGCAACTGCTGATTATCGGGTTCTTTTTTCAATGCATCTTGCAAATTAGCTTGTAACTTTAAGGCATCTCCCGGTGCTGATACTTTGAGTATTTGTGCTAATTGATGCTGGTCATCTGACTTTTTCAGCATTTTTAATAATATTAGCTCAATTTCACTTAATCGACCTGCCCTTGCCATAGCTGACAAATAAGCAAAGTGCGCCTTCGCTTTTAAGCTTTTACTAAGAGATTGATACTTGCCACTAATATCTGATTGAGCATTAAAATAAGTACTAAACAATACCTGCCATTGAGTCTCTGTGAGTGCTTTTTTACTTAATAAACGAGGCATAAATTGTTCAAGCACAGACCACTTTTGTTGCTGAACCAACACTTCAGCATACAGTTTAAGCTCTAAAGCACTGGCTTTCTTTGACTCTGCCAACTCTTTTAACTCACCGGTAACAGTACTACTGTCGCCACTGGCAAGCCATAATTTAGCTGCTTTAAGCTGATTGCCTGGACTAATTTTGTCTAAATAGATAATGGCTTTATTTGCATTATTATCTTGTAATGCTGCTTTAGCCAGCATGGCGTAACGCACATCTTGCCAAGACTCAGCCACGCTATTATTATCTAGCGCGAGCTCAAGCTGCTCATAATCACCATTAACTAAACACCACACACCTTGTTCAATAGCCGCTTGTTTACGTTCTTCGCTTCGCGCAAAAAAACGATGGCGTGTACGACTGTATAACGACCAGACATAACGAATCAGCTTATACGCTAAATATAACCCCAATGCGATAACAATAAAGGTGGCAAAAAACGCAACAATAGAGCCTTCAATTGTTGTTTGGTTAAATGAGATTAACACGTAACCCACTTCACCAATTAGCATAGGTGATACAGCAAGCAATATAGCAATGGCTAAAATAACCAATATTAAGCGGATCATTTTGCCCACTCCTTGACCTGCTCGGTGCTGGTTAATGCAATATCATGTTTAAATTGCAAACTTTCTTTACTAAGCTCATCCAGTGCCTTAACGGTACTTTTTGTTAGGGGGTGCTCGAGCTTGAAGTATGCTTTAACTAAGCTATTTGCTTGGCTAAGTGCGGTAAAATAAACGCTTGCTTGCTTCGTTAAAACTGCATCTTGTGCTTGTGTTAAATACAAGTTTAAACGCTGCTGAATTAAATGACGCTCTTGTTCGGTTAACAAAGGCTCAATAGCCATCCCTTCACGTTGACGCACTTTAATAAAATTATCTTTAAATTGATGCCATGAATTGGCTAAATTCTGCTGCCAATCGCTCACGTTTTCACTCAACGCGTGTTGCTCTTCTTGTACGACTTCTTCAGGCAAAGAAACTGCATTGAATTCCAAATTTTCAACTTGTTCTACAAGACCATGTAATTTCAAGTAAATAGCTTCGACAGGCACACTTTGTACACTGCTAAGCGCCTGTAAATCTTGATGGATAGCTTGGCGAATAGCACCGGTGCCAGGATGTTCTGCAAGCAAAGAGTCTAAGCGAGACAATACTGCACTTGCCCCTTGGTAATCTTTCTCAGCCCATAGCTTAAATTCAGCCATTCGCTGCAAACTAGTGACTTCTTGAGGGTTCAGGCTATATGCCTGTTGCTCTGCGCGCTGCAAAGCACTCTCTAACTGTTGTTGAGTTTGTGCTGCATTTTTTTCAAGCGCCGCTGTCACTTTGTTTTCACTGTTAAACAATGCCTGTTGCAATGTTTGCTGCGCACTTTTTACAGCTGCTAATTCAGCGCTTAAGGTTTCGTTATTTGACTTTAACTGCTCAATAATTACATTTTCTTGCTGCCCAGTATTTAGTTTTTGATAAAACTGATACCCCACACCTGAGGCAACAATTAAGGAGATTAGTAACGCTAAACTCCCCGTTTTACTAATACTTTTCTTATTGTTTTGATTCATGGCAGGTTCTTGTTTTTCAGCAGCAGTCGAGGCTGATTTTTGTGCCGCTTTGGCAGCTGGCTTCACCTCAACAGAGGCCGATGGCTTTGCATTTTCACTCATAGTATTACCTTGGCTGATGCAGGTAAACATCGCGCTATCGCTTGCGCCTGCAGCAATGTGTATGTTTGCCGAACTTAAATGTTGCTTTAAATATTCACCAATTCGCTTACTGGCAACATAAAACTGGCAGCGTTCTAACCATTGTAGTTGTGTTGACGAGAGTTGATGAAAAATAGCATCAACAGCCGCATTACTTGTAATAACTATACCTTCAACATCAATACTTTGCCAGTGGTCTAGCCAGTCACTCTGGACACCTTTAACGGGTTGGCGTTGATAGACCACTAAGCTATTTAAAAAAGCATCTCGCTTTTTGAGTGCATTCGCAATAGCTGGCCGACCATTTTTACCTTTCACTAATACGATATTCTGCTGTGCAACCTGTTGCAATGAATTAAGCGCTAATAAGCCCTCAGAGTCGTGAATTTTAGGCACCGCAGCGCGCACACCAAACGCTTGCCAAATGGCCTCGGCTGTTTGCTCCCCCACTGCGTAAAACTGTGCTTTGGTATTAATATCAGGTTTAAGCGCTAGCAATGCATTAACTGCATCTTGAGAAATAAAAATAATCTTATCCGCATTTAACAACGGCGTTAATTGCGCACTATTTGGCTCAAGATAGTCAATTGATAAAACAGGAAATAAGGTTGCCTGATAACCCGCTTGCTCAAGTTGCTTGGCAAGCTCAACACCTTTTCCTTGTGGCCGAGTTATCAGGATATTTGGCATTTATGCGTCTCTATATACTTCAGCTAAAATTTTATCAGCACCCATACTAAGCAACTGCTCAGCTAATTGAGTCCCTAGCATCTGTGCATCCACAGCTTGGCCACTAATATCAGCGCGTAAAATCTCACTACCATCTACGGCGCCCACTAGCCCTCTAAGATGAACTTCATCACCATCAACAAGTGCATATGCACCAATCGGCACTTGGCATCCCCCTTCCAATCGGCGGTTCATAGCACGCTCTGCATTTACACGAATGCGTGTTTCATTATGCTCAAGCGGTGCAAGTAAAGCTTTTGTGACATCATCGTCATCACGGCATTCAATACCTACAGCACCCTGACCATTTGCTGGCAGTGATACTTCTGGCTCTATAAATGCTTTAATGCGGTCATGCATTTCAAGACGAATTAAGCCTGCTGCGGCTAAAATAATGGCATCATATTGGCCGTCATCTAACTTTGCCAATCGAGTATTAACATTACCGCGTAAGTCTTTAATATATAAATCAGGGCGAAGTGCACGAATTTGACATTGACGACGTAAACTCGATGTACCAACAACAGCGCCTTGCGGAAGCTCATCAATATTGCCATACGAGTTAGAGACAAACGCATCGCGAGGGTCTTCACGCTCACAAATTGTATGCAGCACTAAGCCTTCTGGAAAATCAACGGGTACATCTTTCATTGAATGCACAGCAATGTCTGCACGGCCATCTAGCATTGCTTGTTCTAGTTCTTTAACAAACAAACCTTTACCACCAATCTTAGCCAGCGGTGTATCTAAAATAATGTCGCCTTGAGTCGACATAGGCACAAGCTCAACGGTTAAGTCACTATGAAAATGCTCAAGTTGTGCTTTCACAAACTCAGCCTGCCATAGTGCTAATGCACTTTTACGTGTGGCGATACGAATAACATGTTTTTTTTCAGTTACTTCATTTGTCATGAATAAATCCAATTTTTTTTTTGCTAATCAAACCTAAAGACTAATCAGCTAAAATACGAAACTCTTTTTGCGCTAATAAATGATCTTGCTCGTCAACCACGTCAACGCGCCAATACCCTATTTGCTCTGGTAAAATGTGTTTATTTGAATAGGTACGATAACGTGGTGTGGTCACCTTCAATTCAATACTCGCCATAACTTGGTCATCATAACGCCAAATATGCCTGATGCTTTGGCCTTGCAAGTTTTTAAGCTCACTAAAGAAAGTCAGTGTATCGGTAAATTCAGCTAATCGTACGTCAGCTTTAAAAACATTTACTGGCTCACGCTCTACTACCTTGCGAGTAAGTACAGCTCGACTCACTTTATCTGTATCTATCTTAGCTCCAATTGCAACGCTAGCAATATGCGCTGTTTCTGCAAAGCTTTCTTGGTTATTGCTTGGTAATGGAGTTTCAACACCAGGCTCAGCAATTTCTTGCGGTTCACGCTGTAGCTCAGACAAGACCTGCGGCTCCTCTTTTACTTCGTTTGCCACTTGCATTTGCGGCGAATCAGTATCTAAGTTACTTACAGTGATGGGCTCACTCACTTCTATCGCATTGTCATTAGATGAAAGTGTTGTTGATGATTGCTCTATGATTACAGGCTCAGCTTCTTCAACTTTAATTTGTGAGCTCGTTTGGGGCATGTTGTCTGTAGATAAGTCATTTTGTTCAGCATTTACTGACCCCATAAGGCTATAAACAAGCACCACCAACAGAACGCTGACAAACAGCGCGGCAGTCGCAATACGCCGCCAATGCCATTGATAAGTGACGGACGGTAGCGTATCTGTTGCCGCTTTATTCATACTTGCAGTAATCACGATTTTTTGACTCATAATAGCCTCATGCTTTCAATCATTAACTCAAGCGAGCAATTAACCATTGGCGGATTGCCATTAGCTCTTCTCCGCAGACTTGGTGAGCCATTGGGTAATCTTGCCAGCTTACATCCATGTTCAGCGCAGATAATACGTCAAACGCATTACGACCCGCGCTGTGCGGTACTACATCATCATGACGACCATGCGCCATAAATACATTTAAATTAGTATGATTCGCTTCGTCTGATAGTTTCTCTGGCACACACATATAAGTTGAAAGGGCCATAACCCCTGCTAATTTCTGCGTTAAACGAGGCGCTAAGTGTAGTGAAATTACGCCGCCTTGTGAAAAACCAGCTAGAATAATTTTATCAGCCGGCACACCACTTTCAAGCTCTTGCTTTATAAGCTGCTCAACTTTTTCTGCTGACTCACGTACACCCGCTTCATCAGCACGTTTATCTAAATCCATCGATTTAATATCGTACCAAGAGCGCATAGCCATGCCACCATTAATCGTTACAGGTTGCACCGGAGCATGCGGAAAAACAAACCTAACTCCTAGCTCATCAGGTAATGATAACTGTGAGGCAACTGGTAAAAAACCTTCCCCTGAATCACCTAAACCATGCAACCAAATAATGGTTGCTTTGTGGGCTGCTTTTGCCGGGTATTCTACAAATTCTAAACTCATAGCGCTGATTGCCACTTAACTTCTTGCCCAGCTTGACGCGTGCTGGCATCGTTCATGAACTGCCAAAACTCAGCGCCTGAGCGATTATCAATCCACTTATCACCCTGTAATTCAAAATGATGACCATTAAATTTTGTTGCCACCCACACCTGATGTAATGGTGCTTGCTTATTAATCACTATTTTAGAGCGATCAGCAAAAATAATTTCTAAGATCCCTTGCGCAGATTCATAATCTAGATCTGCTTCACAATCATCAACTTGCTCTTCAATTGTGAACATAAGTGCTTCGGCTAATTGGTGATATTCATGGTCTGTCATTATAATTTCCTTTACGGCATTGGGTACAGTTTGCATGCAGGTAGTGTAACAGGAATAAAATCATCCGCGAATAGCTGCATTTTTTAGATATTCTGTTAATCTGCGATTATAAAGCCAGCAACGCGATTAATCTAATGAAAGAGATGCATCTTAAACAATTAAAACCACTTTTTGCTATGGGTGTATTACTCATCACTTTAGCGGGTTGTGGACAAAGTGGCGCTTTGTACTTACCTGATGATGAAGTAGAGAAAAATATTCAAGAAAAACCAGTAACTTCACAGAGCAAAGCAGCTGCATCACCCACTCAATCGAAACAGGATCAATAGATGGACTTTTTTGACTATAAAAATGATCACCTTCATGCTGAAGACATCGCTGTCAGCACATTAGCTGAACGATACGGTACTCCATGTTATGTGTATTCACGTAAAACCTTTGAACGACACTACATGGCCTTTGCACACGCAGCTAAAAGCCATAAAAGCTTAGTTTGCTATGCAGTTAAAGCAAATTCGAATATTGCTGTATTAAACATTTTGGCACGTTTAGGGTCAGGGTTTGACATTGTTTCTAAAGGTGAATTAGCTCGCGTTATTAAAGCCGGCGGCGATGCTAGCAAGGTCGTTTTTTCAGGTGTTGCAAAAACTGCAGATGAAATAGCGTATGCACTTAAGCTTGGCATAAAATGCTTCAACGTTGAGTCTGTATCTGAGCTTGACCGTATTTCACAAGTTGCGACTGAGCTTGACTTAATTGCACCTATTTCAATTCGTGTAAACCCAGATATAGACGCTAAAACGCATCCTTATATTTCAACAGGTTTAAAAGAAAATAAATTTGGTATAGATATCCTTACTGCTGTAAGTGTGTATCAATACGCAGCCTCATTACCGGGCCTAAAAATAATCGGTGTTGATAGCCATATTGGTTCACAGCTCACTGAGATAAAGCCATTTTTAGAAGCTTTAAATAAAGTATTAGCACTGATTGATGAATTAAAAGCAAACGGTATTGCACTGAGCCATATTGATATAGGCGGGGGTCTAGGCGTGCCATACAATGGAGAGACACCTCCACATCCAAGTGAATATGTAGCGCATATCACTGAACGCTTAGCAAATTACCAAGATTTAGAGCTTATATTTGAACCTGGCCGCGCTATTGCTGCAAACGCCGGTATTTTGGTTACTAAAATTGAGTTTATCAAACAAAACCAAGACAAATACTTTGCCATCGTTGATGCCGGTATGAACGACATGTTGCGCCCTTCACTCTACCAAGCTTGGCAAAATATAATCCCTGTAACCCCTCGCGCAGATGACACGCCAACCCGTAACTTTGATATTGTCGGTCCCGTATGTGAAACAGGTGATTTTTTAGGTAAAGATCGTATGCTTGCGCTACAACAAGGAGATTTACTTGCCCAACGCAGCGCTGGCGCCTACGGCTTCACGATGAGTTCAAACTATAATTCAAGGCCACGCGTAGCTGAGATAATGGTGGATGGTGAACATAGTCATTTAATCCGCGAGCGTGAAACAATTGAAAGCCTATGGCAAGGCGAGAAAATTTTACCATAAACTTTTTGTAACCCGGCTGCTCTGTGGCATGATTAGCGCAGAGCAAATCCGAATTAGAGCGCTATGTTAGTTAATTTTTCTAAAATGCACGGCCTAGGCAACGATTTTGTTGTAATTGATAACATTACACAAAACGTTTTCTTATCACGAGATCAAATCAAAAAATTGGCAGATCGCCATTTTGGCATTGGCTTTGACCAACTGTTAATGGTCGAAGCGCCCTATTCTCCTGATCTCGATTTTCATTATCGTATTTTTAATGCTGACGGCAACGAAGTTGAACAATGCGGTAACGGAGCTCGCTGTTTTGCACGCTTTGTGCGCATGAAAGGCTTGACCAATAAACATAAGGTTACCGTGTCTACCAAGTCAGGTAATCTTACTCTTTATATTGAAAAAGACGGGCAAGTCACGGTTAATATGGGCCACCCCAATTTTGAGCCAAATAAAATCCCACTCAAAGCCAGCAAACGAGAGCTCACCTATATTATTCGCGCCGAAGAACACACCGTATTTAGTGGTGCCGTTTCTATGGGTAACCCGCACTGTGTACTAGAGGTGGATGACATAGAAACCGCTGATGTAAATACCTTAGGGCCATTACTTGAGAACCATGAACGTTTTCCGCAACGTGTAAATGTGGGCTTTATGCAGGTGATTTCTCAAGAGCATATTAAGCTAAGAGTGTGGGAACGCGGTGTCAATGAAACTCTCGCGTGCGGTACAGGTGCTTGTGCAGCCATGGTTATTGGCCAAGTACAAAGCAAGCTAGCCACGACGGTACAGGTTGATTTACCCGGTGGTAGCTTGCAGGTACGCTGGCAAGGCGAAGGACACCCAGTAAGAATGACAGGCCCTGCAGAACACGTATTCGATGGACAAGTTGCCCTATGAGTAAAATAACAAAACAGCAAGTTAGCGACTTTCTAGCTGAAAATCCGGATTTCTTGCTGCAAAACCCAGACGTTTTAGAGCAGTTAGAGCTACAACAAAAAGCTCAGGGAGCGACTTCGCTGGTGCATATTCAGCAACGCCAGTTGCGTGAACACAATACCAAGCTAAAAGCACAAATTGAGCAACTGATTGAACAAGCAACTGAAAACGAATCTATTTACCGCCTATTTAGCCAATGCCACCGTCAGCTTTGGACTAATTACGATTTTAAAACACTCGCGACAAACCTACGCAACATTATTTGCACCAACCCTGCAATCAGTGAGTGTCATTTAGTACGTTATGAAGCTAAATATGATGGATTAATCGAACATCGATTAAAAGACTCTGGCACTTACCTTGGTCGAGTTAGCCAGCAGGAGCGAGACTTATTATTTACTGAGCAAACTCAATCAACTGCTTTGTACCTAATTGGTAACAACCAACATCCCGTTGCAATACTTGCCTTTGGTAGCCTTGATGCGAATCATTTTGAACCCGCCAAAGACAGCTTTTTTGTGCTTGAATTTGTACGCTCTTTACAGCTTAGATTATTGGAACTCCAACTGGAATTGGCATGAGCGAGGAGCAGCCTCCGGGTTTAGAGCAATTAACAACGCAATTAAACGAGCAATGGCTCACGCCTATAGAGCTGTTTAGTGATTACTTACGGTTTGAAAAACAATACTCTGCGCACACAATTACCCAATATACTACCCAGCTACAATTTGCCGCTCATTACTTTAGTAAACTATGCAATAACTGGCAGGATGTTCAAGGCGAGCACATACGCCGCTACAGCATGGCACTGCGCAGCAAACAGCTCAGTGGCCGCACAATAAGTTTAAAACTTAGCTGTATTCGCAGCCTGTATAAATTTCTAAAATCAAAAAAAATCACCGAGCAAGACCACTATCACAACCCTGCTGAAGCAATTAAAGGCCCTAAATTTGCCAAGCCTCTGCCAAAAAATCTCGATGTTGATCAAATGGCCCGATTATTAGAAATTGATGACGATGACCCCCTCGCTATCCGCGATAAAGCGATGATGGAATTAATGTATTCATCAGGGTTGCGTATCAGCGAGTTAGTTGGCGCTAACATGCAAGATATTAACCGCAGCGAAGGTGAAATATTGGTTCGTGGTAAAGGCAATAAAGAACGCTTATTACCTGTGGGTGGCAAAGCCCTTGATGCATTAAATTGTTGGTTAAAGTTACGACCACAATTTACAGGCCCTGACGAGCCTGCTGTATTCGTCAGCAGTAAAAAATGCCGAATATCAGTGCGCCAAGTACGATTACGAATGCAACAATGGGGTATTAAGCAAGGTATTAGTAGCCAAGTTCATCCGCATAAGTTGCGCCACTCCTTCGCTTCCCATATTCTTGAATCATCTGGTGATTTACGCGCAGTTCAGGAGCTATTAGGCCACAGCAGTTTATCTGCAACGCAAGTGTATACCCATCTAGATTTTCAACATTTGGCTAAGGTGTACGACAACACGCACCCGCGTGCTAAAAAACGTCACGACCCAGACTAACGAGGAATTTTATGATCCGCTTTAACCGTGCCATTACGCCAATAAAAGTACTCAGCTTTGATTTAGACGACACACTTTACAATAATCACCCTATTATAAAAGCGGCTGTGCAGGCACAAATTGATTATTTAAACGCGTTACCTGACTGGCAAGCGCAAGGGCGTCATTATTGGCAACACTGTAGAGAGCTCGCCGTTAAACGAAGCCCTGCTTTAGTGGATAATGTGACCCAATGGCGAAAAGACACCTTACAACTTGGCTTGGCCAAATTAGGCTATCAAGGCGCGCAACTTGAGCAACATGTTAGCGGCGCTTATCAAGCGTTTGCTGATGCACGCAGTAATATTGTGGTCAGTGATGAAGTATTGTCACTCCTGGCTCAACTAGCTAAAAAATATCAACTTATTGCTATCACGAATGGCAATGTCGAGGTTGAACGATTTAATCTAAATGGCGTATTTGACCTTGTTCTACAAGCCGGGCTACATGGAAAGGCTAAACCGCACCCAACTATGTTTGAGCAGGCCTGCGAACAGCTAAACGTTGAACCAAAACACGTACTGCATATCGGTGATAGCTTAGATACAGATGTTCACGGCGCCCACAACGCGGGCTGTCAATCACTATGGCTAAGCGATCAGCCTACTCAATATGCGTACCGTGGTCTACCTGATGTCGAGATTGCATCAATTAATGCGCTTAAATATTTTTTATAAGAATGTTATCCGCTAAATGGTTTTAAATGCTTATCGAGTGAGATTAAGAGTGATGGTGACGTACTTATTAGCATTTGATCATCGTTATAAACTAACTTCGCGTCTTTTATATTCCCTGACAACTGATTCAAATGTTTCTTAATGTCACTTTTGTAGTTCTCATAATCCTTCGGCTGGAATACTAACTTACTTTGTAGTTGCGTGAATGTGCCTATATCCATAAAGGCACTAAAATCATTTTGGTATGTCACAAAGTGTGCATTTTCAACGAGCTCATAATAAGGTCGATATTTAACAAGAAATTTTTTATAAAATGGACCAACCATACCTGGCACACTGTCGTCTGAAAAGTAAGTTAAATGTGAAATCGTTTGTTCAGAAATAGTATTCGTGAAAACATATAACTCATTACCCGCAGAGCTTACCACTTTACCTAATAACGAGTTTATACACGCTTCTAAAATAACGAGTTGTTGATTGATTTTAGCTAAGGTTTGGGCATGTAATTGTGTTTTACGTTGTGATTCTTCAATTTTTAACTTGGCTCGTAAAAATTGCTTTCTAAAATCGATGAGCTCTACCAGCAACTGATTAAAGTTGATGATACTCCAATCTCTGGTTGCCACTAAACTAAAGTCATTAATTCTATTATTTAACTCATCAAGCTGCTGATCAAATGTTATCCATACATTTTTTGCTTTTTGAAAATCTTTAAGTTCCTGTTTGATTTGTTTAACAAGAGTTAAAACTTGTTGACTTTCAGACAGCAAAAACGACTTATTGGCGTGAGTAATAGCTTCATTTAAATTACCTTCATCGAGTGATTTTTTAGCCCGAATGTAGTATTCATGTGCCTGCAATACACTGGAATGTTCTTCTTTCCAATCCTCAGGGTTAATATCTGCAAGTTTTGCTAAAACCTGGCTTAACGTGACAATATCTCCGTGCAACTTGGCTTCACTATAGGTCGCTTGTAATGTCTGAGTTTCACTGGGCGAGCAACCTGCTAACAATATCATTAGTAACAAACTTATTTTTTTCATATTACTCTCCTTGCAGCTAGAGCCGGACTCCCTTTCACGTGAGACATACTCTCGAAAATATCCCAATGTAGTTTATATAACTTGCCATTCGCTCATAATTTATGCAAGCGTTACTATAATAATGAATACGCACTATACGTACTTATCAATAACTTTTTACAAGCTATTAAAGTGAAACGTGACACTTTATTTTATTTCATTTTATTGATTTACACCCAGCTTCGTTCTTGATTATTCAAGGTGAACTGTTATTTTATTATACCTTGCTATGTTTAAGTGCTGCCTGAGATTATGAGAAGCGTTACTAAAGTCTTGATAAGTTCTCTTGTATTATCGTTAGCCTGTAACGCCTATTTACTTTTACAATTTACTTCTTCATCACCTCACTGCACAACAACAACTTTAAAAAACTATACGCCAAATATAAGAGCCAAAGCACCTAACTCAGCTAAACAAGCTACTGAATTGTTAAAAGCTAAAGATTATTTTAGCCAGCGAGAATTTGATTTAGCAATTCAAAACTACGCCGTACTTATAAAGCACTATCCTCAACAAGCTGAACAGCTCTACAGCGACTGGCTAGCCCACTTAAAACAATGGTTAACAACTAATAAGCTAAGTATTGCGGATGAGTTTTTACGAGTATTTTTAAACCGCTACCCTTATGATATTAATATGTTGCAAATGGATGCCGAAAGGCTTGTAAAAAGCCAACAGCTTCATCAGGCAATTGTCGCACTGTATAATTTAAAACCTTTGGCGGATAACACAAAGCAACATACTATTATCATTGAGTTGAAGCACTTAACTCAGTTACACATAAAGGCATTAAGTGAACAACAAGCTTGGCAAGAACTGATTGAGAAAACGACTATTTGGCTAGATTACGATAGTAGTAATCCATATTATTTACTTGCCCAAGCTAATGCATTTTATCAGCTTGATGACTACATAAACGCTCAAAATAGTTTAGATAGGCTTAACCCTAACCACCCTCTTAAATCTCAAGCAACACTATTACAAAATAAAATTAATCAAATTTATGCTGAGCAAGCATATATCCCGCTTACAAAATATGGCGCCCATTACCTGGTAGACATTACAGTAAATAATAATATAAACACGCAATTGATGATTGATACAGGGGCAAGTACCACTGTGCTGCCACACACATTAATTGATTCACTATACCCAACACCTGACTATTTAGGCACCATTACAGTGAACACTGCAAATGGGAAAGCGCTTGCCCAACACTATAGAATTGAATCAATCAAAATAGGCCAACACATACTGACTGATTTTAATGTTTTGGCTATTAGTCAAAACACAGGTCATGGTTTATTGGGTATGAATTTTTTACAACATTTTAAATTTAATATTAATCAGCAAACAAATCAGCTAGAGTTAAAGAAACAGTAAATTAAGGATAATGATGACGCTCAACGACTTTCTAACCCGTCTTGCTAATGACCCTCAAAATATTGCATTCAACGATACCATGGCTGTAATTGATACAAACTACACATTTACTCCGTCTGACTTTAATAATCACGGACTCATCAGCAGCGCGAATGAGAATAATGGCTCATGTAAAATATTTGCTTTCGCTAAACTAAACGGGCTGAGTAAACAAAATACTTTAGATTGCTTTGGCGCATTCTATCGTGATGACGTGTTAAGCAACCCGAGTGGTGAGGATCATATGAATATACGTACCTTCATGCTTGCCCCTGAAGCAACCCCATTTTTAGGTATCACATTTAACGAACCACACGTATTGCGAACAAATACATAGCTGTCATTGGGGCTTAAATAGGCCCCTTTTAACCTAACTAAAAGCCGTTTATAACCCCTTCAGAATTATACAAACCCTGTTCTAATATTCTGAATTTAATATCAGATCAAAGCTTGATGAAAAACTCGCCATATGTTTTACTTTGGGGAACATGGTTTCATAAATGGACTTAATATGCGCAACGTCTTTATTCTCAGCTTACTACTTTGGCACGGAGCTGCCAGTGCTATCAGTGTATTTTTAGATGACAATAATTGTACGCTTTCAGGTGATAGTCACTTCTTCAAAACCGATATTAGATTAAGTCCAACAACAGATGATATGAATGAAAAAAAAGTGATACTAAGAAAAAAATTAATCACTGAATATCTTGCGACTATTGACCATAAAGCTATACATTCAGCTTATATAAAAGAGCGCTTTGTTGTTAGTAATTCACAGAGAAATTCAACTGCCGGTAATGATTGGGTCGTCAGGCAACTTCATTACACAGTAAATATTACTTCAGCAACTGACTGCGACGAAGAGTATGCACTTACAATTGCAGAGTTCATAGCTGAAGAGCGAACATACAACACAATTTTAGTACCTGAAAAAGAAATCATTGTACAACCTAAAGATAAAGAGCGCCCTTTATCGTCCTTTGCAATACCCACACTTTCTCATTCATCTCTTTTTGGGGTTCAACTTAATGACTCTAAACAAGAAGTAGAACAAAAACTTGGTCTTGCAAGCTTGGAGCTCGCATCTGCCAATCAACAAATTTTGGTCTATTTTAGAAACCATGCGTTTCACTTTGTTGATAATAAACTAACAGGTTACCAGTACCATCGCGAACTCTTACCTATGTCCCTAAGTAATGAGCTTAACCTTTTAGATCAATCGATCAATATAGAAACCAAAAATCAGGAAAGCTATTTGCTATCACAAGATTTAGAACCAAACGACTTATCTACGTTAAAGAACAGCTATAAAAATTTTGAAACCGCTTTATTTAAACTTAGCTCTTCTCAAAGCAAACATCGCATTATTAGTTTACAGCTCGGCTCATTGATTTCCGACATGGAGATATCTGCGCCTTGCTTTAATTTCGACGATAAATCGAATAACCAATCGGCACAATTAAATGCTCAAGCAAAGTTAAAAATGTATACCACTAAAGGGAAAAAAGTGCTTGTTAGCCCGTGTAATGAAATGGTGTATTTTAGTAGGGGTTATATTTCACAAATAAAATTAGCCCCACCCATAGATACTACCGATTTAAACCTTGATCCACTGAAGAGTTACTTTAAAAATGATGAGTGGCAGTTTTATTCATTGTCACAAGGCGACAGCATTACAAAGCTTACGGAGCTAGGTAGCTATGATTTTTTTCTTGATAGTGCGGAATTTAGCTCTAAAGACTGGGATGGATACTTTTACATCATGGAAAATAAACTTATCAGCGCAACACTGACGCCTAATCATGCATATTAACTGAGATAAGAAGCATAAAAATAGACTCTCAACGAAAGTGAAGAAACCAAGCACTATAATCGTTTTTCCATAAAATAACGCGTACCGTTGAGTGGGTAATCATCCATTTGGTACTTGACTATATAGCCGTTTTTTTCATAAAACGGCTTTGCTTGAAAGTCTAACGTATCAAGTTGGCTGACATTAGCCCCGTGCTTTTTAGCGGCTGATTCTACTGCAACTAACAACTGTGTTGCTAACCCTTGGCCCCGCTTAGCTGCATCGCACCAAAGCCAATTAATAAGCAGCCAATTACCAAAAACGTGACCAGAAATGCCCGCTATCAGCTCTTCGTCATCAACGACTTTAAAACCCAGTGGAATACGCTCTGCATTAAAGTGCTGAGCATTAAAGGCAACAACATGTGACCTTAAATCACTATGTAACTCAATTGAGTTATCTATTTGTACGGTATACATAATCACACCATAGATTAGGGTAACTCAGTATATACCTAAATTAATATAAATGGTTTTTTCCGTAAGGGACTTCAAGCATATTACTTGAAAGCTTTTCTGGCTGGCCACACATTTCATCATAAGCACTGGTATGGCGTAGTACCATCTGTGCGTAACTTAGATGATCCAAACGTTTTTGAATATGCAAAGGGCTAAGACCCCGAACAAACTCACCACTGTCGTCTGTCACATAATATTCTACATTGTTGATCATCACAGACACCTGATAAAGCGCCATTTCCAATGAATGTACGATGACTTTTTGAAGTGGCTGATGTTTACTCAGTTCAGATAATTTAATCGCCATGGTCTTAACCTTTTACAAAGTGTTGTAAATATTCGTACGCAGCTTTGATATACTTTGATCAATCTAAACAGCAGATAAAATAAATGGCTGATAAAATCCGCTTAGCAAAGTACATCGCCCATGCGGGTGTGTGCTCACGAAAACAAGCGTCTCGCTTGGTTGACGAGGGTGTTGTTATCGTTAATCACCGTGCTGCAAACCATATTGATCACGTAGATGATAGCGACAATGTGACTGTCAATGGCGTTCGCGTGCAAGGAAAGGCTCAACTGGTTTATTACGCCTACCATAAGCCGGTTGGAATAGACTGTAAGCTAAACCAAGCCGATACCAGCAGCTTGATCCACCACTTGCCATCTACAACGCGCGTTTATCCGATTGGTCGACTTGATAAAGACTCCCGAGGACTCCTTATTTTGACCAACGATGGGGAGTTTTGTAACCAATTAATCCACCCCGATTTCCACCAGCCAAAACGCTACATAGTCACGGTAGATAAGCCGCTTGATGAAAACTTTTGTTGTAAAATGGCACGCGGCGTCCCTGTCGATAAACACATAACGTTACCATGTACCGTTGAACAAATAGCGCCTTGCCAATTTAGTATTATTCTCAAGCAAGGGCTCAATAGGCAGATTCGCAAAATGGCGCATTATTGCGGATATCGCGTGATTGATTTATATCGCGAGCAAATTAGTAGTCTTAACTTGGCGTCACTTAACCTCAGTGAAAATAACTATCGTCAAATTCAAAAATCCGACATATTAAAAAATTAGTTGCAAAATATGATTACAGGTGTAATCTAAAGTTAAGGATTACATTTGTAGGCTATATAAGATGATTGAATTGTCAAAGGCAGAATTTGAAGTGCTTGACGCATTGTGGGTAAACTACCCCGCTACGGCTAGCCAAATTATTGAGCGACTAAGCGATGAAAAACAATGGCATGAAAAAACCATCAAAACATTATTAGGTCGTTTAGTTAAAAAAGGCGCACTAAGTTTTGAGAAAGAAGGTCGCCAATACATTTACACCCCCTGTATGGAGCGTGCTGAATATACGCTAAAGGAAAGCCAAAACTTTATTGAGCGCTTTTTTAGTGGCCGTATTGCACCTTTAGTTAGTGGTTTTGCAAAGTCAGAACAGCTTTCTCAACAAGATATCAACGAACTTAAAAAAGTAATTGATGACTGGGAAAAGCAACAAAAGTAAGGATTGCTTATGTTTGAAACACTCTTTAACTGGCTTATTGAACAGCAATTATTAATTAGCTCACTGGTTTTTAGCTTGTTAATTTTAGAGCGCTACTCACTTAAATGGCTCAGTGCCAACTTTGTTTATAAGCTATGGCTGTTGATACCTACCTCATTGGTACTTA
The DNA here is from genome assembly GCF_043641955.1 of Pseudoalteromonas atlantica. Classification (GTDB taxonomy): domain Bacteria; phylum Pseudomonadota; class Gammaproteobacteria; order Enterobacterales; family Alteromonadaceae; genus Pseudoalteromonas; species Pseudoalteromonas atlantica_A. Next base: position 46,871 of record NZ_JBHZRV010000008.1, read on the forward strand.
CTAATTTACCGGCGCATCTAAAACCATTACAAAATACAGATATCAGTAAAATGCTGATCACTCCCAATCAAACCTTAGTTGCTGATTTTAGTATTAGTTGGGCCTTGATGTATGCGTTGGTTTTTAGTCTTTTAGCTGCCATTGCAACGGTGTCTCACAGGCGCTTTGTAAAACAACTAAAGCTCACTCGCCTTGAAGGTTGTGAGCTTGTCGGCACCTATTCAGATATTAAAATTTTACAAAGCGATACGATAGATACTCCCATGGTTATTGGGCTATTGCACACTCAGCTTGTGCTGCCTACAGGGTATATACACAAAACAGATAGTGCATCATTAGCCATGATCATCGAGCACGAACAAGTCCATATAAAGCGCGCTGATAACTTACTAAATATGATGCAATTAACCATCACGTTCGCCTTTTGGTTTAACCCCTTGGCATGGCTTGGGTATATGAGCTTTAGACGCCTACAGGAACTATCATGCGACGAAACTGTGCTAAAAAATAAAAGTACCCAACAACGAATTTTATACAGCAAAGCCCTCATTAATTGCGCCGCAAATACACGTGCAAGTTTGATGGCCTATTCACACTATGGAGATAAAAATACAATGCTACAACGACTCAAGCAAATTAAACACACAGGTAACAGCTCATTGGTTGCCAAAGGTGCCATACTTATTTTTGCCGCTGGCATGCTCAGCAGTTTTGCAACAGCGAAACAGCCAGAAGCGAAAAACGAAAAACATTCAATTTCGCCGATTATGCGCATTGAACCTCTCTACCCAACTCAAGCTGCAGAACAAGGTATTAGTGGCTCAGTGGTATTGAAATACGATATTAGTCCAACAGGTAAAACTCAAAATGTATCCGTTGTCAGTGCGACTCCTGAAAACGTATTTAATAAAGAAGCGAAGAGAGCGCTAAAAAAATGGCAATACAAGCCGTCTAACTCAGGCTTCAAAAACGTACTTGTGCAATTAGACTTTGCAATCGATGACAATTACAAATCAAAAGATTTAGTAGAAAAAATCACAGTCGCTTCTAAGTAAGCACTCGTACCAGAAGACCCCAAAGCAAGCGCCTTATTTAAGCCGCTTGCTTTGGTGTTTTAGCTATTTAACAGCTTTTTATCATTATAATAAGAATATTAAATACTCACCACGATCATTGCCACCGCACTGCCTAACCCCACAAACCATACTAACGAGCGCAGCACATCTAAGTTTAAGTAATAAAAAACACAATATAAAATACGCGCAATAATGTGAGTTATGGCAAGTAGTTCTGTTACTTGATGAACATTACCTGTGCCCAGCACCACTGCTAGAGCCACAGCAAACACAGCCAAGGCTTCAAAACAATTTTGGTGTGCAGCAAGTGCCCTTGCGCCAAATCCTGTCAATTTAGCTTGTTGATCACGTGGATGTTTATTGTCATAGCCATCAAGCTTATTCATTGCAAACGCAACGGGGGCCTTTGCTAAATAAGGCATAAGCACTGCCAACAGTGCGCAAATTAATAGCGTGGTCATGTTTACTCCTAGTTAATCTATCTATCGATAAGTCACATTCAAACTTAACACAGCTAAACTGTTTGGGAATATATTTAGAGCATAAAAAAGCCGCAATGACTGACATGAAACCATGTCAGTCATTGCGGCTAACAATAACATCACACTCACTATAGCCCAGATTGAGGCATTTTAAACTGTGGCATATTGTCGCAGTTAGCATACATACCCAAAATACCTCAAGATATAGCGTTCAGCGTTTCAAAGGAGCTTAAAATCAAGGCGCTCTTTTGTGAGCATGGCAGTCGCTTTAAGAAGTAACTTACTTTTATCTTAAAGTGGTTTGGATATAGTCACTATAACTAAAATCGATTAGCTTTATCTGGCCGGGGCTGTTAATTTACCCGTCTGAATTTATTAACTTTCCTAACTCATGACTTGGATATTTTTCACTTTTTTAGCCGCCTTTATGCAGGCATGGCGAAATGCACTTCAAAGTAGATTAAGTAACGATATGAGTGTCGCCGGCGTTACACTCGCACGGTTTATTCTTGCCAGCCCAATCGCGGCTGTTTATCTGTATTCATTGTACCACTATCAACCTAACACAATGCCAACCTTTAACAGCGCTTTTTGGGGCTTTATTGTCGGTGCCAGTGTGATGCAAATCTTTGCCACAGGATTAATGGTCCAGTTGTTCAAAATGAACAATTACGCTGTTGGGGCAGGGCTTGCTAAAAGTGAAGCCTTAGTCGCCGCTATTCTAGGAGTGCTATTTTTTGGTTCAGCATTAAGCTTATTTGGTTGGCTGGGAGTATTCTTAGGTGCTATCGCAGTCTTGTTATTAAGTGGTATCACTAAAGTAAAACAGTTTAACGCCAGCACAGCCTTGCTCGGGCTAGCATGTGGTACCTGCTTCGCTTTAACATCGCTCTGGGTGCGTGAGGCAAGTTTAAACTCAGGCCTTTTATTTCCTCACTCGGCAGCGTGGGTGCTGTTGTTTGTTATCAGCCTGCAAAGTGTTATTTTGCTAATATATTTAGCTATCAAAGAGCCCCATACGCTCAAGCAAATGTGGCACCACAAAAAAATGGTTTCGTTAGTGAGCTTTTTTAGCTGCATAGGATCAATTGGCTGGTTTAGTGCCATGAGCCTACAACATGTTGCCTATGTAAAAACGCTAGGCCAAGTGGAAGTATTTTTTACTATGCTGATATCGGTTTTATGGCTAAAGCAACCACTCAAGCGCCAAGACACAGCAGGGCTTATACTGATTGCTGTTGCAGCAATACTTGTTATGTTACCCACTACATGAAATAGGCGGTTACTAGGGTCTGTTGACCTTTCAAGGTTAAATTTGCAGCAGTCTGTTTGGTATTTAGGCAAGGCTGCGCCTATGTAGTGTGGTTATTCCCCATAAATAGGTGATAACGCAGCATCAATGCCAAACAGGCGCTGCCCTTCGGGTTCTGCCTAGGGGCGATTTACTCTTTGTTGCCTACATGGATATAGGTAAGGGGCGTGAGCAGGACGCGGAAGCTTTGCTCGGTTTTGACTTAGCCCACTAGGTTACAAACCTCGCGCCGCGATTAAACCGCCCCTAGTTTGAACAAATTTTAATCCGCAAAGGTCAACAGACCCTAAAGTAACCGCTAGTTAAGTATTAATGGCTAATTTTTAAAGTAATAACGCCACTTATAATCAATAAAACACCTGCAATACGGCCAAATGTGGCGGCATCGTTATAAAACAAAATACCGACGATAAAGGTGCCTGCGGCACCAATACCTGTCCATACAGCGTACGAGGTGCCCATTGAAATATCACGTTGTGCCAGCCATAACATAAAACCACTGGCGACCATAAACGCCACCGCAATAGCAATGCCAAGCCAACGATTTTCACCGTCTTGTGACATTTTCAACCCAACAGGCCAGCCTATTTCAAGCAAGCCCGCGATGATTAAATATACCCATGCCATTTAGTTATCTCGCTTTTTTAAGATGACGTCGTACAAATCACCACGACGATCTTTTAAATTACGCACTGTGCCCTCACTGTGAAGTACTTTTAATTTATCCATATCTAAATCGCTGAATAATAACATTTCGGTATTAGGCGTTGCTTCGTTCAATGTCGCATCGTGTGGGAATGAAAAATCAGACGGTGTCAGTACAGCTGATTGCGAATATTGCACATCCAAACTCTCAACTTCTGGTAAATTGCCTACAGAGCCTGCAATAACCACGTAACATTCGTTCTCGATTGCACGTGCTTGTGCGCAGTGACGCACACGTAGGTAACTGTTTTTGGTGTCAGTCCAAAATGGCACAAATAGAATATCTAACCCTTGTTGTGCCAAAATCCGTGAAAGTTCAGGGAATTCAACATCGTAACAAATTTGAATACCTACGCGACCTGCGTCTGTATCAAAAACCGCAATTTTGTCGCCGCCCTGTATCACCCAATCATTTTGTTCATGAGGCGTAATGTGTATTTTACGCTGCTCGTCTATTTTGCCACTGCGATGACAGAGGTAGCTGACATTATAAATCTTGTCGCCCTCAGCCAAAGGCATAGAACCTGTAATGATGTTTGCATTATACTCAATTGCCATACGCGACATCGCGTCACGAAAGGTCTCTGTATACTCTGCTAAATAACGAATCGCTTCTGTTTGGTTTCTTTGTTCAGTTAACCCCATTAACGGCGCATTAAAAAATTCAGGGAATAAGATAAAGTCGCTTTTATAATCCGATACCGTATCAACAAAATACTCTACTTGTGTGAGCATTTCTTCCACTGATGCAACACTGCGCATTTGCCATTGCACAGCACCGACTCGCACAATAGATTTGGTTGATTCAAGCACAGTGTCGGTCGGTTCAAACATGATATTATTCCACTCAAGTAAAGTGGCATAACCAACGGAGTTTTGATCCTCTGGCAAGTATTTTTTAAGCAAGCGCTTCACTTGAAAGTCATTCGATAACTGAAAGCTTAAAATTGGGTCATATAGCTCTTTATGGTCAACTTTCTCAATGTATTCTGTGGGTGTCATCTCATCACTGTAATTGAAATAACGTGGAATACGACCACCCGCTAAAATAGCGCGTAAGTTGTATTGACGGCATAGTTCCTTGCGCGCATCATAAAGCCTGCGCCCTAACCGCATACCACGGTGCGTTGTTGATATGACCACATCTAGCCCATATAGTGCATCCCCTTCTGGGTCGCTAAAAACACGGTCATGACCATCGACAATATCTTCATATGTGTGAGGGTTTGAGAAACGGCTGTAATCTACTTGAACACTTAGTGCAATGCCAACAAGTACACCATCATCCACCATCCCCAGCTGACCTTCTGGAAACTGATCAATCAGCCTAAATATAGTATGGCTTGGCCATGCACCACCTAAGTCGGGATAAGCTTGGTCCATGAGAGTCTTGACCTGTGGGTATTGATCTTTGCTTAAATTGCAAATTTCAAGATGGGTTTTTTCAATCGACATACACTACTCCGTGAGAACTCAAATTAACTATTATTAGCTAATAATAAACATAACTCTGTGAACACATACTTATTATTGGCTATTTTTATTTTAAGTTGTACGTAATTATTCAATATATTGTGGCCAACTTAATTTCAGTTTAACGTAAAAGCTATTTTTTAAACTACTTTACCTTCAATGCACCCTGCTTAAGATGCAGGCATTTTTTAAAGTTACTAAAGCAAATTTCAAACCCAAAGTTCATCATAGCCTAAGGTGCTTGCGCATAAACTTTCTATTTGACTATTATCTCCTATACTTTTTTAAAAGTTCACTTTCTAACTGGAGTTATTTTGTCGTCAAAAAATACCACGGTGGACTTTCAAGATATTGAAAAAGTCGTTTTTCAAATCGTAAAGAAAGTATCTTACTTTGCGTTAGTTATTCATATTCTTCTTATTTTTTTGTTCGCTCATATTGGCGTTATAACATTAGCGGCTGTTAATATATTTAGTGTGTTCGCATGGGCGTTAGGTATTTTTTTAATTACTCAGGGCTTAAATTCTTTAGCGCTAAGAGTTTTTTGTATCGAAGTAGTTTTACACTCTATTTTTGTGTGTGCAACACTGGGCTTGGAGGTCGGTTTTCAATTTTATTTATGGACTATTTCATCAATGTTATTGGTCGATTACCAGCTAAAGTTGAGAAAAGCCTTTCTCTATAGCGTATCGCTAATACTTGCATTTGCAGCGTTATACTTTTTCTTTAAAGATGTCACATACAATTACCCCTACGCTGAACTTATACCTTATATAAACATCAGTAACATCATTATTGCCGGTTTACCTATGATTTATGCCTTTGTTTTAATTCGTGAAACAAGTATTTCACAGCGTAAAGAACTCACAGAAATGGCAGCCAAGGATCATTTAACAAAACTATATAACCGCCGCTATGCTAAAAAACTGATTATTGATACCCGCCAAAAGTGCATCGAATCAGATAACAAAATGTGTATTGTGATGGGAGATATCGACTTTTTTAAACGCATAAACGATACCTACGGCCACGACAAGGGCGACACGATTTTGATGAGTGTAGCCAATGCAATTACGGATTATCTTAGCCAAAAAGACATTATAGTTCGCTGGGGCGGGGAAGAGTTTTTGATCATTCTCACCGACACTGACGAATCTGCCGCATTTGAGCGCATAGAACAACTACGCCAAAAGATACATACTCTTGAACCCTGCCCCGACGATCCTAAAATATCTATCTCAATGAGCTTTGGTTTAATTGAATGGCGACCGCTAGCACCGCTCAACGACACGCTTCACCAAGCAGATATTGCACTTTATAAAAGCAAACACAGTGGCCGCAACAAAACAACTATCGCGACCCCAGAGCAAGACTATATTAACAACCTCAAGTCTGTCTAAATGACTGTATTTATAGCTTGTTTGGATTGATCACTATTTTGTGGCTAATAGTCTGCGGTAATAATGGTGTGAGCTCACCATTTATATATTCATCAAAACCAGCTCTATAAAATGGTGATAAAGGATGCCCAGACTGACCACCGGGAATAGCCATAACAGCGCTCTCCAAGTGACCCGGTTGTGCAATAAAACGCTGTGATGCGCCAAAGCTTCGCCCTTGCACTGCTGGCATAAAGCTATCGCCAAACCCTGGGGCTTTTGGCATATTTAAAAACTTGCTCAGCTGTGGTATTTGCTTTGCAAATGGATGCTCTATGGCGAGTTCATTGACATTCCCCCAGCGCCAGTTTTGCATATTTTCACCAAATTGCTCAGTTAAGCTGATTATGGATTGAGTGAACGCATCACTTAACTGTTCATCCCAACTGCTATACTCAGGGTTGAGCCAACTCGCGGGTTGTTGTTCAATAAGCTGCCATACGGCTGGTTCTAAATCGCGTTTGATATATTTTAAAGACCCACCACTGTGTTCCAACGTATTTTGCATACCACTAAATACGCTATCAATAACCGCACCGCGGTAGCGTCTCACTAACGTATAACCAATAGAATCTGGGCATGCACACGCTTGCCAATTCTCAACATATGAAATATAAGCTTGATTATCAACAGGCTGTTTATTTAATTGCGCTAAAAGTAATTCATGCCAAGGCATTAAAAACCGTGCCTCATTATCAAGCTGTAACGCATTGAAATCCGACTCATTAAACTTAGCTTTCTCTAAAAGCCTGTCTCTTATTTGTGTTGAGCGTGCACCTAATGCGTAACCCCCATTACCAAAACGATTATGATCTTGCGCTGAAACCACACGCGAGTTCCCCGTCCATAAGCGACCATCATCTGGGTTTTTAACACTAGGCCTTTGTTGTTCATTCTGTTGCCATAAAGGTGAATAACCCGCTTCAGTCACGGCCACATCACTGGGTGTTTTACGAGCAGGAATGGCGCCCATGTTTTTCCATGCTGCATTACTTTGGCTATCTACAACCATTAAATTCTGTACTGGAATGCCTACATCACTAGCTAATGCTAACGCAGCATCAACATCTTTAGCTTGCTCTAGTTGCAGTAACCCCATATCCACCGCATAGGGTTGATGTCCTACCCAGCTAAGTGCATATTGCTTTGCATCTATTTCACGCACAGGCCCATATTCACTCATTGTTAATTGGAAAGGCTCGCTACTGCCGTCAGCAAGTATAATGTGCTCAGTTTCTTGCCAAGTTTTACTACTTTCAGTTAGCGCAACCCAATCGGCCGTATCCAAATAGCCATTGGTGAAACCCCAAGCAATATGATTATTAGTCCCCACAACAATCGCAGGGGCGCCAGGTAAAGAAACACCGGTTACTTGATGGATTGCGTTATTTTTACGGTAATTAAGTTGCGCACGGTACCAAATAACAGGCACAGCCATAGACAAATGCATATCATCAGAGAGCATAGCTGAACCTGTCGTTGTTAACTGCCCTGACACCGCCCAATTATTGCTGCCAAACTCTTGAGTTTGCTGAATGTGCTTATAGGCATAATCTAGCTGTTTAGGTAATTCAGGGATGCCAGATTGATAAGGAGGTAAAGTGCTACCATCTAGTGCAGCTTGATAACGACTTGGTTGGGTCAAGAAACCCAGCATTTCTGCACCATATAACTCATTGATTTGTATTAAAGTCTGATCACGTTCAAAGGTAGCAGTCTGCAAATCTAAATACATACTAAAAATAACCAGTAAGCTATCTTCGCTACGCCACGGCTTTTGCTCAGCACCTGTTAATAAGTATTCAAAACTCGAAAAGCCAACTTGAGCCAACCCTTCGTTCACACCTGCACTGTAGCTATTAAGTAAAACCTGATCAGCCTGTGGTAATTGCTTAACAATATTTGCACTGCGTTTACGCAATTGATGAAAGCGCATTTTTTTATCTAAATTGAGTGCCGCTTTACCAAATAACTCACTGAGTTCACCAGCTGCATTACGGCGTAATAAATCCATTTGAAAAAAACGATCTTGTCCGTGAGCAAAGCCAAGTCCATATGCAGCGTCATTTCGGTTATTAGCATCAATCACGGCTTGTCCTAAAACATCTCGCGACACAGATACGTTATCCTTAATTGCCTTACTAACGCCCTTACCGTCAAGTGCAGGCAAGCTTAGCGACAGTACACCATAAATAAGTGCTGTTGCGGCCAGGCCTAAAACAAGCAATGTTAATACTAACCACTTAATAATTTTGAGCATACTCAATGTCCTTGCATAATATTGACTTAATGTTCAACCAACTAAAGCGCTTAATGCTGAGCGTTTAAAAGTTAGTTATATAGTACACACAGTTTTATGAAAGAATAATGTTATTTCTCCGTTGCCGATTTTTATTCTGTGCTCACACTTTACTCAAAGCATGGCCTTAATTTATTGTGTATTTTAATTTCCATGATAAATTGACTATAGTTGATTAGCCTATTCAAAAAGTACACTTTCTAATGCAGCTGCTACAAAAAAAAGAACATAAGCAAGTAGATAGATTTAAGCTGATATTTTGGCTCTCTCTTAGCGTCATATTTATTATCAGTATTGTGGTTGATCAAATTAATTATAATCGCGCAACACAAGCTCACCGATTACTTATACTCTCTGAGGTGGAAACTTATCGAACTCAGCTATCGTCAACGTTAATTTCAAACATCCAGCTAGTGCGTGGTTTAGCTGTGGCCGTTGCAGCAGAACCCGATCTCGAACAGGAACGTTTTTCACAAATTGCCGCTCCGCTCTTTGAAACATCCTCAGAACTTAGAAATATAGGCGGAGCACCAGATATGGTGATACGTATGGCCTACCCCTTAGAAGGGAATGAAAAATCAATTGGCCTTAATTTTTTGGAAAATAAAGCTCAAAGAGCAGATGCCTTAAGAGCACGAGACAGCAATGAAATAGTGATGGCTGGCCCATTGACGCTAGTGCAAGGAGGAGAAGCATTAATAGCCAGAATACCTGTATTTTTACCTCCAGAAAATACATTTTGGGGCTTATTATCTGTAGTGCTAGATATTGAAAAAATATATTTAAACTCAGGTATTAAAGAGTTAGAAAAAACGTTTAATGTTGCCATACAAGGACGTAATGGGCTTGGCCTACAAGGTGGTTTTTTTTATGGTAGTGAGGCTATTTTAGCTACCAACCCTTTGAAACTTCACCTAGCAATTCAAGGCGGCGAATGGGTTATATATGTTAGCCCTAAAACGGGTTGGGCCCCCCCTGCATCATCTGTTTGGCCATTACGCATTGCTATTGCAATTATTATGGCTATTTTAATTTGGGCATTTACTTTCTTCTTAAAAATGCTTAACCGTCAAAAGCAGAATGAAAAAATGCTATCGTCTATGAGTCGATTAGCTCAGATTGGCGCATGGTCATACAATTTAGAAACACAACAAGTCTATTGGTCTGATACTACTAAGAAAATATTTAAATATCCGCTAGACCAACAACCTATTTGGCCAAATGATTTAAACTATTTTAAAGAAGGAAAAAGCCGCGATAAAATTAAGGAATTAATAACGCGAGCAATAAAACACGATGAAAGCTATGAAACCGAGCTGGAAATAGTCGATGCAACAGGCAATATTGTTTGGGTGCTAGTCCACGGAGAAACGGAGGTCCGCAACGGCCGTTGTGTGCGTATTTTTGGCTCGCTGCAAGATATTAACACCCGTAAATGTACCGAACTTGAAAACAACAAGTTCGCACTCCACAATGAAGTTTTAGCCTCTTTAACTGTTAACAAAGCTATTTTAACCGGCCACTTAAAACAATCAAAAGATGTTATTACACACGCTATTTGCAACGCTCTAGATGTACAAAGAGCCAGTATTTGGTTATTTAATGATAATAAAGATACGCTACTATCTTTTGCCTACCATGGTACGTTTGCCCCCGAAAGCTCAATGCTCTACACATTGCAAAAAGACGATTTTAGTGCTCTTTTTAATGCTATTGATAGCCACATGATTATTAAAGCAACGGATGCACGAACCAATAAACTGACCGCTCCTCTGACTGATCTCTATTTAAAACCATTGGCTATAAAATCCATCCTCAGTGTTACTATTGTCAGTGGTAGTAGTCCAATAGGAGTTGTGTTTGCCGAAAATTGTCACCATACGCGAAATTGGTCACACAATGAGGAAAGTTTTTTACTCGCCGTTGCAGCAATTATTGGTAGCTTATACTCTAGCGAACAACGTTTTGAAACTGAACAACAGCTGGTAACAGCAAAAGAGGCAGCTGAACAGGCTGCGGCCGCTAAAAGTGAATTCCTAGCCAGTATGAGTCATGAGATTCGCACCCCTATGAATGGGGTGCTTGGTATGCTTGATATTGTTCAACAAACCCAGCTTGATCCTCAGCAACGTCATCATATTCAATTAGCCAAATCCTCTGGGCACTCATTGCTCAATATTATTAATGATATTTTAGACTTTTCCAAAATTGAAGCAGGTAAACTAGATATTGAAAGTATTCCTTTTAATTTACCTCAGTTACTTGGTGAAATAGTGGAATCATTTGCTCTTAAGGCTGAGAAAAATAACACTAAACTGATTCTAGATGCGACAAAGATTAGTAAAAGCAAAATTATCAGTGATCCAAATCGGCTACGCCAAATAATTACTAACCTACTAGGCAATGCAATAAAGTTTACCAAAAATGGTGAAATAGTTGTCGTTGCCCAGCTAACAGAGACAACTGATGGCACATTTTTAAACTGCTCAATAATTGATTCAGGTATTGGTATTAAAGCTGAAAAACAGCTTTCATTATTTGATTCATTCACGCAGGCAGATACATCAACTACACGACAATATGGCGGTACAGGACTAGGTCTAGCGATTGTGAAACAACTTTGCGATTTAATGAATGGTGAAATCAGTTTCACCAGCTCATATGGTGAGGGAAGTACGTTTACATTCTCGATCAGGGTAAATGCATTATTAACTACAGCACACGATTTACCTAGCCACTTAATCAAAAACAAACAAATTTTAATTGTCGATACTTGCCATCTCAACAGCTCTATCACTAATAAACAGCTTACTTTATGGGGGGCGCATTCACGGATCATTGATAAGTATCAAGCACTCAATGATACCCTTACAACATTTAAACACCCCATTGACGCCATGTTAGTTGATTACTCATATTTTTTATTGGCAGATAAATCAGCTATCAATACATTAAAGAACTATATACAAGAGCAGCAAGTTAAATTGATTTTAATGGCTCCGATGAGCTACTCACAGGAAAATACTCAATTACCAGTTGACCCAGATTGCATAATATTTAAACCGCTGACACCTTCTGACTTATTTGATTCGCTTGCAAACGAAAAGTTTATCGAACATCAACATCACGACCTCTCAGTTAGCCCACAACCTGAACCCGCAAAGCCTACAAAAAGCGTTCAGAGCAAAGTGTTATTAGTTGAAGACAACAAGGTAAACCAAATTGTTGCTTGTGCGCTACTCAAGCAAGCAGGCTTGAAATTTGATATTGCAGAAAACGGAGTTGACGCACTCGAAAAATTAAAAGCAGCCTCAAAGGCCCCATACAAACTTTTACTCATGGATTGCCAAATGCCTGAAATGGATGGTTACCAAGCCACTCAAGCAATTCGTAACGGGGATGCTGGTGAGGCATATAAAGATATTACTATCATTGCGCTAACGGCTAATGCAATGCAAGGCGATAAAGATAAATGCTTAGCGGCGGGGATGAATGACTATTTATCAAAACCCCTCGACTTTAATGCCTTAAGCCCTAAGCTTGAACACTGGTTAAAATAAAAAGAATAAGGATACATAATGCAATTAACAACTCATCAGCAACGTGTAATTGGCTGTTTGTTAGAGAAGCAGAGTACAACACCTGAGCACTATCCGCTCTCACTCAATAGCCTAACAAATGCATGCAATCAAAAATCTAACCGAGAGCCTGTGTTCACTTTATCCGAAGCGCAAGTACAAGACACAGTAGATGAACTTGTTGCATCACGGTTAGTAACATTAGACGAAGGTTTATCAGGCCGCGTTAATAAATATGCGCATCGCTTTTGTAATACCGAGTTTAGTAGTTTGCAATTTAGCGAGCAACAACGCGCAATTATATGTATTTTGTTATTACGCGGGCCACAAACCCCGGGCGAATTAAGAACTCGCAGTAATCGCTTGGCCGAATTTGCAAATGTTACAGACGTTGAAACCGCGCTAAACGGTCTTATTGAAAAAGACTACGTCATAAAACACTCTCGAGAAGCTGGTAAAAGAGAAAGCCGCTACAGTCATTTATTCACAGATGCGGATATAACGGCCTTAACCACAGCGAGTGAGCCTGAACAACCACAGCTCAAAGTAACCGAAATCAATGAGCTACTTGCAGAAATTAATGACTTAAAAGCCGAAGTTGAAAAAATTAAGCAACACTTAGGACTTTAAATTAGCCGCTATGAATAACATAATAGCCATGACAACCCAAAACTAATTAGGAGCTCTAAATGCGTGCCGACATCGTCGCTGAAATGAAAGTACAGCCGAATATAGATATAAAAAATGAAATTAACCGTCGCGTTGATTTTATCAAAAATCGACTCGTCGCGGCACATTCGCGCTCTTTGGTACTTGGCATTAGTGGTGGCGTTGACTCTTCAACCTGCGGTCGCTTATGTCAGCTTGCAGTTAACCAATTAAATGAAGAACAAAACACTGATAAATACCAATTTATCGCAGTGCGCTTGCCTTACGGAGTACAAGCTGATGAGGACGAAGCACAACTTGCTGTTGATTTCATTCAGCCAACCAAACGCTTAGCGGTAAACATCAAGCCAGCAGCAGATGGCATGCATGAGCAAGCTCTTGCAGCGATTGTAGGCTGTGGTGAAACCTTACCTGAACAATCCCAAATAGACTTCATCAAAGGTAATGTAAAAGCACGCCAACGCATGATAGCCCAATACGAAATTGCTGGCTTTACCCAAGGCTTGGTTGTTGGAACGGATCATAGTGCTGAAAACATTACCGGCTTTTACACAAAATTTGGTGATGGTGCCTGCGATCTAGCTCCTTTGTTTGGACTATCAAAACGCCAAGTAAGAGCGCTTGCTAAAGAGCTCGGTGCTCCAGAGCTATTAGTCACAAAAGCCCCCACGGCCGACTTAGAATGCGACCGCCCTGGCTTAACAGATGAAGAGGCGCTTGGCCTGAGCTACGAACAAATCGATGATTTTTTAGAAGGCAAGCCAGTGAGCGACGAAGTCAGTGAAAAACTAATTGCGATTTACCTGCGAACGCAGCATAAGCGCCAAGCAATTCCAACAGTCTACGATTAACTTTGATATTGTAATAGCTCATAAAAAGTGAACACTACCTCAAGGGTAATTAAAAGCAATAAAAGTGCAATTAATTGCCCACCTCTCATTTTATACATATGTACCGAGCATAATAAGCGCCAGCTAATAAAGCATGGCTATAGTGTTAGTGCTCAATACATTGATCGAATAAACTCGTTAATTCGTAAAAAATTGTATAAGCCTATGAGACTATAGGTGAAATATTACTGTAATTTAGTTTATAGTGACTAGAATTAAAACATCGTGTTTAGTAGAGAGCTGCCACATTTATGACATCGCCGATTTTGATAACTGGCGCAGGCCAACGTATAGGCTTAGCGCTCGCAAAACACCTGCGCAACGCAGGGCAAAAAGTAATTATTACTTACCGCACACGCCACAGCTCAATCGATGAATTAGAATCATTGGGAGTGACATGTTTGCCCGCAGATTTTAAAAGTAATGAAGCAATATTTGATTTCATCACAACATTAAAAAGCCACACAGAGTCGTTACAAGCCATTATACATAATGCCTCAAGCTGGGATTGCGAAGCCAATAATCCAGACAGTGCTGACTTATTTGATAATATGATGCGCATCCATGCCAAAGCACCTTATTTAATTAATTTAAATTGCGCGCCACTTTTATTGGAACACCAACGGTTAGCCCAAACCCCTGCAGATATAATTCACCTAACTGATTATGTAGTAGAGACAGGTAGTCCAAAGCACCTTGCCTACGCTGCAAGTAAAGCGGCTTTAGATAATTTAACAAAGTCGTTTTCAGCCAAGTATGCTCCACGCATTAAAGTAAATTCGATTGCTCCGTCATTGATTATTTTTAACCAAGACGATGATGAATTTTACCGCGCCAAAACCCTTAAAAAGTCATTAATGGGTATAGAGCCTGGCTGTGAAGAAATAATTAATAGCATCGATCTGCTACTGAAAAGTCAGTACATCACGGGGCGTACATTACCTGTCGATGGCGGCAGACATTTAAAATAACGAATTAAAATTGAGAACTTTATGCACAACGAACTAAAAAATAGCTACCAAGAAATTATCAGTGCCGTAGGTGAAGATCCACAACGTGAAGGCCTACTCGACACACCAAAGCGCGCAGCGAAAGCGATGGAGTATTTAACCAAAGGCTACCGTGAAACGCTGGAAGAAATAACAAACAATGCGGTGTTTTCCTCAGATGCCGACGATATGGTGTTAATTCAAGACATTGAGCTTTACTCTATGTGTGAACACCATTTATTACCGTTTGTTGGGCGCTGCCACATTGCCTACATACCAAATGGTAAAGTGCTTGGATTATCTAAGTTTGCACGCATCGTGGATATGTTTTCTCGCCGCTTTCAAATACAGGAGCAACTCACTCATCAAATTGCAAAAGCAGTGGAAGAAGTAACAGGCGCTAAAGGAGTTGGCGTTATTGTTGAGGCTAAACACATGTGTATGATGATGCGTGGTGTAGAAAAGCAAAATTCAAGCATGCGCACTTCAGTTATGCTGGGTAACTTTAGAGCTGATCCTAAAACCCGTAACGAGTTTCTACAATTGATTAAAGGCTAACGAATGGCTAATGCGATTATTAATGTAACTAACCTGAGATTGCGTACTTTTATTGGCTTTAACCCAGAAGAACGCGAAAAAAAGCAAGATGTGGTGATCAACCTAGAAATTCATTATCCAGCTGATCAAGCCTGCGAAACCGATGAAGTAGAACAAGCGTTAAACTACAAAACAATTACTAAGCAAGTAATAAGCATTGTTGAAAATGGACATTTTTTGTTATTGGAAAAACTAGTAGCAGAAATACTCTCCGTGTGTCACAGCCATAGTAGTGTTAACTACGCAAAAGCACGTGTAGATAAACCACATGCGTTACGCTTTGCCGACTCTGTATCTCTCACTCTTGATTGGAAAAAATCTTAAAGCAGGTTATCTAACCCTACGGCAAAGGCCAGCACCACCAAATAGCGTGCTCCTTTGCCCAAGGTAACTAACCATAAAAAAGTCCACCAGCGCACCTTAAAAATTCCCCCAACTACAGTCAGAGGGTCACCAATGATTGGCAACCATGCAAATAACAAGCTGTAGACGCCATATTTTTGAAAGCGAGTTTGCGCCTTCTTAATCCCCTGCGGAGAAACAGGGAACCATTTGCGGTCTTTAAAGCGCATCACTTGTGTGCCTAGCCAATAATTAACACAACTGCCCAATACATTCCCTATCGTTGCACTTACCCATAATAGCCAGAGTACGTAGTCGCCTTTAGTGATCATAGCCGTAAGTACTATTTCAGATGAGCTAGGTAATAAGGTAGCCGATATAAATGCAGTAAAAAATAATGTTAAATAAGCCATTGAAGCCTTAAGTGATACATATAAAAAACCCAGCATATCGCTGGGCTTTACGTAAAATTTTCGTTGCTTATTTTATCAAATTTATACTAAATGGGTAGCTAAATGGTTTCCCATCATTGGTTTTTATCGCGCCAATTACCACCATAATAAATGAGAATATGGCCACTATCGGTAATAAAATAGCGCCAATTGCGACAATCATTAATATAAAACATATGATGTAAGCAATTAACATCGTGATTTGAAAGTTAAGCGACTTACGACCATGTTCTGCGACAAGTGGCATATCTTCTTTTTTAATTAACCATACAATAAGCGGCCCAATAACACTGCCCATTGGTATAATAAAGCCTGCCAGTGCGCTTAGGTGACAAAGCATCGCCCATGTACGCTGTTCTTTATCTGCCTGTACAGGCTCAACCTTTTGATTTTCTTCCATTACCATCTCCTTTTTTTTGTTTATAGTGACCGTTTTAGGGCATAATGTCTATAAATCACTCACCCTAAAAAGGAATTTAGTAATGACAGCTTACATGATGCGTATAGCAACTATATGTATTTCACTGGTCGGATTATCGGCATGCTCACAGACTAGCAGCACGTCAACGTCGCAGCCTATCCTAACTACCCATAAAGGCTATGAGACCTACTTAAAAATAGGCGATAATTTAACACAAACTCATTTTATAGATATTTATAACAACGACGTAAACCTTGTTGAAAAGAAGAAGTTAGTGATACTTTTTGCCACTTGGTGCTCAGACTCACAACGCCTTATTAAACAGCTTCAACAGTCTCCTCTGAGTCAAGATCCACAATTGCAGATCATTGCTATTGGGCGAGAGGAAAACGCGGCAACACTTATGCAGTTTAAACAAGACTATAATATTGCTTACCCACTCATTGCTGACCCTCAGCGCGCAATCTACAACCAATACGCGAATAAAGGAGTTCCTCGTCTAATCCTGTTGGATGAGAATAACCACGTCGTAAAAACACTAATCGGTGAAGACCCTAATTCGCTGCAAAAAGTGAGCTGGTAATCTTGTGATAAAAAAGTGATAACTTTGTGAGGCTTTCATGATGTTGCTATTTGCAGAGGGTTACTCAAACTTATGGACAGTGAAATTAATGTACATAGTGAACTCGGAAAGGGTACGCAGTTTAGGTTTAACTTAACGCAAAAAATAAAGGCGTGACTTAAATCACGCCTTTACTGATAACAGTTTTGACTATTGCTTAATACCCGCTAAATCAAGTATGAACGCATAGTTAAACGCAGTATCTTGTAGGCTTTTAAAACGCCCCGATGCTCCGCCATGCCCTGCTTCCATATCAATTTTGAATAGCAGCTTATTATTGTCTGTTTTATACTCACGTAGCTTTGCAACCCACTTTGCCGGTTCAAAATATTGCACTTGTGAATCATGCAAGCCCGTAGTTACAAGCATATTTGGATAGGCTTGTTTACTTACCTGATCATAAGGTGAGTAAGACAACATATAGTCATAATACACTTTCTCGTTTGGGTTACCCCATTCACCGTATTCATTGGTTGTAAGTGGAAGACTAGCATCAAGCATCGTTGTCACAACATCAACAAACGGTACTGCAGCAACCATACCTTGGTACAGTTCAGGCGCTTGGTTTGCCACGGCGCCCATTAGTAAGCCACCTGCACTGCCACCCATGGCAAATATTTTACTTTCGTCACCATATTGCTGAGTTACTAACCCCTTGGTGACATCAACAAAGTCATTAAATGTGTTCTTTTTATTCAGTAACTTTCCGTCTTCATACCAAGGGCGACCCAACATTTGTGAACCACGAATGTGAGCTATAGCAAATACAAAGCCACGATCGAGTAAACTTAAACGAGAGCTTGAGAAGCTAGGATCCATCGTTGCACCGTATGAACCATACGCATATTGTAATAATGGATTAGTGCCATCTTTTTTAAACTTATCTTTGCGATAAACCAGGCTCACTGGCACTTTCACGCCATCTCGGGCAGTAATAAATAAGCGCTCTGATGCGTAATTATCAGCATTAAAATCACCCACTACTTTTTGCTGTTTGAGTAAGGTCTTTTCTGTGCTGTTTAAATCAATATCATAAGAGGTACCAGGCGTAGTCATGCTTGCATAGTAGACACGTAAACTAGGGTTATCTAGTTCATTATTGCCGTAAGCATGAATCATATAACTGCTATCGTTAAAGCCCAAAGTTTGCTCATCACCCGATGTTAAATTACGTACAGTTAAGCGAGATTGCCCCATTTCACGCTCTTTATAAACAAGGTGGTTTGCGAATAAATCTATACCTTCTAACTTCACGTCATCACGCGCAGCAATAACTGTTTGCCAATTCGCTTTATCGTTCGCTTTGTCTTTATGTACCTTCATTAACTGAAAGTTTACTGCATTTAGGTTAGTCACGATGTAATACCAATCACCGTGTTTAGCAATATCGTATTCTAGGTTTTCTTCACGCTCAATCAAGCGTTTGGGCTGTGCTTTAACGTTATTGGCATCAATCACTGAGACACCTGATGCACTGGTACTTCCATGCCAAATATAAATTTCTTGTTTATCTTTACTCTTGCCAAGCCCAGTGTAATAACTGGTATTAGTCTCTTCGTAGATCAGCTCATCTTGTGATTGCGGCGTACCAAGTGTATGACGGTAAACTTGATAGCCTAATAAGGTCTGTAAATCTTTTTTAATGTAATAAAACGTTTTATTGTCGTTCGCCCAAACAACATCACCATCAGTCCCTTCCAGCTTATCTTCTAATAACTCCCCAGTTGTTAAGTCTTTCACTAAAACTGTATATATACGGCGGCTTACCGTGTCTTCACCATATGCAAGTAAGTTCCCATTTGGGCTAACTGTTAAACCCGTTGCGGCATAGTAATCGTGGCCTTGCGCTAATTCATTAACGTCTAAGATAACCTCTTGATCGGTACCCTTCGAATCCTTCGCACGCACATAAGTTGGGTACTCATTATCACCACGTGTTTGCGAGGAGTAATAATAGCTTCCGTTCTTGGTTGGCACTGAGTCATCATCTTTTTGAATGCGCCCTTTTAACTCATCGAATAACGTTGATTGTAACTGTGTTGTGTGCGCGAGCTGCTGATCTGTATAAGCATTTTCAGCGTTTAGGTGCGCTATTACAGCTGGCTCTTTTCGCTCATCGTCACGCATCCAGTAGTAATTATCGATGCGTGTATCATCATGAATCGTCATTTCATGAGGCACTTTTTTTGCAACAGGCGCTTTTACAGCTGCTTGAGTAGCAACACTGGTGGCTGTCATCGAAGTTGATTGTGAGCCCTGCTCTGGCGCTTTATTACAACTAGCAAGCACGGCAACGGATAATGCAGCCAGTGCAAAAGAATGTATTGGTTTCATAAATTTCCCTAAATGTTGTTATTTTTCCACCAAGGCTAATATATATAAATCTTGCTTACTTACCTATATATGTTTGTAAAGCAATGTAAAAAGGGAGCCGAAGCTCCCTTTTAAAACATAACTAATTTTCTAGCTTGCAATTATTTTTGTTTACGACGACGCATAAACGCAAATGGTGCCACTAATAGTGATAACCAAGCCAGTGAACCTGCATCACCGTCGTTGTCATCATCATCGCTACCAACAACGTTTTTAACACGAACTTCAACAATGGCAGCTTCTGAGCTATTACCTGCAGAATCTACTGCAACAACATTAAACGTAAACATACGTTCGTACTCATAGTCAATTTCACCTGCAACAACAAGCTCACCTGCATTATTAATGGTTACACGATCGGTTCCTGAAACTATAAACTTAGTAACAGGTGAAGTATCTGCATCTGGGTCACTAAATTTTAATGAACCGATAACTGTACCGAAAGGTGTATTTTCATCAACTGTAAAGCTCTGACCTTGCTCAACAACAGGTGTATTTTCTAATGCATCCTCAGTAACAGTGATAACAACATCAACTGCCTCAGATGTATTTCCAGCACTATCTACAGCGGTCACTTTTAGTGTGATTTCTGACTCGATATCAAAATCGATTGCACCACTAACAGTAATTTGACCTAAGCTATCAATTTCAAAACCATCATGACCTTCTACAGAGAAACTTTCAATTGGTGTCATCTCTGTATCCGGATCAACCGCTCTTAATTGACCAATAACGGTGCCTACAGCAGTATTTTCTTGCACTTTAAAGGTTTGGCCAGCTTCAACTACAGGCGTAACTTCATCACCTTCATCTGCAACATCAAGGATATTAATCGTTACTACCTCAGGAGCAGACTGGTTGGCGTCTTCATCAATTGCCACAACCGTTAGTTCAACGGTGCTTTGCTCTTCAAAATTTAGTGCTTGTGAAACTCTTAACATACCTGTGTTATCAATAGTAATTGCATCACTACCTTCAATTGTAAACATAGTGATTGAACTATCATCTGGATCAGTAAAGCTCAATTGTGCAATTTCTGTTGCAATCATCGCGTTTTCAGCAATTGAAAATACTTGCCCAGGATTGATAACTGGCGTTACTTCAACAGCTTCATCTGCAACATTAGTAATGTTAATTGTTATTAAAGCTGGTTCTGATGTTTGACCTTTTATATCAATGGCCACAACAACTAACTCTGCCGTCTGAGCGCCTGTTTCAAAATCAACAAGGTCACTATTAGTAACAGTTACTTGGCCGTCGTTATTAATACCAAACCCTTGGTGCGTTTGTGATTGGACATAATACTCTGAGACTTCAAAATCAAAGTCTGATTCAACCACATTAAGTTGACCAATTACATGACCATTCTCTGAGTTTTCAGCTACTTCAAAAACAGCGCTTTCAAGTACAGGTAATGTGCTGCTTGGTAACACTAAATCTTCAGCTGTCACTACCTCTAAAACATCTTGCAATGTATTCGCAGTGAAAGCGAACGGTGCTGTAGCGTTAACAATCGCTTTTTCGCCTGGCGCTAGAGAACGAACAGGGGTGTCGCTTCCATCCATTGTGGTTAATGCAACAGGTTGCACTTGATTGAATGGCGTGCTACCCACAAGGCTGTCAGTTTCAAAATAAACGCCTGATTGGTAACTCGCATAACCAACTGATGCTTTAATATTTAACGTATCACCGATGTTATCGGCAGTTAAGCCTAATATGTTACTACATGCTGAGAATGTAATGGTGTCTTCACCTGCTGAATGGTACAGCGGGGTTACGTATTGCAGCGTTTCGTTTCCATCTACATCAATAGAGCCAATTACTGTACGTGAGCGACCTGGTGATGCTGTTCTACGACCACGATCATTGTAGTTTTGCATTAATACATCATATAAACCATCATTGTTCGTATCGATATCTAAGCGGTATCCAGCTTGGAACACATGCGTCAGTTCATCACGAAGCTGAATCGAAGAGGTAACTAAAATACCTGACTCACACGCTTCTAAAGGCAAAATATTAAATGTTGTAGATAAGATATTAAATGGCGCTTCAATAGCTGATTTCTCTTCACCAACCGCAACAATATTTTCACTCAGTGTAGATACTGTCGTTGCACCCGTGTTTTCAACAACAAGTTGCATCTCATCACCCACAACCTCTGCCGCTATATTTAGTGATGAGGCCGCTTTAGGTAATACATGATAAACAACATGAAGAGCATGATCAGATTCAGAATCATCAACATCGTCAAATACAAGTGCACCATCAAACTCAACAAGCGTTAGCTCACCACTACGTTCTTCGATATCTTGTGCAGAGAACGGGTTTGAAAGTCCCCATGCAGGAAGTTTACTAGGATCAACCGTTAAAGTTACGTCAAACTCTACTGTCTGACCTGCAGGAACGGTTACATTCTTAGGTAGCTCCCAACTAATTGCGCTACTGTCTTCATCGTTGCTGTAGCGTGCTTCAGTTCGTAAGTTATATGTTTTTTCTTGCGTAGAAAAGTTTTTAACTGTGACGGTTTTAGTGAGTGATGTCACCTCGCTCATACTTTCAAGACCAAATGAAAGTGCCGCTTGGTTAGTATTGTACTCTGAGTGACTGACCCAAGCAGCCACAGGTAAACTCACCGCTTTTTCAACATCAACTAAACCTGCACCAATCATGCTGATAGGCGCTAATTCACTGTCAGGCTTGGCATTACGAGACTCATTTGTAACATTTAAATTTGCCGAGTTCATTAATGTGGCTTTAATTTCTGACGCATTACGATCTGGGTGAGCTTCACGTACTAGGGCTACAGCACCAGCAGTGATTGGTCCTGAGAAAGAAGTACCCGATGCTGGAGCAAGTTGATCTTGCGTACCTGTAGCGGCAACCATAATACTGGTTCCAGGAGCTGTGATTTCAGGTTTTAACAAACCATCCATAGATGGGCCACGAGATGAGAAAGTTGCAACACCTCCAGCAATATTATCAACTTTGCCTTCAAAGCTATACCTTGGCTGCTCACCGACTTCTAGTGCAGCTTTCAGTTGTGAACCAACCTCTTGTGTAACAGATATAGTACGAATTGTTACTAATTCAGCGGAGCCAGGACTACCGGTCATACCAGGTGCGACACCAGGTTCATTATTAGCTATAACAACAAATGCAGCTCCATTATTTTGGGCATTCAACGCTTTAACAGAGAAACCACAACCACCACGGTCAATAATGACTGCTTTGCCTGTAAAATCAACCTCTTCACCAAATGCTTCACAACCATTTTGATTTGCATCCGGGTATACAAGCTCTGCATCTTCATGGCTAAATGTAAATTCACCTGTTAAGCCAAAAGTTGCAGCGCCTACATTGATATTCTCACCATTGACACTACCTAATAGAATATCTTGCTCTAAAGTCGGGTGTGTCATTGCCCCCACTGATAATGCATTAGGAGTCGTTGATGGACCACCGATTCTAAATGGGTGATCACCATCATTACCAGCAGAAATTACAACATTGACACCTAAGTCAACAGCTCTTTGAATCAAGTACTGCGCGCCACCATCAGTGTAAGTACCACCAAATTCACCACCTAAAGACATATTTACTACGTCAACACGGTCTGAAATATCACCATCACCATTTGGGTCCATTGCTGACTCAAGAGCAGCAGCTTGTGCTGCACTTGGGCAACCACCACCACAAACAGAGTACACGTATAGCTCAACCTCTGGAGCAATACCTGTTACAGAGTGAGATACTGATGTACCGTGACTTGTTGGTGCGTCTGCTTCTGTAGGTGTCTCGGGATCATTTTCAATTGGATCTGCGTCATCGCGGATATAATCATAACCGCCTTGCACTACGCCCTGCGGCCATGCCACTGACGTTGGATCTGCTTGAGCTGCATCGTATGCTTCAACGGTTCCTTCACCGCCAAAAACCTTATGAGTGTAATCAATACCAGTATCAAGTACCGCCACCTTTTGACCTTTACCTGTCACAATACCATTATTAACCAATGGTGAAGCGTTTAGATAATCAGCACTTGCAGCAACATGTAACTCATAGTCATACATAGGTAAAACTTTTACTACTCGGTGATCTTTCGCTATTTTTTGTAATGCATTTTGGCTAGCTTGCACAATTAATGTTGGAGCTAATACTTTTGTTTCGCCTATTACCTTTGCGTCAAAGTCGAAACTGCTTAGTTCTAATTTAACCTGAGTTTGTACTTGCTCAATTTGAGCGATTGACGCTCTGCTATCTCCCGCTTGATAAGTGCCTTGTGCCATCAGATCTGCAGCTGTTGTAGCTCTTAAAACAATCATATGAGCAGAAGGCTCTTGTTTTACATGCTCTGCTTGGCTCAAAGCAGAAGAGACAAAATTATTTAATGCCGCAATTTCATTCGTTGTTTGTGCACTAACTGATGTAGCTATTAATGCTGATGATACCGCAATCGATAAAGCGGTTTTTGTAACTAACTTGTTAGACATAAGTTCCCCTGGCGAGATTATTGTTATTTATTGTTCCAATATAGGAACGGCAGTCCCGAATACTACACCAGCAATAAACAAAAAAACAACATACAAACAATAAATGTTACAAAAACTTCTCGTACAAAAAAAAATACCGCCAATTGGCGGTATTTTTAAAAGTTAAATTTTAGTGCTGTAATTTATTTTTGTTTACGACGACGCATAAACGCAAATGGTGCAGCAAGTAGTGTTAACCAAGCTAATGAACCTGACTCATCATTGTCATCGTCATCATTTGCACGTAAGTTATTTACGCCAACTTCAACACTAACAGCTTTAGATACATAACCTTTGCTATCTACCGCTTGAACACTGAAGATAATTTCACGGTCAAATTCATAATCAATTTCACCAGCAGTTACGATTGTACCGTCTGGATTAACTGACACTAGGTAGCTACCAGAAACAATGAAGCTTTCAACTGGAGAAACATCAGCATCTGGGTCAGAGAAATCAAGCATGCCAATCGTTGTACCAAGTGCAACGTTTTCGTCGATTCTGAAACGTTGGTTCATCTCAATCATAGGAGCATGAGACATTGGGTCAATTTCAACGTTCAACATGACAGGTACTGCTTCAGACTCTAAACCTGTATCATCTGTAATAGTGATTTCCATTTCCATCGTTGGCGTTGCATAGTGATTCAAACTACCAGTAACGACTAGTTCGCCTAGCTCATTTACTGAAATCGCATCTGTACCAGATACGCTTGCAGAGCTCATCATCGTAGCTGCATTTTCAAACAACTCAAAGTCAAGTTGACCAATCACAGTGCCTTCTTCAGCCGACTCAATTACGCTGAAACTTTGACCTGATGCAATTACTGGTGCTTCATCAGCCACATTGTTAATTGTAACAGTGAATGTTGCTGGCGCTGATTCAGTACCAATTACATCTACCGCTTTAACAGTGATCATGATTTCAGTCAAACCGCTTTCTGAATCAAGATCATCCATATCTTCAACAATGATATGGCCAGTTTCTTCATCAACCATTAAGCCTGGCGCTGACATGCTCAACGTTTCGAAGTAAGCAATATCTAAACCAGTCTCATCTTCAAACTCAATAGCTCCTACAGTTACGCCTTCTAAGACTGACTCATCAATAGCAAAATCTTCAATTACCAAATTAGGCACTTTAGGAGCATCTGCGATATCACGCGGCGCTGTTAGATAAACTTGCGTTCCAGCAGGTGAAGTTAGTGCAAATGCGCCCATTGAATCTACTACTGCTTTTTGACCTGGTGCTAGAGAAGCTAACTTGTCGCCACTGCCATCAGTTGCAAGCATTGAAACGCTAGGGTTACCAGTGAAGGTTGTTGAACCTACTGCCGAGTCTGTTTCAAAGTAAACACCTGCTTGGTAGCTAGGGTAACCTACAGAAGCTTGGATGTTAATTTGGCCGCCAAGCATATCTGCATTTAAGCCCATTAACTCACTACAACCAGAGAATGTTACTGTACTTTCACCAGCTTCATGGAACATAGGTGTGCCCCACATCCATCCATCATTACCATCAGCGTCAATTGAACCAATTAATGTACGGCTACGTCCTGGGATTGCAGCTGAACGACCTACATCGTTTAAGTTCATCATGAAGTGATCGTAAACACCATCGTTATCAGTGTCTAAGTTCATGCGAACACCAACTTGACGCATATGAGTGATTTCGTCACGTAGTTGGATTGAAGAGGTGATAAATACACCTGAATCACAATTTTCAGAAGCATAAGCAGCAAATGTTGTGCTTAAGATATCAAAGTCAGCTTCATCGTTTTGAGGGCTATTAGCAACTACTTGCTCAGCGATTGGTGAAACATCAACTGCACCTACGTTTTCAACAACTAGCTCAGTTACACCATCAACTTCTTCGAAAGCAAACTCAAGCTCTGCGCCTGCTTTAGGCAGTGCGTGGTAAACAACATGTAAATCATGGTCTGTATCAGTCGTTGATGTATCATCAAATACTAATGCACCATCAAATTCAGACATCGTTAATGAAGGGCTGCGTGCTGCTAAATCATCAGCATCAAATGGGTTTTCCAGTGTCCAGTCATGCAACATGGTTGGATCAACTGACATTGTTACTTCAAATGTTGTTTCTTCGTTTGCAGCAACCGTAACACTTCGTGGGATATCAAAGCTTACTGCGCCTGAATCAGCATCATTCATGAAGCGCTCTTCAATACGAAGGTCGTAAGTTTTATCTTCGTCAGAGAAGTTTTTCAATGTAACAGTTTTAGTGAAGCTGCTCATTTCAGTCATACGTTCAAGACCAAATGACAATGCAGCTTGTGCTGTTTGGTACTCGTCATCTACAACCCATGCAGCAACAGGTAGGTTAACCGCTTTTTCTACATCAACTAAACCTGCACCAATTAAGCTAATAGGCGCAAGCGCTGAATCTGGATTAATTGTAAGTGGGTCTACAGTTACGTTAAGGTCTGCAGCATTCATTAGCGTCGCTTTGATTTCAAGCGCATTACGGTCTGGGTGAGCTTCACGAACAAGTGCTACTGCACCTGCAGTGATTGGACCTGAGAACGAAGTACCTGTAGCTGGAGCAAGACCATCTTGCGTGCCAGTAGCTGCAACCATAATATCGGTACCTGGCGCAGTAATTTCAGGCTTTAATAAACCATCCATTGATGGACCACGTGATGAGAATGAAGCAACTGCACCGGCTGTTACTTTACGCTCAACCATGATGCTATAAGTTGCTGCGTTGCCAGCATCTAACTGCGCTTTCATCGCTGCACCTGCGGCAAAGTTAATACCTACGTTACGAATCGTAACATCAGCATCAAAACCACCCATCGGTGCTGGTGTACCGTCATCTGTGTTATTCGCGATAAATACAAATGCAGCACCACGTGCTTGAGCGTTAAGTACTTTTTGAGTAAACGCACATGCGCCACGGTCAATTAACACTGCTTTACCTGTGAAATCAATTTCATCAGCGAATGATTCACAGCCATTTTGATTTGCTTCTGGGTAAACAACTTCAGCGTCAACTTCTGACATTTCAAACGCTGTTTGCGGACCAAAACCTGAAGGCTGAATTATTGTTTCTTCACCAGCAATTGTACCAGATGCAACACCAATGTCATTCGCAGGGTGCGTCATCGCGCCTACAGAAAGTGCATTTGGTGTAGTAGATGGACCACCAATACGGAACGGGTGATCACCGTCATTACCCGCTGAGATAACAACGTTTACGCCAGCTTCAACAGCTTGTTGAATTAAAAACTGTGTACCACCACCGATGTAAGTATCACCAAATTCACCACCTAAAGACATATTGATTACATCTACATGGTCAGATGTGTCGCCATCACCATTTGGATCCATTGCTGCTTCAAGTGCTGCAGATTGCGCTGCACCAGGACAGCCGCCACCACACACAGAGTAAACATATAGTTCTACATTAGGCGCAATACCCGTTACAGAGTGAGAAACCGATGTACCGTGGCTTGTTGGTGCGTCTGCTTCAGTAGGATTTTCCGGGTCATTTTCAATTGGATCCGCGTCGTCACGCATAAAGTCATAACCGCCCATTACCTGACCTTGTGGCCATGTAACCATAGTTGGATCAGACTGCGCTTCTTCGTATGCTTCAACGGTACCTGCACCACCAAAGATTGAGTGAGTATAATCAATACCTGTATCTAGTACGGCTACTTTTTGTGTTGAACCAGTATACATACCGCCAGTAACTACTGGAGTCGCTTTAATGTAATCTGCTGATGCAGCTACATGTAGATCGTAATCAAACATTGGTAAAACACGGTCTACACGTGGGTCGTTTTTAATTTTTTCAAGTGCACCAGGACTTGCTTGAACAATAAGCGTTGGCGCTAGTATTTTAGTTTCACCAAGAATTTTTACATTTGAGTCAAGGGTGAATAACTCATCTTTAACTTGGCTTTGTAAAGTTTGAACGTTGTCATAGCTTGCACGAGCACTCGATACACTGTACGTCCCTTGCTCCATCATATCTGCAGCTGTGGTTGCTTTTAATACCACAAGGAAAGACGTTGGCTCTTTTTTATCAGCGACATCTGCTTGAGAAATTGGCGTATAGCCTTGGTGCTTTAGTGCTGATTGGTTAATTGAATTTGCGTTTGCAGCACCTGCAATAAGTACGCTGGTGACAGCTGTTGCAACTGCGGTTCTTTTTATTAAATTCTTAGACATGATTTCCCCTGGGATATGTTATGTTTTATGTTGTCTACCGTGAGTATAAACATATACTGTTGCCTAATATAAAACTACCACACAGAAAATGGCAACAACACAGTTACAAATGAATTACAAACACAGAGCCAATGCTTTCACACACAAAAGTAAGAACCTGATTTAAAAGAAAATAAACAAAAAAAACAAATTGTGAAAGAATGTAAATAATAAAGCAAACTCTTGTTAAATGTACCATATAAGGAAACAAATGAACTCAGAAGTTATTAACATATTAACAATGGCCAAAGTAATACAAACTGCGGTAGCGCCCGTTTTTTTAATTACGGGTATTGCAGCCACATTAGGTGTACTTTCTAATCGTTTAGCCCGCATAACAGACCGTGCTAGGCAGCTTGAACGTAAATTAAAAGTGAGTATCGACGAAGAATTTAATGTATCCCTTACCACGGAGCTAAGAGCTTTACTTAAACGCTCTCGTTGTATACATGTCGCATTTAGCTTAAGTGTTTTAAGTGCAGTGCTAGTATGCGCGGTGGTTATGTTATTGTTTTTATCGCATATTCAAGCTGTTAATCTCGGTGTTACTATTGGCAGTTGCTTTGTCGGTGCTATGGCGCTGTTGATTTGCGCATTTATGTCGTTACTAGGTGAAGTATTCTTAGCCACACGCAGCATGCGAAGAGGAATGATATTTGCAGACATTGATATTAATGATTAAGAACTGATATTAATGATTAAGAGCTGATATTAATGATTAAGAGCTGATATTAATGATTAAGAGCTGATATTAATGATTAAGAGCTGATATTAACGATTAAGAACTGACATCAACAATTAATAAAAGTACAGCGGTTAAAGCGCGATTAAGTTTAACCGCAATACACTTGTATTATCATCACAGCTAAGATAAAACTACTTCAATACAGCTTATATTATCTCTAAAGGGGCAAAAGGAATGAAATTAAAACATATTTTTTTAGGGGCGGTACTATCGACCCTAACACTGGGTGCATCAGCTAACGCAACATTTGAAGACCCAAACGACGCCATTGAGTATCGCCAAGCAGCATTCTCAATGATTCGCGTACAAATCGGTGACATGGGTGACATGCTAAAAGGCAAAGTAGAGTTTGACGCAGAGCGCTTTAAATACCGTGCAAATAACGCCGCTGCATTGTCAAAGATGCCATGGGAAGCATTTGGCGCAGGTACAGATAAAGGCGATACGTCTGCTTTACCTGCTATTTGGAGCGATAATGAAACGTTCATGAAAAAAGCAGCTTCATTTCAGCAATACGCTGATGAATTAGCTGTTGCTGCACAAACCGGTGACAAAAAGCTTATCGCAAAAGCGTTTGGCCCGTGGGCTAAAGGCTGTAAAGATTGCCATAAGTCTTTTAAAGACTAAGATTATGCATTCTACAAAAACGGGGCCCAATAGGGCCCCGTTTTTTTCTCGATTTTTTGCTCAACTAAACAAATAACTTAATGGTTCAGCTCCCCACGTTGCCATTAACGCAATGAGCAAAATCACAAAGATAATGAAAGCGAGCAAAGGTGATTTAACAACATTAGCATCATCGCTTAATTGTGTCTTTTCAGCTCGACCTGTGATCATTGCTTTAACTAGCTTCTTGCCTTTTATACGATAAATAATAATAGCCGCAACGTGTAAAATAATCGCATAAAACAGCAGATCAAAGTTATTATGATGAACCCAACCAGCCCACTCAACCACGTCACTAGAGGCATATAGCACTAAAGGCCCATCAGTTAAAATATCATCTGTGGTCATCAAACCGCTAATTAATTGTGTCAAAATTAAAATAAAAAATGCGATAACCATATAACTACCGGCCGCTCCATGACCTGGCTTAGTATCACCAAGCTTGAATGACTTTATCGCAGCAATAGGTGAATGCAGTAGAGCGCTCAACTTTGCAGTTTGGCTACCTACGACCCCCCAAACAAACCTAGTTAACAGCAAGGCTAATGTGAAATACCCGGCGATAAAGTGTAATTCCATCATGCCTTCTTCAGCACTAAAGTAAAGCGTCGCAATTGCAACAACTAGCAACCAATGAAAACTGCGGATGAAGCCATCCCACACTTTAAGCTTCTCCATAATGACCTCTTTAAACAACTATTACTAAACTTTTGCTAAGTTACCATCTTTGCTGTTCATAGTTAATTGATCTATGGCAGACTACAAGTATTAATTGAGTGGCAAATATAATAACAATGAAATTAAATACCAAGTACGCCCTATTAAAAGGCTTTTTAGATATGCTTCCGCTGTGTTTAGCGGTGATCCCATGGGGAATATTATGTGGTTCATTGGCAATCCAAAATGGCTTTAGTGCGTTTGAAACGCAAGCAATGTCATTATTAGTGTTTGCAGGCTCTGCACAATTAGTTGCTATTGAACTGATGGCGGGAAATACTCCCCTGCTTACCATTTTATTTACCACTTTCATAATTAGCTCTCGTCACTTTTTGTATGGTTTGGCTGTGCGTCACAAAGTGATTGATCAACCGTTAAGATGGCGGTTACCGGTGAGCTTTGTGCTTACCGACGAGTTATTTGCTTTTTCTCATCACCGTAAAGCCTATCGAACTAAAACACGTTTAATTTATGCGCTTAGTGCGGGGTTTAGTTTTTATATAGCATGGAACTTATGGACGCTAATTGGCATTGTAGCAGGCAGTTTATTACCAGATTTAACAAACCTAGGGTTAGATTTTGCTATCGCGGCAACCTTTATTGCTTTAGTGATACCTGGCATTAAAAATCTTGCGACCTTATTTACAGTAATTACTGCGGGTGTTGTTGCAAGCATTTTAAAAAGCCTGCATTTTGAGTTATGGCTTGTTGCTGCCGCTCTGACTGCAATGTCCGTAGGTTATATTGTCAGTCGTTTACAAACAAAACAGGAGCACAGCCAATGATGACTACTATCTTACTTATGGCTTGCATTACATTTTTCACACGCTATTTATTTTTGCACCGCGCTTTGCCATTTAAGGTCGGCCCAAAAATGCAGCAATTTCTCAGTTTTAGCGCTCCCGCTGTGCTAACGGCGATTTGGGTGCCGATTGTATTTGTAAATGATGAAGGGATTAATCTAGATTGGCAAAACCCATACCTAAGTGCCGCAATAGCCGCAATTATTGTGGCCTATAAAACACACAATATTTACTACACAACACTGGTGGGCATGGGCTTATTTTTGATATTAAACTAAGCGCGTGTTAAACGCTGGCTAATAAAATAGCACGGCTCTTATCCAGTGTGACTTGCTCTCTCTCACCCAAAGCAGTCATACCATGACGTTCAAGTTGCTCAACAATTTTATCAGCAACTTCTTCGCCAAGCTCATAGTCACTCAAGCGTGTTGGCATATTCACACTGTGGAAAAACGCTTCAGTTTTAGCAATCGCTTGCTCAATTGCGTGCTCTTCATCGCTGATGTCCAAACCTAAAACACGATCCGCATACTGTAAAATTTTACCGCGTTTTGTTTGTTTTTGTTCAGCCATCATGCGTGGTAACACAATCGCAAGTGTTTGTGCATGGTCTAGGCCATATACTGCGGTCATTTCATGGCCCAGCATATGCGTTGCCCAATCTTGTGGTACACCAGCACCTATTAAACCATTAAGCGCCATTGTTGCTGACCACATAATATTTGCACGCACTTGGTAATTATCAGGCTCGCTGAATGCTTTAGGGCCCTCTTCAATCAGCGTCATTAAAATACCTTCAGCAAAACGGTCTTGTAACTTAGCACCCACATCATATGTTAGGTATTGCTCCATAGTATGCACAAAAGCATCAACAATACCGTTAGCAACTTGGCGCTCTGGTAATGAGTAAGTAACTGCGGGATCAAGTACAGCGAATTTTGGCAACACTAATGGACTAGCAAATGGTAGTTTATCGTGACTCTCAAGATTTGAAACAACACTATTGCCGTTTGATTCTGAACCGGTTGCCGGTAACGTTAATACTGCGCCCAGAGCAATAGCTGACTTAATTGCCCCTCCTTTAGCCAGAATATCCCAGGGTTCACCATCATAATTTGCTGCTGCGGCTATAAATTTACTGCCATCAATGACTGAGCCACCACCCACAGCGAGGATAAAATCAATTTGCTTTTCCTTTACTACGCTAACGGCTTTCATACATGTTTGGTAGCTTGGGTTTGGCTCTATGCCTGCAAATTCAAACCAAGTATGTTCATTGAGTGCTTCAACAACCTGATCGTATACACCATTACTTTTAATACTCCCACCACCATAAGTCACCAATACGTTGGCACCTGCTGGGATTTCATTTTTAATTTTCGCGATTTGTTGTTCACCAAAATGAATTTTGGTCGGGTTTGCAAAACTAAAATTTAACATGCTTGCTCCATTGCTTTGAAGAGGCCCAATTAGCTGAGCGAAATTATTTGACTCATTCATTGTAGGCATTTAAGCATTAAATTAAAGACGACAATTAGGTAATCACTTTTGCACAGCTGCAACAATTAATGCAATATACGTATATTACTTACCTTTTGAGATAAAATAATGTGGCAAGGTCTAGATGAGTTTTTGCATGTCGTCGAACATGGCAGCTTTACTCACGCAGCAAAGGCGATGGAAGTGTCAACCTCACATATAAGCCGACAAGTTCAGCAATTAGAAAACCGCCTAGGCTCGGTATTATTTCAACGCACCACTCGCAAAATCAGCCTCACTGATGCAGGGCGAGAGTATGCAATAAAGCTCAAAGCTATCAAGCAAGAGTTGCTCGATGCCAATACTCAACTACAAGGTGAGCAAAGGCAGCCCAAGGGCTTAATTCGTATTACTGGTGCAGGTGAGTTTGTCGCAAATAAAGTGGCACCTAAAATAGTTGAATTTGTAAAACGCTACCCTGAGGTTGAAGTAGACATGGACTTTAACAATCGCAATGTCGATTTAGTTGAAGAAGGGTTTGATTTAGCCATTCGCTTTGGCCGTATGCAAGATTCCAATTTGATTGCCCGCCCTCTGTGTCCACGAATAATGACCTTAGTAGCCAGCCCTGAATATCTAGCAGCCAATACATCACCACAAACCCCCTTACAACTGATTGATCACAATTGCCTAGTTGCGATGAAAAAACGTTGGCGATTCAGTTTTGACGGTGATATCAAAGAAGTAAAGGTCAACGGAAATTGGCGAAGTAATCACCCTCAAGCACTGCTCAATGCAACATTAGCAGGTTTGGGGATTGCACATTTAGCGAGCGATATTGTGCAGCCTTATGTTGCATCGGGTAAATTAGTTACATTGCTTAATGAGTTTCAAGTCAGTGATAATGCCTCATGGCTAGTGTACCCGCGTAAAGATTTAATGCCTTACCGAGTCAGACTTTTAATAGAGCATTTGCTGGTCAGCTTTAACAATGCTTAAATTTTATTCTTTAAGTCTTTAGCTACTCGGGATAGAATTTAATCCACAACAATAATAAGCGTTCATTATGAAAGATTTTTACCAACTCAGCGCAACTAGCCTACAAGGGCAACAAGTTGAATTTAATGACTACAAAGATAAAGTTGTGCTTATAGTTAATACCGCAAGCCAATGTGGCTTTACTCCTCAATACGAAGGACTGCAAACCCTTCATGAAAAATACTATTCAAAAGGTTTGGTTATTATTGGCTTTCCCTGCAATCAATTTGGTAAACAAGAACCCGGAGATGCAACACAAATAAAGCAAGGTTGCCTACTAAATTACGGTGTTGATTTTCAAATCATGAGCAAAGTGGATGTAAATGGCGAGCATGCTCACCCTGTCTTTAGGCATTTAAAATCTGAATTGCCAGGATTTATAACGCGAAAAATAAAGTGGAATTTCACTAAGTTTTTAATCGGTAAAGATGGCGAAGCAATTAAACGTTTTGCACCCTTTACTAAACCAGAAGCAATTGAAAACAGCATAATTAAAGCGCTAGGTTTATAAAAAGCAATAAAGAGGCAAAAGCCTCTTTATTTTAATTTAATCGTTTAGGTACTCATCAAAGTCTTCGTCACCTAAGTTTTTTCGTAAGCGTTTTTGCTCAAGGTAGTCTTCCAACTTTTTCTTTACCTTTTGCTTTTTCTTGTCGTGCTGATTACGCCCAACCATTTCGTACTCATCTTCAACAAAATCGTCATCTAGCGCATCGTAACTAAATGTCTTACCCACAACCCACTCCATAAAGTGTTTTAGACCAAAACAGTGTGATTACTGTCATTGGCAGAATTAAAAATGTTTGATGTAATTTACCTGTATAAAAAAACATCAAAATAAAGCCATACCCTCATCTTACAAAGGCGATATGTCAGTAATGTGAATAAATAGCGCTAAATTTGAATTCTGGAAAGTGAGAGTTTTTTATCGATACGATAAGTATTCTTTATGCTTTTATAAATGTTGGTCAAAATAACTAAAATGTAGTTATTTATTTAAGGTTATTATTATTAATTATCTACCACAAAAACCATAAACAACTGTTTAATAAAGAATAAAAAGTTGGCACCAAACTTGATTACTACTAATTACACAATCGTTAAAAACAACAGTTAACAGGATTACAAAAATGAAAAAGTTACTTTTAGTCGGTTCTTTATTTATTGCTACAGGCGCAATGGCACATGATGATCACGATACCAACATCTCATTTAGTGGTGATTCGTGTGAAGTTGAGTTTCAAAACGATGTAAGAATTTTACCCAGTGAGCTTGAGATTTTCACCGCTGATAATCAAAAGATGGTCTTTACCAGAAATGCTGATTTAGTAATTAACGGCCAAACAATGCAATTGAACAGCCAACAGCGTCAAGCTATTACTAATTACTCAGATAGCTTACGCAGCCAGCTACCAGAAGTCGCCAATATTGCGCTTGATGGTGTAAAAATCGCGGGCGTAGCTATTGAAGAAGTAGCCAATGCTTTTAACATCCAAGGTTTTGATAGCATTAATGACCTTATGGCAGACATTCAAGTTGAAGTTGAAGACACATTTTACCAGCAAGGCGCATTTGTAATGGGCCAACAAAGCTTTAACGAGTTTGGTGAAAACTTTGAACACCACTTTGATGAACAAATTGAAACCGCAGTTCAATCTGCCATGATGCAATCTATGGGCAGTATTTTAATGGCTCTTGGTTCGGAGTTAATGGGTTCAGGTGGCGATATGCAAGCATTTGAAGCACGTATGGAAAACATGGGCGCACAAATTGAGGAGCGAGTACAAGTACAGGCTGATCAATTAGAAAAACGTGCTGATGCATTGTGCGGAAACTTCTCAACGATTGCGGAGCAAGAACAACAACTTGTTAAACTAGTACCTGAGCTTAAAGGCTACCAATTATTTAGTTATAAACAAAATAACTAACTGTTATTTAAACATTTGATATCCCTTTAGCAGCAATGTGGTTTAACCCCATTGCTGCTTTTTTACTTTTTAGCTAAATGTAACAACTCACCGAGTTTCACAATCGCGTTTTCAAAGCGCTCACTCCAAGGTAAACCATAGCTTAATCGTATGCAGTTTCTATATTTGTTTGTCGCTGAGAATATGTAACCCGGAGTAATACTGATCCCTTCATCTAATGCTAAATGAAACAATTTTATACTATCGTAATCTTTACCTAAATCAATCCAGATCACACATCCCCCTTGCGGATCACTAATTCTCACCGTCGTTGGTAATGATTGCTGCAAACACCAGATCATTCGTTCTTTGTTACTACGTAGCTTTTGTCTGAGCAACTTTAAATTGCGCTCATACTCGCCACTGGCAACAAACTCATACAGCGTCCACTGATTGATCAATGAGGTGGAGCAACTAAAGGCTCGCTTAAAACGCCGGGCTTTTGGCGCAAACTGACCAGCAATGAGCCAACCAACACGATAACTGGGAGCCGCGGTTTTCGAAAATGAAGCACAGGTGATAACCAATCCTTTTTTGGAGTAAGCCTGCGCAGGTATCCCACGCTCAGCGCCAAAGTATAGGTCGCCATATACATCGTCTTCAATCAACACTACTTCATGTGACTCTAATAGCTCTACTAATTGCTTACGTTTATGATTGGGCATAAAGCTGCCAACAGGGTTATTAATAGAGGTTGAAAACACACACGCTTTAATATCATGATCGCTCAAAGCCTGAGTGAGATCATCAAGCCAGATCCCGTCATCTGGACATAGAGGGATCTCCAAGGCTTTTAAACCCAAACTTTCTATCAACTCGATGATGCCAAAATAACAAGGAGATTCGATCGCAATCACATCACCCACTTTAGCAACACATTTAAGCGCGATCGTTAAGGCTTCTTGTGCACCATTGGTGATCACTAACTCTTGGTTATCTATGCCAATGCCAAAATCTAAATAACGGTGAATGAGTTGTTTTTTTAGTGGTGCGTAGCCATCTATTGCCCCGTAGTTAATTGCTCTACTGCCTGCCATAGACATAACTCGGCGCATTGTTCGTGCTAGCATTTTATCGGTTGGTGCCGCCGCTACTGGGTTAGCAATACCAAAAGGCACCACATCCGCTTTATGAATGGCATCATAGACTTGCTCAATCAACACCTGCATGTTTACCGACACCGGTTCTCGGCTTAATTTTATCCGCTTTGGTCTTGCCAGTTGCACAGCCGCTGCTTTTAAGAAATAACCCGACTTTTCGCGTGCCTCGACCAACCCTTGCGCTTCAAGTGTTTGATAAGCAAGCTTAACGGTTGGAATACTAACAGTCAGTTTATCTGCCATTTTTCTCAACGAAGGTAACTTCTCACCTGGCAACAACGTACCTTGATCACTCAGCTCGCGCACTAACTGCATTACTTGTTGATATAAAAAGTCCTGATTACCTTTACTCACCACTAGTGACATAGCATTGATCCTATTTAACCCTTGTAACCATAAAATCTGTATAGGTTACATTTATGGTTTTCTGTGTATGTTAAGTATACACAACCACTCTAAAATACACACTTAATCTACACCCTCCATCAACTTTGGAACAATGCCATGAAAAGTATTGCGCTTTACCTTGTTACTGTACTTATTTGGGGCTCAACATGGCTCGCTATTGAATTTCAATTAGGTGATGTCGCCGTTGAAACATCACTGTTTTACCGTTTTGCACTGGCCGCCATTATCATGTGGTGCTGGGTAAGTGTTAAAAAGTTACCCATGCAATACGCTAAAAAAGATCATGCTTTCTTTGCCTTATTAGCCTTGTGTAACTTTGGTTTAAATTACTTAATGTTGTATTGGGCGCAAAACCACTTAACTTCAGCCATGGCTTCAATCGCTTTTTCATTACTGTTATTAATGAATATTATTAATACGCGCTTATTTTTTGGCAAACCGATCGCTAAACGTATTTATTTCGGTGCCCTTTTAGGGGTAATAGGTATTGGTTGCTTATTCTGGCCACAACTACAGCAGTTCGACCTGAATAATGAGGTGTTGGTCGGTTTACTACTTGCCCTTACAGGTACCTTTGTGGCTTCATTGGGTAATATGGTGAGCGTAAGAAACTCCAAACAACACATTGGCGTAATGCAAGGCAATGCTTGGGGCATGCTGTACAGCGCAGTTGGCTTATTCGTTTACCTGCTTATAAGCGATGCAAGTATGAGCTTTGTAGCACCAGCGAGTTACTGGTATTCATTAATCTATTTAGCCGTATTTGGCACTGTTATCGCATTTGCTTGTTATTTTGCACTGCTTAAAAATATCGGTCCAGAGCGAGCAAGCTACGTTATTGTTTTGTTTCCATTGGTAGCAGTAACCTTGAGCACATTATTTGAAGGCTTTATGTGGCAGGCCAATACCTTTTTAGGGTTTAGTTTAGTATTGCTTGGCAACGCTATCGTGCTGACACCAACTAAAAAAATTAACGCTTTTTTTGCAGCAAGAGCTATGCAGCAAAAAAGCTCCATCCCCAGTTAGAATGCACAATAGTGCAACTAACGCCAAAGCGCCTACTTGTTAGGCGCTTTTTTTATTTTCTGAAGGCACACAAAACCGTAATGCCTGCGGGTGTACCGTAATCGTTGCAGGTGTTTCGCCTATTAGCTCTCCATCAGCTTCTATAGGTAACCCCTCACTTGTTATACACGCTTTATCCAAGCGCTGATAACTCAACCCTCGCATTGTATGATGACAGCCTAACAACAAGCGGATAAAACTATACAAGTTTGAAAACAATCCATGTGCAGGCATGGCATAGCATTCTAATTTTCCATCCGATAATTGAGCTTTTGGGGCGATGGCTAATCCACCACCAAAATAACGGTGATTCGCAAACACTGTAATCAAATTTTTGTGATCAATAATTTCATTAGCAAAGCGTCCATTCAATCTAGCAGGTTTATATTTTAATAAATGTTGAAAGCCTGCGAGACTATAACCCAAAGACGATAAATTAGACTTCTCTTGTAACGCTTTAACAACATGCGCATCAAACCCAACACCGGCCACGTTAATAAAATAGCGGTTATTAATTTGCCCAATATCAATTGCCTGCTCTTGTTCAGCAAACACAGCTTGCTGCCACGCCACTTGTGAGCATGCAAAACCTCTTGCGAAATCATTCCCCGTACCTAAAGGTAACAACGCCAATGAACAACCTGTTTTAAGTAATGCATTCACAGCAAGGTGGAGTGTACCATCTCCCCCTAATACAACAGCACGCATATGCGGCTTAGCCAATTGCGCTATTTTTGTACAATCAGCCTTAAAATCTCCTGTTGTTGCAAATGTGTCAACATAAACTTGCCGTTTTTCGCACTCTTCATACAACCAAGTAAACATTTTTTTATGTTTTTTTTTCGTACTTGGCTTTATTATTATTAGCATTGATTAAACATCCATTAAGCTGCTAAAAAAATAGCAATAAACAAAAAATAAATTAATCTGAATAATTAATCACTTTATTCAAAAGTAAATGCATACTAAAAACATAAAATAGCTTAAACCACTGTAAAAAAGCTATTTATAACATTATTAAAATTCATAACCATGCAAGACACTACAAAATAAAAAACTTAACGCCAAGTTAATAACCCCTAAATACATTAGTTATTTTAATCCGACCACCTTACTTTTTATCGTTTTATTTTTGTGCAATTAAACGTCAGAATAGCCACGTTTTCAAGACAGACATAACCCGGAGCAAAAGTAATGAACACAGTAAATACATTAAATCAAAATACAGCAGCCCATGTTGCCGTAAAACCAACCAATCGCAAAGCAAAAATACTTAAGCGACTTAACCAGTACGGTAAAGCACTCGCGCTAGGCGGCGTAATACAATACAAATAATCACCCAACCATGATTATTTTAGCGGTGCAGCAAACACCCAACCACTAAACGAAGATACTTCTTTAGCTCCCTCGTTTGCTGCAACCTCTTCTTAAAACAATTAAAAACCCCCTCTTTTATAAAAAAACACACCTTTTAGAACAAAAAACCAGCAAACGATCTTTTTTACTATTTACACACCCCAATCACCTGCGTATTATTCTTTCCCAACGGAGAGATGGCAGAGTGGTCGAATGCACCGGTCTTGAAAACCGGCAGGGGTTTATAGCCCCTCTAGGGTTCAAATCCCTATCTCTCCACCATTATTAGATTTTGGTGGTTCACTCGATCATCAAAATGACAGTTTATGCGTCGGAGAGGTGGCCGAGTGGCCGAAGGCGCTCCCCTGCTAAGGGAGTATAGGGTTTGTAGCTCTATCGAGGGTTCGAATCCCTCCTTCTCCGCCATTTAATAACGAAGAAAGCCCCGCAATTTATTGTGGGGCTTTTTTTGTTGTTAAAATGGCAGAAGGCGGGTGAGAACCCTCGACCAGGGTTCGATAAAATGTCAGGAACATTTTAGGCCGCTGCAAGCGTCGCGAAGCGATTGATTACATGGACGTAAGCAAGCCCATCCCTACGTTTGACACAAATATCAGTATGAAAAGCCTATCGTTTTATGTCCGTAACCTTTACACCGATGAAGGAGGGTGATAATCCTCGATCAGGGTTCGATAAAATGTCAGGAACACTATAGGCCGCTGCAAGCGTCGCGAAGCGATTGATTACATGGACGTAAGCAAGCCCATCCCCACGTTTGACACAAATATCAGTATGAAAAGCCTATCGTTTTATGTCCGTAACCTTTACACCGATGAAAGGGGGTGAGAATCAAAGCAAAAACCTTCCTATTCGCAGCGTTCTTTTCTCCTCGGGTTTCGTAATACTCAACCCAAGCTACGGAGTATATCGCAGCATTTTATTTCAGCAGTCCAAACTAAACCCGTCAGCATCCAGATGTGCGGGGAAGCTTTGTTTAAATTGCTCCAGAGGCTGTTTATCAAGTGTAGTAATTATAGTCTCCACTTTATCATCTGCTGTAGTCGCCAGCTTATCGCCTTTAAAATCATACACGGCAGTACCGCCGTTATGGGCTACGCCGTTGCCATCTTCCCCAACGCGGTTTACACCTATTACATAACATACGTTTTCCATAGCGCGGGCCATTAATAAGGTATCCCACACTTTGCGTCTTGCTGCAGGCCAATTAGCCACATTGATCATCACGTCATAATCATTGCGGCTGCGCTGAAATACCGGAAAACGTAAGTCATAGCATACTTGCGGTAGAATTCTAAAACCATTGAGAGTAAACACTTCGCGTTGCTCACCCGCTTTAACAAACTCACCTTCTTTACCTAAACAAAATAAGTGACGCTTATCGTAAAATTTCACCTCGCCATTAGGCCAAACCCAATAAAAGCGGTTGGCTTTTTTATCACCTTGTTGCACCAACACCGAGCCTGCTATCACGGAACTGGTTAATTTTGCCGTCGCAATCATCCAATCAAGTACTTTACCATTTTCGGGCTCCGCACAATCTAGATTAATGGCAAAGCCAGTGGCAAAGGTTTCAGGTAATAAAATCAAGTCTACCGCATTATCAATATTGGCAATTTTATCGTCAAATGCTGCCAAATTAGTTTCTTTATCGAGCCAGTTTAGTGATGCTTGAATAGAAGCGATGGTTATAGTTGACATAAAATCTCCGCAGCTTGAATCAGTGTGGCTTCATTTTTAGCAAAACATAAGCGTATGACCTTATCATTGCTGGGCTTTTCATAAAATACACTAAGTGGGATGGCGGCAACACCCGCTTGCTCTACTAACCAGTGGCAAAACTCGACATCATTTAAATCTGAAACATCGCTGTAGTCGAGTAATAAAAAGTAAGTGCCTTCACTAGGTAAAATGGTAAAACGGCTATCTTTAAGGGCATTACTCAGCACATCGCGCTTTCGTTGATAAAACTCACTGAGCTCATCAACATGCTCACCTTGCTGCTCTAACATATCAGCCAGTGCATGTTGCGCCGGGGTAAAGCTTGAAAACGTCACATATTGGTGAATTTTGCGAAATTCCACCGCAAGCTCAGCTGGCGCAATGCAATAACCCATTTTCCACCCTGTACTGTGAAACGTTTTGCCAAAGCTTGAGATAACAAAACTCTTAGAAAACAATTCTTCATCACGTAGTACACTTAAATGCGGTTGCTGATCAAACGTAATATGCTCATAGACTTCATCACTTATTACATACAAATCATGTTGCGCGACTAAGCTTCTTAGCTTATTTATATCATCTTGTTTAAACGTTTTACCACTTGGGTTATGGGGTGTATTTATAATAATTGCGCGGGTGTTAGTGGTTATTGCATTTGTGACTACTGACCAGTCAATTGCATAATCTGGCGCATGCAATGCAACATGTACAGCGCGACCACCTGCAAGCTCAATGGCTGGTTGGTACGAATCGTAAGCAGGGTCAAATACAATAACTTCATCACCTTTACGCACAATTGCTTGAATCGCTACAAACAGCGCTTCGGTAGCACCCGAAGTCACGGTAACTTGCTCACTCGCATTAATATTCGCATCATATTTACGCTGTGCTAGTTCAGCTATCTGTTGCTGTAGGCGTGGTACTCCACTTGATGGTGAATATTGATTAAGTCCTTCGAGTACATAATGATTAAGCTGTTTTTTAAGTAGCTCTGGCGCATCAAACTCTGGGAAACCTTGGGATAAATTTATCGCCGAAAACTGATTTGCAAGTGCGCTCATTTGACTAAAAATACTGGTGCCTAAATTTGGCAATTTACTTTCAAACACTGGTTACCCTTAATGATGGTTTTGCACCCAAAGCGATGCTATCATTGCAAATAGCAGAAGTATAGCCGTCTAAATAACTTTGGTAGCTTGAGGAATATATGCATAACAATACCGCTATTTCAGAACTTATAGAAGCAGGAAAATGGATCAGCCAACAAGGCTGGGTACCCGCAACCGGTGGAAACTTTTCAGCGCGCACCAGTACAGGTTTTGTTGTCACTGCCAGCGGCTTCGATAAAGGTAAGCTAGGTACTCACACCTTTATTGAGCTTGATCATCAAGGGAATAGACAAACTGGAGGCTCTAAACCTTCAGCTGAAACTGAGTTACATTTAAGCATATATAAGTTAATTCCTATCGCTAATTTTGTTTTGCATACTCACTCTGTCGCGGCGACGGTTTTATCTCGTATTATTAAAGGCCACAGCTTAAACTTACAAGGTTACGAGATGCAAAAGTCACTGCGTGGCGTAAGCTCGCATTTAGAGGTTTTAAGCATTCCTATTTTTGATAACGACCAAAATATTGACCGCTTAAGCTTATTAGTCAGTGACCATCATCTACACACCCCTATTGAGCACGGTGTGCTTATTCGTGGGCACGGATTATATGTAGTTGGCCGTGACATACGCGAAGTACGCCGACAATTAGAAGGTCTTGAATTTTTATTTAGCTGCGAATTAGAACGCTTAAAATTAGAAGGTCTTCACACAGAGGTCGCATTATGATCAAAGCATTATTAACGGATATTGAAGGCACCATCACCCGCATTTCATTTGTCAAAGAAGTGCTTTTTCCTTATGCCGCAGCGCAATTGCCAACATTTGTAGCAGCCAACCAGCAACATACTATAGTTGCTGAACAAATTGATGCAGTGAAGGCACTTATTGATCAACCAAATGCAGATATAGACACCGTAATTAATACGTTA
Organism: Pseudoalteromonas atlantica; assembly: GCF_043641955.1. GTDB lineage: Bacteria > Pseudomonadota > Gammaproteobacteria > Enterobacterales > Alteromonadaceae > Pseudoalteromonas > Pseudoalteromonas atlantica_A. The sequence continues at coordinate 90,484 of NZ_JBHZRV010000008.1, forward strand.
CTCGAATGGATAGCTGCAGATAAAAAAATTACCCCACTTAAGCAGCTACAAGGGCTAATTTGGCAAACTGGCTACGAAAATGGCGATTTTAATGGCCATTTATATCCCGATGCCTACCAATTTTTGCAAACTCAACAACAAGCTGGGCAACAGTTATATGTGTACTCGTCGGGTTCAGTAAAAGCCCAGCAATTAATTTTTCAATACTCAGATTTTGGTGATATTCGCCCACTGTTTACTGATTACTTTGATACCCAAGTAGGAGCCAAACAACAACCTAGCGCCTATGAAAATATTATTTCGCAACTACCGTTTGTCGCCAATGAAGTATTATTTTTAAGTGATGTAGTTGCAGAGCTTGATGCCGCTAAAGCTGCAGGTTTAAAAACTTTACACTTAATTCGCGATGGTCAAGAAAGCTCGCCTGCACATAATTATATTAACGATTTCAGCCAATTTACTGCGGAGCATTTAGCATGAGCCAACTGACTATTTTTGCCGATTGTAATGGCAGCAATGCATTATTAACCACTCAAGATGCAACACAAATTACCGCAGAACTGAATAAAGTAAGTGTTCGTTTTGAACAATGGCAGGCAAACGCAACCATTACCGAGACAACCAGTCAGGATGATATAATTAACGCCTACAGCAGCGATATAGAGCGCTTAAAACAACAAGGTGGTTATCAAACGGTTGATGTAATTTCATTAGCAAAAGGCAACCCCGCAGCTGAAGAGCTGCGTGCTAAGTTTTTATTCGAACACACCCACAGTGAAGATGAAGTGCGCTTTTTTGTTAAGGGCCAAGGCCTATTTTGCCTGCATATTAATGACAAAGTTTATCAAGTGCTTTGCCAACAAGGCGATTTAATTTCAGTGCCTGAGCTGACTCCACATTGGTTTGATATGGGCAGCGATCCAGAGTTTACCGCTATTCGCTTATTTAATAACACTGAAGGCTGGGTGGCACAGAGTACTGAGTCTGAGATTGCTAAGCAATTTCCGTTATTAGATTAAGTATCGACAGGAATTTAAATGGAAAAACTATTTTCATACGGCACACTGCAACTAGAGCAAGTACAACTTGATACCTTTGGTCGTTTGCTCCAAGGCGAGCCGGCAACGCTTACTGGGTATATTGTCGGTGAGGTGGAAATTACTGATGCCGCCGTGCTAAAAAGCAGTGGTCAACGGTTTCACCCCTCTTTAATAAAAACAGGACAAACAACCGACATCGTCACGGGCACCATTTTTAGTATTACCGAGCAAGAACTAGTGAATGCCGATAGCTACGAAGTCGATGACTACATCCGTGTCGAAGAGCTATTTAGCACCGGCAGTAATGCTTGGGTATATGTGGCGAAAAAAGGCTAGATCAGCTTTTTTAATTCACCCGCTAGCACTTGCGATTGATGATACACGCCAGTATCTAACACCCAACCAGTAATAAGCTTAGCGGGGGTTACATCAAAGGCAGGGTTATACACTTGGGCATTACTCGGTGCCCACAGTGCCTCACCAAAACTACCACTAACACCTCGCACCTCTGCGCTATTGCGTTGCTCAATCTCAATATCTGCGCCGCATGCTGTATTTACATCGAGCGTAGTAAGCGGTGCAACAACATAAAACTCAATGTTATGAAAGTGCGCCAACACGGCTAAATTATACGTGCCGACTTTATTGGCAAAATCACCATTGGCAGCAATACGATCAGCGCCAACAAAAATTTTATCAACCTTGCCTGCAGCCATTAAGCTTGCCGCCATATTGTCGCAAATCAGTGTGTAAGGTACTTGCCAGCGCTCAAGTTCAAACGCGGTTAACCGCCCACCTTGTAATAACGGCCGAGTTTCATCAACCCAAACATGAATATCACCATGTTGCTGCTGGGCCTTATAAATAACACCTAAAGCGGTGCCAATACCTGCAGTAGCGAGCGCCCCAGTATTACAATGAGTAAGAATATTATCGCCGCTTCTCACCAATGCTGCTCCGTGGTTTGCCATACTTTCACACAAGGCAATATCTTCATTAAATAAGTTAACCGCGCAGCTTACAATCGCGGTAACAAAGTCATCCTGCTGTAAGGCAGTACGCAATTTTGCCATGCAGTGCATTAAATTAACCGCTGTTGGTCTTGTGGCTTCTAACTCATCAATCGCTGCTGCCAATGCGGCTTTCTCATACCCCTGCTCAGCTAAATGCGCGACCAGTAAACTTGCACCTAAACCAATCAGCGGTGCGCCACGAATTTTTAAGCTTAAGATTAAATCTCGCATAGTCGCTACATCACCGCACACATGCCATACCTGCTGGTGGGGCAATAAATACTGATCTAACACACTTAATGTATTATTTTGATATTTTAAACTGCTCGCGATGAGATCTTGCATCATTAATCCTGACAATGTTTTTTACTGCTATTTATTCTACAGCAGTTTTTAAACCATACAACCAAGAAGTATAGACATCTAAACGGTTGAGAGTATAGAATGCTGCACCTGCTTATTTTATGAGATTCTCTTTATGGCCGATTATTTTGCTTTTAATGCCAAGAACGCTGTTGATTATATTAAACACCTTATTAAAAATGACGGTCTAAATTATTTTAATAAAGAGACTGAATTGACGGCTTATGAGTTTGGTGATGGCAATTTAAATCTGGTATTTAGAATAAGAGATGAAAGCAATAACAGTGTTATTTTAAAACAAGCACTGCCGTATGCTCGCTGTGTTGGGGAATCATGGCCACTTACATTAGACCGCGCCCGCATTGAGGCTGAAGTACTCATTAACCACGGTGCTATTTGCTCAGAGCACACTGCACAAGTCGTGCATTACAACCCTACACTTGCCCTAACGGTGCTTGAAGATTTAGGCCACCTACAAATATTGCGCGGCGCGCAAATTAACGCTGAGCAGTTTCCTTTACTTGCTGAACATGTAGCACATTACCTAAGCTATACCGGTTTTTATAACTCAGATTTTTATCTAGCCGCACAAGATAAAAAAGCGAAAGTGAGTCAGTTTAGCAACCCAGAGTTGTGCCAAATCACCGAAGATTTATTTTTTAGTGACCCCTATGTTATTCATGAGCGTAATAATTTCCCCACTGAGCTTAGCGAACATGTTGCCAGCATTCGTAATAACTCAGCACTTAAATTTGCCGCTGCAAAATTGAAAGCCAAGTTTTTATCTTGCCCGCAAACACTGCTACATGGTGACATGCACAGCGGCAGTATTTTTGTTGATCAACAAACAACGAAGATAATCGACCCAGAGTTTGGCTTTTTCGGCCCTGTTGGCTTTGATATCGGCTCGTTTATGGGTAACATTTTATTAAATTATTGTGCGCAAAACGCACGTATAGCTGAATTAGCTAAGCGCCGCCAATATCAAACCCACTTACTGACTTGCCTACAAGATAGTTATACATTATTTGAGCAAAAATGGATTAACCTCATTAATCAGCATAGTAATGATGCAAGTTTAGCTAGCCCTGAATTTGCACGCTATTACTTACAACAAGTGCTACAAGATGCTATCGGTTACTGTGGCGCAGAACTCATTCGCCGCACAATAGGCTTGGCCCATGTTGCAGACATTGATGGGATTGAAGACGAGAAAGCGCGCTTAGCAGTGCAGCAGCAAACTCTTATTCTTGGTGAACAACTCATGGTAAATGCTCAAGGTTGTAACGATAAAGATGACTTTTTTACTTTATTGATCAGCTTATTAAATTAATACTACGGGGTCAGTAGCAATGCGCTACTGACCCCGCGTTATGCGTTATGCGTCAGATTTAGCCAGTTCAGATTGAATGTATAAGCGAACTTGCTCTTCTAATACAGAAAGTGGCACCGAACCATGGCGCAAAATTTGGTTATGGAACTCACGAATATCAAAGTTTTGACCCAAAGCCTGTTCAGCTTCTTTACGTAAACGTTTAATAGTTAGCTCACCAATTTTGTATGACAGTGCTTGAGCTGGCCATGAAATATAACGGTCAGTTTCTGTTTTCACATTGTGTAATGAAAGCGCAGTGTTTTCACTCATAAAGTTCATTGCACGTTCACGACTCCAGCCATACATATGCATACCTGTATCAACTACTAAACGCGCAGCACGCCACATTTCGTAGGTTAAGCGGCCAAAATTACTGTATGGGTCTTGATAAAAACCTGCCTCAAGGCCCAAGTATTCTGAATATAATCCCCAGCCTTCACCAAACGCTGATAAATACGCATCACGTCGGTAGCTTGGTAAATATTCTAACTCAGCGTTTAAGGCAATCTGTAAGTGATGACCCGGAACAGCCTCATGTAATGTCAGTGCTTCTAATACATACAAAGGGCGCTTATCAAGTGCATACGTATTTACCCAATAGTAGCCAGCTTGATCATCACGACGTGACCCAGAATAACGACCTGTTGTGTACTTAGGTGCAATACTCGCAGGTACTGGAGCAACGCCATATGGCAAACGCGGTAAGGTATGAAATAATTTTGGTAACTGCGCATCCATTTTTTTTGCAATGTAAGATGCTTCTTTTAATAGCTCTTCTGGCGTAGTTGCATAAAACTGTGGGTCGGTACGTAAAAAGTGCACAAACTCGGCGAATGTGCCCTCAAAGCCAACTTGTTTAATAACTTCATCCATCTCAGCACGAATACGCGCCACTTCTTTTAAACCCAGCTCGTGAATTTCTTTTGGCGTCATATCGGTGGTGGTGTAGTACTTTGCACGATTAGCATAAAACGCTTCGCCATTAGGCGTAGACGAAATACCAATGTCACTGCGTGCACCCGGTTGATATTCTTCATTAAAGAAAGTCAGATAATCTTTATAAGCACCAATCACTTGCTCTTTGATTACTTTTTTCGCTTGCTGTTGCAGCGTGCTAAACTCACTACTAGATAGGCCTGCAGTGTTAGTTAAAAATGGCTTATAAAACTCAGATTGCGTTACATCATCCACAATATAGGCAGTGATTGAGTCTTGATAACCCTGTAATACAGCTTTAGGCTGAGTTAGCCCGACCTCTAAACCTTTACGCATCCAACCAATATTTTGCGCGAAAAATCGAGGAACTTGCTGCAAACGTTCTAGATATAGCTGAAAATCTGCCGACGTTTTAAAATCAGATTGCGATACCATAAATGATAGGCTTGAGTGAAAACCATATTCCGAAGTAAGCGGCATATAATGGCTATTAAATACATACTCATCCACACTGTTTTGTACTTGCGCACGTATGATGGTTAAGTTTATACGGTTTTCTTCACTTAGCTTGCTTACATCAATCGCATCTAGCTGTGCTAAAAGTGCGGTATTTTTTTGATATTTTGCCTCTAAAAATTCAGCACTTAAATTACTTAGTAAGTAACCATCAACCCCCTCGGGATTACTAAATGGACTGATACTCTGGCGATAATCAACGATTGATTGCGCCACAGTAGTAAACTGCTGATCGCTATCAACTGTGGTCATTTGGCAAGCACTAAGCGAGCAGATAAATGCAATGCTCAATAATGAATGGCGTAATGCACCGCTTGGTTTTTTGTTGGTATTTATTTTCATATTAAAGTTCTGCAATTATTACATGGCGTTTAAATTACCTTATCGCAGAGGTTTTACCAAAATAAATGCGACCAAAGACGATGCTCAATTATCAACCACGCTATGCCTAGTACTTAATCAGTAGTTTAATATTGATGATAAAGTAGGCGGCAGAGCAAAAAAAATCGATGGATCTGTGCCAAAAATCACATTTTTACTTTTAAAAAGGCGCGATACAGATTAATGTAGTGAGAATGTCGTATGCTAGGAAAGCACTGATGTCTTATGGAGCGAGGCAATTAATTTAGCTATTTTGCGTATTTAGTTGGTATAAATAAATGATGTTCCATGACTCCATGGCTATTGCTCAAGAAAAAATGACAAAAGTATGTATCTTTTTAGAGCATCACGCATTACCCCCATCGCCGCTAAATTATAACGTTGTCTATACCTATATAAGCCAAGTTAACACAGAATTAAATGCAACCATTGATCGTGCTTTAGCCCTTGGGCAAACAATTGACTGTGTTTACATTGAACAACTGTACTTTGATTATATGGATAAAGCCCACCAAGCAGAAACATCTATGGTTCAAAATGTTGATGGAATAATAAGCTCGTTATCACGCAGCGCAAACTCAACAGAAAAAGATATAATGCGCTTTGCCAATCAGGTTAGTGATTGTGTTCACTCTTTAGATGAAAAAAACATTCAGCAAAGCCGCAATGCATTAAATATCTTAAGTAAACATACAGCGCACTTACTTACTCAACATCAACAATTTAAACAAGAGCTCATAAAAGCCAAAAGACTCCAAGAAAAAACCCAGCAGCAACTTGTGCAATTACGTACAAAACATATCACCGACCAGCAAACTGGCTTATACAAGCGACACTACCTTAACCAACAAACTCAATTATGGTTAGATCAGCAAAAATCGGTGTGTGCTATTGCAATTCAAATAGATAACTTAGATCACTTTATTGATAATTATGGTGACATGATAGGCGAAGTTATTCTAAACAAAGTAGCAAAGCAAATTCAAAAATATGTATTTGAAAGTGGCTTACCAGGGCGCACAGGAAAAGCTGAGTTTACCGTTTTATTAGCTGATATAGACCCAGAAACGGCTAACGTCATCGCAGAAAAGGTCCGTAACGGCGTTGAAAAACTGCGATTTGTAAGCTCTAAAAGCGGGATTAAATTACCCACAATAGACTTATCTTTAGGCATCGCAAAGCACAGTGACGAAAAAGACTTTAATAAACTCGCCCGCAAAGCATCTAATGCAGCACATAAAGCGCGTTCATTAGGGCAAAGCAGCTTTATCGCAGGTCAATGATCTGCACCTTGATCCACAAGCATTTTTTCCATAATCAAATTGCACCTCAGGGTCACTATCAAGTACACTAGTCTCTATAATCAAGAAAGAGATTTATCATGAACGAGAATCAACAAAAGACGACGCATTTTGGCTATCAAACAGTAGCTGAAACCGACAAAGCCTCGATGGTTGCCGACGTATTTCATTCTGTAGCAGCTAAATACGATGTGATGAATGACTTAATGTCTTTTGGTATTCACCGTTTGTGGAAACGACAAACTATCGCCAGTTCAGGTGTTCGCAAAGGCCATCACGTGCTTGATTTAGCAGGTGGTACAGGCGACTTAACCGCCAAGTTTAGTCAATTAGTGGGTGAAACAGGCCAAGTAGTACTTGGTGATATAAACTCTTCTATGCTCAAAGTCGGTCGTGAAAAGCTGCATAACTTAGGCCTCGTAGGTAATATCGATTACGTGCAAATGAACGCTGAAGCATTACCGTTCCCAGATAACAGCTTTGACTTGATCACCATCGCGTTTGGCCTTCGTAATGTTACCGATAAAGATAAAGCATTGCGCTCTATGTACCGTATTTTAAAGCCAGGTGGCCGTTTACTGGTATTAGAATTTTCAAAGCCAGAGCATGAAGCGCTCAGTAAAGCCTATGACTTTTATTCATTTAACCTATTGCCAACAATGGGCAAACTAGTCGCAAATGATAGTGAATCATACAAATATTTAGCTGAGTCTATACGTATGCATCCTGACCAAGACACGTTAAAAGCGATGATGAATGATGCCGGCTTTGAACAAACTACTTATCAGAATTTAACAGGCGGCATTGTTGCTCTGCATCGTGGTTTTAAATATTAAAATTTAAATCGACCAAAACCGAATTAAGGTGTTGTTATGTTTACTAACTTTTTAGTTGCAATAGTAGAACGTATTTTAAATACCAGCTTAAAACTAGACAGCACCTTAATAGATAAGCTAGCACCGATTGCGCATAAGCAACTGCTTATTGAAATACGCGATTGGCAACAGCGGTTTTTATTGGTTTTTTCAGACCAACAACTACACCTTTACAGCACAGAAGAAAATCAATATGACTGCATGATAAGCGGTGATATTGACACATTAATGGCACTGCAAAACCCCGCAATGCTGACCCAGCTTATCCGCCAAGATAAATTAGACCTGCAAGGCGATTTGAATATTGCACAAGGCTTTAGTAACGCTTTTGCAGCGATGGATGTAGATTGGCCGGAGCATTTTTCACGTTATTTAGGTGACGCCCCAGCCCAGCAATTATGGTTATCATTAAAAAGTGTGCAGCAAAAAGGTCAAGCGGCTGATAAAAAGCTCGCCACAACGCTCAGCCAGTTATGCCAAGATGAGCTAAAAGTAACCATTCATCCTATTGAACTTGAACAGTTCAAACAACACACGCGTCAATTAAAAGGTCACGTTGCTCAACTAGAGCAACGCATTAACCGATTACTCCAAAACCACTCAATTCAGTAAGGATTATTTGTGTCAGCAGCTCGGCTTTATTACATTACCAAAACCCTGCTTAATTATGGTTTAGATGAGTTAATCCCACCCAAAAAAATTCCTTGGTATGGTAAAGCGGGTCGCGCTTGTTTGTTTTGGCTAAAAAACAAACACCAAGAAAAACCTGCGGGTTTACGCCTGCGTTTAGCATTGCAACAGCTCGGCCCTGTTTGGATTAAATTTGGTCAAATGCTCTCAACGCGACGTGATTTATTACCGCATGATATCGCTTTAGAGCTAGCCTTGTTGCAAGATAAAGTGTTGCCTTTTGAAGGCGCACTTGCCCAGACGCTAATTGAAAATGCACTAGATATAAACGATATTAGCGAATGCTTTAGTGATTTTGAACAAACCCCTCTTGCTTCCGCATCTATCGCACAAGTTCACACTGCTACGTTAATTGATGAAAATAACCAACCACAAGACGTAGTTATTAAAGTTATTCGCCCAGATATAAAAGTACAAATTGATGCAGACTTAGCCTTAATGGAAAAGTTTGCTAAAGTGGTAGCAAAGCTGGTTAATGAAGCAAAGCGTCTGCGCCCTGTAGAAGTGGTCAAAGAGTACAAAAAGACCCTTCTGGATGAGCTCGATTTAATGCGTGAAGGCGCCAACGCAATTCAACTTAGACGAAACTTTGAAGACTCGGATTCACTTTATATCCCTTACGTTTATAGCGACTATAGCCGGGCAAATATTTTAGTTATGGAGCGCATATACGGCATTGCCGTCTCTGATACTGAATCATTACTAGCTCAAAACACTAACATGAAACTCCTTGCTGAACGCGGGGTTGAGGTGTTTTTCACGCAAGTGTTCCGCGACAGCTTTTTCCATGCAGATATGCACCCAGGCAATATTTTTGTTTCTTACGATACGCCTGAGAACCCTAAGTTCATTGGTATTGATTGCGGTATAGTCGGCACACTAAATAAAGAAGATAAGCGCTATCTAGCAGAAAATTTCATCGCCTTTTTTAATCGCGATTACCGACAGGTTGCTCAATTACATGTTGACTCTGGCTGGGTGCCAAAAGATACCTGTGTTGAAGAATTTGAATTTGCTATTCGCACTGTCTGTGAGCCTATATTTAATAAACCTCTCGCTGAAATTTCATTTGGTCACGTTTTAGTCAACCTATTTAATACCGCTCGTCGCTTTAATATGCAGGTTCAACCCCAATTAGTTCTACTGCAAAAAACCTTACTGTATGTTGAGGGCTTGGGGCGTCAACTATACCCACAATTAGATTTGTGGAAAACAGCGAAACCCTTTTTAGAAGATTGGGTTAAGCAGCAAGTAGGCCCACTTTCAGTACTTAAGCAAATGTATGCAAATCTTCCGTTTTGGGCAGAAAAAATGCCTGAATTGCCGGATTTGATTTATCACAATTTAAAACAGCAGCATAAAGCATCGTCTCCGCCCGTAGCACCAGTGTCACACAAACCACTTATTTTGAGTGTATTTGCAGGGGCTGCAATGGTCGTATCGGGTTTGTGTTATTTGCAAAACGATTTGATTGCGAGCAGTATTGCAGCAAGCTGTTCATTAATTGGCTTTGTTTTAGCGTGGCGAAGCGCATAAATTAAGTGCTATTTACATATTGCTGAGTATAATCAGCGTTAACACGACAATAAATTTTGGAGTAAGTCATGGGTTTTGGTGGTATCAGTATTTGGCAATTGTTAATTGTTTTAGCAATCATAGTATTACTTTTTGGTACTAAAAAGTTGCGTGGTATTGGTGGTGATTTAGGTAACGCCGTAAAAGGCTTCAAAAAAGCAGTCTCTGAAGAAGAACAAACGAAAACCACTGATAATATAGAGCAAGCTAATCATTCTGTGCAAAACAAAGACACGGCTGAAAAAAACAAAGAAGACCATAAGGCTTAAACTAAATGGGCATGTGGGAACTTGTTATAGTTTTAATCGTTGGCCTTGTGGTTCTTGGGCCAGAGCGGTTACCCGTTGCTATTAGAACGGTAAGCCGTTGGATTAAAACTATAAAATCTTTGGCCAATTCAGTCAAAGCAGAAGTAAATGAAGAACTTCGTGTACATGAACTACACCAAAACTTAAAAAAAGCAGAGCAGCAAAGTATGCAAGACCTAAGTCCTGCGTTAAAAGATTCTGTTGATGAATTACAAAAAGCTGCTGACTCTGTTACCCGCAGTTATAAAAAAACATCTTCTGAGCAAACAGATAAAGTGAATATTGATGAACAAAAATGAAATCTTTTTTGCGATCTGTGGTCAATTAATAGGTAACAAGTAACAATGACCGAACAAACTCAATCTGGCTTTGTGGGTCATTTAATAGAATTACGTAATAGATTAATGAAAGCTATATTGGCTATCTTATTATTTTTTATTGCGTTTGTTTACTTTGCGAATGATATTTATAGCTTTGTTGCTGCTCCTTTGGTTGCGCACTTACCCAGTACCGCAACTATGATAGCAACCGATGTAACAGCGCCGTTTTTTGCGCCATTTAAACTTACACTTTTTGTAGCTTTATTTGCCGCAATTCCAGTTATTTTACATCAAATTTGGGGGTTTATAGCCCCAGGTTTGTACAAAAGCGAAAAACGTATGTTAATGCCGATTTTGGCATCGAGCATTATCTTGTTTTATAGCGGCATCGCTTTTTGTTACTTCGTGGTATTGCCTATTATACTTGGGTTTTTTACCAGTGTTGGGCCTCAGATGATGACACTTGCACCTGACATTAGTAGTTACTTAAGTTTTGCCTTAAAGCTATTTTTTGCCTTTGGGGTAGCGTTTGAAATACCTGTAGCAATTATGTTGCTATGTTGGAGTGGTGCAACAACTACTCAAAGCTTAAAAGAAAAACGACCTTATATTGTGGTTGGCGTATTTGTGGTGGCAATGTTTTTAACGCCACCTGATGTACTATCACAAACATTATTAGCATTTCCTATGCTACTGTTATTTGAATTGGGGTTAATTTTAGCCGCTTTTTATAGCGCTAAACCTCAGCAAGATGAGTCAGAGGAATAAATGAAAAAACAACTCGTACCACTAGTTGCATTATTAAGCATCTCAACGGCATACGCTAATGAAGTGAATGTTCAAGCACTGCAAGCATGTACATTTGTTGAAAATGATTTTAACCGCCTATTATGTTATGACAACACGATGGCCGGTAAATCATTAAGCAGACCTAATAACGATAAAAAACAAGTATCTGTAGCAAAGCCTTCGGCCACAGCGGCGAGCGCAGCTGCTGCGGAAAATCAAATTGTCAAAACAAAAAATGACGACTTTGGCCTAGAGCATAAAGAAGCTGTCAAAGATAATGATGATGAAATTACAGCAAGCGTAACTAGCGTTAAAGAAGCCCCTTATGGTGAACTAATCATAACATTAGATAACGCCCAGCAATGGCGTCAAATTGGTTCTGATCGCTTACGTATTGATGCTGGCGACACAGTAGTTATTGTACGCGGCATGTTTAATTCATTCTTACTGAAAAAAGAAGGGCAAAATCGCTCAATTCGCGTGAAGCGAACAAATTAATGAGTGAGCGGTTGATAGATGCGGGTGTAAACCTTACGAACCATCAATTTGATAGTCAGCATGAGGCTATCATTGCCCGCGCAACCGCACAAAACATCTCTCAAATGTTATTGATTGGGTGCGACCTTGAAAGCAGCCAACAAGCATTGCGACTAGCAAAAAAATATAATTTACTTGCTACTGCAGGTATCCATCCACATGATGCTAAGTCAGCCGATGACCAGTTAGAACAGCAGATTAGCTTGTTGGCTAAGCATTCTGAAGTTGTAGCCATTGGCGAATGTGGTTTAGATTATAATCGTGATTTTTCGCCCAGAGACATCCAGCGCAATATTTTTTCACGTCAATTAAAGCTCGCTGAGCAGCTCGACTTACCCGTTTACTTACATGAGCGAGACGCTAGCGAGGATATGCTATCGATTCTTCAATCGCACAAAGTGCGCGGCGTATTGCATTGTTTTACGGGTGATGAAGATGCGCTTAAGCACTATTTAGCACTTGGCCTATATATTGGTATAACAGGCTGGGTATGTGATGAACGCCGTGGTGAAGCATTGCAGCAGCTTATCCCTAGTATTCCGCTAGAACGACTACTGATTGAAACGGATGCCCCTTTTTTAATTCCGCGTACGATAACACCAAAACCTAAATCACGTAGAAATGAACCCTGCTACCTTCCTTATGTATGCCAAACAATTGCAGACCTAAAGGGGTTAGAATTTGCAACCGTCGCAAAGCAAACTACACTTAATTTTCAACAGTTATTCAGCCATAAGGCCTAATAATGACGTTTGCTTGGAGGGTACTTTACTGTTTATTTTTATTTGGTTCGCTCTACTCGTTTGCATCCGATATAACACTCAATAAAAACGTTAAACAGTTAAAAGACATTCCATTTGAGTACGTCGGTGAACCGCTCACACTAGCCCAAGCTGAGATAGCCACTCAATGGCTGCCAATAAATAATCAAATTTTAAATCTAGGTATGTCTGAGAAAGTCGTCTGGCTTCGCGTGAATTTAACTAACCAAGAGTCCCTTGAGTTGCCAATTATGTTATCTATCGATAACCCATTGTTAGATAAAGTATCTGTTTACCAGTACCACAATAATGACATTGTATTGTTTAAAGAGATTGGTGATGCATTACCACTTCAAAACAGACAAATAAAAAATGAATCTTTGCTGGTAAAACTTATGTTGCCAGCAAAAAGCACTTCAACATTACTATTGCGCATTGAAAATGAAGCGGGTTTACGAGCTCCTTTGAGCCTATGGCAAAGTGATGAATATCTAAAATACAAAAGTAAGTTCAACCTTTTATATGGTTTGCTTGCAGGGTTTATTCTATCGCTAGCGCTAACCTGCTTTGTATTATTTGCTTTCTCAAGAAAACATTATTTTACGTTAAGCGGTGCTATATTACTTACGTTATGGTTTTTGCTTATCTATCTATATGGCTTTGGTTACCGTTACTTTCACCCTTCACTACCGAGCCTCCAGCAAGTTGCTATACCTAGCTTGCTTCTGGTTGTTTGCTATTTATTTAAACCACTGCTTGAAAAGCTTAAAAGCGAACTAAAAACGCTAATAGATACTCTTCATACCTGGTGCAACAACCTGTTACTTATAAGTATTTTTGTTATGTGGCTACTCCCCACAAGCGTTATTATCATTTATAGCTTAATAGCGAGTATGCTAATAATGCTGATGCATATTACCGTTATCATTATGAACATTAAGTACAAACGCAGCCAACCATTGAGTGCCCTGCTAGTCGGTGCCATCATTTATTGCGCATTTTTGCTGTACATAAACATTGTTGTATTTAGCATTTTCGATTTTGACTCTCGCAATCTCCCCTTCATGTTTGGTAGCTTTTTAATTTGCGCATTAAGCTTGAGCTTTGCCACGATAAAACATTTTCTAGTTGAACGTGATGCACAAGTAGCCGCACAGCACGCCAAAATTGCGCAAAGCGAAGCACAAGATCAGCTGCTACAAGAACGCCTAGAACTGCAAGAGCAAGCCCGCCTAGATTTAGAGGCTAACATTGAAGAGCGTACTTTTGAGCTACAAGTAACTTTACGCGAGCTCGAAGAAAAGAACCGTGCACTAGAACAGCTCAATATGGAAGACCCTCTCACACAAATTAAAAACCGTCGTTACTTCGACAAAAAATTAGTCATGGACCTGCGTCGCTCACGCAGAGAACAAACACCTTTAAGCATCATTATGTTGGATATTGATCATTTTAAGTCGATCAACGATAACTATGGCCACTTAATAGGTGATCAAACTATTCGTGCTGTTGCTGATTTAATAAAAAGCCAATTAAAACGCCCGCTTGATGAAGTAGCTCGTTATGGCGGTGAAGAATTTGTTGTACTTTTACCAAATACACCTCTGCCTGGTGCGCTTGAAATAGCTAATAATATCCGCACAGCAATTATGGACTCAACAATCACTGTGGCTAATACTCAGATTACATTTACAATTAGCGCCGGTGTTTACAGCTCAATTGCCGAAGATATTAATAATCCAGCATTTTTTACTGACTGCGCAGATAAAGCACTTTATCACGCTAAACAAACTGGCCGGAATCGCGTAGTTAGTTTTCCAATAGTAGACTAGGAGTAAATAATGGCCCAATCAGGTCTTGATCTTTTCCCTTACACTCGTATGCGCAGAATGCGCCGCAGTGACTTTTCTCGTCGTTTGATGGCTGAAAACCAACTCAGCGTGAACGATCTCATTTACCCTGTATTTGTACTTGAAGGTAAAAACCGTCGTGAAGCAATTGAGTCAATGCCAGGAATTGAACGCTTATCTATCGACTTATTACTAGAAGAAGCAAAAGAGCTTGTTGATCTTGGTGTACCTGCAGTCGCTATTTTCCCTGTGACACCTGCTGATAAAAAATCACTTTTAGCAGAAGAAGCATATAGCGAAGATGGTCTAGCACAACGTACTGTTCGTGCTTTAAAAGAGTCATTTCCAGAGCTAGGTGTAATTACTGACGTTGCACTCGACCCTTTTACTGTTCATGGCCAAGACGGCATCATTGACGATGAAGGCTATGTTATTAATGATGTCACCACTGAAATATTAGTTAAACAAGCGTTATCTCACGCAGAGGCTGGCGCAGATGTTGTTGCCCCTTCAGATATGATGGATGGCCGTATTGGCGCTATTCGTGAAGCTCTCGAAGCAGATGGCCACATACATACACGTATTATGGCGTACTCGGCAAAATACGCATCAAGTTATTATGGTCCATTTAGAGATGCAGTTGGTTCTGCTGGCAACTTAAAAGGGGCTGATAAAAAGACTTATCAAATGGATCCTGCCAATTCAGATGAGGCAATTCGCGAAGTCGCATTAGATTTACAAGAAGGGGCTGACATGGTCATGGTGAAACCTGGCATGCCTTACCTTGATATCGTTCGTCGTGTTAAAGATGAATTTGGCGTTCCAACTTTTGCTTATCAAGTCAGTGGTGAATATGCGATGCATAAAGCCGCAATTAATAATGGCTGGCTTAATGAAGAAGCCACTATAATGGAATCGCTATTGGCGTTTAAACGTGCTGGTGCCGACGGCATTCTCACTTACTTTGCTAAGCAAGCGGCACAGCTTCTCAACAAATAACTAAATGCCTCCTCATGTTTGATAAAAAGGGCAAGAACGCCCTTTTTATTTCCATTTTGTTAACAATTATTATTTTATTTGTCATAAATTTTCCTTACACTGTTTGTCCCATTTGGGACACAATACACGGGAAAAAATAATAATGTTTAAAACAACTCTTACGCCACTGGCGCTTGTCGTTGCAAGTATTAGTGCGCCAGCCTCAGCTAATCTGATTATTTCTGAATATGTTGAAGGTGGTTCCAACAATAAAGCCGTTGAACTTTATAATAACTCAGGCACAGAATTATCGTTGGATGGATATAATATCAGCCTTTACTCTAATGGTAACGGTGAATTAGCAAGCCCAAATAACACCCTTGACCTATCAGGAACCTTACCTGCTAATGGCACTTATGTCATTGTAAATGCAGGCTCTGTCGACGAACTAAAAACAAAAGCTGACATTGAAGCAACGGTAACCTACTTTAATGGCGACGATGCACTCGTGCTAACAAAAGACGGTGTTATTGTAGACAGCTTTGGTCAACTAGGCGTTGACCCGGGTAAAGAGTGGTCTGCTGGAGGCGTAACTACAAAAGATAAATCTTTGCGTCGTAAACTTGATATAACAACGGGTCGCGTTGATGCAACATCTGCTTTTGACCCAAGTGAACAATGGGAACAGTTTGATAAAGATGACTTTTCGGGAATTGGTTTTCATGGCGAAAGCACAGAACCAACACCCGATCCTGATCCAGTTACTCCACTAGAGTGTGGCGCAGCTAAAACTCTTATAAACGCAATTCAAGGCGAAGGCGGTGACAGCCCACTTATCAACCAAGAAGTCGAATTAGAAGGTGTCGTTACTGCAGATTTTCAAAGTGACGAGCAACTAAATGGTTTCTTTATTTCATCTCTTGAAGCTGATGTTGATACTAACGCTCTTACATCTGAAGGGGTGTTCGTATATTTCTCAGATACTGATGTGGCTGTGGGCGACCATGTTCGCGTTAAAGGCAGTGTTGCTGAGTATTATAATGCAACCCAAATTGGCGATGTAAGCCAAGTAGAGATCTGTGCGTCGGGCCTGACTACAGCCGCGACAAAAATTTCTTTACCAGTAGCAGATGTTGCCGACTTAGAAGCCTTTGAAGGTATGTTAATCACTTTAGAACAAGCATTAGTCGTCACTAATAATTATGGTCTAGGCCGCTATGGTGAAGTAGACTTAGCCACAGAGCGCTTATACCAAGGTACACAAATTGCCCTTCCTGGTGAAGCTGCTAACGCTGTTGAAGCTGAAAACCAGAAAAAGCAAATCCTACTCGATGATGGGTCAACAAAGCAAAACCTTGATCCTATTTCTTACCCTGGCGTTGGCTTGGACGCATACAACACCTTACGCTTGGGTGATTCAGTAAACACAATTACGGGTGTACTAGGGTATAGTTTTGACCGCTACCGCATTCACCCAACTGTTCAACCTGAATTTACTGCTACAAACCCACGTACAGAGGCTCCAGCACTTCACAGTGATGCTAACTTACGTATCGCAAGCTTCAACGTACTTAACTACTTTAATGGTGATGGCCAAGGTGGTGGGTTCCCAACTAGCCGTGGCGCAGACTCTGAGCAGGAATTAATCCGTCAAGAAGCTAAACTAGTCAATGCAATCACCGCGCTAAACGCTGATGTGATTGGTTTGATGGAAATCGAAAATGATGGCTTCGGTGAGCTAAGCGCTGTAGCAAGTTTAGTAGCTGCACTCAATGACGCAGATAGCACTAACGAATACGCTTTTGTTGATTTCAATATGAATCAAATTGGTACTGATGCAATTACAACTGCACTGATTTATCGTTCAAATATGATAAAAGAAGTAGGCACCGCTGCAACAACTTCTGAATACCCTTTTGATTACAGCAATCGTGCACCTATCGCACAAAGCTTTGAAGCACTTAGTTCAGGTGAAGTATTTACTGTAGCTGTTGCACATTTAAAATCTAAAGGTGGCTGTAGCAGTGCAGAAGGTAACAATGCAGACCAAGGTGACGGCCAAGCATGTTGGAACGAAATTCGTGTTGCTGGTGCAAATTCATTTGCTGATTGGTTAGACACCAAGCCTACAGGTGTTGAAGATGAAGATATTATTTTAGTTGGCGATCTAAATGCCTACGCGATGGAAGATCCTATCCGTGCGCTCGCTGATAAAGGTTATAAAAACGTTGTAGCTGAAGTTGATGGCGATACTCAAGGTTATTCATACAGCTTCTCTGGCCGCTTAGGTAGCTTAGATCACGCTGTAGCAACACAGAGTTTGCTCGATAAAGTAGTCGCCGCAACTGATTGGCACATTAATGCTGACGAACCTATCAGCCTAGATTACAACGTTGAGTATAAATCAGATACGCAAGTGGCTAGTCTATATTCTGACAATGCCTACCGTGCTTCTGATCATGATCCAGTCCTTATTGATATTAAATCAATTGCAGAGCCAGAGCCAATTCCTGAGCCTCAAGCACCAGTACTAACGCCTGAACAAAGCTTTAATATCATTGAAAGTGCAGCTATGGGTGCTGTTATTGGGCAGCTTGAATTTACAGATGCAGATAGTGATTACACGCCTGTAGTTGAGTTTATTGTGTCAGGACATTCTGCTATCACTATTAATGAACAAGGCCAACTAATAGTTGCTGCTGCGCTAGATTATGAATTTGAGCGTAAAATTACTTTAATGGTTCAAGCTAAAGATAGTGCTGGTAACCTATCTGCCGCTCAACTAGTTTACATCAACATCAATAATGATGAAGCTGATGACGAAGATGATTCCGGCTCATTAGGTTGGTTAAGCTTATTAGCATTGCCATTTTTAACTCGCCGACGCGTTAAAAAGTAATGAGCTAATACAAAAAATGCCACTTTAGCTATTAAAGTGGCATTTACTTAACCAGAACTCTGGTGAACAGGTTACTTTCTGTTATTGATAGGGTTTACACAACAGGTAATTAAGCACTACCCATATTTCCTATGCATTTCCCTTCATACAAGTTACATATCGCTTTTTTTTGTTCTTCTGATACTTGCCAATTTATAAAGCGATGTGATTTATTTGAATGTGTCACAACATTAAAAGCTGTTATAACCCAAAAACGTTTAAAGCTTAGATTTTTAATTTCATCTGCATTTATGTACTGCTTTCCAGCTCCGCGAGAATAGTTGATCCCAGCCTTATAGCAATGTAAAAACCTTAATTGCATAATGTTGAAAAAGCTGATTATCAAAAATAGAGGTAATATTATGATACTTACAGACTTAAACTCCAGTGGAGTGGCTGCACTCAAGATATAGGTGATAAACAAAGCCAAGCTAATTTTAATTAGTTGTAACGTCCAATTAGGTGAAATTTTTACTACATTCATTGCGGTCCCTTTACGCCCACCCCTTTATTAAAAAGGTGCCTTTTCTTGTACTGGTTTTAGAAAAACAAGACGTAATTTTACCTATAACAGAAATCTAAACAAGAGTAATTACCCTACTTTTTAACTAGAACAAAAGCATTTAAAGTAACTCTTTAATATACATAGAATTAATAATAAAAAATATCTATATTATTTTAGTATATACATTAATCGCTAATACTTAGGATTAAAACAACAAACGGAACATCATAATAAAGCACGTACCTTTATTTATACACCCTACTTATGACTTAAACGATACGGGAATTGGGGCTACCTACGTAGCCATATTATAAAAACAAAAAACCCGCAACAAGTGCGGGTTTTTTCTAAAGAGTTAAGGTGCTAATTACTTAGCAGCATTTTTCTCTTTTTCTGCAGCGATTACAGTGTCAGCTACGTTTTGTGGACATGCAGCGTAGTGTGAGAACTCCATAGAGAACTGACCACGACCAGATGTCATTGTACGTAGTGAACCGATGTAACCGAACATTTCTGATAACGGTACGTCAGCTTTAATACGAACGCCAGTTAAACCAGCTTCTTGATTGCTTAACATACCACGACGACGGTTAAGGTCACCGATTACGTCACCTACGTGATCTTCTGGCGTGAACACGTCAACTTTCATGATTGGCTCAAGAAGTTGTGCACCCGCTTTAGGGATAGACTGACGGAAAGCGCCTTTAGCAGCGATTTCGAAAGCAATTGCAGATGAATCCACGGCGTGGAAGCCACCGTCGAAAAGCTCAACTTCAACGTCAAGTACTGGGAAGCCAGCTAGAACACCTTCACCCATCATTGATTTGAAGCCTTTCTCAACTGCAGGCCAGAATTCTTTAGGTACGTTACCACCAACAACTGATGAAGTGAACGCGAAACCTGAACCCACTTCGCCTGGCTTGATGCGGTAATCGATTTTACCGAACTGACCAGAACCACCAGATTGTTTCTTATGCGTGTAGCTATCTTCGATTTCACGAGTGATAGTTTCACGGTAAGCAACCTGTGGTTGACCAACGATAAGGTCTACACCGTAAGTACGCTTAAGGATATCTACTTTGATATCTAAGTGAAGCTCACCCATACCTTTAAGGATAGTTTCGCCTGAATCTTCATCAGTCTCAACTTGGAAAGATGGATCTTCTGCAACCATTTTACCGATAGCAACACCCATTTTCTCATTACCGCCTTTATCTTTAGGCTGTACAGCAATCGAGATTACTGGAGTTGGGAATACCATTGGCTCTAGAGTTACTGGGTGCTTAGGATCACATAGAGTGTGACCAGTTTGCACGTTCTTCATACCAACGATAGCGATGATATCGCCCGCTTGTGCTGAAGTAAGCTCTTTACGCTCATCTGCTTGCATCTCAACCATACGGCCAACACGCTCAGTTTTACCAGTAAACGCATTAAGGATTGTGTCACCCTTGTTAAGCTTACCAGAGTAGATACGTACGAAAGTTAATGCACCAAAACGGTCATCCATGATTTTGAATGCTAACGCTTTGAAAGGTTCGTCTGCAGAAACAATTGCATGCTCGCCGTTTTCGTTACCTTCTTCATCCATAAGAGGTTGAGGATCAACTTCTGTAGGTGCAGGTAAGTAATCAACAACAGCATCAAGTACTAGTTGCATACCTTTGTTTTTGAATGCAGAACCACAGAACGTTGGGAAGAAAGCAAGGTCACGAGTACCTTTACGGATACAACGCTTGATATCTTCAACTGAAGGCATTTCACCTTCCATGTATGCTTCCATTAGATCATCGTCTTGCTCAACAGCAGTTTCGATAAGCATTTCATGGTATTCTTCAACTTTGTCTACCATGTCTGCAGGAACGTCTGTGATTTCGTAGTTTTCTGGAAGACCAGTGTCATCCCATACGTATGCTTGTTTGTTTAAAACGTCAACAACACCAACGAAATCATCTTCAATACCGATTGGTAAAGTCATGATAAGTGGAGTAGCACCAAGTACTTTTTGTACTTGCGCTGTTACACGGTAAAAATCAGCACCCATACGGTCTAATTTGTTTACGAAAATAATACGTGCAACACCTGATTCGTTCGCGTAGCGCCAGTTAGTTTCTGATTGTGGCTCAACACCACCAGAACCACAGAATACACCAACACCGCCATCTAATACTTTAAGTGAACGGTAAACTTCAACTGTGAAGTCAACGTGTCCAGGAGTATCGATAACGTTAAAACGGTGATCTTTCCAGAAACAGCTTACTGCCGCAGACTGGATAGTAATACCGCGCTCAGCTTCTTGATCCATGAAGTCAGTAGTAGATTCACCATCATGAACCTCACCTGTTTTATGGATAGTACCTGTAAGCTTCAGGATACGCTCAGTAGTCGTGGTTTTACCCGCATCAACGTGCGCGAAAATACCAATGTTTCTGTACTTCGATAAATCTGCCATTATTTTACTCTTAATAAAGTCGAAAAATTATTCGGCGGGAGTATAACATCACTTAAAGCGAACATCACCATAGAAGTCGCTTAAAATGCAATCAATTCTAGAAAATATTTCTTTCTTGTGAGTTTGGACAATATATCTTCGCTAAAGCCCTTGTTTTTCGCTCACTTCCTATCACTCAAAAAACATTGTCGCCCTTTGATATAAGTTGCTTGAATTGTAAAATCTCTTTTTAAAATGGCAAAGTTAGCTTGTTTACCGCTTTCAAGCGAACCCACTTTATCTGCCATATCAAGAAATCTAGCAGGTACAATACTGGCCATATTGAGTGCCTCACGTAAGTCTATACAACCCAATTCATGCATGTTCTTAACTGCATTTTCAAGCGTTAAAGTGCTGCCAGCGAGTGATCCTGATGCCGTTTTTGCTACTCCCTCACTAACAAAAACATCCATTTTCCCTAATTTATATTGCCCATCAATTAATCCGCCCGCATTAATGCAATCACTTATCAGTGCAATTTTTTGCGGACCTTTTAGCTTATAGATTAACTGTAAAATTGTTGGGTGAAGATGCACACCATCTGCAATAACCTCTACCATAGCGTTATCATTCATTAATACCGCACCAGCACAACCAGGGTCGCGATGATGAATGCCGCGCATGCCATTAAAAACATGCACTCCCCCGCATGCACCATGTTCCAGCGCGCTTTGAGTTTGTTCATAATTTGCATCACAGTGACCAAGCATAACTCTGATATCTTGTTCAGTAAGGTACTTAATTAACGCATTAGCACCGGGTTTTTCAGGCGCTAATGCAACTACTTTTAAACACCCGTTGGCGGCATTGATCATCGCCTCTAAATGGTCCTGCGATAACTCTAAAAAATAGTCTTGGTTATGCGCACCTTTATGCTTTTCACTAAAAAATAGGCCTTCGCTGTAACCTCCTAGCACCTGCGCACCGCTAGGTTGTTGTGTATAAGCTTGGCCGATTATAGCCATCGCATCAAGAGTTTGCTGCCAGTCAGTTGTCACTGTTGTTGCTAAAAACCCAGTTACTCCATGCTGTGCAAGTGAGCATGAGATAGTCTCGATACTACTCATTTTACAATCAATCACATCGCAGCCTTCGCGACCATGAATGTGCAAATCAATTAAGCCTGGAATAATTGCAGCATCACCGTAATCATGAATTGGCACCCCCTCTTTAGGGTTTTCTGTGAAGCCAGCAATACAGCCCTCAACAATTAACATTAGATGGTTTTTGAGTACAGTCTGTTGGCAATAAATAGCATCTGCCTTAACGTAAAATACCGACTCTGTCATGATAATGCTCCCACTTGCGCTTTAGCTAAAATAGCAGCACCGCGGGCACCACTGGCATCACCAAACTCGGCCAACACAATTTTTGGTACACGAATATCAGCAAAAACATACGGCACTATTGCCGCTTCTAACTTACTCATGAGCTCGTCAACCAGCGACATACCGCCACCAACAACTATTACCTCGGGGTCATACGCCATGATAATTGCGGCAAAGGTACTGCCTAATAAATCTAGGTAGCATGCAAAGCTCTGCTGGCAAAGTACATCGCCCTTTCGCAAACCTTCCACAATTTCATAAGTACTGAGCTTTTCGCCTGAAAAGTGATGATAGATGCGTGCTAATCCAGGGCCAGCGATATAACTTTCAATACATCCGGTCAAACCACAGCCACATTTTAAAATCGGTAATTGGTATTTTTGTTGTAACACAGCAGACAGCGCATAATGCCCATATTCGCCAGCAATGCCTTGCGCACTTTTGTAAAGCTCACCATCGATGCATAACCCACCACCAGTACCAGTGCCAATGATCGCACCAAATACACGAGTGCTTTGCAAGCCAACAGTACTTTGCGCTTCAGAAAGGGCGAAACAACGGCAATCATTTTCGATAGCAACGGGTCGATTTATCAACGTTGCTAAATCGTTTGCTGCATTTTTACCTGTTGCATGAGGCACGTTCGCGGATAAAACTTCTTGGTTCGCATTAATAATCCCTGGCATACCAATTCCTACGGCACCACGGCATTGATATTTATTATCGGCATTTAAAATCATATCTACTAGCGCGTTTAAAAAGTCTTGATAACTGCTTTGTGGCGTAGCGATGCGCCATGACTCTAGTTGATTTAATGAAGCGTCAAACACGGCAAGTTCAATTTTGCTGCCACCTATATCAATGCCATAAATATACTGCTTAGTCATTAGTATCACCTTGCGGGAATGGGTAAATAGTCACCCCTTGCACCACTCGGTTTACCTCACCGGTTGGGCATGGGTTATCTACCGTAATATCTAATTGCCACGCTTTGTAAAAGGATATGATTTGCGCACACACCATATAATACAGACCATTAAATACATCATCTAATTGCTCACCAAAAGCCTCACTTGGCAAGGCTAGTTTATGAACTGCAAGTGCTTGGTTATCGCCTTTCAATTCATTAAATAGGTCAGTATCATATTGTTTTGTATATTTATTGTTTGAGCCAAATAAGACGATTAAAGTTTTGTCATCGACCAATGATTTTGGGCCATGACGAAAACCAAGTGGAGATTCAAAATACCCCATCACCTGCCCCGCACTTAACTCTAATAATTTTAAAGCCGACTCTTGCGCATAACCTTTTAACGACCCAGCGCCTAAATAAACTAAACGATGCATAGGCAATTCAGCTAATGCTTTTAATTGAGTAAGTTGTTGGGGGATATTTTTTTCAACACAATTAGCCATTACCGACACTGCGTTACCCACATCGCTAAATACCGCAAGACTTGCAATCAACATCGAAGTGAAACTACTGGTCATTGCAAAGCTTTGATCGAGCGTTTGCGGTGGCATCAATAGCGAAAAATAATTCTCATGCCCTTTGGCTTGCTTATTAAGGGCGCCATCTGGATTACAGGTTATAAAGAGGTGGGCACATTCCTGCACATAATTATTCACTACATCTACAGCAGCAACACTTTCCGGGCTATTACCCGAACGCGCAAAAGACACAAGTAAAGTTGGTTTACTTTTTTGTAAGTACTGCTCAGGGCAAGCAACTAACTCTGTACTGCTAACACTTCTACATGACGTTGATAACTTTTGGTTTAAATAACCAACAACCGCCTCTCCAACATAAGCAGATGTACCTGCGCCAGTAAAAATTATTTGCGCATTAGGCTTATCCAAAACACGGGCAAGCCAACTATCAAGCTGTTTACGCGCAAGCTCAACAATAGTAAGTGTTTCTTTCCAGCAGCTGCTTTGCTGCATAATTTCTTTTGCTGTCCATGCACTATTTCTAGATTCTAGAAGGGTTTTATCAATTGCTAAATAACTCGACATTGCTACCTCACTTACGTCTATTATTGTTTAAAGCACGCGTCTGCGTAGCGACTGGTTACTTGCATTATGTGATGAATAACCAAGGCTTTAGGGTTGTTCTCAAGTGTTTTGTTTCGTACAGCAAGATACTGTAATGGCATGTATTGGCTTAGTAATGGCAATGGGATCGGCTGCTGTTGTAAATTGTAAAACAACCTTTCAACCGCACTTTGATTGCCTTGTTTGCCCCAGTAATAACGAATGCGATCACTAAAACTAAAGCGACGATATAGCTGCTGCAATGATTGTTCAACTTGATAAAAGCGCTGCCAGTTTTTTGGGTACTGCTGCATATCTGCATCAACGACTGTACGTAAATGCGAACACTGCTCAGTATCTATTAGTGCATCTTCAATATGGCTTAATGCAAATAATGCTTCACGTAACGCAAATGTAAGCTCTGGGCCTACTTTTAAAATCGCAAAGTGGTCATTCACTAACTGCTGGTATGCGATCGGTGTTTGGTAATCAGTTGAATGTGCTTCAAAAGCAATACCATCTACAGATTTAATATAATGTTTAAGTTGTTGTGCAGCACTGCTGACATAATCGAATACTTGCGTATTATCAAATTCAACACCCGGTTGAACAACTAGGCCAACAACACGTTGCCATGCCGATGATAAATTAAGCTGTAAAAAAGCTTCATGATGTAATGCTAAAGTGCTTGCAACATGCTTTGTATCTGTAACGGCTAACGTATCTATATGTTCATCAGCCCCACCAGGTGGTGGCACCTCAGTGCCTATAACATACACCAAATCGCTGTGGCCAAATGTATCGACTGCTGTTTTCTCAGCCACTGCACACAACTGAGCCGCTCGTATTGCTACCGTCTCATCCGCTAAAATCTCGTCATCATCAGCGCAGCGCATACTGGTATCTAAGTGAATTTTTTTAAACCCTGCCGCTACATAACAAGCAATCAATTGCTCCGCCTTGTGCATTGCTGCTTCAGCACTTTCGTCGCACCAACATACCGGGCCTAGGTGGTCACCACCGAGGATCAGTTTATCAATCGCAAAGTCCTGCTCTTTCGCAAGTCTCTCAACAAACGCCATAAAATCAGCAGGCAACATGCCAGTATAACCGCCAAATTGATTAACCTGATTAGCAGTCGCTTCTATTAGCAAGTAACTATTGTCTTGTTTGGCTTGCAATATGGCAGCCTCAAGCACCAATGGATGCGCCGAACAGACGGCATAAATGCCTTGCTTTTCACCCCGTTTATTCGCTGCGATTAATTGCTGTAATATCGTCATTGCAAG
The DNA here is from genome assembly GCF_043641955.1 of Pseudoalteromonas atlantica. Taxonomy (GTDB): domain Bacteria; phylum Pseudomonadota; class Gammaproteobacteria; order Enterobacterales; family Alteromonadaceae; genus Pseudoalteromonas; species Pseudoalteromonas atlantica_A. The sequence continues at coordinate 116,677 of NZ_JBHZRV010000008.1, forward strand.
CCTCTGTATTGGTTATTTTTAATTGATATTCGTACTATGGAAATTAAAGGTCGATTATGTGCAACTGAACACCAGCACTTTCAAGAGCGGTTTTTATATCGCCAGGAATCCCACTGTCTGTCACTACTGTATTTACTTCACTGGCAGAAATTATTTTATGCACTCCTTTGCGATTAAATTTACTTGAATCGGTAACAACGATTATTTCTCTCGATACTTCACACATCACTCGATTTAATAAAGCTTCTAATTCAAAATGCGTAGTAATACCGATATCTTTCTCAAAACCATCGACGCCTAAAATTAATTTATCAAAGTGGTATTGCTGTAAATGCTGCTCTGCTTGGCGACCATAGAACGACAATGATTTTTTCCGCAACGTTCCACCAGTCATCAATACTTCAACAGATGGTGCATTTAGCAGCGAGTGCGCGACATTTAACCCATTAGTCATCACTACTACACTGTGATGGTTGGTTAAGTTTTTAGCGACCTCTTCCGTTGTAGTCCCTGAGTCTAAAATGATCGATTCACCGTCTTTAATTAAGCTGGCAGCAAATTTACCTAAACGCTCTTTAATGCTGCGGTTCGCATCGTGCTTCTCTTTTAATGACAACTCTTGCGTAAGACGATTACTCATCACAGCACCACCTCGAGAACGCACTAACAAACCCTTTTCATTCAGTTCATTTAAATCGTTTCTAATAGTAACTGTCGATACACCGAACAACTGAGCAAGCTCAGGAACCTGTACGCGCTCTTGTTTACAAACTAATTGCACAATTTCATGACGTCTTTCGATAGTGTTAAGCATGCCCGCTCTCTTTCATTATTTACTTTCATTCATTGTACGCAGCTTTCACTTACTTTCAATTCAAATTTTTTACATTTTTTATTTATTAGCAACAATTAAACATAAACAACTGAATTTAAATAATAAAGGTAAAAATAAAAATAAAACCACAACACAAATGAAAGCAAACGAAAGATTTTTATCTTGCTTTGATATTCCCTTGGGTGTACAAATAAAAGCCTGTGAAAACAAATTTACAAATAATAAACACATAAGGGCACTATTATGGGCGATCTCAACCGCAGACGATTTCTTCAATCAATGGCCGCAATTGCAGCAACAAGCGCCGCGTTAGGTTGCACTTCCACAACCAATGCCAACTCAATGCTAAAAACCGCAACACAAGGACGCTCCACTCTTGGATTAACAGTACCAAAAATGGATGTGGTAAGAGTGGGCTTTATTGGTGTAGGTGAACGTGGTGTTGGTGCTGTTAAGCATTTTTGTCATTTAGACGGTGTTGAAATCAAAGCAATTTGTGATACCCATGAGGCTGTTGTAGATAGAGCAGTCAAAATAGTGGTCGATAAAGGCTTTAAAAAACCAGACACCTACGGCAAAGACGATCATGATTACCTTCGCATGCTAGAGCGCCAAGATATTGATATTGTTATTATCTCAACCCCTTGGAAATGGCATACCCCCATGGCAGTAGCAACCATGGAAAGCGGTAAACATGCTTTTGTTGAGGTGCCCGCAGCAGTCACTGTAGAAGAGGCATGGCAACTAGTTAATACATCCGAACGAACGCAAAAAAACTGCATGATGCTGGAAAATGTCTGCTACGGCCGTGATGAACTCATGGTATTGAATATGGTACGCCAAGGTATTTTTGGTGAGTTGCTCCATGGTGAAGCTGCGTATATCCACGAATTACGCTGGCAAATGAAAGAGATTGACCATAAAACAGGCTCATGGCGCACCCCTTGGCACGCAGCGGTTGACGGTAATTTATACCCAACCCATGGTTTAGGGCCTGTTTCACAGTATATGAATATTAACCGTGGTGACCGTTTTGATTACATAACATCAATGAGCTCACCATCATTAGGCCGTGCGGCATACGCAAAAAAAGAATTTCCAGCAGATCATGGTCGCAACAAGCTGAATTACGTCGCTGGCGATATGAATACCAGCATTATTAAAACGGTTAAAGGCCGCAGCATCATGGTGCAACACGATACAACCACACCGCGCCCTTACTCTCGTCATAACCTAATTCAAGGTACCAATGGCGTATTTGCTGGTTTCCCTAATCGTATTGCACTTGAGCAAGGTGGCAGCAAAAGCTACCACGAGTGGGATTACGATATGGCAGATTGGTATAACAAATATGATCACCCGCTTTGGCAAAAAATGGGCGCAGAAGCTGAGCGCAACGGCGGTCATGGTGGTATGGATTTCCTCATGTTTTGGCGCATTATTTTTTGCCTTCGCAATGGCGAGCCACTTGATCAGGATGTATATGACGCTGCGGCGTGGTCAGCAGTGTTTCCACTCTCTGTTGACTCGGTTGCCGATCGCAGTAACAGCAAAGACTTCCCAGATTTCACTCGTGGCCTTTGGCAGCAAGCCAAGCCACTTGGCATTATTTCGTAATTAAATAAAGCGTATTGGTAGGTAACGACTGCCAGTACGCCTAACCCTAAGTAAAGCAATAAAAAAACAACCATCAACAAGTAAAATACAGGTAACTATTATGAAAGCACAACTAAAACTGTCCACCCTGTTTTTGTCCATGAGTGCCATTTTCAGTGGCGCAACCTTGGCTGCTGAAGAAGATAAAAAAACGGAAAAAGAAGCCGAGGCTGAGCAAGTAGAAGTAATCGAAGTCAGAGGTGTTCGCTCGAGTATTAAGGAATCCCTGTATTTAAAACAGCAAGCTGTTGGGGTTATGGATGCCATCGTCGCAGAAGACATCGGTAAGTTCCCCGATCAAAATATTGCAGAAGCACTGCAACGAATGACAGGTATTGCAATTACCCGTAACGGTGGCGAGGGGCAAAACGTTACGGTTCGGGGTTTAGGTGGTGACTATAACGTAACCACTGTTAATGGTCGGCGCATGGCATCAGAGCACTCCAGCCGTAACTTTAATTTTGACTTGATCGCCCCTGAAATTGTCCAATCCCTCGAAGTATATAAATCTCCACAAAGTAAAACACAAGAAGGCGGCATAGGCTCTGTCATCAATATTAAAACCCGTAAACCACTCGATTTAGATGGGTTTACTTTATCTGGCAGTGCCAAAGGCATTTATGAAGAGAGAACGGGTGATGTAAATCCGCAAGTGTCTTTTTTAATTAGTGATACATTTTTTGATGACACCTTTGGTGCATTATTTACCGCAGTTTATTCTGAACGTACACAGCGTGCTGATTCATACGAAGGCCAAGGCTTCTATGACCCCGATGAAAACGTTGACGTACGTATCCCTATCGACAGCAATGGCAATGGTGAACTAGAGGACAATGAACAATCATATCCATCGATCATTCCAGGCTACGTTCGCTACTCAAACTGGCAAGATACCCGTGAACGTCTTGGCGCAAGTTTAGCACTACAATGGCGCCCTTCAGATCAGTTTGATGTGAACTTTGATAGTATGTATTCACAGTACGAAACCAATGGCGAACAATACCAAATCTCGTTTGTAACATACGATGAGTCTTGGACTCCCGGCATTCCAGCAATCGGTGAAGTAAAGTTTAATGACGATGGCAATGCAAATTACGTAGAGCTAGTAGACGGCGCCATGGCCGAGCTTTTAAATGTTTCCGTACCGCGCAATACCGATACATGGCAATGGGGCTTTAATACAGTTTGGTATGCCACAGACAACTTAACGGTTGATTTAGATATCTCGCAATCTCAAGCTCAAAATGTGAGTAACGGCAATAACCGTTTTATTGTGGCCCGTGGTTTTGTTGATGGAATCACGATCGACCAAACCGGCAGTAATATGTTACCAGATGTGACGATGACGCCATCGCTGAGTTCAGAGCAGCCTTTTGGTGCGCATTACAGCTACAATTCCGGCACCGATGTGAAAGACAAAATCGAAGAAGTTCGTCTAGCTGCAACTTATATCCCTTCTTTTGAACTGGTCAAAGATGTGCAATTTGGCCTGCATTACGGCAAACAAACGAAAGAGCGCAGTGTATTTAAATCTAAAAATGCCTCCATGTTTAGTAACGGCGGCGCTTACTTTAAAAACTCTGAATACGATAGCTTTGACGACTCAAGTGTTGAAGAGCTTGGCGGCTTAAATTTGTTCCGCTTACCTGCTGATGTGCTAGTCCCAGCTAATTTTGATAACTTCTTAGATGGCGAACCAGGCAAACACCCAGATCCATGGGCCAGCTTTGATTACGATAAGCTTTATGCTTTTTATGAATCAATCAACCCACAAGCCGCTCAAGATAAAATTATTGCAAAAAATAGCCCGCAAGACTCATTTGCATTAACAGAGCAAACTCTAGCAGCCTTTGTTGAAACAAACTTACAAGGCGATATCGGCCAATTACCTTTTGCACTTAATATGGGTGTACGCGTTATTAAAACCGATGTCACATCGGATGGTTATACCTTTGATGTTGAAAACGTACGCTACAATGTAACCGAAAAAGACGGTGCATTAAGCTATCGTGTTGATGGTGATATTGACGATTACTATGCTCGCTCAAAAACAGATGAAAGCTACACAGACGTACTACCAAGCTTAAACTTCAAGCTTAATTTACGCGACGATTTATTGTATCGCTTTAGTGCCGCAAAAGTGATCACACGGCCAAACCTTGGTTACTTATCACCTTATAGTTACTTAGATTTTAACAATGCTGAGTACCATGCCTCTAACCCTGGTATTGAACCACTCAGAGCAAACCAGCTTGATAGTACAATTGAATGGTACTTCTCTGATTATGGCGCCCTAACATTTGCAGCGTATTATAAAGACATAGAATCAGTAATAGCTCGCGGCCGTGTAGGCACTACGCAGGTAGGTAATTACTTTAAGGATGGAGTTGAAGTAGAAGGTCCTGTCTTCACTAAAATATCACCGACATCAGAAAAAGGCGCAACCATTTTAGGCTTTGAAACAGCTTATCAACAATCGTTTGATGAAATACTTCCAGCCCCTTTTGATGGCTTAGGCGTACAAGTAAACTATACTTATACAGACAGTAGCTACGATGATGAAGAGCTAAACGATCTTCCTTTTGTTGGCATGTCTGAACATTCTTATAATGCAGTGATTTATTATGAGAAAGGTGATTACCAAACACGTATTGCTTATAACTGGCGTGATGATTATCTAGCATACCCAGATGCATGGGGCGGCCCTGAATGGGCAGCCGATTATGGTCAGTATGACTTTAGTGCAAGCTACAACATTACTGAAAAAATGCGCGTTGATTTAAGCGTTACTAACTTAACAAACGAGCGACAATGGTCGTATGTTAAAACTGAAGAACAAGTTCGTCGCTTGGCGCGCTATGGTCGCTCGATTAGCTTAGGCTTTTCTGCGTCATTTTAATTTTATACCCAAACCACCTCAAGATGCAGAATTCAGCGTTTCACAGGGGCTTAATATCAAGGCGTTACTTTGCAAGAATGGCAATCCCTTTTAAGAAGTAACAACGATGAGAGTAAGGTCCTGTGAAACGCCCAGTGGGTTGGTTTAAAAACGATTTATACTGCGTTATTGATTTTAACAATAGAACCACTATTACTTGCGATCAATGCCTTGCCTAAATCGTTTTTAATTCCAACTGAAACTCGCATCTTGAGGTGGCTTGGGTATATCCCTTACATTAGCGCCGTTTATCGGCGCTTTTTTTATGGAACATACTATGAGATTTTTATTACTTGTTAGCTTATTATTGGGTGGCTTACTTTCTCCCTTAGTTGCAGCAAATCAAAACACGGACTACTTCATTCCCAGCTATGGCAATAGTGCAACCAACCATAGTATTGAAAAAAACAACACGCTTATTAACGAGCAAGGCATTACTGATTGGCAAGATCCCGCAGTTCCAGTAAGTCACTACTTTTACCTGCCAACAAAAACTCCTTTCAATTTAAAAATACGTGCAAAAGTTGCTGGCGGAAACAGTCAATTGAAAGTCACTTTTAATCAGCAAAGCCAGATCATAAAGCTCACAAACCAACAATTCCAAGATATTGATCTGGGGCAATTTAACCCAACAGATGCAGGCTATCAGCAGCTGATATTAAGTGGACTCACTCGAAGTGCAAGTACCTTTGCAGATATTGAAGGGGTAATTATCACGCTAGATAAAAACATCGCCGCACCTTTATATGTTAAAGACGATATTTATTGGGGCCGTCGTGGTCCGTCAGTACATTTAAATTACCCTATAGATGATGCTTCAAAAGACTATCAATGGTTTTACTCTGAGCTCACAGTACCAAAAGGCTATGATCATCAGGGCTCATATTTTATGGCTAACGGCTTTGCCGAGGGTTATTTTGGTATACAGGTAAACTCTGAAACCGAGCGCAGAGTTTTGTTTTCAGTGTGGAGTCCATTTCAAACGGATGATCCAACCGCTATCCCTGTTGAAATGAGAATTCAGTTATTAGCGAAAGGGAACAATGTATACACAGGAAAATTTGGTAACGAAGGCTCAGGCGGCCAAAGTTACCTCGTTTTCCCATGGCAAGCAGAGCAAACCTATCGCTTTTTATTAAAAGTAAACCCGACTGAAAACCTTAATAATAAAACCGACTACAGCGCATATTTTTATGATCCTACCACTGAAAAGTGGCTCTTCATTGCTTCTTTCAGGCGCCCTAATACCAATACATATGTAGCAAGACCACACAGCTTCTTAGAGAATTTCATTCCAGATGCAGGACAATTCGAGCGCAAAGCGTTTTACGGTAATCAGTGGCTCAGAGATACAGATGGAAAATGGCATGCACTGACTAAAGCACGTTTTACCTACGATGCAACTGCCGCCAAGCAATCTAGAATGGATTATCAAGGTGGCACTCACAAAGGGAAATTTTACTTACGCAACACAGGATTTTTTACAGGTCCTACTAAATTACATAGTCAGTTTGAGCGCATAAAAACTGCTGAACCGAGTGTTAATCTAAATACACTACCTAAACACTAACCCATCTTATAACAACGTTCAGGCCGGCCAATGCTACCGTAACTTTGGTCGGCACTCACTTGCTCAGCTTCTAGCAAATATTCTAAGTAGCGCCTTGCGGTAGAACGGCTTACCCCAACAAGCTCGCCCATTTGCTGGGCTGTGAATGGTGTTTTTTTGTGCGCATTAAACGCATCCAGAATCTTTCTCAATGTTAATTGATCGACCCCTTTGGGTAGTCGAGTTGGCGTTTTGCTTTGCTCACTCGAACCAAATAAAGTGTCGACCATAGATTGCGTTACTTCATTGGCATCTGACAAACACTGCTGGCGCGCTTCAAAACGAGCCAAAGCTTGATCCAAGCGGTTTAACATCAACGGCTTTACTAAGAAGTCACATGCGCCTAGTTGAATTGCCTTCTCTAGTGTTTCGACTTCTTTTGCAGCAGTCAATAACATCACATCGCTTTTAATTGCACGTGCGCGTAGCTCGGTTAATAAGTCTAACCCATTACCGTCAGGTAAATGAATATCTAATAATATTAAATCTGGCTCTATCGCTTTTAACAAAGCATCTGCGGTCGCAAGGTTCGCCGCAATGCCAACAACCTGATACTGTCCTTGACGAAGACCTTGCCGCGCGACTTGACTTCCAGCTCCACCATTAGGCAACAACAAGTATTGCGCAAGCAATTGCGCAACTTCAATTTCATCTTCGATAATGACCACAGAATATGTCATTTTACTACCACTCTTATTGTTTTATTTGGGAATATAAACACTTAGTCGAGCGCCTTTTAGATCTGACTCACCAATTTCCAAGCTACCGCCACATGAATCTAAGTTAGTTTTAACTAAGTACAAACCGATGCCATGTTCAGCTCCTGACTTTGAACTGTATTGTGGAGTAAAAATCACTTCATGATCATTTCCCAGGCCAAAACCACTGTCTTCAACATCAAACAACAATGTTTTACTAGTCTCATCAACAGTTACTCGTACATGAGGTTTGCGCCGCTCTGATGCACGAATTGCTGCATCGATGGCATTATCAATTAGATTACCTAAAATTGACACTACCCGTTCAATCATATCTTTTCGGGTAATTGCATCAAGCAAGCTATCTGGATTGAGCTCAAGCACTACATTAAGCTCTCGGGCTTTATGGTATTTACCCACCAACAACCCAGCTAAAACTGGATCTTGAATGCGCCCCAACAAGTGATGAATTTGTGCTTGCGAGCCTTGGCTTTCTTGGCCAATTAACTCAATCGCTTTATCGTTATCCCCCATTTGAATTAAAGCACCAATCAGGTTTAACTTGTTTGAGTAGTCATGGGTTTGTACACGCAAAAGCTCTGCAAATGCTTGTACTTTTGCTAACTGTTGACTCATATATTCAAGTTCATCAGCAGGGCGTAAAGTCAATAAAATACCATCTGCCTGGCCCTGCACTTGTAGTGAAAAACGCGATAAAACAAGGCGTTTATCTGCTGCAAACAATTCAAAGCCAATCATTTTTCGGCTTTGATTGCGCAATAAAAATCCTGCATGTTCCGGCAATAAATCACTGAGCGTTAAATCTTGAGCAATACAGGCTGTGGGCTTATCTAAAATTTCACAGGCACGATGAGTGAGCTTGCGTACATGCCCATCGGGGTCTAGGGCTATAACGCCGCTGCGCATGGTATTTAAAATAGCGTCTTGCTCTGAAAATAGCCGAGCTATTTCATCAGGTTGTAAGCCAAAAATTGCATTACGAACACGTTGACCAATAAACACCGCAGCTAAGATGCTAAATACAACTAATAATAAACCCCAAACCACTATTTCAACAATGCGATCGCGGATTAAAGGCTCTACTGACTGCACTAAAAAGCCAACCGAGACTAAGCCAATGATCTTCTTTTGTTGATCATATACAGGTACTTTACCGCGAATAGACTCACCCAAACTTCCCTTAGCTACAGAAATGTAACGCTCGCCACGAAGGGCTGCTTGGCTATCACCACCCACCATTCGCTTTCCTAGCTTATTTAAATCTGGGTGGACAATACGATGTGCATTTGCATCACCGATAACGATAAAATCTGCGCCAGTAAGCTGACGCAAGTTTTCTATTTCTTGATTAATTGCCACTAAGTTACTGGGATCTTGTAAAGCCTGAACAACATCTTCACTTGAAGCGATACTTGTGGCGACTGCCAACGCTTTATCTCCAACATGATTATGTAAGCTTTGCGCTGTAATTTGATAAACCAAGCCACCAAACAGTAATGCTTGAAGCACACAAAGTCCCGTTACCCAAATAATTAATCTAGTTTCTAAACGCTTGGGCTTTTTCACCAAACTATGTAATGAGTGTGATTTTTTTGTGTGCTTCATAATTTACTTCACATTATGCTTGCTCTTGTTGTTCATTGAGCTTGGCGGCTTTAGTTCTGCGGCGTTCAACAATATAGTCTTTTAATGGGAACAACAACACTAACAGTGAAATCAAGAAAATACTGAGCGTTAATGGACGCTCCCATAAAAAACTGAGTGAGCCATCAGAAAGCATCATCGAACGACGGAAGTTACGCTCAATCATGTCACCTAAAATAAAGCCTAGTAGTAATGGCGCCATTGGGAAAGCTAATATACGTAACACTAGCGCCACTAATGCAAAACCAACCATCATGAATAAATCAAAGGTATTAAAAGAGACCAAATAGACCCCAATCAAACTAAAGAATAAAATCATGATTGTTAGTACTGATTTTGGCATCGCTAATACTTTTGCAAAGTATGGAATGAGCGGTAAATTTAAAACTAGCAGTATAATATTACCAAAGTACATACTAACAATAACTGACCAAAACACGCTCGGATTTTCTTCCATCAACATTGGGCCAGGTTGAATACCGTAAGCAATCAATGCACCTAACATGATAGCGGTAGTGCCAGAACCTGGAATACCTAATGTTAATAATGGCACAAACGAACCTGTACAGGCTGCGTTATTTGCCGATTCGGGTGCGGCTAAGCCACGTAATGAGCCTTTACCAAACTTATCTTTTAGCGCTTTAGGCGCTAAATTACGTTCAGTTGCATACGCCATAAAGCTGGCGATTGTCGCCCCAGCCCCAGGTAGTACACCAACAATAAAACCAAGGATCGACGAGCGCCCTACCGAAGGTGCCATTTCTTTAATTTCTGCTTTACTCAGTTTGGTTGAGCCTATTTGCGGGGTGTCTGAGTCATTAATACTTTTCGTTTCTTTTTTCTCAGGACGAACCACATTGATTAACGCTTCCGCTAATGCAAATGTTGCCATTGCCACAAGTAAAAAACTAATACCATCAAGTAGGTCAGCTTGACCAAAGGTAAAGCGCTCCGTGCCAGATGAAGGGTCAATACCCACCGTTGCCAGCATTAAGCCAAATACGGTCATCATCATGGCTTTTAAAAATTGCCCTTTATTAGAAAATGCCGCTATCGCAGTCAAACCTAAAAACATTAATACAACATAGTCAGGAGACTGAAAACTTAGTGACACTTTTGCCAACAGCGGCGCTGCCACCATCAGTAAAATAGCGCCGATTGTGCCGCCTATAAAGGAGGAGTAAGCCGCAATTGCCAATGCTTTACCAGCATGGCCTTTCTTTGCCAGCGGATAACCATCAAAGGAAGAGGCAACCGTGCCTGCCACCCCAGGTGCATTAATTAAAATAGACGATGTTGAACCGCCAAAAATAGCCCCATAGTACACCCCAGCCATTAAAATCATGCCTGAATCAGCACCAATGCTGTAGGTAATTGGGATCATTAACGCGATTGCCGTAATTGGGCCAAGGCCAGGTAGCATGCCGATAAACGTACCAACAAAACAACCAACAATAACGTACAACAAGTTGTTCCAGTCGAGCACGGTCGACAAGCCCAGCATAATTCCATCAAACATAACTTAACTCCACAGGTTGCCAGGAACCAAATAAATACCGAGCACTTGAGTCATTAAAAACCAAAACACTACAGCCACAGGAATAGACGCAAATAACAATACCTTTTTGCGCCTCTCACCCATCACAAAGAAGCCAGCGATTAAAAACAAACTGGTTGATAGCAAAAAGCCCGCAGGTTCAAGCATGGCACTGTATAAGGTCATTAATACAATTAACCCTAAAGTGCGAAGTACATCCGCTTTTTCAAGTGATTGATGCGCTTCATCAACAGCTTCTGCTTGCTTCAATAAAGTAGCGCCAATTGATAATAAACAGACCACAATGCCAAAACCGGCATAGACCTTAGGTAAAGTAGCTGAGGTCACTGTTTCATACTCCTCAAACGGCAGTAGCGGAATTTGCCATGCAACCACAGCGTATAGGGTAAATAGCGCCAGGAATAAACCTGGCCCTAGTAATTCGCGATTCAACATCAGAGCCTCGATTAACGTAACGTACGAATAAAGCCGAGTTCTTCCATAACAACTTTAAGCTGCGCTTCTTGCTGCTCAAGTGACTTTATAAATTTATCTTTTTCTTGAAATAGGTTTAACCAACCATTACGCGCTCGCACCTCTTCCCATTCAGGGGTTTGTTGCAGTTTGCGTAATTTCTCGGTGTATTCTGCAAGCTTTTCAGCTGGTAAGTCAGGCGTAGCAAAAAATCCGCGCCAGTTAACAAATTCCATGTCGTAACCTAATGATTTAAGCGTTGGAATTTCAGGGTAATCTGGTAACGCTTCACCAGAGGTGACCGCTAAAATACGCGCTTGACCACCATTAGCCACTTCCAACGCTTCACTTAAACCCGTTGAAAGTAAGTTAACTTCGCCTGATAGCAAACCTGCTTTGGCTTTACCACCTGCGTCGTAAGGAATGTAACGTAAGCGACGACCGTCAACGCCTGCCGCTTTAGCTGCTTGCGCTGCAACTAAATGGTCCATACTGCCGCGTGCTGAACCACCCGCAACTTTTACTGAACCTGGATCTTCCTTTAATGCTTTAACTACATCTTTCCATGTTTTAAATGGTGAATCGTTACGAACAACAAAAGCCCCATAATCAGCAATCATACTCGCCACAGGAGTTAAGTCTCTGTAGCTGTAAGGGATTTTTCCTGATAGCGCACGCAACACAATAGGTGTTGAGTTAACCATTAGGATATCGCCTTTTTTAGTGCCTGATTCAATCAAATAGGCGATTGCACGACCACCGCCACCACCTGACATGTTTTGAAAAGATGCATTATCTTCAATGCCCGCTTTTACCATTGCTTCACCGACACCACGGGCAGTTGTATCCCAACCACCACCTGGACCACCAGGTACTAAAAAGTGTAAATCGGCTAGCGCTAAAGGACTGGTCAGTATCAGTGCAGACGCAAGCACTGTGCTTTTAAATGACTTAAATAATTTCATTATTTTCTACTCCTAAAATAAATACTGCATACGTGCACTAAAGCCCATACCAGAGTCTTCGTCGCCCACTAGAGTAGTTGTGCCTGGGCCTTCTACATCGCTGTAAACAAGGTTACCCATAAACTTAATATTGCTGCTGAGGTAATATGAAGTACCCACAGTGTAAGTAGTAACTTCAGTACCTTGTGTGCTGCTTGTCGCATCCATCTGTGAAACACGCCCTACCAGCTCCCAAGTATCTTTAACGCCTTTTGGCTGTACAAATAATGCAGAACCCGCCTTATATTGGCGTTGCTCGCCACCTAGGAAATAGCTTGCAGAAACATGAAATCCATCAAAGCGTTCGCCATCTAGAGGATTAGCGCCATCCAACGCATCTAAATAACGGCTTGCATATTCAGCTTCAAGGGTGAAAGAGTCAGCTTGATATGCAAACTCAAGACCGCTTTGCGACATGCTATCAAGAGCAACCGTATTGCCACCTACAGCATAATCGAGCAAGCGAACATTGGTTTCACGGATTTCACCACGAGCAAAGCGAGCGCCTAAATCATTACCACCCATATCACGATATGAGTGCCATGCACCTAAATGAATAACATCTCCAGGAGCAGCACTTGACCATGTTGCACGGCCTGTAAATGCCAGTGTTAATTGGTCATCTTCATCTTTACCTGATGCTCCAAACGCATCATTTTTATAAACACCAACTGCATAACGCAGTCCGCTATCTTTAAAGTACTGGTATGCAGATGCACCCCAGCGGAAAAACGGTGAGAAAGTATTTGCTAAAGTACTACGTTCAATCGTATTTATATGTTTAGAGCTGGTTAAAGCATTAAGTGACATATCTTCGCGAATTTTACCGGCTTTAATTTTTAAACCATTCTCAAATGCATAACGAACACGAGCCAATACAATTTCTGCAGTCCCTTCGCCAAACTCAAGAAGTAACTTGTGATCCCAGTTGCCATGTTCACTTTCTACGTAAGTACGAATACGACGAGGGAAAAAGTCACTGCCTGCATCACCATCGTTATTGGCGTTATATGCACCGTTAAAATAGTTGTAATCGAGCTGAACGCGACCACCAAACTCGAGGTCAAAGGCTTTATTACCTTTTAATGAGTCAACTTCCTTTTGCAATTCATTTAGTTGTTGCTGTAATTCTTCAGTATCGTTATCTGCCAGTGCTGTAGAGCTTGTTAATGCCGCTACAACAGCAAGGGCTAATTGTGTGTTACTTGCTTTCATTGTGTTCTCCACACTCATTTTTATAATCGTTTGTTGTCAAAGATCAGGGAGCTACCTACTACGATCTAAATCGGAGCATAGTGTTAACGTGAAATTAACGAAATGTTTAGAAGTTAAGCTGCATTGATCGATCTAAAAATGATTAAAACCATAAAGTGCATGAACTTTATGAGCACAATAAATTAATGCGCAATGTTTAGTGGTAAGTGATTGATTTATTATTTGGTTATACAAGTGGCGTTAAAAGCAATAGATGAGCATGTTTTATACATATAAAACATGCAACAGTATTTTTTCATGGAGGGTAGTTTAGGTAAGTGTCTTCATGCTATATATTATTAATCTACACTCATGATTTTTACACTCTCGCTAATAACAAGCTTACCTGCGGTTTTAGCTTTAATTTCTTCTACCGATACACCGGGTGCGCGCTCTAATAAGTGAAAAGCGCCGTCTTTAATTTCTATCAAGGCTAAATCGGTAATCACTTTATTAATACAGCCCACGCCTGTTAACGGCAGACTACATTCAGTTAAAAGCTTTGACTCACCGTGTTTGTTTGCATGGGTCATGGTGCAAATAATGTTTTTTGCCCCTGCCACTAAGTCCATTGCCCCGCCCATGCCTTTAACTAACTTATTAGGGATCATCCAACTGGCGATATTGCCGTTTTGATCCACTTCAAACGCACCGAGCACCGTTAAATCAACATGACCTCCGCGGATCATGGCAAAACTCTCTGCGGAGTTAAAAATGGCAGCGCCTTTCGCCGCTGTAACGGTTTCTTTTCCGGCGTTGATCATATCAGCATCGACTTGCGATTCACTTGGATACGGCCCCATACCTAGCAAACCGTTTTCCGATTGCAACATTACCTCGATGCCCTCCGGCACATAATTCGCCACTAACGTAGGTATTCCAATTCCTAAATTAACGTAGTAGCCATCTTGTAACTCCATCGCTACGCGCTTTGCTATTTGCTCTCGTGTTAACGCCATTATTTACTCCTTAAAGCTTTGCTGCTTGCGTAGTGATTTTTTCGATGCGCTTTTCAAACTCGCCTTTTATTACTCTATCGATATAGATACCTGGGGTATGAATTTGACTGGGCTCAAGCTCGCCTGGCTCTACAATTTCTTCAACTTCCAGTACGGTTATCTTCCCAGCTGTAGCGGCCATGGGGTTAAAGTTCATCGCCGTATGGCGGTAAATGCAATTACCGTAGCGGTCAGCCTTCCACGCTTTTACAATGGCAAAATCTCCGGTAATACTCGGCTCTAGTAAATAATCACGGCCATTGATGTTTCGGGTTTCTTTGCCCTCAGCCACAGGAGTACCCACTCCGGTTGCGGTGTAAAATGCAGGTATACCCGCGCCACCAGCACGCATTTTTTCGGCTAATGTGCCTTGTGGGGTTAGCGCTACTTCAAGCTCGCCACTGAGTAACTGCTGCTCGAATAACGCGTTTTCACCCACATAAGAGGCCACCATTTTGCTAATTTGTTTATCTTCAAGCAGCACTCCAAGGCCAAAACCATCAACCCCACAGTTATTTGATACGACGGTTAAATCTCGCGTACCTTGGCGTTTAATTTGCGCAATAAGCCCTTCAGGAATACCGCATAAACCAAACCCTCCAGCAATCACCGTCATACCGTCTTTAAGGCCTGCCATAGCCTCATCGTAATTGGCTACTACTTTATCAAAACCTGCCATACTTCCTCCTATTGCGCTGTCCAGCCGCCATCAATAGCGATTGCTTGTGCAGTAATATTACGTGCCGCATCTGCCATTAAAAATGCCACTGTATGATGTATTTCATCCAAGCCAATAAAGGCTTTTTTAGGCATGGGTGCAAGCATAATAGTATCGATGACTTGCTGCTCTGAAATACCGTGCTCTTTAGCTTGTGATGCAATTTGCTGCTCAACTAACGGCGTTTTTACATACGCAGGACATACCGTATTAATGGTAATGTTGGCATCCCCTGTTTCTAGCGCCATGGTTTTGGCAAAGCCAATTAAGCCATGCTTGGCAGCAATATAAGCTGACTTATATTTAGACGCCACCATCGCATGAATAGAGCCAATATTAATAATACGGCCAAACTCTTGCTCCCGCATACGCGGTAACACCGCTTTGGTCATCATCGCTGGCCCAACTAACATCACTTGCTGTAAAAACTGCCATTTATCAGCAGGAAAATCCTCAAGCTTAGCTACATGCTGAATACCCGCGTTATTGATCAATACATCAATCGGCTGTTTAAATTCATTAAAAAATACCTCTATTGCATCACTATCAGCCACATTCAGTGCAAAGCCTTGCGCATTCCCACCTTGATCAACAATGTTAGCAGCTGCTTGTTCGGCGCTGTGCTGATGTAAATCAGTGACGATAATATGGTTACCCGCTTTGGCCAGTTGCTCAGCAATATAAAAGCCGATGCCACTTGCAGCCCCAGTAATTAATACTGTTTTGCTCATGCGATTACTCCTTTAAAAAGTCACTGATAAGCTGAGCCTTTGGTGAGATAGAAAAAATGCCGTCTAAATGCCCCCAGCCGCCTTCAATCTCTGAAATTTCAACCTCTTTACCTGCTGCTTTCATAGCTTTATAAACCGTTCGCATATTTTCAGGACGCAGTAATAAGTCGTTTGTTGCAGGCAGCAATAAGGTTTTTGCTTTCACGTTTTTCAGTGCACTCGTTAAATCGCCTTGCATACCCGCGGTAAAAAGCTGTGATGCACGCACTAAATACAACACATGATTGGCATCTTGGGTTTTTGCGCGTGCCATAGCGCGTGTTGCTAATGTTTGGCTAAGCTGTGGCAAGGTGCGAATATCATTTAATGCCCCTTGATCAAGTACGGTAAATTTAGGGAAACTGGCGTTATAAATAATCGGATGCATAGCATCTTGGGTAATGTTCAGCATGGTTGCCGCCAAACCATCTAGCGGGCGCTCTTTGCCATAATAATTACCCTGCTGCCAATTTTTATCTAACCGAATTGGCAATGCCCATTTTTCGAGGGCCGCCACCGTCCACGCATCCATAGTTGCAGCACCAATCACATGAATAAGTCGCTCAACCTGATCGGGGTAACGCACCGCCCACTCAAGCGCTTGAAATGATCCCATTGACGCTCCCATCACTGCGTGTAGCTTTTTGATGCCTAAGCTATCGAGCAACCGCTTTTGCACATTTACAAAGTCAGTAATTGTCACCACAGGAAAGTCGAGCCCGTAGGGTTTATTAGTAGCAGGATTAATTGAGGCAGGCCCCGTAGTAATTACATTAGGATCATGCCAATTGGCATTTACTAAGGTGTCAGAACTGATCACAAAGTATTTATTCGTATCAATGGCTTTACCTGGGCCAATAATCGCATCCCAATACCCTGGCAGGGCGTCATCAGCGTTATATTTACCCGCCGCATGAGAAGTACCAGAAAAGTAATGAGTAATTAAAATCACATTATCTTTGGCTTTATTCAACGTGCCATAGCTTTCCCAACCAATATCGACTTTGGCGATAGTTTTACCCGACACAGTAGTGAAATCTTTGGTGGTAAAATGTTGTTTCTCCACCAGCATGGGTGCAGCTTTGTCTGCACTAAACGCAGCACTCGTATAAAACAGAAGCAATCCGATAATTATTAATATTGTTTTCATTGCCCTTCCTTAAAAAGTTATAAATAGACCCAATGCTAATGCGACACCAATAAGCGGGATAACCACAGTTAATGCAGCCAGCGGCCAGTAAGCCCGTTGATGTGTTTCTTTACAAATTGCGCGTATTGTTGTCACTACATAGCCATTGTGGGGCAAGCTATCGAGTGCGCCAGAGCTAATAGCCACCACACGGTGTAATTGCTCAGGGTTGACCCCCATATCCAAATAGCCTGGAGCAACCAGCGGTAGTGCAATAGCTTGACCACCCGAGGCTGAGCCAGTTAAGCCAGCAATAACGCTCACCGCCACCGCAGCGCCGACTAATTCATTACCGGGCATTTGGGTCATTAAATCAACCGCTGCAATAAATGCCGGCGACACTTTAGCCACTGCACCAAAACCAACCACGGCGGCCGTATTACCAATGGCAACCAACGCACCCGTGGTTCCAACATTGATGGCATTAGCCATGTTATGGAAGTATTTAAAATTGATAGCCACAATACTTAACACGCCACCCAGTAGCGCCACTATTAAGGCTGTTTGCTGTAAAATATCGTGCAACATAAATGATAAAAGCAACACCACTATGAGCGGGATAACCCCGGTAATAGGGTGCGGTCGTTCACGCTCTAAGATCACTGGGTCATCATCACGGGCAGCAAATCGCTCGCCGTTTGAAACCGCCTTTTTAATCATTTTGTTAAGCCAAACGTAACCTACTATCGCCATAAAAATAGCCACGACTAAACTTACTTCCCATGCAGCATAAGGTGATGTACCAAGGTGCTTAACAGGTATCCAGTTTTGTATCTCAGGTGAGCCCGCCGAGGTCATGGTGAATGTCACCGAGCCAAATGCCAAGGTGGCAGGAATAAAGCGCCGGGGTAAATCAGCGTCTTTAAATAAACTAAGCGCCATCGGATAAACCGAAAACGCCACAATAAACACGCTAACGCCGCCATAAGTAAGTACAGCACAGGCAATAACCACTGCGAGTACCGCATGTTTCATGCCTAGCTTGCCCACTATGTAGCTTGCTACGCTATCTGCCGCGCCGGTGTCTTCCATAAACTTACCGAATAACGACCCGAGTAAGAACATAAAAAACCATGCGCTTAAAAACCCAGCAAACCCATCCATATAAGCAGTAATAAAATTACTCTCTGCCGTAACTGGAAATATCGCCATCCCACTACTTAATGCGACTAGCAGCGCGCAGATTGGCGCGGCAATAAACAAGTTTACGCCACGCAACGTTAATATAATCAGCAGTATTAAACCGCCTAACAGCCCTATCATGCTCAGCATAGACATTCCTATAATTATTGTTATTACACAGATGAGGTGACATCGCAGTAATTGAATTTAGTCTTACGTTAAAACAGTAAAAATGACATAACACTAAGGTACTACATCGTTTAAATTTGGCTTAAAAGCTAGATATGTCAAGGTATTGAGAACGTATAGCACTATGGTACTAATTCCTTTTTCGCAACTATCTTCTACATTAAATACAGGTGACATGAGCAATTAAGCAATCAACAAAGACAACAAAAACAGGAACACACCATGATTAAGCTCAATCAAAAAATCACACCGGTTACTCTCGCTGTTTCACTGGCATTATTAAGTGCCAGTAGTATTGCCGCCGAGCAAACCACTCAAGCCAAGGGCGAATTAGAACGCATTGAAGTAACCGCGCGAAAAACCGTAGAAAACCTGCAAGAAGTCCCTGTAGCAGTGACCTCTATTGGCGCACAAGAATTGGCCGAAAACGGCATTAGCGTGATGACTGAAGTGCAACAGTTTTCACCTAACACCACGCTACAAGCAAGCCGCGGTACCAATTCAACTATCACTGCATTTATTCGCGGTGTAGGCCAACAAGACCCACTGTGGGGCTATGAACCCGGCGTTGGGATTTACATTGATGACGTTTATTTAGCGCGCCCGCAAGGTGCGGTACTGGATTTGCTCGATGTACAACAAATTGAAGTATTACGCGGCCCACAAGGCACGCTATATGGTAAAAACACCATTGGTGGCGCAATTAAATATGTGACCAAGGAAATGAGCGGCGATGCGACACTCAATGTGCAAGGCACCGTAGGTAGCTACAATCAAAAAGATTTAAAAATTACCGGACAACTGCCACTAGTTGATGAAAAGCTCTATGTTGGCTTTGGCTTTGCCACTTTAAATCGCGATGGCTTTGGTTCATTTTTAACCTCTGACCTTGATAATCAAGACCGTGAAAACTACAACAAAGACGTTACCGCCGCACGCGTAACGTTAGAGTACACACCCACAGACGACTTATTCTTTAGACTCGCGTGGGATAAAACTGAAGATAAATCTAACGCCAAAGGCGGCTACCGCTTATTACCTAGCTTACTCACTGATGCACCTGTGCCAGATAGCGTATACGACTCTTACACCAGCATGCCAACATGGAACAAAGTAGAGCTTGAAGGCTATAGCCTAACAGCACGCTGGGATATGAGTAACAGCACCAGCTTGAAGTACATTGGTGCTAGCCGCGAAAGCTACTCGCCAACCAATATTGATTTTGATAATACCTCTATCCGTATTTTTGATGTACCCGCTATTTATGATGACGAGCAAACTACTCATGAGTTACAACTCAATCATCAAGGTGATAACTACAAAATGGTATCTGGGTTGTATTACTATGATGGTAAGTCGTGTGGTCAGTTTGAAGCTATCTTAGAAGAGCTTGGAAAAAGCTTAGCCGCACCGGGTCTTACTCGTGAAGTAAGCGGGTGCAGCAACTCCACCAGCAAAGCAGCCTACATCCAAGGTAGTTATGACTTTGACGATAAATGGTCAATGACTTTAGGCGCTCGCTATACCCAAGACAGCAAAGAAGCAACGGTTAATAACGGCCTTATCTTTGATACCGTTTACCCTGAATCAGGTTGGATCCCAGGGTATGTTCGCCCAGAAGGCGACTTAGTCCCAACAGTACTCGATGACAGTGAAGATTGGTCTCGCTTTACGCCTAGAGCGGGTATCGAATACCAATACAGCAGAGACATTATGTTCTTTGCAAGTTATGCACAAGGCTTTAAGTCAGGTACATTTAACCCGCGCGCAACCACAGCAGAACCTGCAGCAAGACCAGAAGTGGTTGATTCAATAGAGCTTGGGATGAAGAGCGAATGGAATAATAATCTACGCGCCAATGTCACTGTGTTTACGCTTGATCACAAAGACCGCCAGTATATCTCTATTCTACCAGGCGACAGCGCCGCTGATTTAAATCAACGCTTAGGTAATATTGGCGAATCTAAGTCTGATGGGGTTGAATTAGAGCTCAGTTATGTTGCAAGCGATGCCCTAACGTTCGACGCATCAATCGGTTATATCGACAGTAGTTTTGAAAACGTGATTGATACTAACCCTGATACCGGTGAAACATTCGATAAATCAGACCGTTTTAGTGTCTCGAATACCCCCGATCTCACCTTTAATTTAGGCGCAACCTACCGTATGTATACTGACATGGGTGACTTTGTTATGAACGGTAATTACTACCATCGCGGTGATTATGCGTTATTCGAAGAAGATAGCCTCTTAACACAAGACGCTTACGGGTTATTAAATGTTGGTATTACTTGGTACAGCACAGATGGCCAGTGGACTGCGGGCATTTATGGTAAAAATCTCACTGATGAGCAATACATGATTGGCGGCTATCAATTTGTCACCCCCGACCCTACAGCCCCTGCTGATGTGAGCAAATATACACCGGGCCTTGGTGGAGACAATACCTTGATTGGTTACTACGGCGACCCTCGTACAGTGTCACTCACTGTTGGCTACCGTTTCTAAGTTGATGTTTTAAAGGTTTACCTAATATTTCCCTAGCAGGTAAACCTTGTTTCAACCTAAAAAATCACTTATAACTTATTGCATTGGAGTATTAGGAATGTCTTTCGCTGTGAATACAATAATTGCCGATGATCACCCATTATTTAGAAGTGCATTGCGCCAAGCAGCTGCAACCTGTGTGCCTGAAGAACATATAAAAGAAACCAGCGATATTGATGGCTTATTCTCCTTACTCACCAACCATCCTGAAACAGAACTGATTTTTTTAGATTTAACTATCCCCGGTGCCAATGGCTTACAAGCTCTTTCGCAACTACGAAATCGCCACCCTGATATTGTTGTTATTATGGTATCAGCTAACGAAACCCCCGCAATAATCAAACAAGCCATGAGCTTAGGTGCCGCCGGGTATATTCCAAAATCATCATCATTAGATGTAATCAGTGAAGCAATCGAACATGTTCTTAATGGTGATACCTGGTTACCACCAGAGATTGATTTAACCGATGTGGTGGTTAATGACGAACAAAGCAGTTTTGCCCGTAACCTTGAAAAGCTCACCCCGCAACAATACCGTGTTTTAGCCATGATTGCTGATGGCCTACTGAATAAACAAATCGCGTTTGAAATGTCGATTCAAGAAACCACTATCAAACAACATGTATCCGCTATTTTGCGCAAACTCAACGTATATAACCGCACCCAAGCAGGCATTTTATTTAACCAGCTATCTCAAATAGGTAAAACAGTAGAGGGCTAAAAAACCAGTAAACAGCAATCCCAGTTTCATTTTCGCAATCCCATTTACGGGAAAACCCGCTTCGACTTAAATACAAAAATCACCTTAATTCAATACGTTAAAGTTTGGCACGTTCCTCGCTACTGTGTTTGTTAATTAGAATATAATGAAACACAACCCATGGATTTAGATAGCACCTTAAAGTCGAGTAAAAAACCAAATCAGCGTAAAAAGCTCATTATTGGCGCTTTACTCATTAGCATCACACTGGGTATTTGGCTTATTAAGTTGTGGCTTGCCCCAACATCATTACCTGCCAAACAACTGCAAATTGCCAGCGTTACTCAAGCTGATTTTGTTGTAAAAGTGAAAGGCTTTGGTCGATTAAAATCAAAATATCAGCGCTACTTAACGAATACTGATGTCGCAATGGTTGAAGCAATTCACGTTTACCCAGGCACCCAAGTCAGCAAAGACACCGTTATTTTAAGCCTTGTTAACCCGCTGCAAGCACAGCGTTTATCAGTCGCAAGACTGGAGCTTGCAAGGCAAAAGGCAAGCGCCAGTGAACAACAAATCAATCAAAAAAGTCAGCTACTAGAGCGCGAAGCTAACCTAACTATTTTGCAAAGTGAGCTTGAAAGCGCCCAGCTTAAAAGCGAAGCAGAGAGCCAATTAATCGAACAAGGCATTGTTTCAAGCCTTGATTATAAACGCAGCTTACTCACCGTAAAACAGCTAAAGCAGCGTGTAGAGATTGAGAAAAAGCGCCTAACACAGCTGACGCAAATGCACCTACAGCGCAGCAAGGTACAACAAGAGCTATTACGCCAATTTGAGTTGAATTACCAAGTACAACAGCAAGCTTTTGATGACCTACAAATTACTGCGGGCATAGATGGCATGTTGCAAGAGCTCAATGTAGAGCTGGGTCAAAACCTCACACCCGGAACCCGTTTAGCAGTGGTGGGCTCTGATAACGCACTCAAAGCAGAACTCAGTATTAAACAAAGTGACGCTGAAAAAATCGCACTCAATATGGATGCCCGCGTCAATACCTTTAGTAACTCAAAGCAAGGTGCAGTGGCAGCTAAAGTGACCCGAATTGACCCCATCGTTAGTGATGGCCGCGTCATGATTGAACTCGACCTTATTGGTGAATTACCCGCTAATGCTCGCCCCGATTTAAGCATTGAAGGCCATGTTATAAGCGACATTATTGCTAATGCACTGACCATTAAATTACCGCAAAAAGCACAAGCGCATTCAAAAGCGATGCTTTTTAAACTTAACCCAACCACTCATTTAGCCACCCCAATAAATATTGAATTTGGTACACTCAGTGATAATAAAATTCAACTTTTAGACGGCGCGACAGTGGGCGAGCAGCTGATCATTTCAGACCTTTCTAAATGGCAGCATTTGGCAACTATAAAAATCGAACAGGAAAGTTTATGAACAATAATACGCTTATCTCATTAAAGAACATCGCCAAGGTTTATCGCAGCCAAAATGTTGAAACCTATGCCTTAAAAAATATCGACCTGACTATTCATGAAGGTGATTATATTTGTATTAGCGGCCCATCAGGCTGCGGAAAGTCGACCTTGCTGTCTTTATTAGGTTTACTAGATAGCCCAACAGACGGCCAATATGCCATTAAAAACGTCGATACCAAAACCCTTGATATGGACCAACAAGCCGAGCTGCGTAATCTACATATTGGTTTTATCTTTCAGTCATTTAACTTAATCGATGAGCTATCAGTATTTGATAACGTCGCCCTGCCGCTGACTTATCGCGAACCTGCGATGAGCCAAGCTGATATTCAAAGTGCAGTAAAACATGCGCTTGATGAAGTTGAAATGGGCCACCGCTCACAACATAAGCCCAACCAGCTCTCTGGTGGTCAACAACAGCGTATTGCCATTGCTCGCGCCCTTGCCGGTAAACCCAGCATTTTATTGGTCGATGAACCAACCGGTAACCTTGACTCTAAGAATGGTGATGCAGTGATGGACCTACTCGATTCACTGAATCAAAAAGGCACCACCATTTGTATGGTAACCCATGATTTACGTTATGCCGGGCGGGCAAAAACTCAGCTAAAACTACTCGATGGCGAAATAGTCTCTTACTCGCAAGCGCGCGAAAACCAAGCGGCACCAACAGCCAACTTAGCAACAGACAACGCCGAGGTCGTTTAATATGAGCCGTTTAACTAAAACACGAAGCCAACTGCGCTTAGCATGGGCATCACTGATGAATGCACCAGGGTTTGTCACTGCTGTTGTCTCAACACTCGCACTTACTTTAGCGGCATTATTTGTCGTACTAAGCTTGGTCAATAGTTACTTTTTAAAACCACTTGATGTCTTTGATGAGAGCCGCATGGTGGTGGTTGAGCAAAGCCTCACTTATGATGATTATGATGCGGTTGGCTTTCAAAGTTACCAATCCATGGTGCACTGGTTTAAAAACAATAAATCCTTTGAGAATGCATTTCTTATTAATGCCGGTGAAATGATTTTTAAAAATATTGCAGGGGAGCCCAAAGAAGATATTTTATATGTCAGTGGCGAATACTTTGAGCTACTCAATACAGAATTTATCCTCGGGCAGCCTTTCAGTAGCGGTGACACTCTAGAGCAGGTTGATGACAGCGTAGTTATTTCAGAACGCTTTTGGCGTGAACACTTAAACAGTGACCCTGATGTGATTGGCACATCACTACAAACACTCGGCAGTATAAGCTACATCATAAAGGCTGTCGTATCGGAAGAATTTAGTCCGTCATACATGATTAAAACGGGCATGGTTGACGTGTGGCTACCAATGAGCACTGACCGTCGCTTTTTTCACAATGATGAATGGCAAAGCCCGTGGACTAACACCTTTAGAAATCTCAAGCTAATAGCAGTATTAAAGCCCGGGGTCACAAACGAGCAAGTCAAAACCGATTTAAAAGCCCAAATTGATACCATTAAATCTGAGTGGCTTGATAATGGCGGTATTACTGATGTAAACCCTGTTGTTACACCGTATCGCGAGGTTGAACTGGGTAATAATGATCAACTGAGTTTAATGATGCTTGCCGGTGCTTTAGGCTTATTTGTTATTGCTGTACTTAACGTAAGCACTTTATTTTTCTCTCGTGCCTTGGCGCAACACAAAACATTAGTATTGCAAGCTGTACTGGGCGCAAAGCGTAAAACGTTATTTAACAGTATATTGCTGCAATCTCTTATTTTGATGAGTATTTCGGTCAGTATTGCGCTGTTTTTATCTGTTTGGGGTATTAGGCTGTTTAAAGTATTAGCCGAAGGCCGTTTACCGCTGGTAAATAGCTTAGCCATCGACACCAGCTTGGTGCTCATTGCCATTGCTATCTGTATTGCCTTGGCTTATGTATTTTCAATCATTACAGCCCGCTTAATTAACTACAAAACCCTCAGTGGCCAAATGCAAAGTAGCGGCAAAGGCGGTGTATCACAGGTCTCAGGTCGCACCGTGCGCATACTGATCGGTAGCCAAATGTTTGTTGCTGCTTTATTAGTGAGTTTTTCAGTGATGATTGTCAGTAAGTCTCTTGAAACCATTAATCGCCCACTCGGTAGCGATACAGAAAACCTATACTTTGCCCAACTTTTTCAGGCCAATAATAATGCAACACTCCCTGAGCGCTATGAGCAACTTAAGCAATATCAACAAGTTCTAAAAAATAGCGAGGGAATAAAAGATGTGGCTATCGGCCACAGCCCAGTAACGCCAAGACAAAATGCCAATACGCTGACCGATGTTGAAGGAAAAAGCTCTATCTTCTTCCCAAGCCAATGGGTCGGGCCGGAGTATTTTGATTTAGTAAACACCAAGATACTCGCTGGCCGCACTTTCAGTGAACAAGCTATGCGCGGGGAAACAAATGAGCTATTGGTGTCTATCAGTGTTGCGAATTGGTTATTACCCGATCAAGATTACACAAATATTATCGGTAAAAGTTACCAAGGCTTAGAAGATAAAATGTTTGAGATTGTCGGGGTAACCGAAGATTTTAATCACCCTAAGTACTATGATGAATCGTTTGGTCGGCACATGTGGTGGCCAGCGACACCATGGAGCTACATGTTTACGATTAAAATGGACGCTGGTGCCACACTCAATAGTGAAAAAATATTAAACCTACTCAGAGAAGCTAATAGCCATTTAACGTTATGGCAATTTAAAGACTTACAGCAAGAGTATGATGGCCTACTCTACATGAGCCGTTTAACTGTTGCGCTGTGCAGTACCTTGGCACTATTCACTTTGCTATTAGCGGCCATTGGGATATTTGGGGTGCTTAGCTACAACCTAGGTCTGCGCCGCTATGAGTTTGGTATTCGTATGGCACTGGGGGCTAAAAAGGCACGTTTATTTAAACTCATGGGTAAAGAGGCGATCACTCCTGTGTTAATCGGTTTTACGCTAGCACTTATTATCGTAGTAGCAGGTTACTTTATCTTGCAAGAACAGCTTGTATCTTGGTTAATTTTAGACGTACGTTTGCAATTAATGACGTGGTTTATCACTTTGATTATTGCAATGTTCGCCTGCTTTAGGCCACTATTGCTACTAATTAAAGCCAAACCCATGGCCGCACTTCGCAACGAATAATAATGATAAGGGTGGCCCAAAGAGGGCCACCACGACAGGATCATACATATAAAATGGACCCAATTTTAGTAATCGACGACCAAGCTGATGTTCGCATGGCCGCCATCGTGGCGCTAAACCAACTTGGCTTACAATGTATTGAAGCACAAGGCCCTGAGCAAGCCCTCGAAATTATAAACAGTAATGCAATTAGCCTTATTTTGCTCGATATGAATTTTAAACTCGATACGACCTCAGGGGATGAAGGGCTGCGATTTTTAAAGCAACTGCAATCACTTAGTTCAACCATTCCTGTTATCGTAATGACCGCGTGGGCGAGTGTGGATGTCGCGGTAAAAGCCATGCAATTAGGCGCCGTTGATTTTGTTGAAAAGCCTTGGAATAACTTGCGTTTAACTGCCGTTGTACAACAGCAACTAGCGCTGAAAAAAAGCAATCATGATAATGCCTGCTTAAAAGCACTTAACTTACCAAAAAACACTGATTACATTGCAAATTCAGCGGTGATGCAACAATTACTGGCACGCGCAAAACGCGCCGCGAAAACCGATGCCAGTATTTTAATCACCGGAGAAAATGGCACCGGTAAAAGTCTACTCGCAAACTATATTCACCAACACTCTAAGCGCTGCGAGCAACGCTATGTGAGCGTAAATATTGGCGCTATTGCGCCCTCTTTATTTGAAAGCGAATTATTTGGTCACAAAAAAGGCGCCTTTACCGACGCCAAAGAAGATCGGCTCGGTCGTTTTGAAATAGCCAATGGCGGCACCTTGTTTTTAGATGAAATAGCCACACTCCCTCTTGAGCTACAAAGTAAAATGCTGCGCGTACTAGAAAGCCAAGAGTTTGAAGTATTAGGCTCAAGCCAAACCCAAACAGCGGACGTACGTATTATTGCTGCCACTAACGCAGAGCTCGCTAAAGCTATTGAAGTGGGTGAATTTCGCCGCGATTTATTGTTCAGGCTCAATACCATTGAACTGCATATTCCGCCACTACGCGAGCGTCCCGAAGACATTATAGAATTAGCCCATCACTTACTTGCAACGCACAGTAAAAAATACCAGCGTGGAGGTATGTCACTTTCAGCCACTGCGACCAAGGCGCTCACGAACTACACGTGGCCGGGCAATGTCAGAGAGCTTAGCCATTGTATTGAACGTGCCGTGATCATGAGCGATAACGATAATATTAACGCCAGTGATTTAATTCTTGAACAACCCAGTAGTGAAGCTAGCAACAGCGCAACAAATGAATCATTACCACTGCTGCCACTGGAAGAACTTGAAAAACAGATGATTCAAAAAGCGCTGGCGCAATTTAATGGCAATGTTGTAGCCGCGGGTGAGTTTTTAGGCTTGAGTAAATCAGCGATTTACAGACGAATCGATAAACACCAGCTTGATTTAAAAGAAGCAGACTTTTAATGGCCCGCACTCACTCGCTCGAACAGCGCTTAATGCGTTATGCTGCTTTAATTTTGTTTATTGTATTAACGCTGTGTATTTTGCTTGTAATAACGTGGAGGCTCGATTGGTTTGCAAGTTTTACTATAATGCTACCCGTCGTCGCAGTAAGCCTGTTTGCAGTAGTCAAAAGCTACAAATTGACCCTTGATGTTATCGAACGCTTTGGTACACAGCTTGATGCACTGGCTAATAACGAGAGCAATAGTTGGCATTTAGCGCAGTATCAAAGCGGGCGAGTCGCCAACCTTAAAAATGACTTTACCAAACTCAGTGACAAAATAGCACAAAGTAAACGCCACTATATGCAAACTGAAGAGTTCGTGTTTGAGTTTGCCAGCATGCTTGATTTGCCTATTGTTATTTTGGACCCTCACGGGCAAGTTTACTTTACCAATAAAGCATTTTTAAACACCTTAACAGCGCCCAATGTTGAGGGTTTAAATAGCGCCGATTTAGGGTTAATTTATAACGACGGTAGTTGGCAAATAGAAAAAGAATCTTGTTTTAAGCGCCGCTTTATCGTGTCAGCACAAACATTTTGGCGCACAGGGCGAAACTACGAGCTGCTTACGCTATTTTCTATCGAACAACAGTTGCGCGCAAACGAACAAGACATTTGGCAGCGCTTAATTCGCGTGCTCAACCATGAAGTGCGCAATTCCTTAACGCCGATTTATTCCATGAGTCAGTCACTGCAAACCATGAAACAGCAAGGGCAAATAACATCGGGGCCAGACCTTGCTCAGGATATGCTGCAAGTGATTGAAAAACGTGCGCAACATTTGCTTGATTTTGTAAGTAGCTACAGTGCGTTTGCAAAACTCCCCACGCCGAATAAACAGCAAATCAATAGCGAGCAAGTGAACTTACGGTTACAGGCAATATTCCCAGATCTCGTAATTCACTCATCTCAGCCTGTGAATTTTACCGCCGATTTAGGCCAGCTTGAGCAAGCACTGATCAACCTGATAAAAAATGCCTTTGAAGCGGGCGGCAACACTCCCCCTACTCTTAACTGGCAACAGCAAAATGATGGCGTTGTGATTGAACTGACTGACAGCGGCACTGGTATTGCCAACCCCGATAACCTATTTGTGCCCTTTTACTCAACCAAAGCACAAGGCGCGGGCATTGGTTTGGTGATCAGCCGGGAATTAATACGCAACCAAGGGGGCGAATTACAACTATTAGCCAGTCTTTTCAGCCAAGGCACACGTGCATTAATTACCTTAGCGAAATAACCGAAATAGTTTTACAACTGTAAGCACACCAACATGGTAGGGAAATAGCAGCCAAATTAAATCAATGACACACGCGAATGAACAAACATAAACACTAATACGAGGTACTGACTGTTGCCTCTTTTTATTGATACTTAAGCTGTTCAGCGATCTTTTTTTTGCTTTAAAGTAACTGAACGCCTTAACCTTAATACGCTATTTAACATTGACGAATGTACCTGTTTTGGCTATGTTTGTGATTGATTTTTGTCTATAAATAGTAAATTCAAGGATGAATATGAAATTTATTAAATATCTCTTCTATGCTGCATTTTTATTAAGTGCGAGTTCTGTATCAGCCAAACTGCTAAAAACTTATTCTGGTACTCATTATGATATGAATACAGCTTATAGCGTTGCTAAGTATAAAGCACCTGGCATTACATGCATCTTCACAAATGAGCCTGGTACCTTCCCTATGCCGTGGGATCAAAAGTGTTCGAATAGTGCAATAAAAAAGATCGCCTTTATAAATCCAAGGACAAAGCAGGCATTTAAGTTCAGCGTTCAAAGTATTGCAACAGACAATGGCGGGAGTTACGTTGAGATAAAACAAATTAGCTTCACTAATATTGAACGCCAAGCAGTGAATGACTTTTATCAAATTCACACAGATATTAAAGATGCTGTTTCAAGAGTCAATTTTAACCCATTAACTCTTCAGTCAAATAATACGAGTTTCAGCCATTTTACCAAGGCATTTTCAACATCTTTATCTAGTGCGCAATGCACAGAACACCCCACAAGTTACTTTACGCCAAAAGGGCAACGTAAGACTCATAACAAATTAGCTAAAGATATAAAAAATGAACTGGGTAGTAGTACCTGGTTTGATTACTTTGAAGATACTGACTTTTCTGGTGGTGGCATTCAACTTGGAAAGGGCAATTTTGGTTTAAATATATCCTTACACCACATCAACCATGATGTATTCACCAGCGTCAGTTTTGGAGACCCTGATTATAATTTATTAGTATTCAAAGTACATTACAACGGCGATATGCGTGTTGATGGCAAACGAAAACTTAACCTTAGGTTTGAGTTACAAAGAGGCTCTTCTGCAATTGATGGCATTGAAATATCACGCTTATTCACAGATGATCCAGATGTTGTGATTGATTTATCTAAAATAGCGGTTTCTAATTGTTTTTTAGATTTTATAAAAAACAACGGTACACCCCACCCTAGCACCGGCGGACCAACTGGAGGCGGTGGTCCTATTGGAGGCGGGGGCAGTGTTTGCACTGAAAGGCTCAATGCTTATACATGTTCAACTGCGTCAGGTGGGAGTACAAAATGCTCCAAACAAGTTTTTATAGTGCCTCGCTCTTGTTAAAGCTTATAAGTTTAGTAAATTAACAATTAATATCGGTAGCTTTTCGTCTACCGTTTTTTTGCAAACTACTTATTGATACTTATGAGTAAACTCCTCGAAAAGCTCATATATACTTAAGCCACCTAGACGTTTCAGCGATTCTAAATTTAGCGCTGTAAATTAAGTAAATAGGGTATATACGGCTAACGCTATGTTAGCCGTTTTATCATCCGTTTTAAGGCGGGCGCTTTGAGTGGTTTATAGAGCAGCGGGTAGCCTGCATCTAGCACCCGCTCACGAATACCCTCATCATGATTAGCGGTGTTGACTATCGCAGGTAGTGCATCAAGGCCTGCCTGCTCAATAACGTCAAGGCCAGTCACACCATCATCTAGCTGATAATCAACTATCAGTAGTTGCGGTAAATCGTGAGCCGCTTTTAATTGCTCAAGCTGTGCTAAGTTTGTAGCAGTGGCTATTTCGCAGCCCCAGTTTTCAAGTAACTGTTTAAGTGCTTCGAGCACATTACTGTCGTTATCAACTAACCAAATTCGTAATCGGCCTAACTGTGTTTCTTGGCTTTGCTCGCTATTACTAACGGCATCATGGGTATGGTTTATTTTGCAAGGCAAAGTTAAGGTGAATTGCGTGCCTTTGCCCAGCTCTGAGCCCATAACTAGGGGGATATTAAGTAAATCACAAATACGCTTAGTAATGGCTAAACCCAAACCTAATCCTTCAGCGTTATGCTTAGCGCCTAATTGTTTAAACTCTTGATAAATAGTTTGCTGATCAGCCGTTGCAATGCCAATACCCGTATCTTCAACAATGAACGAAACATGCTCGTCATGAAGTTGCATTTTCAACCGCACTTCACCTTGGTCAGTATAACGAATTGCATTACTCAGTAAATTACGAAGAACTCGACGTAGCAAGGCTTTATCTGTTGTTAAACGGACATCACAGGTTTCAATAATAAAGCTCAACCCTTTATCTTTAGCAAGGGCGGCATAGTCATTGCGTAGTGGTTCAATTAAGCTACTAGCTAAAAATTCACTGATTTGCACTTTAAACGAGCCCGAGTCTAGCTTGGTTAATTCTAAGATACTGGATAACAGCTCTTCAGCACTTCCCAGTGAGTTTTTAATATTAAGTGCTAATTCTTTAAGCTCAGTATTTTGCGCTTTTTCATTCATCAGTGAGCAAAATAAACTAGCGGCATTAAACGGTTGCAGTAAGTCGTGACTTGCAGCAGCAAAAAAGCGTGTTTTACTCACAGTCGCTTGCTCTGCGATTTGCTTGGCTTGTGATAGTTCATGATTTGCTTGCGTTAATGCGGTGGTGCGCGCCGCTACTTTTTCTTCAAGACTGACATTGGCTTCGGTGAGTGCTTTTTGCTGTTTAACAAATTCAGTAATATCTGTATACGTGGTTGCAAAGCCCCCGCCCGGCAAAGGGTTACCTTGCATTTCAAACACACGGCCATCATTGTGGGAGCGCTGATATTTATAAGCACTACCTTGCTTTAAATATGCCAGCCGTTTCTCAACTTCATTATTAATATTTTCACTACTAAATAAGCCTCGTTCAGCATTAAAGCGAATAATATCAGCCACTGGCCGACCAATATAAAGCGCGTCATCTGGGTAGGCAAACATCTGTTTATAACCTTGATTCCATGCTACCAAACGCAGCTCACTGTCGACCACACTAATACCTTGTTGGATGTTTTCAATGGTGGATTGTAATAAATCACGATTAAACTTTAAAACCTGTGTTGCCTCATCAACAAATTCAGCTACTTGCTCAAGCGGTTGACGCTGCTCATTTTTGGCTACATCTAAAATTAATCGCGCAGATGCACCACCAATTACTGCCGACATCTCTCGCTCTATCAATAACTCAAGCTCAACATTGGCTGGGTGCTTCCACTTACTTTTATCCGCAGGGAAATAGTCACTCACTAAAGTTTGACTGGCATCTTTCTCAGCAAAGCGCTGCAGTAACGCGCCTAAATCGTGGTAGCTAAGTGGTTGCAAGGCTGTATTCAACCGTGAATCAGTAACTTGGTTAATAAACTTATTACTTTGCAAGCGCTCAGCTAACGTGGCTTGACTAAACAGGGGGACTAAAAAATAAACTAAGCAGTTGGCACCCAATGATAAAATTAACGCTTGGCTAATACTCTCCAGCCCAAGGGAAAATAGATCTGTTGGCGCCAACCAAGCAACCTGCCAGGGGCCATTAACTAACCAGTTGTGATCACCGCCTAAACCGCTCGCTAAATTAGGTAACAATAATGTGTAACCCCAAATAACAAAGCCACTTAAAATGCCTAGTTGCGCACCTTTACATGAGGCTTGTCGCCACCATAATCCGATGATCATTGCAGGAGCAAACTGTGCCACAAGCGTAAACGACATTAAGCCTATATTCGCCAATGTATTGGTCTCGCCTAACACCCGATGAGTAAAATAACTAAGCAGTAATATCAACACGATGACAATTTTTCGGGCATGGAGTAAGTTGTTTTTATCTAACCCGCGGCTACCAGAAGTAAGCTGTGAACGGCGCAATATAAACTGATTAATAAAATCATTGGTGATCATCACTGAGAGCACAATGGCCGATACAATCACCATACTGGTTGCCGCAGAAAAGCCTCCTAAAAACGCCAATAGTGCAATAAAGGGATTATCTGCCGACATAGGTAATGCCAGTACAAATGTATCGTAACCTACATCACTTCCTTGAAAGTAAATAAGCCCAGCATAAGCAATCGGCAGTATAAATAGGTTTATCAGTAATAAATAAATAGGGAATAACCAACGAGCGGTGGCAAGCTCCTTATTGTTATTATTTTCGATAAAACTCATATGAAATTGCCGTGGTAAACACAGCGTCGCCAATACACCCAATACAGTATGTGCAATATAGACATAGGTTGGGCTTTGCGTTGCAGCAACATGCTTATCTATATTGAGTTCAGTGGCTTTATTAAACAATGCCACAGGACTATCAAATAGTGCAAAACACACATACAAGCCTACAATAATAAACGCCAACAACTTAACCACTGATTCAAATGCAATACTGGCAATAAGGCCTGGGTTATGCTCACTGGGTCTTAATCTTCTTGCACCAAACAAAATAGCAAATAGCGCTAATAACAAGGTGATATAAAAGGTACTATCAGCCCAAACTTGATGACTTTGTGATACAGCTCGAGCAGTGAGTAAGTTAATACTTTGCGCGGTCGCACTAAGCTGTAATGAAATATAAGGCACAATTGCAATAACTGAAATCAGCGAGATCAAACCTGATAAGCTTGACGATTGACCATAACGGGTAGCAATAAAATCAGCCATTGAGGTCAATTTTTGCTGACGACAGATATGCGCAATACGACAATAAATTTGCCAACCAAAAATAAACAATAAAATAGTACCTGCATAGGTGGGCGCCAGCCACCAGCCATTGTTTGCCGCTTGTGCTGTAGTACCAAAAAATGCCCAAGAGGTACAATAAACACCTAACGATAGCCCATATGTTAAGCCTTTGAACGGTAAAACTTTACGCTTATCGGCCCACCCAGCAACCGCAAACAAAATGCCTAAATACACAACGGCAAGCAGACTTATTGACCAAATAGAAAACATAAAACCGGCTATTTTAATTATTATTTAACCAGCATAGGTGTTTTAGATAAAAAAATCAGCACTAACTTTAGTGCTAAACAGCTGTTTTACATGTACCTTTAAGAAGCACAAAAAGTAAATGAGAATTATTTTCAAATGAGTATTGACAGTGGATTAAATCTAATTGATAATCAATATCAACAAGACGATAAAGCACTACGGCTTGTACTGAATAAACTGAATTTGTTTCTCGACCCTGAAACAACGTGAAGCCCACGTTAAAGCTATGGTTATCTGTTATTAGCAACAACGCCCCTTGATGTTGATAACATTTAACCGCCCTACTATTTTACTTGCTACATTGCTCATATCGGTGACGGTAGATATGAAACTAAAAAAGCCCTTACGGGCTTTTTTTATGTCTGAAATTCATACAAATAAATGAGAATTATTTTCAACTAGCTGTTGACACACAAATTAATCTAACTGATAATCAATATCAACAAGACGGTAAAGCACTACGACTTGTAAGGAATAAACTGAATTTGTTTCTCGACCCTGAAACAACGTGTAGCCCACGTTAAAGCTATGATTACCTGTTATTAGCAGCAACGCCCCTTGATGATAATAATGGGTAATCGCCCTACATTTTACTTGCTACATTGCTCATATCGGTGACGGTTGATATGACACTAAAAAAGCCCTTACGGGCTTTTTTTATACGTATAATTTATGTACTGAAATAAGCTAAGTCATAAAAACTAACGACGATTTTTACGCGCTCTTGCTCGGCGCTGTTTTTTCTCTTCTTCTTTAGCGGCTTTTTTAGCTTCAGCAGCAGCACGAAGTTCAGCAACCATCACTTCCTCATCTTCACGCATGGCTGGTGTTTCCATGGTAATTCGACCGATTATGCCATCACGTAATTCATTGATAAGGATTTCAGACATTTTATAGGTATCGATTTGGTTGCCACCGCGAATACAACCACGCTTTTTGCCCGCCATTTCAACAAATTCCCAATCACTTTGTGGTAACTCATCAATTTTATAGCGTGCTTTTAATAGTTCTGGGTAGGCATGTAATAAGTACTCAGCGGTGTAACTGGCCACTTCTTCATAATCAAGCGCCGTATCACGAATAGCTCCGGTAGCACCAAGACGAAAACCTGAGTTCTCATTTTCTACCTTCGGCCATAGCATACCTGGTGTATCGTAAAGCATAATGCCATCATCAAGCTTAATACGTTGCTGCGCTTTCGTCACTGCAGGCTCATTACCCGTTTTTGCTACTATACGACCTGCTAAGGTATTAATAAGCGTAGACTTGCCCACATTCGGGATACCCATGATCATGGCTTTAATTTGCTTATCAGCGCCAACCTTGTGCGGTACCAGCTTTCTACACAACTCATTAATAGTATGCACTTGCCCTGCTTTATCATTACCGAATGCAATCGCTTTAACTGCACTTTCTTGTTCAAAGTACTCTTTCCACGCTTGGGTCATTTTAGGGTCGGCTAAGTCCGCTTTATTCAAAATTTTGATGACCGGCTTGCCTTCGCGAAGGATCGTCACCATCGGGTTTTCACTACTGTAAGGAATGCGCGCATCTAGCACTTCAATGATCACATCCATCTGTGGCATGATTTCTTTAATTTCATTACGGGCTTTGTTCATATGCCCAGGGAACCACTGGATAGCCATTTTTAAACTCCTACGTATAAATTAGCGCTATTTTAACTGGCTCAGCGGTTAATTGCGCTATACTGGCGAAAATTTTTTCAAATAAACTATTATGGCCCTTAAATCGACGATTATTAAGGCGCAATTATCGCTAAGCGATATGGATCGCCACCTTTACCAAGACTTTAATTTAACTCTGGCACAGCACCCGTCTGAAAATGACCAACGATTGATGGTTCGTTTACTTGCTTATGCTCTTAATGCATGTGATGGGCTTGAGTTTACCAAGGGGCTATCGGCTGACGATGAGCCTGAAGTGTGGCATAAAAACTACAGCGAAGAAATTGAGCTGTGGATTGAGCTTGGTTTACCCGATGAAAAACGCCTTAAAAAAGCCTGTAATAAATCGAAAAAGGTAGTGCTGTATACTTACGGTGAAAATAACCAAGCTATTTGGTGGCAAAAACATCAACCTAAGTTGTATGATTTTAAAAATTTAAGCATTTATAGTTTAGACTTTGCCGCAACTCAAGCACTTGCAGCACTAGTCGATCGTAATATATCGCTAACCATCACGATTCAAGATGGTGATGTGTGGGTGAGCTCTGATTCAGTTAACATTGAAGTAAAACCAGTACAATTAATGTAGTGATAGATTACATAAATTAAGAGGGCGTATGGCAATTCAACAAGTAGTAGTGTTACATGGCTTATATATGTCTGGCTTTGTTATGCGCCCACTGTGTTCTCGCCTTGAGAAAGAAGGATTGAGTATACTGAACTTATCCTATAATACGCTTACTCCAGATCGTGAGACTATTTTTAATCAAATAGATGCTTTTATTAGTGATAAAGAAACTGCGCTGGTATGCCATTCTATGGGTGGTTTAGTTGCAAGGGCCTACCTTGAAGCAGATTCTTCACAGAGTGAAAATGTTACGAAAGTAATTACATTAGGCACGCCGCATAAAGGCAGCCATATTGCGCATCAAATGCAGCAAAAGGGTTTTGAAGTATTTTTGAAAAACAGCGTAGAGTTTCTGTTGTCTAAAAATGGGGATTGGCCTTTTAAAGCCAAGCTTTACAGCATAGCGGGTGATTTACCCTTGGGCTTGATGCCATTAATAGCAAAAGGCAGTCAGTCTGATGGCACCGTTTTGTTAGACGAAACCAAACTAAATGGCATGGCAGAGCATAAAGTGTTTCACTTAAGTCACACCGCTATGATCTACTCACGCCAGGTAATGAACTATATTGTTGGCTTACTTGTTTAGTGCTCTGCACTTGCAGCCACTTTATAAGCAATAAATGCAATGATTGCCAATATTAAGGGCGTTGGTGCTGCAATATAACCAAAGGTGTCAAAATTTGCGAAGCTTGCGCCTGCTAGGTGTCCTACTAACCCCACTACAAATGCAACCAGTGCGATACCAATTACCACCAATTCCATTTTACTTTCTTTTTGTGTTTTAGCCTGCATGAGTCATCTCCTAATTGTTTAACTAGGTTGATTATGCGCCCACAAAAAACTCAGTTTTTGACCTAAATCAAGTTCGGGCTCTGCTTCCTCGCTAGCCCTTAGTAAGTTTGTTTTAGATCATATTACTGGATTATATTTAATCAATTTTTTATGTTTTAGATATTTGGGGTCGTTTTTATCTAAATCGCTCCCATATTTAGTTCGAGTGCTTAAAATTTTATTTTGATAGATTTAAGCTATCATCATGATTGATTTTAACCATTCTACAGATTACTAAAAATGACTAATACTCAGTCTTAACAACAGCGAATACGTTAATAATCCATTTAAGGAGAGATCATGTCACAGGTAAATGCAATTGGCCTTAACAGTGCAAAAAGTGAAGATATCGTAAAAGCACTTAACACCTTGCTAAGTAGTTATCAGATCCAGTATATGAACGCTCGTGGATTTCACTGGAATATTAAAGGACGTAACTTCTTTGAATTACACCTTAAGTTTGAAGAAATTTATAACCTACTTCTTTTAAAAGTAGATGAAATTGCAGAGCGTATTTTAACGCTTGATGGAGCACCACTGCATGCATTTTCTGATTATTTAAAGATTAGTGAAATCAAAGAAGCGAAAGGGATCAGTGATGGCGTTACCGCAGTCGAAAACTTGTTAGCCGGTTACAGCACTCTGATAAAAATGCAGCGCGATATTCTTGCAAAAGCGGGCGATGCTGGCGATGAAGGCACAGCTTCATTAATGGGCGACTATATCACAGAGCAAGAAAAGCTTGTTTGGATGCTAAAAGCCTATTTAGATTAAAAACCAAGCCCTCTATTGAGGGCTTAGTTATTTAAAGCCACTTGTTTGCGCAATTAAATTCTGGGTATTGCTCAATATAGCTTTGTAATGTTGGGTAAAAGTGCACGCTCATATCACTACCACGCCAAATATGTTCAAGCAGATTTTTAGCTATTAAGCTTGGTTGTATATAATCTACACGCTTGTATCCACGACTTTTCACAGCATGAAAATATTCTTTAGCCACTGCGAGGCTATCTGCAGTGGCTAGTTCAAAATCAGCTAAATTTATAGCGGCAAATTCAATAGTATTAGGTGCAAATGCAGCTAGTTCAGCTTGAACTTCTGTTGCAAATGCCATGACTCCTTCACGATTAAAACAGCCGATCAATTTTATATAAATAACGGGTGGTTCTATCGAGTACTGCCAGTTTCCATGCACTTTAAACATTTATTACCTCCACTGACACTAAAACCTAACGTCAGATCAATCTGCCAAGCTTAAGAAGAATGCCATCTCTAATGCTTTTTCTTCTAAGCTTTTAAATCTTCCCGATGCTCCACCATGGCCTGCATCCATATCTGTTTTAAAGATTAAAACGCGATCGTCAATTTTATATTCACGCATCTTTGCGACCCATTTCATAGGCTCCCAATATTGCACTTGAGAGTCGTGTAAACCTGTTGTCACAAGTATGTGCGGATATTCTTGTGCTTTGATATTATCATAAGGGGAATAGTCAGCAATAACATCGTAATACTCTGGGTCATTCGGGTTGCCCCACTCATCGTACTCATTTGTAGTAAGTGGAATTGATTCATCGAGCATGGTCGTTAGTACATCTAAAAATGGCACATGACAACCCACCCCCAAGTATAATTCTGGTGCTTGATTAATAACTGCTCCCATCAATAACCCACCAGCACTACCACCCGAGGCAAATACTTTATCTTTTGCGCCATAGCCTTGCTCAACCAATGCTGTTGTTACATCAATAAAGTCATTAAAACTATTTTGTTTATACTGCTTTTTGCCTTGTTCATACCAATGACGGCCTAACATTTCACTGCCGCGGACATGTGCTATTGCGTATACAAACCCACGATCTAATAAGCTTAAAGAGGCGCTCGAAAAGCTAGGATCAATTGTTATACCGTAGGCGCCATAGCCATACTGAAATAATGGATTCGTGCCGTCTTTCTTAAAGGTGTCTTTACGGTACACTAACGAAACAGGCACGCTGTCACCGTCTCGCGCTGCGACCATTACCCGCTCTGATGCGTAGTTTTCAGCTTCAAAATCGCCCAGCACACGCTGCTGTTTTAATAGTGTTTTTTCACCACTTGCTAGATTAACTTCATACAGTGAACCCGGTGTAGTTAAGCTTGAGTAATAAATACGTGCTGTTTTAGAGTTACTCTCAGGATTAGTTGCGATTGCGGCGTAATAACAAGGATCGTCAAACGCTAACGCCATACGTTGTTGTAAGTTATTTACAACAATAAAGCGTGTTTGCCCCAGCTCTCGTTCTGTGAGAACTAAAAACTCATCAAATATTTCAACACCTTCTAATAACACGTTGTCACGATGAGCCGTGTGTTCTTGCCATAATGCTTTATCCGATACAGTAGCGGTGCTAGCTGTCATCAAACGAAAGTTTTTAGCCTGCCAATTACTTACGATATAAAAGGTGTCACCGAGTTTATCAATATCAAATTCATGACCTTCTTCACGCGGCATAAGCTGTCTAAATTCACCAAGAGGCTGATTCGCATCCAGTACCCAAGTATCATTTGTTTCTGTGGATGCTAAATCAATAATAATTAAACTTTCATCGCGACTTTTGCCAAGCCCCATAAAAAAGCTACTGTCATGTTCTTCATAAACTAATACATCGTCAGCTTGTGGTGTGCCTAATACATGGCGAAACACCTGAAAACCTAGTAATGTTTTAAGATCTTTTTTAACGTAAAACAGGGTTTTATTATCGTTTGCCCAAACAACCTGACCTTCTGTGTTCTCTAACACATCATCCAATAACGAATCTTCATCTATGGATTTCAATTTAATCGCATAAATACGGCGCCCTTCAGTATCTTCTGAGTAAGCAAGTAGCTGCTCATTAGGGCTCACTGCTACCTCTCCAAGCTCATAAAACTCAATACCTTGCGCAAGACTATTAACATCAAGTAAGAGTTGCTTATCTTGCATAGTAATATCGCGACTGCGGTAATGGCGGGCATATTCATCATCGCCACGCACTTCTGCGTGATACCAAAATTGGCCATCTTTAACAGGAAAACTATTATCGTCTTTTACTATTCGCCCTTTTAATTCTTCAAACAACTGTGTTTGAAGCGGCTTTGTAGGTGCAAGTTGGTTGTCGCAATAATCATTCTCTGCTTTTAAATGCGCTAATATTTCACTATTTTCTCTATTATCGTCACGCATCCAATAATAATCATCAACACGGGTTTTATTATGTGTTGTTAAAGCGTGTGGTTGTTTGCGCGCACGTGGCGCTTTAGAAAGGGCAGATAATGATATATTTTGTTGAGACACAGCTGAGCCAGTAAAAGTTTTTGTTAAGCTCAGTTTACCATATTTTTTAAATACGCATAAAAAAGCCCACTCAAATGAGTGGGCATAAAAATGCTAAATAGCATCAGAGGGAACTGTTTAATTGCACGACACTTGTTGCCATGCTAAACCCCAACTTTGACCTACGCCAGGTTCATAAAGTGGATTACTTTCTTCTTTTACCTTACAAAACTGGTCGAACGGCCAAGGTTTGCATCTGTAGATCAACCCTGTTTTGGGCTGTAAAACTTTAACGCCTGCATTGTAATCGCAGCATTTGTTTGGATAAACATAGTCATACGCAGGTTCATCTTTCTTTATGTTGTCGCATTGAGCTATACAGTGAAAGGTCAGCTCTGCATTTATAATTCCCGATCCTTTAAGGGCATAAATTTGATTAGAACGATAAGCAACAACCAAACCATGCTCTGTCATTTTGCCCGCTTCCACAAGTGGAATATACATGTTGATATGTTCAGCTATATATCGCGGCCAGCTCTGCGGCTCACCTTGCTCACTGCTGGTAATCTTATAATCAAATGATAAATCGACTAGCTCTCCTTGCGCGTCATAAAAAGTTACCGTCACCATATCACCCACAAATAATCGGGTATGATGATTTAAGCAACCTATTGTCGACCACTCTCCACAGGTCAATGACGAATGCATAAACAAAGCGACACCTTAATAACACTTAATAGGTACTATCTAACATTTAAAGGGCAAAAGAAACACTTTTTAAGAACGCAGGTACACAATGAGACGATAAACCATGTGTAGCAGCCCCGCTATCTTAGTTTAAAACCTTAGACCGGAAACTTTGCGTCCTAACCTTTCGACTAGTTTGCCAAAACCAGTTGGATTATAGTGCCACACTATATAAATATCAAACAAAAGAATGTAATCAACTACACCCAAGCCATCTTAAGGTGTGGGTTTTAGTTAGGATTAACTCTCATCGTTGTTATTTCTTAAAAGGGGCTCCCATTGTTGCAAAGTAACACCTTGATATTGAGCCCCTATGAAACGCTAAACTCTGCATCTTGAGGTGGTTTGGGTATATAAAAACCAACACTTAAAACTGATAGAAACAAAAAAGCCAGTACAAAATGCACTGGCTATTTATTTGCTGTTAAAGAGTACTTAAGCGAGTTGTTTTTTACGCTGAAATAGACCTTTAATTTTATTAAATATACCGCGAAAGAACCCGCGAATATCACTTAATATAATGTACAAGCACGGTACTAATAATAAAGTGATCAGCGTTGCGAACATTACGGCAAAACCAAGTGCAACCGCCATTGGAATAACAAACTTCGCTTGTAAGCTGGTTTCAAACATTATAGGTAAAACACCGGCAAATGTCGTAATTGAAGTTAGCAGTATAGGCCTAAAGCGGGCACAGCCTGCTTCAATAACCGCTTCTTTCACGCTTATTCCACCACGGCGTGCTTGGTTAACAAAGTCAGTCATTACCAGAGAGTCATTGATCACAACCCCAGCTGCAGCGATTAAACCAAAGCCTGACATTAAACTGATATCTAAACCAAACCAGTAATGGCCCCAAATAGCCCCCGTTAGACTAAACGGAATAACCGACATAACAATTAACGGCTGTGAGTAACTCTTTAACGGTACAGCAAGTAAAATATATACCAAGAACATACCACCAATGAAAAACATGATTTGTTCGTTGGCTTGCGCTTGCTGCTCCTCAATAGCACCACCAAGCTCAGACTTGACGCTTGGGTACTCTTCCTTAAGTTGAGGTAGCAAGTTGTCTTTAACCTGCTTAACTACTTCACCCGGCTCAATGACTTCTTCATCGATGCTGCCATAGACATAAACGGTACGGTAGCCACCTTCACGGCGAATATAGCTAATACCCGGTTTTTCAGTTAACTCAACCACATCACCGAGTAATACCTCTTTACCTTGAGGCGTCGTTACTACTGCATGTTTAAGTGACGAAAATGCTTCACGCGTTAATTTAGGATAACGCACCATTACACGTACTTCTTCGCCACCACGAATAACACGCTGCGCTTCACCACCATAAAAGCTGGCACCCACTTGGTTTGCTATAGACGCTAAATCTAAGCCCAAATCATACGCAACTGGCTTTAAGCTCATTTGTACTTCTTTGCTTGCAGGGTCAATCGTCGAACTAATATCAAACAACCCTTCTTGCTGTTGCAGTAGCTGAATAAAGCGGCGACCCGCGTCATTTAACGTATCAATATCAGAACCAAAGAGTAAGTAACCAAACTCACCATTGCCGCCCCCGCCATTCACATCATCTTGAATAGTCAGCGACTTAACACCTGCAATATTAGGCATTGCCTCACGCCAGCGACGTGACAGCTCAAATGCATTGTATGGGCGTAAGTCTTCCTCAACAAGCGGAGCTAATAATTGTGCCTCTGTACGGCCTTGATTAAAGACCAATAAATCACGCACTATTTTTTGACCAAATTCGCGCTCTGTTTGTTTATCAACATCAAGCACCATAGCTTCAATTTCACGGATCGCGTTAATGGTCTGAATATCAGATGCGTTATCATTCATTTCCAAATTAATTTGTGGGAAATCATGTGGTACTTTTGGTGTTGGCACCGTACGAACCTGGTTTGATGAAATCAGTCCAAAAGTCACAATAAGCAACGCAATGAACGAGAACAATACTGCCCAGCGCCATTCCACACAGCGTTTTACAAAACGCTTATATGGCCCGTTAACAAAGCCAAAAAAACGATTATTAAAACGAGCACGCCATCCATTTGGATTAATAGGCGAAAAGTGGGTATGCGCAATATGTGCCGGTAATATAAGTTTAGATTCAATCAAGCTAAAGATTAAGCACAAGATTACGATAACAGCGATTCCATAAAAGAAGGCACTTTCAGGGCCGCTTGATAGTGTGAAGGGTGCAAATACTGCAATGGTTGTTAGTACGCCAAATGTCGCAGGTGTTGCAACGCGTTTAGCACCATTGACTACGTTGACGACACCGCCGCCTTTTTTCTCAATTTCGGTGTAGGCACTTTCACCGATGACAATGGCGTCGTCCACCACAATCCCTAGCACCATAATAAACGCAAATAATGAAATAATATTAATGGTGACACCAAACAACGGCATCATCATCATCGCACCTAAAAAGCACACTGGAAGACCAATCATCACCCATAATGCTAATTTAAAACGCAAGAATATTGATAACATGATTGCCACCAAAACCGCACCTTGTAAAAGGTTTGATAACATCATATCTAAACGGGCATTGAGGTAGTAAGTCATGTCCATTAATGGGACTAAACGTACACCTAATGGCAGGTCTTTATTTTTTTGCTCAATAAAAGCTTTCACTGATTCTGCAACGGGGATCATGTTTTGATCTTCTGTTGCTTTTACAGATAAATAAACCGCATTCTCACCGTTAAACTTAAAGTAACGTTCACCTTCCGTAAACTGGTCCTTAATGACCGCAATATCTTGCAGCAGCACCTTCGCACCATTATTACCTATTTTTACAGGGATTTGACGAAACTCTTCGCCAGAGTAAAACTGGTTCTCAACGCGAACAGAAATAACACCAGCATCGGTTTTTAACTGGCCCGCTGAAAAGTTTGCAGAGTAACGACGAATTGCAGCAGCAACATCATTGAGCGTGAGGTTGTATTGGCGCAAAGTGTCAGGTTCGATTTCGATTGCAATTTCATCCAATGGCACATCATTCACCACCAGCGATACATTCGATAGCTGCAATAGTTCATCTTCAATGCGATTAGCAATCGGTTTAAGCTCGCTTAGCGGCAGATCAGCAACCAGTGTCATACCAATAACATCTTGGCGAAACTCAATTTGACTTATGGTGACCGGTTCCATACCTGCTGGAAAAGTCGCAATACCATCAACACGTAGCTTCACTTTATCAAGCACTTCACTTAATTCAGCGTCGGTATTAATTTCTAACTGGGCACTACCGCCGTTACGAAATGAGCGATACACCCCTTTCTTTATTTCAGTAATGTCTTTTAGAGACTCTTCA
The DNA here is from genome assembly GCF_043641955.1 of Pseudoalteromonas atlantica. Taxonomy (GTDB): domain Bacteria; phylum Pseudomonadota; class Gammaproteobacteria; order Enterobacterales; family Alteromonadaceae; genus Pseudoalteromonas; species Pseudoalteromonas atlantica_A. The sequence goes on from NZ_JBHZRV010000008.1 coordinate 161,527, forward strand.
ATCTTAATTAAAATGCTTTCTTCCATCTCCTGAGGCGATGCCCCTGGATAATTAGCATTAATAGAAATGTAATTAATTTCAACGTTTGGAAACATCTGACGTTGCATAGTGAAGAAGCTAATAACACCCATGATGATAATAAAAAACATCATCAGGTTAGCTGCAACTGAGTTATTAGCAAAGTAGGCTATGATACCCGTTTGCTTTTCGTGTTTTGGAGCAGCTTGTGGCTGCTCAGAGCTGGGTAGTTCAGTGTTATTCATAACGCAGTCACCCTATTAAAGCTTTTCTGTGTCAGCACTTTGAAGTGCCTCATTTTGTTTAACGTCAGGCATACCTGCAATTTTTACCGCCATCCCTTTTTGCGGGTACTCAGGTAACGTCACAACTAGCCTATCGTCGGCTTCTAAGCCATCACTGATGTAAAAATATTCGCCCTCTTCACGCACAACCTTTACTTTGCGTGCCTCAAGCTGCTGCTCAGCGTTCACGATCCAGACTGTTTGGTTGTTAACTAATTCTTGTGGTAAACGATAAATATTTTCAAGCATGGCGCCTGCAAAATTAACTTGTACATACGTGCCAAATTTAATCGCTGGGTGCTTGTTAGCTAATCCATATGGGTCATTAATGCGAACAACCAAGCTACTCATACGTGTTGCTGTATCAACAATCCCTAAATCGCGGTCGATTTGCGCTTCGCGACTAAAGCCATGTAGACCAGACTTTATCACGGTCGCTTTAACGCCTTTTACACGCTCAGGTAAAAACACGCTGTCAAAGCCAGCAATTGGAATAATAACCTCTGCTGATTCAATGTTATTTAGCTCAGCCACTTGAGAACCCATATTGATATACTGACCAACACCAATTTCTCGGCTCACTACTAATGCATCGTAAGGCGCGGTTACTTCACAGTTATCTAAATCTCGTTGTGCGCGCTTTAAACGTGCTTGAGCAGACTTAACAGATGCTTGCGCACTAAGCACTTGCGGCTCACGTAAAAAAAGCGCTGTTCGCTCTTTATTTGGAAAACGCTTCGCTTCATCTTCTGCTACTTTAGCCTGTGCTTGTTCTTCAATTAATTGTGCTTGCGCTTGTGCCAATTCAGCCTCAGCTTGTAGTAATGCGGCTTCATAATTGTCTTTTTCAATGGTAAACAAGGTTTCACCGCGTGCCACAATACCACCGGCAACAAAATTAGGATGCCAACTCACCACTTCACCTGACACTTGCGCAGATAAACGTGTACTTTCCAGCGGCTTAACCTCACCATAACTATTAATAACTACTTGGTGGTTATTAGCAGATACAGGCTCAACCTCTACCGTAGGGCGCGTGTCTACAATCTCTTTGCTCTCCGGCTCTTGTGCAATGGCATTAATTGCCATGAATCCAGCGACACCAAAGCCCAGAATCACAAAAGGAAGGATCCCTTTAAGTAACGTTGTTCGCATAATTAATCTCCTTAATTTTTTACTGAGACCATAATAACAGAGCTAGATGAAACATTAACGTGACATTTGTAAGTAACTGTTACAAAACCCACTCACTTATATTAGTCGCTTGTTATATTTTGATACAAAAAACAGTTTATAAAATTCAAGCAGATAACTCTAAAAATCTCTCTTTCATCTTAGATATGTTTTTTATATGACTAAGTTCGGTACAATTCAGATGATTTTAACAAGCCGAAAAAGAGCAGAAAATGAAATTAACCACCCTTACGCTAGCATTAAGTTTAGCTTTAGCGACCAGCGGCCACGCATTAGCTGCAGACAAAAAAGATGATAAAAAAGACAAAACGATTGCTGAATTAATTAAAGGCAAAACTGAATTTGCAGGTATTTTTAGCCTGTATCAAGACGAAAAAACCGGTGATCATTTAATGGTTATCAACGAGTCTCAACTTGATACGCCTTTTGTGTATTTTGCGCATACTGTTGATGGTGTAACCGATGCAGGGCATTTTCGTGGCGCGTACCGTGAAACTAAGCTAATTGAGTTTAGAAAGTACTTTGACCGTATTGATATCATCAGCAAAACTCCACGCTACCAGTTTGATGAAAACAGCGCCATTGCTAAAGCAGCCGATGCCAATATCAGCGAAGCCGTGCTTGCAAGTATCAAAATTGAAAAACACGAAGCAGACAAAATTGCATTTAAAGTAGAGAAACTATTTTTAAGTGAAGCACTGCACAAAGTATCACCATGGCCAAACCCGAACGACAAAAATGCTAAAAAGCGTTTTAAAGTGGGTAAATTGAGCGATAAAAAATCGCGTATTATTAAACAGCGCCCATACGCAAATAACCTTGATATTGTGGTAGATTATGTATTTGAAAACGCCAACCCTAGCGTTCGCGGTTCAAGCGCAGTTAGTGATCCGCGTAATGTGTCGGTAAAAGTACAACACTCATTTGTTGCTTTACCAGAAAACAACTATCAACCGCGCATTGATGATGCACGTATTGGTTATTTCACCAATCAGTTTGACCAAATGACTTCGCCAGACTGGGCCCCTTATGAAGATGTAATTAAACGTTGGGACTTGCAAAAGAAAGACCCTAGCGCGGCACTATCGGAGCCAGTTAAACCAATTACTTGGTGGATTGAGAACACTACGCCAATTGAATGGCGCGACACTATTAAAGAAGCGACTCTAGCGTGGAATAGTTCATTTGAAAAAGCAGGGTTTAAAAACGCCATCGAAGTAAAAATTCAACCTGATGATGCAGACTGGGATGCTGGCGATATTAACTACAACGTTTTACGTTGGACATCTTCACCTAAACCTCCATTTGGCGGTTACGGCCCAGCACTTGCCAACCCATTAACCGGTGAAATACTTGGCTCAGATATCATGCTTGAGTTTGTATTTATGAAAAACCGCTGGATTTATGACACGCTGTTTACCCAAGGTACTATGAGCCACACCAACAACCCTGTAAGCACTGACGAATTAAACTGTTCTTTAGGACACGAAATTCAACAAAATATGATGTTGGCCAATAGCCTTTCAACGGGCGCGAGCATTGAAGATAAAGAAATCTTACGCCAAGGTTTAACTCAGTTAGTACTGCACGAAGTCGGTCATACTCTAGGTTTAAACCACAATATGAAATCATCTATCTTGTGGGACGAAAAAGAAGTACATGACAAAACAAAAACCCAAGGCATTGTCACAGGCTCTGTCATGGATTACGCACCAGCAAATATAGCTCCAATTGGCATGCAACAAGGTGATATTTTCCAAACTAAACCGGGTCCATATGATGATTGGGCTATTGAGTTTGGTTATAGCGCAGCACTTACAGATGAGGCAGCCGAGCAAAAACGCTTAGAGCAGATTCTTGCCCGCTCAACAGAGCATGAACTTGCTTTTGGTAATGACGCTGATGACATGCGTGCACCAGGTCGTCATATTGACCCGCGCGTAATGATTGGTGATATGTCATCAAACCCAGCGGCTTACGGCGCAGACAGAATGGCGCTGATCAACAAACTGTTCTCTGAATTAAAAGACACAGCGCGCGTTGAAGGTGAATCTCATCAGCAACTCTTAATCTCTGCAAACAGTCTATTCGGTCAGTACAGAACGCAAGCAAACGTTATCTCGCGCCAAATTGGTGGAGTTTACGTTGAGCGTGCTGTAGTTGGTGGTAATGACAATGTAAAACCATTTACACCAGTTCCCCTTGAACGCCAACAACAAGCGATGCAAATTTTAGCGAAAAATGTATTTGCTCCAGATGTGCTAAGTAGCATGAAACCGCTTTATAACTATATGCAGCAGCAACGCCGTGGTTTTAATCATTACGGTAAAAACGAAGATCCAAAACCACATAAAATGATTTTAGGAATGCAAAAGTCTGTACTTGCACAACTATTACATCCAGCTGTTATGCAGCGTATTTCAGACACCGCACTGTACGGTAATGAATATAGCTTAAATCAGTTTATGGGCGATTTAACAGCAAGTATTTTTGTTGACAGTAAAGAAGCAAACTCAATTAGCCACAACTTACAAATTCAATATGTAAATCAGCTAATTGCAATTGCGGGTCTGGGTAAAGCAAGTAAGCACGACAACTTAGCAAAAACCGCAGCACTTTATCAGCTGACACAAATTGCAGATAGCAGCACGCCATGGGGTGCTGATACAGCAACTAAAGCACATAAGCAGTATATCGACCGTTTAATTAGCAAAGCGCTCGAAGCATAAAACACTATGCAGTAATATTAAGCCGCACTTCAAGTGCGGCTTTTTTGTTTTCAAAACCGAACAGCCCCGTGTTCGATATCGAACACACATTTACTAAAAAACACCACAAAAACAGACAAACCGTTGAAATTTAAACAAATTAAACTTTGGCATTAAACTTTCATTAACTACAGTATCAACCAAGATGATGAGTAGATAATGAATATCAATATTGACCAAAAAACTAAACCAAACAGATTTAAAATTGTGCTAATTATGGCAGCGCTTGTGGTTGTCATATGTGTTGGCTATTTCACTATTAAACCTACCACACCCCAGCTTAACGCTAACACGCTCAATGTAGTTACTGTACAGCAAGGCGATATTGATATTATGACGCCAGTGTATGGTCAATACGCTTCACGCTATGAGCGCTTGATCAGTGCGCCCGCGACAGGCCAAGTCAGTGAAATTTACCTGCGCGCTGGCGCTGATGTTGAAGCCGACACAATCATTGCCAAGCTCACAAACCCAGATCTAGAACAGCAACAATTTGAAGCACAAGCAAAGCTTGAACGCATGAACTCTGAATTTGCGGCCTTTAAATTTCAAAAACAAAACGAGCAACTCACCTTCCAAGCCGAATTGGCTGATATTGATAGTCAAATACAAGGGGCTAAGTTAGATGTTGACGTAAACCAGCGCCTATCAGATCAAGGCATTGCGGCCAAAATTGATTTAGAACGCGCGACTCTTAAACATAACCAGCTAAAAAAGCGATTAGAGTTTGCTAATTACCGCTTTGAAAAACAAAAAGAAATGCACAAGCTAGAACTTGAGCAACAGAAAATTTTATTAACACAGCAAAAAAAACAAGTCGATTTAGTCAACAACAAAGTTGCGGCATTAACTATCACCGCAGGGATTGCAGGTACTCTGCAACGCTTAAATATTGAACTTGGAGAGCGGGTAAGCCAAGGGCAAGCAATGGCGCGCGTTGGTTCAAAAACACAATTAATGGCAAGACTGAATATCCCACAACGTATTGCTGAGCGTATCCAGCTTGGTGCTGCTGTTGAATTAAAGCATCCTAATGGCACTCTAAAAGGCACAGTTAAACAGCTAGCATCTGTAGTCGACAATGGCTTTATTGTTGCTGAAGTACATTTGAGCGAGCCATTACCTTTAAACCTACGCCCAGCACAACCGGTTAATGCATTGGTATTCGTTGAACGCAAAGAGAATGCATTATATGTGAGCCAGCAACCCGGTTTAAAACCACTTGGCGCACAACAACTCTATAAACAAATCCCAAACCAACCACAACTACAACAACAGCAAATCACCTTTGGCGAATTAACAGGCTCTGAACTGTTAATTACCACAGGGGCTATTGCTGGTGAAAAAATTATCACAAATGATTTAAGCCAATGGCATAATTACAGCCACTTGGCTTTAGATACTTCAAAACTTTAAGGAAAATCCCATGACTGCACTCGTAACAATTAACAATATCAATAAAGTTTACAGTAAAGGCCAAGTTAAAACGCATGCCTTGCAAGATGTATCTCTAACGATAAATAAAGGTGAATTCATCGCTATTTCTGGCGCATCAGGTTGCGGAAAATCTACCCTACTCAGTATTTTAGGCCTGCTAGATACGCCAACTGATGGCCATTATCAATTAGCTAATATTGATACACAGAGTCTTAAAATCGATCAACGATCCAGCGTACGTAACAAGCATATTGGCTATGTATTTCAGTCATTTAATTTAATTGATAGCCTAACTGTATTTGAGAACGTGGCATTGCCATTGGAGCACCGCGGCACATCTAGCAAAGAAATAAAAACTGCAGTGGAGAAACAGCTAGCTGCGGTAAACATGAGTGCACGCTTAGATCATAAACCAAACCAGTTATCTGGTGGACAACAGCAACGCGTTGCAATCGCGCGCGCTTTAGTAGGTAACCCTGATTTACTGCTAGTAGATGAACCAACCGGTAACTTAGATAGCCAAAACGGCGATGCTGTCATGCAACTATTGCTTGATTTAAACAAGCAAGGTGCCACCGTTGTTATGGTGACGCATGATGAACGTTACAGCCAAATGGCGCAGCGCCAGATTCGTTTATTCGATGGTAAAGTATTGGTTGAACATCAGGAGGCTGTCGCATGAGTTTTTATCTTCGCGCACTGCGCCACGGTATTTTACGGCTATTTACATTGCCACGCCTTTCCCTGCCCATTTTACTTACACTAAGCTTAACATTGGCCGCGGTACTTGCCGTTGTCGCTATGAGTAGCCACCTTATATTTAAGCCTTTACCTGACATAAAAGACGAAAAAAACCTGTATGTTATTAACCGTACCATGGCGGTTTCAGAAGATATGCGTGTTTCTATGTTTACCACTAAACGCATTGCACTATTAGCCGAGCAATACAAAGGATACGGCCAGTTTGCTGCATACCAAGCTGACGAAGGTTCAGTAAAAGTACATGAGACGAATTACCCGGTCTCACGTTTTGATGCCAGTCATAACTTTATGACCATGGTCGGAGGAACCCTGCTACTCGGTGAGCAACCAAACAACGTCAATACACAAAATTCTGTGTGGATCTCTGAGAGTTTATGGCAAAGCGCATTCCAAAAAAGCGTAAACGCAATAGGTCAAACATTACAAATAGACGCCACATCGGTGCAAATTCGCGGAGTGGTCAGTGACTTTTCATCATTTAATTCCGATAACGATGAGAAATATGCTCAGCAAGTGTGGCGTTATTATGATTTAGCCGAAAAAGCAGCAATGCCGACACAAATGTCTATCAACGGCAGCCTGCTGCCCCTCTTTCGCCAAACCGAACGTGCATTTACGGCCGATGATATGGAGAGTTTTTGGCAGCAGTATTACCTTGACCAAGGTGATCAACTTGGCCCTATGAAACAAATGTTTGAGAGCATGAACCCAGAAAGCTCGGCAACATTATATCGCGATAATCTAATGGCAGATCAGCAAACCATGCTGTTGTTTTTATTAGCGACGGTGGTCATCTTACTTGTGATGGCAAGCCTCAACCTACTGAACCTATTTATTGCTCATTATCAACAACGCGAACAAGAATTTGCTACGCAACTGTGTATGGGCGCCTCACGCAACAAGTTATTAGTAATGAGTTTCTTAGAAAACTTAAGTACTTTTTTACTCGCCGCAGTATTAGGTTTGTTAGGTGCCGCTTGGCTGATCAGATTATTACCTATCATCAGTGGCGGTAATATCGCGATGCTTGAACTGGTGCAAATTGATGCAATAACTATTGCTGTTGCGGTTGCAATTGTGCTGATTATCAATTTATTTTTTGCATTTCTATCAACCCGTCAGTTCGATGAAGCACAACTAATTAGCAACCTCAATAACGGTAATAAGGGTGTCAACGCAGGCAAAGTGACCCGTCTTAGCCAAGTGTTATTTATTGCCCAATTAAGCTCGGCTGCTGTTATTTTAACGGGCACCGCGATGCTGGCAAATACTGCCTACGATGAGCTAAATATTAACTTAGGTTTTGAGCCAGGCAATACATTAATAGCTAATGTAATCCTACAAAATAACGATGACCCTGTGTTAAATACTGCAGAGATTGAGGAACAAGTAGCGCAAGACCCTGAGGCCGCAGAGCAAAAAACAAAACAACGCTATCAAGGGGCGCTCGAAATTAAAAACCTACTTGAACAGGCCGTTTTACAAGTGCAGCCTGGTATCATCTCACTACAAAGCCAAGGCGAACCCTTTAGTTTTAATACTGTCATAAATATGACTGAGGATGAGCAAACACAAGAGCGCTTTACCTATATGACGATTAATATTGCACCTGATTATTTACAGACCTATAAGCTCAACTTGCTGGCAGGGCAAAATATGAGTCAAACGCAATATCAAAATTTAGAACCCGTGGCATTAATCAACGAAACCTTTGCTAAGCAATTATCCACAGATGGCACTATTGAATCGGTAATAGGTAAAAAAGTCTCTAACCGTCAAGTTATTGGAGTAATCGCAGACAATTACACCATGATGGCTAAAGATCAGGGTTACCCGACTATGCTTTACAGCTACTCGCATGATTCCCCTAGTTTTGGGATCACGCTTGCTATGCAACTGCCGCCTGAGCAACGCTTTGATAAAAATGCCATTATGCAAGCTATTCAATATGCTCACCCACAAGTTATTGAAGTAAATGCACGCACACTTGATGAACGTTGGGCAGAACAAACAATGCCGCAGCGCGTACAGTTTTATTTTATCAGTGCATTGTCTCTGTTAACTTTGCTACTTGCAGCCGTAGGTAGTAATGGTATGGCGATGAGCTTTACAGAATTGAAGCGCTTTGAACTTGCTATACGCATGGCAACCGGAGCAAGTCGAATCAACCTTATGAAACGTACTTTAAAAAGCTTTAATAGCTTACTGCTGAGCGCACTAGCTATTGCTATTACCCTCGCTTGTGGCCTTTATTTAGCACTGCAAAGCGCCATTCCTTTGTTACCCGCATTTTCTTGGCAAGCACTAACAATATTTACTAGTTTATTGATTGCTATCGTCTTTATTGCCATTATTTTGGTAGTATGGCGTATTATTAATGCAGACCCTATGCGCGCGCTTAGAGAGCAATAAACTTTTAAGGAGCTGGCAGCTAATGCTGCCATCATAACCCGTATGAGCCAACACACTATTTTAGTTGTTGATGACGACGACGACATTCGCTTTGCTCTTTGCATTTTGCTCGAGCAAGCAGGGTATCGAGTTGTTGAAGCTGATGGACCAAGCCAATGCATGCAGTTGCTTGGTCGGTTAACGCCTGCACTGGTGTTGCTAGACATGAACTTCACCCGTGATACCACTTCTGGTAAAGAAGGCCTTGCACTACTAGAACAAATCACCCCTTTGGATATTCCCGTTATGCTAATGACCGCTTGGGCCAATATTGAGCTTGCAGTCACCGGGTTACAAAATGGCGCAAAAGACTTCATTGAAAAGCCATGGCGTAAAGAAAAATTACTCAGTCAAATAGACAATCATATAAAGCCCTTAACAAAAGTCTTACCGCAAAATGATTGGATTGCACAATCCAGTGCGATGCAGTCACTCGATATACTTATCAAACAGCTTGCACCAACCGATGCGAACTTATTAATTTTAGGGGAAAACGGCACGGGTAAATCACAACTAGCGAAACGTATACACCAATTAAGTACACGCAATGAAGCTGCCCTTGTGAGCCTAAATATGGGGGCTATTGCAGAGTCTTTATTTGAAAGTGAATTATTCGGTCATCATAAAGGCGCATTCACCGATGCCAAGCAAGACCGCACGGGTGCGTTTAGCCGCGCCAAGAATGGCACCTTATTTATGGATGAGATAGGTACATTGCCTGTTCATTTACAGCCTAAATTATTGCAAGTACTTGAGACGGGTGAATTTACGCCGCTTGGTGCAAACGCCAGTGAACAAGTTAACGTTCGCTTGATTGCCGCCACCAACCAAGACCTCTCTAAAGCCATTACTGATGGGCAATTTCGCCAAGATTTATATTACCGCTTAAACACCTTTGTTATTCACCTACCTGCTTTACGTGAACGAAAAGACGATATATTGCCACTCGCCACACATTTTATTAATCATTTTGCTGCTAAATATAACAAACCGCCCTGCACGCTATCTCAAAACGTTGAAGAGCTGTTATGCAGCCACAGTTGGCCGGGTAATATTCGTGAACTTAGCCATGTGATTGAACGCGCCATGTTGATTTGTACAGAGAGCGTCATCGAGTTAGCCCATATAATGCTGGACAGTCAAGCAAGCTCAAGTCAATCAATTCCAAAGCTCACGCTAGAAGAGCTTGAAAAACAACGGATCACTGACGTACTACAACAGCATAACCAACAAATAACTGCAGCTGCAAAAAGCTTAGGTATTTCACGTAATGCGCTGTACCGACGGATGGAAAAATACCAACTAGAAGGGTTTGATGAGTAACTTTAAAGCGAGCCATAAAACCAAGGTCATTAGCACGTTCACTGCTATATTTTGCGCTATTATTGTGCCAAGTACTGGCTGGGTTTATCAATTAAGCCAAGACGTACTACTGACTGTCACACTGTCTATCTGCTTAAGTTACCTGCTTATAATGTGTATCTATCGGCTATTTAACGCTTACTTTTCACCTATCGCTCAGCTGCAAGCCTATATTGACGCAAAGCAGCAAGGGCAAAGCAACCTCAGCTTGGACTTTAGCGGCCCGCACTCTCCTTGGGCCATGCTCGGCGCACAAATTGACGCGCTGTTTAACAAGCCGATACCACAAGCAACCCATTTGATCGATGGACTATTTCATCATTGGCCGCACCCAATCGCCTTATTCAATGAAAAAGAGCAGCTTATTTTCTTCAACCAACCTATGTATCAACAGCTTAAAACGCCGTTACTACGCGGTATGAGCATAACTGAATGCGGTTTCACCGTTAAAAATAAACAATGCCGTCATGCTCAATTAAATCAAGATTGGCAAGTGCAACGTATCGCGCTTAGTGATGCAAAACAAACGCTGATCACAGCCAGCTATATTGGTCAACATCTGCAAGATGCTAAACGTCAATCTCAGGCTGATTTAATTCGCATTTTATCGCATGAACTAAATAACTCGCTTACTCCCATGGCATCCATGACAGACACACTGCTAAGCGCAGAAATATTAAATGAAAAGCAAACAAGGCAAGTGTTAACGCGAGTAAAATCACGCAGTGAATCACTGCTACAGTTTATCAAAGCCTATTCAGAGTTGAGCCGACTACCCGCAGCAAAACCGCACTACTTTGATCTAAAAGCTTTAGTCACCCTCAACGCAGCCGAACAAAATATTCAACTTAACTTTGACGGTGAATCACAATGTTTTGCTGATAAGCTGCTTATTGAGCAGCTATTAATCAATATATTTAAAAATACATTTGAAGCCGTTAATAACTCACCATGTATTACTTTACGGTGCTTCCAACAAGCTAACATGCAAATACTTCAACTGACCGACAACGGCCCTGGCTTTGCCAATCTAGACAACGCGCTCCAGCCTTTATATACGACGAAAAAAACCGGTCACGGGCTTGGCCTAGCGCTATGTAATGATATTGTGCAAAAGCATAGCGGCCAGCTACAGTTAGCAAATACCGAACATGGCGCGCAAATCACCATTAAACTGCCGCTAGGTGCTTAATAAAGCAGACCAAAGCTTACAAATAAATCATGACTTGCATATAGCGTACAGTTCGCCCTGTTAAAGTTACCTCATCATCACTTACATCACATTGCATAGGCCCACCCCGGCTTGAAGCTCGATACGCGCTGAGTGACTTTTTACCTATTTGCTGCGCCCAGTAAGGCGCCAGACCCGTATGAATTGAGCCGGTAACATAACCTTCATCACCCCCACTGGCGGGCCAAAAATAACATAAAATAAAATCACATTGTGTGCTTGGTGCGGTTGCAACAACATCAAGTGGATACAATATTTTAAGTAAGCTTAACTATTTTTCAACACCTTAGATGGTTGTATAGACAAGACTTTATACAGTGCTGGCGGGATAACCTGTATCTCTTCAGGTGCTTGCTTTGGAACTGCCATCGGCTTGTTTGCACGTAAACGCGGTTTCATTAGCATCAGCTGATCACTAAGCTATGTATCTAAATCAATTACAGCGGCGAAATACCTTTAAATAACTCACTGGAAAACGCGTCTATTTGATGAATAGTTAATTGCATTTAAAGCTCAGTGCATGGAAGTCTATTTACGGTAAACCTCCATACACAAACTAATTGAGCATCAAAGCTATTTCACTTTTGGTGGGCTAAGCTGCGACTGGGCGCATTTTGTAATATTGAATACAGCCAAGTTGAGCAGCATTTGTCAGCAGTATCATGACAAACGTTAAGATGTGTGAAGTGCTTGGGGTCGCCATTGCAAGCTCGGCAAATAAGCCACATAGGCCCGCTATAAACTGCAAGCTAAAGTAACGAGCGCTTAAATTGCTAATGTCACCACTGCGAAGTGTTTTATATGTTTGGGGCATCACACGCACAGAGCTCATGATCAAGCCAACAAACGTCAACCACGTAAGTACTTGAGCAGCCTCTAACAGTGGGTTTAACAATAACAAAAAAGGTAATAGTGAAAAACCTAACATTGCTGCTAACTGGATACGCTGTTCACGCTTGGCATTGTAGCGCGCAAAGTAATACAAAATAAGGCCACTTAAGCCACCCGTTACGACAAAGGGCAATACCATGTAAAAACGCTCAAAATACACGTTATAGGTAATAAAATACGTACTTTGCGCTACGCCAAACGTCATCATCAATAATGATAATCCCGATACACTTCGGTTTTTGCGGATTTTATTTAATAGCGGTAAAAAACTAAACACTAAAATAAATGATGATAATATAGGCAAATAATGCGCCAAAGCAAACCTCGCTCGTTACAAATTAGTTAATAGGTTAAAGACTTTTAAATAAAACAAAAGCTTTATGTAAACTGCTGTTTTAATTTGATTTATGTGAGGCGCGGCATTGTATAGATCTAAATCTAACACGCAACTATTGATGAAAATAAAAGCAATCATCAACTGGCAAGTTAGCATTACAGTATGAACAGTTTTTATACGCGTTTAGTATCAAATTGATTAAGAAAGAGGTGACAACCCACGCTAATTTTCTTGCTTGATAAAAAATGTACTTCGGCGTAATGTAAAAATAAATGCGAGGTGATTATGAAAATTTATTTTATATTTTTTATTGGCTTATTAGCAGGGTGCACCACAACTACGGCTCCCAAAGCCCCCTCAACTCAAAAGACCCCATCATTAGCGCAACTGATAAATCACTCCTTATTTGAAATTGAAGCCGTGCCTTCCCAGCAACAACTTTTTCAACTTCCGCAGCAAGAACAGCAAAAATTTATGGCTTACGTAAACGCGAACCGCTTACTAGGCGAATCTGACGAACTCATTTTGTATAATTATATTGAAAGCAGTTTAGACGGGTTTACCTATCATGGAGATACGCTAACGGCATCACAAACGCTCGATAAAGCCCATGGCAACTGTATAAGCCTAGCCATTGTGACTCAAGCATATGCCAATGTTATTGGCCTTGAAACAGCCTTCCAAGAAATGACTAGCGAGCCTGTTTATGCCAAAGAGGGCAATTTGGTGTTTATCGCAAATCATTTCAGAACCAAGCTGTATAAACCGCTTGAAAAGCAAGAAGGTCAAATTATTTTTATCCGCCCAGGTGTAATCGTTGATTACTTTCCATCAAGAGGGAGCTTTTACTCCGGTAGCGCAAGCATTAATGATCTCATTGCAAAATATTACAGCAATCTTGCAGCAGAAGCGCTGTTGCAAGAGAACTACAATTTAACTTATAGCTTATTAACCAAAGCCAATACGTTCACGCCTGATGATCCTGAGTTGTTTAATTTAGCCGCTATTCTTCACAGGCGTGTGGATGATCAAGCAACAACACATCGTATTTACCAAAGCGCCTTTGACCATCAATTAGAAAGCTTGAACTTATTAAGCAATTACAAAGCATTGGCTGAAGATGTTGGCAACGAGATGCTGGTTGAAAAGATTAACCAAAAATTAGACCAAACGGAAAAAGATCCTTATCAGCTAATTGTTTTAGGTGAAACAGAGGCATTAAGCGGGCAATATTTGCCTGCTAAAAAATACATCAATGAAGCCATCGATAAAGCCCCTTACTTATCTGAGCCCTATGTAGCATTAGCAAAAATTCGCTACCAACAAGGTCATCTAGGTGCCACTAAAAGGCTGCTGGAACAAGCTATGAAGCTTGAGCGAGATGAAACACAACGCAGTGTATATGCTGCAAAGCTGGCATCTGTTTTTACAAAAAAAAAGTAAGCATAACTTCAACTAAGAGTATCGGCGGCTTGAAGTAATTTGAGAAAAATGCCTTGAAGTTCATCAAGGCATTAGCGTGATTAAAGAGAATAATAAAAGCCTAACCATCCTCTTAATTCATCCTCGAAGCTATCACCTTCAACTTTTGCCAAGCCAAAATCAACATGAAGGTCGTTTATGCCCGCGCTTGCAAGACCAAAACCTATTGAGTCTTGCCATTTAATGCCGTAGCTCTGAGCGAACACTTCACTGTCAACTTGATGTTGCTGATAATAGAACCACGGCATACCTTGGGCAAAACTCATCCCGCCGCCATAGCCCTGGTAACGCTCTGCCGTTGCAGCATTAAAGGGGAGTTCTTTCGCAAACACATATTCTGCATGGGCATTATTAGCAATTAACGTTGAACTAAAACTACCGAGCGTCAAACGGGTATTATCACGATACCGTTGTTGGTAGTTCACATATAAAGGGATGTCATACGCTTTACCGAATAACTTGGCTGCAAAGTCATAGCCTTGCCAATCATGGTTATCATTATCACCTTCATACCATTGAGCAAGCACACTTTGGCCAATAGAAAATGATTGGCGATCATGGCTCCAACGCTGTGAAACAGCTGCTCTTAACCATTGCTGATTGCTTTCGCTGTCACCCTTTGTGTCTATATCAGTGTAGTTGTATGCAATTGAGGGGGTTATTTTAAGCTGGCCGAGACTAAATAAGTATTTCACATCAACATAGCCACCATGTTTGGTATGTTCAGGGCTATTTGTTGCGCGCGATTGCTTTGTGGCATCCATATCAAACATAAACAACTTGGCATTATATTCCAAGTGATTCAATCCATATTTCACCTCGGCAAATGCCCCTGAAAGCGCCTCATTATTAATGCTTGCGCTGTAACCTATTTGCCAATCAAACTGCTTAAGTAAATCGCTGCCTTTTAGACTTACATTAACCAGTGATGTTGAGGCAGAGTTATATTGCGCTCCCAAAGCCGCTGTTGCATTTTGTTGCCATGGATCATAATCAAGCGACTTACCAACCTCAGCGGTGTATACCTTTGCTGCTGGTAGTTGGTGCTTCTCAACAATAAATTGCGGCGCAAGGGTGTTTGTTGCAAGCTCTGTTATAACCTCGCCTTTGTGGGTAGGTGCAAGTTGTTTAAAGTTTAATCCTTCATGTGTAATGGATAGATACAAAATAGTACCATCGTTCATTACCTGAGGATGAGCGAACGCTTCTTGACCTCGTGTCATTTGGATTAATGTATTTTCAGCTATATCAAAGCGATAAATATCGAGTGCGCCGCTTAACCCTGCCACAAAATACAACGATTGACCATTACGTCCCCAGCTTGGCTGAGACAAGTATTGGTAGCCCTTGGGCATTGGCACGCTATGGGTTTCTCCTGCCTTTAAATCTTGTATATACAACTGCCAATTGTGGTTATAGGTTGTTCTTAAGTAAGCTAATTTAGCTTTATTAGGGCTAAGTACTGGGTAATCAAATACATCTTCTAAGCTTTTATCGAATAAAGGCGTAGCTGTGGCCGTTTGAACATCGTATTTCACCAATTCAGAGTAACCTGAGCGAGAACGTTCAGCGTATAAAGTCTGGCCATTGTCAGCAATGCTAAAGCGACGTAGCCCTGCAAGATCAGTCAGTTGCTTCACTTCGCCAGTATTTATATGCCAACTAAAGATATCCGCTACTCGGGTGTTATTTACATCATCATTATTCGTGTACGCACCAAAATATATTTCCTCATCGTTTAGCCACTGAGGGTTTTGAATGCCCGCACGGTTAATTTGGTTCAATACTTTTTGTTGTTTTCGTTTAAATACCGCAGGTGCTGAATCGACGATATCGAGCGGATCATCGTTCAAAATTTCCTGCTGAGCTTGTGCAAATTCCTCTGCTGCTTGCGTATTTTGCTCTGTACTGTAAATAATGAGTTGCGTTTTACCGTCTTTATCCCTTTCAACAACCGCAACTTGCTGCTTATTGGGCGATAAAGCAGGGTTACTTGCGTGAAACGCCAAATCGAGCCAAGCTTTGCTCTCTAGCTTAATTTCAGTTTGCTCTTTGGCCATGGCTTTATAGGTATATTCAGCAATAAAACGACGATAAAGCATCTTCGCAGAATCACCGAATACGCCGCTAAATGCTTCATCAAAATCGCGCTTTTTAACCCCTTGCATACGAGTCCACACGGCATCTAAGGTATCTTCTGAGTGACGCTCCTCTAACCAGCGTAAAAAGCGAGCCCCCAACAAGTAAGCCATGGAACCTGCCATATAGCCGCCCTCTACATCACTGAGCTGGTCATAACTTGGTAATGAGCCTTGTTGAGCAAACTCCGTTAAAATAGCCTCACTGTAATTATCAAATAACCGACCACGCCCTGTCATTTTAGACTCTAATAACGTTGCATAACCTTCAGCGGCCCAACGCGGCATAGACTCATATGTTAAATCGTATAAATCCCACACCTCTCTGATGGCTTGACGCCAGTCACTACGCGTAGGCTGTGCTAAATGCACCAAGTGAACATATTCATGTAATATGAGTAATTGCTGCCAACCAGCAGTGTTTGACACTACAGTGTCAGATTGAGGAGGCGTTGTAAAAAGTGCCATCATTGGATTTGTTGAAGGAGGAATTGCAAACCCATTTGCGCTGTTTAGTGGGTCAAAAACGATAACATCGACTATTTCGTCAAGCGCACGATTTTGCTGTGCTAACACTTTAGTCCGCACTATTTCTAACTCATTTGC
The DNA here is from genome assembly GCF_043641955.1 of Pseudoalteromonas atlantica. GTDB lineage: Bacteria > Pseudomonadota > Gammaproteobacteria > Enterobacterales > Alteromonadaceae > Pseudoalteromonas > Pseudoalteromonas atlantica_A. The sequence continues at coordinate 178,488 of NZ_JBHZRV010000008.1, forward strand.
AGCGGAGCGAGCCCAATCATGGGACTCTTGCGTGTAATGAATATTAAAGTGTTCTGTGTGGATAGTTTGCCAGTTTGCTTGCGCATAGAGATTAGTTGCAAGTAGTAAAAATATGGTGGCGAGTACTTTTTTCATCACGATCCCTGATATTTTATTTTCAGGTATTATGCGCGTAATCGACAAAAAAAGTGAGTGTTTAAATGTAAAAAAACGTGTTACTCAATCTCTAAAGGCTGCACTAAGCTAACGAGCAAACTGACTATAAAAACTGAAACAACAAAGACTAACAATGCCCTCAAGAGCCCAATACCACCACTATACATAGCCAACGTAATTAAACATCCGACTATTAACACGCCACAACGAGCACATAAAAGTGATGCTTTTTTGCAGCAGCGAATATGAAACATTAATACCAATACACAGCAAAACGCTAATAAACATAATGTTAAAACCATCATATCCCTGATTCTTTAAAAACTGATATTAATTAGTATAATATCAGTGTGAAAAGAGTCAATGCAATTGATAACTATTTGCAATAAAGGTATTTTACATCCAGTTTCGTTTCTCTGATTCAGCCTGAAACATCGTAAAGTCGATTATACCATTAGCGATGTCCTTTTTAAGATAAGGTAATGAAACCGTGCCTGACGCTAGTTGTATAGACAAGCTTTTTAAACCACTCTTACGCATAAAGTAAGTGCTGATGCTATTAGCACTTTGCGCTTTATATAATTCAAATACGCGATATTGCACACCCAGCATGCCGCTCCTGAAAATACCGTAGTAACGCCCTTCATGCTGATAAAAATAATACCCATACCGTTTATATGACAAAAATACGAACATGCTTAAAACAGCAAAGATAAGCAAACAAAACAAGGGATTGAAAGTTGCTGTAACATAACTAAAAGCGGCCAATAACACACTTGGAACCAGCGCATAAAAGCCTAGGTTTTTTAGCAAAAAAGCCCTCTCAACACCTTTAAAGTTTAGTGCTTTTAAGTCAAACCCAGTCTGCTCCAGCCAAGGGTAAATCCACAACAGCATTTGATTGACTTGCGTAACATCGAGTACAGGCATAACTAAACTTTGTTTGTTTTTTGCGCCCATTGCATGCCCACTGGTGGCCTGAAAGCATTGGATGGTGTAACGTTTTAAAACACGTGCAATCAGGTTTTGTTTAATAGATATTGATTGAACCTTTTCCAAGCTCACTGATAACTGGTGTCGCTCTAATAAGCCCGCAATACGTTTAAACTTACCTTCACTGAAATATAACTCATAATTATAAAATCGGATCAGCGCCATCACCACAGACAGGAAAATGGCGATGATAACCACTAGAAATAAGATCGAAAATACAGCCAATGCAGCTGCATTTACTAGCATGCCAACCTCTTGCTCATAAAAAGTTTCGAGACGATTAATAACCGCTTCCTCTAAAAACTCAAATAGAACATTCATAAACGGCGCTAAGGCAGCAAGCGCAAGAATAGCCATATTCGACATTAAACCAAACTTAGCCACCTCTGTATTACTGAGCGTTAAGTTTCGTTGCGACTGTTCTTCAGTAATATCTGTTGCCGATGGATCTGAGCTCAGTTCTTGCTCATTTTCTTTATAAGTAAGTACACGCTCACGTATGGCATCTGCATAATCAGTCGTTACACCGGGCAATATGACTTCTTGTGACACACTTCCTGCGGCGTCGAAAATACAATTAACCAAGCCTAGTGGCTTAAAATAAAAGGGCTCGGCTACATTTACATTCTGCACTCGCAAAAAACTCAGCGTTAAGCGCTCTTTTTTGAATACACCTTTGTTGAGTAATATGTCGTGCTCATCGGTTATACAAAAACGAAAGTTTATATAGTAGGCAACCGAATAAATAAGTAACGCTGTAACAGCAACACCCGCAGCAATTTGACCCCAAAATAATTTGTTTTGGACCTGAGTTACAAATAGGACTGCAATTGGCAATAAATTAAAAATGCCATCTTTTATAAACCGAAAAGCAAAGTGTAATACAAAGTACACTAACGCCCACGGCGATACTCTTTGCCATTGTTGCTCATCCATTGCTTGGTGCTTCACTCATTGTTGTGTCATTGGGTTGGGTGTTTGAGTGTGTAGGCTGAGTATAATCTTGTACAAATTGGCGGATATCTTTGCAATCATGGTGACTTAAACCACTAATGCTTAAGTCAGCACTCATTCCCCCGGCACTATATAAACGAAGACTGCCAAGGCCTAACTTTCGCTCTAAAGGGCCTCTATGTATTTCTGTATGTTGTACTCGAGAGAGCGGTAAAATTGTAACTTGCTGCCAAATAACGCCTTTTTTAAAGGCTATATCATGGCTCCGTACTGCTATTCCCCGCAGCCTTACACTTAGTACGTTATAAGCTAATGACAAAATTAAAATAATCGGGAGCGCTATTAACAAAGGGGTTTGCGCGATGCTGGCAAATTTATCATTAAAATAACAAACAGCAGCAAGAACTAACATTAAGGGCACGTAGAACAACAACCAACTCAGTTGCACATAAAGTAATGCATTGTCTGCAAGCGGTTTAAATACGATATCTTGGTGCTGTGGTAAAGAGTCGAGTTGGTGATTTTCAAACACGGTACATATATCCTTTTACAAGCCAACAAAATTACGTTGGCTTGGTTTTGCTATCTGTAAACTATCAAACCCAGCTAATAGTAGTGCCTAATGTGTGGCTTTGCCCAGGCGCGACCGTTGCACTATCATCCATCACATTTGCAGCTTCTAAACACAGCATTGTATGGTATTCATCATCAGCAAAGTTAGATAAGCGCTTAGATTTATCTATCCAAGGGTTCCATAGCACACAAGAAGTTGAGTTTTCGCGACCCACTTCTATAATCCCATCAGGGGTAATAATTCTTTGTTTAGCAGGCGCTTGGGTATAAACCATATCGGTTTCACGGGCAAACCCCACCAACTCACTTTGATCAAATGGACCTTCACCGAACTCTATGAATTTAGAACCTTGAAGCCCGTCTACTTTAGTTTCTTCAATTGCGGGTGTAGGGAAATACGTGTGTAAAGCTTGAGTGAAAGTAATTGTTTGGTCACTAAGATTGGTAGTGGTTAAACGCACTTCAAGCTTTTCGGTAAGAATAAACTCGACTTTGAGAGTCGATTTGTGAGGCCAATATGTCTCATCAATTTGCGTCATTGGGAGCGTTAAACTAACCCGTATTACACCATCATTTTCTGATACTTCATCGGCACGCCAAAGGCTAGTGCGTGCTACACCATGGATAGGCCAATCAGGGTTGGAGTTAACACCAAACCAAGGCCAACAAATAGGAATACCACCACGTATACTTTTACCTTCTTGATAATCTTCTTCACTTGATACCCAAATCAGCGGCTTTTTCCCCGCCGGCGTGAACTGGGTTAACTGCGCACCTTGCAGATAAATTTTAGCCGTGCATGTGTCACTTGCGACATTAATATACTCTAAGCCTGAGTCAGAATGTTCGATACTTACAGATGGAGATAACTTCATAATACGTCCCATAATAATGAAAAAGCCTGCCATACCTTACCCAATACTTTACGCAATAGTAAATATTTATTAAGCGTTTTTAGCTCAAAGTTATAATTTCTCACTCTGTCGCCTAAGTTCAGTAATGTGAGTGCACACAACATTTAATAAAATGAGAGCCCTGTTAAGTTATTTTTATTTCAACTCAAAACAATTTTAACCTCTTTTCATCATATCTATTAAGCTAAAATTATTCACTTTCAAAGCAGCATCTCGATTATCTTTGCTTTGCCCTTACATTTAAAAATTATGCATTGCTTATGCTACACAGAGTGCTTAGTAGCAATAAATTGATTAAACTTTTCCCTCAACACACAAACACATTTTTCTATTTGAACTCTATTTATTTGAAGTGTAATATTTAACAACTGTGGTCATACTAAGATCGTGACAACCTCCCTTTTTACGAGATACAAAATGCAAAAATATGATGAGTTACTGGTCGCTTTACGCCGCGTGATCCGGGCTATTGATCTTCATTCAAAGCAATTAAATAAAACATCTGGCTTAACTGGCCCCCAGCTACTTATTATGCATGAGGTTGATCAAAGCGATGGCATAACAGCCAGCCGCATCGCTCAGAATGTCAATTTGAGCCCTGCTACCGTAACGAATATTCTCGACCGTCTTGAAAACCGTAACTTGGTAAATCGTGTACGAAGCCAATTAGACAAGCGCCGTGTTAGCTTGTATCTAACACAGACAGGTAAAGAGCTGCTCGCTAATGCCCCACAGCCTTTACAAGAGCACTTTATCGAAAAATTTACTGCCTTAGATGAGTGGGAACAAAGCCAATTGCTATCATCTATGCAGCGAATTGCTGCAATGATGGATGCAGATAAAATAGACGCATCTCCATTACTTGAAGTAGGTGCGTTAACAAAGCACGCTGAGCAAAAAACACCTGAACAATAGAGTTTACAAGCCTATTTGTATTGGGTGGTGCTCAAAGGTCAACAGACCCTAGTAATCAAGTAGGCTTCATAACGGCTAATAAGTTTTCTTATTAGCTCACATCCATACAGCAATACAACAAGAAGCTATTTATTTAAAACGACTTAATTTTTGAAATTTATTGCTTTTTACGTCTAATTTACCGTCACGACTTGGGTTAAAAGCTAATTTAATCTATCCTAAATACTACCTAAATTAACACTAGCGATGACTCATGCTTAAACCTTCAAAGATAGCCCTCGCAATTATGCTGGGCACCGTTTCAACCACTTCAAATGCATCAGATATTGATGACATGCAAGCTCAGCTAAAACTACTGCAAAAACAGATGCAGCAACTTCAGCAAAAACTGGATGCTGCTGAGCAAAAATCAACACAACAACAGCAAGCCATTGATCAGCAAATAGCGAAACAACAAAAAGTTGAAGAGCAGCTAGTTGCTGAAGCCAAGCCTGCTAAAAAGTCGCAGGGTATAAAAGTTGGCGGCGCAGTAAGAACCAACTACAGCCACACATCATACAATGAAGGCAGTAAAGATCGTGGTGGTGACTACGACTTTGATATTTTCAGACTGAACTTCTCTGGTGATGTAGGCGACGTAATGCTTAATGCAGAAATTCGTTTTTTTGATTACATGACCGCTGTAAAGTATGCGTATGCTGCTTATGACTTTGCCGATGACTGGCAAGTCCAAGCAGGTATCACTAAAGTGCCATTCGGCAACTGGCCATATAATTCTCATAACTATTTCTTTGGTACTACATATTACATTGGCCTTGAAGATGACCACGATATGGGTGTGCTCTTTAAACGTAAAATCGCCGACAACTGGCAACTCGATCTTGGCTTTTTCAAAAATGATGAGCAAGGGGGAGTTGATGGCTATGTTGATAACCGTAGCGATCGTTACTCATATGATGTTGTTGGCTTTAGAACTGCCGGTGAAGGCGTTTACGCAGAGCCTGCAAGTGCGATAGGCGAATACAATACTTTTTCAGGGCGCTATGGTTATCACTTTGAACACGAGGGTGGCACTACAGAGTTAGGTTTTTCAGCCTTAGCAGGTGGCCTACATGACGGTGTTGATCGTGCTGGTGATTACAATGCATGGGCAATGCACTTAAATAGCACTGTAGGTCAGTGGAACTTTCAGCTACAACACGGTGAATACAACTACGACGTAGATAATGCCAACCGCATGGCCGTTGGCGCTTACTCGTTCTATGACAGTATTGCCGCAGAAGCAACCATGACCAATGCAAACATTGCTTACAGTGTACCTGTGGAGTGGGGCCCGGTAACAGGGTTGCAATTTTATAATGACTACGGTGTTATTTATGATAAATCAGATAACACTGAAGATACTTGGATGAACGTAACCGGCTTTTCAATTGCCGCTGGCGGCCTGTTCACTTACGTAGATTATGTCTTCGCTAAAAACCAACCATTTGTTGGCGGTTCCATTGCTGGTGATAGCAGTGAAACAGAGCGTCGCTTTAATATAAACGTTGGTTATTACTTTTAATCCCCCCTCAGCCCAGTAGTTATACTGGGCTGAACTTAAATCATTCAGCTGCTTTCAAACCGCACAAATACAAATAAAAACTATTGTCATTTATTAAATTTAACGTTAGTATCCGCACCCTTTTTAGAAACTTTAAATTGGTGCTACTTGGAACGCTATTACGCTGAAGTATTAAGTTATATTTCCCGATCGGTTGGATGCAAGGATAAAGCACAAAACATAGTCCAAGAAGCGTACACACGTTTGTTGAGCTACCGTAAACGTAACCCAGAACATGATACTTCCCAGCAACGGGCTTTATTTTTCAAAACGGCTAAACACATCGTTATTGATAACTATCGCCGTAATTACGCCGTGACCGACCCTGTTGAGCAAGAGTTAATCGCACCTAGTGATTATGAACCTGAAGCAAAGCTGGCCAGCCAACAGCAACTTAATTTGCTTTATAGGTGCATCGAGCAATTACCTCAGAAAACTAAACAAGCCTTCGTACTCTACAAATTTAAAAGCCTAAACCAAAAACAAATCGCTGAACAAATGGGTATTTCTGTCAGTATGGTTGAAAAGCATCTCGCTGTAGCGATGCTTGCGTGCCGCAGTGAATTAAAAAAACAATAAGAGAAACGAAATGGACCGTCAAAATTTAATCATTCAACAGCAAGTGGATCATTGGCTAGCATTAGAAAAGCAAGGGCTAACGCATGAACAAGCACTCGCCTTAGGGCATTGGCTTGATGCAGACCGTAAACATTTACTCGCTTACCAAGAAAGTCAGCAAGTAGAGCAATTATTGTCGCAACTCTCTAAGCAAGACATTCAATGCCTTGAGCAAACCACCAGTAGACCAAATCAATCAACCAGACATTCGGGCAAAAGCCCTTGGACGATGGCTGCATGCCTTGCGTTAATATGTGTTTGCATGTTTGGTTATCTAAACTGGCCAACCTCGTTAAACTCTGCTTCCTTTCAAGCCAGTTATCAAACAAAACGTGGAGAAATCACAGATATCGAATTACCAGATCAGAGTAAGCTCACACTCGATGCAAAAGCGTCTATTTCTGTTAATTTCGATAGCGAGAAAAGAATGAATAAACTCCTCAAAGGACGTGTATTGTTCGATGTTGCAAGCGATAAAGCCCGGCCTTTTGTGATAGGTACGGGTAACAGTAAAATTACCGTTTTAGGTACGCGCTTTTCGGTGGATAAAAAATCTCATAGTACAAGAGTGATGGTTGAACATGGGCGAGTAAGCATACAAAACCAGCACGAACGTATTGAGTTAAGCAAAGGTGACGTAGCGACTATTTATGCTTCTGGTATAGTAATCAGCAAATTTGACCCTGAGATCACGCTTGTCGATGCGTTTAAGCGAGGCCGCTTAATGTTTGATAACACCCCACTTAATGAAGCGCTTGAAACCTTCAATCGTTATCATGATTTTAGTTACACCTTAGCAACTAAATCTCATGACGAGTTAACTATATCAGGCACTTTTTTAGTTTCAGAGTTAGAAAACTTCGTAACCTTGTTACCACACGCTTTGCCTGTTGAAGTTAAAAACCTGAATAATCATCTAATTATAAGCAAACGAAATTAAATCAAAAAAACTTTAAAATTCATTGAGGAGTTCTCATTCTCATTCGTTTTAATAATAGGTAATTTATTTGGACGTATAAAAATGAGAACTCGCTCTGTACTAAACACACGACTCACTCCCCTTGTATTCACGCTCGCTCTGAGCTTAAGCCTGCCTGCTGCTGCACAGAATCAGCTTTCATTATATGAATTTAACCTTGTAAAACAGCCTATGAGCCATACTCTGACTCAAGTTGCCAAAGCCGCGAGCATGAACTTAATCGCAGATGCAAAACTGTTAAATGGCCTACAAGCACCTGCACTTCAAGGTGAAATTAGCTTAAACCAAGCGCTAGAGTTGGCCCTGCGAAATAGCAATTTAACCGCGCGTATTATCGACAATAACATCATCATTGAAGCGGCTGTAAGCGCACAAACTTCTTCAAACCATAAAAGACAAACAAGCTTTGTGGCTGATGGCGCCAACAGCTCGCAACAAGATATTGAAGTAATTGAAGTCAAAGGGGATAGATTACATATGCACCGCGAGCAAATAGCTCGTACCAAAGGTTTATCAAACTCAGATATCTTCTCAAGCTTTGCAGGCATCGAAGCAAACAACCTACGCAATGAAGCGGGCGCATTAGATATCGGTATTCGTGGCGTACAAGGTCAAGGTCGCGTGCCAATCTTTATTGATGGCAGCTTGCAATCAACCCATACTAACCGCGGTTACATGGGGACATCTGACAGAACTTATATCGATTCAAACTTGATCAGCAAAGTAAATATTGAAAAAGGGGCTTCCGCAAAAGCGTCACCATTTAGTTCAGGTGCAATTGGCGGCATGGTGAGTATTCGCACACTAGATACTCAAGACATTTTAAAAAGTGGTGAACAGCTTGGTGCGCTGGTCAAAGTAAACACCCATAACAATAACCATACGCCGGATGTACCAGAGAGCTTTGGGCTACAAAACTATTACGAAGTAAGCAATAACAATGACACGTTAGATTTTGCTGGCGGCGGCTTTACTCTGGCAACCGCATACGATCATGACAATCTGAAAGCTGTACTGGCTTACAGCAAGAAAAAAGTCGGTAACTATTTTGCCGGTTCAAATGGTTTTGAAGAATTTGTCGAAGAGAAAGAATACATTCGCTGGGAACCTTCAAAAACAGAAGCCGGAACATATGACGAAATACCTTATATTGTGTTAATTCCGCCTCCAGTTAACCAAAATGGTGAAGTCGTAAACACCAGCTTTGAGAGTGACTCATATCTTGCCAAGCTAACTTACGAGTTCACTGACGAGCAATCGCTTGAAGTAAACACCCGTTTTCATAAACAAGAAGCGGGTGAAATGCTTGCATCTTATTGGTACAAGCAAGGTGCTGGCGACACAAAGTTTTGGAAAGTGACAGACGAACATGGCGAAGATCAATGGATGTCTGAAGAAATTCCAGAAGGCGTTGAAACAATGCCGCAATGGCAGCCGGGCTCTGCACTGGTAAACAGTGCCAGTGCACTTTATCGCTTTGTGCCGAGTAGTAACGCATTAATCGATCTGAGTGTAAACGTATGGCGCACCAGCGCCCGTTTGCAACAGTACAATGCTCTTGGCAGTAATCTAGGTGATAATGCCGGACAATATTTTCACCGTGTGAATAATAAGCGCCATGGTGTGAGCGTGTTAAACGCGTCGGCTTTTGCAGTTGCAAACAAACCAATCACACTGACTTATGGTTTATCTTGGCAGACCGAAACACTTTCTCCGCATAAAGATTGGCAAGATAACTTTAAACGTGATTGGCAACCGACAGACTTTAAACTCAAATCAACTTCGCGTCACGGTGAACAAACTAAGCGCGCAATTTTTGCCAATGTGCAAATAGATTTCGCACCAGTTGAGCTGGCTTTAAACCTCAACCACCATGATTCTGTGAACCAAGATTATCAGGACGAGAATACCCTTAAATTTGATGGCAAAACCGATTTTACCCTGCAGGCAAAATATCACCTGCTTGATAACACCGCGGTTAAAGCCAAATACAGTAATGCTTACAGAATGCCAAACTTGTATGAAACAACTGTTTCGAATGAAGTGTTTTCTTATTCGAGTGATTATCCTATCACCCCTGAAAAAACAAAATCTTATGACATTGGCATCGAGAGTGAATTCACTAATTTAATGCAAAGTGGCGATAAACTAGTTTTATCTGCGGAGTACTTCTACACCAATATTGAAAATATGTTAGCGACGGGCTTTTTACCTAAGCCTGATAAACCAGCTTGGGATCAGAAGTTTACTTTCACTAACTATGACAAATTCGAGCTACCAGGTACAGAGCTAGGGGTTTACTACCAGAGCGACTTTTTCTACAGCAAGCTGTCTTACACCAAGTATTCAAACGTAGAAATGTGTTCAAGTCTTATGGCACAAGCTGCAGAAGTCGAGAGCTGTAATAGCGGTGGCTTTGCGGGTAGTTTAACGCCACTTCGTGTACCACCTGAGAAAAGCTACATCGCCATTGTTGGTACTAAACTCTTTAACGATGCTATCGACACCGGTTTCACTTATAAAAAGCACACAGAAAAGCATCATCCGGGTGGCTTTTTATCAGGCACCGGTGTCACCGCACTAGAGTATATTCCAGCAGGTTACCAGCTAGACTTTTATTTTGATTACACTTTTAGTGACGACATCACAGGCAATATCGCCATCACTAATTTAACCGATCAGTATAAAGTCTCGACCGGCTCTATCGTGGCAATGCCTGAACCGGGCCAAACCATTTCAATAGGCTTTGAGTTCAAACTTTAAGTCTCGGTAATTTCAAAAAATCTAATTAAGATCATAAACCCGCATTGAGTGATATAGCTCACTCAGTGCAACTACTTTTTGGAGCATTCATGACGACCGTCGCCCCTCCCCATTCTCGTGCGCAAAATTTAAAACTTGCTACTGCCGATGTACACAATAACATTGATAAAAGCATTATGGTTAAAGACCCATTTGCAAACACACAGAACTATATCCAGTTTTTAACACTGCAATATTACTTCTTAAATGATGTGTCTGCGCTTTATGACCACAGCGAATTAAATATGGTCATTGAAAATTTATCAGCGCGCCAGCGTTTAAATATGCTTGAACAAGACTTTCATGATTTTGAGCACCCAATACCTAATACGCCCTTCATCTCTCAAATTAGCAACGATACCGACTTAGCAACAGCGCTAGGCTGGCTTTATGTAGTAGAAGGTTCAAAAGTGGGCGCTGCAATGCTAGGCAAACAAGCGCAAGCTAGACTACAGTTAACAAAAGAGTATGGCGCTCGTTACTTATCTGGCCCAGGTGCAGGTCGTGGCAGTGACTGGCGTCATCTAGTACAATTAATTGATAGTATTGAGCTAAATGACACACAAGAGCGCGCATTGATCAATGGTGCACGCCAAGCGTTTACTCGATTTCAACTTTTTCAGGCGCATGTCTATTCATGAATTTAAAGGTCGCTTTAGTCGCATATAAGAATATGGGATACCAACTATTAGGCTTAGCGTTAGTTGGTTTGGGGATTATTGGCATTTTATTACCTGTCATGCCAACCACTATTTTCTTTATTTTGGCATTGGCGTGTTTTACACGTTCATCGCCAAAGCTTGCGACTTGGTTACTTGAACACCCTCGTTATGGCGCTACTTTGCGCCATTGGCACAGCCATAAGGTCGTGCCACTAAAAGCTAAATGGTTTGCTGGCTTGGGCATGCTTGCTGGCTTTATTTTATTAGTTTTAAGCACTCCACCTAGTTGGATAATCGCTCTTGTTGCGGGAATTGAACTAGCTGTTATGACCTATTTACTAACACGCCCTTCACACATACCAAAAATGTAAAGTTCGTAAATTTAGTTGTTATAATTAATGCAAATCATTATCATACACACATCTAGTTAGTTTTACTTTGTTGTCTATGCCATTTTTGAATAAACGTGCGATGTACAGTATTAGCCGTATGCTGCACATTTACCTTTCTACCGCCCTGTTATTTTTACTTATTTTGTTTTGTATCAGTGGCATTGTATTAAATCATGTTGATTGGCTTAAAGGCGACAAAACGGATGGTCAACAAACCATCGTATTGCCCCACGCTTTGATAACTAAAGCCAAACATAATATTGATTCACTTCCCTCTCTTTACCCTGAAATAGAAGCCTATTTAGCTGCAGAGCATGGCCTAACACAGGTTAAAAGTATCGATTGGGAAAAAGAAGATGCGCTAGTCATGCTCGACTACCCACTCCCTGCCGGCTTTGCCTTTGCTGAAATTGATTTTATGAGTGGTGAGCTCAATCTTGAATATCAAACCGGTGGTTTATTAAGCCTAATTGGTGACTTACATAAAGGTCGCCACACTGGCAAAGCATGGAGCTGGGTAATTGATATTTCTGCCGCATTAATGATTCTTTTTGCAATCACAGGCATGATTATTTTGTTTCAAAATAGAAAAAAACGCTTGGTAGGAATATGGCTAACAGTGCTTGGGGTCGCAACGCCTGCTGTCATTTATTTATGCTGGGTTCCACAACTAAAAGGAGTGTCTTAATGTTAAAAATTAATACCTTTTGCAGTGCAATAATAATATTTACTGCTGCTTTATTTCAATCAAATACCAGCGCAGCAGAGCTCGAAATAGAGCTCACCTTACCAGAGCTTGATGTACAACCTTATCACCGCCCATATGTGGCAGTGTGGCTTGAAACCCCTCAACGTAAACATGTAACCACTGTTGCACTATGGGTAGAGAAAGCTGAATGGTTTAAAGACTTACGCCAATGGTGGCGTAAAGCAGGTAAAAGCGATGCCAATTTTGACGGTGTAACAGGCGCAACAAAACGCCCAGGCAGCTACACAATTAACTGGAATGGCAAAGACCTAGAAGGAAATCCTGTCATCGCGGGTAAATACCTACTTAATTTAGAAGTAGTGCGCGAAGAAGGTGGCAGAGATTATAAACGCATGGAACTGGATTTAAGCGAAGATGGAAAAATGACTATTGCAGGCAAAAAAGAATTCTCTGAGAGTTTCATCACGATCAAAGCCAAATAACAGCAATAACTAGCAAGTAAAAAATGCTTATACATTATTTAAATAAGGAAAGATCATGAAAATCAATTTACTTAAAAGCGCTCTTGTTGGCGCGCTAACATTAACCGCCCTTGCCTCTAGCTATGCAAGTGCCCATGCACAGTGGTTAGTGCCTTCGCATACATCGCTATCTGGTGATAAAGCGCATTATGTAATGATCGATGCCAGCATCTCTAACGAAATTTTTTCTGCTGATAAAGCGTATCGCCCAAAACAAAAAGGGGCAGAGTATGACGATAACCTGATCATGGCTCTTGACCCTAATGGTGAGCTGGTAAGTGATAGAATTCGTGCCTACTACTTACAACGTAAAAACTCAGCAGCAGTAAAATTAGCTGATGAAGGCACTTATCATATCGCTATGAAACGTGAGCCGCGCATAATGACTTTTTACAAAGATGCGCAAGGCGAGCGTGGCCGCGTATTTGGCCCTAAAAATAGCAAAGACATTCCAGCCGGTGCAAAAGATATCAGAACCATGAAGTCATTCTCAACTGTTGATACTTTTGTTAGCCGTAACGGCACATCCAAGCCTGCCCTACTAGGTAGCGGTTTAGAGATCAGTGGCCCAACTCACCCAAATGATTTATTTGTTGGTGAAGAAGCACGCTTTCAATTATTGAAAGATGGTAAACCAGCTGCAAATGTTGAGCTTGCGATTTTAAAAGGTGACACACGCTACCGCAACGAACGCAACGAAGTAAAAGTAACAACTGATCAGCAGGGCTTCTTTACAAATACTTGGCAGCACCCTGGTTTATATCTTATTGAGGCAAGTGTAAGTGAAGATTCAACTGAAAAAGGTATCGACACTGTTCGCTACGCTTTGTTTACTACTTTAGACGTTGCGCCTGAATAGTCGACTTTTATAGAGTGGTTAACAATGTTAGCCACTTTCACTACTTTTTAGTATTGCTCGCTAAACGCATATGGGGTTATTTAAACTAATATAGATTAGTTACTTATAAAACAGCATGTTAAATGTTGGCTTTGTTTTTGCTTTTAGAAACCTAAGCAGTTAATCTAAATAAAAAACGAGCATACTAACAATGATGAATAAATCACTCTCTTTACTCACTAAAACACTTCCTATTGCAACAAGCCTTCTTTTGATGAGCGGCTGTGTTGTTCATATTTCTACGGCAAGTGCCAATATAGAACAACAGCAACAACGCACTTTATCAGCGGCTCAATTACAACAACTCGATATTGAAGCAGAAGCCGGCTCACTAAAAGTAATAGGTTCAAATACCGCCACTGAAATCACTGTTAATGCAAGCATTTACACCGCAAACGTTGATGACCCATACATCTTAACGCTTGAGCAAAAGGGCGACAAAGCAGTTCTTGTTGCCAAAAATGAGAGTGCATCAGGCATGATTGTTTACCAAGGCAACTCTCCAAGTATCGATTTAGTTGTGACTGTACCAAATTCATTTAACCTTGATATTGATGACGGCTCTGGTGATATTAATATTATGGGTGTACTAGGCGATATGGACATCGATGATGGTTCAGGCAGTATCAATATAGAACAAGGTCATGACCTCGAAATAGATGATGGTTCAGGCGATATCTACTTACAAAACATCACTGGAAATATAGAGATAAGTGATGGCTCAGGCAGTATTACCGCAAAAAATGTTGCTGGCATGGTGGACATTGAAGACAGCTCAGGCGATTTAAACTTAACTGATATAACTGGTAGCGTAGAGATTGATGATAATTCTGGCAGCATCAATGCAAAACGTTTAGGTAATTATTTAACGATTGAAGACGGCTCTGGTGATATATATGTCGAGCATGTTAATGGCTTAGTTACTATTGAAGATGGCTCAGGCAGCATTCGTGTTAACCATGCTAAAGGCCTGACCATTATCGATGATGGCTCGGGCGATTTGAGTATCGACAATATTAATGGCCCAGTAAAACTTAATTAAATAACAGGTTAACGAAACTGAATGTTAGCGAACAAGCCAACCTTCAGCAGCACTTTCTACGCGAATTGGTAAGCTTTTAATAGCCCACCAATTCTGCGTACCCTTTCCCTTCAAATCCAACATGGGTTTTAATACGCCCTTCCCAATACGGGATACTTAATTGATTACGTGAATCGGGATTACGTGCATCGATTATAATAGATTCAAACCCTTTTATGTTAAGCGCCCATTTAATTGGGTAGGTTTTCGTTGCAAGCTCGTATGTTTTTAATACTTGTAGACTCACCTCTTGATTGGCAATGGCACGTACCTGCCCAGTACGGGTAATATGTGATGCACTGCAATAATCATACTCTTGCTGACTATTGCGAATACAAAACGCCATCAAGCCACCTAAAGCGGGATCATCAGCCTGAATGCTAAACCAGTCCCAACCATTTTGGGTAGGATCGATTAACGCCGAAGACCACTCTCTGTCTAACCAAGCATCTCCAGTTACTTTAAAAGTTTTACCCGCAAATGTGATGTCGCCTTGGGCGTGTAAAAACGGATAGCTGTAATAGTAAGAGGCATGCCCCTGGTGAGTTTTTTGGCTATAACCTTGCTCGCCATGTTTTACAAGTGGGCTATTAGCCAGCACCAGGTTAGCACTGTAATTTTCCTGCTGCGCCTTTAAACTAAGCGGTAAAAATGCAGCATTCTTACTTGCTAACTGCCAATCATCTAGGTGAGCCTCAAATGGCTGCGCTGTTATCTTTACTTGTCCCGAGCGGCCATATTTCTCGAACGCTTGATGCTGTGAATCGGTTTGTATTGCAAAGTGAGCGAAATATAGTTGCCCATTCCACCAAGGTGATGATTTTGTTTGTGTGCTTTGCTCATCTACCGAGAGCCTAAATAAAGTCCATTGCACACCAAAAGTGTCGCCATTATCTGCTTTTAAATTAGCTGTTACGTACCACCATTCAATACCTTGCTGATGGTGCGCCCCATGATCGCGTGGAAAGCTCAGCCCTTGGCGTTTATTTACAGGCTCACCAAATTGTTGTGCAAACCCGCTATGCATTGGTTTATTTTGATTTACTTGCTCTGCTTCGGGCTGGCACGCGCTTAATGCGCTAATAAAAATAAAGGTAACGGCTGCTTTGAGTATATTCATGTAAGTCCTATAACTTGGCAACATTATCGGCAACGGCGCTTCGCGTTAATTTTATTAGCGGTAACGCGCTCACAAATAAAGCTAACATAAACATAAACACCGTAAAGCCACCTAATTGTAGCCAATTGACGGTCATGGCCATGGTCCAACCAAAGGCAATTGGCATGACGTAGGTTAGTAGTACCCACCCAAGGCTAAGCCCCAGTGGTATAGCTAATAACAAGGTGGTTAAAATTATGAGTGCAGCTTGCAGTACTTTTGCTTCCAATAATTGCTGTTGGGTGACACCCAGCGTTTGTAATACCGCCATGGGCTGTAATTGCCCGCGCCCTAAAGTTAAAAAGCTTACCCACATGCCAAATAATGCAATCAGCATAATAAATATATTAAGCGCCTGAGTAACATAAAAAGTTTTACCAAATAGCTGTTTTGCAAAGCGTTTAAACTGCTGATTAGCAATGACTTGTTGGCTATCTAATTGGTGCTGTTTTTGAATATATTCGGCTATGGCGTCAACGTCACTATGGGGCTTTAACCAAAGCGATAAACCATACTCGGTGTAATTTAAGCTGCTATTCAATAATGCATTAGTTGTTACAACAACATTTAACCCTTGCTCGCCGTAATCAAAATAGGCAGCACGTACTTGGCACGTTAGTGTATTAATATGCTGTTTTAGGGTTATTACATCACCTACTTTAAGCGAGTACTGCAGCAAGGCGGGTTCGTTCACTAAGCAACCCACAACCCCATTTTTGTTCTTTTCAAATACTGCAGATGTAGGTGCTTTATTGTTTAACAAAGTAAGGTGTTGGTTGTAGCTGGCCGTTGCACCAAATGCCATAACATCAACAGCTATGGTATTTTTAGGTGTTTTAAGCTCACTGTTAGCTGACCAATATACGCCTACTTTTTCGACCTCTGGGAGTTCACGCAACTTAGCCCCTAACGCTTGAATATTTTGATCGGGCCTTACGTATAAATCGGCGCTTAGGCGTTTTTCAAGGTGTGTATCTAAGGTGTCGCTAAAACTGCCAACCATAATTTGCATACCTACGGCTGCACCCATTGCCATTAAAATAGCGAGCACTGAGCTGAGTAATGCGGGTAATTGCACTAGGCTGTCGGCTTTTAACCACTGAATAATGGGGTTTTGTGTTGGCCATGGCAGTTTAAAAACGGCTTTAACTACCGGTGGTGTAATTACAAAAAAGAGGAGTAGCACACAAACACACAGCAATAAGGCACTTATTTTGGTATTTGCCGTTAACGCTAAGTAGCTGGCTGCAAAAATAGCTAACGCAAACATTAGCCATTTAATACGCGCTAAAAAAGTACTTAACCGAGCCGATTGACTGGCTAAAAACCCCAACAAAACAACAACATTAAGTGTAAAACCGCTGGCAATCATGCTGCTATCAAGGCTTACTACAAAGCTTCTATCTAGTTGGTAAAGCCCTCTAAGAGTTGCCGATACATCCATAACTAAGGCGTTTGCCAGTGCCGCGCCTAGTAACGCACCTAATAACGCAGCAAAAAAACTAAGCACCGTTAATTCAATAACCAGCGCCTTAATTAACACTGACCTTTGACAACCCAGCACCCACATTTGCTGCTGCAAGTGAGCACGCGCATTGTACGCCAGCTTAATTGCATTAAAACTTAAAAACGCACCAACCACATAACCTAACAAAGCCAGCGCTTGTAAATTAAAGAAAAAAGCCTCAGAGAGCGCATCAAAAGCCTGCTCTTGCGCAGCTTCAAGGCGTGCTTGATCGCCTAACAATACGTTTAACTGGGCTGCTTGTTTGTTATTTAAGCCACTTACTTCAAGGTAATTAATTGCCCCATTTGCGCGCAGTAACTTGTCGGCAAGGCTAATATCCACCAGCATGGTCATGCCTAAACCTTGTATTTCGCTTACTGCTAAAGTAACAGTGGCATCGCCCATGTTTATATTGATACGGTTGTTTTTTAAATTTAGCCGCTGCATTAATTTAGGGTCGATATAAACAGTATTTAGTAACTGTTCAAACCCAGAATAACGATTGTTGGTTGTTGATGCTGAGCCGCCGGTATTTTCTGTAAGCCACTGTAATAAATTGACCCCCCTAAGCGCGAGTTTTTGCTGCGTATCGGTTTCAATTACGCCTTCTAAAACCGGTTGAACCTGCGTAAAGCCAGCCGCCCTAATACGTGACCACAAACTATTGGGCAACCTGTTTTCACCTAGCACAGGGCGTACAAAATGCGTCACTGGGTTTGCAATTAGTGCTGTGGTTTGTTGATAGCGTTTACCGGCCTCTAAATTTAAGCCCTGTATTGCAGTAAGTAGCGCCGCGCCTAAACTAAAACCAATGAAAAACAGTAATAACAGCCCAACATGACGGCGATAAAACTGCATATACGTTATTAAAATAAGTTTAAGTTCAGCCATTAATTTGGCCATCTTTTAAAAACAATTGCGTAGAAAACTGATCGGCCAATCGCTGACTATGAGTGACCATAATAAGTATTATTTGTTGCTCTTCGCACAGGCTTTTTAGTAGCGTAACGATATCGAGTGAGCGAGCGGCATCAAGGTTACCCGTAGGTTCATCAGCCAATAATAGCTTAGGCTTATTTAATAGCGCACGACCTATACCCACTCGTTGCTGCTCCCCACCTGAAAGTTGCTCAGGCATTGCTGTAAGCTTGCCTTCTAACCCCAGTTTTTTAGCCATCGTATTTACTTCATCGTCGCTAGGCGATAACCTATTAAGCCTTGCTTGAAAACACATATTGTCTTTCACATTTAATGGACTGAGCAATTGATAGTGCTGAAAAATAATACCTATTTTACGCCGATAAAGAGCAAGTTCATTGGCACTCAATTCACTAATTTTTTGCTCATTAACCGTAATAGTTCCTGCATCTGGAGACAGTAAACCGGCTAATAAATTTAATAATGTTGTTTTACCCGAGCCACTATCACCGAGTAAGGCAATGTGCGCCGCAGGCAAAATAGTTAACGATAAGTCATTAATTATTTGTCGTTTCAAGCCACCATCCTGGCGAGTAAAAAACACATTATTTAGCGAAATCATAAAGAAAAGGTTATTCCTGTAATAAAAATATGGCTCGATATATAAACGATACCATAACAGTAATGCGTTCACTTAAGTGGGTTTTCGGTTGATTTTTACACGCAATAAGCGCGTTTACTTAACTAAATCAGTAACTAAAAACCAAATCACTTAGGAGCGACAAAAAACTTTGTTTTTTTTTGCTTTATTTCTTTTTTAGGTACATATTAATATCAATTTTATAAGGATATTAATATGAAACGGATACTTTTAATTATATTACCCACTTTACTCACACTTCTCGGGTGTGGCGGCTCAGGCAGCTCTGAAACTAAGCAAGTCACTCCCCCAGTTAGCACAAATGCGCAACCAGTGGCTGTTATTGGCACTGAACAATCAGAATATAAAACCAATACACCGATTACTTTTAGTGCTGCAAATAGTAGCGATCCTGATGGCGATACACTCACATACCATTGGCAACTTCTTAGCGCAGACGAGCAACAAAACATATCGCTTAATACCAACAACCAACGCACTGTGACGTTTTCGGTAGCACAAGCACAAAGTTACACCTTAAAGCTGGTTGTGAACGACGGCAAAATTTCAAGCTCAGTAGTAAGCAAACAAATTACCGTTACCTCAAACGCACAGCTCATTGCAAACGCAGGCAGCACACAAACCGTAAAACAAGGTGATGTAGTTGAATTAACAGCAGCACAAAGCACCGCTACTAATGCGGTAATTAATAGCTACCAATGGCAATTTATCAAAACACCTACATCAAGCGCTGCACAACTTGAAAATAGCACCCGCGTTAACAGCCAATTTATTGCTGATAAAGTAGGCGAGTACAGCGTTAAATTAACTATTACTAACTCAGTTGGCGATACTGCGAGCAGTAACGTGCTTATAAAAAGTGAGCAGCTTGCTGTAAATTCTGCGCCAAACGCTGTTATTTCAGTTCAAAACAGTAAACTTTCACCCAACCAACTCGTAACGTTAAACGGTGAAAAAAGTACTGATCCAGATGCAAACGACACGCTAAGTTATCAATGGGCAATAACCTCTAAGCCTGAGAACAGCAACCCAAGTTTATCGAATGCAATTACCAAAAATGCAGGCTTTGCATCGAATGAATTGGGTGAGTACACAATCTCCCTAATCGTAACCGATGAAGGTAATCTAAGTGATACCGCGCAAGTAACCTTAAGCGTTACCACCGAAAACAAAGCGCCTATTGCCGTTCTTGCAGAGCAAACTGATATAACCTTAAATACATTAACTACCCTACAATGCCTACAATGTAGCGACCCCGATAGCGGCCCTCTAATTTACAACTGGCAACTGCAAGCAAAACCTGAAAGTAGCACTGCGCAATTACAGCAAAGCACATCGGCTACCCCTTCGCTTACTGCTGATGTTGAAGGCGATTACGTTGTTACCCTAGTTGTATCTGACGGTGAGCTCAGCTCACCACAAGTAACCTCGGTGCTGCATACAAAGGATAATAAAAAACCAGTTACTCTAGTAAGTTACAAGTCTTCAATTAATGTTAATGAGCAAGTTACTTTAGATGCCTCAGCCAGTTACGACCCCGAAGGCGCAGTTTTAAGTTACCATTGGGAAATAGTTTCGTCGTCAAATCAAGCTGTATTAAGCAGTACAAGTAGCTCAGCCCCCACGCTTAGCGCGCCAGCAGAAGGGCAAGTTGTTGTTTCACTTAAAACCAATGATGGTGAGCAGTTTTCAGACACACAAACACTCACTATTAATGTTACACAAAACGCCAAGCCCGTTATTATGCATACCGGTGATAAAGCTCGCTACAGCACCGTTGGTAGCACCGTTAACTTTGATGCTAGCCAAAGCTATGATCCAGAGGGCACCGCGCTTAGCTATGAATGGGAGCTCTCTATACCAGCAGGTTCATCTGCTAGTTTAAGTAGCACCAACCAAAGCATAACCGAATTAACACCTGATCTAACTGGTAACTACACCTTAACGCTCACGGTGACTGATGCTGACAACTACCAAGCTAGCATTCAATTTACAGTTACAGCCACTGATTCTTCACAAATAACGGGCAACATAAAAGGGCAAATTACCAACGTGCAACGAACCGCCATTAGTAATGCCAAACTCACAATTAACGATGTGTTGTACACTACAAATAGCGCAGGCCAGTTTAACGAAACACTTAATTTAGCTGAAGGTGAAAACATTACTATAACCAGCAACGATCCGCGCCTTGCTAATGCTACCTATAACTCTCCCGCAATTACCCAAAATAACTTTACGATAGACTTAGAACAAAACAGTTTACCCGTATTTCAAAGTGTGGAGGTTACCGTATTTGTATGTCCTGAGTTTACTGGGCCAGATACCATTAACGTAAACTTTAACATGACCGAAACACTGCTAGCCTCTGCACGTTTTGAATATCAATTTAACCAAACTCAGGCACTCGTTTTGCAAAAATCAGGAAGCACCTACCTATATAGCGAGCTGCTTATAGACCTACCAGCAACTGCTAAATTTGAGATAACGGTAACCGAAAGCAACGTTGAGAATACACTTAATTCGCCTATTACTATTTTTTATTCAGCGTCTGACGAGCCACGTTTGGCCATTATAAACATATGTAATATATAACTTTACGTGTGCATTTTTAAAGCGCACACAATAAATAACAACATTGAGCCACATAAGCCGTTGTATTTTAAACGTACCTAAGCCATGCTAATTATCTCAACGTTAATAAGGTAAGCATGTGTTAGAAATAGCGTTAATATACTTAGCTGCGGCTATTGTGGCGGTGCCTATCGCCAAGCGAGTGGGCCTTGGCTCGGTACTGGGTTACTTAATTGCCGGCATACTCATTGGCCCCTATGCATTAGGGGTAGTGGGCGATCAAACCGATGTAATGCATTTCGCCGAATTTGGCGTAGTGATGATGCTATTTTTAGTCGGCCTTGAACTGCAACCTTCGCGTTTGTGGACTCTGCGCCACTCAATATTAGGGCTTGGCGGATTACAGGTGGTACTAAGTGCAGCGGCTATTTTTGCCTTTTGTTATTGGTTTTTTGCCATGCATTGGCAAACGGCTTTAGCTATTGGTTTAATGCTCGCGTTGTCTTCAACTGCTATTGTGCTGCAAAGCCTTGAAGAAAAAGGCTGGCTAAAACAAGAAGCTGGGCAAAATGCATTTTCGGTTTTATTATTTCAAGATATTGCGATTATTCCTATTTTAGCGCTACTTCCGCTACTCGCTTTTGCACCACAAGGTAACTCAAAAGACATTAACGACTCCATCATTGCTAGCTGGCCTATTTGGCAGCAAGTAGGTGTTTCTGTTGCTGTTATTGCCGCTATCATTGCTGGCGGTAAATATGTTTCGGCACCATTATTTAGATACATAGCACAAACCCACATGCGTGAAATATTCACTATTTTTGCATTGTTTTTAGTGGTGGCTATTTCGCTGGTGATGCAAAGTATTGGGTTATCGCCCGCACTCGGTACTTTTTTAGCCGGTGTTGTATTGGCCGAAAGTGAATTTAGACACGAGCTAGAAGCCGATATAGAGCCCTTTAAAGGCTTATTACTGGGATTATTTTTTATCACGGTTGGCGCATCAATTAATTTTGAATTGCTATTTAACCAATTCAGTATCGTGATTGCATTAGTGGTGTTTTTAATTGCCATTAAAGCCTGTATTTTATTTGCTTTGGCAATGGCTTTTAATATTAGCCGTAAACAACAACTTCTATTTACCTTAGCCCTTGCTCAGGGCGGCGAGTTTGCCTTTGTGCTGCTTAGTGTAACAACCACCTTGAGTATTTTAACCCCAGAGCAAACTAATTTAGTTACCCTTGTGGTTGCCGTTTCCATGCTAATAGCACCTTTACTGCTTATGCTGTATGAGCAAATTCAAAAGCGCAGCTATAGCAGCACGGCACCTGAGTTTGATAAACCGGAACAAATAAGCACAGCCAAACATGTGATCATTGCCGGATACGGTCGTTTTGGACAAATAATGGGGCGTTTATTACATGCTCAAGGCTACGAAATTACCGTACTTGATCACAGCCCAAGTCAAATAGAACTGCTGCGCCGCTTTGGTAATACCGTATTTTATGGTGATGCGGCACGCCAAGAACTGCTTGAAGCCGCAGGCGCACAGACTGCACAAATGTTGGTTGTGGCGATTGATAACCCTGACAAAACCATTGAGATTATTAAGCTGGCGCATAAAAACTATCCCCAATTAAAAATAGTAGCGCGCGCCATAGATCGCCGCCATGCATACCAATTACTTAATTTAAAAGTAGATGCTTTTAACCGCGAAACCGTCGACTCAGCCATAAACTTAGCCATAGAATCGTTGCAATTGCTTGGTAATAGCAAAGAAGATGCTGAGCGTGCAGGTAAGTTATTTAGAGATCACGACCGTGCAGCGGTATTGCAACTTGCCGAACTATGGGGTGATGATGCCAGTTATGGCGTAGCCGTGCGTCAGCGTATGGAGGATTTAAAGCAAGTATTACAACAAGATAAACTCGCAAGATCGAAGCTAAACTCATGTGACCATGGTGATTGCGAGGACTACAACAAAGATGCTTAGAATAACGCTAGAACAGTGGCGCATGTTTAGGGCTGTTGTTGAACACGGTGGTTTTAACCAAGCGGCGCAAAAAATTCATAAGAGTCAATCGAGTATTCATAATGCGGTGAGCAAAATTGAAGCCTCACTCAATGTGAAATTATTGATGATTGAAGGTCGTAAAACAGTGCTCACCGAAGCGGGCGAAATGATGCTACGACGGGCTAATTATTTACTAGACGAGGCCGCAAAAATAGAAGCGGTTGGACATACATTAAGTGAAGGAGTCGAAAGTAAACTAAGTATTGCTGTTGATGAAATATTTCCTCAGGCATTACTTTATAAAGTACTCAATGCAACATCAGAGCAATACCCGTTATTACGAATTGAATTACATGAATCAATACTCACTGGTGCTAATGAGTTACTTGAAAATACCCATGCTGATATTGCAATTTCTGGCTTTACCGATGCAGCTGGCTTTAGTGAAGAGCTATGCTCAATAGAATTCGTTGCTGTTGCTCACCCTGAGCACGCCCTCCATGGTATTAGCCGCCCACTCACACTCGAAGACCTTAAATCATATCGACAAATTGTAGTACGTGATTCTGCACTGCAAAACAAACAAGATGGCGGCTGGCTCGGTGCAGAGCAACGTTGGACGGTGAGTCATATGCGCACCTCAGTTGAGATGATATGCAATGGCTTTGGCTTTGCATGGCTGCCAAAAAGTACCATCAGTGAGCAACTTAAACATGGCCTGGTGAAGCCGCTGAACCTTGCCCACAACACGACAAGAAACGCGAAACTGCACTTACTCTTTAAAGACGGCGATCGGTTAGGGCCGGCAGCGCGTACTTTTATAAGTTTACTGCGCCATCAACTATTGGAATCGACACAGTCCTAATATCGCCGATACAGTAGACAGACTCGATGTTTGCACAACTCAATAAATATTAACAATATTACAGGGGCTTACCTTGCCTACAAGCACAAATCTACGCCAACCTTTCTCAGTTTTAGTGGTTATTTATAAACAAAACAAAGATTGCTTACTGATCCAGCGAGCAGATGATGCAAACTTTTGGCAATCAGTCACAGGCGGTATTGATGAGGGAGAAAAACCCTTAAAGACTGCACACAGAGAGTTACTCGAAGAAACAGGCATTGATGCATCAGCATTAGGCTTGGCCATTCGTGACCATCAAAAAACAAACCAGTATACAATCCGCGAAAGCTGGCGTCATCGCTACCATGCTAATGCACTAATCAATACTGAGCATGTGTTTAGTATATGCGTCCCTGATGATATTAGCATTCGACTCGATCCCTGCGAACATACTGACTATATGTGGTTATCACAGCAACAGGCGGCTGAAAAAGCATGGTCACCAAGTAATCGCGACGAAATACTCGCCTTATAAAGCACAGCTAATTGTTTTGTATTTACTAAAGAGTTTAGTACCTAAGCCGATACTAATATACATAGATATCACCCCAACTAGCTAAAGTATGAATATCGATACAAGCGATTCACTACAAAGAGTAAATACTGAACACTCAAGCAGCATCAAGGCTGACACTGCAACTCATTATCGCCTTTCAAAGGACGAGCAAAACAAGCTCGCTGGCCGTGCAGAAAAGCAGCTCCCCAAAGCAGATGAGCCCGATGTACCTGATCATATCAAAAGAATGATTGAGCAATTAGAAAAGCTAAAAGAGCAGCTTGAACTCGCTAAAGAACGACTCGCTGAGCTAAAGCAACATAAAGATAGCCAAAGTGATGCAATGCAACAGCAAATTGAAATACAAAGTGAAATGGTTATGGAGCTTGAAAAGCAGGTTATTGCGCTAATGCAAGGCATTGGCGATGCCATGAAAGAAGCCGGTATTAGCGACCCTGGGGTATTGTTGAGTATTATTGCCTAAGCTGCTCCTCATAAGCGAATTGATTCATAGAGATACCCTACAGTTCAACAACTATCAATGTCGCTAACAGTGGTAAACAAGCTTTGATTAAAAGCACCACTTTCCAAGTTACTCACAACTGATAATAATACTGTAAATTTTAAAACTTATGAGCCATAGTAAAGCATCTATTTAATCTAAAAAGTATCTAATATGGATAGTGAGCTTTTTTCCAAACAACTTGATTCTGTTTGGTTATCAATCCAATCAATGCTAATCCAACCAGCAACTTACCTGCAATTACTGGTGATTATCGCCAGCTACGCCGCAGCTTACTGGATTTATTCAAAAACAGTAAAAAAACGTGTTGATAAACACAGTAAGGTCGCATCAGATCATCCCATTAATATCATGCTGTTTCGCCTTAGTAATGTTGTCTACCCATTGGTGGCGATAATTTTATTGCGCGTTTTCACCTCCATTGGCATCACTGCTGATTTACAAGTGTGGCTCATTAATACTGCGCTTAATATAGCGGTATTAGTGTTTGCCTATTCAGTTATCAAAGAGTTTGTCAGTAATAGCTTTATGTCTGCACTTTTTAAAGTGGTGGGCTTACCTATCTTGTTGTTACATTTGCTAGGTTATTTACCAACATTTATTAAAACCCTGGAAGCAGTATCGATTAACTTAGGCAATATTCAAATTAGCCTGTATGGGCTGTCACGAGTACTATTTTTTGGTGCCATATTATTTTGGCTAGGGCGCGCATCAAGCAATGTTGGCAAGGTGATAATTCGCAACCAACAAACTCTCGATATAAGTAC
Organism: Pseudoalteromonas atlantica; assembly: GCF_043641955.1. Classification (GTDB taxonomy): domain Bacteria; phylum Pseudomonadota; class Gammaproteobacteria; order Enterobacterales; family Alteromonadaceae; genus Pseudoalteromonas; species Pseudoalteromonas atlantica_A. Next base: position 204,784 of record NZ_JBHZRV010000008.1, read on the forward strand.
TCGCGAGGTATTCACTAAGCTATTTGAAGTCGGCTTATTTTGTATTATCGCCCTATTATTATTGAATATTATGGGCGTAAACCTCACCGCATTGGCCGTATTTGGTGGCGCTTTGGGGGTTGGCTTGGGGTTAGGTTTACAAACCATCGCTTCTAATTTCATATCAGGCATTATCATCTTACTCGATAAATCACTCACTATTGGTGATTTTGTGGAGCTAGAAAACGGTAAAAGTGGCTTTGTTAGAGAGTTTAAAATGCGCCATGCTATTTTAGAAACTTATGACGGCAAAGACATACTGGTTCCTAACGAAACCTTTATTTCATCACTGCTCACCAACTGGACCCATAAAGATCCAAAGCAACGTTACCGGGTTGATTTTAGTGTGGCGTACGCCACTGATGTACGAGCAATGGTCGAAATAATTAAACAAGCCGTTGCCGAGCACCCACAAGTTATAAGTGGTCCTGAAATACCATTTGAAGAACGCCCAGACTGTGAAATAGATAGCTTTGGTGATAACGGCATTAATATGTTTGTCGAGTTTTGGATGCAAGGTATTGATGACGGTAAAAACCGCGTTGGCGGGGACTTACTGTTAATCATTTTAGAAACGCTTAAAGCTAACGATATCGCTATTCCGTTCCCACAACGAGAAGTAACCATACTCAACGAAAACGTTGTTGGTAAAATTTAAATTTTAAGCGGTGTTATAAAAAACTTCATAACACCGCTTTATTATCTAACTTGGCTATAAATACTTTAACCACGGCTTTTTCGTTGCTCGCTTGTACTGACTAAACCACTTGGTCGGCCAATACAAACCGATTGCGAGTATAGCTGCTATAAGCCAAATCCAACCAATATGGTCAACACCAAAATAACTGCCCTGATTAGCGCCATATATAGCATGCCCAATAGTGTATAGCACGAGTAACGCATATAGGTGCACAATATAGAAAAACATTGGCACTGAGCCAAAGGTACGCAATGGATTTAAAAAGCGGTTTAGCGGTCTTTCAAATAACCATAGGCCAAAAAACATCATTGCTAATGTAATCAGTAAAAAGCTTAACGATGGTGGATATTTAGTAACATTAAACACCGACATTAAGGTCTCTGATGTACTTGCAAACTGTTGCCAAGGCAAAGTTTCACCATAAATATTAAAACCGCGCAAAATGGCAAAAAGTGCAACACAGGCCAAACCTAGACCGACTAACCATTGTTTACGGTTATCGCCATCACGACTAGTCGCATACAACGGGCCTGCACAATAACCGAGTAATATCACACCAATCCAAGGCAAAACTGGGTAACTAATTTTTACATCAATTAGACCACCTTGGGAGATATAGCCGCGGTCGTGCAATATAGTCCACAGGGTATAACCCCACTCATCTGGGCTAAAACTAATTGGTGTAAGTAAGTTATGACCAAACACAATCAGCAAACCTAGCACCAATAACACCCGTTGCGGCAACTTAATAAGTAGTGCGAGCGTGAGCATACACAAACCTATTGCCCACATCACTTGTAGCCAAATCGTATGAAAATAGCCCATCCACGAAAAACAAATCACAGTCACTTCAAGAGCGATTAAAAACAGCCCCCGCTTAACTAAAAAGCTACGGGCTGAACGCGCTATACCATTAGCTGGGTGGCTATATAACCAAGCAGAAAGCCCGGTTAAAAATATGAAGGTGGGCGCACAAAAGTGCGCCGCAAAACGGCTCCAAAAAAGCCCAGGGCTTGTTGCGTCTACATCCATAGGATCAGACACCTGCATATGCAAAAAGAACCGCTCTCGCACATGATCAAGTAGCATAAGCAAGATAACCACACCACGCATTATATCAATGCTATGGATGCGATTTTTTATTTGCTCAGAAGTCATAGCTTATACCCAATTTAAACTGTGTTGGTGCGCCTGGGTATGCCCACAAAGCGTTATAGCTACTGGCGATATAACCTTCATCAAATACATTATCAACATTCAGTGACACTGCCGTACGATTGGTTGCTTGCCATTTAGCGAATAAACCCACTAACTGGTAACTCGGTAAACGAAATGTCAAATCCGCAGGGTCACCAAGTCGGTCTGAAATATATTGATAATGCCCACCAATTTTGATGTCTTGCTCAAATACACGAGTGTCATGATTTATCGACATAGAGAAGTTGTTTTCTGGCACATTAACAAGCGGGCTGCCTTTGGGAATTGGCACTAACCAATCAGCATTAACAACATCTTTCGCTGTTTCGGCCTTAACGTAAGCATAGGAAATTGTGTACTCAGTATTAACGCCTAAGTTACCCGTTAAATCAACTTCCACACCTTGACTGTTTGCTTTACCAACAGGTGCTGAATAACCAACATTAACTGGGTCGGCCACCAGCATATTGCTCTTACTCGCATCAAACAGTGCAATGGTACCGCTGATGTCATCAAAACCAAACTTCACACCCACTTCAAACGAGTCACTTTCTTCAAAACCAAACGGTTCACCTTGTGCATCAGTACCGCTTAATGGCAAAAAGCCTTCCGAATAACTGGTATAAAGGTTAATCGCATCGTTTAATTGATACACCATACCAAAACGCGGACTAACACGGTTTTCTTTACTATTTGAGGCAACACTAGATTTGGTTTCTAAAATATCTTGTTCAATTTCATCAAAACGCAGGCCCACCATCACTTTAAAGCGTTCAGTAATGTCTAACTGATCTTGTAAATAGATACCGTATGCGTTTTGCTCTTCATTGTTTTCATACTGCATCTCAACATCTGGGCCTTGGCCAGTACTATAATTTGGCTCATAAATATCAATAGTATACGTGCCATTACCACCACGATAACGATACAGCCCAGTGCGTAGTTCGTAATCATAAGCATCAGCACCAATCAAAACATGATTAGTGATACCCGCTAATTCAAAATGACCACTGAGCTCAAAACGTAAGCTTAAATCCTCAGACTCATAATCACGATAGCGATGCTGACGTGTTAAGGTTCTGCCATCATCAAATAATGATTGGCGTGATGGCGAAAGTTCCGCATCAGAAGAAAAGCCATTTAACGTTGCTGTACGGTAGTTTGCACCCAGTAATAATGTCCAGTCGCTACTAATAAGATCATAGTCATAGCTTAGCTGATGACCTCGTGAATGAACCTCAGTAGGGCCATCGTTTGGATTACCTAAGAAGCGGTTTTCAGGCACAGTATCAAAATTATCATTAAGAACGACAATACCGCGGTCATACATTTGTTGCTGATCAACATATTCAAATTCGTACGTTAATGATGACTTATCGTTAATTTGATAATAAAGCGAAGGCGTGATCACAAACTTATCGTGGTGCACGTAATCTCTAAAGCTGTCGCTGTCTTGCCATGCACCATTTATTCTAAAAGCGATATCATCAGTAAGGGCGCCAGTGTAATCACCTTGTATACGTTTATGATTGTCACTACCCAGCTCAGCTTTTAATTGGCCTTGCTGATAAAACTGTGGCTTTTTAGTAATAATGTTGATTGTGCCGCCAGGCTCAGAGCGACCATATAAAGCTGAACCCGGACCTTTAATTACCTCAATATAATCGATATTTGACACATCCCGCGGGCCCGCAAACCCTTTACCACCACTAAAGCCGTTAATTAAATAGCCCGAGGGCATATTCTCGTTACCTGACAAACCGCGAATAGAGTAGCTATCCCACAGTGCACCGCCGTTATTTTTACGAGAAATACTGGCCGAGAAATCTAGCGCATCTCTAAACTTGGTAATACCATTATCAATCATCATTTGTTGATCTAAAGTGGTAATAGACTGTGGTAGCTCTTTAAGCGGGATATCACCTCTAAAGGCTTGTTTGTGTTCAATAGTAATGGTTTCTATATCTGACTGCGCTGCAAAAGAGCCAAAAGATATTGCTAAAAATGTGAGTGTTAATGCTGAGTACTTCATAATCCACTTTTAATGTTGCTAGGCTTATTTGTTACAATATAACACAACAAAATCAGATGTTATAGTATTACAATTGGATTTTTAAGCAATTTTACTACGCTAAACAACTCTGAATAACAACAAACTTACGCTCTAATTATCAACTAGATAAAATAGTAACAACGACCCACACCATAGCTATGTGCTAACCCCGTTATTTAATTACTTCGGCTTGCGTTAGTGCAACTTCTACAAGGTTGTAAGTAATTTAGATTGAGCAAAATGCTTTGATTGCCTACAATGACGCACAATCTATTCAATGCAGACACAATTATGACTGATACCAATAAACCAGAATTACCTGATCAACTTTCGATCAACCCACGCAGCAAGTTTTATGTTGAAGAAGTATTTGAACATGAGATTGGTGTAAACCTTAACGGCAAAGAACGTTTTGACGTTGAAGAATACTGCATCAGCGAAGGTTGGATCAAAGTAGCGGCACCAAAAGCACTAGACCGCCGCGGCCAGCCTTTACTTATGAAAGTAAAAGGCACTGTTGAAGTATTTTACAAATAAACTAACTGTTTACTGTTAATACTATTACGCCGACTCAAGTCGGCGTTTTTATGTCTGTTAAACAGCTACTATGACTATAGCTTTGCGTAGCCATGTGGAAGTTTATGATCAACAACCACGGCATTATGCGCATGCAAACTCTCTTGGTGCTCTACTTTAAACCAGTAATCTGAGATTTGCTCGTTATTCTCCAGCGCTTGCTTTATACGCCTTGCGGCATCTTCACAAAACATCAGGTTTTCGGCGTTTAGCTTTGCAAATGCTTGTTCGTCTTCGCGTTTTACCGCCGTTTGCACTGGCGTGCCAATAACCTCTTCAAAGTGTTCAATCATCGCTGAAAAGTTGGGCAGAGTGTTATGCTGCCATTGCATTTTTAAATAAGCAAATGACCGCTGACTATGAGGAGTTGCAACTGAGCCTTGTTGCGAGGTGATCCACGCTAACAGTGCCTCTTTTGATACGACTTCTTCACTAAATTGCTCGGCAATTGCATCACTCATCGCTTGTCTTGATAAAGCAGCGGAGCAAGGACAAGTACTTGAATATGGAATACTTAACGATAATTCGGTAATTATCTGCTCATTAATATATTCACAACGAATACTCACCGGATATGTTTGATAACCAAACTGCCCACTCAACAACGCAGGTTTACGCATGGTTAATTCAAAGTCTAATTGTAGCCTTGCAGCTAAACTTAATCCCCCTTGTGAACTTACCAAGGTCTGTAATAACGTTGCCAGAGCATCCATTGTGAGAGGTTCATTGGTTAATGACTCTTTTAACTTCAAATATAGCCGCGACATATGAATGCCTTTCGCATCCGCTTTATCTAAACTGACAAATACATTCGCTTTAGCAGATAAAGATGAATTAGGTTGCTCAACGAGTGTGATAGGTAGCGCAATACCTTCCATACCCACCCATTTTAAAGGTAACGAAGCTGTTGTAAGTTGTTTTGAAGTAACATCAGGTAAAGTCATCTTTATTACCCTGATACACTAGTGGAACACGGGCAATCATCATCACTTTTTGCTAAACACTGGCGATAGTTAAACCAATGCGCAACAGCAATAAACGCTGCACCAACAAGCGTAAGCCCTTTCTCGCCCAACTCACCAAATAGCGCCTCACCCACTGTCACGGCGAGTACCATTAAAGTAACGCCTACGAATCCTGAAACCATATAACGCAAGCGCTTATGCTTTTTACAACCCAAACTTAATGCAAGCACACTGGTAGGAATAACAGCCGCTAATATCCATAAATGAAACTGTTCGTTATCTAGTTGTAGTGCTGCAAAGCTAGGTAACAGTGTGAGTAAAATAGGTGTTGCAAAACAGTGGACTGTACACATCATCGAAAGCCCAATCGCAAGCTTATCCATTACACTTTGAGTCGGTTTCATTCTGTTTCCTCTAATTTGTTTTAGGCGGCTTAGGCTTACATTGACAACACAGCCCCGAAATTTCTAACTGTGACCCACTCGGTGTAAACCCCGTTAGCTCGACTTGGTTGAATAAAGCCTTCACTTTGTCGTTTGCATCATCCATCTCAACCACTTTGTTACATGAACTACAAATTAAAAACATCGAGGGCTGATGCTGGCAACCAGTATTAAGGTGACTGCATGCCATAAACTTATTCTCTGATTTTAAGCGATGTACTAAACCTACAGATTCTAAAACATCTAAAATCCGATATACCGACATCGCTAAAATTGGCACATCCATCACCTTGTTAAACTGATCAGTCAGCTCATAAGCAGATAATGGCGTTTTTGCATGCAGTAGAATTTCTAATACTTGTTGACGTTTTTCTGTCAGTTTTTTGCCAGAGGCTTCACACTTTGTATAGGCAAACCGAATTGTTTTTTTTAGTTGCTGTTTGTTCACATTATCCACACTAACTGTAGTGGTTTGGGCTTAATCTCTGTCATTCCTTGCTCCTTATAACTCCATCTTACCTATTTTGGATAACTTACTTTATCTACATCATCAATAGTTAACCTACAAAAATAGCTTTCATAAAATCGTTTAACTTATGCCCAGCTTTGAATGTAAATTGTGGTTTATTTTTCGACCCAATTAAGTAATTCGAATAACATTCTTTAACTTTCACTTGATACATTATAACATTTCAAGCACAATTGATACAGTATAACATCCAACAAGGTAGTCAAATGAAACGAAGATCTCAATTAGCTGTACTAATTGCAGCTTTATTACCAGCAAGTGTGCTTGCAAATTCCATAGAAGGCATTGTGTTAAACAAACAAGGCAAAGTAGTTATCAACGCCACTGTGGAAGTTGAGGGCTCAGATGTGAAAGTCGCCACGGATAAAAATGGTAAATTTGTCATCACCGATTTAAAAGATGGATTAAAAGAGTTTCACATTACCGCTCCTGGTTATGCTCACCTTCATCGCGACATCTCATTTGACAACAATGAAAATCAATCTATTACTTTTAACTTACAACGTTCACCAATTGAAGTAATTGACATTGAAGCCACCCCAATTCATATGTCGGCAATGGAGTCCGCCTCACCAGTTAGCGTTTTATCAGGCGAACAATTAAGACGCCAGCAAGCTGCAACTCTTGGCGATAGTCTTGAAAAACTGCCAGGTGTTAATACCAACTTTCATGCAAAAGTAGCCAGCACACCCATCATTCGCGGCTTAAGCGGTCCTCGCGTACTCATTACTCAAAACGGCCTCGATGTCAGTGATGTGTCAAGAGTGGGCCCTGATCACTCCGTCGCATCAGAGGCGTCAACCGCAAAACAAATCGAAGTATTACGTGGCCCTGCCACTTTATTTTATGGCAGCGGTGCAATTGGCGGTGTTGTTAATGTAGTTGATAACCGTGTACCAACAGACAGCACAACTCGCGGCGAATGGAACCTTGAACATAACTCTGTTGATAATCAAAAAGTAGCCTCGTTTAATGCCACTACCGGTACTGATTCATTCGCTTTTTATGCCGATGCCTTTTGGCGTGAAGCTGACGACTATGAAATACCTGTGGCAGCTGAATTAGCCCACGATGACCATGACCATGAAGAGCATAGTGGCGATTACTCCGTTGCAAACAGCAGTGAAGAATCTGATGGTTTCACCCTTGGAACTAGCTATCTATTTGACCAAGGTTTTGTTGGGATAGCTGTTGAACAATTTAATCGTCAATATGGTATTCCTGGACACACTCATGGCGGCGAAGAAGATCATAGCGCTGAGCAAAGCGTATATGCCGATTTAGAGCAAACTAAAGTGCAGTTGCTTGGTGAATATAACCTCGATAATAAATGGCTTAATAAAGTAAACCTACGTGCAGGTTTTACAGATTACGAACATGCTGAAATTGAACATGGTGCAGTGGGCACCACGTTTGAAAACGAAACCAATGAGTTACGCCTAGACTTAATGCATAACCCGGTTGCGCAGTGGAATGGTGGTTTGAGCTTTCATTACAAACACAGTGATGTAAAAGCACAAGGCTCAGAGGCATTTACACCACCTTCACAAACGCAAAGTTTTGCTATAGCACTAATGGAAGAAAGACACTTTGGTGACTTTTTAGTGCAATTAGGTGGTCGTGTTGAACGTGTAACGATTGATGCAGACAACGTACTATTACCAAACATTGATGCACACGCACATGATGAAAGTGTTGATCATGACCACGATAGCCATGAGCACAGCCACGAAGAACACGCTGATATAATTCGCGTATTTGATGTAGAGCAAGAGTTTACTCCAGTCAGTTTATCAACTGGTGTGGTGTGGGATTTTGCACCTAGTTACAACTTGGGTTTATCGGTATCTCGTTCTGAGCGTGCCCCTTCTGCCTCAGAGTTATTATCATTCGGGCCTCACATAGGCACAGCTACTTATGAAGTAGGCGCACTATTTGATATTCATGAAGACGGCCATTTGGGTTTATCTGAGCAAGCAATTGACCTAGAAACAGCAAACAATATTGATTTAACGTTTCGTAAAACCCAAGGTGATATCGGTTTCATTCTTAATGCTTTCTACAACCAAGTCGACAATTATTATTACCAAATCGACACAGGCCTATACGCCGAAAGCGGCCACGACCATGGTGATGAGCACGACCACGGTGACGAGCATGATCACTCATCTGAACTCCCAGTTTATTTATTTAAAACAGATGACGTAATTTTACATGGTTTTGAAGCCCAAGTTGCATGGCAGTTAACCAATGAATTTAAAGTAGATTTATTCTCAGATTACGTACGCGCCCGCCTCAAAGACGGTGGCGATTTACCACGCACACCACCGCTACGTTTTGGTACTGAGTTTAGCTATCAAACAAATAAGCTGAGTGCGCACCTTCACGTAACTCGCTATCAAGAACAAGACCGCATCGCGTCAGAAGAAACAGCTACAGATGGTTACACCATGCTTGATGCCAGCGTTTCATATGATTTATCAGTGCTAGACCAAGATGTTTCACTGTATCTACGTGGCACTAACTTAACAGACACCGAAGCGCGCGTTCATAGCTCATTTTTAAAGAATATAGCGCCACGTCCTGGTCGTAGCTTTGCACTGGGTATTCGCGGTTATTTTTAAGCGCTAAAAAATTATAAATAAAGGAAATTATTATGACTAAACTATTCAAATTAAAACTAATTGCACTAGCAATAAGCAGCACATTAATCACCGCTTGTGGCGATGCTGAAACAAATATCGTTGAGAAAGACCCTATTGAAGTACCTGATGAGCATGACCATGGTGACGACCATGACCACGGCGATGAATATACAATTGATTCATTGGGTAGACTTGTCGTACTAGCTAGCGACAGCAACGCGGCAAGCTTCTTTGACCTAGACGATAATGAGCTGCTTGAAACCTTTACCCTTAACAATGATTCAAACACACTGTCGTCATCACCTGATTTTCGTTATGCAGTGATCGCTTCTCGCGCACAAGATTACTTAGGCTTTATCGACGGTGGCTTATGGCGTGAAGATCATGGTGAGCATTTACATGATTACAAGCAAAGCCCGGCAGCTATCAGTTATGAGCTAACGAGCGGGAGCCGCCCAACACACCTAGTTAAACACGATGGTAAGTTAGCCATATTTTACGATGGCGATGCAGAGTCAGGTACGGTTGCATCTGTTGAAGTATTAACAGATAACGATATCACGAGCGCATCAGATACCCTTCCTGGTATAAGCTACGATATTAATATGCACGGCGTGGCAGAGCCGCGTGGTGAGCACTTATTAGCGACCATTCGCCGCGATGATGCTCAAAGTACATCAAACGCTAAAATCCTGCCTGACCAAGTGGGTGTTTATCATTTTCATGATGGCGAATATGAGCTTGAACAAACATTAGAGCTTACTTGCCCTGATTTACACGGTGCAGCACAAAACCACGACTATATTGCATTTGGCTGTAGCGATGGCGTGCTATTAGCGCATCAACACGACGACGAATACGAAGCTGAAAAAGTGGCAAACATTGATGCGGTAGGTGACTTACGTATTGGTAGAATTTACGGCCATGAAGCCAGCGAAACCTTTATTGGTATTGCCTCTGGCCATGGCGGTGGCCCTGTAGTAATGCTAAGCATCAATCCGAGCGAAGCTGAAATGGAAGAATTAGAATGGCAACTAGCCGATGGCGCAAGTGCAGTGTCTTACTCTTTCTCAGCGAATGGCGAGCACTTTTTAGTTTTAGACAGCCTAGGCTTTTTAAACGTGCTGGAAGCACATACGCACGACGGCCACATGCACTGGGAACTAGCAGGCCAAGTTGATATCACTGAACAAGACGTAACAACCATGCCTGAAGGCATGAAGTTTAGTATGACAGTGGCGCAAAATGGTCAGTTTGCTTACGTAGCCGACCCAATAGCCCAACACGTTGTGCAAGTACACCTAGAAGACTTAGAAATTGAAGGCGAACTAGAACTTACATTCCCACCAGCAGCTATTACTTGGTTAGGTATTGCACAAGAGGAAGAACACGCTCACGAACACTAGGTTTATAGTGTATTGACCAGTTAGAGTTTTGGGCTAAAGCCACAAAATGACAAAACCCGTAATTAGATTTCTAATCACGGGTTTTTTATATCTTCTCAAATATACGTTTAAAAACGATTCCTCTAATTTAAAAAATAACAAATTATAATTTGCCATAACGTTTGACAAAAAATAATTTGCCAACTAACCTGACAAAATATAATTTGTCACGAGGTGTGTTATGAAAAACATTGTTGGTCAGGCTGCGAGAAGTACGAACTTTTGGGATAGACCCTATGAACTCGCAGATATTTGGGAGGCAATAGACAACGGCAGTCATATTCTCCTTTGCGCCCCTCGCCGTGTAGGTAAAACATCAATAATGTATAAAATAGTTGATGAACCTAAAGCAAATTATATTCCTATTTATATTGATACAGAGTCTGCTGATTCCGAGGCAGAATTTTGGTCAAAAGTTTTTAATGCATTAATGGAAGAAGACTTCATTGCCAGCCTGAAAACAAAAACTAAAAACTTCTGGGATAAAATTAAAAGCATAAAAATAGCTTCAATAACGATGGACGGCGTTGAGTTTGGTGATGGCAAAATGCTAGATCACAAACAAGCTTTTCACAGGTTGATTAAAGATTTAGATCATGATCAAAAGCTCATTATTATGATTGATGAGTTTGCTCAAACCATTGAAAACATAATAAAGTACGAAGAACCTAAGAACGCTATTAGCCTACTAAAAGCCCATAGAGAATTACGACAAGATCAAAAGTTTTCACAAAAAGTGACTTTTATCTACGCAGGCTCAATAGGTTTAGAAAGCGTAGTATCCAAAATTGATGCAATTAAACACATTAACGATTTAAACAATATAAAAGTCCCACCTTTAACGACTCCCGAAGCAGAGAAGTTTACAATAGCACTGTTTCAAAGTGCAGAGATTAAAATCAATCAAACAGATATTGATTATTTACTTAATACCATACACTGGCTGATCCCGTTTTATATCCAACTCATTACGCAAGAAATTAAAAAAATATACCGAAGAGAGCAAAAACTTGACCAAACGGTTATTGATCAAGCAATTCATAATGCACTAGATAATCGCAATCACTTTGAGAGCTGGCAAAGTAAACTCAAAACCGCATTAGGCAAAAATGAATATTTATTTTGTAAAGAAGTACTGAACGCTATTTCCAACCAAAAAGAGACTAACTTTCTCGATATCATGAATATTGCCAGCAAACATAACTTAAACGACAGTGAAGCAAAAGATTGCCTGCACTCATTAATATACGATGGCTACATTAACAACAACGACAACAATAAAACCTATCAATTTAACTCTCCGATCTTAAGAATGTGGTGGAACAAAAATGTCGCAAACTAATTACTCACGCTATAAATACACGCCTGATGAAATTGATGAAACAGAATTTTTAGCTAAGTTTGTTGTACGCAATCATGATTTTGACGACATTTTTGATGACATTAAAAACAGTGATTACACAGTTCCTAGCCAACACTTTATAATTGTCGGCCAGCGAGGTCAGGGCAAAACAACTCTTTTAAGAAAAATAAAACTCGCAGTAGAAGCTGAACCAACATTAGCCGACTTTCTAATTCCTATAAAATTCTCAGAAGAACAATATCAAATTCGTTCGCTTAGCCGCCTATGGGAAGAAATTGCTGATTACTTACAATGCACAGCTGAAGATGACTTTGCTTGCATACATGATGATATGGAAAGCCATTTTGACGATGCCGATTACGAACTAAAAAGCTTTTCATACTTAGAAAAAGCAGTAAAAGCAAAAAATAAAAAACTATTACTGTTGATAGACAACATTGACGAGCTACTAGGCAAATTAAAAGAAAAAGAGCAACGCAGACTCAGAGAAATACTCCTCACATCGCCAACTCTCAAAATCATTGGTGGCTCAACTAAAATGCTCGAGCAGCATTTTGACTACGGAAAACCGTTTTACGAGTTTTTCAACATTATTAAACTTATCGGCTTAAATAAACAAGAGTGTTTTGATTTTCTTGCCAGCATGGGCGATGAGCAACAAAAGAAAAAAATAGCCTATATTATTAAAAATACCCCCGAGCGCATAGAAACTTTACGCCGCTTAACCGGTGGTGTACCAAGAACAATGGTGATGCTATTTGATATTTTTGTCGATGATGGCGGTAATGCATTTGATGACTTATTAAAAATACTCGATGATGCCACCCCTTTGTATAAACACCGCATGGACGACCTACCTGAGACGTTACAAGATATAACGCACACCATAGCAATGAACTGGGATGGCATCAGTACTAAAGATATTGCCAAAAAAACCCGCTTAGAAAGTAAAACCGTATCCGCCCAGCTTAAGCAATTAGAAACTAAGTACGGCATTGTTGAATCTATTTCCATCGGTAAAAATAAGATTTATAAAATTGAAGAGCGATTTTTTAATATTTGGTATTTAATGCGCTTTGGCCGTAAAAAAGATCGTCAAAAAGTCGAGTGGCTAGTTAACTTTTTAACGTCGTGGTGCAGCCCTGCGGATCTTGAGCGTAGAGCCAAAGGTTTTATGAATGCGATTCGCGATGGTAAAATTCATGAGTCTTACGTTTATCACATGTGTGAAGCCCTCAGTTATGCTGGTTTAGATATACACATCGAACATGAAATGAAGGAAAGCACCAAAGCCTATTTAACTTCAAAAAACTCTAGTTTCATAAATGACCTTTCAGCGTCAGACAAAGAAGTTATAAGAGAAGCCCTTCAATTAGCTGATAAAAATAAGGTCGATGTAGCAATTAGACTGCTCATTAATTCACAAAAAAATAGCGCTAGCATTTTATTTTTTATAGCTCACATTTATTACAGAAACAGAAATTTTAAAGAGGCTGAGTACTATTATTTACAGTCTCTCAAGCGCGGGAGTAGTAATGATGCACTTTTTTGTTTAGGGATGCTGTATCATGAGAAAAAGTGTTTTAAAGAGGCTGAGAAGTACTACCTTAAAGCTGCTGACAGTGGTGTCACCAAATCACTTATCTATTTAGGCCACTTGTATTACGACCAAAACCAGCTTAGTAAAGCTGAAACTTATTATTTAAAGGCCAGTGAGAATAATGACAATAACGCACCATTCTATTTAGGTCATTTATACGCTAAGAAAGATCAGTTTGAAAAGGCTGAGAATTACTATCAATTAGCAATTAAATATGGAGATAACGATGCATTTCTAGATTTAGGAGCTCTATATTGCCAGCAAGGACTATTCGAAAAAGCGAAAGACCACTACCAAACAGCGTATAAAAAAGGAAATCATTCCGTCTTAATTAACTTAGGTAATGTATATTTCGAACAAGACCAATTTAATATAGCTGAGAGTTACTATTTAAAGGCACTGGAAAATAATGACAACAGAGCATTACTTAATCTTGGTCAAATATATTATATTCAAGGGCTCTTTGATAAAGCTGTAAGCTATTATTTAAAAGCTATTAATGCGGGTATATCTAGTGCTCAGGAATATTTAGCTTGGCTATACTTTGAACAAAGCTATGATTTAAATAAGGCATTACAATTAATTAAAACTGATTATGAACAGGACCCGAACTTTTCTAATAATTACGCCTACGCCGTTATTCTGCTTTGGACTGAGCATTTACCACAAAGCGATAAGTTATTTTTACAATGGCTAGATATGGATGGAGAGCATAATGATTATGACATTACGCTTTATTTGACTTTGCTTATGGCCAAAAAACAGCTATATAAAGCAAAAGAGCTACTCGAATTACCCGGTTATGCCTTAAAAGATAAGTGCAAACCTGTTTGGTATGCCTTAATGACGTTGATGCAGGATGAATTCCCCCATGAACTCACTAAAATGGGCGGTGAATTACAAGAGAGTGTTGATGAGATTTTACAGCAAGTGGCTAAGTTTGAGGAAAAATACGCTCTGGATTAAGTATTGTTCTTAGTTATACAATCTCAATGAAAAAGACGCCGGCGCGTCTTTTTCGTTTTATATCGCCATTAAAAAGTAGTTCTACTTACGACGCCAGCTACTCCATACATCTTCAATATCGTCTTTCTTCTTGTTCTTTTTCTTACCGGTGCCTTCAGGCTTAGCCATTGGCTTGTCGTTTTTAAGCGCCTCGGCGGCATCAAGGTTGGCTTGGTTTACAGCAAAGCCTGTAACCTCTTCGCGCTCTAAACGTAGTTTGTTTTTCTTCTCGATGATTCTAAAGTGATGAAAGTCTTCGTAATCAATTAGTGATAACGCTAAACCTACTTCACCAGCACGGCCACTTCGGCCAATACGGTGCATGTAATCAGCGGGGCTGCGTGGTAGGTTAAAGTTTATTACCACTGGCAGCTTTTCAATATCTAAACCACGGGCGGCAATATCGGTTGCAATAAGCACTTCAATCTCACCCGCTTTAAATTTTTCTATTACGCGAGTTCGTTCACTTTGGCCTTTATCGCCGTGGAATACTTGCGCGTTCACACCGCGTTTTTCAAGTTTGCTGGCTAAGTGCTCACAGTCTTTTTTGGCGTTCACAAAAATCAGTGCTTGGCGCCATTTATGAGTTTTAATTAAATGCGCTAAAACCGTGGTTTTCTCGCCTTTGTTAACACTAAACACGCGCTGTACAAGTGTGCTCTCTTCTTTGTTTTGTACTTGTATTTCAACTGGATTATTTAGCAGCTCTTGCGTTAATTGTGTTACTTGCTCAGGAAAGGTCGCTGAGAACAACATAGTTTGTTTTTTAGCAGGCATTAACGCTAATAGCTCAGCAAGTTCTTCAGTAAAGCCAAGGCTTAGCATACGGTCAGCTTCATCAAGCACAAGCGTGGTTACATTATCTAGCTTAATCGCATTGCTTGAGATTAAATCAAGTAAACGACCTGGTGTTGCCACAATAATATCAGCGCCACCACGAAGTGCCTGCATTTGGGTATTAACCGACACACCACCAAACACAGCTACTGTTTTAATCGCGCCATTAAAGTTTGCAGAGTATGATTTAACTCTATCGGCCACTTGCGTAGCAAGCTCACGAGTCGGCACTAAAATAAGCCCTGTTACAAAGTTACCCTTACTTGCAGTACTTTTAGCGCCCTGCTCTAGGAAAGCTTTTTGCAACATAGGTAATGCAAACGTTGCTGTTTTACCTGAGCCGGTATTCGCCCCAGCAATTAAGTCACTTCCCGCCAAGATACTTGGAATTGCTTTAGCCTGAATCGACGTAGGTTGCGTGTATTCAAGATCAGACAATCGAGCAATTAGCTCTGGAATAAGGCCAAGTTCGTTGAAATTACTAGGGTTTGCGGCTGAGGTCATAAAAAGTGCGGCTCATTACTAAAAATAGCCTGCAATTTTAGCGTATTTATTGCCCGTTAAGTAGGGATTAGTGATTTTTATGTGGTTTAGTTAACAGTCACGAATTTCGAGCTACAAGTTACGAGCTAATTTGTGATATTGCTTTTTGCCGAATTTTAGTAATTATAGTTACAGAACCTTGTCCCCTCATAGAAACACAAGTGAATTAGAGTGTCAGTGCCAGTGTCAGTGTCAGTGTCAGTGTTTCAAGCCTATCGAGGCATTCATAAAAAGCCAACAACTAAGTTGGCAATATTATTAGCGCTTACTTAGTTCTGCTTGCAGCCTAGCTTTTGTTTCTTTTAGGTAATTTATATAAGGGTATGAATCATCTGCGATTGCTAAAGCAGATTCCATTTGTGCAAGTGCTTGACGAGTATCACCTTGCATTTCATAACCGTAGGACAAGGCTGAAAGCGCATCAACTGATTTTGGGTAGTTTTTTATATTGTACTTAAACACCTCTATAGCGCGGGTAAACTGCTTGCTGTCCGTTAGGTTGTAACCAAGTAATCTAACAGCACGATCGGGTGGAGATACCTGCTCACCCCATTGCTGAGACAAAGTTTTGTAGTATGTATTAATAGAGGCTACCTCGTCAGTTAAAGCACTTATGGGCATTTGTTTAGGTAAAAATAAGTGGTAATAAGCATTAAATGCGCCAGCAGCAGAAGTTAAGTTATGCGAGATGCCATCAAACGCATCACTAAAAAAGCGTAACCCTCGTACTTTATACGATTGTAGTGATTGCTGTAATTCATCGTACCTTTCACGCATTATGCCGGCTTCTTCGCCGATATTCATATAAACGTAACTATTAAGCTCTTTGTTTTTAGCGATAAACGATTTTGTGCTTTTTACTGACGCGCCATAGTTCCACCATACCGCAGGACTATAAGCAATGTGCGCTTGGAATAACTCAGGTTTGGCTTGCAACGCGTATAGCGCAAATACACCACCAGCAGATGCGCCAGCAATCACTTTATAATTATGCGTACGATAGTTTTTATTTACTAAAGGAATAAGTTCTTGTTCAAAGAACGCTAAAAACTTTGCCGCGCCGCCCCCTTCACCGACAGGACCCTGCGGCTCTTTATTCACTGTAGGATAAAAATCTCGGAGTCGATTAGTGTTTTCAATAGCGACAATAATAACCTCAGGCGCACGATTATCATTTTGTAAACGCTCAATGACAGCACTGGCAAGCGGTATATTACCCTCACCATCTAAGCGATATATTACCGGATAAACTTTATCGGACTCAGCTTGGTAGCTTTTAGGCAATTGAACGACAACGGTGCGTTCTTCATTTAAAACAGCCGACTTAAATGTATGTGTGTGCACAGAGTAATCAGCACTTTGCTGTTTAGTGCCAGATTGTGCAAAGGCACTTTGTGAACTAAAAATACTAAAGATAATAAAACACAGCACAGCAAATAAACGCATAACTAATCCCTTAGAGAATAATGAGTTACTTAAGCTAACAGAGTTTCAGGCATAAAAAAAGGCGCATTGAGCGCCTTTTTAATTTTTATTCTGGATTTACCAACCTGTTGATTTTACTCAACAGTAACCGATTTCGCTAGGTTACGTGGTTGGTCAACGTCTGTGCCTTTAATTACCGCTACGTAGTACGACAGTAACTGTAATGGAATTGTATATACCACAGGGGCAATCACGTCATCTACGTGGTTTACGTTAATTACACGCATTGTGTCGTCTGACTCAAAGTGTGAATCTTTGTCAGCGAATACATAGATAATACCGCCGCGCGCACGGACTTCTTCTACGTTTGATTTAAGCTTTTCAAGCAATTCATTGTTTGGTGCTACAACAATAATTGGCATGTCAGCGTCAATAAGCGCTAATGGACCGTGTTTAAGTTCACCAGCTGCATATGCTTCAGCGTGGATGTATGAAATCTCTTTAAGTTTAAGCGCGCCTTCCATCGCGATTGGGTATTGTGAGCCGCGGCCTAAAAATAGTGAGTGATGCTTATCAGCAAACTCTTCAGCTAAATCTTCGATGCCATCAGCTAGCAATAACGCTTCTTCTAATTTGTTTGGCAGCGTTTTAATCGCGTTAACAATCACGCTTTGATCTAAGCCTTTTTCTTGCGCTACAGACGCAGTAAGCATTAACAAACCAACTAATTGTGTGGTAAATGCTTTAGTAGACGCAACACCAATTTCAGCGCCCGCTTTGGTCATAAAAGCTAAGTCAGATTCACGCACAAGTGATGAACCTGGCACGTTACAAATGGTCATTGAGGCCATATAACCTTGCTCTTTCGCTAAACGAAGTGCAGCTAATGTATCGGCTGTTTCACCTGATTGTGAAATTGTCACAAGTAGGCTATTTTCGTGTACGAACGATTGGCGGTATCTAAATTCAGAGGCAATCTCAACATTGCAGCTCACACCAGCAAATTGCTCAAGCCAGTAGCGAGCAACCATACCTGAGTGATACGAAGTACCACAGGCAATAATTTGTACGTGTTTTACGTCTTTAAAAATTTGCTGTGCACTGTCGCCAAAAGCATCAATAGCAACGCGGTCGTCATTTAAACGCCCGTCTAATGTATTACGTACAGCAAGTGGCTGCTCATAAATTTCTTTTAGCATGTAGTGGCGGTATTCACCTTTACCTGATGCATCTTGCGTGATGTTTGATTCAATCACTTCACGCTCAACAGCGTTACCGTTTGCATCAAAGATTTCTACACTGTCACGAGTAATACGTGCTACATCGCCTTCTTCAAGGTAAATAAAGCTGCGTGTTACTGGTAATAACGCTAACTGATCAGAGGCAATAAAGTTTTCACCAAGGCCTAAACCAATTACTAGCGGGCTGCCTGAACGAGCCACGATAATTTCGTTATCGTTAGCTTTATCAAATACCACTGTACCAAAAGCACCTTCAAACTGTTTCACAGCCGCTTGCACTGCCGCTAATAAAGTTGTGTGCTGTTGGCGAAGCTGATGAATTAAATGCACCATTACTTCGGTATCAGTATCTGATAAAAACTCATATCCGTCGCCTTTAAGCGCTTCACGCAGGCTCGCATGGTTTTCAATAATACCGTTATGTACTAAGGCAATTTCGCTGTTTGAAATGTGCGGGTGCGCATTTGCTTCAGTTACGCCGCCATGGGTTGCCCAACGCGTATGTGCAATACCGGTAGTGCCTTTTACACCGGCATTTTCAAGGGCGCTATCAAGGTTAGCTACTTTACCAACCGCTTTTACGGTGTTCAGCGTGTTGCCTTCTAAAAGTGCTACACCTGCTGAGTCGTAACCACGGTACTCAAGGCGCTTTAAACCTTCTACTAAAATTTTATTTACTGGACGTTCTGCAACTGCCCCAACGATTCCACACATAATATTCTCCATTTGCACGTGCCAAAATTAAATTTTAGGCCGTATGTGTTGTCATAATGATTACAAGATAAAAGCAAATGTTGTCGGTTTACTTTTAACTAAATTGAAAATTGCTATTCAACCTCGGCACAAACTAACTTTACACCGCATGCTTCAAGTGCCTTACGTGTATCAAGCGCAAGGCCACTGTCGGTGATAAGTGTTGTTACACTTTGCCAAGGTAGTTCTAAATTAGGTATTCGACGTCCAATTTTTTCAGACTCAACCAGCACGATTACCTCACGAGCAGCTTCAGCCATTACTTGGCTTAGGCCTACTAACTCATTAAAGGTGGTAGTTCCTCTTTCAACATCAATGCCATCAGCGCCAATAAAAAGCTGGTCGAAGTCGTAAGAGCGTAAAACGTTCTCCGCTACTTGGCCTTGGAACGACTCAGAATGAGGATCCCACGTCCCTCCGGTCATCAATAATGTTGGTTCATTTTCTAGTGAAAGCAAACGGTTAGCTACATTGATTGCGTTAGTCATGACCACTAATCCGCGTTTTTTAGCCAGCTCAGGGATCATCGCAGCCGTTGTGCGACCACTGTCTATAATGATGCGGTTGTGATCTTTAATGAGGCTTGCTGCTGCTTGGGCGATTGCCATTTTGCGAAGCGAATCGCTATTTGCAACGATTTCTTGCGGTAATGCAATAGCACCACCATAGCGGCGAAGTAATAAACCACTTTTCTCAAGCGCTGTTAAATCTTTTCGAATAGTTACTTCAGACGTTTGAAACTGCTCAGCCAGTACCTCTACACTCACTTCGCCTTGTTCATTTACTTGGCTTAGAATGGTGTGCCTACGCTGTTGAGTGTTTCGTTTGGTCATTAAATACCTAATCGTAAGTTTCGTTTCGAAAGAAGCGAGATTTTAAACGAAACAAATGCATTTGTATATGGACAATTTTTAATCTTGCACGTTATTTTAATTTCCTGCACAATAGTTAAATAACAACAATAAAAAACAATAAGTTAAAGGAATAATAATGAAACTATTACTTACACTGTGCTTAGGCATCGTTAGTTCATCGGTATTGGCAGGCGTCACACCCTGGCTAGATTTCACGTTAGAAAATGGTCACATAAAAGTTCCCACCACCGTATCAGGCGTTCCAAGTAAGGCTATTCTAGATACCGGCGCCCAATTAAATGGTATTAATCCTCGCTTTATTAGTAAGAATGAGCTCAACCTTGATAAAGGGGGCAAAACACGAGTACGCGGGGTGTACGGTATTGAAGATAAAACCACTTATAATAACGTGCCTATCGATTTATTTGGTATGGAGACCACGATTAATGATGCGGTAGAAATAAACCTAGGTCATCATGAAAACTCGCTGCTATTTGGTGCTGGCTTTTTCCGACAGTTTATAATGCAACTTGATTACCCAAATCAAAAAATGCGCTTGGTCACTCATGATGCTTTGGACTTGGGTAAAATAAAAAACATCAAGATGGAAAAACAAAAAGGCTCTGGAATGCCTATTGTTGAAGTTGAGCTAAGTGAAGGTAAATCAATTTGGTTAATCCTTGATACCGGCAACAATGGCGGAATAATAGTTAACCGTAACGTAGCCCGCAGAATGGGTTGGATTGAAAATATTGAGCGTGAATCTCAAGTTAGCAGAGGTGCAACCACCAGCGCTATTACTGAAAACTTTCGTATTCCTTGGTTAAAGTTTGGCCCTTTTGAAATGGAAAATGTACACGTTAGCATTCCCGACGAAGGTGAAACAGCAAACCTTAAAAGCCAGTTTGAAGCAACAAACACACGTATTAAAGGTCGAAATGTAGAAGGCCTTATTGGTTACGATGTGTTAAAACATTTTTTAGTTACTATTGATTACAAGCGTGGTCACGCCCACATCGGTTTACCTGAAGAGTCATAATGAACACACAATTTAACAGCTTAGATAAAAGTACCCGCGAGTCACGCAAAGCCACCCATGAAATATGCCGTTTATTTAATAAAAGCCCAAGTAAAGGCAACTTAAAACGCATAACAGGACTGTTTGCTAACTCCGGCTCGGGCGTCATTATTGAAGCTGGCTTTCATTGTGACTATGGCTCACAAATAAAAATTGGTGATCGTACTTTTATAAACATTAACTGCACTGTGCTAGATGCTCCAATTAATGAAGGTGCGATAAGCATTGGCGACGATTGTTTAATCGGCCCGAATGTTCAGCTACTGGCAGTCTCTCATGCGGTTAACCCCACAGAGCGGCTCAACAAAGAAAACTTTGCAGCACCAATTACAATCGGCAATAACGTGTGGATTGGCGCGGGAGTTATTATTTTGGCTGGTGTTACCATTGGCGATAACGCTGTTGTGGGCGCAGGGTCAGTAGTAACTAAAAGTGTGGCTGCGAACACTGTTGTTGTCGGTAACCCCGCGATAAAAATCAAAGATATTTAATTGCATATTGTAGGTCGTCATTTACGGCGATAGTTAACTTGTATTGAGCTAGCCTTTAATTCCTAATTCAACCCTTAATCGCTCAATATCTTTATGTTGCTCAAAATACTGCACAACAGCTTGAATCTGTTGTTGCTTTGTACCTTCAAAATTATCGGTTAGGTAATCTTTAATCTCTCTAAAGCCCCAGGCTAATGTCATTTCCGTTGGGATTGCGTTTAAAGCAGTAAACACCTCCTCAATCGTTTTATTGTCAAGTAGAAAGCGAATAAACTGCATTACGGCTAAGATCTGTGGGTTCTCTGAGTATTTTTCAGCCTCTGCAACACGAGTAAGGACTTGTTCTGGCGCTTCATAAAGTAAAGCCTGTTCAGCTATATTTGCTCTTGAATTAGCTATAGTTTTTTGAATCTCTTCATTCGATGAACCTTTGAACTGCTCAATCAAAGTTGCGAAGCTGCTGAGTGCATCATCAAACTTGCCTTGCTGACCATAAGTAACGCCTTGGTCACCCATCGCGTTAGCCACTTGAAGTTGAATCTCTTCATTCGATGAGTCTTTGAACTGCTCAATCAAGGTTGCGAAGCTGCTGAGTGCATCCTCATACTTGCCTTGCTGACCATAAGCAACACCTTGGTTAGCCATCGCGTTAACCACTTGAAGTTGAAGCTCTTCATTCGATGAGTCTTTAAACTGCTCAATCAAGGTTGCGTAGCTGTTGAGTGCATCCTCAAGTTTGTCTTGCTTACTATAAGCAACACCTTGGTTACCCATCGCTTTAGCCACCCGAATTTGAAGCTCTTCATTCGATGAGTCTTTGAACCGCTCAATCAAAGCCGCATAGCTGGCGAGTGCGTCTTCAAACTTTTCTTGCTGACCATAAGCAAAACCTTGGTTAGCCATCGCCCTAGCCACCTGAATTTGAATCTCTTCATTCGATGAGTCTTTGAACCGCTCAATCAAAGCCGCATAGCTGGCGAGTGCGTCTTCAAACTTTTCTTGCTTAGCATAAACGACACCTTGGTGTAACATCGCTCTTGCAACAAAACTCCAACTTTCTTCATTATGCATACTTTTAAAGTTTTGTATTAACCCATCATAAGCTTTAAGTTCAGCATTTACATCATGCAACATAGAATGGGCAATAGCTGTATTCCATAACAGCTGTGCATGAAATCGAGTTTGTTTTTCACTCTCTTTCAAAGTATTAATAGCTAAATTTAGATATTTTAGAGCCTCTTTATAGTTATTTTTCCCATAGCCAACACTTGCTAGGTTTAAGTATTCACGCGCTGTTGTATGCCCTTTACTTATTTTATTAGTGCTATTTTCTAATATTCTTAATGATTCAGGATTTGGCTCTTGTTTCTCTGCAATAGACCTTTGCACATCGTCAGCCGCTGCTTCAACTTCTTTTCTCTTCTCTTCGATAATCTGATGGGCTTCATCGATATATTTCTTTAAATATTCAACAGATGTATTAGCCTCACCTAATTGCTTTTCCAAAGAAACTTGCGCATTGGCTAAAATTTTATCCGCATTACTGCTAATAAAGCCTTCCATCTGTTGATGCGCTACATTTTCTGCTTCTTTTCTACTTAGCTTATAAATAAGTAAACCGCCCAATGCGAGAAAAATCGTTAATATAGAAAACCACCAATTTATTGAGTCTTTTAAATCACCAATTCGCCCACTAAAACCAATAAATTTATTAGCTTGTAGATTCTTTTGCGCGTCGAGTTTAGTTTGTAAGTTAGCAAGTTGAACTTTGAGTGCTTGCTGCGCCGCTTCTAAGGTCTTAATATCATTACCGAGTGATTTTTGTTGCTGTAGCTTTTCATCTAGTCGAACAAGCTGGCTTTGCATACTAAATAGTTGCTGATACATCAAATCTTGGCTATTTTGCGTATTAGCTATAATCGGAGCAGAATTTACAGGCGTTGAATTAGGTGCTGTTGTAGCAAAAGCTACGCTAGGCAAGCCCCATAAAAAAACAAGCAGTAAGAAAAAACGCATCAATCATCCCTAAAATAAGTTTGCTTTGCCAAGGTTGTAGTTATAACCACAGAGTAATCTTTTAATCTAACCGAGTTTTGTAGCACATACCACCTAAAACCAACCATTTAAAAAATATTCTAAATTATATTTTTGATGCTAAATCAATCTAAAGATCAGCGGGCTTACTAATATTAGCCCACAACCAAAGCCTGCTTTAACTTGCCATGCTTTATATTTCCCTGTGACTTTAATCCCTAGCAATGGGCTTAATAGGTCGACACGGCGCGCAACAATAAATACCAGCCAACAAATAATGAAAGTGAGGCTCAGTATAAGCAATGGCTCCACAAAACCACCCAATTGAAGTTTTGACAAATAAAACGCAAGACCAATAATTACACTTTGATGTAATAGATAAAAAGGGAATACTGCACCGTTTAATAAAGCCAGTTTAGGGTGATCGTGATTCAAAAAACGTTTTGTTAATGCCAGCATTAATAACACGCCGACTAATCGTTGCGCAGTATATAGCATATCAATACTAGTAATTTGCCATTGGCTGGCAGCAGGGTTTAGCCAAATCATGTGATAACCCACTACCACAAGCAAATAACCAACAATAAATGCACCGAGTAACACTCGCCAATGGCGAAGTAGCTGACTGAAAAATGCAGGCTGCCACGCAAGCAAGTAACCGTATAGTAAAAACAGCGCGCCCATGGGGTATCTGAATGTATCGCTTGGCCAGCTCAACTTTAAAATACACAGCGGCAATAACAAGGTGATGAAAACAGTAAATAAGGATCGATTACATAAACGCGTGATAATTGCTTGCGCAGTAGCGTGATGAAGCAGCGGAAGCACTAACACCAGCAATAAAGTAAATTGCCATAAGGAACGTAAATACCACAGGTGATTTACATCAACATGTGGCCAAATACCTGCTTGGTATTTTTCAAATAAAGGATTGGTTAAATCAAAAAACTGGCTATAAAACTGCCAAAAGCTCATAGATAAACCAACCTCTTGGCTCATTTGCGCATAAAGCTGAATAGGCACTATAAACCAAATGCCAAACAATAAAGGCAGTAATATTTTTACACTGCGCGTAGTTAAAAACATACCTAGGTTAAAACGCGCAACAATAAAGCGCAGCGCCACACCTGAAATAAACCAAATTAGCCCCATCCGCCAAGGTGATAATAAGAGCATGATATTTTCAATGCTGCTGGATAAGTACTGGCTTTTAAAATGAAAACCCCAATTTTCACTGTATAGCATACCTATGTGATAAAAAATTAATAAGCCAAAGGCAAGTACTCTTAGCCAATCTAAATCATAACAGCGCGGTGGTAATTCTTCGGCTTGGTTAAACGCATTTAACCATGGCTTTAATAGCATACGTGTTGTGTTTTTAATTACTAATTTAAGGTTCATGTTAGATTTAGCTTATGACTAATTAATAGTAACTATGAACAACACACTGCGTTAAACAATCACAAAAGGCTGATAAAACAGCCAGTAGGGATAAACGGTGGATATCAGGGATGATAAACTTGGTGATCTATCACTCTCTTGCTAGTCTAATTACGGCCTTTTAAAGAGTAACAATAATAATGATCACTTTATCGCACTTTCAACGCCACCAAACTTGGTACGCTGCTTTATTTTTATGTAGTTATATTTTTATAAACAACACTATAAATGCCAGCTCAAACATTATGGAAGCCCAGCGTGATGGTCCACTTACTTTTATGCTTTGGGAGCCGTTTGTATGGGAGTATTCAAGCGCTATTGGTACTTTACTGCTTTTTCCCGCTTTAGTTTGGCTATTAAAAACCCAGCCTTTTAATTGGCAAAAAATCCCCCGCTCATTACTCATTTACTTATTCGCGAGCGTTATTTTTTCGTTATTGCATGTAGGGATCATGGTCGCTATTCGCAAACTCATTTACATCATACAAGGTATGCAGTATGACTTTGGGTTGGTGTGGTTTGAGCTACTTTATGAATATCGTAAAGACTTATGGGGGTTTTTATTTTTAATTGTCGTTATTAAAACCTATCAATATATTGTGAGCCAATTAACAGGGGAAGCCGCCCCTATTTCACAAGGTGAAGACACACCTCAAAACGCTAATTTAGATCGACTACTTGTTAAGAAATTAGGTAAAGAGTTTATTATACAAGTAGCACATATAGACTGGCTTGAATCCAGTGGTAATTATGTGAATTTACACATAGGCGAGCGAATTTACCCATTACGCGCTACTATGACTCAATTGAGTGAACAGCTTGAACAACAGGGGTTCTGCCGCATTCATCGCTCATATGCTATTCGCTTAGATACGGTTGAATCGATAACACCTTTGCCCTGCGGCGATAGTGAAGTAAGGCTAATAACAGGGAAAGTACTTACACTTTCTCGCCGTTATAAAGAATCATTTAAAAAGTATTTAAATTCAACTACAAGTCATTTTTAGCTCACCCTGTGTTAAGCTAAAAGGCTTTAATTTAGCTGCATTTGTATTTTTGGAGTAGTTTAGTACGTGTTTGTAAATCGATTTATCCGCATTCTTCCGCTGGTTATTATTTTATCTGGCTGTGAAACCACACTCAAAGCGCCAACACCAGAGCCTGAAACAACCATAACGCTTCCAAGCTCTGTTGTAAAAAATGAGCCCAAAGAGGTTGTGGAGCACATTGTGCCAATTAGCCCACAAGCGCTAGACGATGTGTGGCAACGTATTAGGGCACAGCTGTCATTTGCTAATTCTAGCCACCCTGCTGTGCAAAAGCGTATTGCCTGGTATTTAACGCATCCAAATTACATGGATGAAATTAGCCGCCGTGCTGAGCCTTACCTTTACCATATTGTTAGTGAAGTTGAAAAACGCGGGCTGCCCATTGAGCTGGCATTAATGCCGTTGATTGAAAGTGACTTTGATGCCAGTGCGTACTCGCATAAACATGCCTCTGGCTTATGGCAACTCACACCTGCTATTGCTAAGTATTTTAACGTACAAATATCACCTTGGTATGACGGACGCCAAGACGTAATAGACAGTACCCGAGCTGCACTGGATTTTATGGAATATTTACACAAGCGCTTTGATGGCGATTGGTATCATGTAATTGCGGCTTATAACGTAGGTGAAGGCCGTGTAAAAAGAGCCATCAGAAATAACAAAAAACAAGGTAAGCCTACCGACTTTTTTAGCTTAAAACTACCTAAGCAAACCAGCCAATACGTGCCTAAATTACTTGCTGCTGCACAGCTTTTAAAAAGCAATAAAATGACTTTCCCAGCGATTAATAATCAACAAGCCATTGTAGCCTTGCCGGTCTCAGGTGCAGTTATTTTAGATAACCAAGAAGAATGGCAATCGTTAGAGGCATTAAACTATGGCGTTATCCGTTTCCCTGCGATTATTGATGCACCTCACATTGTTGTGCCAGCGAGTAAACAAGCTGAATTCAAGGGTATGTTGGCTAATCAAAAAGAAAACGATTATAGCCAATGGCAGCATTACACTATTCAATCAGGAGATAGCTTAAGCGTGATTGCAAAGCGTTATGCAGTCAGTGTAAAGCAACTAAAAGCGTTTAATAATTTAAAGACTGACCGCATCCGCGCTGGTAAAAAATTAATATTACCGATGCTGGCAGATCAAGAGGTTGAACATTTAGTAAAATCAGGCGAAAGCTTATGGAAGATAGCAAAGCGCTACAATGTCAGTATTACTAAATTAAAACAATGGAATAACCTATCGCGAGATCGTTTGCAAATAGGTGAAAAGCTCACTGTATTTTTATCAAATAGCTGAGTTAACAGGGCTGAGGCAACTCTCAGCCCTTTCTTTTAATAGTGTTAGCTTGTTTCATCGTCTTGCGAATGATTGCCGTACCAGTTGATTCTGCGCGTTAACATCATAATTAAACTAAGCACTACAAACACCAACACACTACCCATTAATAATGCGTAATCTTCAGCACTGAGTAAGCCGTATAAAAGACTATAAAGAAATAACACACCACATAAGAATAACCCGCCGTGCTTGCTATTTTTAAGCATACCCGCAACATAAATACTTAATAAGGCGGCTGATGCAAGCGCAGATAATAAATACGCAATATTAAAACCTACATGCTCACTCAGTGAAATCAGCAGTAAATAAAATACCGCCAAAGCAAGGCCTACAAAACCATATTGAACAGGGTGTATTGGTTCATCACGCAGCACCTCGAGTAAAAAGAAACTTGCAAAAATAAGCACAATAACCAAGACGGCATAATTACTCGCTCGATAATTTTTAAGATAGTGATTAACACTATCGACTAAGTTAACCCCCATACTGCGCTGTTTGAACAAAGTGCAATCATTACGAAATAAACACTGATTAAATAGCTCTTGCAGATTAGTGGCAAAGTAATTCGTTTGCCAATTAGCAGAAAAGCCTTCAGCTGAAATTGTTGAGTCTATCGGTAGGTAGTCCCCAACAAAACTTGGATGAGGCCAATCTGCTTGCATTGTCAGCGAGCT
This sequence comes from Pseudoalteromonas atlantica, assembly GCF_043641955.1. Taxonomy (GTDB): domain Bacteria; phylum Pseudomonadota; class Gammaproteobacteria; order Enterobacterales; family Alteromonadaceae; genus Pseudoalteromonas; species Pseudoalteromonas atlantica_A. The sequence goes on from NZ_JBHZRV010000008.1 coordinate 233,107, forward strand.
GTTTTTGCCAACCGGTGCAAATGCTAGCTTACGCATACCTTGTAGGTTTAAATCAATTCGGTACGGTAATACCTCACTTTCGCGGATGGTGTCATAATCAAGCGCTATACGAACCCCTTCTGGTAACTGGTTGAGCTGGGTACCAGGTAGTAGCTCATATTCAAGATCGTTAATATTTATTTGTGACCCTTGCCCTATCCCTCGAATATCGGCAATAGCCAAAATGAGGTTAAGCCGTTTGATTTTTTTATCGGCTAAAACTGCTAATTCACTTGTTTTAAACCGCCCTTCCAATTGGTTTTTTGAACGGTACAACAAGGCTTTATAAATACCACGGTACTTTTCAAATGTTGATAAGTTACTAGTGACATTAAGTGAGTCTGGTAAAAGTGTAATATTCATTAACTTTTCGCTCGTTTTACCTTCAATCGTGACGGTTTCTACGTATTGAGCATGAATAAACGGGCCAATAACTTGCTGCTCATCACTGCTGCTTTTTGCTATATCAGCCTGTACTTGCTGCTGTAGCTCAGCTCGTTCATCGATGAGGTTTTGGATCATAAAAATAGGGATTAATAACAACACAATTAGCCCTATTATTATGATGAGTTTAGTTTCTATTCTTTGTTTCATTGCTTTGCGCTCCATGTATTACATATACACAGAGTAACGAAGCTACATGGAGTTACTGAGGTGCTTGTATGGAGCTTTTATGGAGTAGGTATACATATATGAACACGGACGCCATTTTTAGTATTTTCTATACTGAGTTTCCCTTTATGTAACTTAACAACTTGCTCAACAAAGTTTAAACCTAACCCAGTACTTTTTTTACCATTAGCTCTGGGGAGTGAGTAAAAGCGCTCTGTGATGCGTTCAAGTGCATAGCCTGGGATAAATGGCCCCGTATTCTCGATATAAATATCAACAAACGACAATTCTTGAGTTACATGAATATGGATTTCACCGCTCTCATTTATAAAATCCAATGCGTTATCAACTACATTGTAAAACGATTGTTGTATTAAAAAGGCATCGCCTAAGCACTGGCTCATAGGATCGCATTGAAGTTTGACTTGCACTTTTTGTGTTGAGATTTTGGCGATAAAAGAATCTTTAATCGCTTCAAATAAAGGGCGAATAAAAATTACTTTTTGCTGTTCAAGCTCTGGAAGCTGCTCCAACCGAGTTAATGCAAGTAACTTATCAATCAACTGCTGCATTCGAATCGTTTCAGATTCTATATTGTGTGCAAATAACTGTTGTTTGTCAGTAGTTAAAGGAGATTGTAAAATCTCACTCGCGCCTTTAATTGCAGATAAAGGGCTTTTTAATTCATGAGTAAGCGTTTGCACATAGTTTTCAACATAACGCTTACCGTCCAATTGATTACGCATCTTTTCGAGCGCATCACTCAACAAACTATATTCATAAAAAACCCTAAACCTTGGCTTAGATGCTTTTTCTCCCCGCCCTAATTTATCGGCATAGTTAGCTAACTTATATAAAGCACCGTTAATTCGCCACGCGATTAACGCCCCAACCATTAATGCCAAAATACTCATGACAACTAACCAATTTAATACACGATATTTAGACATATTTATAAAAGGTTGTACTGAGCGATTAGGCTTAGCAACAGTCACGGAGCCAATAATATTGCCTTTATCGATTATGGGCGCTGCTACATGCATGACTGTTGAAAGAGGATCATCTTGATCAGTAGCGGTTGAGCGAGCACCGTACTCTCCACGTAATGTGAGATAAACATCATTCCACTGTGAAAAATCTTTACCTATATCTTGTTGCCAAGAATCAACAACCACGATACCCGCTGCATCTGTGATATAAATACGATGATTCGTAGTTGGTTTGTCTACTCCCCAGATATTTGCATTTGGTTGCCTGCTGCCGTAAGAGTTAATGACTGTTGCAAAGCTGCTTTGTTGTGACAATGTGCCCTTGGCTAAATCATCTCGCGCCATCACAGCCAGTAAATTAGCCATATCAACCAAGGTTTCTTCTGTGACTTGACGAACTGTAGGCTTAACCTCACGCATAACCGTTGAACTTACAAAGTAAGTGGTTAATATCACGAGTATAAAATAGAGCAAAAACAATCTAAGGCCAAGCGGAATTTTTGGCCAACGTTTAAGGCGAGCTAATGAACGTGTTGAGTGGTTAAATAGGCTCATAATAATAACCAAATCCACGCTTTGTATGAATCACAGGTTGATCACACACACAACGCAGTTTATTTCTAATGGCTTTGATATGACTATCTACATTGCGGCTATAGATACTGTCTTGGCATTGTTGTGCAGATGATAACAGTTGCTCCCGAGAGAATACCTGCTTAGGTGATAACACGAGCTTATCAAGCAATTTAAACTCAAGAGCCGTTAAATTTAATGCAGTGTTATTAAAGTAGTAATCAAAGTTATTACTGTACAGACCTGATTTTTCTGTAGAAGTATTACTTTGTGTTTCTCTAATCGCGTAAGGTTTTAATCGCAGTTTAACGCGGGCAAGCATTTCCCGAGGACTAAACGGTTTTGTTACGTAGTCATCGGCCCCAATCTCTAGCCCAACAACACGATCAATCTCATCATTACGTGCGGTTAAGAAAATTATTGGTAAAGAGGAAAACTCTCGGATCTGCTTACATAATTCAAAGCCATTTGCATCGGGTAAGCCAACATCTAAGATCAACAAGTCTACATGGGATGATTTAATATGACTAAGCCCAGCCCCTGCAGTATCGTACCAAGCTACGTTAAAGCCATCCATCTCTAGTGTGTGAATCAAGGTATCTGCAATTGCTTTTTCGTCTTCAATGATCACAACCTGTGCAGTTGTCATGCAACTAGCTCCTTTACTACAACCGAATAAACACATTAAGGTTACAGTAAGTATTAAAGCAGTCAATATTGTTTAGAAGGATACTCGCTGGGTGAAAAGAAATACGTACGTATTTCTTTAATAAAGCTTCACAGGGCTCTGAGGTGCTAGTGACGTGCTTTTTTCCGTGGGTTTCGTGATACTCAACCCACGCTACACGCTACGGTGGTCAGGTTCACGCTTTGCAACTCGCTAGCTTTACTCTCGCTAACTCGCTTACTATTTCACTTTCCTACAGACGTAAAAAAGCCCGACTCAACGAGTCGGGCTTTCTTGTATTTGGAGCCTGGCGATGACCTACTTTCACATAACAAATGCTACACTATCATCGGCGCT
>NZ_JBHZRV010000009.1:0-192805 GCF_043641955.1 Pseudoalteromonas atlantica
GTATCGTACTCAACGTGTGAAGTTGAGATTGTGATACCACGCTCGCGCTCTTCTGGAGCGTTATCGATTGATGCGAAATCTTTAGCAACACCGCCGTATACTTTTGCAAGTACGTTAGTGATTGCTGCAGTTAGGGTTGTTTTACCGTGGTCAACGTGGCCGATTGTACCAACGTTTACATGCGGTTTTACGCGTTCAAACTTTTCTTTTGCCATCTTAAAAAATTCCTATAAAGAAATTAAAGGTCGAGCTCGTTATTGAGCCAAACCAAGCTAAAAATTACTTAAGTGCGAGCTGCAATTATTTTATCTGCAACATTTTTCGCGGCTTCAGCGTACTTCAAAAACTCCATAGAGTATGAGGCACGGCCTTGTGTTGCAGATCGCAGATCAGTTGCATAACCAAACATTTCAGAGAGCGGAACTAAAGCGTTAACTTGTTTAAGTCCACCGAGTGCCTCTTCCATGCCTTCGATCATGCCGCGACGACGGTTTAGGTCGCCAACTACATCACCCATGTTTGCTTCAGGAGTGAGTACTTCAACCTTCATCATTGGCTCTAAAAGTACAGGGTTTGCATCAAGTGCGCCCTGCTTCATTGCCAAAGAACCTGCTATTTTAAATGCCATTTCATTCGAATCTACATCATGGAATGAACCATCATATAAAGTCGCTTTAACGCCAAGTAACGGGTAGCCTGCCAGCACACCTTGAGCCATTTGCTCTTGGATGCCTTTGTCTACCGCAGGGATGTATTCTTTAGGAACAGAGCCACCTACGGTTTCGTTAACGAACTCGTAAATTGGGGCTTCATCATCCGAAATATCCATCGGTTCAAGTTTAAGCCAGACGTGACCATATTGACCACGACCACCTGATTGACGTACGAACTTCCCTTCTACCTTAACGGTATCACGAATAGCTTCACGGTAAGAAACCTGCGGCTTACCAACGTTACATTCAACACTGAATTCACGTTTCATACGGTCGACAATGATATCGAGGTGAAGTTCACCCATACCAGAAATTATAGTCTGGCCTGACTCATCATCAGTTTGTACGCGGAAAGATGGGTCTTCAGCCGCTAGTTTACCTAGTGCGATAGCCATCTTGTCCTGGTCAGCGATTGTGCGAGGCTCAACCGCAACAGAGATTACTGGTTCTGGGAATTCCATACGCTCAAGCGTAATTTTAGAATTCGGATCACACAGTGTCTCACCTGTTGTAACGTCTTTAAGACCAATAGCCGCCGCGATATCGCCTGCGTGGACTTCTTTGATCTCTTCACGTGAGTTTGAATGCATCTGAACGATACGACCAAGGCGCTCACGCTTACTTTTTATTGGGTTGTAAACCGCATCACCCTGTTTAACAGTACCAGAGTAAACACGGAAAAAGGTTAAAGTTCCAACGAACGGGTCTGTTGCAATCTTAAAAGCAAGTGCAGCAAACGGTGCATTGTCATCAGCAGGACGTTCTTCCTCAGTGCCATCTTCAAGGATACCTTGAATTTGTTTCACTTGTGTTGGTGCAGGCATATATTCAATAACGCCATCAAGCACAGCTTGAACGCCTTTATTTTTAAATGCGCTACCACAAGTCATTGGGACGATTTCGTTTGCTAATGTACGCTGACGCAAAGCTGCTTTTATTTCAGCTTCACTCAGGTCTTCACCTTCCAAATACTTATCCATTAGTTCTTCAGAGGCTTCAGCAGCACTTTCAACTAAATGAGAGTGCCATTCTTCAGCGAGCTCTTGAAGATCTGCCGGTATTGCCTCATAAGAGAAAGTCATCCCCTGGTCTTCAGAATTCCAGTTGATCATTTTCATTTTTATGAGGTCAATTACACCTTTAAAGTCGTCTTCAGCGCCAACTGGCAGCTGAATTGGAACAGGCGTTGCTCCAAGACGAGATTTCACCTGGCTAACAACCGTTAAGAAGTCGGCGCCCGTGCGATCCATTTTGTTTACGAAGATCATTCTCGGAACTTCGTATTTGTTCGCTTGACGCCAAACTGTCTCAGTTTGCGGCTGTACACCCGATGAAGCACAAAGAACAACTACCGCACCATCAAGTACACGTAAAGAACGTTCTACTTCGATAGTGAAATCTACGTGTCCTGGAGTATCAATTATATTGATACGATGGTCGTCAAATTGCGCGTCCATCCCTTTCCAGAAACACGTTGTCGCAGCAGAAGTGATTGTGATACCACGCTCTTGTTCCTGCTCCATCCAATCCATAGTTGCGGCGCCATCATGCACTTCACCGATCTTATGAGAAAGACCCGTGTAAAACAGAACACGTTCTGTTGTGGTGGTTTTGCCTGCATCTACGTGAGCAACAATACCGATATTGCGGTAGCGCTCAAGTGGAGTTGTACGTGCCATATGATCCTCTTAAAGGTTAAGGGCAGATTACCAACGGTAATGAGCGAATGCTTTATTCGCTTCAGCCATACGGTGAACGTCTTCACGTTTCTTAACCGCAGTGCCTTTGTTGTCAGCAGCGTCAACGATTTCTTGAGCTAAACGTAAGCCCATAGATTTTTCGCCACGCTTACGTGCAGCGTCTACTAACCAACGCATACCTAATGCGTTGCGACGTACTGGACGTACTTCAACTGGTACTTGATAAGTAGAACCACCAACACGGCGAGATTTAACCTCTACCTGTGGGCGGATGTTATCAAGTGCAGTTTCAAAGATTTCAAGGTGCGATTTGCCTGATTTCTCAGCAGCCACATCTAGCGCACCGTAAACGATTTTTTCAGCAGTAGATTTCTTGCCGTCTAACATTACGATGTTAACGAATTTTGCAAGAAGTTCCGATCCGAACTTAGGATCTGGAAGAATTTTACGTTGACCTATTACGCGTCTTCTAGGCATTTTGTATCTCCGGTTTATTCAGGTTTGCTCTTTCGAGACAATAACCCAAAACAATAATTAATAATATTTAGTGCTTGGCCTTACTAACGGAATACAATTAGCCCTTAGGGCGTTTTGCACCGTATTTAGAACGAGCTTGACGACGGTCGCTTACGCCTGCACAGTCAAGTGCACCACGTACAGTGTGGAAACGCACACCTGGTAAATCTTTAACACGACCACCACGGATTAGGATTACACTGTGCTCTTGAAGGTTATGACCTTCACCACCGATGTATGAAGTTACTTCGAAACCGTTAGTTAAACGTACACGGGCTACTTTACGTAACGCCGAGTTTGGTTTCTTAGGTGTAGTTGTATATACGCGAGTACATACACCACGCTTTTGCGGACACGCTTTAAGCGCAGCTGAGTTACTTTTAGTAACCTTGCTACGACGTGGCTTACGCACTAGCTGGTTAATAGTTGCCATTTAAATAGCTCCTGAAATTAAAATTACTACTGAAAAAATAAAAAAATCCGCCCTTTTTACAAGCTCGTAACAAACGCGCAGGTAAATGGGTGGCGGAATTTTAATGAGCAAAGTTTAACCTGTCAACATAAACCGTTAGCAAGGCAGCAGATAACTGCCTTGCTAAAATCTAATCTATTGATTAGATTAAGTTTATTGATTTCCAGATAAATCAGCGTTTAAAGCGTCTGTTAGTGCTTGAGTCGCCTCTTCTGCACTTACTGTTTGCTCTTCAACAACTAAACTTTGCTTACGACGTGCCATACGCTCTTGGTGATACGCAAAACCGGTACCGGCTGGGATCAAACGACCCACTATTACGTTTTCTTTCAGACCGCGAAGTTCATCGCTCTTACCATTTACAGCGGCTTCTGTTAGGACACGAGTTGTCTCCTGGAACGAGGCTGCCGAGATGAAAGATTCTGTGGCTAGTGATGCTTTAGTGATACCCATTAATTGGATTTCATATTTAGCAGGTAACTTGCCTTGAGCTTCTAAGTCGCGGTTTGCGATATTAACGCGTGCCACTTCAATTTGCTCACCGGCTAAGAATTCACTATGACCGCCGTCAAGGATGGTACATTTACGGATCATCTGACGGATAATTGTTTCAATGTGCTTATCATTGATCTTAACGCCTTGCAAACGGTAAACCTCTTGCACTTCGTTAACGATGTAGTTAGCAACATGAGTCACACCACGTAGGCGTAAGATGTCGTGTGGTGATTCTGGACCATCGGCGATAACCTCACCTTTAGACACTTGTTCACCTTCGAACACGTTAAGTTGACGCCACTTAGGAATCATTTCTTCGTAATGATCGCCTTCAGGTGGAGTAATAACTAAACGTTTCTTACCTTTAGTCTCTTTACCGAAGCTAATAGTACCAGTGATTTCAGCTAAGATAGCTGGCTCTTTTGGTTTACGCGCTTCAAATAAGTCGGCTACGCGTGGTAGACCACCCGTGATATCACGAGTTTTCGAACCTTCTTGCGGGATACGTGCTAACACGTCACCAGGGTTTGCCGTTACGCCGTCTGTTACTTCAATCGTGGTGAATGAAGGAAGACGAGTTTCTTGCAAGCCACGCTCTTCACTTTCGATGATAAGCTTCGGCTCTTTCGCATTCGCTTTAGCAAGATCTTTAACAACAATACGAGTTAAACCGGTTAATTCATCAGTTTGAGTCTCTGTATTCGAGTCATCGATATCGCTGAACGATACTTTTGATTTATGCTCAAGAACGATTGGGTGACTATGCGGGTCCCAAGTAGCAACAATGTCGTTACCTTGAACTTCAGCATTATCTTGAACTGTTAATACCGCACCGTAAGGTACTTTATAACGCTCTTTCTCACGGCCATGACTATCGATGATAGTGATTTCCGTTGAACGTGAAGTAATAACAATCTTACCGTCTGTATTTAATACATACTTAGCATTGTGCAGTTTTAATGTACCGTTAGTTTTAACTTGTACGTTATTCTCTGCTGACGCTCTTGATGCCGCACCACCGATGTGGAATGTACGCATCGTAAGCTGTGTACCCGGCTCACCGATTGATTGTGCTGCAATAACACCGACCGATTCACCTGCATTGATGATATGACCACGTGCAAGGTCACGACCATAACACTTAGCACATACACCAAAATCGTTATCACACGTGATAACTGAGCGTACGCGAACTTCGTCAACTGAATGCTCTTCTAGAAGGTCACACAGTTTTTCATCAAGCATGATATTACGTTCAACAAGTACAGTGTTAGTACCTGGAATAACGATATCTTCAGCAACAACACGACCTAATACACGTTCGCGAAGTGCTTCTACAACGTCACCACCTTCGATAAGCGGTTTCATTGTTAAGCCATCTTCTGTGCCACAATCGTCTTCGTTGATTACCAAATCTTGTGCAACGTCTACTAGACGACGCGTTAGGTAACCCGAGTTCGCTGTTTTCAGTGCTGTATCGGCAAGACCTTTACGCGCACCGTGCGTTGAGATGAAGTACTGAAGTACGTTTAGACCTTCACGGAAGTTAGCCGTGATTGGCGTCTCGATGATTGAACCATCTGGACGTGCCATTAGACCACGCATACCTGCTAGCTGACGGATCTGAGCGGCACTACCACGAGCACCTGAGTCTGCCATCATAAACACTGAGTTAAATGATGGTTGCTCTTCTTCTTCACCTTTCGCATTGATAACCGTGTCTTTTGACAAGTTGGCCATCATTTCACGTGATAAGTTTTCATTTACACGTGACCAGATATCGATAACTTTATTGTACTTTTCACCAGCCGTTACAAGACCTGATTGGAATTGTTGGTTGATTTCAGTTACTTCAGCTTCTGCTGCTTCAATGATTGATGCTTTAACTGGCGGGATAACTAAGTCATCGATACCAATTGAAACACCAGACTTCATCGCGTAGTGGAAACCGGTGTACATAACTTGGTCAGCAAACACAACAGTGTCTTTTAGACCTAGACGACGGTAACACTCATTTAATAAGCTAGAAATCTGCTTTTTACCTAATGCTTGGTTGATTGAATCAAACGGCATACCTTTAGGTAAAATAAGAGACAAAATTGCACGACCTACAGTGGTATCAATAATAGTAATAGTATCTTCTACTACACCATTTTCGTTCTTCACTGATTGGCTAATACGAACTTTTACGCGAGCGTGAAGTTCAGCATTGCCACTACGGTATGCTTTTTCTGCTTCTTTTGGATCTTTAAATACAGTACCTTCGCCTTTCGCATTGATGCGATCACGAGTCATGTAGTAAAGACCTAATACAACGTCCTGTGAAGGAACGATGATTGGCTCACCGTTAGCAGGCGATAAGATGTTGTTTGTCGACATCATTAGCGCACGTGCTTCAAGCTGTGCTTCAATCGTTAACGGTACGTGTACCGCCATTTGGTCACCATCGAAGTCGGCGTTATAGGCCGCACATACTAATGGATGCAAATGAATCGCTTTACCTTCGATAAGCACAGGCTCAAACGCTTGGATACCCAAACGGTGAAGTGTTGGTGCACGGTTAAGTAATACTGGATGTTCACGAATTACTTCGTCTAATACATCCCATACTTCCGGAACTTCACGCTCTACCATTTTCTTAGCAGCTTTGATTGTCGTAGCCATGCCGCGACGCTCTAATTTGCCATAGATAAATGGCTTGAATAGCTCAAGTGCCATCTTCTTAGGAAGACCACATTGGTGAAGCTTAAGTGTAGGACCCACTGTGATTACAGAACGGCCAGAATAATCTACACGCTTACCAAGTAAGTTCTGACGGAAACGACCTTGCTTACCCTTGATCATATCAGCAAGAGATTTAAGCGGACGCTTGTTAGAACCTGTAATTGCACGACCACGACGACCGTTATCAAGTAGCGCATCAACCGCTTCTTGTAACATACGTTTTTCGTTGCGTACGATAATGTCTGGTGCTGCTAAATCTAATAGACGCTTAAGACGGTTATTACGGTTAATAACACGACGGTAAAGGTCATTTAGATCTGAAGTCGCAAAACGGCCACCATCTAGTGGTACTAATGGACGTAAATCAGGTGGCAATACTGGAAGTACTGTCATGATCATCCACTCAGGATTATTACCTGATTGGTGGAACGATTCCATTAGTTTAAGACGTTTAGTGATCTTCTTGCGCTTAGTTTCAGAGTTAATTGTTGGTAACTCTTCACGCATTTCAGCAATTAATTGCGCAAGATCGAGTTCACGAAGCAAGTCTAATACTGCTTCAGCACCCATCTTCGCTTCAAACTCATCACCGTGCTCTTCAAGTGCATCTAGGTATTCTTCTTCACCTAATAGTTGACTACGCTCAAGCGTTGTCATACCAGGCTCAGTTACTACGAATGATTCGAAGTAAAGAACACGTTCAATATCACGAAGCGTCATATCAAGCATTAAGCCGATACGTGACGGTAATGATTTTAAAAACCATATATGTGCAACTGGGCTCGCAAGGTCGATGTGACCCATACGATCACGACGCACTTTAGTGAGTGTTACTTCAACGCCACACTTTTCACAGATCACACCACGGTGTTTAAGACGCTTATATTTACCACATAAGCATTCATAATCTTTCACTGGTCCGAAAATACGGGCACAGAATAAGCCATCGCGCTCAGGCTTGAAAGTACGGTAGTTAATAGTCTCAGGTTTCTTTACTTCACCGTATGACCATGAACGAACCATGTCTGGTGAAGCAAGACCAATGCGAATTGCATCGAATTCTTCGGTCTTATTTTGTTGCTTCAGAAACTTAAGTAAGTCTTTCACCTTAGCTCTCCTGTCGGAGTTAATCTTGAGGACGGGTGTTCTCGTCCCTACATTCTATTCGGCCGTAACAGATGCTACAGGCTAGCTGTAGCACCTAATTGGCTTAATTTTCTTCCAACTCGATGTTGATACCCAGTGAGCGGATTTCTTTCAACAATACGTTGAACGATTCTGGCATACCTGGTTCCATTTTATGGTTACCATCAACGATGTTTTTATACATCTTAGTACGACCGTTCACGTCATCCGATTTCACTGTTAGCATTTCTTGTAGAGTGTAAGCAGCACCGTAAGCTTCAAGTGCCCATACTTCCATCTCACCAAAACGCTGGCCACCGAACTGTGCTTTACCACCCAGCGGCTGCTGAGTAACAAGGCTATAAGAACCAGTTGAACGCGCATGCATTTTGTCATCAACTAAGTGATTCAGTTTCAGCATGTACATGTAACCTACAGTTACTTGACGTTCAAACTGATCGCCAGTACGGCCATCATAAAGTGTAACCTGACCACTTCTTGGGTAGCCACCTAACTCAAGCATGTCTTTGATTTCGCTTTCTTTCGCGCCATCAAATGCAGGAGTAGCAATTGGTAAACCACCTTTTAAGTTTTCAGCTAAACGACGGATTTCGTCATCAGAGAAGCTAGCAATGTCTACTTTTTGGCGACAATCACCAATTTCGTAGGCTTGCTTGATGAATTCACGTAGCTCATGAAGCTCACGCTGCTCTTTCATCATTTCTTCTAGACGTTCACCGATACCACGCGCAGCTAGACCCATATGTGTTTCAAGGATCTGACCGATGTTCATACGTGATGGTACACCTAGTGGATTCAATACGATATCTACCGTACGACCTTTAGCATCGTATGGCATATCTTCTACTGGTACGATAGTCGAGATAACACCTTTGTTACCGTGACGACCCGCCATTTTATCACCCGGTTGGATACGACGTTTAACAGCAAGGTATACTTTAACAATCTTAAGTACGCCTGGCGCTAAGTCATCACCTTGGGTAATTTTACGACGTTTGTTTTCAAACTTCTTATCGTATTCAGCTTTAAGCTCATCGTACTGTGCAGCTAGTTGCTCAAGTTCAGCTTGCTTGTCTTCTTCAGCAAGGCTTTGAGTTAGTAGCTTCTCAGCATTAAGTGTCGCTAATTGTTCTTCGTTTTGACCAGCAGCTACAAGTAACTTGCGAGCGCGGTCTAGAACGCCTGCTTCAAGAATACGGAATTCTTCATTAAAGTCTTTTTTCGCATCACGAAGTTGCATTTCTTCAACTTCTAGCGCGCGCTTGTCTTTTTCAACACCGTCACGGGTGAAAACTTGCACGTCAATTACAGTACCAGTTACAGAGTTTGGTACACGTAATGAGCTGTCTTTAACGTCAGACGCTTTTTCACCGAAGATAGCACGTAGTAGCTTCTCTTCCGGTGTTAATTGCGTTTCGCCTTTCGGAGTCACTTTACCTACTAGGATATCGCCGCCTTTAACTTCAGCACCGATATAAACAACGCCTGATTCATCAAGCTTGCCTAGTGCAGATTCACCGACATTCGGGATATCTGCTGTGATCTCTTCAGGACCTAACTTTGTATCACGGGCGATACACTGTAGTTCTTGAATGTGGATAGTCGTTAGACGATCTTCTTCAACTACGCGCTCTGATAGTAGGATTGAATCCTCGAAGTTATAACCGTTCCATGGCATGAATGCCACGCGAAGGTTTTGACCAAGGGCTAAGTCACCTAAGTCAGTCGAAGGACCATCTGCTAACACATCGCCACGAGTAACCGGTTCACCAACCATACAAGTTGGTTTTTGGTTAATACATGTATTTTGGTTAGAACGGGTGTATTTAGTTAAGTTGTAGATGTCGATACCCGCTTCACCAGGGATGCGTTCTTCTTCATGTACATTAACAACGATGCGACTTGCGTCAGCATACATTACTTCACCACCACGTTTTGCAACAATCGTAACACCAGAATCTTTCGCTAGTGTTAACTCTATACCAGTACCTACTAACGGTTTATCCGCTTTAAGTGTTGGTACTGCTTGACGTTGCATGTTTGAACCCATCAATGCGCGGTTAGCATCATCGTGTTCTAGGAACGGGATAAGTGCGGCCGCTACAGAGATCACCTGTTGTGGTGATACATCCATATATTGCTGGTCCATGCGACCCATAAAGGTTGATTCACCTTTGTGACGACATGGGATTAATTCATCAACAAACTCATTGGTTTCAGTTAAGTTTGAGTTCGCCTGTGCGATAACAAACTGACCTTCTTCAATGGCTGATAAGTAATCAACTTCATCAGTTACAACACCATCTACCACTTTGCGGTAAGGTGTTTCTAAGAAACCATAGTCATTAGTACGTGCGTACGTAGACAATGAGTTAATTAGACCGATGTTTGGACCCTCAGGAGTCTCGATTGGACATACGCGACCATAGTGAGTTACGTGAACGTCACGTACTTCAAAGCCAGCGCGTTCACGTGTAAGACCACCCGGCCCTAATGCAGAAATACGACGTTTGTGCGTTACTTCTGATAGCGGGTTATTTTGGTCCATGAACTGTGATAACTGAGACGAGCCGAAGAACTCTTTAACCGCTGCCGAAATCGGCTTAGCGTTAATTAGATCTTGTGGCATGATCGCATCTAGGTCACCTAAGCTTAAACGCTCACGTACAGCACGCTCAACACGTACTAAGCCTACACGGAATTGGTTCTCAGCCATTTCGCCAACACTACGGATACGACGGTTGCCTAAGTGGTCGATATCATCAACATCGCCTTGACCGTTACGAATAGCAATTAATACTTTCATAACAGACACGATGTCTTCTTTGCTTAATGTGCCAGGGCCTGTGTCAGTGTCATAACCAACACGGCTATTGAACTTCATACGACCTACAGTTGATAAGTCATAGCGTTCTTCTGAGAAGAATAAGTTCTCAAATAAGGCTTCAGCCGCGTCTTTCGTCGGTGGCTCGCCTGGGCGCATCATGCGATAAATTTCTACAAGTGCTTCTAAACGGTTAGTGCTTGAATCGATACGTAAGGTATCTGAAATGTATGCACCGCTGTCAACTTCGTTGATATATAAAGTATCAATCTTAGTGTGACCCGCTTTTACAAGCTCAGCCATTACTTCAAGTGTTAGTTCGTCATTAGCGGTTGCAATGATTTCACCCGTTGACTCGTCAACGTAGTTCTTTGCAATAACACGGCCAATAATGTACTCATGTGGTACTTCTAACTGAGTAATGCCTTTTTTCTCAATGCTCTTGATATGACGCGCAGTAATACGACGGCCACTTTCAACCAGCACATCACCGTCTTCACCTTTGATATCAAAGGCAGCGGTTTCACCACGTAAACGTGAAGGCACAAGTTCCATAAGAACTTTACCGTCAGTTACTTCAAATGCAGTGGTTTCGAAGAACATCTCAAGGATTTCTTCAGTCGTGTACTCAAGTGCACGTAAAATGATAGACGCCGGTAATTTACGACGACGGTCAATACGTACATATAAGTTATCTTTTGCATCAAACTCAAAGTCTAACCACGAACCACGGTAAGGAATTACACGTGCGTTATATAGTACTTTACCCGATGAGTGAGTTTTACCGCGGTCGTTATCAAAGAATACACCAGGGCTACGGTGTAGCTGAGAAACGATAACACGCTCTGTACCATTGATTACAAAGGTACCGGTATCGGTCATGAGCGGAATTTCGCCCATGTAAACTTCTTGCTCTTTAATGTCTTTAACTGTGCCTGGAGCTTCTTTGTCCATTACTACAAGACGCAATTTTACGCGAAGTGGAGCAGAAAAAGTCACACCGCGAATTTGACATTCTTTTACATCGAATACTGGCTCACCAATACGATAACTTACGTATTGAAGCTCAGAATTTCCCGAGTAGCTTTTGATTGGAAACACTGATTGGAAGGCTGCTTCCAAACCGTGATCGCCATCAGCGTCCGGGACTAAGAATTTTTTAAACGATTCTAACTGCGTCGACAGTAAGAAAGGTATATCCAATACTTGTGGACGTTTACCAAAATCCTTACGGATACGTTTCTTTTCAGAATAAGAGTAAGCCATGGGGTTCCTCAGCTTGCTGATCTTTGACCCGACCTGTTCTTGTAAGAACAGACTTAACTGGCATCTATGCCAAGATGTACAACATTTAATTGTTGTTCCGACAGACTCCCATTTCAACACTAGCAAACTATAAAGCGTTGAAATTAAAGAGAAAATCAGATTTTATTTGAGCTATAGGAATACATAACTCTATAGCGCAAAAAGGCCGGTGATTAAATAATCACCAGCCCTTGCCTGATTTCTCAGACAGCGAACCTAGCGCGAGCTAGATTACTTAACCTCAACTTCAGCACCAGCTTCAGTAAGGTCTTTAGCAAGCGCTTCAGCTTCTTCTTTAGAGATACCTTCTTTAACTGGAGTTGGAGCAGCTTCTACAAGAGCTTTCGCTTCTTTAAGGCCTAGGCCAGTTGCGCTACGTACAGCTTTGATTGCCGCAACCTTGTTAGCGCCAGCGCCAGTAAGGATTACGTCAAATTCAGTTTTCTCTTCAGCAGCTTCAGCAGCAGGACCTGCTACCATAGCAGCTGCAGCAGTTACGCCGAATTTTTCTTCCATTGCTTCAACAAGAGCAACAACGTCCATTACTGACATTTCAGCAATTGCGTCAAGGATTTGGTCTTTAGTTACAGACATTACAAATTTCCTAATAATTAACGGACTCAAAGGTCCAAAAAAATTTTACACCGAAAGAAAGTTTAAACAGCTTAAAATTAAGCAGCTTGCTCTTCTTTCTGTACGCGTACTGCTTCAATTGTTTTACACAATTTGCCAGCAGACGCTTCTTTCATAGCGCTCATTAAGCGTGCAACAGCTTCGTCGTATGTAGGTAAAGTTGCAAGCATGCCTGCATCTACTACATTGCCTTCAAAAGCGGCCGTTTTAAGCTCAAATTTCTCATTCTTTTTCGCGAAATCTGAAAAGATACGCGCAGCAGCACCAGGGTGCTCTGATGAGAAAGCGATTAAGCTTGGACCAACGAATGAATCAGAAAGGCACTCAAAATCTGTTCCTTCAAGAGCACGTTTTGCTAAAGTGTTACGGACAACTTTCATCCAAACACCCGCTTCGCGAGCTTCTTTACGAAGGGCAGTAATTGCACCAACTGTTACACCACGAGAATCTGCAACAACTGCAGATAGAGCACCAGTGGCTGCTTCGTTGACTTCAGCAACAATTGCTTTTTTGCCTTGAAGATTTAAAGCCATGGGTGTTACTCCTGGTTTAATGGGTCACCGTTTATCGGCTTCCCTGTTTTACTCTTCCCCATCAATAAAGATGGAGATGCTTTTTACGGCGAGAGCCAGAAGGATTAGGAAAAATCTATCTGGGGATTCACACCGTCTACGTAGGATATTAAGGCCTAAGCCCCCTACGGTCTTGGACGGAAGCCCAATTTATCGCTTTGCCCGAAGGCGCACCGAAATTATGGACTTCAACCCGAATTCTTTACATTGTTGAACAATCAAATTATTCAACAAAATGGCGCGAAATTATAGTACAAATTTCACGCCATGTAAACACTTATTAAGCTACAGTTGTGCTTAATGTGTTTTGGTCAACAGCAACACCTGCGCCCATTGTTGTAGAGATGGTTACTTTCTTAACGTAAACACCTTTTGCTTGTGAAGGTTTAGCCTTCTTAAGCGCAACAATAAGAGATTCAAGGTTTTGTTGAAGTTGCTCAGCTGTGAAATCAACCTTACCAATAGTAGTATGGATGATACCATTTTTGTCATTGCGGTAGCGCACTTGACCAGCTTTAGCATTTTTAACTGCTTCTGCAACGTTAGGTGTTACAGTACCAGTTTTAGGGTTTGGCATTAGACCACGTGGGCCTAAGATTTGACCTAGTTGACCAACAACACGCATAGCGTCTGGTGATGCAACAACAACGTCAAAGTTCATCTCGCCTTTCTTAACTAGATCAGCAAGATCTTCCATACCTACAAGTTCAGCACCGGCTTCTTTCGCAGCTTCTGCGTTAGCGCCTTGTGTGAATACTGCAACGCGAACGTCACGACCAGTACCGTTAGGTAGTACAGTTGCACCACGAACGTTTTGATCAGATTTACGAGCATCAATACCAAGGTTAACAGCAACGTCAACACTTTCTACGAATTTAGCTGTCGCTAACTCTTTTAAAAGAGCAACTGCTTCGTTGATTTCGTAATCTTTAGTTACTTCCACTTTCTCGCGGATAGTACGCATACGTTTAGTTAATTTAGCCATGTTCTTAGTCCTCTACGTTCAAGCCCATCGCACGCGCAGAACCTGCGATAGTGCGAACCGCAGCGTCTAAATCAGCCGCTGTTAGATCAGCTCGTTTAGTCTCAACGATTTCTTCAAGTTGAGCACGAGTAACCGTACCTACTTTTTCAGTGTTAGGACGGCCTGAGCCTGATTTGATGCCTGCAGCTTTCTTAAGTAAGTAAGCAGCCGGTGGCGTTTTCATGTCGAACGTAAATGAACGGTCGCCGTAAACAGAGATCACTACAGGAACTGGAGCGCCTTTTTCGATAGATTCTGTACGTGCGTTAAACGCTTTACAGAATTCCATGATGTTTACACCGTGTTGACCTAGTGCTGGACCTACTGGAGGACTAGGATTAGCCATACCAGCAGCAACTTGTAGCTTGATTAGAGCTTCAACTTTCTTAGCCATTATAAATACCTCATTAGGTGGGTCTTAGCCTTGTGCGCGCGAGGACGCGTACTCTAGCGGCTTCCCAGTTTAAAAATTGGTTTCGTACTTTTTGTAATCAATTCAAGAAACTCTATCCCTGAATACAAAAAGGCCGCTGATTATAAGTTAATCAGCGGCCTTTTTCAAGTACTATGCAAAGTAATAAATCACTTCGCATAAACTATCTAATTTTTATTACTTATCTTGTTCAACTTGACCGAATTCAAGGTCAACTGGCGTAGAACGACCAAAGATAAGTACAGAAACTTTTACGCGACTCTTTTCGTAGTCAACAGCTTCAACCACACCGCTGAAGTCAGCGAATGGACCGTCAACAACACGAACCACTTCACCTGGTTCAAACAATGTAGCAGGTTTAGGTGCTTCAGCGTTCTCTTGTAAGCGATTAAGAATACGATCAGCTTCTTTAGAACTGATTGGCGCTGGGCGGTCAGATGTACCACCGATAAAGCCCATAACACGTGCTGTGCTGTTCACTAGGTGCCAGCTTGCATCGTTCATATCCATTTGTACTAGTACATAACCTGGGAAGAACTTACGCTCAGATTTACGCTTTTGACCAGCGCGCATCTCAACAACTTCTTCTGTAGGTACTAATATTTCACCAAAACTGTCTTCTAAACCTTCAATCTTGATATGTTCAACAAGGGTTTGTGCAACACGCTTCTCATAACCTGAGAAAGCCTGTACTACGTACCAACGTAGTTTCTTTTCGTTGTTCTCATCCGACATGGGATCAGATCTCCAATCCAGTTAAAAAGCCTACTGCGCGGAATAAAATGCCATCTAATCCCCAAAGGATAAGTGCCATAATCACAGTTGCTACCATTACAATAAATGTCGTATGGGTAGTTTCTTGGCGCGTCGGCCACACTACTTTACGTACTTCAATACGCGCTTCTTTTGCAAAAGCAAGGAAGGTACGTCCTTTTTCTGTTACTGCTGCAATGCCTAAACCGGCAGCAACTGCAATAACAACACCAATAGCACGTAATAACACAGACTGATCTGCGTACATATAATTACCAACTACTGCGCCTGCAAGTAGCGCAATTGCCACAAGCCACTTTACTGAATCCATCCCACTTGATGGCGTTTCTACATTCGTGCTCATAATATTATTACCTTAACTACAGACACAACAACCCTACACTACGGCAGGGTTAATCCATTAAAATCTAAACTTAAAAACAGACTTATTTAAACCGATTTTTAACCTAAGACTTTACCCACTCACAAGAAAATTGGCAGGGGCGGAGAGATTCGAACTCCCAACCGTCGGTTTTGGAGACCGCTGTTCTACCAATTGGAACTACGCCCCTGCAAAGTGGATGCCTATTATACTTACGCAATTCATTAACACAAGAGTAAAAGATACCCATTAACTAAAATCTCACCTCATATGAAGTAAAACAATCTTAACTTTAATTAAAAATCAGTTTATGCTTGCTTCAATTAAGGGAACAATAAAAGCGGAAGGGAATCTGTGTCGATAGGTAAAATCATCATTTATGCTGTGATCATAAGCTTTAATGTTTTATTTCCAACCCAATCTAATGCCCAATCCCTTCACTTAGACACTTACTCTACTGAGCAAGGTTTAACACAAAACTCAATCACCTGTGCCATCAACGACAAGCGTGGATTTCATTGGTTTTCCACTCAAGGCGGCCTTAATCGTTTTGATGGCTATGACATAAAACGCTTTAAATCATATCCGATGGACCCGTTAAGCCTTTCCGGGAATTGGATCACAGCATGTGGACATACTAAAAATGGTACCCTTTGGGTTACAACAGCGACACAAGGACTCAGTCTTTTAGATACGCAAACAGGGCAATTTAGCCATATTAATCAAAGCACTGAACTTGCAATTAAAGATAACCGCATTTGGTCAGCAACCGTAGATACAAAGAATACCCTATGGATGGGCCATGAGGATGGCAATTTAACGCAACTTAATATTGAACATAAAACTGCCAATTTTTTTAATTATACCCATCCCGATGCAGGCAATGTAATTTTTAGAGATATAATCACTGGTCATGGCAGCAACATTTGGATTGCTAGCAATGTCGGTTTAATTAAATTTGATAAAAAAACAACACAGTTTGTCCATTATCCTAAGAGCATGCAATCCCTCTGGCGCTTAAAAACCACGCCCAACGGACAGCTATTAATAGCCAGTAAAACTGGCTTGAGTACGTTTAATCCAACGACCGAACAGTTTAAAGATATAGCACAACTAAGTGGTACTTGGATAACAGATATTATGTTCGATAATGAACAAAATCTATGGCTCTCAAGCTATGGAAAAGGGCTTTTTTATCAACCCCATTCTAATAGTGTAAACAATCATTTTGAGCAATATAGGCACTCAGCAAAACAGCAAAATGGCTTAGCAAGTGATTATCTACTTACCTTATACCAAGACCCTCAGAATATTATTTGGATCGGCACGGATGGTCACGGCATCCAACGCTATGATGCATCTCAAAATCAGTTTAACCACCAACAACACCAAGAATCTATAGCCACATCTATAAGCCATAATTTTGTACGTGCTTTATTAAAAGATTCACAAGGTCGGCTATGGGTCGGCACTCGCTCGGGCCTTAATAAGCAAACAAAACACGGATTCATACGCTATACAAAAGATGAAAATGAGCCTTCAAGCTTAACCAATAATAATATTTTTAGCCTCTTTGAGGATGCTAAGCAACGCGTGTGGATTGGTACTTATGGTGGTGGATTACTTCGATACAATCCGCAAAGTGATAACTTTGATGTATTCACAATGCAAAGTCACCAGTTGAGCAGTAATAATATTTACGCCATTACCGGTGATGCTGAGAGTAATTTGTGGCTAGGTGGCAACCAAGGACTCACCCGCTTTAACCCAGACACCTTAGCCGTTAAGCATTTTCAGCATAGTAAAGCGGCCAATAGCTTATCCAACAATACGATTTTTACCCTGCTGTATGACAAGTATGCTAACGCAATATGGGCAGGCACCCGCGTTGGCTTAAATAAATTGCAATTAACGAACGAGCAATTTACCCATTATAAAGCGAATAGTGATACTGCCACTAGCCTGAGTCATAACATGGTCACGTCTATGCACCTTGAGAATGAAAATACGCTTTGGGTAGGCACCATGGGAGGGTTAAACCGCCTTGATAAAAAGACGGGAGTTTCAAGCAGCATCTCAGAGCAAAATGGTTTGCTCAACGATAATATTTTCGCTGTTAAACAAGATAAGCAAGAACGCTTGTGGCTTTCGAGCAATCAGGGGTTAACACGATACGACCCTAAAACAGGGCAAATGCAACATTTTTTACCCAGAGATGGCATCCAACACAACTCATTTATTCTTGGTGCTGCATACCAAGCCGGTGATGGCGAGTTACTCTTTGGCGGGATAAACGGCTTTAACCAATTTTATCCTCGTGAACTATCACGCACCAAGGCAACGCCTGAGCCAATTCTGACAGAATTACTAATTAATAACCAAGCTTCACCAATAAAAAGCTATGCGAGCGAAAATAAAACCAAACTCATTAGTTATACCAACAACCTTACTTTTGATAAGGGTGTAGGGGTAATCGGTTTCACATTTTCAGCGCTAAACAGTAATTCCTCCCCTGATCTTTATCAATACGCGTATAAACTTGTGGGATTAGACAAGCAACTTTTATTTACCGACGCAAAGCAGCGATACATCAACTATTCCCAACTTCCCGCAGGCAGTTACCAGTTGCAATTAAAAGTAAAAGACCAGCATGGAAAGTGGAGTAAACCAAAGGAGCTGATAAACCTCACTATTGTGCCTCCATGGTGGCAATCAACATTTGCTTATATTATTTATACAAGCATGAGCATTTTAATTATCTGGTTAATCATTCATTCAATGTATCGGGCTAAAATTGCAGAACAAAAAAACAAGCAGGCCCAAGAGCTTAATAAACTAAAAAGTGAATTTTTAGATAATATAAGTCACGAATTAAAAACCCCGTTGAGCTTAATTATTGCCCCTTTAGAGTATTTACAAACACACTTTCAAGATAATGCAGCCCAAGTTTATTTATCTACAATCAAACGTAACAGTCAGCACTTACTTACGTTAATAAATCAATTATTACAGCTTAGCCAACGCCCCAGTGCGGCTTTAAACACGGTTTCACCCTACCCAATCTCAACCATCTTCGAACAACTGGTTGAAGACTTTAATATGCTCTTTGTTAAAAAGCAGATTACCTTTTCTATAAAAAAACAAACATCCAATGATTTATTTATTAATGTAGAACCACAGCATACCCTATCTATTATTGGCAATTTACTTAGTAACGCACTCAAGTACACACCTAATCACGGTAGCGTAACAATTACCTTGTCTGAAAATAATCAAATGGTACAAATTAGCGTGCAAGACACGGGTATTGGCATTGAAAAGCATCAACAAGAGAAAATATTTGAGCGATTTAACCGAGTCAATGCAGACAACAATGGTTGTGGTATTGGCTTAGCACTCGTTAAACGACTCACTGAGCAATACAATGGCTCAATAAGCCTTAACAGCGAAAAAACCAAAGGTAGCTGCTTTACGGTGTGTTTACCACTGGTAAAAGCCATGCCACTGCACACGGTAGAGTCTGTAACTGCTATTAACTCGTCACAACATAAAAAAATCCTCCTCGTTGAAGATAATGAAGACATGAGACAACTACTAGTGTCACTGTTTTCACCTAACTACATCTGTATAAGTGCACAAAACGGCGAGCAAGGTGTGATGCTGTGTAAAAGCGACATGCCCGATTTAGTCATTAGCGATGTGATGATGCCTATCATGGATGGCTATGAATTACTCAATACGCTTAGAACCAATATGGCAACAAGCCATATTCCTGTGTTGCTGCTTTCAGCTAAAGCAGATACCCAAAGCCGACTAAAAGGCCTTGATTTACTGGCGGATGACTTTCTAAGTAAACCCTTTGAACCAAAGCTACTTCTGGGTAGAGTACAAGGGTTATTAAATATTAGAGAAGTGCTAAATCGTCATTTGTCGTTGCAACTGTCGAGCCATGAAGAAACGAGTACGAGCGATTCATCGTTTATACAAAACAAAGACTATTCGTTCACTGAGCGATTAAAAAACATTGTTCATAAACATTACCAGCAAGAAAGTTTTACGGTTGAGCTACTGGCTGAACATATGCACATTAGCTCGCGTGCCTTACAGTTAAAGATGAAAGCTATTTTTAATTTAACCCCCACAGACTACATCCGCAATATTCGTTTGGCTCAAGCTGAAAAACTGCTTTTAGAAACAGATCTCGCTGTTGGGTTAATTGCAGATAAAGTCGGCTTTAGTTCGCAAAGCTATTTCGCACGATGCTTTAAAACTAAACACCAGATAACACCAAAGCAGTTTCGCGATAACAATAAAAAAACAGCAACATTTTCGCCTATGTGATGAAACCGTTCGCTTAAGTACTATTTTTAACCAGCTGATTTAAATAAATTAACCTTAATTAAAACGTGCACACTTCTTCGCACTATATTAAGGAAAATAACATGCTAAAAACCACAAAAACGATTCTGTTGAGTTCTTTATTAATAACTGGGCTAGCGGGCTGTCAAAGCACATCAACCAAAGTAACTTCAGAGCAAAACTCTCCGGATATAAACGAAGTCGCTAAGCAGCAATACAACGGCCCAAAAGCCCGAATTGCTGTTGCACGCTTTACTGATAAATCAAATGACTCACGATGGTGGCGTAAAGAATTAGGTGAAGGAATGGCAGATCAACTGACCACCGCACTTGTCAGTACTAACCGTTTTATTGTATTGGAGCGCCAAGCATTAGATGCTGTCCTTTCAGAGCAAGATTTAGCAGTATCAGGCAGAGTGAGCGCACAATCAGGCGCTGCTTATGGCCAAATTGAAGGCGCTGAAATTGTTGTCGTTGCAGCGGTTACCGAGTTTGATGATGATAATTCTGGTGCAAGAGTGGGTTCAGGCGGTTTTATTGGCGATGTGTTTAGCTCTGTTTCAGCTGGCTTTTCTGGGTCGCATATGGCCATTGACCTACGTTTAATTGATACGCGCACTTCACGTATTCTTGCTGCAACCAGCGTTGAAGGTGGCAGCAAAGATTTCGATTTTACCAGCGCAGCAACTAATTTTGGTGGCGCATTGGTTGGTGGCAGCCTTAGTGGTTGGTCAGACACACCAAAAGAAAAAGCACTGCGAGAAGTAATAATCAAAGCGGTGGAGTTTTTAGAAACTAAGGTCCCAGATACCTACTATCGATATAATCAAAACAACACGCTTGCAGCTGGTTATAACGCACCACCACCGCCAAAGGCAGCCAGTAAAAAAGTAGCACCAGCTGCTGTGGTTGTTGATGTGCCGAATCACAGAATGCCACATTATGAAAAAATGGACTTAGCAATGTCTCGCATGAATCTTGTTTGTTTAGGTTATTTAAGAAACCAGCCACATTATGAAGAGTTTGAAACGCAAGATGTTGAATACGACCGTCAAACAGTTATTGCCTTGCGTGAATATCAACAAGAAAAGCAATTAACAGTAACAGGCCTTGCCGATGAAGCAACGAAAAAGCACCTTGATGATTCAAAGTGCATTGCTAAAACGCAAAAGTCAGGACTTGAAAGCTTAGGTAGCATATTTCAGATTGACTAAATTTAAATCAAAAAAAGCGGCTATCCCCTAGCCGCTTTTAATCCACTCGTAATAACTCACCGCGATAAAAATCACACAGTAACCATATTTGTTCAAATTGATGGTTTTTTGGGAAAGCTATTTTTTTGATTGTTGTTTCAAAGTCACTTCTATTCCAGATGGTGCTGGCGTTACGAATTAGCAACCAGGTGCGTTTTGAGTAATAGCGCTTAGTGGCTTTTTGTTTGAGCAATCGTCCTAGTGCTGATTGCAGTCGGTGTTCACTGGGCTGTTGTGCCATGTCAGCTAAGTCACATTGCATTTGTATCGATAATGGCCGGCCTAATACGGCCATTGCCTCGGTTTCGCTGGCGTATAAATGCGCTACTTCTATATCGAGCTGCTCATTTGCTTGATAGCAACTTACATCAGGTCTATTCGGTTCATTATGCCAAATGTGGCGCATATGGATACCGGTTTGCTGTTCGTAACAGCGTAAAAATAACTTAGCAGCCCCATGCTCAAGGGCTACTTTTTCGCGTTCACTGTCACGCTTCATTTAGTACGTTATACACTTGGCTTAATAAACTCGAAGCGCCGAATCTGAATGTTTCCGGGTTTAAGTAATCAGGCCCCATAATATCACTCGCTAGGTGTAAGTAATCACTGGCGTCACTCACCGTTTTAACGCCGCCAGCAGCCTTAAACCCAACCACTTTATTTGAGGCTTTAATCGCTTCTAGCATTACTTTTGTTGCATCAAGCGTCGCGTTAACTGCCACTTTACCGGTGCTGGTTTTAACAAAGTCAGCCCCGCCAGCAATCGCAATTTCTGTTGCTAACTTAATTAACTTTGGTGTTTTAAGCTCACCTGATTCAATGATCACTTTTAATTTTACATGCTCAGGGCATACCGCTTTACTGGCTGTTACATATTCTAGCGCTTTAGCATCATCGCCAGCTGCTAACGCTTTGTAAGGCAGCACCAAGTCAATTTCGTCAGCGCCACGCTCAATGGCAGCTAAGGTTTCGTTAATCACATCACTTAACGCACCATCACCAGATGGAAAGTTGGTTACCGTGGCTACTTTAATGTGGTTTAACTCACGTTGTGCCAGTAATACTTTTGCATCGTCAACAAATTCACTATACACACACACAGCAGCTGGCGTACCCAGCAAAGGCTGGATACTTGCCACTAATTGCGCGATCGTCTGAGTGGTATCAGTGTCATTAAGCGTTGTTAAATCCATAAGGGCAACAGCGCGCGCTGCATCTTTATGTTTTTCATTCATGAATTTACCGCTCTACTCGTATCTAAATTAGTGATCTATATTAGCAAATTATCATAATCTAGCTATATATCATAACTAATCACCATAAGCAGAACAATCCGCTTGAAAGTAGCCGCAATCCCTTGTTAACTAAGCCTTAGGCCAAATTAACACACCCTATATAACTTTTGGTTATATAAACTGGGTTTTAATTATTTTTTACTTCGCTGTACGCGCTATATTCTGCGTTTCTATTAAGCATATATGCTATGACAGTTGTTAAGAGGTGTGACTACAATGCAATATTTACCTATCTTCACCAAGCTAGATAATAAACCCGTACTGGTTGTGGGTGGTGGAGAAGTTGCATTACGCAAATGCCGTGCATTTTTAAAAGCACGCGCCAGTGTAACCTTAGTTGCGCCTTGGTTTTGTGATGAATTAAAAGAGCATGCACAAAACAATGAAGTAACGCTTATCGACGCTTACTTTGAGGAGTCACACCTTGAAGGCAAAATGCTGGTTATCGCAGCTACAGATAATGATGCTGTAAACAACAACGTGTTTGAACTGGCTAATGCAAAAAATGTATTTGTTAATGTGGTGGATGATCAACCTAAATGCACGTTTATATTTCCTTCTATTGTTGACCGTGACCCGATCACCATCGCTATTTCAAGCGCTGGGACAGCCCCAGTACTTGCTCGTCGTTTACGTGAAAAGCTTGAAACACTCATTCCGCAGCATATTGGCCCGTTAGCAACCTTAGTAGGTGGTTTTAGAGACAAAGTTAAACAACGCTTTAAACACTTTGCCGATCGCCGTCAATTTTGGGAAGGCGTATTTGATTCATCCGTGGTTAGCAAAGTTCAAAGTGGTGATACGCAATCAGCCATGGCGCAATTAGAGCAACTACTTGATGCCAAACCAGAACCTGAAGGCGAAGTGTACGTGATTGGTGCAGGCCCAGGTGATCCAGAATTATTGACTTTAAAAGCACTCCAATTGATGCAGCAAGCTGATGTAGTGGTATACGACTACTTAGTGTCAGACGAGATTATGGAACTGGTTCGTCGTGATGCTGATTTAGTCTGTGTCGGTAAACGCTTGGGCGATCACAGTGTAGCCCAAGAAGATACCAATCAAATGCTGGTCGATTTTGCCAAACAAGGTAAAAAAGTATGCCGCATTAAAGGCGGTGACCCGTTTATTTATGGCCGTGGTGGCGAGGAAGTACAAGTGTTGGCTGCTAATCAAGTGAGCTACCAAATTGTACCCGGCATTACCGCAGCCGCAGGTTGCAGTGCTTATGCAGGTATTCCATTAACTCACCGTGACCACGCCCAAGCCATTCAGTTTGTTACCGGCCACTGTAAAAAAGATGGCCAAGAGCTCGATTGGCAATCGCTTGCTAAGCCAAATCAAACCTTAGCAATTTATATGGGAGTGATTAAATCACCACATATTCAAGCGCAGCTACTTAAACATGGCCGTGGCGCAGATACACCTGTCGCAATTATTGAAAACGGCACACGTAAAAACCAACGTGTAGTAACAGGAAAACTAGGTGAATTAGCCGACTTAATTGAAAGTCACAGTATTATTTCACCTGCATTACTGATTATTGGTGAAGTGGCCTCTTTACATGAGCAGCTTCATTGGTTTGGTGAAAAAGCACAAACCAGCAGCTTTGCACAGCCGCTAACCGACGTGGCATAAGAACAGATTTTTATCACTTTAAATTTTTAACTTTAATCATTTTAGTAGGACGACTAACAATGGCTTTAACTCACCTTCAGCAATTAGAAGCTGAAAGTATCAAAATCATGCGCGAAGTCGCCGCTGAGTTTGAGAACCCAGTTATGCTTTACTCTATCGGTAAAGATTCATCGGTGCTTTTACACTTAGCGCGTAAGGCTTTTTACCCAGGTAAAATTCCATTTCCACTGCTCCATGTTGATACCGACTGGAAGTTTAAAGAAATGATTGAGTTTCGTGACCGTTTGTCAAAAGAGTACGGCTTTGACCTAATCGTTCATAAAAATCCTGAAGGCTTAGCTATGGGCGTAGGTCCATTTACTCATGGCTCAGGTAAGCATACAGACATCATGAAAACTCAAGGTTTAAAGCAAGCACTTGATAAGTATGGTTTCGATGCAGCCTTTGGTGGCGCGCGCCGCGATGAAGAAAAATCACGTGCAAAAGAGCGTGTGTACTCGTTCCGTGACAAACACCACAGATGGGACCCTAAAAATCAGCGCCCAGAACTGTGGAACACGTATAACAGCCAAGTAAACCCAGGTGAAAGTATTCGTGTATTCCCACTGTCTAACTGGACCGAACTTGATATTTGGCAATACATCTATCAAGAAAACATCGACATGGTTCCGCTATATCTAGCTAAAGAACGCCCGGTTGTAGAGCGTGATGGCACCTTAATTATGGTTGATGACGAACGCATGCCGCTTGCTGATGGTGAAGTACCACAAATGAAGTCAGTGCGTTTTCGTACATTAGGCTGCTACCCGCTAACGGGGGCTGTAGAGTCAACAGCCAGCACATTAACTGAAATTATCGAAGAAATGCTGTTATCAACATCATCTGAGCGTGAAGGTCGCGTCATTGATCATGATTCAGCAGGTTCAATGGAAAAGAAAAAACGTGAGGGCTATTTCTAATGTCTACTAACACTAACGACACGATTAACGAAGTAAGAGAAATTGGCATCGACGCCTACCTTGCTCGCCAACAAGATAAAAGCTTATTACGTATGTTGACCTGTGGCAGCGTAGATGACGGTAAATCAACCCTGATTGGCCGCCTGTTACACGACAGTCACCAAATTTATGAAGATCAGCTAGCAGCCCTTCATAAAGATAACGAAAAAGTAGGTAACGCAGGTGAAGAACTTGATTTAGCACTACTTGTTGATGGCCTGCAAGCAGAGCGTGAGCAAGGCATTACCATTGACGTAGCGTATCGTTATTTTTCGACCGCTAAACGTAAGTTTATTATTGCTGACACCCCAGGGCACGAGCAATACACCCGCAACATGGTAACCGGCGCATCAACCAGTGATGTAGCTATTATTCTTGTTGATGCGCGCTATGGTGTACAAGTACAAACTAAGCGTCACAGCTTTATTTGTGATTCATTAGGCATTAAACAGTTTGTTGTAGCGATTAACAAAATGGATATCGTTGATTTTGACGAAACCGTTTATGAGCGCATCAAAGCGGATTACCTAAAGTTTGCTGAGCAATTGAATGTATCTAACATCAAGTTTGTACCTATGTCGGCGCTTAAAGGCGATAACGTGGTTACTCGCTCTGCACACACACCATATTACACTGATAAGCCGTTACTTGAGTTACTTGAAGACTCACCAGCTGCTGAAACAGACACAGGCTTTGAAGCGCGTTTCCCAGTGCAATATGTAGTACGTCCTAATTTAAACTTCCGTGGTTTCCAAGGTACATTAACTTCAGGCAAGTTATCTGTTGGCGATGCAGTTAAAGTATTACCATCAGGTAAAACATCAAGTATTAAAGAACTGGTAACGTTTGATGGTAACTTAGACACAGCAGAGGCTGGTCAAGCCATTACTATCTCGCTAAATACTGAAATAGATATTAGCCGTGGCGATGTGATTGTTCCTGCTGATTCTACTGTTGCAGTGACAAACCAAGTACAAGCAAAGTTAGTATGGATGCACGAAGCACCATTAGTGCTTGGCAAAAGCTATAACTTTAAGTTAGGCAGTAAAAATACCTCTGCTATTGTGAAAAAGATTGATCACACCATTGATGTGAACACCCTTGAGCATGGCAGCGCTGACAGCCTACAACTTAATGAAATCGCAATTGTAACGCTTGAGCTAACAGAAACCATTTTAGCTGATGAATATCACAACAATCACGAAACGGGCTCGTTTATTTTAATCGACCGTTTATCTAACTTAACCGTTGCAGCAGGCATGGTAGAGCAAGCACTTGCCAGCCAAGAGCAAAGCGGTGACTTTAGTGATTTTGAAGTTGAATTTAATGCTTTAGTACGCAAGCACTTCCCACATTGGCAAGCGCTTGATATTTCAAAGCTTAAATAACTAACTTTGCCTGTTAAGGACATTTAAAGCATGTATCAACAGCTAGTATTAACAGGCATTATGCTTACTTTAGTCGGATGCCTTTTTGGCACTCGACTAAAGCCAGCATGGCTTTTTGTCGGTGCCATTGGCACCGCCTATTTAGCTGGCCTGATTGAGCTTGAAGACATGTTGGTAAACTACGCCAACCCTTCCCTTATTACTTTGGTTTTATTAGTTTTAGTTTCTATCGCGGTAGAAAAAACCACGCTAGTGCAAAAATTAGCCCAGTCACTTTCAAAGGGTAGCTTAACCAACTCAGTGACAAAACTTGGCCTCTCAACCGCCTTTTTATCATCATTTACTAATAATACAGCGGTGGTTGCGTCATTAATTACCGCAATTAAAGACAGTCCAACCCATTCTCCGTCAAAGCTGTTATTACCTTTATCGTACACCGCCATATTAGGTGGCACGATTACCTTAATTGGTACTTCAACAAATTTAATCGTCAATGGTTTTGCCGTTGATGCGGGTATGGCACCGCTGGGCTTTTTCGATTTTACTTTAGTCGGCTTGGGCGCACTGAGTGTTGGCCTTATCACTATTTTAGTGATGCTAAAATACTTACCCGACAACGGTAAGAACGATCAAGAAGTCGTCCCCTTCTATCTTGAAGGTAAAGTAGAGCCAGGCTCAAAACTGATTGGTAAAAGCGTAGAAGAAAACGGCCTACGCGACCTTAAAGATTTGTTCCTCGCCGAAATTTTACGTGGTGATAGACGCATATGCGCGGTAACCCCGCAACAAGTAATTAAATCTGGCGATGTATTGCTGTTTGTTGGCGATATAAAATCAGTCCCGCTACTGACGCGTTTTGATGGCTTAAAAGTGGTGCATGATAAGCACGAAAAAGACGTAGAACACCTCGTTGAAGTGGTTGTAAGTCAATCATCTAAATTTATTGGCAAAACGGTCAAAGAGATTCGTTTTCGCGAGCAATTCCACGCCGCTGTTATCGCAATTCGCCGTGGTCACGACCGTTTGCAAGGTGGCCTTGGTAAGGTGCAGCTACAAGCCGGCGATTCGCTTATTCTTGCGCCCGGCAAAGACTTTTACACCTTACCTAATTTAAAGCGCGAGTTTGTGTATATTTCAGGGCTTGATTTACAAACCCACCTTGCGCCAAAACAATCTAATTTAGTGCTGGCTAGTTTTGCAGCCGTATTAGGCTTAAGCATTTTTGGTATCGTGCCACTTGTTAAAGGCTTGTTGGTTTTGCTAATCGGTTTAATGCTCACAGGTACAATAAGACTGAACGAAGTAAAGCGCCGTTTTCCTATCGAGTTACTAGCAGTAGTGGGCAGTGCCATTGGCCTTGCCAAACTCATGATCGGCACAGGCCTAGCAGGGCAAATATCTGACGCAATGTTTTATGTCCTCGGTGACTTTGGCCCCTATGGTGCGTTTATCGCCATATTTATAATGACGGTGTTATTCACTGAGCTTATTACAAACAATGCGGCTGCAGCTTTATCATTCCCCGTAGCTTACGCTTTGGCGGTTGGCTTTAATGTAGACCCACTGCCGTTTATTATGGCCGTGGCGTTTGGTGCCTCAGCCAGCTTTATATCGCCGTTTGGTTATCAAACTAACTTAATGGTTTACAGCGCGGGCAACTACCGGCTAAAAGATTACGTATTAATGGGTTTACCGCTTTCTATTATTTATTCAATAACGGTATTAACCCTAATTCCGCTGGTATTCCCGTTTTAACCAGCGTTACTCAAGATTCTATAAGAGAGTATTAAAATGGATGAGAATATTGTTTGGCACAATTATGCCATTACTAAATCACAGCGTAGTGAGCATAAAAGCCATAAACCCGCTATTTTATGGTTTACCGGTTTTTCTGGCTCAGGCAAAAGCACCGTCGCAAACGCCCTTGAAAGCGCACTTAATCAACAAGGTATTCATACTTACCTGCTTGATGGTGACAACGTGCGCCATGGCTTATGTAAAGACTTAGGCTTTAGCGACGAAGACCGCATAGAGAATATCCGCCGCGTTGGTGAAACCGCCAAACTCATGGTTGATGCCGGCCTATTGGTACTCACCGCATTTATTTCACCGTTTCGGGCCGAGCGCGATATGGTCAGAGAATTAGTGGGTGATGGCGAGTTTATTGAAGTGTTTTTAGACACACCATTGGATGTCTGTGAAAGTCGCGACCCTAAAGGCTTGTATAAAAAAGCCCGCGCGGGTGAAATTAAGCATTTCACAGGGATTGATTCAGATTATCAAATACCTCATTCACCTGAAATAATATTAGATACCAGTAAAAACACCCTAGACCGATCGGTGCAAGAGCTGATAGCGTATCTAAAACAACAGCAAATTATTAAAGGTTAAGTCATGAACCAAACGGAACTGCTAGAAGAAGTATTGATCCTCGCCCGCCAAGCCGGTAACGCTATTATGGGGATTTACGAAAAGGACTTTAATGTTGAGTACAAGGCGGATGAAAGCCCAGTAACCGACGCCGATC
Organism: Pseudoalteromonas atlantica; assembly: GCF_043641955.1. Classification (GTDB taxonomy): domain Bacteria; phylum Pseudomonadota; class Gammaproteobacteria; order Enterobacterales; family Alteromonadaceae; genus Pseudoalteromonas; species Pseudoalteromonas atlantica_A. The sequence continues at coordinate 29,151 of NZ_JBHZRV010000009.1, forward strand.
TAGCAGCCCACAAAGTGATTGCCAATGGTCTAAAACACTTAACCCCAGATGTGCCAGTACTTAGTGAAGAAAGCGCTGATATCAGCTGGGATGTACGTCAAACATGGACTCGCTATTGGTTAGTTGATCCAATTGATGGCACAAAAGAGTTTATTAAAAAGAACGGTGAGTTCACAGTAAACATCGCACTTATCGAAAACGGCAAACCCACGTTAGCCGTGGTTGATGCCCCTGCTCTTGGGGTTTCTTACCTCGCAGCAGAGGCCATCGGCGCATTTAAAGACAAAGGCGATGAACGCATAGAGCTTAAGGTGACCACTAAAGCAAATAAAGGCTTAATTCGTGTTGTCGGCAGCCGCTCACACCCATCTCCTGATTTAGCTGAATTTGTAAAACGATTTGACGACGTTGAAATGGTATCAAAAGGCAGTTCACTAAAACTGTGCTTAGTTGCTGAAGGCAGCGCTGATATTTACCCACGACTCGGCCCAACCTGCGAATGGGACACCGGTGCCGGCCACGCCATTGCTGAAATCGCCGGTGCAAAAGTCACTAAACTCGACGGCAGCCCGCTGTTATATAACACCAAAGATGAATATTTGAATCCGTATTTTATTGTGAGTGCGGTAGAAGAATAAGCGCTTTTAACTGAGTTGAGTGTTGAGACGTAGGCTGGGTAGAGCGAAGCGAAACCCAGCGTTCTAGAGCTTAGTGCTGCAAAAAGGTTTAAAGGATTCTTTTGTAGGTCGGGATTTACCCCGTCACATTTTTCATGCTAAAGCCTGACCTACAAGATAAAAACCGCAAGTCCAAATCCCCGCAGGAAATGGTTCAGCCACGAAAAGCTTTCCGCGTTAAAGTTTCTCGTGCATGCCTCATAACTGTACCTTAAAATGAAAATTCAAATTAATTATAAGGAACAATAATGACGACTGTTGAACAGGCGATTGAATCGGCATATCAAACGCAAATCACTCATTTATATAATGCACTTAGCCATGCTGTATTAGCTGCTAATGGGGAACCAAGTGAAATCAATGCTGCTGAGGTAAGCTTTAAAAAAGGCTTAACTTTTGCTGCGGATATTAGAGCCCGCGCACTTGCTGCGGCGCAATAAGCTGCACTGCTAATGAGCATTTACTTGAATGCTCATTGCTCATAAGCTCTGAGTTTACTATAAAGCCACCTTACCCATTCTGTTGATACAAACTGTATTTCGCCTACTAATTTTGAGTAAAAACTGTCAAGTGAAAGTAAGAAAGCCCATTGAACAATCGAGACACTTTATTGAGTAAGTTAGCAAAAGAATAAAACAGGCTATTTAGCGCTACCTTGTAAAACCAATCAAAGTAAACTAACCTAAAAAACAATTACAAACAATAGCTTATGTGTTGGCGTTAATATGATTGATATAGTGGAAGGTAAATTGAAGAAGCTCTCATTTTTAATAATCTTAGGTGTTTTAATTTATGTCTTTTTACAGCTTACAGGGTTGTTAGATAACAATAGAGACGAAGTTGTTTCAGAAGATAAAAAACGTAGTCACGCCACAACGTTAGAGGTTCGCGAAAAGGTTGCTGATAAGCCACTCTCAAAAGATAAGCCGAATACCGATGACAAAAAAACAGAAATACATCAGAAGATTTTAAACTTAAAAAATATGCCTGCACTTCAAAATGGCAGAGCAGCAGAAGCAATTGCACTCAAAAGCTATATGTTGCGTAAGGCATATACTGATGAAGATCATCTAGCATTTGCAAAGGCTATGCCTGATATAGTCCTTGGACACCCTATTGACGTTAATAGTGACTTATATAAAGGTGTTTTACCAGAGCTTGAAAAAGCTGAGGTTAATACTCATTGTGGTTATCGAAAACGTTCTCTTAGTCGTGACATTAGAACATACTGTGTAGATGATATCGTTTTAGAGAAAGTAGATGAACAGGATAAGGTATTTGCACATTATTTTCTCACCGATGAATTATATAACTCAGGCCTGTTCAGAATATGGTATGAGAATTTAGAAGCGTCATCAGGGCAAAAAATGAAAGAGTTACTCCCTGTAACAGGTGAGCTTTATGGGCTTCATGATAGAGGAAAGTGCTCTAAAAACTTTTGTTTTATTGAAGGCCGATTAGACACGGAGGTGATTAATAGCATAACAAATTACAGCCCTGAGTGCTTAATAAGGTTTGTTTCGACCTCTTTAAGAAAAGCCAAAGATAAAACTGTCTATGAAGTTAAATGTGTATAAGTTAATTGAGCTTTTAGAGAAAATGAACTGTCGCGAACGAAAATTGAAACCACGAATAAAATAATCGCTCAACCCTTTTCTCACTTACCGGCGATTTATCTCAAATTGTTTGTTTATCGCAGTTATTCAGGCATGTTATAAATTAACTAGCCTAAAAATAAAACAATTATGCACCTTACTAAACAACTCATGCTTTGCGTAATCTTGCTGGCCACACTTGTGTTAAGCCCCTTAGCTAAGGGGAATGACGTGCCGACTATTTTATCAATGAAAGAGCGCGCTGCGTTTATCGATAATATCACCGAGCTCAGGGTTAATACATTAATGCCCAGCTTAATGAAACAACACAACATTGATATGTGGCTGCTTATTAGCCGTGAATACAACGAAGACCCGATACTAAAAACCATGCTGCCTGCAACGTGGTTATCGGCAAGGCGCACCACCATTTTACTGTTTGCCAGAAATAAGCAAGGCGGTGTTGATGCCTACGCTATTGCCCCTTATAAAATAGGTAATGTATTTACAAAGGGCTGGGATAAAAAAGCGCAACCAAACCAATGGCAAGCGCTTAATGACATAATTGAACGCTACAAGCCAAGCAACATCGCACTAAATACCTCTAATGATTGGGGTCATGCGGATGGTTTAGTGCTTGGCGATTACAATAACTTAATGGCCAACTTACCCAGTGCTTATAAAAATAAAATAATATCAGCAGAGCCGCTTGCTGTTGCTTGGTTGGAGCAACGCATTCCTCAAGAAGTAGAAATGTATAAGCACATAGTGGCGATTGCGCATGCGATTATTGCTGAGGGCTTTTCCAGCAAAGTTATTACGGTAGGCAAAACAACCAGTGACGATTTAGTCTGGTGGTTTAGAGAACGCGTAAGAGAACTTAAACTACAAACATGGTTTCACCCCAGTATTGCAATACAACGCGCCGACAGTAAATCATTCGATCACGAAGATAGCTTTACCAATGGCTATGCCGATAATGTGATTCAAGCAGGTGATTTACTGCATGTCGATTTTGGTATTACGTATTTGCGCTTAAACACCGACACACAACAACATGCCTATGTGTTAAAACCTAACGAAACACGAGCTCCAGACTACCTTGTCGATGCGTTAAAAAAAGGCAATAAACTACAAGACATTTTTACCGCTGAATTTAGTGAAGGTAGAACAGGTAATCAGGTATTAAAAGCCGCTCGCGAAAAAGCCATTGCACAGGGCTTAAAACCTACTATTTATACGCACCCGCTTGGCTATCATGGCCATGCAGCAGGCACTACATTAGGTATGTGGGATTCTCAACAAGGCGTGCCGGGAGATGGCGATTATCCACTGCATTTAAACACCGCTTATTCAATTGAGCTTAACAATGCTGTGTTTATCAAACCATGGAATAAAGAAATTAGAATTATGCTAGAAGAAGACGCCATTTTCGATAAAACCGGCGTATTGTATTTAAATGGTCGACAAACCGAATTACTGCTTGTCGATTAAGAGCATTTTTAGCCGTTGATGGTTAGGTCTTTTTCAAGCAAAAGTCACAAAAAAGACCTGCCATTCTCTGCCACTTAATTTAGTTAATATAAAAGAGAAACATGCGTTAGCCGTTAAACGTGTACTCACGTTTTATTTCTACCACTTGCACACTGTATGACTCATACCATTTAGAACGGCCAATACCTTGAGCTAGCGCATGCTCTGGATCACGCTTCCAATTTTTGATTGCTTCTTCACTTTCCCAGTACGAAATTGCAATTTCTTGATCGCCCTCTGTCACAGCAACAAAATCCAAGCAACCGTACTTTTCAAATGCAAGCTCTCTCATTTTTGTTACTGTTTTACCGTATTCATCATCCTGAATTCCCGGTTTTGCCCTAAATATGACTGCGAACATAGATACTCCTTCGTTGTATTCACTGTGACTGATGTTTGCCCTAGCGGGTAAGACTCAATAAAAAAAGCCAGTGCGCAAATTTTCATGTACTGGCTTTTTATTAAACATAATGAGTCATTAACTACAGGGTTTCATCTAGCCACTTAAAGAATTCACGTTGCCATACAATCCCGTTTTGCGGTGTTAGCACCCAGTGGTTTTCTTCAGGGAAGTATAAAAAGCGGCTCTGCAAGCCACGTAATTTGGCGGCCTGAAAAGCGGCAATACCTTGCTCTAGCGGTACACGGTAATCTTTTCCACCGTGAATCACAAACATCGGGGCATCCCACTTATCTACATAGCTTACTGGGTTAAACTGACCGTATGATTTTTTAGTCGCGGCATTTTCTTCCCAGTATGCGCCGCCTAATTCGTTATTTACAAAAAATAACTCTTCAGTTGTGCCGTACATGCTACGTAAATCGAAAATTCCACAGTGGGCAATAAAGGTTTTAAAGCGGCCGTCGTGGTTACCTGCTAAATAAAATGCAGAGTAACCGCCATAACTTGCGCCAATTGCACCAATGCGAGACGTATCTATATAGGATTCTTTTGCTACATCATCAATGGCATCAAGGTAATCTTGCATTACCTTACCACCCCAATCTTGGCTTATGTCTTCATTCCATTGAACTCCATGACCCGGCATACCACGGCGATTAGGTGCTACCACAATATAACCTTGCGAGGCCATTACTTGGAAGTTCCACCGAAAAGAGTAAAACTGCGACAGTGCAGACTGAGGGCCACCTTGTAAATACAATAAAGTTGGGTATTTTTTGCTTTTATCGAAATTAGGCGGGTAGATAACCCACGTCAGCATGTCTTGGCCGTCTTTGGTTTTTACCATACGTTTTTCAACATTAGGTAACTCAAGGTTAGCATAAAACACGTTGTTCTCTTTGGTCAATGCAACAAGTTTTTTGCTCTTTAAATCAAGTCGGTAAATTTCTCTTGCGGCATTCATGCTGTTACGCGTAATCACTAATTGATTGTCTAACACCGCAACAATGCTGTTTACATCAAACTGGCCATTGGTAAGTTGTTTTATTTTCGGCTTGGCTTTGGTTTTCGTATTTACAGAGACTTGAAATAGCTGAATTGTGCCATCAGTTGGCGCCACAAAATATATGTGCTTACCGTCATGGCTCCATTTAAAGCTGTTTACTGTGCCATCCCAGTGCGCTGTTAAGTTAAATTCACGGTTTTTAACTTTAACAATGATATCGTTCTTATCCGCTTCATTGCCTGGCTCATCCATTTGCAACCACGCTAAATGACCTTTTGGTGAGAACGCAGGGTATTTATCATAGCCTAAGTTACTTTGTGTTATGTTTGTGGTTTTTTTGCTAGCAAGGTTATAACGATAAATATCGGTATTGGTGCTTTTTACATACTCAGTGCCTGTGAACTTTTTGCTCACATAGTAAATATTCTCACCTTTTGGGCCCCAGGTATAATCAGCAGCTCCACCAAATGGTGACGTTGGACTGTCGAACGCCATTCCCTTCATGATGTCGACTTTTTCTTCGCTTTTTAAATCTTGATAAAATACATGTTTAAAGCTGCCGTCCTTCCATGTATCCCAATGGCGATAGTTTAAATCATCAAACACATATGCATTAGCCTGACCAAGCTCTTTATATCTATCGGATGCTAATACGTTTTCTAGTTTCACTTTTTCATGAAACAGTTTTTTGCTGCCATCAGGGGATACACTGCGATCAATCAAAAGACCTTGGTAGGCTTCTAATAACTGAGATTCACCGCCTTTAAGTGGCACTTGGTAAACTTTGCTATTGAAGTCGTTGTTTTCAACACTCGGCGTGGTCACTTTATAAATTACATGGGTTTTGTCTTGATTTAAACCCAGCGCACTAACGCGCTTTACTTGCCAAAGCTTTTCTGGGGTCATTACTTCGCTGGCATATGCGCCCATACTGACCGCTAATCCCAAGCTTACAGATAACATTGTTCGCAACATGGCGAAACTCCTTTAAAAATTAGACTCGATCATGCTACATAAAATAGGCACAAGTTAAAAGAAAGTAGCGATTAACTGACTTCCACCATTTTATAACCCCCAAACTTGGGATGCTGACAGCGCTATAGACAAAACCAGTCCTATAAAAGCCAAGAAATTATAAAACTTCCAATGCCCTTTATGCTTTTTTAAAACTTGATAGAAAGTAAAAATAAAACCTGTAATAGAAGCCAATACCAGTAATACCAACTTTTGCATTAATGGTGACCATATAACATTTCCAGCCCCGATATGATGGTTAAAAAAAGCGGCAAACCACAACAACAGCAGAGCTATAAATAAAAGATAGTACTCTTTCAGCCCAAATCGGCTTTGAGAAGCGCCACAAAACGGGCAAAAATAAGCGGCAGATTTACCTGCCCCAACTATTTTAGGTAAAATTTTGCTTTTACACTTTTTACACGTAGTCATAAAACACGAATGTCTTTGAAGTTATTTGCTAAACTAAGCAAAAAATACAGTTAAACTAATCTGCGCGATACGCGAGGCCAACTGTTAGTTTTATTTGGCCCTGAGAATACGAACCATCTACCTTTAATTAGCTACAGGCTAATTTTGTTTGTTGTTTACAAGCCTGTTCAGCTTGCTCAATAGACTCACCACCAATGCAAAAATCTAACCTTAAGACTCTCTTTTCTGAAGCCGTCTCTGTTGCTGCAGGCACCCACTTCCATTTTTTCAACATTTTGCGAGAATATTTACCTATGTGTTTTTTAGGCAAAGCATTAATAACCTCAACATTTTCGGTTTTACCAGAGTCAGAGATATTAAAGGCCAAAACAGCGCAGCCTCTTATTCCAGAGCGAGCTAGCTCGACTGGGTATTTAGGTGTATTTTGATTTGCCCGTTGCCAAATAAAGTCACTGGTAGGGTCAACATCTGTAACCTGTATGTCTGCATAAGTAGTTTTATTTTTAGCTACAGCACCTGTACTGGCAAAGGCAACGAATAAAGGGATTAATAACGAAACTTTCATATACACTCCATTGTTGGGATATCCATATAACAACCTACCCTATCTCATTTTGATGATTGATAACAACACCCTGCGCCAGTTAATAGTGCCATCAGACAACAGCACGGTTTATAGCACCAAAGGCTGTGACGCAGGTAGCTTTCACCTTAAACTCATCACTAAGAGACAATAATACAATAGGAACGCCAAGCCAATGACGCCCCCTTTAAGTGCTTTACTTGAAAAATATCGTCTGAGTGAAATACACTGGAACGCCTAGGGTATTGGATTTGGCAGGAATAAAATCTTGTTTTGACATCGCTTTAACTCCCGCATAATCCCAAATACCTGCAGGTACTGACTCGATGATTTCTGGGTCAAATGTATTGCCATTGGAGTCTATGAGAAAACGTAAAGTAACATGCCCTTCTTCAAGCTTTTTTGGGGCCCGTTTTAGAGGTAAATTAAAACTAAAACTTTTATTTTTTAGTACCCAGTATTGACGAACGTTATCATTTGTTACTTCAACTGGCTCTTGGTTTAAAACGACTTCCGGGGTTGAAGTACATCCTAAAACCAAAATTGAAAAGAAAATTAGCGAGAGTGTTTTCATAAAATATCCCTATATGTTTAATTAAAATGAGTACATAACCATGTTGTCTGCGACATTTGCCGTTTTATAAACGGATAAATATTCATATATGACAATACATTAACATTATCTATTAAATGCAATTTTGTAAACAATTAGTTACCCAATGTTCAGGCTGTATAAGTTCAAATAGACATAAAAATGGGAAGGAGCTGTCATATTGGACAAAAACGTCATAACCCAAACTGACTGCATAAATTACAATAATTAGTGACTGTGAGATTATCGCTCATATAGCAGCGTATGATTAACTCAAACTAGTAAAGCTATATGAGCAGATATGATAATTAAGGCACGCTGTGTCCTGTAGAGCCCTGCCAAATACGGTACCACTGTTCGCGGTTAAGTTTTAACTGCTTGGCGGCTACTGCCGATTCAATACGTTTGATATTACCTGTACCGAGTACTACCGATGGCGCGCTTGGGTGCATTAGCAGCCATGCGTACACCACTTGATCAATCGAACTTGCGCCAATTTCACTCGCTACTTGTTCAAGCACATGGCGTAAACGTATCGCTTTCTCATCGCTGTCTGAAAATAGACGCCCGCCAGCAAGCGGTGACCAAAACATGGGTTTAATATCAAGTAGCTGGCATTGATCTAAAGTACCATCATCAAGGGCTTTCATTTCATAGGGTGAGCATTCAATCTGGTTAGTCACCAATTCAAAGTCTAAACGCGACTGTAATAAACTTAGTTGTGAAGGGGTAAAGTTAGAAACACCAAATTCCAGCACATCACCATTTTGCTTTAGGGTATTAAAGGCGTGTGCCATTTCATCGGCATGCATTAAATAATCTGGGCGATGAATAAGCAATACATCTAAGCGGTCTGTATTAAAATGCTTAAGTGATTGCTGCGCAGAGGCAATAATGTGCTGTGCACTTGAGTCGTAGTGGTTGGCTTTACCCTCAAGGCCTAAACTAGGAAAAGCTGGTTTAATACCACACTTAGTAATTATTTTAATTTCATCACGAATGCTTGGCTTAAGTGCCAAAGCTTTACCAAACTCAGCCTCACAACCATATTGCCCGTAGATATCGGCGTGATCAGTGTCTGTTACACCTGCTTCAATCGCTTGCTCAAGAAAAGTTAAACATTGCTGCGGTGAGATATTCCAATCTAGTAACCGCCAAAATCCAAGAACTAATTCATCTATTTTTCGTTCAGAGCTGGTCATTATTTCTGCCTCATTCCATTTATTATTCAATTAACTCCCATACGTTAATAGGTTGTTACACTATTATCATGTACAGATACTGATTATGCTTTATTCTACCTACATAATAAGGTATTAATAGCCTTAAGATTTGTACCTAAATGTCCAATCCACCTCAAGATGCAGAGTGCAGCGTTTACAGGGGCTTGGGTATAAAACACTTAATAAAGGAATAATAATAATGAAATCAACCAATGCCCTATCTGCGTGTGTCGATATTTTTATCACACCGACTAAAGCCTTCAATGGCCTAAAAGAAGCCAAAGGTTGGTCTTGGCTTGCGTTTGCGCTGATTATAACGGCACTTGTTGCCAGTAGTTATTTGTTTTACAGCAAAGCTGATCCGCAATTTCTCTTAGAACAACAAGTCGCCGCGGCCACGGTTGATGCCACCATTGGCGAAAAGAAGATGATTCGTCAAAGTATGGAGCAAGGTATAGATAACCAAGTTTGGTTTGCTATTGGTGGAGGTATTTTCGGTATTATTATTATCAACGCACTTATTTCTGGATATTACTTATTAGTGTCAAAACAAGACCCTGAAGCAAATTACGGCTATGGTGCATGGTATGGCTTTGGTTTGTGGACCATGATGCCCATGATTATTTCAAGCTTAGGTGTCATCGCATTAGTGTTGACGGCAAGCACAAATGAACTTTCAATCAATTTATTTAGTTACGCTTCTGTAAACCAATTAATGCTTGGCTTAGAACTAGGTCACCCGTTTTATACCATGACTGAAAGTTTAAATATTTTTAGCCTTTGGGGCATTGCCTTAGCAGCTATTGGCTTAACGTGCTGGACTAATTTTAGCTTCAACAAAGCACTCCTTTTTGCAGCTCTGCCAAGCGTTGTAATCTACGGAATATGGACTGTAATAGCCCTCGTTTAAAGTGCGTGGGTAATTAGCGTTACCCACAAAACACACGGAAATAACAATGAAAAAAGCCATTATCATCACCCTTGCGATTGCTGCGTTTGTTGCCTTAATTGTGTCAAAGCAAATCACTGGCAGTAAAGACGCGCCAGAAGTTAATATCGCACAGGTTGAACAAGGTAGTATTGCCGACTCTATTTTAGCCTCGGGTAACTTAGTGTTTAATACGCAAGTACAACTGCGTTCTGAAGTAACTGGTCGCGTAGACAAAGTGTTTGTAGAAGAAGGCCAAAGTGTGAAGCAAGGCGATATTTTAATGCGCCTTGATACCACCGCATTTGAATCTGAAGTCAATCGTAATAAAGCGGTTTTACGTGCCAGCGAAATTGAAATTAAGCACAGCAAAACACGCCTCAAAAATATTGAACGACAATTAAAACGTCAAAAAGAACTCTACGATGTTGGCCTTGCCGGCCAAGAAGTGTATGAAAACCTGCAAAATGCCCGTGACCTTGCCAAAATTGATATAGAAGCCCGCGGTGAAGCCTATAACCAAGCTAAAGCTTCGCTCTCTATTGCAGAAGATAGACTCAGTAAAAGCGTTTTTCGCGCACCAATGAGTGGTTTGCTGGCCTCGGTTAACATTAAAGAAGGCGAAACCGTTATAGCGGGCACCACCAATATTATTGGCTCTGACTTAATGCTGGTTGCCGATCCGAGCGCTATTTTGGCAGAGCTCAGGGTTGATGAAACCGATATTGCTGGCATCAAACTTGATCAACACACCGATATTTATGCCGCTGCTTATCCAAATCAACCCTTCACAGGCAAAGTGATTAACATCGGCACATCGGCTAAAAACCAGCCTGGTTCTCAGGGATTATCGTTTCGTGTAAAAGTGCTGCTTGATAACACCGACAGACAACTTTATGCCGGCATGAGTTGCCGTGCGGAAATTGCGACGAGTATTGCTGTGGATGGTTTAAAACTCCCCATAGAAGCAGTGCAAAAAGAGGGTGATAAATTTTTTGTATGGCGCTTAAACGACGATAACACAGTCAGCAAAGCGTATGTCGAAGTGGGAATTTCATCCGACATAGAGCAAGCCATCACCAAAGGCTTAACTAAAGATGAGCGCGTTGTTATTGGCCCTGCTCGTCCAGTCAGTAAGTTAAAAGAAAACGACACTGTAAAAGTAAAGCAGCCTATTAATGAGGATGCGTAATAATGTCGGCGGTTATTAGGCTTGAACACATAAACAAACAATACAAAATGGGTGAGCAAATATTTAAAGCTCTCGATGATGTAAACGTTGTTATTGATGAAAACGAATATGTAGCGATCATTGGTCCGTCCGGCTCAGGTAAATCTACTTTAATGAATTTACTCGGCTGTTTAGACACCCCAACCAGTGGCGATTATTTTTTAAAAGATAAACTCGTAAAAAGCATGACTGAGACGGAGCTAGCCCATCAGCGCAATGAGAGCGTGGGGTTTATTTTTCAGAGCTTTAATTTATTGCCACGTGCCTCTGCACTTGAGAACGTGATGCAACCGCTGGTGTATCGTTTTATCCCTGCTAAGCAGCGTAAACAAAAAGCACTTGAAGCTCTCAAGCGTGTAGGCCTGGGTGATAAAGTTGATCATCTATCAAGTCAGTTGTCGGGTGGCCAACGCCAGCGGGTTGCAATTGCCCGTGCACTAGTAACTAAACCACATATTTTATTAGGTGATGAACCTACCGGTAACCTCGATAGCAAAACCACCACCGAGATCATGGCGTTATTTGATGAGCTGCATAACGAAGGCCACACCATTATTTTAGTAACTCACGAGCAAGACATTGCCGATCATTGCCAGCGAGTAATTCGTTTAGTAGATGGAAAAGTGGTTAGTGATGTGCGCAAAGGTGAAGGAGACAAACAACATGTTTAAATCTGCCATTGCGATAATGGAAGGCACTAAAGCGGCACTCATGGCTATTAAAGCCAACGCCATGCGCAGCGCTTTAACATGCTTAGGTATTATTATTGGGGTAGCTGCAGTAATAACTGTGGTTGCGGTAATGCAGGGTTTTACCAAACAAATAAACGATCAGCTTGCTGATATGGCACCTGATGTTACCTCTATCAAACCATTTACCAGCATTGAACAAGAAATGGTGGGGAAAAATGCAAAGCTCACCTACAGCGATTTTTTAACCTTAAAAGCTCGGGTAAAAGAAGCGGAAACTTTTACTGCACTTATGTTTACTTGGCGTTTTTCTGGTGGCGCTGAGTACGGTAATAAAAGTCATTCATCACGCGTGATGGGCACCGAACAAGATTATCAAAAAGCATACCGCACATTCCCCGAACTCGGTCGTTTTATTCGCGCTGAAGATGACGAGAAACGCCGCCGCGTTGCCTTTATTGGCCCTTCAATTATCGAAAAATTAAACCTCCCTGATAACCCCGTAGGTGAATACATAAAACTGGGTGGCGAATGGTTTAGAATCATTGGCGTGGCTGAAAAGCAAGGCAGTTTACTGGGATTTGATCAAGACGATTATATTAATATTCCTATCAGTACCATGAGCGCACTTGAAGGGGCTAGCAGTACCAGCAACGTACAAATTATGTTTAGATTAAAAGAAAGCAGTGACGAAGAGTTAGTGCTTGCCAAAATTACCCGTATTCTGCGTCAACTACATAAGTTAGAAGACGGTGAAGAGAACGATTTTGAGTTTGAAACCGCAGAAAAAGCCCGCGCCAATGTCGATAAGTTCACTGGCAGTGCAACCGCTATCACCGCGGGTATTGTGGGTATTAGTTTAGTCGTAGGTGGCATCGGTGTTATGAATATTATGCTGGTATCGGTTACCGAACGTACCCGTGTTATTGGCACATTAAAAGCACTTGGCGCAACACCTGGGTTTATCATGCTGCAATTTTTAGTTGAAGCGGTGGTGTTATCGCTCTTTGGTGGGTTAATTGGTCTGGCGATTGGCTATGGCGCTGCGGCGCTTATTTCGCTCTCGGTGCCGAGTATGCCTGATGCCTATATACCTGGTTGGGCTATTATGTTGTCGTTTGGTTTTACGTCATTAATCGGTATTGTATTTGGCTTAGCCCCCGCTATTAAAGCTGCAAGGCTAAACCCTATTGACGCACTACGCTACGAATAATTATTGCACGCTATAAGGTACCTTAGCACAGCTGACCTCTACAGTTTTAGGGTACCAAATAGGGCCTAAGTCGTTTACTACTAACTCGGCCAAGCCATTAGTAAATGATTTATATGTCTGTACACTTTGCCACTGCGAGTCAGGGCAAACTTCAGATAAATTAACCGCGTCAGAACCTTCATATAATGCAGCTGCAAAGTTATGATGCCATTGCTCACTTTTATGGTTATTGGCTAAATCATCATACTCGCCATTATCAAAGTGAATATTTGTGCATCCGGTTAAAACCAATATCAATAGGCACAACGTAAACAAGCTTAGATTTTTCATATTCCTTCTCCTGCAGCAAAATGCTCAGCGCACCAAACCTTAATGGTATGCGGCGCATAAATACCTAAAGTCACCAACTCTAACGCTCCGTCAGTAAATGTTTGTTGTGACTGCATTTGGACAACAGTTTGATCGCCACATACTTTTTTAACATCAACACGCTCTTCACCGACTAGCCCCCACATAAAAAATGGGCGGCTATCTTGGTAACTTGGCTTTGAACTCAGCTTAGTGATTTGCTGTGGTTGAATTGTTACCGACGAGCAAGCACTGAGCACAAGTAACGCTGAACAAGTTAATAACGCTCTCATTGTTATATCCTTTTATGTATTGATTAAGAGCTGTAAGTGTATATTCAAAATGTTCACTAAAAGGTAAGAAACTGTTATAACTTTGTAGGCAAATAGTAGACTTTTTTACATGGACTTAATCAGGTAATGGTTATCTTAAAATGGTATCTACGTTAACTAAAAATAAGACTCCTCAATGTTCAAGAATATGCATTACCTACATCGGCTTTGCATTACCTTGTTCGTATTATGTAGCCAATTTAGTCACGCAAGTGAAATCGATAAAGAGGTTAACCACCTCATCAAGCTTATTGCACAAAGCAATACCCTATTTATTCGTAATGGGGATAAGCACACCAATAATGAAGCCGCAGAGCACTTAACCATGAAGTACCACAAAAGGGTAAGCGTTATGCCAAAACAGCGGATGACTTTATAGAAAATTTAGCAAGTAAGGAAAAGGCCCCGCAAGAGGCCTTTTGTATTTATAGTGCTTTGATATTATCTCCGCTTTTCTTGTCTATTAATTTGATAAATGGGTCAACACCAGCAAATTTAGGTAACTCTTTTACCTTTAATGTAATGGTATTTTCACCTGTTTTAATCTCGTGTTTTTGCATGTAAATAACAGTATCCCCTTCCTGAATTTCATTTGGATCTGCGCTAAACAAAGCAACATCGATCATTTGCGCTAATGGAATATCTTCTTCATTTCCTTCACCATCAGCATGTTTTTTCGCTGCTGAGATTGTTAGCGTAATGATATGCTCGCCATCAACAGATTTAGCCTCTTGAACATCAACTTCACTGAGCTTTAACTCATACAATGTAATGGCATTAAACTGATCTTCAATGAATGCTTGCTCTTGCTCACTCGCCCCTTGCTTTAGATAGGCAATAAAGTCTAACGTAGTAGGGTAACGCTCTTGCGCATATTGGTAATCTTGTAAAAACGCTCGTAAAACGGCATTTAAACGTTGTTCACCTAACAGATCATGGATGGCCATCATAACTACAGACCCTTTGTTATAATGGATGTATTGCTGCCATACTGTACGAGCAAGAGTCCTCTCCTCATAAGGCTCAGTCGTTCGTCCGAGCAAATAACGATCGAGCTCATACTTTAAAAATTTACGAAGATTGTTTTCACCGTATCTCTCTTTCATCACCATAATTGCTGCATATTGAGAGAGCATTTCAGATAATATATTCGACCCCTCAACGTTCGCACCAATCACCTGATGTGCCCACCACTGGTGTGCTAATTCATGGGCGGTAACGTAGTAAGGAAGATTAATGTTATCAGGATCGCGTATATCGGTAATAAATCCCAAATTTTCAGAGAATGGGACTGTATTAGCAAAACTCTGCGCAAAACCACGATAGCGAGGATACTCTATAATACGCATTTGCTTATGCTGATAGGGACTAAACTCTTTGGAAAAATAATCTAAAGAATCTTTAGTAGATTGAATCATCGAATCTACGTTCCAAGCATGATCTTTGTGATGATACACCTCAATATTTACACCATTGTGCTGCTCTTTTTTCACCTCAAGCTCCATAGAGAGCAAGGTGTAAAAATGTAACATAGGTGCATCCATTTCGTATACAAACGTAGTACGGCCATCTTTAGTACTTTGTGATTGCAAGTAACCTGGAACCATCGCAACTTGCGACTCATCGGTAGTAATTGTGGCAGCAAAGCTAACATAATTATCCGCAAATAAAGGCTGAGCATGGTATTGCGTTTCTTCAATTTTATTGCCGCGTTTTAACTCTGGTAAACCTCTTTGACGACGCTCATTTTTATCTTGCAATTGTTTACCAAAGGAATAACCAAAGGTTGGAAACAGTGCAGTGTTATCTATAAATGTACCGTTATATAAAAGTTGTTCATCACTACCTCTATCTACGAAACCTTTAGTATAGCGCTCTACGCTCATTACAATTTCACGGCTTTCATTTGGTTGCATTGGCTCTGTAAACTCTAACCATGCATGACGATGCTGCTCATTTAACTCGCCCAGTTGCGCACCATCTACCTCAACACTCCAGTTATGAGTATGATTAGGCTTATTGACTAATACACCTGTAATCGGTTGCTGCGATTTGTTTTCTACTTGCATAACTACGCTTGCATTAATACGTCGCTCTTGAGGGTAGATATCTGCAGTAACAACAACATCTGTTGGTATAGGGACAGCCGCATCGGCAAATTGACCAAACTCACGTTCATATTGCTCTTTCAAGTCTTCACGCTGATCACTAGTAATAAATGGGTTAATCACTGTTGTGTTGTAGTAAATATAACTGCCTGCGCCTACAAAAATAAGTGCACCGCACACTATAATCACTTTACCTGAGTTACCTAGCTGATAGCCAATTAGCTTTACGCGTGCTTTTAAACCCTGCCCAGCCCCACGCGGCCAAAGTGCATAGCTAAGTGCGGCAATGATCACACTAAAGCCAAACCAGTATAAGTTATACCAATGCACTGCCGTTAAAAAGTGGCCGTATCCATTAATATCTGAATAAGGCGCATATGGAGTGGCACCTATTTTAAACATTTTATGCTCAAAGCCATAGTTACTCATAACCTGAGTAGTAATAAAGTACAGTACATATAACCCCATACCGACGTATTTATTAGGGCTAATTACTTGTAATAAAAAAGCAAAGCCGCCTTGAAAAATAAGCATGAGTACAAATAAATAACCAAGCCTGATTACATATTGTGCAATATCAAAGTTCTCCATACCCATAATCATTTGATAAAACAGTGTCACCAAAGAGCCAAATGCACATAACAATAATAAAACAGCACTCAGAGCTACATATTTAGAGCCCCAGAACACCCAATTTACAACAGGGTAAGCATCAACAATGTCTGCCACACGTGATTCACGATCGTGCCATACAAGTTCACCGCAATAATAAACCAGTACAATAATCATCAATACGCTAAAGCTTTCTTGAATTAGCTCAACCATTCTAAAAGTAACTGGCCAAACATCAGTTCCGTATGCACCCATTGAACCTACTAACGCAGGAATTAATGTCGCTAAAGATAAAATAAGCAAAATACCAAACGAATAGCTTTTTATAACTTGTTTGACCTCAAAAACAGTCCGCGTTAAAAACTGCGACCATGCATTACTTCCCGTCGCCTTTGCCTTTATATTAAAACCAAGAGCAGTTGCAGAATTAGTATTACTATCTTTATTGGCCCTGCCTTTCACTTTTTGCTTTTGCATTAAGTGGTGGGATGTATTTAGCACTGTGGTTGCTAATGCCACCAAAGCAACACCGACCCAAATTAATCTATTGTGTAATAGCTGATCAGTTAACGTAATTTGCATCACGTTGCGATCAGCTATTGTCCAATATTCCATTTGGATTCCCATAGCAGACAGAGCAAACATATCTAAATAAGCTGAGATTTCGCGATATTGAATATCAGAGAAGATATTCGATCCAACCAAATAACTAATAAGTAAGGCAACGGCGACTAGATACAGTGCCACCATGCTGCGAAAGCGCATTGCTACAGCATTGATTAATGAAGAGATAACAAATAAAGAAGGAACAGCAATATAAAAGAAAGGTACTAAATAATAGCTTAGTTTATTTTCACCAACCATTTCACTATCTAACCAGCCCATTAAACTACCAAAACCACTGCCAATCCACACTCCCAACATAGTAGTTGAAAATACCAATAGAGTGACCAAATAAGCCCCGATAAATCTGCCCGCTCTATACTGGGCGATGTTTAGTGGCTTACTCAAAACTAATTCGTTGAGTTTACTCACGTCATCACGAATAGCGGAGCTACCGACAAAATTAACCACTAAAAAAATAGCAAATACAGACATAATCGCAATGACTTGCAAAATTGCGTAAGGAGAATTTACATTTACATTACTGCTTCCACCTATTTGCACAGTGTCAGAAACAGACGCCATAAAAGTAAGGAAAAACAAAATAAGAGACGTTATATAGAAAGAAGGCTGACGCATAAAATAGCGCAGCTCAAATTGCAACATTTTAAACAACATGATCAGTATCCTTATGCTGCTTTATTGCGATGTTTATGCAATGTTGAAAAATAGACATCTTCTAAATCAGCGGGCTTTGCTTCAAAACCTTGCGGGGCGTCGTCAGCAAATACGCTGAGTAATGTTTTGCCTGCAAATAAACGTTTTGCGATCACAGGTAATGACTTTTCGAGTTCGACAGCTTCGGCCTGACTCATCGCCTTGTGCCATATTTTGCCCTGTAGCGTATTAGTCAGCTCAATTGGATTGCCTTCTAGCAAAATTTGTCCACTTGCTAACACAGCCATATTTGGGCAAAGCTCAGATACATCTTCAACTATGTGGGTTGATAAGATCACTACTTTACTTTCACCTAAACCAACTAATAAATTATGAAAACGATTGCGCTCTTCAGGATCAAGCCCTGCCGTTGGCTCATCTACAATCAGTAAATCAGGGTCGCCTAATAAAGCTTGTGCAATACCAAAACGCTGACGCATCCCGCCCGAAAAACCACTCACCGCATTTTTTCTGTGGTCGTATAAATTAGTTTGCGCGAGCAACCCTTCAACGGCCTCTTTACGCTCAGCTTTGTTGTTTAAGCCTTTTAAAATAGCCATATGATCAAGTAAGTCATAAGCACTTACGCGTTGGTATACACCAAAATCTTGTGGTAAATAACCTAAACGCTCACGTAAACTTTTTGGCTGTGATAAAACATCAACCCCGTCAAACTCTATACTACCGCTATCTGCTGATTGCAGTGTTGCAATTGTACGCATCAATGAAGATTTACCCGCACCATTTGGCCCAAGTAAACCAAACATCCCTTTAGGAATATTTAGGTCGACACCTTGTAGAGCGTGTACACCGTTGTCATAGGTTTTTGATAACCCTTTTATTGATAGCATTTTTACTTCCTTGAATTGTAAGTATTATTTTTGTACTGCTTTATAGCACAATAAAAATGGGAACATAAGTTATTAACTAGTTAACTTTGTAAAAATAAATAAACGGAAATTCACTCTAATAACACTTGATTAGAAGTAAGCCTCTCGGTATAAAAGCCAAACACTCTAAAAATAAGAAGCGAAAAGCCATGCAGCAACACGACAAACAACCTCTTAATGACTTTAATGAATACCCACAAGAAATTATGCTTGAACGCGCAAAGGAGTTTTTAACCACTAGCCAGCGTCGTCACAGTATTCGTAACTTTAGCGATCGGCCTGTACCAAAAGAGATTATAGAAACCTGTATCAAAGCCGCAGGGACCGCCCCAAGTGGAGCGAATCATCAGCCGTGGCATTTTGTCGCGATTCATTCTAGTGACGTTAAAAAACAGATTAGAGAGGCCGCAGAAAAATTAGAGCGCTCTTTTTATGAAGGACGCGCGGGCGAAGAGTGGCTTGATGCTCTTAAACCATTAGGTACTGATGCCAGTAAACCTTATCTAGAGCATGCCCCTTGGTTAATTGCTGTATTTAGTCAAAAGAAAGGTGGGTTAAGCACCGATGACAAAAACACCAATTATTATGTGCATGAATCAGTGGGGCTCGCGACAGGCTTTTTAATTCAAGCGCTACACCGAGCAGGCCTTGCAACGCTAACGCACACCCCTAAGCCAATGAGTTTTTTAACCGATATTTGTGGCAGAGACAAAGACAATGAACGCCCTTATATGCTTTTAGTGGCTGGTTACCCCAGTGATGAAGCAACCGTACCAAATCATGCGCTGGTGAAAAAATCACTCGACGAAATAGCCACCTTTATTTAAAAAGAGTCGGCTTATAATCAGCCGCAAGTTTGTCGCCGGGGTTTAGCCCCGCGACAACATGCACGTTTGTACCCTGCACCTCGCCTAAGCGCACAAAGCGACGTTCAACAACATTATTATTAATCACATACACCATATTTAATTGGCCAAACTCATGCACCCAATCAGTTGCAACCATCACACCTTGTTGTGCGTGTAATGGCAATTGTAACTGCGCGTATAATCCAGGCATCAACGTGCTGTCTGACTCTATATCCAAACGAATTAATAAACTGCGTGCGGCGCTGTCTGCTACTGGCACAATTTCAGTCACTATTGCTTCAGTGCTTATATTTAATGTGGGTAAACTGACTTGCAGCATTTGCCCTAATCGCAGCTTAACTGCTTGGCGTTCACGAACATTAAATTCAAGTTGAAGTTGCTGGGGATTATACAAGGCAAGTAGTGGTTTCCCCGGAGTGGCTGTGTCACCGGGTTCGACTAACCGCTCGACCACAACACCCGAAATTGGCGCTTTAATACGGGTAAACTCAAGGGCTACTTGAGCTTGCGTTTGTTGCTGCTGCGCAATCGCTAAATTAGCTGTTGCATTATCGAACTTGGCTTTTGCATCATCAAGATCACTGACCGAGACTAAGCCTTGTGAATATAAATCACTGATGCGTTTAAGCTGTTTCTCAGCTTGTGTTAGCTGCGCTTGAATCGCCTTTATTTGCGCACCACTTTGTGCCAATTGTGCTTTAAAGTCATTTTGTTCCAAACTGATAAGTACGTCACCTCGAGTTACACTATCACCTGCTCGTACATTTAAACGCTCTACCTGCGCCATAACTCGTGATGAAATTTGTGTATTTTGTTTTGAAATCACACTGCCTGGCACCAACTCGTTACGTGCAATGGCTGAAGTATTAACCACAATCACTCGGCCTGCGTAATCAGATGCGGGGATCACTTTATTTCCAGCAGCCTGCTTATCTGAAAAACTCCCAGCCATATAAAGTACTGAACCAATAATCACCACCAACGCGATGATTGAGCCAAACAGTTTTGATTTACCTTGCATGAGCATCATCCTCAGTTGCTTGTGTGTTTGAAAAAACTAAAAAATAAACTAACGGCACGACAAATAGTGAAAAGACAGTCGATGCCACAATGCCAAAGATTATGGCAATCGCTAAGCCACTAAAAACGGGGTCGAGGGTGATCACTAAGTTGCCAAGTAAAGTGGTGCCTGCTGTCAGTAGCACTGGGCGCAAGCGTGTTGTTCCAGCGGCAATTAAAGCATCTTTAATTACCATGCCGTGCGCTCTGGATTGATTGATAAACTCAACGAGAATAAGCGAGTTACGTATAACAATCCCGGCTAATGCGATCATGCCTATCATGGCTGTTGCGGTGAATAAAACCGGTTCTGGAGCACCTGCAATGCTTCGCTCACCAAACTGATTAAGCAGCCAAAAGCCAGGCATTATACCTATCACCGTTAAAGGAATCGCCGACATGATGATCAACGATAAGCTTGCTGATTGTGTTTGAATGCGCAAAATAATAAAGATCGCGGTTAAAGCGAATGCAAATGCAATTCCCATATCACGAAATACATCAATCGTGATTCGCCATTCCCCTTCACCACTAAACGTAACGTGTGTACCTTCGGGTAGTTGCCAAGCTGCGGTGCCACCGTTATTGAAAAAGTGCCTACTTAACCAATCTGTTTGAGTAAACTCATTACTACTTGCATTTAAATCAGCACTTACATCGGCAATAATTTCTGCTGGTGTGCGGCCATTTAGCTCAGCCATGACATAAACGACATCGCGTTGGTCTTTGCGCATAATAGGTTTAGCTACGTTTAATGATGAAAACTCACCGAGCTCTGACAAGGACACTAGCGGACGAGGTGCGCTCGATAATCCATATTCATCCATGGTTTTTGCCAGTTCACGATCACCACGTACTTGCATAGCAAGCAGCGTTGCTAACTGATTTCGCTGCTGATACGGCAACTGCATTTTAATGTCAATTGGTTGCGTTTCACCACTGACGTACATAACACCCACACGCTTACCCGCAGAGGCGATAGACAGTGTATTGGCAATGTCGTCGGTTGACACACCTGATAGTGCCGCTTTTGTTTTATCGCTAATAAAGCGTTGTAAAGGAGCTGGCGCGGCAATACTGGTATCCACTTCCACAACGTGTGGCTCTTGCCTCAAGCGCTCTGCAACATTGCGTGCGGCTTGATGGAAAGTCGCAGTATCAACAAATGCGTCACGGTATACTTCAGCGACAAGGGTGCTTAAAACAGGTGGCCCCGGCGGCACTTCTACGACCTTAATGACAATACCGTTAACAGCGAGAGGTGCAAGTTGTTTACGCAAACGCATGACTATGCCATGCGATTGTTGCTCTCGCTCTGCTTTATCTAATAACAGCACTCTTAACTCGGCCAGATGTGAAGCTTCACGACGGTAATACCCGCGCACCATGCCATTAAAGTCCATACTTGATGGCTGACCAACATAAGCGGCTATTTCGCTCACCTCGTTTAGTTGCCACGTTACAGCCTGCACTTTTCGGGTAACAAGGGCTGTTTGCTCTAAGCTTGTTCCCTCTGGCATATCAATCAGAACTTGCACTTCATTTTTATTATCAAAGGGTAATAGCTTCAGCGGAACCGCGCGCATCACTGGCAATAAAGCACTGATGACAAAAAGGGCTAAGGTTATCCATAGAACGAACTTTGCTCTGCTTTTTGATGCTAACAATGGTGTTAGCATACGCTCATAAATACCCGCTTTTTGTATCACCGCTACAGGCGGTTCAGCCCCCGTCTCTTTTAATAATTTCATGGCAAGCCATGGGGTAACAAAAAACGCGACTATGGTAGAAACCGCCACACTTAACGGAACATTGAATGCCATTGGTGCCATATAAGGCCCCATCATGCCAGTGATATAAGCCAGTGGTATAAATGCCACCATAATGGTCAAGGTAGACATTAACAGTGCACCGCGTATTTCACTCATCGCGGCTACGATTTGTTGCTTTTTATTGCCCTTTTTTTGTAAAAAACGACTGATATTGTCGATGCCCGTTATAGGGTCATCCACCAGCAAACCCAGGGATAAAATCAATGCAAAAAGTGTCACCCTATTAATGGTGTAGCCAAAAGCAAAATCTAAACTCAGGGTAATGCCATAACAAATAGGCACCGCAAGACCCACCACTATCGCGGGGCGCCAGCCTAAAAATACCCCAACAAAAATAACCACTGTAAATACAGCAAACACCAAGCTTGACACTAAGTTATTCACTTTTTCATCTGCCGTTTGGCCGTAATCCCGCAGTGTGGTGTAGTCTATTTCAGGGGGTAAAAAGTCGGCTTTAAGCTCAGTCATCATCTGATGCACGTCGTTAGCAACTGCAACAGCGTTGGTGCCTGCTTTTTTGGCAATACTGAGGGTCACTAATGGCTGATCTTGATTGTCATTAGATTTTGCTAACCACTGATAGTTATCAGGCTCACTTGGCCCATCAAGGACATGAGCCACATCGCTTAAATAAACCGTTTTGCCATTAATGACATTAACCACTAACTGTTCTATTGCGGTTTTTGACCGAAGTACATCTCCGGCCTGTAGCGTTATTTGCTGCGCGACATCGACAACACTGCCAACGTGCGTGAGCTGGTTTGATACGCTTAAGGCATAATATACATCTGCCAACGTTGTTTGATGCGCCGCCAATGCGCTGGCATCTAAGTTAACAGTTAAGGTGCGTGTGCGCCCTGCAATAACTTTTACTTCACTGGTGTTTTCAATACGCTGAAGGCTGTTTGCAATTTCATACGCAAAACGGGTTAACTCAAAATCACTGTAGAGTTTTGGATCTTTACTGAATAGGCCAAGCATCACAATTGGCACGTCGTTCACTTCCACCGGTCTCACTTGCCATGCACTAATAATTGATGCCATGGTATGTTGATAACTATAAAGTTTTGCGTATGTATCTAAAATGGCTTGCTCGCGATCATGCCCCACTTCAAAGCGAAGCGTAACAACGGTGCTATTACTGTGTGTAGTTGAGTAAATATGTTCGACACCACGCAGTTGTGCTAACAGTTTTTCTAGAGGTTGGGTGACTAACCGTGCGACTTGTGGCGCTTCAACGTTCGGAGCCGATACATATATATCAAGCATGGGAACCACAATTTGCGGTTCTTCCTCTCGTGGGGTCTGTTGTAACGCCATAATGCCGAGCAATACAGCCATCACAAAAATAATCACAGGAACACGGCCATTGAGGCTATTTTTTACTGCGCTATCAAGCGTAGACATCATCTTATTCCTTACAAAATAAGCCATATAATGTGGCCAACATCGCTTGCGCATGCTGATCCACTACACGGTAATAAATTGTTTGCCCCTCTCGACGCGTATCAACTATGTTGGCTTTACGCAGAGCTGCTAAATGCTGCGATAAGGCTGATTGTGCTAAAGGGACAGCTTCATTAAGTGCAGATACACTCATCTCTGTATCTTGTAATGAGCACAAAATCATTAAACGGTTTTTATTGGCTAATATCTTTAATAGCTTTTCAGCACGCTCTACATTGTTAGCCATAGCAGCAAAATCGATAGTCATAAGTTCACTCTTATATTCAAAGTACCAAAATAGTATAGGTTGTTATATTAGAAAAGTCTAATATTAGAATTTACTAATGTAGTTTTTTCTAATATATTTATTACATATTCACATTGTGTTGAGGTTAAAATGAAACTAAACGACTTACTCCGCCTTATTGCAGGCATCATGGTTGGCATTTCATTGTTGTTACAACAATTCCACGATCCATTATGGATTTGGTTTACTGTATTTATTGCCCTAAACTTAATTCAGTCAGCATTTAGCAAATGGTGCCCAATGATCACTATCTTAAAAAAACTTGGTTTTGAGGAATAACATGCTTACATCTATCCCTGATTTAATGAAAATAATTACACCCAGCCAACGTCGTATCGAAGCAGAACAAGCAAAGCAAGAGCTTGAGCAAAACCACGGCTTATTAATTGATGTTCGCGAGCCTGCCGAACATGCTACAAAGGCAGCAACGGGTGCAATCAACATCCCACGTGGTTTACTGGAAATGAAGTTAATGGAGATAGAAAAAGACCCTGCACGCCCTATTTATTTGCATTGTGCTAGCGGCGCACGTGCAACACTCAGTGCTGAAGCACTCACGCGTGTTGGTTACGAAAACGTGACGGTTATTACCTGTAAAGCGGATACTATCTGCCAAGTATTTTAATAGCGCAAATGATGAAATCGGCGAACAAAAGGTTCGCCGATTTAACATGATTCCTTTATAAAAACGCTAATGTTGGATTGTTAAAATTACTTAAGTTTGGAAATATATCGACAAGCTCAGAACTTGGTACACCAAACCACTTAGCTAAAGTAGCGAAGTATTGCTCATTTGCAACACTTGGAATTAAGCGCCCTGAGCCAACATCTTGCGGACCATCTAAATGCTGAGTAAGTAACTCACCGTAAATATCCCCGCCTTTGACTGCACCGCCCATCACAATTTGATTACCTGCCCAGCCATGATCAGTACCATCTCCATTTGACGTTAAAGTACGGCCAAAGTCAGACATGGTAAATGTTGTTACATTATCAGCCATATTCAGCTCTTTCATTGCACTATCAAACTCAGCCAGCCCTTGAGCGAGTGTGTTAAGTAATAGTGGATGGGTCTCTAACTGATCATCATGGGTATCAAAGCCACCCATAGAAACAAAAAACACCTGTCTTTGTGTACTCAACCTTGATTGAACACTAATTGCTTTGGCAACCGCTGCTAGCTGCTCTGATAAAGATGTTTCACTGAACACAGTTGAAAATTCAACGCCCGATTCCAGCGCTGCGTTCATTGTTTGGGTATTATTAATCGCTGAATTAAAGCTGTTTGCATATGCAGTCGTCAGAGGGTGCTGAGTATTACCCATCAAACGATTCATAATACTTGTCACATGCTCTGAGCGAGGCTGATAACCACCAAAAGCATTAATTTTACTGATACCGCTTTTGTTCAATGCAAATGCTTTTGTTTGATCGCCCGTTTGCCAAAGGTTAGTTCCATCCAATGAGATATTTGCGGCAAACTGGTCTTGCTGCCCTAAACGCTCTAACAAGCGTGCTCCCCATCCACTGTTTAATGACTGTTTTTCGCGTCCATACATCCATGATGCTTGTTGATCATTGTGTGAGAATAAATGCTTAGGTAGTGCGGTAGTTTTATTTTTGTAGTCATTGTAAGTGGTTGGTGTAAGCAAAGTACCAACACCGCCAACAAACGCTAAATTGGCAGAATCAAATACATTCTTTATTGCACTTAAAGAAGGGTGTAACCCCACCCCACCGGCAAAATTTGTTGGGGTATTTAATGCCACAGGTGAAGCTACCGCAAGGTTTTGTCGGCTTTGTTCGTACAGTACACGTTGCTCACCTTCTAATGGAACGAGCATATTCAGTGAATCATTACCGCCATATAAAAACACACACACCAACGCTTTGTAGTCAGTTAATTGTGCTGTATTTATTGAGCCGGTGAGCGCTTGTAACTGCAAACTTGTCAACGCGGCTGCTGATACTCCACCTTTTAAACATAATGATAAAAATTGTCGTCTATTTAAGCTCATTATATTTCTCCTAATACTGCAGGTTAAATTCAGGTGAAATGGCAATCATATACAGTAAGTACGATACTCTTTCTGGGTACTGGTCATCATCAAAATAAGCGTCTAAATCCCGTAAAGCTTGGCGTGTATGGTCACTCATAGAGCCAGCGTAATACACAACATTGTACTGATCTAGTAATGCCTCAATGCCATTGCTTTGTAGTATGTTCATATCGTTTTGAAGGTAAACATAAATGCTACTCGACTTTAACTCTGTTTGCCTCTCTGCGACACTCCACACTAGCTCAGAGTAGTGCTCGTTCATGGTACCAATTAATGTTGCATCACCTGCAATCTGCAGCTCTGGGGCTTGCAAACCATCAGCACGTAATTGAGCCGGTTGATAATCAGGCCTAAAAAAGTTAAATACCGAAGGTGAGCGCATTGGACCTTGGCCTAACTTGTCAAAGATATCCCACGTTCTGTACTCGTCATCTAATGATCTTGCATCAAGGTTGCGCCAAAACTGTACTACTTTAAGTATTGGTTCTTTAATCTTACCTTGATAGTTTAAAACAGCACCAAAATGGCGCGCTTCATCATCTAAATAAATGGCTTTTACAACGGCTGCTAAATCACCTCTTACCCCCTGACCATTATCATTAAATACGCTAGCAACGCGTTCAACATATTGCGATGTTGGATTAGAGGTTATCAAACGCTGAATAAGTTGCTTAGTAATGAACGGGGCAACATTAGGGTGGTTAAATAAGTTATCGAGTGCGATATCAAGCGATTCTTGAGGTCCATACCCTTGCGGGATAACTTGGCCGTTTAACAACACCTTTTGCTTATTTGAATGGTACTCTGCAAAGGCCTTCATAGGCTTAATGTAATTGCGATTTTTGCGCTTAAATGTTTCATTATCGGCGTATGTCCAACCGGTAAACACCCGAGCAAAACCTTCTATCTCTTCTTGAGAGTAAGTAGCAATGCTATTGCCTTGGGCATCGAGTTTTAACGTGCCATTAAGGTTTAGCTGATCTAACCCGATAGTGAATAGCTGCATTACCTCGCGAGCGTAGTTTTCATCAGGGCGAATGTTAAGTGTTTCATCCGCTTTTTCATTGCCTAAATGACTTAAATACGTTCCCATTACAGGAGAAAGTGTCACCGCTTCAAGCAAGTCCCTGTAATTACCAAATGCATGTTCAAGGAGTAAATCATAGTAGCCAACCATTGCTTCTGGCTCTGAGCGCAAACCATTATTAGCATCAGATACCACCAGAATTTCACTCAATGCAAATGCTACTCGCTGCCTAAGTTGGTCATCACTTCGCATGACCGCCTTCCACCAAGCGTCCACACGATTGATGTAGCCAAACTCATCTTCACCTGGACTTTTTGTTAAGTAATTGCGGTGATATCCGATTGGTAAGGCAATTTGCTGATCAAGCCACTGCTGCTCACTTAGCCCTTGTGCTTGACGTATTTCATTGAGTGTTGGTCCCATACTGCCTTGGTGCAATAATCGCGAACTGGCAAATTGGTCCATGCGATTAAACGCGGTGAAGCGGATACTTTGGGTTACAGCTGCCCCCTGATTATCCGTTGCAGTCACCGTAAAAACATACTCTTTTGGCGTAAAGCTAGACGCTGGGGCAAGATCAAGTGTTATTGAGTTAGCATTGGTAGGCTCAGCAAGCACTACTTGCCCTGCTGTTTGCTGCCATATAACACTTGCAATGCTACCATCTTCATCACTGGCTGTTGCAGTTAATGCAAGCGATTGCCCTTTAGCAACCTCACTAGGAGCGTTGGCAACAGAAATGGAAGGGGGTTTATTTTGCGTGACAACAGGTGCAACTTCGCTTTCGCTGTTACCGCCTCCTCCGCCACAACCACTGATTATACCGGCAATACTGAGTATCAAAAATAATCTATAATGCATATTAGTTCGACACCTCTAAACAAACGACGCCTATTTACAATGTAGCTATGACACCATTAAAACACAAACCAACACTAACAGCCCTAAGGCGTTTGTCGGGTATTTAAACGGCTGAAACGTTAGGCACGCAACAAGCTGTAAGAAAAATAATTACCTGTCTGTTTATTTGGTGCTTAGCTGATTAAAATACATGTTTAATATTTATACGATACGGGGCCGATAACGATCAGGTAAGGGGCTCAAATTGTATTGATACCCCTGCGTTCGTATGGCAGTTAAGGCTGGGAGTGTAGGATGTTTTCAGCTTTTATTTGTCTACTTATACCACTTAGCGATTGAAGTATTTACTTTTTTTCGTCCAGTAGTGTAACCATCATTTGCTCAATATTTTTTACGCTATAAGTTAATGCGCGCAGTAATTCTAACTGACTATCTGGCTCACTATTTTGTACAGTGCTCGGTTGTGAAGACGTTAGGTTATCTTTTTGCGTTAAAATCGCTTCACGAAATTCACTAGCATCAACCACACCCAATAACGATACTAATGCCCCTTGTCCAGATTGCCCCGCCGTTTCAAAGCTCAAGCGGTACAAACCAAATAAGCGCATTAGCGGGCCTTGGCTTAATCCAACATCGGTTATTTTTTCTAGCGGAATCGATTTTTCTACTTTAAAAAATACGCCACGCTTTACCACCAGCTTACGTTCTAAAAGTTCAGCCGACATAGCCGCTAAAATGCGACCACTGACAAGCCAAACAATCAACACAATAATGGGAATTAAAGGGATGCTGACAATACTGATTGTACTTATGCATAGTGCAAACACTAACCAGTAAGACTTTATTTTAGGATCAAATGCGGCAGTTTTTAAAACAGACTCAGACATCATAGTAATTTCCATATTTATTTTTAAATTTAAGATACGCTAAGTCGATGCTGACTGCAATTAGCACATAAAAAAGCCGAGCACCCAAACGGCTCGGCTTTTTAAGTTTATCTTTAAGATTGATTAGTTCTTAGTAATAAGCACTTTAACGTTGTCGCGATCTGGGCCTATCACAGTGAAAGTATAATTACCTTGCTCTGCTATAGAGAGGTTTATATTTGCACCAACCGCTTCTAGAGCAGCTTGTTCACCTATCATCACTACAGGTGACTCACCTGCACCGCCATAATCAATAGTACTCCAATCTTCTGAGGCTATTTTAAAT
This sequence comes from Pseudoalteromonas atlantica, assembly GCF_043641955.1. GTDB lineage: Bacteria > Pseudomonadota > Gammaproteobacteria > Enterobacterales > Alteromonadaceae > Pseudoalteromonas > Pseudoalteromonas atlantica_A. The sequence goes on from NZ_JBHZRV010000009.1 coordinate 58,553, forward strand.
TCATAATCGCCTACAGCTAAGTCGAGTGACGTGCTATACATCGCATTATCTTGATACATCAGTGGATTATCAGTGCCCCATCCGTTCAAACTACCGCGTAAAAACACCTGTGTATCAGCAAACATTTGCGCATCAAATACACTCAAAGTTGGCTCATCTAAGTTACTAGCATCAAACACAAATTGGTAATCACCGTCACTGGCAATATCAATCATCATATTTGCGCCTTTAACAGCGAGTAACTTTGCTTTAGCCACAGTCACAAGCGCATCAGACTCACCAGAGCCAAAATCAATTGTCTCCCAATCCTCAGAGGCTATTTTGAACTCGTAGCTGCCTGCGCTAAGTGTTTTAGTGAAAGTGTAAATACCTTTACCTTGGTACATTAACTCATCACTGGTACCCCATTCATTTAAACTACCTCTTACAAATACTGGCGTTCCTACAAACGGTTCTTCGTTATACACTTTAAGCGTGGGGCTTTCTTTATCACTGGCATCAAATGAGAACACGTACGTTGCATCTATAGCCGCTGTAAAGGTCATATTTGCCCCACTACGTGTTAATGCCTCAGGTTGGTTCTCTAGCACTTCTTTGTCTGCATCAGTGAGCGCACCAAAATCAACAGTTGCCCAGTCTTCAGAAGCTATTTTAAACTCGTAGTCACCCGCAGTAAGTGTAACAGCTACGCGGTATTCACCGTCGCCCATATACTCAAAGCTATCAGCTGTGCCCCAGTCATTAAGACTGCCACGCACATAAACTGTGGTACTACCAAATGGTACAACATCAGGTGCGCCAACCGTTGCATTAGCACTTAAACCTGCGCCTTGTGTATCACCTTGCGGTTTCACAAACACTGCCATCGTGTAAGCTGGCACAGTAAACGTGCCGTCAGTTTCGTTAGCACTAAAACTAACACCAGCCATATTGCTATCTACGCTGTTTTGCAGAGTTGGGTGTAATTCAAACCCTGTTGCTGTTGCAATTGTGTGTGATAGAACTTGCTCTGTCGCATTAATAACAACCACTAAAGCATCAAAGTTACTGTCTAGGTCAGTAAGACCTTGGCCATCATCCAAACTCATTACGATTAAGCCGTGTTGCTGGTTTTTACCCACATTATGAAAACCGACACGGTCGATAACATCTTGTTCAGTTGTTAATCTAAATAACGGACTTGCGCTTCGAATAGCCAGAAACTCTTGGAATACATCACCTGCATAGGCAATGTCTTGTGGCATTGCCTGTGCATCTGCATTAGCAGAGATAGGCATAATTTCAGACCATTTTTCTTGGTTCTTCTCTGCGTTAGGTAGACCAATGTTCCAGTTATTATTCTCTTTGGTTAAATCAACAGCATTAAACCAATCACCGGCATTATAACTATCACGATCCATTGACTTAGAACGCAGTAAATCAGCGCCCAGTTGCATAAACGGAATGCCTTGGCTCATTAGTGGAATAGACAATGCCATATTGTGCGCACGCACACGTTGCTCAATGCTCATGCTCGATGCATGCTTATATTGCAACTGATCCCACAGCGTTTCATTATCATGCTTTGATACGTAGTTAATGCTATCTGCTGGGTCTAATGCATACGCTGTTGGTTGCGTGTTCCAGCTAAAGCTATTACCTTTTGCCGAATTACCTTTAAAGTCTTTAAGAATGTAATTTTGTAAGTTACCTGCCAGCGATAAACGTAACGTATCTTGCTCCGCTAGGTTGCCATCTGTCGGGTTATTACTAAACATTGCACCACCACGCACGGCTTCACGAATACGGTCGTTAAATGTACCAACCTCTGAGCCAGCCATATCTGCCTGTTTAGCTTGGGTGAATAAACGATTGTTAGCTACTTCACCAAAATCCCAGCCTTCACCATAAAAATAATTATCAGGGTCGACAGCTTGCACTGCTTCACGCGCAGCTAATATTGATGATTTAGGCATGTGCCCCATTACATCAAAACGGAAGCTGTCATAACCAAAGTCACGAGCAAGAATAACCATTGAATCACTAACAAACTTATCCATCATCACATGTTCAGTTGCTGTGTTTTCACAGCACGTTGAGCGTTCAATCGCCCCAGATACTTCGTTATAACGGTGGTAATAACCAGGCACTAGTTTGTCGAAGACTGATTTTTCCCAAATACCTGATGACGTTGTGTGGTTATAGACCACATCAAGTACTACACGAAGTCCTACTTCTTGTAGTGATTGCACCATGGCGCGTGTTTCAAGTACACGAGCAATGCCTTCGCTGCTTGATGCATATGAACCTTCAGGCGCAATAAAGTGATGAGGGTCATAACCCCAGTTAAAGCCGTCTAAATCACGCATCGCACTGGCTAGTGCTTGTGCATCATCTGAGCCAGGTAGGTAACTTTGCATAATATCGACAATGGTGCTGTTTTTATCTTCAATTTTACATGCATCCGCTTCATCGTTGATACGCTCACACAATTTACCTAAGGTGTCTGTAATTTCCACACGCTCTGAAGCATCTTCTTCAATGGTGCCAATATCAGTCACTGGAAGTAAATGAAAGTGTGTTAAGCCTTTATCAGCTAATTGCTTAAGATGCTGCATTGGCACGCTTTCAAGTTCAGTGAATGCAAGGTATTTACCGCGGTTTGCTTCGCTCACTGACTGATCGCGAACACTAAAATCACGTACATGGCCTTCATAAATAACCGCATCTTCTGGGTTAGTAATAGTAGGCACAATACGCTCATCCCAACCTTCTGGTTTAGTGTCGTCATCGCTCAAGTTAATTAGCTGTGAATAAAGCCCATTACTCGATACATTGAGTGAGTAAGGGTCGGTACTCCATAAGCTTTCAATTGCTTTAGTGGTTGGGTGATAAACATCAAATGCAAAACGGAAATAATGGCGGTCGTATTTACTATCTAAACTGATAGACCAAATACCTGTGTTGCTATCAAAAGTCATCGCACTGCTATCAACTTGCGTTTTATCTGCATCAAAAACCGTGATCATCATATTATTTGCAGTGGGTGCCCAAACCGATACATCGATTGCATTGTTATTATAATGCACACCTAGCATGGCTTCATTCGCGTCGCTTTCGCCTTGAGTGTAAAGTGCGTCTAATGCTTTTGCTGATTGTACAAAGGTCGCTTCTAGTAGCTTGCCTTCGGCATCGTAGCCTGCAACAACAAGCTGTTGCTTTATAAGCTGCTTTGCAGCGTCCGCATCCCAACTACCTTGATAAGCGGTCCAATCCGTTAAGTGTGGTACTTTTGCAGCTTGCTCATCACTTAACTCGGTTGCAGTCAGCTCAACGGTTTCACCATTTAGCCCAGTGTCTAAATCAACCACCAAGTCAGCAGTTGCAGAAGAGTGCAACTTAATGATTTGTGTAAGCTCATTACTTGGCTTATACAATACTGTATTTAAATCAATCCAATGTGCTGATGCTCCATCAATCGCAACAGGGCGTTCACCTAGGCTTGCAACTGGAAATTCAAAAACTGAAGGCTCACCATCAAAAGTAAAGTTCATACGTACAAAGCGTTCATCGTCTTGCATCAATGGCATGGTTAAATCCACATCACCATATGCTTTACCATCGCCATCCGTACCAATGTGAACAATAAAGTTAGCGCATTCGGTATAACCTTCTTTCAGCGCTACAATCCAGTAAGCACCATAGTTAGGATCAACACCATCATACTCATGTCCGTCAGCCCAATCGGTTGCATCAAACGGCGGCGCGTAGGCATCACAGCCATCGGTATTCCAAGAGTGTAAACGGTAGCCTTCGTATCCTTCATTTTCAGGGCGTTTATAAAATAATATCGCCTCACCCTCACCTGCAAATACAACTGGGTCTGGTAAGTCAGGGTTATAGCCATTGATGCAGCTTTCGTTATTTGCATCTGGAAATAACGGTGCATCGCAAGAAATAGGCTCAGGGTCAACGCATTGTGTTCCCTCTGCATTAGGGACTTGTGGTACATCGCAAGTTAATAAAGTTTGTCCTGCTTTGACATCGCTACTGCCTGCGCCACCGCAGCCAAAAAGTAGCGTTAAACTCACTGCCAATAGCAAATGAGTTACTTTAGTTATTATGTTCATTATTCGTGCTCCAATTTGCTATTAGTGACTATAGGTAAAACCTAAATAAACCTGACGGCCAAAATATTGGGTTGTCCCGGTGATACTTTCATTGCCAAAGTAACTCTGGGTTGGTTCATCAGTGAGGTTATTGACCTGTAGCAACATGCCAAATGAATCAGTAAATTGGTAAGAGGTTTGAAAATCGACTACGGTTTCAGCATCGAAATTAACTACCTGTTCGTTAATAGCCACTTGCTCTGATACAAAGTCAGAGCGATAACGCACATTAAGACGAGTTTCAAAGTTATCTAGACTGTAGAACAAGGTGCCGTTTAGTACGTTTTTAGACAAACCAGGTAAACCTTGCGTCACCGTATCACCACCTAAGCTGGTAATAGATTCAACTTCACTTTCTGTGTATGAGTAGCTGCCGTTGAAACCTAAGCCATCAAATGGTGCTGGCAACGATGAAAACACCTGCGTATAGGCAAGCTCAATACCGCGAATGTAACCACCGTTCGCGTTATTAACCGCTGTTGTGTATGTACCATTAGTGGTCGCAACTTGCTCACCACTGACTGGGTTTTCAATAAAGTCCGGCACATTGAAGCCATTACCTTTAAAGTCGAACCCTTCAATAGCAATAGTATCGATAAATGAATCAATATTTTTATAAAACGCAGCTAAGACTAGCGCCCCATCTGACTCATCAAAATAATACTCATAGGATACATCGTACTGATCGGCATAAAATGGTTTCAAGAATGGGTTATTAGTACTTGAACCATTAATTTTTCCTGAGGTTTTATCTGCTTGTGCACTGGCATCCCCTGCTAAACGATTAATAGGTGGACGCGACATTACTTTCGCAGCAGCAAAACGCAATTGCGTGTTGTCAGACAGCTGGAAGTTTAAGTTCAGTGACGGCAGGTAATCAACGTAATCAGTCCCTAGCACATTAGGTAAATAGTTTTGATTCACAATACCGATACTGTCGGTAATATTTTGTGCTCCGAGGGCTAAATCACCATTCACGTTTTCTAAAATAGTAGCGGATTGATCGGTATCTACCCGACGAACACCGATATTACCTAGTACTGGCATATCGCCAATTTCAGCGTTAATGTTAAGCATTGCATAGGCTGAAAACACTTCTTCATACACTGAGCCACTTTGCAGCATAGTCCATGAGTAATTCGTTTTATAACCTTGTGGATCAACCACACCATCTGCATTACCCCACGTGGTAACTGGCTGAGGAACACCTTGCGGGAACCACGCATTCAAGGCTTTGTCTAAATCAACTGCCAAATAAGATGGGAAATAACTAAACTCGCCCTGCCAATCAACAACATCAACCATATCATCGGTTAATTTAAGTGGCGGCTCGCTCGCTGAAAACGCACCATCATCTCCATACTCAAACACCGAGCGATTATTGCTGTATTCGCGGTCAGAATAACGTGCACCAAATTCAACAGAGCTAAACCAGCTGTTATCTAATTCATACTTAAAATCTAGGCGATACGCTTTAACTTCATCTTCATTTTTAAAAGGATAAATACCGTATTTACTCACCATCACACGATCAATGTCGCTAAATGCAGCCGCTTGATTAAAACCTACATCTGGTAAGTTCAATCCGTTGAGTTGATAATTTATTGATACGTTATTATCAAGAACAGGCTCTTGTGCGTTGGCATCTTCTGCCACTAACGCCCACAATAAGCCATTACGGAAATTACTTTTTGCGCTCGACAGTGATACGTCCATATTAACGTTTAAGCGATCTGTGACTTGCCAATCAGCATTGATCCCGTAACTATCCACTTCATCAAAGTCTTGATTGTCGTCGTTTACAATTTCGACGCGCGTATAGCTTTTTGAGGTACGGTTAACTGAAGCACCGATTACTGAGTTGCCTTCTAATTGCGCATTCGCATAGCTTGCGCTGGGGCCACCTAATTTAACCCGAAAACCACGGGCAAACGATTCAGTATCAAAACGAGATAAAAACACATCACCTTTAAGCTTAAAATTATCTACCGGAGCCCATTCAATAGCAGCCATGTAGCCATTTCGAGTTTCTTCACCGCCTAAATGCTGAAGCTCAAAGCCTTCACTGATATATTCGTTTTCAGGTTTAAGCTCTGGGCCATTGGTGTCATTTGCGAGTCCATCCACATCTTTATTATCGTTATAAGCAAGGCCAATAAATTGCGTTGCAACGCTTGGTTGAAATAAACGCGCATAGCCCAGTGCAACACCTAACGTGTCATCAAGGTACTTACCCTGATACGAAAAACTAATGCGATCACCATATTCAGTGGCATCATTAACCTCGGATGCACGGTCATTAAACATACCTCGAGCATTAACCACAAACTTATGTTTTTTATCATTGCTTAATGGACTGGCTGTTTGCAGCTCAACAGTACCTGCAACACCGCCTTCAATAAGTGATGCTTTAGGTGATTTATACACAGCTGCAGAGCTAATCAGCTCTGATGGATACTGATCAAACTCAATGCTACGGCTACCACTGGTCGAAACCTGTTCGCGGCCATTTAAAGTCGAAAATACAAAACCTCCAGACATACCACGAATGTTTATTTCCGCAGCCTGCCCGCCTGTTCGTACCGCTGAAATACCGGGTAATCGCGTTAATGCATCAGCCATTGATACATCAGGCAATGCGCCTAAGTCATCGGCTGATAGCTGCTCAGATACCGTGTCTGTAAAACGCTTTTGATTTAATGATTGAATTAAACTACGACTAAAACCAGTGACCTCAATCACTTCTAAGTCATCATCTAATTTTGGCTTTACTGCTGCTTTTTCATCGTTTTCAGCTGCAGCTAATGCACTACTTGCGGCAAACATTGCGAGCATTAATGCACTCAGTTTGAATTTCCCCATGAGCTTCCTACCCTATTAATATTATAGTTGTGTGCTGTTTATTTCTAATTGGTGGATAAAATAGAACCAACAAAGTGTAACTAAAAAGTAAATTAAGTGTGATGAATACGTATGCATAAATAAGGACAATAGCTACAAAGGAGATGCATTTAGTAACTAAGTGCTGCGATCGTGTAGATAACGTCAAATGAATCCACTTAGTAACAAAAGATTCAGTTTCACGTCTTTATTTCAAGGAGGAATTTAGTATTGCTAAAAGCAGCTTTTAGAGTAGGTGGTAAGGATTAGTAAAAATTAATAATCTACATCATTAGAACTACTCTTATTGCTAGCCCTATAAAAACTACAGCCAATATTTTATCAAGCCAAGGGGAGGGTTTTGTAAAAGCAAAGCGCTTTTTTGAAAGCTCAGTCAACGCTGCAACAATCACATACCAACCAGTATCAATGATAAACACAGTGAAACACATGATCATGCCAACCTTGAGATTCAAGTTTTCAGGGTCAATAAACTGTGAAAACAAGGCTAAAAAGAAGACCGCTAATTTAGGGTTTAAAAATGCTATAGCAAAACCATCTTGCATTGCATGTTTTGCACTGCCGCTTTGCTGAGCTACTTGTAGTTCATCATCACAGGGTTTTGCTAATAAGATTTTAAGGCCTAGGTATGCTAAATAAGCTGCCCCTAAATAGACTAATGCTTGATATACAATAGGAAATTGTAACATTAGTGTACCGAGACCAAGTAATGATGCAGCGGCATAAAAACCCACTCCAATACCGTGGCTAAGTGCCGACAACATGCCATTTTTCATACTGCCATGAATGCTGTGTTTTAATACCACAGCAAGGCTGGGCCCAGGCGACATCGCGCCCATCATACAAATAGCCACAAGGCCTAACCACGTAGAGAGTGTCATTTACAGCTCGTCAATTTCAATAAATAATGTATAACCATGCACTTGCCCATAGAAACCTGTTATAGGTACTGCGCTAATTACTTTCCAGCCATCTTGGTTTAATTCCTGTATGCGATCATTCAACGCCGCTATATTTACCCCACCCAGAAAACGGGTTTTCCTAAATTCGATTACTTTTTGCATTTCAGTCCTTGTGTACCTTATAACGTGTATTGAAAATCGTAGTGATGAACACCGTTTTCAATACGTATTTTCATACTGCCAGCTAATCCTTCTAGCTCATCAGCACCCGAGTCGGGAATTACATTTAAAATTAGGCTGTCTTGTCCTTTATCCATAGTACCAAAATGCTGTAATACAAAGCTGCCTTGTTTGCCTGTAAGCGTGCCAACCACTTGCTCAATTGCCACATAACCGGCACTGCCTTGAGTGGCGGTCATGGCACTGAGCATTTCGCCAGTGCTGCTTGCTTCAAGTTCACCGCTAAAGGTTTTATCAATCGACATACGACCTAAATTGATACCATCGATTCCTTTTGCATAGCCTTCAATAGGATTAAGTTTAACGCTAAATTCGCCCGATACCTTTTCAATTGCCATGGTTAGTCCCTTCGTTATTGAAATTATGATTTAAGTAACCATATCTATACCTTATCCATCAAAAAGAATCCAGCATGAGCACCAGCAAAGCCGAACCTAAAGACAAAGCTGCTTTTAGTAGTTTAATCCCGATTTTTCAGTTTATTAAGCCTTATAAATGGGTGGTTTTTTCGGCCCTTATGGCACTCTTTGTAACAGCCGGAGTTAATTTATCGCTCGGACAAGGCGTTAAATTTGTTATTGACCACGGCTTTATAGCAGGTTCACAAGAGCAACTTAAGCAGGCCGTGTTTGTGCTTATTGGCCTGATAAGTTTATTAGCAATAGGCACATTTAGTCGTTTTTACTTAATGTCATGGATTGGTGAGCGCGTCAGTAACGATATCCGCAAAGCCGTATTTGATCGCATAGTTACCCTACACCCGAGTTACTTTGAAGAAAACCGCAGTGGTGAGCTGATGTCACGCTTAACGACAGATACCACGTTGTTGCAATCCATCATTGGCTCGTCATTCTCTATGGCATTACGCAGTGCGTTAATGCTTATCGGCGGCTTAGCGATGTTACTTATCACAAATCTCAAACTTACTTTGGTCGTGATTGCCTGTGTGCCATTAGTGTTAGTGCCCATGATGGTTTTTGGTAAAAAGGTGCGCAAACTTGCCAGCTCAAGCCAAGATGCAATAGCAGATATCAGCACCTACGCTGGAGAAATTATTCAAAATATTAAAGTTGTACAAAGTTACAGTCACGAACAACGTGAACAACACGCTTTTGCGCTTGAAACGGATAAAGCGTTTGCTGTCGCGAAAAGCCGTATTAAACAACGCTCATTTTTAATTGCCGCTGTCATTTTCTTAACGTTCAGTGCGATTAGCATCATGCTGTGGGTAGGTGGTAATGATGTACTTGCAGGTACTATGACAGGCGGTGAATTAGGTGCCTTTGTGTTTTACGCTATTATGGTCGCTATGTCAGTGGCGACCGTTGCCGAAGTGTATGGTGAATTACAACGTGCGGCTGGAGCTGCGGCCAGATTACTTGAATTATTAGCAGTGAAAAGTGAAATAGTTAACCCAACGCACCCACAGGATGACACATTACATTCTAATCCTCAGTCGTCAGCTATTGAGCTTAATAATGTGACTTTTAATTATCCGTCTCGCCCTGATGTCAGCGCACTAAAAAACGTTTCATTACGTATACAAAAAGGGCAAACTGTCGCGATTGTTGGGCCCTCTGGTGCAGGCAAAACAACCCTTTTCGAATTACTGCAACGTTTTTATGACCCAGCCAATGGTGATATTAAATTTCATGATATTAATATTAAAGACTTGTCTCTGAAAACACTTAGGGACAGCATGGGCATGGTTGCACAAAACCCAATTTTATTTAGCTCAGATGTCATGCACAATATTCGATATGGCAACCCTGACGCCTCAGACGAGCAGGTCTATCAAGCCGCTAAATATGCCCATGCAGATGAGTTTATTACTAGTTTACCAAATGGTTATGAGAGCTTTTTAGGTGAACAGGGTGTGCGTTTATCTGGCGGTCAAAAACAACGCATAGTATTAGCACGAGCAATATTAAAAGACCCTGCAATACTGCTACTTGATGAAGCAACGAGCGCTTTAGACGCACAAAGCGAGCAACATGTTCAAGCCGCGCTTGAGCATTTAATGCAAAACCGCACCACACTGATCATTGCGCATCGTTTAGCAACGGTAAAACATGCTGATGTGATTGTTGTCATGGAACAAGGAAAAATTATTGCTACAGGCACTCATCAACAGCTCATTGAGACTAACCCGCTTTACAAACAACTGTGTGAACTGCAATTTAATAAAGATTAGGGTCTGTTGACCTTTGCAGATTAAAATTTGTTCAAACTAGGGGCGGTTTAATCGCGGCGCGAGGTTTGTAACCTAGTGGGCTAAGTCAAAACCGAGCAAAGCTTCCGCGTCCTGCTCACGCCCCTTACCTATATCCATGTAGGCAACAAAGAGTAAATCGCCCCTAGGCAGAACCCGAAGGGCAGCGCCTGTTTGGCATTGATGCTGCGTTATCACCTATTTATGGGGAATAACCACACTACATAGGCGCTGCCTTGCCTAAATACCAAACAGACTGCTGTAAATTTAACCTTGAAAGGTCAACAGACCCTAAAACATGACCGCACACTGTGCGGTCAAATATACTAAATTATTTTTTTGTATTCGGTACTATTTGAATCTCAACACGGCGATTTTGTGCGCGACCATTAGCACTTTCGTTACTTGCGATAGGCTGTGTTTCACCATAGCCTCGCGTGCTGATACGCGCGGCTAGAATTTGCTGGTTTACTAAGTAGCCTTTTACGCTTTGCGCGCGTTGCTCTGACAGCGTCATATTGTAGCTATCTTTACCTGTGCTATCAGTGTGGCCTTCAATACTAAGATACGTTTTTTCGTATTTATTCATTACTTTTGCAATGGCATCAAGGGTGTTGTGAAAACCAGATGAAATATACGATTGATCAGTAGCAAAGGTAATGTTAGATGGCATAACTAAGCGTAAATTATCTCCCTCACGCACCACTTCAACACCAGAGCCTGCAAGTTCATCACGAAACGCTTCTTCTTGCTTATCCATGTAATCACCTACAGCAGCCCCGGCTAATGCACCAATTGCTGCGCCGATAAAGATACGCTTATCATCATGATCGCCTGTTGCTTTTCCAAGAACAGCGCCTGTAGCAGCCCCTATTGCAGCACCTGTGCCAGTATTATTCGTTTCACAGCCCGTGAGTAATACGCCGATGATTGTTGCAGATAAAAGTGATTTAGTTAATGTCATGCTTTGTCCTTGGAGATTAATTCGATTAGCTATGAGATTAGCAAGGCGTCCATGAACAAAAAATGAAGTACGTATTAAAAGTCCAGCATTTGTGAAGTGATAGGAGGTAGTTTGTACGGAGCAACAAGCTGGGTTAGCTGACCACTTAATGCCATTTGTTGCATTTGAATTTGGAGCTTTTGAGCAATCGGGCTTCTCGCAAAGTCTTTATTAAACGCAAGGTAGCCAAAAATGGTATCTTTATAACGATAGTCCATCTTGACTAATTTGTTGGAGGGTTGATTTAACACACTCATAGCATGATCAGCCGTATCTTCTACTGCAATCACTAAATCTACTCGCTCTTTTAATAACAAGTCCATAGCCGTTTGCTCTGTAAGCACTGGAACTTTTGTTAATTTTTCATCCTCGTTAAAGCGCTTAAAATAAGCGGCGCCTCGCATAACCGCTATTTTTTTCCCGTAGAGTTCGTCATAGTTGGCTATATTTAACTGACTTTTATGGCGCGCATAAAAAACAAATGACGATGACAAGGCCATATAAGCAGGCTTAACAAACACCATCTTTTGTTGGCGCTCAGGCGTTAATATTAGTCCCCCCATCGCATCAACTTCACCGTGTTCTAACATGCGTATGCAACGTGAAAATGGGCAACCAACTAATTCTATTTTGAATGACAGACGTGTTTGCATTGCTCTGACAATGTCAACAACTGCTCCACTGATCTCTCCATCTGGGGTAATTTGGCTGTAAGGTGGCGCATGATCAACAGCGATTGACACTTTAGGCGCTTTTGTTTGAGCATGAGACTCTACCGCAGTTAAGCAGGATGCTAAAAAGAAAAAAGTAACAAGAATATAACCAATAAATCGCATAGCTTATTAAATTTAATTAAACCTTTATTACATTGTAGACAGGTACAGGGTTTAAAAACCATTAAATGTCACATAAATTTGTCATAATGAAATAAAAGAGTCATAAGGGAAAATAGATCTATTATGTTATTTGCTATTTTTAAACAGTTTTTTTTACTTGGCTGTATGAGTTTTGGAGGACCTGCGGCACATTTAGGTTACTTTAAAAACCACTTTGTTGATAATTTGAAATGGTTAAATAATCAACGTTATGCACAGCTGATCAGCTTAAGTCAGGCACTCCCTGGGCCTGGCTCTAGCCAAGTTGGGTTTGCCATTGGTGTTGAGCGACACGGCTTGTCTGGTGGTCTTGCAGCCTTTATTGGGTTTACGTTGCCTTCATTGTTGATTATGCTGTTATTAGCACTCAGTGCACACCAGTTTGACAGCATTTACTTTGCTGTAGTGACAGGCCTTAAACTTTTTGCTGTGGTAATTGTGGCAGATGCAACTTTGAGCATGGCAAAGAGCTTTTGCACAAGCTGGGTATTAAAAGCATTAGCCTTAGCAAGTACAATACTGCTGCTAGTGCAACCTAACCTGATTAGTCAAATTGCTGTGCTTGTTATCGCTGCTACCATTGGCGCAATTTGGCCTTTACTAAAATTACCCAAAGATGTTGATACTCCGCCTTCAACAACCAGCCACATTAATTGGGTCGCATTGGGCTTATTTTCACTGTTGTTGGTACTGAGCTTTATACCTTTAAACGACCAAGCCGAACTGTTTGCGCCATTTTATCAAGCTGGTGCAATGGTGTTTGGTGGCGGTCATGTAGTTTTACCTATACTACAAGCAGGGGTTACAAACCTTAGCACAGAACAATTCTTAAGTGCGTATGCTAGTGCTCAGGCTGTACCCGGCCCCATGTTCACTATAGCCACTTATTTAGGTACGCAATTTTCTGACGTTAACCCAATTGTAGGCGCTTTGCTTGCTACGGTGCTTATTTTCTTACCAGGCTTATTACTGATGTTTGCGCTGCAAAAAAGTTGGTTGCAATTGGCTCAACGCCCTCGTTTTGCCAGTAGTATTGCCGCACTCAATGCAGCTGTAGTCGGTTTTCTAGCGGCGGCGCTGTACTCACCAATTTGGACTTCAGCGGTTCATAATATATGGCACATTGCACTTGTTGTTATTGCATTTGCCTGGTTGCGATTAGCAAAGCCACCTATATGGTGGCTACTTATCGGTTTTATTTTGGTTGGGCTTGGTCAGCAGTATTTGTCACTTTGATCGACGGTTTTGAACTATTCGGCTGTGTTGCAGGGCTAAACTGCCCTGTAACACTTTGATAAGGTCGTAAGTCAAACAGAGGTAACACTGCTAATAGATGATCCATAATTTCTGCTTGTAGATGCTCAAACGATATCCAGCGCTTATCTTGACTAAAGCAGTAAAACTCTATCGGCAAACCATGATTTAATGGCTGTAACTCACGCACCATCAGCGTCAAAGACGTGTTTATTTTTTCATGTTGTTTTAAGTACCCTTCAGCATAGCGACGAAACAGCCCTAAGTTTGATACTGGATCGGGTAATGTGCTTAACTTAATGAAATCTTTTAACACAATGGCTTGTCCCAATATGTTAGTGAGCTCATCATCTACAAGCCGAATGCTATTCATATCAATATTTAATGAGCGTTTTATACGGCGTCCGCCTGACTCCTGCATTCCACGCCAATTTTTAAATGACCCGGCCACCAGCATATAGGTTGGAATGGTGGTAATAGTATTATCCCAGTTACGCACTTTAACGGTGTTTAAACCCAGATCGATTACTTCACCATCGGCGCCATAATTTTCGACTTGGATCCAATCACCATAAGTTACCAAACGGTTTGCGGCAATTTGAATACTCGCAACAAACCCTAAAATGGTGTCTTTAAAAACAAGTAATGTCACTGCGGCAATTGCACCAAACCCAGAAAGAATATAAGTCGGTGATTTTTCAAGTATGATACTCACGATCAAGATTGCACAAATCATAAAGGTGATCAATTTAACAACTTGGATCAACCCTTGAATAGGCACTTCACGGGCAAACTCAAGCTGATTATAAATCCCACCCGCAATACTCACTATGCTACTGATAATAAAACCGATATGGATGATTAGCAGTGTTTGCCCGATGATTTTAAAAACTTCAGCTGAAAATTCACCGACTGGGTAAATGCTATCAAACGTGGCTAAAAACAAAACGCAACATAACATACCAGCAAAACGACGATTCAGCTTAGTTAGCATAGGTGCAAGTAAGCCAATTCGCTCTGGCGATAACTTAGTCACCACAGCTTGAATACCCGGCAACATTAAACGCCCAGTAAACAAATAAACCAAAAGTAGTGAACATACACCAATAGCAGTGGCACTCAGCGCACTGAGAACTGCAGCATCTGGAACGCCTTCAAACCAAGGCATAATGAGTTGCTGTAAATGCGTTTGTTTAGTCACTGTATTTTTATCTCCTTATCATCCATTACTACTGGGTCAGTATTGTACTGTGCATATGCGTGAGCTAACTCACTGTCTTTTGTCATCCATAACTGGTTAATGCTTTTTTGAAATTGCTCTCGAAACGCTGTGTCTTGCTGGTAATTACCTAATAAATTTGGACTTACAGGTGTTAATGTAATGCCAACTGTTATCTTTTTTAACTGTCCACGCAGAAAGCTAGCACAAATATGGTCACTTTTAGCGTTATACACCAAAGTGGTGTTGAGTATGGCATCAAATTGCTCCCCGAGCACTTCTAATGCAAAGGCAACGCCACCCGCTTTAGGTTTAAGCAAGTGTTTAAAGGGGCTGCTTTGAGCCTGATGCTTTAAAACAGTAAAACGCGTGCCTTCAACAAAATTAATGATCGTTGTTGGGTGACTACGGAAATTTCGACAACTGCGTTTTGTGCGTTCTACATCGAGCCCTTTTAATTGCGGGTTACGTGCAATCTGTGCTTTCGACACGCGCTTCATAAATGGCATACCCATTGCCCATGCACCTGAGCCAATCAAAGGTACATACTTCAACTCATCCTTTAAAAAGAATTTTGGCGCAGGCAGCGCATCTATTGCACTTAATACGACGATATCAAGCCAACTTAAGTGGTTTGAAACTAACAAGTACCAGCCATGCTTGTTTACATCACCTGCAATCTTGATATCAAGCTGCGCATTACTTAAATTTAAGCCAATTCGGTTTCCACTACACCACCCTCGATAAGCACAGTGTAATAAGTCACTTACCCATGCAAAAGGTAATACAAGCTTTATGACACCTAGTATTAAAACTAATATGCCCCACAGCAAAGTATTGCTAAATAGTACCGTGCCTACAAGCAGGCCGTTTAGCCAATTCGGTATGATTTTATTTAGCATATAAACTCGCTTTTTATAATCACTTAGATTGCTGCTCTAATTTGATAATTTGCTGTTCTTTTTCTTCCCACAATCGGTTTAACTCCGACTGAAAGCGCACTCTAAACTCATTATCAGCGGTGTAATCCCCGATTAACTCAGGGCTGACTGGCAACACTTCAACATGAACATTGATATTTTTTACACGCCCGCTGGCAAAGTCGACAAAAGTAGGAATACCATCGGGGTACTGAATAGTCACATTAACCACTTTTGATATTTGCTCTCCCATCGCCTGCATCACAAATGCAATACCACCGGCTTTAGGTTTAAGTAAATGTGGAAACGGGCTTTTTTGACGCTGATGCTTTTCCTGAGTGAAACGTGTCCCTTCTACAAAGTTTACGATGCTCACAGGCATTTCTTTAAACTTCTCGCAGGCTTTACGGGTTGTTTCTAAGTCTTTACCACGCAATTTAGGGTTCTTTTTAAGTTGGCTTTTACTGGTGCGGGTCATAAATGGAAAATCTAAAGCCCACCAAGCCAAACCAAGCACAGGCACATAGATAAGCTCCTTCTTCAAAAAGAAATTTAAAAACGGAATTCTGCGATTTAATAAGCGCTGCAATACTAGGATATCGACCCAGCTTTGGTGGTTAGCAATAATCAAATACCAGTCTTTGAGCTTAACTTGCTCAAGACCGGTCACATTTAGTTGATACGGTGTAAATACATTTTGATTGAGTGAGTTGCAGGTCACCCACATAGTGGCGCATTTTTTAGCTGCCCAACTCATGGCTTTTTGCAATGGTTTAATTGGCAGTAATTTTATTAAGCCAAAAATAAAAATGGGAATAAACCAAATCACAGTATTTAGGGCGTAAAAAAACATACTAAAAACACAGCGGATCATAGACATTACGACTTAATTCCTTTCATTAAATTGTCTGATATTAATCTTCAAAATAGGTGTAACCAGCTAACCCTGCATTTAGCTCAACTAAATACTGCGCTTTCTCTGCGTCACTAACGGTTAATTCTGCAATCGTGTTGGCAAAGTTCTCAGCTAAAATTGCGCTATCATAGTCAACAAACTTTAATACATCCTTAACGCTATCACCTTTTATTGCGTTGGTTAATTGGTAACCTTGTTCGTTCAGCTCCACATGCACTGAGTCTGTATCGCCAAACAAATTATGTAAATCTCCTAAAATCTCTTGGTACGCGCCAACCATAAACATAGCAATATGGTATTGCTGGCCAGGCTGATACTGAGGAATAGGTAAACTTGTTTCAATGCCTGCACCTTCGACATATTCACGAATTTGACCGTCTGAATCACAAGTTATATCTTGAATAATCGCCCGTTGTGTTAATGGTTTATTCAAGTTTTCTATTGGCATTACAGGAAATAGTTGTTGGATACCCCAAACATCTGGCAGTGATTGAAACAATGAAAAGTTCACAAATAATTTATCTGCTAGCTTTTCATTTAAATCATCTAATACTTCGCGGTGAGCACGAGCATTGCTTAAAGACGCGCGAACGCGATGTAGAATAGTGAAATACAGCTGCTCTATTTTCGCCCACTCCATCATACTCACTAACCCATGTACGTATTGATCATGTGCTTCGCTGAATAGATGCATTGCATCGTGGTAGATTTCTAAAGCCATACGTGGAGTTAAACGTTGTAAACATTGCCACATTTCATCCAACACTAACACGCTATTTGGCTCTGGAGCGCTTGGGTTAGCGTAATTAGGGGCGGTTTCAACATCAATCACATCCGTAATCAAAACGGCGTGATGGGCTGTGAGTGCACGGCCTGACTCAGTAATAATAGCGGGATGAGTAAGCGTATGTTGCTCACACACTTCTGCGAATGCATTAACCACATTCCTAGCGTACTCATCAACTGTGTAATTCATAGAGCATGCACTGCGTGAGCCTGAGCCTTCATAATCAACACCTAAGCCGCCACCCACATCAACGGTGTTCAGTGGCACACCTAATTGGGTCAGTTCAGCAAAGTGACGAGCGCACTCGCGTAACGCCCGATGAATGTCGCGAATATTGGCAATCTGAGAACCAATATGAAAATGTACCATTTGCATCAAATGCAATTTATTATGCTGCTTAAGCACTTCAACAGCACTTAACACTTGTCCTGCTGTTAAGCCAAACTTACCTTTTTCTCCACCGGTATTTTGCCACTTGCCTTTACCAACCGAATTCAAACGGATGCGGATGCCAATTGCAGGTTCAATGCCTAAATCTTCAATTTCAGCCAGTAAAGTGGTTAATTCCGATAGTTTTTCGACCACTATTTTGACTTTGTGCCCCATCGCCTGACCAATACACGCAAGTCGTAAAAACTCACTGTCTTTGTAACCATTGCAGACAATTGTAATCGGTGAGGTGGCAACGCCAAGTATAGCCATAAGCTCGGGCTTTGAACCTGCTTCAAGACCCACTAAGCCACTTGGGTGTGCTAATAACTTACTTACAACCGAACGCTGTTGATTTACTTTAATTGGATATACACACGTATACTGACCTTGATAGTCGCGAGCACCACGTGCTTTACAAAATGCACTAGTGAGCGTGTCTACTCGATTTTGTAAGATATCAGTAAATCGCACCAGTACGGGTAGCGTTAACCCTTGCTTTTTAAATTGCTCTGTTAATTCGCTTAACGAAATTGCCGTTTTAGTTTGATCGCCATCAGGATAAGCGACCAACTCGCCTTGGCTGTTTATATCAAAATAACCGTCACTCCAATGTGCAACGTTATAAGTAGCGCGTGCTGTGTCTAAACCCCAAGTCATGGCAAATCTTCTTAAGTTAACTGTTTGGCGGAATCGGTTATTTTAATACGTCATAACATCCTACGCTAACAAAAATTAACCTTTAAGCCAAAGTGGGAAGAAAATATTCGCTATACTATAAAAATTTCATTGAGCAAACCGCCAACCACTGGCAGAATTGCCCCCTTTTTCTTACTCAACTAAAAGTGTAGCTAGCGACATGGCAAATTTAGATCAAAGCAAATGGTTTACCGAAATCAGTGAACGCGACGGCAGTGCGTTTTCTCTACGTATTAATAAAAAATTAGACGAGAAACAATCTCCTTTTCAAAAAGTTGAGATGTTCGAAACCACTGATTTTGGCAACTTAATGATTATTGATGGTTGCACAATGGTAAGCAGTCGTGAAAACTTCTTTTATCATGAAATGATCAGCCACCCAGCTTTATTAGCACATCCAAATCCTAAAAATGTAGTTATTATTGGTGGCGGTGACTGCGGTACGCTACGTGAAGTACTAAAACACACAGGTGTTGAGTCAGTGACACAAATTGATATCGACGAAGTAGTTACACAAATGTCACTTAAGTATTTTCCTGAACTGTGCGAAGCAAACCAAGACCCACGTGCCACAGTGATGTTTGATGATGGAATTAAATACATGCGCGAAGCGGCGCCTGAGTCAATCGATATTGTAATCGTTGATGGCACAGACCCCGTAGGTCCGGGTGAAGGCTTATTTAATCACGCCTTTTACACCAGCTGCCTAAAAGCATTACGCCCTGGCGGGATAATGGTACAACAAAGTGAATCACCTCTAATGCATATGCCTTTACTTGTTGAAATGCGTGATGCAATGACTGAGGTGGGCTTTAACGACTTACAAACATTACCATTCCCGCAACCTATTTACCCAAGTGGCTTATGGTCGGTAACACTCGCGCGTAAAGATGAAGAATTTGCAGGATTTAGGGAAGATGCAGCTACTGACCTTGCAAAGAGTACAGAGTATTACAACAGTGGGATTCATTATGGTGCGCTTGCAACACCAAACTTTATGAAGCGCGCATTCGATAAAAAATAAGCAGATAACCCTCGAAGTTGATTTGAATTTAAATGTCGTGAAATAGGGGCTTAGTAGCCCCTTTTTACTTTAATACGCCCAAACCACCTAAAGGTGCCAGTTTCAGTTGAAATTAAAAGCGATTCAGGCAAGGCATTAATTGCAAGTAATAGTGGTTCTATTGTTAAAATTAATAACGCAGTATAAATCGTTTTTAAACCTTAAAACGTTTCACTAAATTGCTTAACTCACCTGTAAGTTGATTCATCCTAAGTGCCACATCTTCTGTTGAGCGAGCAAGCTCTCCACCTTGTAATGTTTGATCATTGAGCGATGATAAATTGTGACTTATTTCTTCAGCAACAGTTGTTTGCTCATCCGTTGCATGCGCTGTTTGCATCGCCATTTCATTAACTTTAATAGATGAGCTCTGCATAGCATTGAGTACATCCTTAGTTTGGCTAAATGATGCCACAGCATCATCTGCAAGTCCTTTACCACTATTAATAGCCGTTAAGGACTGCTCTACACTACTCGCAAACTGTTCGACCATATTTTGAATATCATTGGTGCTTTCTTGAGTGCGCGTTGCCAACGTTCGAACTTCATCAGCCACTACAGCAAACCCACGCCCTTGCTCACCAGCTCGGGCCGCTTCAATTGCAGCGTTCAGTGCAAGCAGATTAGTTTGCTCTGCAATTGCACGTATTACCTCTAAAACCTTGGCTATGTTGTCAGAGCTTTGCTGTAACTCTGTTGATTTATTACTAGCGTGTTCCATGTTTTCAGACAACGCGATAATTTTATTACTAGAGCTGGCGACGGCACTAAGCCCATCCTTAGCTAAAGCTTGCGAGTTATCGGCCTCTTTGGACGATTGCTGTGCTACACCCGCAACCTCACGACTGGCAACACTCATTTGATGGACTGCACTGACAATAGACTCTGATGCTTGGTTAAGTTTTTGGTTAACATTACTGTTTTGGTTTGCAAACTGGCTTAAATCCCCGCCCAAGGTGTTTAATTCATTCGCTTGCACTAAAATATCGCGTATAAGCTGCTGCAAATTATCTAAAAAGCGGTTAAATGCGGTAGCAAGCTCAGAAAATTCATCTTGGCTCTTGATTGATATTCGCCCAGTCAAATCACCATCGCCTGACGCTATTTCATTGATTCTATTAGTGACATAATTCATTTGTTTGGTTAATTGACGCGGAATTTGGTAACTAAACCACCCTGCGATTAGTAAGATTAGTGCGCTCATCAAAAGTAACAGCCACTTAGTGCTGCTAACCTTATCAATGAGCTTTTGCTTTTCAATTTTAGATACCGACTCAGCGCGCTCTCCTGCCTTATCTAAAATATCACGCAAAGCATTAAACTCACTATCAGCCGCCTGCCTTAGAGATTTGTTTTGGGGTGCGTTTATAAATGCCTCTGAAGCGGATAACCAACGAGAAAATGCCGTATCAAAATTATTAAAACTAGCGGTGATTTCTGGATAAACCGACAGGTAGCTTAAGTATTGATTAAAACGATCTGCAACCTGCTGCGCATTTTCACTGTGGCTTTGTAACTCTTCTGTGTCACCTTGTTTATTGGTAACTAAATTTAACTCCGCTACTTTAGCTTGATAAAGGTCTCTATCAGCATTTAAAACAACCGAAATTGCATTTAAAAAGCGCTCAGATTGGGCTTCAAGCGCAACTTTTTGCAAGTTAATTAAATAAGTATAACCTGCAATTAATACTATAATAGCAATACCTAACAGCACGATAGGTAATGAACTTTTGACACGAATGCTTTGTAACTTCACTTATCACCTCAGCATACTCATGAGCTTAAAGTATAAAGATAGTAGATAAACTTCGTATTGCCTAAAATCAGAATCGCCATTGCGCATTTAATGCAATTTGTTGTTGTGAAATAAGTGGTGATAACCCCATTGACGGGCGATTATCTGCTTGGCTGCGTAACGCAGAAGCTTCGACTCCCAATTGCCATTGCTGATTTAGTTGGTAGCGCCAAGTGGCTGTAATGCTCTCTCCGTGGCTAGCATTAGGGTCAAACGCCCAATCATCTTTATCAGTGACTTCAAAATAGTCATAACGTATAGAAAGTCGGTGTTGCGCTAATTTATGACTTAACAAAACAAAGTGACTATAAAATCGATTATCAACTCCGCGCTTGGCCCCCATTGCTGTGCGGCCTGACATCAGCTGTGTAATTAGTCGCGTTTTGCTAGTGAACTTGTAAAGCCATGCGGCACTTGAAAAGCGCGTATCCCATGCGTATTGCCCAGTGCTGTAATTAATCGCAGCAGGATCACCATTATTATCATAATAATAAAACCTAAACTGAGATTGCTTTAAATAATCCCAATGCATGCCAACATAGTAACCGTAACGTCCATCCACTTCTTCAAATGGTAATACCTGATTAGCTTGAAACTGAAGCTGCGGTGTATTTAGTGAAGTAACAGGCGCAAATGCAATACTTTCGTTAAATGTTGTTTGCCTGTCATGCAGTGCAAAGCCTCGCCAAGCCAATAAGGTGCCGGCAGGATCATTTCCTTTAAATGTTGCACCAATAAATGAAAAGCTATGAGCACTGTTAAAGCTGCGCCCTGGACGTTTTATTGTAGCTTCAACGCCCAGTGTGCGGAGCTCTTCACCTACCCATGAGTTAATGGCTGAATTGGTATAATTATAAGGAGACAACCATCCCATGTCTGGATTTTCAAGTGAGAGTAATGGGTAAAACCCACCGACTCGAAGGTGCCATTTATATTTGCTCTGTGTCAGCGGCTTGTACTGTAAATAAGCTTGCGTAAAACCCAGCGTAGGTTCCGGGTCTTGATAAGCATTTATTACACCATGAGCAGACCATGCAGTGGTTAAATCGGTGCGAAAATCAAGCAGCCCCTGTGATAGCAGTAATCCATCGGTGTCACTATCAAAGCGATATAAGCCAACACCACCTTCCTGCCAACTTGCTTGCGAGTCACCCTTAACAGCACTAACTTGCAACAACCCTTTTATTTGTGCGCTTGCATTAAAAGCAGCAACTGCACCTAGTATCATAATGGCACGTAAGGAGTGTTTAATAATCATCATATTCATCTACACCAATTGCAATGCGCGGTATTAACACTTGCTTGAGTTGATAGCGTGTAGTGTCACTATTTACCATTATTTGCTGGGACTCAGTAGAGCTAATATCACTAAATCCCTCATGCCATGCAGTCAAAGTGTAATCACCTTGTGGAATATCTAACGTCAATTGACCTTGTTCATCAGTAATGCCGTAGTATGGGCTATCAACAACCACAATATAGCCCAGCATCCAATCATGTATGTTACACCCAAGCTCAACAACGCCTGTTTGCTCAAACTTAATTGGATCTTGAGGTTGCTCGCGATAAAGCTTGAGTTCAAACGACTTACTTTTAGAAAACGAGTATACGTGGTGCATAATCGAATCTGCATTAGGGAAATCAACGAGGCCATTTTGTTCAACAACTAAAATATGTGGCGTGAATTGGCGATCTTTTTGCCCCATAATAAATTTAGTTTCTGGCTGACGAGGCTCAATAATCGGGGTCTTTGGGTGCAACCATACTACAACGTTGGGTTGTATTTGTTGACTTTGATTATAAACAGTAAGGGTGACTGCTTGGCTACTGAACGCTAACAACATTAATAAAATAATACTAAGGAGCTTCATCTGGGTGACAATATTATTATTTGATTTATTTTATTATAGGCATATTTAAGTCGTATTTTCAGATATTTTAATAATTGATTAATAAGTGCCCGCCAATTGAATACGTATGCAGCTACCTCGTAAAACCTCTCTTGGTCATTTATTCTATCTGTGCACCGATCAAACCAATTGGACACACAATGCGATTCTCTCTACTACTATTAGTTTTACTTTCCAGCAGCAGCTTTGCCAAGCAAGCTATTGTTGAATCCCCAAATAAGAAAATAAAAATAACCATTTCAGATCAAGACTCTGCACCTCATTACTCAATTAGCTTTAACAATAAAAATGTTATTGAAAACTCGTCCCTAGGGTTTGAGTTTAAGCAGCAAGCTGCATTTGACGAAGGCTTCACAATCACCGATATTACAAATAATCAGGTCCAGAGCCAATGGCAACAGCCATGGGGAGAACGACAGACCGTTGTTGATCATCATAATGAAGTAGCGGTCACTTTTAGTAAGCCAGCTCCTCATGGTGGGACATACACTGTACGCTTTAGAGCATTTGATAGTGGCGTAGGGTTTCGCTATGAAGTACCAAAGCAAACAGGTTTTGAAGATATACAAATAACCAAAGAGCTTACCGAATTTGCAATAACTGCCGCAGATAAAGCGACAGCTTGGTGGATCCCCGCGCGCGGCTGGAATCGCTACGAATATGTTTACAACACAACACCTTTGCAAGACGCGGCATTAGCGCACACACCATTTACATTTAAAAATGCTGATGGCGTGCACGTTAGTATTCATGAAGCAGCATTAGTTGATTACGCAGGTATGGTACTGAACCAACGTCGACCTGGTACTTTGCAAGCAGATTTAACACCATGGTCAGATGGCATAGCCGTTAAAAAACAAGGGGCATTCACTACTCCTTGGCGTACAGTGCAAATAGGTGAGAAAGCCATTGATTTAATCAACTCTGACATTATCTTAAACCTAAACGAGCCGAATAAATTAGGCGATGTTTCCTGGGTAAAACCGGGCAAGTACGTTGGTATTTGGTGGGGTATGCATATAAACGAAACCACATGGGGTAGCGGTGAAAAACACGGTGCCACCACGCAAAATACCAAATATTATATGGATTTTGCCGCTCAATATGGCTTTGACGGCGTATTAGTCGAGGGCTGGAATCTTGGCTGGGACGGAGATTGGTTCTTTAACGGCGATGTATTTAGCTTTACTCAGCCTTACGATGACTTTGATATTAAAGAGCTGACTCGTTACGGTAAGCAAAAAGGCGTGCAGTTAATTGGTCACCATGAAACCTCTGGTAATGTGACAAACTACCGTAATCAAATGGAAGATGCTTACGCCTTATATGAAAAATCTAACGTTAGCCAAATAAAAACGGGTTACGTTGCTGATGGCGGTAACATCAAGCGTATTGATGAAAATGGCATTATTAGAAAAGAATGGCATGACGGCCAATTTATGGTTAACGAATACCTGCACAGTATAAAACTGGCTGCTAAACACAAACTCAGCATCAATACTCATGAACCAATTAAAGACACCGGCCTGCGCCGAACTTACCCTAATTGGATTGCTCGTGAAGGTGCTCGAGGCCAAGAGTTTAATGCATGGGGCACACCTCCTAATCCACCAGAACATATTCCGATGCTTGCTTTTACTCGCATGTTAGCTGGCCCAATGGATTTTACTCCGGGCATATTTGACATGGGATTTAATGGCTTAGGCGCTGATACTAACCGCCCGCAAACTACCCTAGCTAAGCAACTGGCTTTGTATGTGGTGATGTATAGCCCAATTCAAATGGCCGCAGATCTACCGCGTAATTATTTAGCCAAACCAGATGCATTTCAGTTCATTCAAGACGTACCCACTGATTGGCAACAAAGTATCGCATTAGCAGGTGAAGTTGGCGACTACGTAGTGTTTGCCCGTAAAGAACGTAAACGTGATAACTACTCAGGAAATGATTGGTATTTAGGCGCTGTGACTGATGAGCATGCACGTACGATTGATATCAAACTCGACTTTTTAGAGCCCGGTAAAGTATTTGAAGCACAAATCTACAAAGATGGCGATAAGGCGGAGTGGAAAAACACCCCTTACGATATCAAGATAGAACAACGAATCGTAACAGCCAAAGATACGTTATCGCTAAAGTTAGCGACGAGTGGCGGCACTGCAATTAGGTTTAAAGCTATTTAAAATGAGAGATACGTTTAAGGCGCAGTTAACACAGCGCCTTAAACACTTGAACTGAATAGAAAGAGTCACTCACTTAAGTGATACTGAACTACGCTCATTTACAGCCTTGGCATATTGTTTACCTAAGTAAGACCACATATAAAGTCCCCAAAACAAACCTCCTATTGGGAACAAAATAAGCGAGAGCGATAATACATCTAAAAAAGCAACTTCGCCTAAAAAAGCTTGTAGTAGCGAAAATAAAATAGCTGTCGAAACACCCCAACCAAGCACACCATACACAAAGATATAAGGCCACTTACCTTTGTCCATTAGCTGCTTTAATTTAGTAAATTTACCATCGTCCATTTTGTATACAACTCCTATATATACTTGAGTACTACATCAGGTTACTCAACCTGAGTTTAAATCACTTATTTAAAAGGGAGAAAAACCTGTGCACTTAATCCCCCTTCCGGGCGATTTACTAACTTTACTTTACCACTATGCATATCAATTATTCGTTTGATAATAGCTAAACCAAGCCCACTGCCTTCACTGCCTCGGGCGGCATCACCTTGTTTAAAGGGCTCAAATACTGTTTCAAGTTCACTTTCTGGAATACCTGGGCCATAGTCGTTAACCATTACAATGGCATACTTTTTATCATGACTCAGCGCGGTTTGAACCTCTATATCGCCGTCAGAATAACGAATGGCATTTTCAATCATATTGGTTATTACGCGCTTAATTGCCACCATACTTAACGGCACATTATCGAGATTTATATCTTCAATAAAACGAATACTACGTTGATGCTTTTGTTCAGAATGTACCACTTCAGAAACAATCGCGTTTAAGTCCTCTAAAGCCAACTCTTCACGCTTATGATGACGTAAATATTCGATAAATTGATCGATAATGGCATTCATATCCTCAATGTCGTAAATTATGCCCTCGCGCAGATAGTCCTCTTCTGCTGACATCATCTCGGTGGCAAGACGAATGCGTGTAAGTGGTGTGCGTAAATCATGCGATACGCCCGCCATCAATAAGCGTCGGTCGTTTTCAAGCGCAGCTATACCGCGCGACATTTGGTTAAAAGCTCTAGTTACTTCCATAACTTCGGTCGAACCATGCTCTTCAAGCTTAGTCGAAAAGTCTCCAACACCCACCTTTACCGCAGCTTGCTGTAACTCTTTTAATGGGCGATTTAAGTGCCTTGCAAATAGCCACCCACCTAACACACTTAAAAAGCCAATACTTGATAAGTAGAAAGTTAAAAATTCGAGGTTGTTATCTTTAAATCCTGTAAGCGGTACTTTTACCCAATAGCCAGGGGCTTGCGGTGCCTCAACCCAATAAACCAAAGGGCCTATTTGACTGATCCGCACTCTGGCCGAGCCGTTTAACTGCTCAGACATACTTCGCGACAGCATCGGGTATTCACGAGTTTGTCCTAACCCCTCGCTCATAGCTTGGCGCTGAGTCATCACTTCTATACCTGTGATCTCGAAAAACTTATTCGATACTTCATTGCTAATTTCTACACCGTCTTCCCAGTCAATAAACACTGTTTTAACTTGTTTAGCTAGGATAAGATTTACCTGCTCGATCGTCGGTTTAACGACATACAGACTCACCGTGATGTAGGACACAACTTGGTTTATAAGCAGTAATGCCGCCACCAAAAACACCGTTTGACCAAATGCACTTTTGGGAAACATACTCATAAAAGGTTATTTTTCACCGTCTGGAACAAACACATAACCTAACCCCCACACAGTTTGGATATAACGAGGATTAGCAGCGTCTTCTTCAATCATTCGACGCAACCGTGACACTTGTACATCAATGCTACGCTCAAGCGCACTATAATCTCGGCCTCTCGCTAAGTTCATTAATTTATCACGGCTAAGCGGTTCTCTTGGGTGAGTAACTAAGGCCTTCAATACTGCAAACTCACCACTGGTTAACGACATCGTTTTGTCGCCATGAGTCATTTCTCGTGTGGCAAGGTTTAGTGCAAAATCACCAAAACTAATTTCATTTTCTTCAGCGGCAGGGGCTCCGGGCACTTCTTTTGCGCGGCGACGTAAAATTGCTTTAATACGTGCCAGTAATTCACGTGGATTAAACGGCTTTGGGATATAATCATCAGCGCCGAGCTCTAATCCTATAATACGATCAACCTCGTCACCTTTAGCTGTTAGCATAACAATAGGAATTTCATTCTCTTTTTGGCGCAGACGCTGGCAAATAGATAAGCCATCTTCACCAGGCAGCATTAAATCAAGTACCATTAAATGAAAGTTTTCACGCTCTAGAAGCCTATCCATTTGCTCTGAATTAGCTGCACTACGGACAATAAATCCTTGCTCAACTAAGTAACGCTCTAATAAACTGCGCAACCGCATATCATCATCGACGACTAATACTTTTGTGGTTTCGTGTCCCATAACTTTCATTCTTGTTGTTTTTGACTTGTTAATAGTTAATATAAATGAAACTTTACGAATAAAAAACAAATTGCTGAATTAGATTGTTACACAACATTTCAAACACCTAGATAAGATGTGAACAAGCAAGGAGGTTTGTTTACCTTTTGGCTTAAATAATTTGAGAATAAACAGTGAAAACTAACTTAATCACCCGCGAAGGGTACGCACAATTACAACAAGAACATGACCACCTTTGGAATGTTAAGCGCCCAGAAGTCACTAAGATTGTTAGCTGGGCTGCAAGCTTAGGAGACCGTTCTGAAAATGCAGATTACCAATATAATAAACGATTACTTAGACAAATAGACCGCCGAGTAC
Source organism: Pseudoalteromonas atlantica (assembly GCF_043641955.1). Classification (GTDB taxonomy): domain Bacteria; phylum Pseudomonadota; class Gammaproteobacteria; order Enterobacterales; family Alteromonadaceae; genus Pseudoalteromonas; species Pseudoalteromonas atlantica_A. Next base: position 86,807 of record NZ_JBHZRV010000009.1, read on the forward strand.
GTTATTTACGAAAGCGCATGCCAGATTTGCAAATCATTGATTATTCCCCGCAACAAGCCGGTAAAGTGTTCTTTGGCGCATGGGTAGAAGTCGAAAACGAACAAGGTGAAGTATTAAAGTTTAGAATTGTCGGTCCTGACGAAATTTATGACCGCAAAGACTATATTTCTATCGACTCTCCAATGGCACGAGCTTTACTAAAAAAACAAGTGGATGATGAGTTTTACGTCACTACCCCACAAGGTAAAAAAGAATGGTACGTCAATCATATTGAGTATCCGGGAGAAAAGTAAGCAAGCTAATCGTTGTCTAGGATAATTCAGATAAGGTTAATAATTGATTGTATAAAGTGTGTTAGTGGACTATAAATAAGGTTACTCAAGTAAAGCATTTTGCACTTGATGTTGTTATCGAAAGGTCGTGTTATGTCAAACTTAATACATCGCATAGTTAGTAATGCCGTGTTATTTACGCTCTTAATGAGTGTGAGTTTGTCTATCTTTGCTCACGATTTTAATGACTCTGAAAGATCAACCACCCACTCAATACAACTTATTGCTTGTGATATTCCCGACCAAGCAAATCTTGACGTTGACATTGATACACATGCCAACGGACTCAATTTAGGGGCGCTTCAACCACCTCCTGAATTAACACTTTCGAATTATGTGAAGCCTCAATTAGCTACACTTTTTAATCGCGCCTCAGTACGAGGGCCGCCAAGTCATTTAATTTAGTTAATCACTTTTCTCACTAACAAATTAAATAAACTTAAATGGTGGCTATTATGTCAAATTTTAAAGAATTACGTACCCAAGATGTATCTAAAGGCGTGTTATCTCATGTTTACAGCGAAACACAACCGCTTATTGATTTAACCTCTCCAGCGCTAGAAATGGTTAATAACTTTACGCAAAAAGATCCCCTACGTGCTCACTTCGATACCAGCATTATCGATGCTCTATATCAAACAAGCAGCCAGCACACTGACTTTATTTTGGTTGTTGATGACAATGAAAAACTCATAGGGCTAGTATCTAGTGCTGATTTGCAAAGCGCTAAAATTATGATGCTTGCACAGCGTTTAAATGTTAATCGTGCTGATGTTAGCTTACGCTATGTGATGACCCCTATTTCTCACTTAACAGGCGTTAGCATGCAAAGTTTAAGCTATGCCTGTATTGGTGATGCTCTGCAAACTATGGAACATCACGGCGTTATGTTCTTATTAGTAACGACAGCAAACAATGAAATTTGCGGCTTAATTTCAGCCAGAGAAATTACTAAAACATTTTCAATCCCATTGCACATTAGCCCGATTGCACATACTTTTAGTGAAGTATTAGAGCAAGTGGATCACCCACATTAACAACTCTTTTTGTGCGTTGTGACAGTGATTTTAATAAGGCCTTAAAAGCTCAGCTTTTAAGGCCTTTCCATTGCTTAGTACTGTGATATTATTCAACCAGTCTATTGTGCCAGTAGAGTAATACTGGCTTTATTTTTCGTTTGAAAAGGTTTATGCATGAGCACACTCTCTGCACGTTTAGCCACTGAGCTAAATGCTCAACAGCAACAAGTTGTTGCTGCAATAAAGTTACTTGATGAAGGCGCGACTGTGCCTTTTATTGCACGCTATCGTAAAGAAGTAACCGGTGGCTTAGATGACACCCAATTACGTTTATTAGAACAGCGCCTATCTTATTTACGCGAGCTTGAAGAGCGAAGAACGTTTATATTAGCTACCATTAAATCGCAGGATAAACTCAGCGCTAACCTTGAAGCTGATATCAATAATGCAGATAGTAAAACTGAGCTTGAAGACCTTTATCTTCCTTACAAGCCAAAGCGTCGTACTAAAGGTCAAATTGCCATTGAAGCGGGTATTGAGCCACTCGCTGAGGGCCTATTTAAAGATGCATCACTAAACCCTGAACAACAAGCAGAGCAATTTATTAATAGTGATGCAGGGTTTGCAGACACCAAGGCTGTGCTCGAAGGCGCGAAATTTATTCTGATGGAGCGCTTTGCTGAAGATGCAAAACTGCTGGCAAAGTTTCGTAGCCACATTAGCCAACATGGTCAAATTGAAGCTCGCGTTATTAAAGGGCAAGAACAAGCTGGCGCAAAGTACCGTGATTACTTTGAACACCAAGAGCCACTAAAGAAAACTCCTTCTCATCGCGCACTTGCTATGCTGCGTGCACGCAATGAAGGTATTTTACAACTAAGTATTAATCCTGAACCAAGCGCCGAAGATGCAGCGATTGTTTGCGCCATCATGATTGCTGATCATTATCGCTTAGATATAAAAAACCAAGCGGCCAGTGCTTGGTTAATGACAGTAGTGCAATGGGCATGGAAAATTAAGCTGAGCTTACATTTAGAAAACGAGTTTTTAGCTGCTATGCGTGAAAAAGCAGAAACCGGTGCGATTGATGTTTTTGCTAAAAATTTAAAAGACTTACTAATGGCTGCACCTGCGGGAGCACGCACAACACTTGGACTTGATCCTGGCCTTCGTACTGGTTGTAAGGTCGCGGTGGTTGATAGCACAGGTAAATTACTTGCTTCGCAAACTATTTTTCCTCATGCGCCACAAAATCATTGGGACAAATCACTACGTACTTTAGAGCAATTGTGTCGTCAACATAAAGTAGAGCTTATTGCGATAGGCAACGGTACGGCTTCTCGTGAGTCAGATAAATTGGTTGCTGAATTAATCAAAGCCAACACCGAGTTGAAGTTAAATAAGATTATTGTTAGCGAAGCCGGCGCATCAGTTTATTCAGCGTCTGAATTTGCGGCAAAAGAGTTTCCTGATTTGGATGTATCTATCCGTGGTGCGGTTTCTATCGCCCGCCGCTTACAAGACCCATTAGCAGAGCTTGTAAAAATTGAGCCTAAATCAATTGGTGTAGGCCAATATCAACACGATGTTTCACAAAGTCAATTAGGTCAAACGCTAACGGCTGTTGTTGAAGACTGTGTAAACACGGTCGGCGTTGATTTAAACATGGCGTCAGTTCCTTTGCTGACCCGTGTATCTGGATTAAATAAAACGCTTGCGCAAAATATTGTAAATTACCGTGATGCTAATGGCTCATTCGCTAAACGTTCAGAGCTTAAAAAAGTTGAGCGTTTAGGACCTAAGGCATTTGAGCAAGCGGCGGGTTTCTTAAAAATAAGTAACGGTAAAGACCCTCTGGATAACTCATCTGTGCACCCTGAAGCTTATCCTGTTGTAAAGCGAATTAGTGAGCAAAGTAATTTAGATGTACACAGCCTTATTGGTAATTCTGAAGTACTCAATAAGCTAGTTGCAAATGATTATATTGATGACAAATTCGGCCTACCCACCGTCACTGATATTATCAGCGAGCTCGATAAACCCGGCCGTGATCCACGCCCTGAATTTAAAACTGCTGAGTTTAAAGCCGGTGTTGAAAAAATCTCTGACTTAAAACCCGGTATGATCTTAGAAGGTGTTGTATCAAACGTAGCTAACTTTGGCGCATTTGTTGATGTAGGCGTGCATCAAGATGGCCTAGTGCATATTTCAGCAATTACGAATAAGTTTATTTCTGATCCACGCGAAGTTGTTAAAGCTGGTGATATTGTAAAAGTAAAAGTCGTTGAGGTAGATGCTGCGCGAAAACGTATTAGCTTTACCATGCGCTTAGACGATGACATTGACACTAGTAATAAGCCGGCACCTGCAGCGAAGCAAAAGCCACAAAGTAATGCTCGAGGCAATAATCACCAGCCTCGGGCTGCCAAACCAAAACGCGATACGGGTAATGCCATGATGGGCAATGCGTTCGCCGATGCGTTTGCTAACGCTAAAGTGAAAAAGTAAACCAAAAATGCCGCAACATAAGTTGCGGCATTTTAAAAAATTTAAACGCGTTGTTTATGCATTAAAAATTATAACGTAGCGTTACACTCAAATCAGAATACTCATTAACATTGCGATATGCCGCACCTACGATTGCTTTTTCAGTAAATGCGTAGTTAAAGCCAGCTTTAAGCACAAGGTTATTATCACTTTCTTCATCATGTAAACGCTCGTAGCCTAAGCCTGCATTCACTTCGAACTGGTCAGTTAATAAATGCCTTACTTGTACATTCGCAGAAAGAATATCTGCGCTATTTGAGTCCGAACCGCCATCAGAGTATGAATCAAATACTGCCCCGTTAAACCTTTCTTCAAATAAATAAGTATTGTCCGATTCAAACTTCAGTCTGCCCAACTTAATACTGTAATCTACATTAGTCACTGTTGATAACTGCTGGGTATACCCTAGACCAAGCTCTAAGCGTGTAATTTCAATGTCTAAACCTGATTCTGTATACAAGGTTGAAGTGCCAACATAATCACCATTTTGATAAAGATCGCGATAATCCATCGATTCGCTCTCGAAAAGATCATCTGATGTACTGGCGTATAAACCTGTTAGGTACCAATTATCACTCACTTGCTTGCTAAGCTTTACAACATAGCCATCAAAGCTAAGCTCATCAATATCATCTACGTCCATTTTAGCGTAGCCCGCTTCAACATAATCATAGCTTAAAAGTGATGTTTCATTTGCTGCGGCGGTGATTGAGAAAAGTGATAAAGCGCCCACGATTACTGCATATTTCATTTGATTGTCTTCCATAATAAAAATCGCAGGAAAAATAACAATTTGATGATATTTTAACAACTGAATATGCACTAAAACGTAAACAAATGTGAAATTATACCTATTCGCTTAATTAAGCGATCTATTTTGAGGGTAGAAAGACATATTAATAGCAAGGCAAAAATTCGCTATTTAGTTGTTCTTAATGAGAGTTTTTTAACGAATGTAGCGACACGTTTAGCCCCACAAAATGATTAAGTATTATTGCGGATTGGTATTAACTAAAAATGAGGATATTTAATAAAGAAAATTGAAGGGCTATTTTTGGCTTATATAGTAGCTGAAAACCCTGACTGCCCATAAGGTGAAGTGGCTCCTTGATAAAACTGCGCGACTCTTACCGCACGAGCATCGACATCGGCGTCACGTTTTGCAGTCGCGGTTTCAGGGCTAGAAGTTTTGATAGCTTGGTCGTCATCCGTTAATGCGCTATCAACTTTAAACGTTGCACCACCTTGCTCGCTTTCGTCATTATTAGATTTACTTGTAAGCTCAACCTGTGCTGCTGAGAGCTTTTGTGTGGCATCAGCGGCAATGGCTCTGTCAGCACCTGAAGGCTCTGCTGGTGCCAGTGCTGCTGCTCGGACTGTTTGCATTTTTTCGATAGTTGCTTGAGGATCACCTTCAATTTCTGCAACATCAATTTGCACCTCACCACCAACAGCATAACTTTGACCATCAGGACCACGCTGATACTCATAGCTTGGTGAGCCTGCATATTGCCCACCCACAGAGGCATGAGCTTGCTCATGCACCCGCACTTCGGTGTCACGTGCTTTTAATTCTTTAATTTGTGCGGCATCAAGCTCTTCTTGTTCTGCAGCTTGCTGCTCTTTTTTATCTTCTTTTTGCTGCTCTTTGCTTTGCTGCTCATTATCATCAGGGCTTTGCTCACCTTGCTGACGCTCCTGAATAACGCTTTCATCAGCTATTTTACCTTTAGCATCATAGGTCGCATTATCAGCAGAGCCTGGTAGCTTTGCCTTTTCGTTATCACCGAGTGCTTTGTTTTCGGCATTACTTGGTTTTGTTGCAGCTGGGGGAGGAATGATTTCGCGGAGCTGATTGTCACGCCGAGCGCTTTCCGTATAAACATTTGCGCTGTTTATATTTACATTAGGAAATGGCGTGACAATGTTCATACGTAACTAAACTCGTACATCGATAAGCGTGCCTAAAACTTCATCTGCTGTTTGTATCGATTGAGTATTCGCCTTAGCATTAAACTCTTCAACTTTAAGGCTTACTAATGCTTCATCTATACGAGCAGGTTGAGACACAGGTGCTGTGACGGCCTCTTCAGGGCGTGCAGCTTGCAATTGACGTTGCTGAGCGAGTTGCGCATCATCTTGTTGCTCAATACTGGCACGGTTAATCTCCGCACTCGCCTTTTCAATACCTTGGCTGGCACGGTTAAACCCTTCTACCCCATTATTAAATACAGATCCGATTGGCATATTACACCTCCACCAATGATAGACTTAACTTAATTATCGCTCATAAAACAAACAAAATAAAGTATAAAACCCTTATATTTACTGGGTCATAGCGGTTAAATTTTAAAGCATTGATTTGATGGCAGATAAAAACTCATCTTTGTGTGAGATAAATGGCGCATGTGATGCTTTATCTAACACTTCGTATTCAAAGTCATCGTTCAATGCCTTAATTTTACTGATTACACGATACGGAACCAACGCATCAAGACGACCAAATACACCTTTTAAGGGTACTGAGATATCTTTAAATAAATCGCGTAAATCATCTTGTTGTAAAATATCAAGTCCAGCAGTTAGCGCGGCATCTCTAGGCGCAGGAAGCTCATTTAATAGTTGTTTTAGTTTTTTTATATCATCGCGGGCGCTATTACTACCCATCGCTTGAATTGCTAAAAATCGTTCAATGGTTTTTTCTCGATGCGTCACTAATTGCTCTTTAAAGGCATTCAACACATCCGGTTTAATACCTGGCCAGTCCGCTTGCTCAGCGAAAAAAGGGGTTGATGCAACTAAAATAACCTTCGCGACTTTGTCAGGCCAATGTTTTGCAATATACAGCGCAAATAAGCCGCCTAACGACCACCCCATTAAGGTTGTGTTTTGTGCTAACTGATCACTTATTTGTTTAGCTGCTTCATGAAGAGTATAAGGCGACGGGCAAAGCTGATTTTCACCATAACCAGGTAAATCAATACATCTAACGGTCCCGCCATGTAAAAATTCTAACTCAGGTAAGATGACTTGCCATACACCTTGGTTCATCCCCCAACCATGCAATAACACTAGCTCATTTTGCATTTTCACCATTCCTCATCCAAACTTAGCGCTCATAATAGCGTTTAAAGGAATGAATGCAATGACAAGCTTAAAGAGGCAAGCAACCGGCATCCTTGATTGGTTTTTTCCGTCTTTTTGTGTGCAATGCGAAACCCCCGTTAATACTCACGTCGGGATTTGCCAATACTGCCTATCTGATTTACCGCTACTGGATTTAAATAAGCATCCCAATTTACTCTACCGGCCAGATATAGCAGAGCTATTTCCAGACTGTCAGTTTGATCACTTGATCGCCTGCGCATGGTATCGCCCGCCCTTTGATGGTTGGTTAAGTCAACTAAAGTTTAGTAATCAAGTTTTTTATAAAAACGTACTACAACAAATAATTACTCAACAATTGAGTACGGTGAGAGCGCATTGTGAAAAATGGCCTGAGCTATTTATTATTATGCCGCTGCACCGCGAACGCTTTATACAGCGAGGTTATAATCAAGTTGCTCAAACATGGGTTAACTGTTTACCCGATGAAAACGTCAAACTTGACTACTTAGTAAGGCACAAAAGAACCAACGCACAGTCTTCACTAACCAAAGCGAGGCGCATTAAAAACCTGCAGGGTGCATTTATTTGCCATCAAAATTTAGCAGGGAAAACGGTGGCGATTGTAGATGATGTAATGACCACTGGTGCAACACTCAATGCTGCAACAGTGGCATTAAAAAAAGCGGGCGCTAAACAAGTTTGGGCATTTGTTACTTGTTTAACGCCACTTGGTCGCTAGCTTACTCGCTGCTGGCTCTAAATGCATGGCCAAAGAACAGCGCATTACTTAATAAACGACTAGTGCCATACCAGTACCCACGAAATACAGGGTTATCTGTCATACCAATAACATTACCACGACCGTATGAGTGCGCTACAAGACCTGCTGCACCCGCAACCTGCTCAATATTAATATCATCGGTAAAACCAGCTAATAGAGGCTTTTGAGTATACTGTAGAACGTTTACGAATGGTGCTTTAGAGGTTTCTAATAACCAAGTGCTATTTTTAAATACAGGTAGTGTATTACGCTCTAATGAATAAGTAAGAGGATGAGTCAAATCAACATTCGTGTTAAAAATAGCGCCTGCAATACGCTGCCTACCAGCTAAGTCATCTTTATCACCATAACTGAGTCCATCAGTTTTAAACGCGCTCGCAACGTCTTGGCGAGACAGGTAGCTTGTTTTTAATAATTGCTGATCAACTAAAAACTTAGCGCCACCTTTGTGGCCCCAGATAACGCCACCTTTTCGTACCCATGTTTTAATAGCTACCTTGTCCGCATCGCTCAAGCTATTATAGTTACCATGTGCCAGAACTATATGACTGTAATCACTAAGCTCTAAACGACCTAAACGTTGCATTTCAACAATGGTAGGCGCAACCCCAACAAAACGGTCTAGGTAATACCACACTTCACCTACTTCATATTGGCTAGTCCCTCTGCCACCCACTAATAACACTTTAGGTGCTTTAACAACCGCCAGTGAGCGCGAGCCCAAATCGGCGCCTTTTGAAGTTAGTCCAGAGGTAATGGGGGTTATTTCAATACCAAATTCATTTTGCGCTGCATTTAATAATTCAACCCAATTATCTTGATCCTGAATACCTGCAGGAACAATAATGCTGCCTGCTGAAAAATCGACACTGCTGGACACTGATTTAGCCGATAATGGGTTAAGTGCTACACGTGCCTTCACGCCTTGGCTTAATAGCGTATTAAGCATTTTCGGTGCTAAATAGTTATCCCACTTAAAACCAAACGCATACTGCTTAGTTAGCGGAGAAAAAGTCGCTTTGTCTTGTTGCTGCCACGCGGTAGTCCCTACATCAAGCCCCCAGCTGCTTTTAACGGCTGCAAACTCAAGGTTAAAAGCGTGTGCTAGTGTCCAACCCGATACGTCATAAAAGGTATTATCAACGAAGCGTTTTTGCTCACTAAATACCGCCTTCACTAAACGAAATTGCGACTGTGCTAAAGGAATAAAATAACTTTGCTCAGAAAAGCGCTTACCTTCAACTTTTAGTGCTTTATTAAGTGGGTAGGCAGTAATTTGATGTTGCTTTAAAAGATCTAAAAAGAGTGAGAAACGTGCAGCGTCTTTACCTGCGTCAACAACATACCCTTTAAAGTCTTCTTCATTTGCGAGATCCACGGCCTGATTATAAAACTTAGCTTGATAGTCGAGTAGCGCTTTACGATTATCAATAGCGGCTTCGAACGTAGACATACTCGTTAGTAGCTGGTTTTTAATAGTAAAAGGGAAAGTTAAAGTACCATTTTGTGTTTCTTGCACGTGACCACGAGAGCTTGCTTGCTCAAATAAAATGCCTACACCGCCATTTACATCTGGATAAGTAGAGCCTTTGCCGTAGTAAAAGTCATCGAAGCTTTCCTCTGTGAAATACAATGCATTGTTTTCATCTAAGGTTTTTGCATGATAATTAGCAATCGCTTTGGTTAAGCTGACATTCTCATCAGGGGTAATAGGGTGTTTACGAGTTGGAATGCCTGGTTGGAAAAAGTAGGTACTATTTGGGCCCATCTCATGAAAGTCAGTTAAAATGTTAGGTTTCCAATGGTGGAATTTAGCAATACGTGCGCGCGATTCAGGGTGTTGTAACAACAACCAGTCACGATTTAAATCAAACCAATAATGGTTTGTGCGGCTACTTGGCCAACTTTCTACGTGCTCACGAGTCTGTGGGTCTGACGATAAGTTCATTCCACGATTACTGTTAGCCCAATTCGCAAAACGTGCGAGGCCATCAGGGTTAAGAGATGGATCTAGTAGAATAACCGTGTTGTCTAACAAGGTCTCAACTTCTTTGCCTTGTGCAGCAGCTAGATAATAAGCCACAAGTAACGCTGTATTACTGCCTGATGATTCATTACCGTGAACACTATAACCCATCCATACAACAGCAGGCTGATCTACATCTGCTGTTTGCTTACCTTTTAAACGTGCTAGATGCGCTTGGCGAGTCTGCTCTACGCTAGCCAATTTATCTGCCGCGGTAATGGTTAACATTACCAAGGGGCGTTGCTCATGGGTGCGGCCAATGACCTCAAAATTAATACGGTCACTTTTTTCTGCTACCACTTCCATATAACGAACAAGTTGATCATGGCGAACATGCCACTCACCCACTTCATAGCCCAACACTTCTTTTGGCGTTGGAATTGCGGGGTCAAATTTTACGTCGTCTTCAAAATAATACGACAGGGGCTGGGCTACACTCGCAAAGCTTAAAAGTAGTGTAAAGATTGTTATTATCAAACGCATATAAAACACTCATAAAATGATCAATGTTTGCACGCTAACATTGCTTAAATTAGATGCCAACTTTTTACGCTCAACACTGGCGACAACGCGATGAGCGGAGTATGATACTCAGTATCCGAGTAATTTAGTCAAGTATAGTTGTTTTATGATATCTATTTCCGAAACCGCACAATCACATTTTGCAAAATTATTAGCTGACCAAGCTGAACAAACTAATATTCGCGTATTTGTTGTTAACCCTGGTACATCACAAGCTGAATGTGGTGTTTCTTACTGCCCAGAAGATGCTGTTGAAGCGAGTGATATTCGCCTTCCTTTTAATGGCTTTGATGCTGTGGTTGACGCAGAAAGCGCCCCATTTTTAGAAGAAGCAGAAATTGATTTTGTTACTGACAATATGGGTACGCAGTTAACTCTTAAAGCCCCGAATGCTAAAGCACGTAAAATTGGCGATGACGCCAGCCTTAATGAGCGCATTCAGCATATGTTAGAGACCGAAGTAAACCCACAACTTGCAAACCATGGTGGCCAGGTAAGTTTGGTTGAAGTAACAGCTGAAGGTATTGCTGTTCTACAATTTGGTGGCGGTTGTAATGGCTGCTCTATGATCGATGTCACTTTAAAAGAAGGCATTGAAAAAGAAATGCTCGCTAAATTTGAAGAAATCACTGGCGTCGCTGATATTACAGATCACCAAGCTGGCGATCACTCTTACTACTAAGTATTGTGATAAAGCCGCTGATATATCGTTTAGGCTCCAATCCTAAGCTCAGCTTAAAGCGCTTTTTACGCGGCCTAGCACTGTTTGTGCTGGCCGTTATATTTATAGCGCTGGGCTACTTTAGCCACTACACTCTTCAAGTCATTGGTTTGGTTATTCTTCTTGTCGCCCTGTTTTTTGCAGCTTGGGGGTACGTTGGAATATTTGCCAATCGTTTTTCACAAGTCTTAAATAAAACCACGTCTAAACATGAAGACCCCGATCTTTGGAAATAGTCTTCGCTATCCTTTTTCATACCCGGTATTTCAATTAACTATTTTGTAACATTGTTCCTATAAGGTATATTGGTATTGCTCATTTAGAGCAACAATCACAACTGTATTTTATTCAGTTGTTCCAACCACGTTACAAGGAATAATTATGTTACACGGGACATATAAAAAAAATACCCTTGCTGCAGCGCTATTATTAACAACAATACCAAGCTACGCGGTAGTTTCTAACGGGAGCTTCGAAGATTGGACTGGTAATACACCCAATAATTGGAGCACCATTGATTCAGGTATCACTGTATCAGCAGCCAGTAATATTGTTAATACAGACACGCTTGCTGCAAGAGTTGTTGTTACAACTGGCAGTCAAAGCAACACCGATTTATTGCAAAATGTGCAATTAGAATCAGGCCAAAGCTATACCTTTTCAACTTGGGTCTATCACACTGAGGGAGGTGTTAAGGCTCGCTTATTGGTTAATGGCTATCAAGGATACTCAAATCCTGCATTATTGAATCAATGGCAAAAAGTCAGTTATCAATATACAGCCTCTGCAAATGAAACAATTGCTGTTGGGCTTCGCTTTTATGATGTTACAGGTTTTGATGGCAACGAAACCGTTTACGTTGATAGCTTTAATCCAAGTGTTATGTCCAACCCACCCAGTAATGGCTGCACTGATAACACTGTTGATATATCATTACTCACTGATAATTATGGCGAAGAAACCAGCTGGCAAATAACCGACAGCCAAAATATAAATGTTGCCACTGGTAATGACTACAGTGCTAACACTCAATATGAAGAGCAAGCTTGCTTAACTGATGGGAATTACACCTTTACTATTTTTGATAGCTATGGGGATGGTATATGTTGTACTTATGGCAATGGTAACTATGCACTAACCAGCAATTCAAAAGTACTGGCTAACGGAGCTAGCTTTCAAAGCTCAGAATCAACCCCATTTACTCTCGGCTCTGGTGGTGGTACTACGCCCACAGAACCTACAGGCTATTATGTTACTGCTCAAGGCTTAACTGGGTACGCTTTAAAAACAGAGCTGTATAACATCATTAAAGGTCATAACTCACAAGGCTACTCAGCTATTTGGAATTTTTACGATAGCTCATCGCGCGATACATCGTTTGAAAACGACAATTCAATCCTCGATCGCTATTCAGAAAACCCAACTGGACAAGATAGCTTTAGTTATGCCGCAGTGAGCGATCAATGCGGTACATATAGTAACGAAGGTGATTGTTATAACCGCGAGCATTCGTTCCCTAAAAGTTGGTTTGGTGGCACAAATGAGCCGATGAATTCAGATGTACATCATATTTTTGCAACTGATGGCTATGTAAACTCTAAACGCAGTAACTTTCCATTTGGTGATGTAGCTAGCGCAACTTACACTTCAAGCAACGGTAGTAAACTAGGTACCGCAACGAGTTCATTAAATTACTCTGGTACTGTATTTGAACCGATTGATGAATTTAAAGGTGATTTTGCTCGTGCATATTTCTACATGGCTACACGCTATGAGAATGTCATTGGTAGCTGGCAAAATAATACCACTTACAGCAACGCAGTACTTAATGGAACTAGCACTCAAGTATTTGAAAACTGGGTGGTGAGCATGCTTGTTCAATGGCATACAAATGATCCTGTAAGCCAAGTAGAGCTTAACCGTAACCAAGCGGCCTTTGAACATCAAGGCAACCGCAATCCATTTATCGACCATCCTGAATTTGTAGAGATGATTTGGTAACACTATTCATTAAGCCCTCTTTTATAGGGGGCTTTCTTTACTAACGTATTGATTAAATAGCGCAGCTACTTGCTATTGTTTCTTGTTCCACTTTTCCATTATCTTATTGAATAAAATACCATCGTTATCTTTACATGGTCTTGGTGACCCTTGTGGTAAACCTACTTTGCCCATCACACCATTGAAGTCAATTTTGTAGCACATACCTTTATACATTTCCATGCGCTTACTCCCATCAGCACTTTGCCATAATATATCTGATTTAAATGAACTTGAGTGCTCTTTTGGGACTGTAACACGCTGAAACTCTTTACCACTTTGCGATATGGTTGCCTGTGAGTAATCAAAGGATATACCAGCCTTATTTGAAGGCATAAGCTGCGGTATTGGTGCGTATGGATTGAGCTTTTTAAATGGCTTTTTTACAGCTTTATGGTTTAAATCTACTTGTTGATTTTTTACCATAGCCTCATTGGTATTTAGTACTTTGCTCTCATCGCGTGTTTGGGATTTAACGGATGAATTTAGTTTGACGACACTCTCAGTCACATTAACTGTCGTTTGAGTTTCTTGTTTTCGTCTCTGTTTTTGAAATTGTTCAGCCCGTTGCTCAACGGTATCATGCTCGGTTTTATTTGCAGTGTCAGAGGGAGTGAACTTTGCATGACTTTGAAACTCAGGGAGTGGTGCAAGATCAACCATCACATATGCTTGCATGGCATCAGTGGATTCAGGCTTTTTAAGTTCGATTGTTTGCCTTGAAACAAAATAAATAACAATGACATGAAGGCCAATAGAAATAGTCCATGCCTTATAATTATTTTTAAACACTTGAACTCCCTGTAAACAGTTTGCTTTATGAGTGCTTATGTCAGATTTAGTTCATTAAGTGTATAATTTTTATGGTTAAGTCTTAGTCTTTATCCAGGTATAAATATGATTGCAGGATATTTTTGGCGTTTTTTTCTCTAATTTTATAACCCAGCTTATGCAATAAAAGTATCATTAAAGCCTCTCTATTTGTCATCGCTGAAGTAAGCTTGTGTTGAGCAGCCCATGTTAACGCAGCAACTGCAAATTCACTGTTATTTGCAATTGAGCGATCCACCGCTCGACCAAGCTTCACAACTTGCAAGATAGATTGTCTATATTCGGTAAGGCCTAAGCTTAAAAGGTAATTCTGAATCGGACACATAGCATTTTATCTGAGAGAAAAAATACAGCATAAAAGCTCAAGCTAGGTTAAGGTCAAGTAGTTTTATTAGGGAGATTTATCGAAGTTCATGTTTGTGGTGAGAGTTTATATCTTCGTAGCCTTGACGTTCTTTTCTCATGATATATACCTGCTCTTATATTCTTGGCATTTTTCCTCCTCGCATTTTGCAATACTCAACTCAAGCTACGGGGCTTTTTAAAAACAAAAAGCCCCGGCTAATGCCAGGGCTTTTTAGTAAAGTAAACTTAATTAAAAATTAAGCTTTCTTTGGACGCTCAACAACGTCTACTAAAGTCCAAGATTTGTTCTTAGAAATAGGAGCACACTCACGGATAGTAACTACGTCACCAGCCTGAGCTGTATTGCTTTCGTCATGTACGTGTAACTTAGTCGTACGTTTGATGAATTTCCCATAGATTGGGTGCTTCACGTAACGTGCGATAGCAACAGTGAAAGATTTTTCCATCTTGTCGCTGATTACACGGCCTTGAAGAGTACGGATTTTATCGCTCATTATTGACCTGCCTTCTGGTTAATAATTGTTTTTACACGCGCGATATCGCGACGTACTGTTCTTAGCGTGTGAGTTTGAGCTAACTGACCAGTGCTTGCTTGCATGCGCAGGTTAAACTGCTCACGAAGAAGTCCTAGAAGTTCAGCGTTAAGCTCTTCTACGCTTTTGTCTTTTAGTTCGCTAGCTTTCATTACATCACCGTCCGAGTTACGAAAGTTGTTTTGAATGGTAATTTACGTGCAGCAAGGTTAAACGCTTCACGAGCAAGCTCTTCAGAAACACCTTCCATTTCGTAAAGTACTTTACCAGGCTGAATTTCAGCAACCCAATATTCAACAGAACCTTTACCTTTACCCATACGAACTTCAAGCGGTTTGTTTGTAATTGGCTTGTCTGGGAATACACGAATCCAGATTTTACCTTGACGCTTGACGTGACGTGTCATAGCTCGACGAGCTGCTTCGATTTGACGAGCAGTCATGCGGCCACGACCAGTAGCTTTCAAACCGAAAGTACCGAAGCTTACTTTGTTACCGTTTTGCGCAAGACCACGGTTGCGGCCTTTATGCGTTTTACGGAATTTTGTACGTTTTGGCTGTAACATTACTCGCTACCTCTACTTAGCACTTTTCTTGGCTTTCTTTGGTGCGCGTTTAGCTGGCTTCTCTTGCTCTTGTACTAGTGGTAAACCACCAATAACTTCGCCTTTGAAGATCCAAACTTTAACACCAATGATACCGTAAGTGGTTAAGGCTTCAGAAGTTGCGTAGTCGATATCAGCACGAAGAGTATGTAGAGGTACACGACCTTCACGATACCATTCTGAACGTGCGATTTCTGCGCCGCCAAGACGACCGCTAACTTCAACTTTGATCCCTTTAGAACCGATGCGCATTGCATTTTGTACCGAACGCTTCATAGCGCGACGGAACATAACACGACGCTCTAGCTGAGAGGCAATGCCGTCTGCTACTAGTTGTGCATCTAATTCTGGTTTACGTACTTCAGAAATATTAATCTGAGCAGGTACACCTGCGATCTTAGTTACCGCTTGACGTAGCTTTTCAACGTCTTCGCCTTTTTTACCGATAACAACACCCGGACGAGCCGTGTGGATTGTTACGCGGATTGATTTTGCTGGACGCTCAATAACGATTTTAGACA
The DNA here is from genome assembly GCF_043641955.1 of Pseudoalteromonas atlantica. Classification (GTDB taxonomy): domain Bacteria; phylum Pseudomonadota; class Gammaproteobacteria; order Enterobacterales; family Alteromonadaceae; genus Pseudoalteromonas; species Pseudoalteromonas atlantica_A. The sequence goes on from NZ_JBHZRV010000009.1 coordinate 102,758, forward strand.
CAGAAGCCGCTTTTAATTCCTTTGTAAGGAAAGTACGTACTTTGTGATCGCCAAAAAGCTGATCAGAGAAATCTTTAGAACTCGCGTACCAGGTAGAAACCCAAGGTTTAGATATACCTAGGCGAATACCAGTAGGATGAACTTTTTGTCCCATTACTTATACTCCTAGCTATCTGAAACCACAACAGTGATGTGGCTTGTACGCTTAAGGATGCGGTCTGCGCGTCCTTTAGCACGTGGCATAATACGCTTCATTGTAGGACCATCGTCCACAAAAATCGTGCTTACGCGAAGCTCATCAATGTCAGCACCTTCGTTATGCTCTGCGTTAGCAATAGCAGACTCAAGTACTTTTTTAACTAATACAGCCGCTTTCTTTGGGCTGTACGCCAGGATTTCTAGAGCGCGATCGACAGGTAACCCGCGGATCTGATCTGCAACTAGACGAGCTTTTTGCGCCGAACCAGAGGCGAATTTATGTTTAGCTAATGCTTGCATTTATCATTCCCCTCTTAACGTTTCTTCGCTTTCTTATCCGCAGCATGGCCACGGTAAGTGCGAGTTGGTGCAAATTCACCTAGTTTGTGACCGATCATTTCGTCAGAAACGAAAACTGGTACATGCTGGCGACCATTATGGACAGCAATGGTCAATCCGATCATGTTAGGTATGATCATTGAACGACGGCTCCAAGTTTTAATTGGCTTCTTTTCACCGCTTTCCAAAGCTTTCTCTACCTTCTTCAGCAAGTGTAGGTCTATAAAAGGACCCTTCTTGAGAGAGCGTGGCATGGCTATTCCTCAATATTACTTAGTACGACGACGTACTATAAATTTATCCGTACGCTTGTTCTTACGCGTCTTAGCACCTTTAGTAGGCTTACCCCATGGAGACACAGGATGACGACCACCAGATGTACGACCTTCACCACCACCGTGTGGGTGATCTACCGGGTTCATGGCAACACCACGAACTGTCGGACGAATACCACGCCAGCGATTTGCACCTGCTTTACCAAGTGAACGAAGCATATGCTCAGCATTGCCTACTTCACCTAGTGTTGCACGACAATCAGATTGTACTTTACGTACTTCGCCAGAACGAAGACGTAGAGTTACGTATTGACCATCACGCGCAAGGATTTGAACGTATGCACCAGCAGAACGTGCGATTTGAGCACCTTTACCTGGTTTTAATTCTACGTTGTGAACAGTCGAACCTACAGGCATGTTACGCATAGGTAATGCATTACCAGGCTTGATTGGTGCATCAACACCAGACTGGATTGCATCGCCAGCTTTTAAGCCTTTAGGTGCGATAATGTAACGACGCTCACCGTCTGCATATAATACAAGAGCGATGTTTGCGCTACGGTTTGGATCATATTCCAAACGCTCAACAGTGGCTGGAATGCCATCTTTAGTACGTTTAAAATCGATTAAACGGTAATGATGCTTATGACCACCACCGATATGACGAACCGTAATACGACCATTGTTATTACGACCACCTGATTTAGAGTTTTTCTCTAATAGTGGTGCGTAAGGTTTACCCTTATGTAAATCTGGGTTAACCACTTTAACTAGGTGACGACGACCCGCAGAAGTTGGTTTACACTTTTGAAGTGCCATAATTCTAACTCCCCTTATTACTCGGCGCCGCCGACAAAGTCTAGCTCGCTACCTTCTTTAAGAGTAACGTAAGCTTTTTTCCAGTCGCTACGACGACCGAAACGTGCGCCAGTACGTTTTGTTTTACCCTTAACGTTTAGTGTGCGAACACCAGTTACTTCCACTTCAAAAAGCTTCTCAACAGCTGATTTGATCTCAGCTTTAGTTGCGTCATTTGTTACTTTGAAAACAATCGTGTTGTTTTCTTCAGCAGCAATTGTGCTCTTTTCAGAGATATGTGGAGCAAGGATCACTTTTAAAAGACGTTCTTCACGGATCATGCTAGCGTCTCCTCAAGTTGCTTAACAGCAGCAGCTGTAATAAGTACCTTGTCGAAAGCGATTAAGCTTACAGGATCGATACCAGCTACATCGCGCGTGTCAACCTTGTACAGGTTACGTGCCGATAAGAATAGATTTTCATCTACTTCTTCAGTCACGATAAGAACATCTTTAAGCTCAAGTTCTTTAAGCTTAGAAACTAGTTCTTTAGTTTTTGGTGCTTCAAGACCAAAACTTTCAACAACGATTAAACGCTCTTGACGAACTAATTCAGATAAGATGCTTTTGATCGCACCGCGGTACATTTTACGGTTTACTTTTTGGCTGTGGTCTTGTGGTTTAGCTGCGAAGCTAACGCCACCTGAACGCCAAATTGGACTACGGATTGTACCAGCACGTGCACGGCCAGTACCTTTTTGAGCCCATGGTTTTTTACCACCACCGCTTACTTCAGAACGTGTCTTCTGAGCACGAGTACCTTGACGAGCACCTGCTGCGTATGCAACAACTACTTGGTGTACTAATGCTTCGTTAAACTCACGTCCAAAAGTAGCTTCAGAAACTTCAAGAGCGCCAGAAGCGTCTTTAATTGCTAATTCCATCACTAAATCTCCAGGACTTATGCTTTAACAGCTGGTTTAACGATAACGTCACCGCCGATAGCGCCAGGTACTGCACCTTTAACTAAAAGCAAATTACGCTCAGCGTCAACGCGAACTAGTTCTAGGTTTTGAGTAGTTACTTGCTCATTACCCATTTGACCGGCCATTTTCTTACCTTTAAACACCTTACCAGGTGATTGGTTTTGACCGATTGAACCAGGAGCACGGTGAGATAGAGAGTTACCATGTGTAGCGTCTTGCATGCTGAAATTCCAGCGCTTAACACCACCTTGGAAACCTTTACCTTTAGAAGTACCGGTTACGTCAACTTTGTTGATTTCGTTGAATAATTCAACAGTAAGCTCTGCGCCTACTTCAAAATCGCCTTCACCACCATTTAGGCGGAATTCCCACAGACCGCGACCCGCTTCAACACCAGCTTTAGCGAAATGACCCGCTGCTGCTTTGTTTACACGGCTTGCTTTTTTAGTGCCTGCGGTTACTTGAAGTGAGTTATAACCGTCTGTTGCTTCAGATTTGATCTGAGCAATGCGGTTAGGTGTCGCTTCAATAACTGTCACAGGGATAGATACACCATCTTCAGTGAAGATACGTGTCATACCCACTTTACGACCGACTAGACCTAATGCCATTTTCCTAAAACCTCTCTAATCTTCCGATTAACCCAGGCTGATTTGAACATCAACACCAGCAGCAAGATCTAAACGCATAAGAGCGTCAACAGTCTTGTCAGTTGGTTCTACGATGTCGATCAGACGTTTATGGGTGCGGATCTCGTACTGATCACGCGCGTCTTTATTAACGTGCGGTGAAGTAAGTACAGTAAAACGTTCAAAGCGTGTAGGTAGTGGAATTGGACCACGTACTTGTGCGCCAGTGCGTTTCGCAGTTTCCACGATTTCCGCCGTTGATTGGTCAATCAAACGGTGGTCAAAAGCTTTTAGGCGAATACGAATGCGTTGATTTGACATTCTTAAACCTCAATATAAAGAGCATTTAAAAGAGCATAAAAAAACGACCGAAACAATCTTAATAATTAAGATGCCGGTTGTTGATTTATATCTACGTTGAGTTCCAAATCGGAACTCCTGTTTTATTAGCTTGAAATCCAAGCTTAATGTTCCTTCCAAGTTCCCGGGGGAATTTTGAAAGCCTGCGTATTATAGTGATATTGGTGATAAATGCAACAACTATTTCAATATTACCCCTACCATATTAAATTGTTCATTAAAAACACAATAAACTCAACGAAGTATTGGCTATAATAGATACGAGTAATAACTATCTTAATGGTCAGTCCAGTTATAACTTGGTATTATCCGCGCTTATTTTGCTTTTTAACCCTCTAACTTTGGTGAGTTGATGCGTATTTTTAGTCATTGTTTAAACTTTTTCTCTATGGTGATGAACCGCTTACTGGTTAAAAGTAAGGTGTTGCCTGAAAACCCAATCGAACAATATAATCTCGACCCGTCATCGCCCACTTTTTATATTGTTAAACTCAATGCGCGCTCTGATCTAGCCGCACTTGCTCGCGTTTGTAAAAAACATGGCTTGCCCAACCCAACCGAGCAACAGTTATTAGGTAGTACTGAGCTTGACCGCTTTATAGGACTGCAAAATCCACCACCATTATTTGGTGATAAAGCAAAACCAACCGATGCCTTGCAAAAAGGCAAACTAATTATTGAGCAGCTGATTGCCAGTAACGAGCAAAACGTACAAGTTATCCCTGTCACTATCTTATGGGGCCGCAACCCTGGTAAAGAAAAACCAGGTTTAGGGACTTTAGTATCTCATTCGTTAACACCAAGCTGGTTTCGTAAGTTTTTTGTTCTGTTGTTCTCAGGGCGTGATAACTTCGTAAGGTTTAGTCAACCTCTCGACTTATCGTTGCTTGTAAATGAAAAAGCGGATGTTGATGAGCTACCACATAAACTACTGCGCGTAGCGCGCGTTCATTTTCGCCGGCAAAAACTTGCGGCTACGGGGCCAAAAATGCCCTCTCGTGAACAACTATTTAGTTCGTTACTCGCTTCACCAACCATCAAAAAAGCTATTCAAACAGAAGCAAAAGAGAAGAACATTAGCCATGAACAAGCTCGTCAAAATGCGTTAAAACTACTTGATGAAATTGCCGCAAACTACAGTGATGCCACAATTAGAGTTGCAGACCGCGTACTTACTTGGCTTTGGAATAAACTGTATAACGGTATTGATATAAAATATACCGAGCAACTGCATGATTTAACCAATAAAGGCCATGAAATAATTTACATGCCGTGTCATCGCAGCCATATGGATTATTTATTGCTTACCTACTCTATTTACCACTTAGGCTTAGTACCACCGCATATAGCAGCAGGTATTAACCTTAACTTTTTCCCGGCAGGTGGCATATTCCGCCGCAGTGGGGCGTTTTTCATTCGTCGCTCTTTTGCCGGCAATAAACTTTACTCTGCGGTATTTAAAGAATATTTAAGCCAGCTATTTATTAAAGGGTATTCAGTTAAGTTTTATACTGAAGGCGGCCGTAGCCGAACTGGGCGCTTGTTGCCGCCAAAAACAGGTATGCTGGCAATGACTTTGCAAGCTATGATGCGCGGAATTGATCGCCCCATTTCCATAGTGCCTGTGTATATTGGCTACGAGCACGTAATGGAAATTAATACCTATCTTAAAGAGCTGGCTGGCAATGATAAAAAAGGCGAGTCTATATTTGGTATATTTAAAGCGATTAAAAACCTTAAGAACTATGGCCGAGGCTACTTAAATTTTGGCGACCCTATTTCTGTTAATCAATATCTAAACGAGCATCAACCTGATTGGCGTGAGTCAATTCACCCTACCGATGTACAAAAACCACAATGGCTCGGTCCGCAAGTTGCGAATTTAGCAGATAAAGTAATGGTAAACATCAACAGCGCAGCTGCACTGAACGCGGTAAATTTATTGGCAATGATTTTACTCGTCAATGACAAACAAGCATTGAGCAAACCAAAACTATTAGCGCAGCTAAACTTCTATTTAAACCTGCAAAGAAGTGCCAGCTATAGCGATAAAATTAGTGCTCCTGATGAAAATGCAGAGCAATTATTAAACCATGCTTTAAAGCTCAATAAATTTGATGTAATAAGTGATGAGTTCGGTGAAATCATAGCGATTAATGATAAAGAAAAAACACTCTTTAATTACTACCGTAATAACATTTTGCATGTGTTTGCCGTGCCGAGTTTACTTGCACTACATATATTTAAAAGCCATAAAACCACACTTAGTCAATGCCAAGAGTTGATCAGTCGCTTCTATCCATTATTCGCTAAAGAGTGGTTTTTAAATGAACTGGACGAAAATTATATCTCTCGCATATTGGCAAGCTTTGTTGATCAAGAGCTAATTGAAATAAGTGGTGATGAGATAAAAATTACGAACAGCAATGACTGCCTAGCAAAACTTGAGATGTTGGGTCGTGCCCTTAGTTTAACTTTGCAACGTTACGCTATCGTCATTGGCTTTATTCAAACAAGTAAAGGGATTGATCGTGCTGAGCTTGAGCGTGAAAGCCAAGTATTAGCTCAACGATTAGGTACATTGCATGGCATTAAAAGCCCTGAGTTTTTCGATAAGAAAGTGTTGATTGGTTTTATTGGTAATCTTCGACAGCAAGCTCTTATTAGCGAGTCAGATGCTGGACTGCAAGGCAGTAATGAGCTGTGTGAAGTTTATATGCATCTAAAAGCATTGTTGCCTGCACGCATTTGGCAATCAATTACTGATATTGTACAAAGCCAAAGTAACTAAAGTTTATAGGGTTAGGTGTTGTTGCACCTAACCTTAAATTCAGCGTATTGGTTGAGCGTTCTTAACGCTGGCGCATTACACCTTCTTGGATTGTTGAAGCGACTAAATTTCCTTGGCGGTCAAAAAACTGCCCGCGCACTAAACCTCGCCCCGAACTCGCACTTGGGCTATCGATAGTATATAAAATCCAGTCATCCAATCTAAATGGGCGGTGAAACCACATTGCATGGTCAATGGTAGCAACCTGCATATTCGGTTGCATAAATGACACGCCATGCGGTTGTAGCGCAGTAGGTAAAAACTCAAAATCAGACGCATACGCCAATAAGTAATTATGAATACGCTGGTCATCGGGCATATCGCCATTGGCTTTAAACCAAATATGTTTAACCGGCTCCATCACCTCCGGCTTAAACGGATTGTGAAATGTCACTGGGCGCATATCTATAGGTACTTCACGAATAAATTTATTTCGGATAGCTTCAGGGATATGATTGGCATTTGCTTGATAGAATTCCAGCGATGATTTGAGCTCTTCGGGTGCTGGTACATCAGGCATAGTGGCTTGATGTGAAAGCCCTTCTTCAACACCTTGAAAAGAAGCAGTCATGTAAAAGATAGGCTTACCATATTGAATGGCTTTAACACGACGGGTGCTAAAACTTTTGCCATCGCGAATCGTTTCAACGTCATAAACAATCGGCTTTGCGGCATCGCCTGGGCGTAAAAAATAAGAATGCAGAGAGTGTACAATACGTCCTTGCGGTAGTGTTTCTTTAGCCGCAGAAAGTGCTTGCCCCATAACTTGGCCACCAAACACAGCACCAAAACCTAAATCTTGGCTTTGCCCACGATACAAGCCTTGTTCAATTTCTTCTAGTGCTAATAACGATAGTAAATCATCTAAAACTTGGCTCATTTGTATATCCTCAATCCCGACAAGGCTCACATAATACTATAGACTATAATTATGTAAATCTTAGGGAGATAACAATGGCTTATTGGCTATTTAAAACTGAACCCGATGCATTCTCAATTGATGACCTAAAAAACGCACCTAAACAAACCTCGATGTGGGAAGGGGTACGTAACTACCAAGCACGCAACTTTATGCGCGACAAGGTTAAGGTGGGCGATCAAGTGATGATTTATCATTCTAGCTGCAAACATATTGGTGTCGCAGGATTAGCAACTGTTACACGCGAGGCCTACCCCGATCCTACTCAGTTTGATTTAAGTAGTGATTATTATGACGCAAAAGCCACAGCTGAAAATCCGCGCTGGTTTGTGGTTGACGTTACCTACAAGCAGCACTTAAAGAGTCTCGTTAGCCTAAAAACTATAAAAGCAAATGATGCCATCACTGACATTGCATTGAAAAAAGGGGGGCGCTTATCAGTAATGCCCGTGTCTTCAAATGACTGGCAACAAATACTCGCTATGGCAAGTAGTTAGGTTATGGTTTAACAGCGATTTTTCAAACCTTTGTTATTTTGCTACACTACCGCCCGATTTTTTATGGGGGGTGTAAATGAAACTATTATATTGGCTTGATGAATGGTTAACTCATCCCCGCGACGAGCAACAAGGTAAGCTACCAATGGCCGGGGGGGACTTACTTGGTGACGTATTTGTTAAGTACCATTTCACCGATCTCGACAAACCGCTGTTATTTACTTTTTCTCCAGCGGGTACTGATTATCAAGAGCACGACCTTCATGAAGCGTTTTCTCCATGGGGCTTTAACTTAGCAAAAAAGCAAAATGTGAACATTATTGCTTTTCAGCATTTAGGTAAGAGTAATTGGTTTAGAAATCGTAATTTAATCTTTTTCCTAGAACAGCTTGCTGACTTGCTAGTCCCCTTTAAACGTCGTATTGGATATGGTCTTAGTCGTGGTGGCTTTGCCGTAGGTGCATTTGCTAACTTGCTAAAATTGAATGAAGTATTGCTCTTTCACCCTGTCAGTACAAAGAACAAAAGCTTGGTTCCATGGGACGACCGTTCCAGTACCGATTTAGCACAACAATTTGATTGGCAAAGTGATTACCACGACCTCGATTTAGGCCACGCTAAAGGCTATATTATTTATGATCCCACCAATCATATTGACCGCATGCACGCTAAGCGCTACCCACAATTGACCCACTTACGGGTGTTTGGCATGGGTCATGGCACGCATGCCAGCTATCTAAATAAATTTGGTTTCTACAAACAAGTGGCGGTAGACTTTATCGGGCATCAAGCCATAGATATTGCCCTGTTCCGTCAACAAACTAGAACGCTGCGCTTTAAAGAAGATTACTATCAGTGTCTTAACAAAGCTAATACCCACTCAAATCATCGTCTTGAATTACTCAGTACTGCACACAACATTTTAATTGATGAAAAGCAGGCTCATATGCAAGAGCAAAAAGACAAAATTGATGTACAACCACTGATTGATGTAGCTATTAGCCATCAAGATGAACATCCAAATGACGCCATTAAATTACTGGAAGTCGCGCAACAACTTGCTCCTAAAGATCCTTTAATCGACCATAAGCTTAAGCAATTAAAATAAGTGCTCATAACAATTAATTACTAAACGAAAGGCTGCTAATAGACACACTAACCTTTCGCTTTTTTCTTACTGCCTTTCTTTTTGTGACCGTGCTTAGGCACGATGGCAAAGTACATAACGAGCGCCAACCATGAAAAGAAAATAATACCGATTAACCAGCCATTCTTTTCATGTCCTTGCGTTCGTTTGCTGTTTAATACCATTACTATAGGCAAAATATATGCGCTTAATAAAATAATTAGAAACGCGACTTCACTCATTATTATGTCAACTTCTGCCAATCAACCTCATTACTTAACACTCGATCAATCGCTATGTAATGAAGTATATCGCCACTATTTACCGGGTAATTGAGCGGCGGATTTAAATCCATATTTTTAGCACTTAAGTTGTGTGCAACGCCGAGTAAAATAGCATCATGATCATGTTTAAAATGATGAAACAATTTACCAAATTCCATTTGCGCTAAATCAGCGGGTATCACTAAGCTAAATTGTGTATCACCATGCAATGTTGATAACAGCTCTTCTTGCACTCGGCTTGAGCCTGGGTCTTGCATTGAACGCACTAAAATTTCTGCTGACTTTGCACTTGAGCATTCCACATTGTGGCAATGCTCTAATAGCATTTCGACTTTGCTCTCATCGTTAAAGTGCGCACTAATATGCCCTCCATCCTTAACCAGTTTGCTAATACGTAATGCCGTGGTAAAGGTTTGATCATCATCTTGGCCATCAATAATCACTTTATCCGCATGGCTGATAGCCACTCTTTCAAGTTGTGTGCAATCAGTAAAACTGCTTAAACGAACAAAGTCGACATGTTCATTAGTCAAAAATGGGTGCTCCATTTGCTCTGTCACTGCTAATAAAATCCGTCTTTGCGTGCGTTTTTGATCTGCTAAAATGTAATCAATCATCTTTTTTGTTCGTGTTTGGTGCCAACCAAAAATAATAATGTGATTATTAAAATGCGAAAAGTTTTTATCACCTGTCATAGCGCGCCTAATTAAATATGTCACTGTTTGCCCTGTTTTACCCAACAGAACGCCAAATAAAGCTAACCCAAAAGGGATTTGTACCAGTGCAACAACCCACCGCCCTAGATCCGTAGTGGCGCTAAAGTCGCCATACCCTACCGTTGATGTTGTTACTATATAGTAATACACAAACGTACTGATTGGAGTGAGTGCCCCTTCACCAGCAAAAATAAGTAGTAACCAAGTCAGTGCCATGTGTATCAAAGTAGCCAAAGCGACCGCCTGCCAACTAACTTGATCAATGTGACTTCTTACCAATAAAAAAAATCGTTTAAATATAAAAGGCATGCCCACACTTGGTAATTCTGCTATTAATTATTTGATAAGTTACTGTAATGGCGAAATGATGGCAATGGTTGAAGCAGGTATAAAGGCGAAGATTATTTTCTAGGCTGCTTTTTTAAAGCAGAACAGTGTAAGCTATACTTGTTTTATAAATTACAAAGACGGGTGTGTTATGTCGGGTGTATTAGCTTCTGTAGATCAACGAACTCAGCTGGTCGGCGAAAATCGTCTTGAGCTGTTGCTATTTTATTTACATAGCCGTCATCTTTTTGCGCTTAATGTATTTAAAATTAAGGAGGTTGTGAAACTTCCTCACTTAAATATAATTCCCCACGCTCACCCTAAAATATCTGGGGTTGCCAATATACGCGGCGAATCTATTCCTGTTATAGATTTACGACAGGCGATTTGCATGCCAGCTGCAAAAAATATCGAAGACAGTAATTTGGTTATCACCGAATATAACCGTACTGTGCAAGGCTTTTTAATCGGTAAAGTTGACCAAATAATGAATATGACATGGTCAGATATCATGCCGCCCCCTACATCAGTTGGCAAAAACCATTACCTAACTGCACTGACAAAAATTCAGCGTGATGGGCAAGAGCAGCTCGTTGAAATTATAGATGTAGAAAAAGTGCTGGCCGAAATTGTTGAATATGAAATCCACATATCGGATGAAGTATTAGATAAAACAATTGTTGATGAATTCGCAGGCCGTAAAATTTTACATGCTGACGACTCCCCAACTGCGCGTAAACAAGTAAGCGATACATTGTCCCAGCTAGGCATTGAAATTATTCCCGCAACAAATGGCCTTGAGGCATTAAATATGTTGAAAAGCTGGGCTGATAGAGGTGATAACGTAGAGCAAGACTTACTTATGGTGATCACTGATGCTGAAATGCCTGCAATGGATGGGTATCGCTTAACACATGAAATTCGCAATGATGACCGCCTGAAGAATTTACACGTTGTGCTAAATACATCGTTAAGCGGCAGCTTTAACCAAGCCTTAGTTGAAAAGGTAGGCTGTAACGCCTTTTTATCTAAATTCCAACCCGACTTACTTGTTGAAGAGGTTCAAAATCGCTTAAAAGCAGTATTAGATAAAAGCAGCTAATACATTGACCTACTTGCCAATTAAGACCTTTCATGCTTAATTGGCACTATGTGACCATAACAACAATACTCTCTCACTATGCTAAATCGTGTTGCCAAACCCTTTACTCAATTAGTTGAGCGCTACCTACCCGACCCTTTTATATTTGTTATTCTATTGACTCTGCTTAGCTTTGTAATTGCGAGTTTATCTACTCCAGCAACACCAGTAGAAGTACTCGATGCCTGGGGGAGTGGTTTTTGGAACTTACTACAATTTGCCATGCAAATGCTATTGGTACTACTCACCGGTTATATGCTAGCAAGCACGCCTATTGTTAGCCGAATACTCGCTAAGTTAGCCCGTATTGCCAATACTCCCGCCAAAGCTATTATTTGGGTCACACTAGTAGCACTATTGGGAAGCTGGCTTAACTGGGGATTTGGCCTAGTAATAGGGGCTTTATTCGCCAAAGCAATAGCAAGGCAAACACAGGTAGATTATAGATTATTAGTGGCCAGTGCATATTCTGGTTTCATTGTTTGGCATGGTGGTTTGGCAGGCTCTGTACCTTTGACAATTGCCACCACGGGGCATTTTTCAGAGCAAAGCATGGGAGTCATAAGTACTGCTGATACGTTATTCTCAAGTTTTAATATCGCTATCGTGGTTGGCTTATTTATCATTATGCCGCTGGTAAACCGCGCTATGCTCCCTAATGATCAAGACAGTGTGTATGTTGATAAAAACAAACTCATAGAGCCTAAAAATAAAGAAGTCACATTTACCCGCCCAGCTGATCATATAGAACACAGCCGCGTGTTAGGTATAACCACAGGCTTACTTGGCCTTGCATATTTAACGTATTATTTTATTTTTAATAATGGCTCACTTAATCTAAACAGTGTGATAGGGCTGTTTTTATTTGCCGCTATTTTACTGCATCAAACACCCTCTAACTTACTAGCGAGCTTGCAACAAGCTATTCCCAGCGGCGCAGGTATTGTCATTCAGTTTCCGTTTTATGCCGGCATAATGGCGATAATGGTTGATACCGGTTTAGCACAGCAGATTTCACAAGGGTTTATCGCAATCGCCAGCGCTGATTCATTACCATTTTGGAGCTTTTTAAGTGCAGGGCTGGTGAATATATTTGTACCATCAGGTGGTGGTCAATGGGCTGTGCAAGCCCCCATTGTTATACCCGCTGCCGAGGCATTAGGCGCTGATATGCCCCGCGTGGCCATGGCGGTAGCGTGGGGTGATGCCTGGACTAACCTGATTCAACCATTCTGGGCTTTACCGGTACTAGCTATCGCAGGTTTAAAAGCCAAAGACATTATGGGTTTTTGTTTAGTCCAGTTAATTATAACTGGCGTGTTTATATCGTTTATGCTGAGTTTTTATCCTTAAATAAAGTGGAATAAAGCGCAGCCTGTAGTTGCGCTTTGCAAGTTAAATTGCCCTAAATTAACTTGATAAAATCTTCATCGGTAAGCTTAATATTGGATTTTCTGAATCTGCAAAGTGCATCATTACTGCAACATGGCCGGCTACAACCAATGCATACATAGCTGCAGAGAAACCTTGGCCGTATTTATCCAGCGGCACAAGATGTGAGTAGTGGCGTCCACGCCATTCAAACATTATTTCCAACGCACCAATAAATAAGAAAAATACTAAAAGCATGAGACCAAACGTGTAACTTACCCACAATCCAAATAACACACCTAAAATACAAATACTTAAGCCAACCCATGAACGCATTGAAAAGCTGATGCTTTTTAGTACATGCCCGCCATCAAGCGGTAAAATAGGCAGTAAGTTAAATAAGTTAAGTAAAGCACTGAGTACTGCAACACCTGCAAATATTTCCATCTCTGTGGCGTAATAAAGCACCACGCCAAGTACGGAAGTGATTAGACCAAACGCAGGCCCCATTAAAGAGATCACCACATCTTGCCAGCGGGTGGTAATCTTTTCATCTGATACTGCAAGACCACCCACAAAAGGAATTAAGTAAATCCCTTTGGTTTTTATACCAAAGTACTGCATGGCACGAACATGTCCGTATTCGTGAATGACTAAACACGCAATGAGCATCAAGGCAAATTCAAAGGTAAATAACCATGCATAACCAGCTACTGAGGCCCCAGCTAGTGCAACTTTGACTACTTTAGCACTTTTAAATACTTTAAAGCCTAAGGCAAATAAACCTAACAGTCCTTGCTTAGGCTTGGTTTTTTGTACCTCAGGGATCGGGAGCTTTTGTACCAGGTGGTCATTAATATACAGTAGTAGCATTTGCTCATGCACTTCGCTGGTATCTATACCAACTCGATTCCCCTCTAACTCAAATTCGACGTAGTGCGTTCGTGGGTTATCAAAACTAATTGCTTGATCAGATTGAAAAATTTGTACAATTTTTTGCTCTGCAAGCATTAACCTAAATGCCTGCTCTGCAAGGGTTAATTGTATTTGAATCATATTACTTAAAGCCTAAAAAAGAGTGGCGTTAGTATACCTATTTTTCGGTTTTAATTTGTGAAATTATTTTATCCTTAATGCTGACTTTTTCTTGGTTTGCAACTACTTTTATACTATTAGATGCTTTTAATTCAGGGAGTGAAGATGACCAAATTAGCCAAAAATATTCTCGTAGTTGATGATTCCAAAGCTATTTTAGTTGTGATGGAAGCTATTTTAAACGAACTTGAAATCCCCAATATTACAACATGCTTAAGCGCGCAAGAGGCATTGTATAAAGTAAAAAACGCCTCATTAAAATATGACGCAGTTTTTACTGATCTTAATATGCCTGATATGGATGGAATGGAGCTTATTAGGCACTTAGGCGATATGAATTATCCAGGTGCAATTGTTATTATTTCTGAAATGGACCATAAAGTCATTGATTTAGCCGCTGACTTAGCTAAGAGAAGTAATGCCCACTTAATTGGTAACATAGTAAAACCCGTGCAGCTCACTCAAGTGCACACGTTACTTAAAAAACTAGACCATTTAGCTTCGCACATCGAAAAGCCTATTGAATCTATTGATGAATCACAGTTATTACATGCCATTAGCCACAATGAAATAACCCCCTTTTATCAACCAAAGGTCAACCGCTACAAAAATAAAATCACCAGTGTCGAAGTGCTCGCGCGTATTGTCACTGCAAAAGGGCAGCAGTTATTACCCGATCACTTTATTAGTGTTGCTGAAGATCTTGATTTAATTAATTTGATCACGTTCCAGCTGTTTGAAAAAGCCACAACAGATTTTATCGCGTTAAAAGAATGCTTGGGTTATAAGTTTAAGTTAGCTTTCAATTTGTCGCCTTGCCAGTTGGAAGATTTAAGCTGCCCCGATAAGCTAGCACTCATCCTAAAGCTTAATGATTTAACTCCTAGCGAAATAATTTTAGAAATAACAGAACAACACGCGCTCTGTAGCAGCGTCCAATTAGAAACCTTAAATCGATTAAGAATTCGCGGTTTTGATATTTCTTTAGATGACTACGGCATCGGTTTCACTAATGTAAATCAACTTAAAACCCTGCCCTTTAGTGAAGTAAAAATTGATCGGACATTAATTAGCCATATTGAAACCGATCAATTCTCTCAAGTCATTACCAGTAGCTTAGTTAATATTGCCATACAAGAAGGGATTACGATTGTTGCTGAAGGCATCGAGCGCATAGAAGAGCTCGAATACTTAGACCGCTTCAAAGAGTTTATCTTGATGCAGGGCTTTTTAATTTGCAAGCCTAAATCAAGATCCGAATTCACTGTATGGGCAAAATCATGGTTACAAATGGTTAAGGACGCTAATTAACACTGACTTTATTGTTTATCGTCATTTTCGTCTTCACTAAGTAATTTGTCAGTACTGGCTAAACGCTGTCGCCAGCGTTGCTTAGCGACCATTTGCATATCCGCAGATTGATCACGTTCATCCATAATATTAAGCCCCATTAATGACTCAATCATGTCTTCGAGGGTTACAATCCCCTGCACATCACCATATTCGTCGATCACCAAACAAATATGCGTTCGTTGTGCCAGTAAAGTGTGCAGTAATGTAGGCACATAAAGCGTCTCTGGGACGGTATATAAAGGTTTAACTAACTTACTTATTTTGTAGTCTTCACCCAGTCGGTGATATGCCAGCATAATGTCGTTTTTATGCACAAAACCAATAATATCATCGCCATCTTTATCGTAAACCAACACACGTGAAAACGACGAAGACCCATGTTCAGCCAAGTATTGATGCACTGTAATATCTTTATGTACTTTAAATAATACAGTGCGCGGCGTCATTATTGAATCAAGCGTTGCATGCCTAAAGTGCAGCAAACTGCGAATAATTTCAGACTCTTCCTGATGTAGCGCGCCCGACTCAGTGCCAATATCAGCCATTGCTTCAATTTCTTGTCGGATATAAAACGCTTCATCATAGTTACGTCCCATCAGATTCGTTAGCTTTTCAGCAAACCATACAAAAGGTTTTAATAGAATGACTAAATACACCAGCCCTCGTGCTACCACTGGGGTCAACGCACGCCAATAATTAGCACCGAGTGTTTTGGGAATTATTTCTGATAATACCAATACAAGTAGTGTCATTATGGCTGATGCAATACCTACTGCGGCATCAGAGAAAACAACAGCAGCTTGCGCTCCCACACCAGCAGCACCTGCGGTATGTGCAACTGTGTTTAAAGTTAAGATAGCTGCTAATGGTTGATCTACATTCTTCTTTAGTTTTTCAACACATTTAGCTAGCTTTGGATTTTGTTTACGCAGCAGAGCAACATAGCTTGGGGTGATGCTTAATAACACAGCTTCCATAATTGAACATAGGAATGAAATTAGAATAGCAACACACATGTAAACAATTAATAACGTCATTGAATCACTCTCATCGTTGGACTAATGAGCATCCTACCAATACATGATATATTTATCCAAATTATCGTTCTAAGGCTTAGCAATGACTTTAAATTTGTCTGCAAAAATATCAAATAAACGTGTGTTAAACGCACTCAGTGCACTGGCTTTATATTCTGTTGCGAGCTCTGTTGGAGCTGCTGTGTTGGATAAGGATAACATCGCTTTTGTTGGCCCTTTGGCTGAACAAATGCAAGTAAAGCCTTACCAAACTCCCCATCATGATGCGGCTATTAAAAACCTGCTCCCGAGTTTACAAGCTAATAGCTCTCACATTTCAGTCTTTGGTGAGCAACATAAATGGCAAGCATTGAGTAGTGTTAATGCGCTTACCCTCGGTGGAATACAAGCATTAAAATTTACCATGCACACAAAACGTTTTAGTGAAGGTGCACTTAAACTTAGTGGAATTGAAAAAGCCACGTTATTTATCGATGGCGTAGAGCTATCTGCCACAGATGATACTTACCAACTGGCATTAAGTAATGGCGAGCATCAGGTTCTTATCATTGCAGAGCAAGTCGCAAATTGGAATGAAGTGTCACTGGATTTTGAGCCTAAGGCAGAACATGACAAAATCACCATAAGTCAGCACGCGAGTAAAACTCTCTCTGCGAAGCAATTGTTTGATGCGCCGACGATAAGTATGTTGTCAATGTCACCAGATGCAGAACACTATATAGCCAGCACTCGTTCTTACAATGATGCCGCAGGCAATCAAGCACAAATAACAACTGTGCTTAAAGATCAAGACAACACAGTGCTTTATCGCTTTGAATCAGGCCAACCAAGTAATGTAATTTGGAGCCCTGATAACAAGTATGTTGTGTACTTAATTGACGGTAAACTAAAGCAATTAAATCGCAAAAACTTAGCGCTTAATGTTATAGCTGAGAACTTAGAGGGCGCGAGTGGCTTTGCGTTTTATAACAACGATAGTTTAATTTTTACTTGGTCTAAGTACCCTGAAACCGACACCAGTTTAACCAAGCACTATAGAGGCCTGCAAGATCGTTGGTCATATGCTCGTACTACTTCACAAGCTTACCTTCTTGATATCAATTCAGGTTTGAGTAAAGCAATCACTGAAGGTCCTTTAAGCCACAGCATAGAAGACTTCAACAGCGAACAAGGCACAGTTTTGCTAAGCCGAAGTGCTCACGCTATGGAAGCGTCGACTCACCCTATCACAGAGCTAGTTGAAACAACCCTTTCAACAGCAAAGCAAAGTGTTTTAGGTCAATTTAAAACCTTTAATCAAGCTAAATACACCGATGAAGGTATCTATGTTATTGCAGGGCCTGACTTTAAAAATGGTTTAGGCCGTAACATTCCAAAAGATATGCTTGCCAATAACTATGATGGACAGCTGTACTTACTTGACTCTAATGGTAAAAAAGCAAAAGCATTGAGCAAAAACTTTGACCCAGCTATAGGTCAAATAAATGTACTTAACAACGGTGATGCGGTTGTAAAAGTCACAGAGCAAGATACCCAACAACTGTATTTATTTGATTTAAGTAAAAACCGATTTAACAAACTAAACACTAAATTAGACGTTGTAGAGCAATTTAGTGTTTCTAAAAACCGCTCACCAGCGATTTTATTAAGTGGTACAACAGCCTCTTCACCACAGCAATTAAAATATTTAAGGATCAGCAAAAATAGAGCAAGCACACTGTGGGATTCTAAACCTTTAGCCTATGCAAATACGCAAATTCCAACGCTTGAAGAGTTTAACTTCACCAATAAACAGGGCGTTGAAATAAAAGGCCGCGTTTATTTACCAACCAATCTGGATAAATCTAAAAAGCATCCAGCTTTGATCTATTATTATGGTGGTACATCTCCGGTTTCGCGTGGCTTTACTGGTCGATACCCATTTAACTTTTGGGCAGCTAATGGCTACGTTGTTTATGTTGTTCAACCAACTGGAGCAACAGGGTTTGGTCAAGAATTCTCAGCTAAACACGTCAATGCATGGGGTGAGCATACAGCTGAGGACATTATGCAGGGCACTCAGGCATTACTTGAACAGTACTCATTTATTGATAAAAATCGTTTAGGTAATTTAGGCGCATCCTACGGTGGCTTTATGACCATGTTATTAGCGACTAAAACCGATATGTTTAGCGCGTCTATTGCCCATGCAGGTATTTCTAATATTACCTCGTATTGGGGTCAAGGTTGGTGGGGCTATTTATATTCTGGTGAAGCATCTAAAGGTAGCTTCCCATGGAATAACAGTGAACTTTATAGCCAACGAAGCCCTGTTTTTCATGCCGATAAAGTAACAACACCATTACTTTTACTGCATGGAGACTCCGACACCAACGTGCCAGTTGGCGAAAGTCATAACATGTATACTGCACTAAAACTTCTTGGTAAAGATGTTGATCTAATTGAATATAAAGGTGCTGATCATCAAATTTTTGCTCGCGATAAACGCTTTGACTGGTGGAGCACAATGCTTGCCTATTTTGATAAGCATTTAAAAGATGAACCACAATGGTGGCAATACTTATACCCTGAAAAATAATAAGATATGGAAGAAAGGAAACAAACCTTTGCTTTCTTCCTATTATTTGAGTTTATGCAAAGAAACTATCATAAACAGTACTTCAGTTGTTCTCTCCTTGCGCTAATGAGTGCTAATATGGAGATATCAATACAGGTAATTAAGATACTATGACTATTAATGTTTTACTGGTTGAAGATGATGAGCTATTGGTTAAACGCATCATAAAACACTTTGCCCAGACTGAATTTCACATTGAAAATGATGCAACAGGTGCTCAAGCGCTTGAAATTGTTAGATCACGTGAACATAACAATAGTGCCATTTCACTTGCCATTGTTGATATTGTTTTACCTATGCGTGATGGACTTCATCTGGCTAAGGAGCTTAATACCTTAACTGATATCGGTGTTATTATGCTCTCAAGCCGCGATTCACAAGCCGATAGAATTGCAGGCCTTGCCCAAGGCGCTGATGATTATATTTGCAAGCCAGTTGATCTGTTAGAACTAGAGTTACGCATGCGTGCCCTACACAAAAGATTAAAAGGCAATAATGATAATGACGAAAGTGAAGAGTTTATTGAATACGCAGACTTTAAACTTCACCCAGATAATCGCACACTCATTACAGTAAATGGCATTGAATCGCGTTTAACTGAGGCAGAACATAAAGTCCTTATATGCTTAATTTCGAATGCAGGTAAAGCGACCCCTAGAGAAAAAATATCAGAAGAAATCGGCCAGCCTGATTGGAGCCCCAACGATCGTACTGTAGATGTTCTCGTTGGCCGTTTACGCAAAAAACTGAGTGATGAGAAAGACCAAAAACGCATCGTAACTGTGCGCGGTAAAGGGTATATGCTATCAATTTAAGCAGGATAGCCAGTCGCTAATATTGAGTTAAATGCGAGATCAAACGCTCAAAGGCGCGATAATTAAGCGCCTCCTTCAGTTCTGCCAATCCTATATTTTCATTGCCTTTTAAATCACTAATTGTACGCGCCACCTTAATTACACGATGATAAGAGCGTGGTGACAGTGACAGTTTTTCACTGGCTTTTGCTAAAAACTGTAACTCCGCAGGTGCTAATTCGCAGAATTTACTCATTTCTTTGTTATTAAGCCGTGCATTTACTTTACCTTGTCTATTCAACTGGATGTCATAAGCGACTTCAACCCGCGCCCTTACCTGTGCACTACTTTCTTCGGGCTCAGTACTTTGTAACTGATTGCTACTCAACCGAGGTAGTTCTATTTGTAAATCAATCCGATCGATAAAAGGGCCTGACACTCGTGATAAGTAGCGCATAACTTGATCTGGGGTTGCCCGCTTATCATTATGGCACCCTGTGGGACTTGGGTTTAAAGCAGCAATAAGCTGAAACTGTGCCGGAAACTCCATTTGCCGTGCAGCCCTTGAAATAGTCACCGTGCCGGTTTCCATTGGCTCACGCAGAGAGTCCAATACTTTTCGTTCAAATTCAGGTAGCTCATCTAAAAATAGTACACCATTATGAGCCAGAGATATCTCACCCGGTTTAGGATTTGAAGAACCCCCAACTAAGGCTACAGCTGAACAGGTATGATGAGGACTACGAAACGGCCTTTTCCGCCAATTAGTTAAGTCGATTGATTGACCAATGATTGAATACAACGCGGCACTAGAGAGGGCCTCTTCATCAGACATACTTGGCATAATTGTGGGCATACGCTGTGCAAGCATTGACTTACCCGTACCAGGGGGTCCTAAAAAAAGTAAATTATGGCCACCAGCAGCAGCTATCTCTAGTACTCTTTTAGCCCCCGGCTGACCTTTAACATCACTTAAATCATGAATAAAGTGAGCACTGTGAACACGCTCTTCATACTCAATGTTCAATGGCAATGGTTGCTGATTCAACAAATCATTCCACACATCTTGTATTGAGTTGACCGCTTTACGTGACACACCACTCACTAAGCTGGCTAAACTGTCATTTACAGCAGGCAGAAAACAACAACGCCCTTGCTCCTTAGCAGCCAATACCGACGGTAAAATAGCGTTAACACCTCTTACTTCGCCATTTAACGCAAGCTCACCATAAAACTCATAGCGCTCTAATTCATTACAAACCACTTGTCCTGAGGCTACCAAAATACCCACAGCTATAGCTAAATCAAAGCGACCTCCATCTTTTGGTAAATCTGCAGGCGCAAGGTTAACGGTAATTCTTTGATCTGGAAAACCAAATTGGGAGTTTTCGAGCGCACTTCTTACTCTGTCTTTTGATTCTTTAACTGAAGCTTCTGGCAAACCGACAATATGAAATGCCGGCAAACCATTACCTAAGTGAACTTCAACCATCACCTCTGGCGCTTGAATTCCCACCTGCGCACGAGAAT
This sequence comes from Pseudoalteromonas atlantica, assembly GCF_043641955.1. Taxonomy (GTDB): domain Bacteria; phylum Pseudomonadota; class Gammaproteobacteria; order Enterobacterales; family Alteromonadaceae; genus Pseudoalteromonas; species Pseudoalteromonas atlantica_A. The sequence continues at coordinate 123,979 of NZ_JBHZRV010000009.1, forward strand.
AAATACGAGCTAACGACACATCCATTGTCCCTGTAATGTACTTTTTATTACAGTCTAGTCAGGATATTTAAAAATATGTAGTGTAAGTTGCCATTTCATTGCTGCAAGACGTAATAATAAGGTTGTTAGCATTGCCAAAACCATCGCAATTTCAGTCATCGCATTCAATGAAATACTTTGAGTGTAAACTAACCCACCAGCAATACACGTAATGGCGTAAAGCTCACCTTTTAACAACATCGGGATATTGCCTGCTAATACATCCCGTATCATGCCGCCAAAACAACCTGTAATAATTCCCATAATAATCGCAGTGGTCGCAGGCATGCCAGCTAACAACGCTTTTTGCGTCCCCATCACAGCGAAAAATGCTAACCCAAATGCATCTGCAATTTGCAGATGGTAAAGCGGAATCGATTTTTGCTTGTTGATCAATCTAGCAGTAATAAATACCGCGGCAAAAATAGCAATAAAATAACTTTGATCGTGCAGCCAAAATACAGGCACATCCAAGATCAAATCACGCACTGTTCCCCCACCAATAGCCGTTACCGTGGCGAGTACAAAAACACCAAAGCCATCCATTTTCTTATCATACGCAATCAACGTGCCTGATACTGCAAATACGGCAACGCCAATTAAATCAAACCAGTGGTAAAGTTCAGTCATAGTTGTCGCTAAAAAGTAAACTAGGCGATTGTTTTAACACAATCACCTGCCACTTTTAAGCAATCTTAATAATTAATCTGCTTTTGCCGTCAATTCGATAAACTCAAGGCTTTGCGTCATGATATTTTCAGCCAATGTGCCATCAGAAAAAATTGATTCTTTATCAACTGCTGAGTCAGGGTTTGCAACCAGTTTTTGATAATCACTTTCAAGCTCAGCCCACAAGCTTCGTTGTTGTGCATTTAGTGAGGAAGTTTGCTTTCTTACCTTATTTGCCTCTGAATAAGCTTCCTGTGCTTTTTCATATGCATTGACGATATCCTCTTCACTGCCCGAACTGGAAAAAATATTATCGCTAAACGCGCTGACATCCTGCTGTACAGATTCAACCGTTTCACAGCCTGTCAGTACGACCAAAAACATAACTAATAAGATTTTATACATTTTCTTGATCCTTAAAATAAAACGGAGCCGCTTGGCCCCGTTAAATGTTATTGCTTTATCAAACTACCCATTACACTAGTATGCAGGCTTGGATCCTCCTTATCAGGATGATTACCCGGCACTGTGACGCTAAAGGCTGCGACACTATACCCACTTTCTAATAATGATTTAGGAGTAATTATCATACCAAAGGTCGTATCTTGCGTTGCCGACTCAGGGCTGATTAACTTTAAACTCCCTAATTCAAGTGACCACTCTCCCTCTCGAACTGTACCATCTAAATCAAAGCTAGCGGTTCCATCGCTGCGAACTTCAATCGCACGTTCAGTAGGTGTTCCTTGACTCATAAAACTAAATATATAATCACCAATAATATCTGCTTCGCTAAATTCGATTGACTCTACAACGTTCGTTACTCGCTGGTCCACACCAAAACCATTACCATCAAGCCATATTAAGCGATTGCCTTCTCCTTTTAAAACAACATAAGGGTCAACTTCATCGTTACCCATCTGATTAAGGTAGTAATCCAATGTAACACTCAACAATTCAGGGTCGCCAGATGGATCTGGTGTGGTAGTGTAGGTACCCGCGCTGATTGCTGGCGACATTCCTGTCTCATGCTCCATCCCAATAAAATAACCATCACCTTTAAATACCGCAAAGTAAAAGTCATTATCCGCAATTGAACCATTAAAGTAGGCACCTACTAATGGATTATTTGAATCATAAACACGTTGTAATAAGAAATCTCCTTCACCGTTAAATGTAAGAGTGAGGGTATCGTCTACAACATTTGCCGCAACTGCCTCCTCTTCGTCAAAGCCAAATGTTCCATTGGTGTCTTCGGTCAAGGTAACTGCAAACTCGCCAGTTTCTTCATTCCAAGTAAAGTCACCAATCTCATAGCCAGCAAACGCATCATCTACACCGGCATCAGCTTCGCTTTGAACATGCAGCCACTTACCATCACGAAGGATAACGACTACATCTGGTTCATCTGCTATCTGCCAAGCGCCATCAAGTGGATGAGCTGGTTGAGGGCGAGCAGCCTGCATATTATCTGCAGCCATAGCCTCATCAAAGTACCAAGCTTGTGTACTTGCTTCATTACAGACTCCGCCCTGAGCATAAATACACACAGTGAGGAAGTTGCGATCAAAGTCCTTTATTTCGATTTGCTGATCACTAAATAAAAGTTTCCCAGAAGCTAAACTATAATCATACGACTCTGAAACACCTGCGTTAGTAAAGCTAATTGTGTAACTTGGCTCGCTCTCCTCGTTATAACTTGTCGCAATAGTTATTGTTTCTACCCCTTTACTATTGGGCGTATACAGTTCGATATAATTTACATTTGTTGGATATCCGTTTTCGTCAAAGCCTGGGTTCTCTTGAATCCAATAAGGCGCAAAACGTGTAACACCATACTCACCACCTGCAACTGAGAAATTACGAAGGTGTGAAGAATAATCTTGCGTTCTCTCTGAACCATCAAAATTAAAGAACCGGTATTTACGATAGGTAAAGTTTTGGCCATTGGCTGTTGCCAATAAACGCTGCGAAAACTCGCTATATACTTGGCAAGTTTGGCTTTCAGGGCACACTGGTTGAACACCGTTATCAGTGAAGTAGTTATAACGTAAAAATTCCCCCTCACTGCTAACTTGCCACGAACGATAATTTTGATTCAAATTAAAGTTCATTAAGCCATCAGCATAAACATCATAATGTAAATCAGTTTGCTCTGAGTTGTAGCCAAGGTATATTGTCCATTTACCCAGCAACTCATTTTGAGTAAATGCTAATTGGTTATCTTTAACCATCAAGCCAGATGATGTACGTGTTGATTCATCTGCTTTGGCATTTAATGATGAGATAAATTGATAACCAATTTGTACATCCTTAATGAACCAAAATTCATAATCAAACATCGCGTCGTCATTGGTGTTGGTAATCACTAAGCGATTATCAATTATCTGCCAAGTGACACTGGCAGGTTCTTTGTCGTTATCTCTGAGCGTTCCTACACCGTCAGCAAGTAAATCAAATGATACGGCATTTCTTAGGCCTTGAAATTCACTTACGCTATCGACAACCCACGTACCTATTAGTTCATCAGCCGTAACGGCTAACGCTTGTTGTTTCTCGATTAAACTAAAGTTACTAGTAACTTCATATGAATCACGAACATTACCTGTATTACTCCAACGACTTTCAAACTGCCTTTGCAGTTCAACTGATTTATTCGCTTCATTCTCAAGGAGTATGGTCAGACTTAAATCAACAAGGTAATTGCACGTCTCTTGTTGCTCATTGTTTTCATTCATCATAAATGAACAGCTCACTGAAGCGGGCTCGTCCAAAGTCATATCCACATTTGGCCCCGTTTGTTGCCAGGTAAAGGTTGCATCTAAATCTGAGAAGCTAATAGACCCCTTGCTTTCACTTGAAAAATGCAACTGTGCCGATACTGAGCGGTAGTATTGTGGCATTGTTAAAATGAATTCACCTGTTATATCACCAATGGTTTTGTCAATCAGGTCATCATCGTCTTTAATCGCTTTTTTAGTGGCCTCGATTAAGTCAGGGTCTTGACTCTCAACAGTGTTCACGAAGTTGTCAATATCGTTTGCGTTAGATACTAACGCCAATGTTGAATCCACTCCTTCAGGGAGGGTATAGTTTTCGTCATCAACAATGATTTTTATAAGCGATGCTAGTAATAGCTTTTCATCGGCATCAACAGCTAACAACGCATCTGAAAGTGAAGCTTCGTCTTGTACATCGCCATTATCGCGTTTAACCAAAGCATATTCAGCTGTACTCACATTGGTGATGTTCACGCCGAAGTTTTCATTTTTTGTCAAGGTTGCATCATCACCCGCTTGTGTAATTAAGGTTGCAACTGACTTTAACTGCGATACAAATTCAACTTCTGGGTTAATTGCGTTATTCCCCAGTGCCACTAACCTTACAAGCTTATTAGCAAACGAGTCGTCTACTTCAATTTCAACACTGTATTTACCATCGTTACCAGCAGTGACTTCAAAAAGGTCATCGCCTACCTGCACAGCAACATTTGGAGAATCAATAGGCTTATCGGTCACAATACCTGTAATAGTTACGCTGAGTACTTCACGTTTTATGTTAATCGTGATTTGAGCACTTTTAGTCGCGCCTTCATTATCTGTCACTGTCACTTCAAGTACTAATTCAGCATCTTCTTCAATATCAGGTGCTGTAAAGCTAACATTTTCACTATCACTACCTGCTAACGTGACTGTAGGCCCTGAAATAGCTTGCCATGAGTAACTTGCGATACTGCCATCACTGTCGCTGCCAACAGCGGTTAAAGAGAGTTCTTTTCCCTCGCTAACTTCTGCGTCACCCGAAATACTGACAGTTGGGCTGTTATTGCTTGTTGGTGGGGGTGTGGAATCGCTACTATCGCTGCCTCCACCGCCACAACCTGTGACAATGAGAGCACTCGTCAATAGTGCCAAAACACCTGTTCGATGAAGCCTATTTGATAAACTCATTTTGTTTCCTTATTTCCTTGTTAATGGCCTTATAAAAAGCAATAAACTGATTACACGGCACAGATAAGCCATATAAATAAATCAATAAAAGAGAATAGAAAAAACGTGATACGCACTTAGCAAAATCAATTTGCAAGGCTACTGATTACATTAAGCCGTAACTCCATTTCTCAGGTATCAATTTTTGAAGCATATTTTTATACAAACTTTACTGATTTGAGCGTAGTTTAATTTATTTACACACGGGGGATGTATATCCGACCAAATTGTACTCATTCCCGACAAGTTTATAATTTTCAATATGATAGAAGGTGTAAAGTGATTATAATAAGCAATCTTACAATCAGGTTTTAGCAAAGCAATAAAAGAAAAATAGCAGAGGCTAGCCTACTCTCCAGCCTCCACCTAAGGAGAGAAAATCGATGATTTTTACATATTTACTATATGTAAACGCCTGACCCATTAAAGCGAAGGGAGTTGCATGCTAAAAAGGATAAACAAAGCATACCGCAAGGCGCAAAAAAAACAGCGTCCATATCCGACCAATTTGTCTCCTCACACGACAAAAACATACATTTCAACTAATTAGATAACTGAAATTCCTTTGCTGTCACTCCATATTTAGCTTTAAAGGCTTTAGAAAAATAAGAACGCGAGGTAAAACCTACATCTTCTATTACTAAATTTATCTGCCGACCTTGCATTAATAACTCTGCAGCCTTAGTAAGGCGAAAATCTCGGATGAATTCAGTCGGGGAAAGGTTAATAAGAACTTTTAATTTTCGCTGAAACTGGCGCTCACTGAGAGCTAACTCTTTTGCACAACGCGGCACCGTCAGCTGCATATCCGAATAATGTACATCTAGAAATGCATTTAAATTGGCTAATAATTGTGTGTCTTTTGGATCTCGGTTCAACACACCACGCTTTGCTGGTTCAGCTTGATTCTCTTGTGGGGTATATTGATGGTATGTATTTATCCATGCAATCCAGTTATCTACCTTAAGCAATAACTCGTCACGATCAAAAGGCTTAGTTATGACATCGAGCGCAAAATGGTTAAGCCCTTTTAACCGGCTTTCATGATCGCCTTTCGCGGTTAAAATAATAGTTGGAATATGGCAAGTAATACGGCAGTTATGTGCTTCTTTTAATAGAGCAAACCCGTCCATTTTTGGCATCATTAAATCTGTAATTAATAAATCAGGCACATGCTTTTGCATTAATTCCATCGCAACTTTGCCATTATCGGCCATCAGCACCTGGTATTTAGCCGCTAACTCATTGTGAAGATAATGCCTTAATTCATCATTGTCTTCAGCAATTAACACGGTTGCCAAATCTTCCTCATTAATATGTCGCTCAGTCTTGATTTGATTATTGTGTTGAGTTTGCAATTGCTTGGGGCTACTTACCAGTGCAAATTTGACACTAAATTGAGTGCCTTTAAGTAGCGTACTTTGTAGCTCTATTTGTCCGGCGTATTTATCTACAAGCTTTTTAACAATGGATAAGCCAACACCGCTGCCTTCTACATTTGTATTGCCTGCTGTACGGTAGAACAAATCATATACTTTACTTGCTTCTACCTCAGCAATACCACGTCCAGTATCTTTAAATTCTATTACTGCCTGTTGCTGCGAAGCATAAACGTTTAACTCAACCCTACCTTGTGTAGTAAATTTAAATGCATTACTGAGCAGGTTATTAAATATTGTGATTAACCCTTCTCTGCTAGCGTGGATGTAAAGAGCTTCTTCAATATCATATTCGAATGAAGTATCTTGCTCACCTAACACACTAAACTGCTCAGCAACCTCTCTAGCTATTGCCGACAAGGAGATAGTTTTTAGTTCTTCATCATTGCTTTGATCGAAGCGCGTTAACGTGAGCAATTTATCTACTAGCCCCTCTAAGCGTCTTGAATTACGCAAAATCAAATCTAAATTAGCTCTTTTATTAGGGTTACTCTCACCGGTTAATAATGCCTGTGTTGGTGCAACAAGTAAGCTAAGTGGGGTTCGTAGTTCATGGGATGCATGAGTAAAAAAGCGAACTTTGCTTTCTAATGTGTGCCCAAGCGCAACAGCTTGCTTTTCAATCACGGACTTTTGCGATTCAATCTCTTGGGTCCTCAACGCCACACAACGCTCTAGCTCACTCTTTTGATTACGTAACCGCTGTGTCCATAAACTAATACATAGCCAAATAAATACTGCAAACAAGAGGCTATAAATAAAATAGGCCAGTAGGCTTTGCCACCAAGGAGTAACTACATGGAAGTTTAACATTAACGGAGCTAATGCTTTTCCCCCTAAGCGTGAATTTGCTTCAACGACAAGCTGGTAATTGCCTGCTGGTAAATTCGTATAATCAACCGAAAGACTTGCCCCTTTTGCTGAACGCCATTGTTGTTCAAAACCAATTAATCTATAGCGATACACATTGGTTTTCGGTTCTGAGAAGTGCAAAAGGTTAACTGCAAGCGAAATACGCTTTACTGAGTGGGGGATCTCCAACTGACGGTTTTTCTCAACCTCGTAATGCATTCCTAACTGACTACCCACACTGTTACGTAAAGGCTGGTCATCAAACTTTAGCTTGGTCAATGCTAGTTTGCCAGGTAGTTGAGCTTGATATTCATCGGACGAAAAAACGGTTAGGCCTTGTGTACCACCAAAAATAATTTTCCCTTCCCGCGTTTTAAAATATGCCCCCGCATTAAACTCATTTCCTTGAATGCCATCTTTTGCTTTAAAGTGCCTAATAAAGCCAGTCGAGCTATTAACTTTAGCAAGGCCATTGTTAGTACTAAGCCACACAGATTCCTCACCTTGTGCAACCAAACCATATACAACTTGGTTAGGTAAGCCATCATCCAGTCCGATGTGTGTGATTTGCTCCGTGCCTGCTTTTATAATATTGACCCCATTAGAGGTTGCCAGCCACATATCTCCATTAGCACGTAATAAGAATGCTCGCACTGTATTGTGGCTTAACCCTTCACCTTTAGGGCGCTTTGTAAAATGGGTGAGAGAATCTAACTCGGTATTATACTTATAAGCACCAAAGCCATCTGTCGCTATCCAAAGCTCATTATTTTGCCCATGATAAAGACTGGTCACTCTTGGGGCATCAATGAGCAGAGTTGTATTGGGTTGCGGCTTACTGTAGCTAATAAATTTTTGCAATTGAACGTCAAATTTGAATAAGCCACCACCATTCGTTCCCACCCAAACATTATTATTACTATCGGCTAATAAGCTATAAATGCTATTTTCATGCAGCCCATGCCCGCCCTCCTCTGCATGGTATGCGATCAATTCACCTTGTTTTGTGATAACATTAATGCCGCGCTCCCACGTTCCAATCCACGTATTACCCAGCTCATCTTGAGTAATGATTTTTATTGCATTGCTTGATAGCGCTAAAGGGGATGAATTTTTATCTAGGTGGTCAACACGGTTAAAGTTTTTATCAAGGATATCAATACCAGCTCCCCAATTCCCATACCACAGCCGCTGTTTAGAGTCTTCGTAAAGCGCCCATGCATCATTGCTTGATAAAGGGGCTGGTTTGCGTAATTTAGTAAAGCTCAATGAAGCTGGATCTAACTTGCTAATACCGTTGGCTGTACCAAACCACATAATACCTGATTGATCTTTAAATACGCTGTACACGCGATTATGCGCCAAGCTGTAGCGATCAAAAGGGTCATGTTTTAAATGAGTAAAGCGCTGTGTTTGCTGGTTATAAATACTGACACCACCCCCACGCGTTGCAAACCAAATTCGGCCTTGTTCATCGAATTCAATATCACGAATTTGGTTACTTGAAATGGTTTCAAAATCTTGTTCATCATGACGCCAATTGGTATATACCCGTCGTGTTAAATCGATTTTATAAGCGCCACCACCCTGGGTTGCAATCCATACATGCGCATCTGTATCTTGCTTAATAGCATAAACGCTTGGATAAATGGATTCACTCTCAAAGATGTCTTCTAACATAGTTGGCACTAATGTGTTGGTTTGTAAGTCATAGTGGGTTAAACCGCTACCATTACTACCAATCCATAGAATATTATCTATTTTTTCAAGTGCATAAACTGGTTTTTTTAGATTATCAACGAGCGTATCAATTTTTGATGAGCCACGGTTTATACGATACACAACACCGTCAAACGTACCAACAAAAAGCCAATGTTTAAAAGGAAGGAGTGAGGTAATGCGCTTTTTATTTAATAGAGGAGTAGAAAAACCGTAATTAAATAAGTTTAGCTGATTAACTCCTCCATATCGCGTACCAATAAATAATTGATTTTGATTATCTAAAGATAAAGGGTAAATATAATTGTTTGCCAACGAATTACTATTCTTATCCGAAGCCTTAAACACTTCGAAGCGTTCACCATCAAAACGATTTAAACCATCTTGTGTTGCAAACCACATAAAACCAAGTTCGTCTTGCTCTATGCTAAACACCACACTTTGAGACAAGCCATCTTCTATTGTGTAATGCTCAAATGCGGCTAAGGCATTATTAAATTTAAGTAAAATTAATAGACCTAGCAAAAACCCTAGCTTCAACCGCATCAAAAACCTTTTACACTACCCATTCCATATGAGTAAAGCTTAGCTGAAACCTTTTGTTTACACACGTAATTTAACGTAATTATAGCAAAGTTACCCGTATTGAGTACTTAATGGAGTAAGCGCCCTGCTTTTTGTAGCTGCCTATAACGTATAATTAATGTAATACCTCTTAAGAGCATAAAGCAGGTCATTGCTAGCCATAAACCATGGTTTTGCCAAGAGTGAAAAACAAAAAACACGCCCGCAAAGCCCACACTTGCTGACAGTAACATACTGTTGCGCATGTCTTTTGCCCGAGTTAACCCAACAAATATGCCATCAAATAAAAAACAACTCATTGCTGCTACGGGCAACACAATAAGCCAAGGCAAGTACAGTGTGGCCGTAGCTATAACCTCAGGTACATCAGTTAGTAAGGCGATAATCTGCTTCCCTAATAAGGCAAAAAATACACTATAGGCCAAAGCAAAAATTGCTCCCCAAAATAAACTGACTCGAACCCACAAATGTATTTTACGCTCACTATTTTGACCCTTAGCCTGACCGACCTTTGCTTCGCTTGCATAAGCAACTCCGTCAAGAGCAAAACTAACCAGCATTAAAAAGTTAAGCAATACAGCATTTGCAGCCAAGGTTATATCGCCTATACGTGCCGCATAAAAGGTCATAAAGCTAAAACACAACTGTAAAATAAGAGAGCGAATAAAAATATCACGGTTCAAGCTCAGCAAGTCCAGCATTTTGGCAACACTAAACCAATCGCCAAGAAATAATGGTACAGATTTTTTAGCTGCTATTTTTAAAACCAAAAAAGTAGCAAATATAAACGCGGTATAATCTGCAATTACAGAAGCCCATGCCGCGCCAGCTACTTGCCAATCTAAGTAAACAACAAAATATATATCGAGCACAATATTGGTAATATTAGTTGCTAACAATAAATAAAAAGGACCTCGACCATAATGCACGCCTAACATCCATGCCAATAAAACCAAATTACATAACGCCGCAGGCGCGCTAAAAATACGAATATCAAAATAAATATACGCCTGCTCTAGTACGACATCACTGGACCCAGATAAATACGCTATTAAATCTTTTATCCATGGTGATAAAGCAAGTAAAGTAAACGCAACAACAAGGGCTAACAATAGGCTGCGCTTTAACAAGCTGGCCAGCAGTGCTTTATCTTCTTTACCATACGCTTGAGCAACCAAGCCTGTGGTACTCATCCTTAAAAAACCTGCCAGCCAAAACAATAATGAAATTACCGTCGCACCCAGTGCTATACCAGCAAGATAATGCGCACTCCCTAAGTGCCCAATGACAGCCGTATCAACTATTCCTAACAGTGGCACGGTTATATTTGATAAGATCATCGGACCCGCTAATAACAACAAGCTTTTATGGTGTGCTTTATGAACTTTAAGAAATTGTTTCACTGTGTTTTATCTATCCTTTTTTACCTATCGTTTTCTGTAAAAAGCGCGATTATTTTACAGTATCATCATGTTAGCGAAACGCTGCCCGCAGTTACTAGCATCAGTGCTAAAAACTTTGAAGCGCATTTAAGCTACCTTAAACAAAATGACTTTAATGTGATCCCATTAAATGAATTAGTAAACTCTTTACAACAAGGCCAAAGTTTACCTGATAAAACGGTCGCAATTACTTTTGATGATGGTTACAACAACAATTATGACCAAGCCGCCCCTATACTTGAAGCATTTAATTACCCTTATACCATTTTTGTAAACCCGAGATTAATTGATGAAGGCAAAGGGTATGTTATGGGCTGGGACAAACTTAGAGAACTTGCCAAAAAAGGGGCGCTGATCAGCAACCACAGCTCACAACACGATTACCTTCACCAACGCCAAAATGGTGAAAGCGACGCACAATGGAAAACCCGAATAAAAGACGATATTTTATTTTCGCAAAAGCGCATTAAAGAGGAAATTGGCCATGATTTTAAATATTTAGCTTATCCTTATGGTGAGTTCAATAACCAGCTTCAAGAATTGGTAAAAAGCCTTGGTTTCATTGGCATTGGCCAACACTCAGGTGCCATTGGCATAAACTCTGATTTTACCCGTCTACCACGCTTTCCAGCATCGGGGTTTTATAGCAAATTGGATACTCTCAAAACCAAGCTTAACTCTCGCCCATTTACAATTAAAACCCTTACATACTCTGATAGCGTGACTAACGAAAACCCACCTATCATCAGTGTTCAATTTGAAATGGGTGACTTTCATAAAAGCCAATTAGCCTGTTACGTTTCTGGTGTCGGACAAGCTAAGCTAGATTGGGTTACAGAAGATACGGTAACAGTAAACTCTCCTAAAAAGTTAAATTTAGGTCGCTCTCGGTTTAACTGCACAGCTCCTTCAAAGACTCACAAAGGGAGTTATTACTGGTTTTCTCAACCATGGGTGCTCACACAGTAACAAATATGATTTAACTTGAGCTTAGAGCATAAAGCTCAAGTTACTTATTTAACCTGAACTCTGGTTAAGAGATGTAATAATATATTGATATTAAATAACAAATTCCCCCTTAGTCTCCAGCCGGAGACTTTTAGCGATAACAAGGCGAATTTACGCGTCAATAGCTGGCCTATTGCAAGTAAATTCAACGCAGTTAGCGTTAAAAGTACCCGTGGGAGATAGATTTATTATCCAGAGTTTAGGTTATTTAATCTGTTTTTGCGCTTTTTTCAATAGATGCTCTGCCACCTTTTCTAGTGGCAGGACATCATTAGCAGCCCCTAATTCAATAGCCGCTTTTGGCATACCCCACACCACCGATGTAAGCTCATCTTGTGCTATTGTATAGGCCCCACTCTCCTTAAGTGCTAACAAGCCTTTAGCGCCATCATTGCCCATGCCAGTAAGTAATGCCGCCATCGTATTTTTAGGATGTATGTTAACAAGCGAGTTAAACAACACATCGACAGCAGGACGATGGCGATTAATTGCGGCCGACTCATCTAGATGACAGATTAAGTGGCTGCCTCGCTTAATAACACTGAGATGCTTATCACCTGGGGCTATGAATGCCCAACCTGGTGCCAACTTATCTCCATGTTCAGCTTCTTTAACATTAATTGTGCATGTTCTGTCCATTCTTAGTGCAAACGAGCTGCTAAATACCGGCGGAATATGTTGTGTGATTACAATTGGAGGGCAATTTTTAGGCATTCTGATCAACACCTCTTTAATCGCTTCCGTTCCCCCTGTAGATGCACCAATGGCCAAAATAGCAGAAACATTAAAGTTTGCCATTAAGCTTGGCTCTATAACCTTATTGGTTGAAGCCTTACAGGGACGCACTCTTGCACTTGCCGCCGTACGCACTTTTTGTTGCAGCACCGCCGCATATTGGTTAAATTGCTCCGATAAATTGACAGTGGGTTTAGCAATAAAATCAACAGCACCAACCTCTAATGCCTCTAAAGTAACTGGGGAGCCTTTTTGAGTTAGTGTTGAGATCATGACTACAGGCATTGGACGTAATCGCATTAAGTTCTTTAAAAAGCTGATGCCGTCCATCTTAGGCATCTCAACATCCAGCGTTAATACATCAGGCTGTAACTGCTTAATCATTTCTCGCGCTTGATAGGGATCTGCTGCGCACCCAACGACTTCCATATCGTCTGGCTCACATAAAATATCTGTTAATATTCTCCTTATCAAAGGTGAATCATCAACCACTAAAACTTTGATCATGACGAACTCCTAAAACAGCTCGATATCTGTATTCGAGTCTTGTTTTTCAATATCATGCAAGTAGCGCACTTCACGCTTTTCTAATGCATCGCTGTGCATTTCTCGTAATTTTTTAACCTGCGCCTTGCCAGTCTGGGGGTTAAAGTTGACCTTTCTAGGCCAAGGCCCTCCCACATCATGCGAAACAAGGTCAAGACCCTCTTCCTGCACATAAGAATAGGCAAAACGAATATTACCTAAGCCTATATCTGTCATAGAGCGTATAATCTTTCCACCACCAAACAATTTAATTTTTAAGTTACTGCGAGATGCTCCATTTTTAAGCACTTCATTAATTAAAAATTCCATAGCCCAATTACCATAACGGCAGTTTAAACTGTGCGCATTTGCTTGCTCAACGCCCTTCTCTGCAGGTAGCATAAAATGATTCATACCACCAATACCCAACTTTTCATCGTAGACACATGCAGCAATACATGAACCTAATACAGTGCTAATTAATTCGTCATTTTTGGATACATAAAACTCACCCGGTAAGACCTTAGCAACTACACGTTGTTGTCCAGCATCCCAGAACCGCTTTACGTGCTCAAAACCAGGCAGCACAGCTTTAAATTGATTACTCATTAGCCACCTTTTGATACATTGTTTTACCTAGGTTTCTAAATTCACTGTGCTCTTTGCCCATACTTTCTGAGTGACCTAAAAATAAATGACCTCGAGGGGCTAAAATGTCACAGTAGCGTTTAAACAGCTGATCTTTCGTTTCTTTATCAAAATAAATAACCACATTGCGACAAAAAATCACATCAAATGAGCCTTTCATAGGCCACTGTTGCAATAAATTAAGCCGCTTAAAATGCACTTTTTGTTGTAACTCAGGCTTCACTTTAAACGTTTCGCCATCTTTACTTTTCAAAAACCAACGCTTTAAGTGGTGTGACTCAAGGCCATTTACATTCGCCGCGGTATAGCTACCCAATTGTGCCTTATTCAATACATTTGAGTCTAAATCGGTCGCTAAAATTTTAACATCCCAATCGCGAGGAAATACGCCATCTAAGGTCATTGCTAATGTGTAAGGCTCCTCTCCAGTTGAACAGCCAGCAGACCAAACTCTTACTCGTTTTGTTGACCTATTAGATAGTAATAACTTAGGGATAATATCTGACTTTAAATAGTCGAAATGATGTGATTCGCGAAAAAATGAAGTGAGGTTAGTCGTTATCGCATTAATAAAATCGCTGAATTCTTGCTCTTCATGTGCCTCTAAATAGGCTAAATACTGCTTAAAATTATTTAGCTTTAAAGTGCGAATACGTCGTGCTAAGCGTGAATAAACCATTTCTCGCTTATGATCACCGAGCACAATACCGCATGCATCATAGACTAGTTTGGCAATAGTCTTAAAATCATTATCTGTCAGCAAAAACTCTTTCATTGAACATTCCCGCACTTTAGAAAACTAAATTAGTGTCAAAATCCATTTATACCAATTCGCTTAATTAAGTGATCTCTTTTGAGGGTAGAAAAACGTGTTGATAGCAAGACAAAAAATTCGCTATTTAGTTGTTCTAAATGAGAATTTTTTAACGCAGGTAGCGACACGTTTTGCCCCGCAAAATGATTAAGTATTATTGCGGATTGGTATTATATACAAGGTAGCTGCAAATTAACGAGGCAGAACCACCTAAGCACGGCATAAATAAGCCTCGCCCTAAATAGTTAACATGCTTAAGCAGGGCACAAAGCTTCATAAAAGGAATGAGGGTCACAATATATGAAACCCTCTTTAAATTAATACTCGCGCAGCTTTACTAAGTAACTAGCGCATAACCTATTTAAAACTCCTCCCACTCATCAGATGAATCAGCAAAGTCATTACCTCTAGGGGCACTTCGTACTTTACTGGTATGCGATGTTGGTATTGATTCAACTACAGGTGGCTCTATTTTACGTGGTGCCTCTTGCTGACCCAGAGAAAAGAACGTGAGTAAACGGCGCATATCGTTTGCCTGTTCTGACATCGACTCTCCCGCTGCTGATGCTTCTTCAACTAATGCCGCATTTTGCTGCGTCATTTCATCCATCTGCGAAATCGCTTTATTAACTTGCTCTATGCCGGAACTCTGTTCAACTGACGCCTCTGCAATATCAGAAATCATTTCCGTTACTTTTTGCACTGAGCTGACGATATCTTGCAGCGTTGCACCTGACTCATTCACTAACAATGTACCGTCTTCTACTTTACCGACACTGTCTCTAATTAGCTCTTTGATCTCTTTCGCTGCACCCGCTGAGCGTTGCGCTAGATTTCGCACCTCACCAGCTACAACCGCAAAGCCACGCCCTTGTTCACCCGCTCGAGCCGCTTCTACCGCCGCATTCAGTGCGAGTAAGTTAGTTTGAAAGGCTATTTCGTCGATAACACTAATAATATCTGCAATCTTTTTACTCGATTCATTGATTGCGGACATACTCGCTACAGCTCGGTTGACAACCTCACCGCCTTCTATTGCTTTGTCGCGGGTTTCTTCGGCCAATCCATTAGCAATTTTTGCATTGTCAGCGTTTTGGCGCACAGTACTTGTCATCTCTTCCATACTTGAAGCGGTTTCTTCTAGTGAAGATGCTTGCTCTTCTGTGCGCTGACTTAAATCAGTGTTGCCCTGTGAAATTTCCTCGGCACCACTTGCAACCAAGGTCGCCGATGAGTTTATCCGATGCATAACCTCTGTGAGCTTATCAGCAGTTGCATTTGCATCTTTTTTCAGCTTATCAAAAGAACCTTGATAATCCTGCTCAATACGTTTTGATAAATCCCCAGTAGCCATTGCACTGAGCATCAGAGCCGTATCTGAAACTGCATCGTCTACGATACTAACTAAGCTATTTAAACCAACGGCTAAACGCTTAAAGAAACCATCTTTATCTTGCTCACTAATACGTTGGTCTAAATCACCCCGTCCTGCTGCCTTTACAAGATCATTAATTTCTTTCTCTATGGCAACCTCACCGGTTCTATCCTCCCATTCAACAACAGTGCCTATTCTTTCATTTTCTGGTGTGAATATAGGATTTGCAACCAAACCAAATGTTCTTCCCCCCACCAAAATTTCCGCGCTATAAGTATCCGCTAAGGTATTTAATAACCCCCTCTGATGCGATGGATTTTTATGGAATACATCTATATTTTGGCCTAATAAATCATTACAGTTAAAGTTCGGTAAATCTTTACGTAAATCTGATTCTGCAATACGCATCATATTCTTAACAGCTTCGTTGAGGTATATAATATTATTGCCCGTATCAGCAATCATTGTATTTGTAGCTACTCGATCTAAAGCGCGACGAACACGTAAATTCTCTTGCGCATTCTTTTTCTCTTCTTGCGCTTTTTGCTCGCTCTGCGTTATATCTTGCCACTCAACAATTGTACCTAACCGTTTTCCATCATCATTTATCCATGGCGTCGCAATCAGCTCAAAAATAAGTCCTGCTAATGTTAAACGAGCATGATGAGGTTGCTTTAAATCTTTTAAAAGCTGACGCTGATGGGATGCTTGCTTGTGAAAGTCATCAACACAAGTACCAATTAAATCACCTACAGAGAAACTAGGTAGCACAGTCTTTAATTGTGCTTCTCTAGCACTGAGCATTTTTTTAACTTCTTCATTCACAAAAATAATTTTAAGGTCATTATCTGCAATCATTACATTGGCTTGGCACACTTTTAATGCGCTTGCTAAATCAGCACTAATACGCGCTTTTTCAGATATTTCTTTTTGCTCAGAAATGTCGCTCGCATACTTAATCACTTTAACTGGGTTGCCATTTTGGTCAAAAATTGGATTGTATGACGCTTGGATCCAGACTTTTTTCCCTCCTTTGCCTAAACGCAAATACTCACCTGAATCAAAATGCCCATTACCCAGTTTCTGCCAAAATTTCTGATACTCTTCTGTTTTAGCGTAATTAGGATCAACAAACAGACTGTGATGCTTGCCTTGTATTTCAGATAAGCTATAGCCGACGGTTGCTAAAAAATTATCATTAGCCGTAATAATGATGCCATCTAAGTTGAATTCGATAACCGCTTGAGACCTATTAATGGCTTGTACTTTACTTGTGGCGTCCACAGCCTCTTTTTTAAGAGCAGTAATATTTGATGCGAGTTGAATTATTTTAATAATATTTCCCTGCTCATCTATAACAGGGCTATAATTTGCCTGAAGCCAAACTATCTTTTCATCATTGGCTAAAAAGCTAAATTCACCGTTAATTGGCTCACCGCTTTTCACTCGCTGCCAAATCGCTTCACTTTGATTTTCTTGTGTTTCATTAGCAATAAATACACTGTGATTTCGGCCTTGTAGCTCTTCTAGGCGATAACCCATCATATCTAAAAAGTTATTATTTGCTGTTATCACTGTGCCGTTTGGCTCGAACTCAATAACAGCCAATGATTTTTTTAATGCAGCTATTACTAAATCATTTTCTGATTTTGGCTGCTTTGAATTACTAAACCACCCCATGCCCATCACCTTTTATTACTTCATTAACTAAAATGAACAGTTAAATATCCATCGTTTTTTTCAGATCTAATAACGCAACCATCTTTTCTCCAACATTAACCAGTCCTGCAACAAATTCTGAATTATCTGAATCTGTAAATGTTGGAACCATTTTGGCGTTCTTTTCAATAATGCTATAAACATCAGATACCGCATCAACAACCATACCCATTATTTTTGTTTTCTGTCCTAAATCGACCTTTATCACGATCACCACTGTGAGTGCGCCATAATCGATTCTTGGCAAACCAAATCGCAATCGCAAATCTAAAATTGGTACTATGGTGCCTCGAATATTAATGACACCTTGGACATAATCTGGAGCATTAGGAATAACGGTTATCTCTTCCCAACTCCGGATTTCTTTTACCGTTAAAATATCAACCCCATACTCTTCTTCAGCCATAATGAAGGTTAAAAACTGCCTAACCCCTTGCTCTTCTTCAAGGGTCAAATTACTGTTTAACTCATTCATTAAAGCGCTCATGACGCCTCCAAGTTAGCTTGCGATTCAATAATTAACTCTTGGCTACCAGGCTTTCTAAGCCCTGACATTTTAATTAATCCACTGATATCAACGATCAGTGACACTCTGCCATCGCCTAAAATTGTAGCGCCTGATACACCATCAACTTTCTGATAATTGGCTTCTAAGCTTTTGATGACCACTTGCTGCTGTGATAATAAATCATCTACCAACAGTCCAATTTTTTGATTGTCACTCTCCACTACGACTAATAGCGTTTTATCTAATGTTTCAATCGCCCCTTGATGTTTAAAAATGTTGTACAACCGTAAAATAGGTATGTACTCATCACGCAGTCTTAATACATCAAGGTCTTTGCCTACTCGGCTTACTTTTGTTACATCAATCTGTAACGACTCTACAATCGAAATAAGCGGAATAATATAAGTATGCTTTGCAACTTTAACGAGTTGTCCATCCAAAATGGCAAGTGTTAATGGCAAGCGAATGGTAAACGTTGAGCCAACACCAGGCGCTGATGCCACTTCTACAGACCCGTTAAGAGACTCTATATTGCGCCTCACAACATCCATACCTACTCCTCGGCCTGATAAATCACTCACCGCGTCGGCAGTAGAAAACCCTGCTACAAAAATAAGCTCGTTTATTTCTTTATCTGATAATTCATCAGCCTCAGAGATCACACCATTAGAAATCGCTTTTTCTTTTATTTTTTGCGTATTAAGCCCTTGTCCGTCATCCATAATTTCAATAACAATGTTGCCACCTTGGTGAAATGCATTTAGTGTTACAACACCAACAGGGTCTTTTCCTGCGGCTATTCTTTGATCAACAGTTTCTAAACCATGGTCTAGGGAGTTTCTAACTAAGTGCACCATTGGATCTGATATTTTTTCCATTACAGTTTTATCAAGCTCAGTCTGCTCACCCAGTAATTTCAATTCAACTTGCTTATTTAATTTTTGCGAGATGTCTCTAACCAACCGAGGAAATCGACTGAATACAAAACTGATTGGCAACATTCGAATGCCCATTACACTCTCTTGGAGATCTCGTGTGTTGTGAGCTAATTGCGCTAACCCTTCTTGTAAGGAGGCAAACGTTGCTTCTGTAACTTCTTGTTCCCCCAGCTGACTTAACATTGCTTGTGTGATGACAAGCTCCCCTACCATATTGATTAACGAATCAACTTTATCGATACCCACACGAATAGAGGTAGACTCTGAAGATGATGCCCCTGAACTTTGAACTTTTGCAGAAGTACTCGTTTTAGCTTTAGTTACCGCTTTAGGTGGAGTATCAGCTGGTTGAGCTTCTTTTTTATCTTCACTTTCAACAGGGTTATCGTCTAAATCTTCAAATAAACCTCCGCATAGACTTATCGTAATGTCTGCATCATCCTCCACCCACTCAAATACTTCTTTTATTGCAGCTTCAGGTTTTTCAGTATTTAGGAAAAAGCGCCAAGATAAGTAGCAGTCATCCGGTGCAAGTTCTTTAATGTCAGGTACTTCGTTATGAAAAACGACTACATCTAAATCACCGATCTCAGCTAATTCACTCACCATATAAAGTGGTTCATTGCCTGTTTTAAATAAGTGGTGATGTGGCTTAAAGTCAATTTGAAATGTATTTAACTCTGCGTGCGATTCAGAACTATTTGTTGATTCATCATTTGAACTTTCATCCAATTCAAGAATGTGTTCAAACTTTTTACGCAGTTCTATAGATTCACTAAGGTCAGGTTCCTGCTCTGCTTGCAAGGCACTCAATAAAGCTCGCAAACAATCGATAGACTTAAGTAATAAATTAACATGCTCGGCGGTAAGAGGGCGAGATCCATCACGAATTTGATCCAGCAACGTTTCTAATACATGTGTAAAATCTGCTACCGAGTTAAAACCAAATGTACCACTGCCTCCTTTAATTGAATGCGCAGCACGAAATATTGTGTTTATTGCTTCTGAATCTTCTTCGCCGGGAACTAAATTTAGTAATTCTGCTTCCATGGCATCCAAGCCTTCGAAGCTTTCTTCAAAAAAAACTTCAAAAAATTGACTTAAATCTATACTCATGCCCCGCTCCCTAGATTAGCGAATCACTTTTTTTAATACTGCTAATAATTGCTCTGGGTTAAAAGGTTTGACTATCCAACCCGTTGCTCCTGCAGCTTTGCCTTCTACTTTTTTATCCATTCCAGACTCTGTAGTAAGCATCAATAATGGGGTAAATTTATAATTCGGGAGAGTACGTAATTCTCGTATTAAAGTAATACCGTCCATTACGGGCATATTTACATCCGAAATAACGGCATCAAAACCTTGCTGCTTGGCAATACTTAAAGCTTCGCTTCCATCTTTCGCTTCCGTCACATCAAACCCTGCTTTTTTTAATGTAAAGCCAACCATTTGACGCATCGACGCAGAGTCATCCACAGCTAAAATTCTTTTCATATAAACCTCTTAATCTGCATTATCGAGTACTAAATATTCACTTAAACCCAACTGGGTAATAACACCTTTTAGTGCATCACTTTGGCCAACCCAAATAATTTTATGCTGCACTGATAGTAAATGTTTTTGTAAAGAACAAAGTAATTGAACTGACGCTGTATCAGCACGAGTAACATCGCTTATATCTAAACAAACATCATCATTGCCGCTTAATTCATTTAATAAATCTTGATGTAAGATTTCAACTTGGTTAATCGCTAATTCCGCTGGAAGTTTAATCATATACTTTGTGCTTTGCGTGTTTTACCAATTCATTACAAAAGCTTAGACGGACTTACCGAAAATGCCATAAATGCATCAAAAAAAGAGTAAATTTGTTTTTCTAATAGCGTAAATGCAAAAAAGGAGCTGTTCGCTCCTTTTATATTTTTTATTAAACGTTATGGAATGTTTACTCGTAATAATCCGCAATTATTTTAAATTCACTGATCATTTTTTTGGTGTTTATCAGTGGCACACTTCCTTGCTTAAACTCAGGTTTAAATATTGCCCTTACAGCCCCTGTTGAATCAACCAATGCAACTGATGCGCTATGATCTACTGCGTATTCTTGCTCTGTACTATCGCTAATGGCATAAATAAGGCCAAGCTCTCGTACAAACGGAAATAACGCTTTATGCTGCCCTGATACGGCTAAAAAGTCAGGATTAAAATAGTCTATATAGGCTTTTCTCTTCTTGGCAGTATCACGTTTTGGGTCAACCGATAAAAACCATATTTGCAATGCGTATTTATCACTCAGTGATTTATGGACTGCGTTTAACTTTGCTAACGTGAGTGGGCATATATCTGGGCAGCTAGTATATCCCAAAAATACAAGGTTCCATTGCCCCTCAAAATTAGCTTTTGTCACTTCACTATTGTGTTGATCATTTAATGCAAATTCACTCAGCGGTTTTGCATTTTCATACACTAATGCGTCTACATCTGGCTTGGTCTTATCACTACAACCTGCTAATAAAAAAATACTTAAAACCATTGTTATTGGTAGACCAAATCTCAATACCCATACTTTCATATAACTAGCCATTTATCAGCAAATAAGGCTATGAAGAGTAACATTAAATGGATAATTGAAAAACGAAATAGATCCATCGCAGTTCCCTCTTCAGGCGCTACTTTTAATTTAATTGCTTTATAAATGAAGGCTGCGTTTAATAAACTCGAAGCGATTAAGTAAATTTCACCAGACATGCCTATTAAATAGGGTAATACACACACTAAAGCTAATAAAATAGAATAAGCGATAACACATGTTTTACTAAATTCAATGCCATGTGTAACAGGAAGCATAGGGATTTTAGCACGTTCATAATCACTTTTTCGTGCAATGGCTAATGCCCAAAAATGAGGCGGCGTCCACGTAAATATAATCATCACTAATAACCAAGGTGCTGCTGCCATTTGACCCGTTTCAGACACCCAACCTAATAAAGGCGGCATTGCACCAGCAAGCCCGCCAATAACTATATTTTGTGGTGTAGCTCGCTTTAAAAACGACGTATAAATAAAGGCATAACCCACCAGCGCAAAAAGTGTTAACACAGCTGTAAGCGTATTTGCCCATATAACCAGCATGACAAAACCGCTCACCCCAATGACTGCTGCAAAAGTAAGTGCGTGTCGCTTCGATAAACGACCTTTCGCCACTGGTCGATGACGCGTACGAGCCATTTTACTATCAATTTCACTATCAACTACATGGTTTATTACCGCAGCGGCAGCTGATAAAAGGCCTATAGCCAATAAGCTAATAAACTGTACAACAACCCCTCGGCCCACATCAGGGGCAAGCGCCAGGCCCACCCAAGCAGTTAAAACCAGCATTGCCACTACTTTGAATTTACTAATTGCCAAATAATCTTTTAATAAATCGGACAGTCGATGAGGTGTGACTTTTGTTATTGTTAATGATTGTGCCATAACAGCCTCCTAGCTACGTGATTTTAAATAGAAACATAAACGAATAAGCGTAATTAACAGTATGGCAGCCATTAAATTATGTGCCAGCGCTACCCCCAATGGAAAATGCCAATGCACCACAGCCAGCCCTAAACTTATTTGACACACTAGTGCAATAAGCACAGTGACCGTGCAATGTTTAATTTTTGCTGATAAGGCATGGCTATAAATTCGCCACATTATTAGCGCAAGCACAACACAGGTAACTAAAGCCCAAATTCGGTGTAACAAATGAATCGACATCCTTGCTTGTTGTGACAGCACACCATATTCATACGTGCTGTGCTCTAACGGAAGTTGAAACACACTACTCAAAGAAAAGGGTTGCCCATAACTACATAGTGGTAATCCGTTGCAGTGTGGTGCAGCATAATTTGCTGCCAGCCAGCCTCCCAATGCAATTTGAATAATCAATACAACCAATGCAACTAGGCTCAAATTAAAATGACGCCGTGCAGGGGCGTCGCCCCCTTCTATCGGCTTTGCAGTTAGCCTTAAATACAACAAAGCGACTAACGACAAAATACTAAAGCCGCCTAATAAATGGCCCATTACAATAAGGGGCTGCAGATTCATCGTGACAGTCCACATGCCTAACGCTGCTTGAAATACAACTAACACTAATAAAAAAAACGGTAATTTAACGGGGAATTGTGAATGCTTACGTTGAATGAACGCGAAAATAAACAGCGCTAAAATTAATAACCCCAAACTACCAGCAAAGTAGCGATGGATCATTTCTTTCCAAGCTTTTGCTGTTTCGAACATCATATCGGGGTAAGTTTGTTCAACATGCGCTAAATCGGCTTCATGTTTTGGCACTGTTAAAAAGCCATAACAGCCTGGCCAATCAGGGCACCCCAATCCTGCATCACTTAAGCGCGTATAAGCGCCTAATCCTACAACCACGATAGATAAAAAGAAGGTTGCTAGCACTAAGTTTTTATAATTTTTATACATCATCAGCCCCTTTTAATGGCATTAGCTTGAGCGCGAATAATTGAGTAACTTTTTTAAGTCTTTTAATAGCCCCTTTTGGGTTAAACGGTTTTGTTGTGGTTCTTGTTTATATGGGTAGTGCAAAACAACTAACCCCATGTGATCAATTAGGTATAAACTTGCAGGCTCCAGCTGATCCGTTTCAGCCAGTTGTCGCCATGGTGTTGCAGTTTCTTTTGGTTCTCCTAAAATCACCATGTCTACTTTGCCTTGGTTTTTACCCAGTGCGACATATAAGTTATCCAGTGCATTTAATTGCTCAGTGCATGCTTGCGAGCACTGCTGTGGGTGATTAAGTGCAATTGTCCATTGCTTATGCTCTGATTCTTGCCACTCTTTTAGCTTTATTTCAGTTGTTAAAAACTCACCATTGTTACTGATAGCGGGAGTGATCCACTCAAACTTCAGTGATAAATACGCCATGATTAAAGGCACCAAACAGCACCCTAAAAATATGATCATCGGTTTATTTTTCATTTTAAATCCTTCTTTTTACTTGCAAATATAGCAACCCCAATACAGGCTAAACCAATTAACAGCCATTGCACCGCATAGCCATAATGTTTTTGCGGGCTCATTACAACAGCTTGGTAATGCGGTATACCTAGCTCATCTCCTGCGCCTTGCCGATAGCCAATAAAATCGGTCATTAATGTTCCTGCTTGTTTAGAAAAAACTTCTAAATCAATATTTTGAATTCGCTTAGGCCAATCATCTGACTGAACCGCATCACTATTTTCTAAGGTAAAACCTGAGAGTTGTCCTTGTTTTAATTGTACTGTCATTTCTATAGGCTGCTTTGGCAGATTAACAGACGGGAGCTGTTGACGTGTGAGAGGCGCTTTTACCCACCCTAAGTTAACAACAATGGGGATTTTACTGCCTGTTGGTGTAAATAAAGTAAGCACATCGTAGCCTACTTGCCCTTGGTATATTTGATTATCCAACAACCAATAATACTGACTTGCGAGTCGACCAGTAAAAGTGACTTTTATGCCAGTTTTATTCCAAGTAACTGGTAATGCCTGTATTTGAGACCATTGCATAACACCCTGATCTTGAACACTCTCAATATGTGCAAGCTGCAACGCTTTTGCCTCTGCTCGCTGTATTTGCCAATAACTCAAACGCAAACAAACGAATACCACAACTAACACCACGCAAACGATGAAAATTGAGCTAAGCTTTTGTTTACGCCATAAAACTAACTGCATAAAGGTGAACCCAGTGATTATAAAAATTATTATTGTACTGTTGTTATTGTTTATACTTTTTAACTTATTTCGTGCGCTATTTATAATGGTCTCTGGTCGTGATAAAGGACGGCCTATGTCTCATTATTTAGGCCGTCGCGTGCTATTTTCTGTCGTTGTACTTGTTGTTGTCATTGCCGCGTTTAAACTTGGCTATATCAACCCGAATGTAAATCCTACAACACATATACAAACACAAATAAACACAACCAAACCACATCAACAAAATGCCAGTACCAAGCAGCAGCTTGAAAAGCAAAATGCTTTTTGGGGCTAAAATGGCCTTTTAATATTCTAAAGAATACAACGAGTAAAATAATTGTACCCAATGTCACATGCATGCCATGAAAACCGGTCAACAAGAAGAATGTATTGCCATAAACACCCGAGTCTAAGGTTAACCCTAGATCTTGATAAGCATGGATATACTCTTCAACCTGTAAGCCTAAAAACACAACCCCAAGTAAAATAGTGGCACCCAAAAAAACTTTTAACGGACCTCGTTTATTGTTTTCTATTGCCACATGGGCAAAATGCAGCGTCACAGATGAGATGAGCAGTATTACTGTATTTATTAAAGGTAGTCCAAGCCACCCCATTGCTTGTGTTGTATCACCGGCTGGCGTAGTCACTAATGGCCATACAGCTTCAAATGTTGGCCATAGCACTTCATTTGTCATCGCATTGTTACCTGCGCCCCCTAACCAAGGAACAGATATCATTCGGGCATAAAATAATGCACCAAAAAAAGCCATGAAAAACATTACCTCAGAGAAAATAAACCAGCTCATGCCTTGGCGAAATGATCGGTCCATCTGGGCGGAATACAAACCTTGATGCGATTCTTCAATCACATTTTTAAACCAGCTAAATAACATATAGAGTAAAATAGCAATGCCGCCATACAATATGTAATGTCCATTACCGCCCTCTTCACTTGCTTGCATGACAGTTAGCGCAGCACCTACAGCGATTAAGAACATCGCAACAGCACCCACAATTGGCCAAGGGCTTTGATCAGGTACATAGTATTTTTCGTAATTTTGATTCATCTTACTTGCTCCTAATTACTAGCCAAAAATTGACTACTAATATCAAATACGGTGTACGACAGAGTTAACTCTTCAACATCACTTGGTAGCTCAGTATCAACATAAAAAAGGAGTTTAAACTCAACTTCTTCTCCCGCTTTTAGCGGCTGTTGGTCAAAACAAAAACACGCCATTTTATGAAGATACTTAGCAGCTTTACCCGGTGACACTGAGGGAACTGCCTGCATAACTTTGTCTTGGTTGCTAAGGTTTTTTGCCTTAAACAATACTTCTCGCATTGCACCAGGTTTTACCACCACACTATATTCATGTGATTTCACTTCAAATGGCGCGCCACTTTGAGCATGTGTTGTAAAGCTCACATCGACTTCGCGATTATCAGTAATGGCGTTACTTTGCTGCGCTTGCTCTAGAGATGGCTTCCCGTTTAAGCCTGTGATATCGCAAAAAACATCGTATAAAGGCACCAAAGCAAAAGCGAAAGCAAACATGCCTATGCATATTAATACCAGTCGTTTAAGCAAAGGCGCATGCGTCATTATTTAATCTCCGGTGGTGTATCGAAGGTATGATATGGAGCTGGCGATGCGACTTCCCACTCTAATCCCTCTGCGCCATCCCACACTTTTGCTGGCACCTTGTCACCGCCTTTCGCGCACTTATAAACCACAACAACAAATAGTAACTGCGATAACCCAAAGGCAAAGCCACCAATACTAATAATCGCGTTAAAGTCAGCAAATTGCAGCGCGTAATCTGGGATCCGTCTTGGCATACCAGCCAGTCCAACAAAATGCATTGGGAAGAACAGCACGTTTACACTCACCAAAGATAGCCAAAAGTGCCACTTAGCTAAGGTGATATTAAACATATTGCCCGTCCATTTGGGCAGCCAATAGTATGCCCCTGCCATAATCGAGAATACGGCACCGGTCACTAACACATAATGAAAATGTGCCACCACAAAGTACGTGTCATGATACTGAAAATCGGCAGGTGTAATAGCTAACATCAAGCCTGAGAATCCACCTAGAGTAAACAGCACAATAAACGCAATACTGAACAACATGGGTACTTCAAAGCTAATAGACCCTCGCCACATAGTGGCTACCCAGTTAAACACTTTTACCCCAGTCGGCACCGATATCAGCATCGTTGCATACATAAAGAATAGCTCAGCTGCAACAGGCATTCCTGTCGTGAACATATGATGCGCCCAAACAATAAAGCTTAGCAGCGCAATTGAGGAGGTTGCGTACACCATAGAGGCGTAGCCAAAGAGCTTTTTACGAGAAAAGGTCGGCACTATCGTCGAAATAATGCCAAATGCAGGGAGTATCATAATGTACACTTCAGGGTGACCGAAGAACCAGAAAATATGCTGGAACATAACCGGATCTCCCCCTCCAGCAGCATCAAAAAAGCTGGTTGCGAAGTATTTATCAGTTAATACCATGGTGACCGCACCGGCTAACACGGGCATTACTGCTATCAATAAAAACGCTGTGATCAACCACGTCCAAACAAATAACGGGAGTTTCATCCACGTCATGCCAGGCGCACGCATATTAACGATAGTTACAACCACGTTGATGGCGCCCATAATGGAGCTAATACCCATGATATGCACCGCAAACACAAATAAAGCGGTATTATCATTACTATACGTTGTTGAAAGCGGCGCATAGAACGTCCACCCAAATGCAGGGCCACCACCTGGCATAAACAGCGATGCTAACAAAATCAAAAACGCGAAGGGTAAAATCCAAAAGCTCCAGTTATTCATTCTGGGTAGAGCCATGTCCGGCGCACCAATCATTAAGGGCACCATCCAGTTTGCCAACCCAGTAAATGCTGGCATTACCGCACCAAACACCATAATTAAACCGTGAACCGTGGTCATTTGATTAAAAAAGTGAGGATCGACTAACTGTAAACCAGGCTGAAATAATTCAGCACGGATCACCATAGCCATCGCACCACCAATTAAAAACATGGTAAGTGAAAATATTAAATATAAACTACCAATGTCTTTATGATTAGTAGTAAACAACCAACGTTTAAAACCCTTTGCTGGGTGGTGATGCCCCGCATCATGATGCGCAGCGTCGTTATTATGCTCGTCTGTTATGCTACTCATGGCTTAGCCTCCGCAGTTTCATCAATCCATGCCTGAATATCACTTGGCTGAACTACTTCACCTGTATTGTTACCCCACGCATTACGTTTATAGGTAATAACAGCGGCAAGCTGTTTAATTGATAGTTGTTTTACAAATGCCTGCATAGCAGTACCCGGGCTACCATGTACAACAATATCTATGTGATCTTTAATATCTCCTAACACGATAGGGCTTCCCTTAAGAGCTGGGAAAACACCGGGTAATCCCATGCCTGTGGGTTGATGGCAAGCAGCGCAACTAGCCATGTATACTTGCTCTCCCAGTACCATAAGCTCTTCTTTTGGTAGAGTTTGATCTAATAGCGCTGCATCAGCAGCTGCAGCTTGTTGCTTGGCTTGCTTTGCATTGGCTAACCAAGTTTCAAAGTCTGCCTCGGACTTGGCCTCTACTACAACAGGCATAAAACCGTGATCTTTACCGCATAGTTCGGCGCATTGGCCTCGGTAAATGCCTTCTTCATTAATTCGGGTCCAAGTCTCATTAATAAAGCCAGGATTGGCATCCTTCTTAACAGCAAAGTCAGGCACCCACCATGAATGAATTACGTCATCTGAGGTCATTAAAAAACGGATTTTTTTATTAATTGGAAGCACTAAAGGTTTATCGACCTCGAGTAAATAGGTATCCGTTTTTTCAGCTTGATTCGCTATTTGGTCACTAGGTGTTGATAGAATGGAATAGAAATCAACATCTTCTCCCATGTATTCATAATGCCACTTCCACTGCGACCCAGTGACTTTGATAGTGATGTCAGCTTTACTAGCATCTTCCATCGCGATTAAAGTTTTAGTGGCTGGGACTGCCATAGCTATTAGAATGACAAAGGGAATTGCCGTCCAAAGTATTTCTACTTTTGTACTTTCATGAAATTGGGCAGGTACTGCCCCTTTCGATTTACGATGATGTATTAATGCCCAAAACATAACGGCAAATACAATCACCCCAATCACACAACATATAATAAAAATAGTCATGTGCAGTTGATAAACATTATTACTTATATCAGTGACACCTTCTCGCATATTATATTGACTGTTTGCCAATAATTGCTGCGGAAGCATTAATAATATAAGCCACAAGGTAGAGCTCAATTTACCCATGTGACAGCTCCTTTTGATGCTATTGCAAGACGCAAAGCGAAGAGGCGGCACTGCTTTATACTCGCCAATTCGTTATTTTTTTATTGTTACTGGTTATGTTTATGTCTTCAGACGCTATAACGCAAAAAGATCACTAATTAACACAGCGTATTAACCAATTAGTTAAAAAATAAACAATTAGCAAGTTTTAAGGTAAATAAAATTCTATTTTGGTGCAAAAATAACAATGTTAAATCAGAGCGTTATTTTGTTTTGCGGGAATATTCTAAGCGCCTGAAACTGGCGGATAATGAGGTGTGATAAGGCTTAAGAAGCTATATAGAAGTGTGTAATACTGCAGCTAACGTGGCTATAAAAAATATAAGCACCAAATATCACTCATTTGGTGCACCGAGGTGGCAGTAAATAAACTATTAGGAATAAATACATGGCCCAACCTACATCGTTATAAACTTATAACAACCAATCTTACATCCAGTCTGCGTTTCGAATAACGCCTACAGCTAATCCTTCAATATTAAATGACTCATGCTCAAGGTCGACCTCAATTGCAGTAAATTCATCATTTTCAGCATGTAAGAGAACTTTTTTCCCTGCTTTTTCAATGCGTTTAACTGTTACATCATCATCAACACGCGCAACAACCACTTGACCATTTTCAGCAACCTGCGTTCGATGTACAGCAAGTAAATCACCATCCATAATACCAATGTCTTTCATACTCATACCTTGTACACGCAATAAAAAATCAGCGGCTGGCTTGAACATTAAAGGGTCAATCTGACAATAGCTTTCAACATGTTGTTGTGCAAGTATTGGTTCACCAGCTGCGACTCGGCCAATTAGTGGTAATCCAAGTTGCTCGGGTTCATCCTCTTCTACCAGCTGAATACCACGGCTTGCACCTGGCTTCATTTTAATAACACCTTTTTTAGCCAGTGCTTTTAAATGCTCTTCAGCAGCGTTTGCACTTTTGAAACCTAAAGTTTGTGCAATTTCAGCACGCGTAGGCGGCATACCAGTATCTTTGATAAACACTTTGATTAATTCAAGAATTTGAGCTTGACGATTCGTTAATGGGCGCATACAACTGGTTTTCCATACAGTACATTTAACTGTGAGTATATACAGTTATTTGAAAATCGCAAATTTTAAATTAGTTACCTTTAGCCCTACTTTTTTACCATCTAGTACTTAGCAATAAAGTGGCGCTATTTAAACCATCATCAGATTTAAAAGATGCGCCTAAACCAAACTTTAGCGCTATATGCTCATTAAACCAGTACTGTGTTTGCAACTCATAGTTATCAGTATTATTGCCATGGTCACGAACATTAGCGACCAAAGCAACTGACCAATCTTGATTTATATAATACGCTACCCGCCCTTGAACATACCGATAGCGCCCAACTAACTGCTTAGCTTGTAGATCCCAGCCTTTATTATTGGTTAAGCTGGTCCAGCGCACATACGGCGCATAACTCCATTCAACCGACGTTACATTGTCTTTTAAATAATAGCCTTTCCCTTGAAAATAGTTGTAAAAAGCAGTTAAGCCTATTTGTAGCTGATCATTTACCTGGTTTCCAATTGAGGCCGTCACTAAAGAGCTGTCTGATTGCCAATGGCCGCCATCATCATCAACATGCCGCAAGCCAGCCGCTAAAATTAAGCCATGTTGCCAATAATAAGTCGCATCACTGGTAATATAGTAAAGGTTGTCATTCGCAAAGCCACCTAACGCAATATTGTTCACTCGGTGCAAGTGACTTTTTAGCTCTTGAGGACCAGATAAGGCGGTTAAGTCATCACTAAAATAACGGTATCTCGCACCTAAAAATGCTTTATCCAAGCCACTTAAATCAGTTAACCCGAGATCAACCTGATGATTGATATCTGCATAGCTGGATAACGATAAACAGCTAATTAACAGCATTATTCCTTTTTTCATCATGCGTTCCTAAAATGTAACATTAGGTATATTTTAGCTATTTAGATGATCTTAACTGTAGAAAAGTGTACAAAAGTGTAGGCTGGTTTTAAATTTTTAATCGAGGACATTCCATGGCTATTTGGTATCACCCAATCACTCTAGCGCAGTGTAAACAACTTGATGAAGGCATTAATGGCCAAGGCACGTTAATGAAAACAATGGGTATAGAAATCACTGAGATTGGCGATGACTATTTAGTGGCAACGATGCCTGCAATACCTGCACACCACAACCCTATTGGAATGGTTCATGGCGGAGCAAATGTTGTGCTTGCAGAAACAGTTGCCAGTTATGCTGCTAATTTTGTTATAGATTTCACAAAATTTTACTGTGTTGGCCAAGAAATAAATGCAAACCATTTAAAAGCATCTCGAAATGGCGTGCTCACGGCAGTAGCAAAACCTATACACATAGGAAAACGGACATCGGTATGGGAAATTAAGATAACAAACAGTCGAGGTGAACTGTGCTGCGTATCAAGAATGACCGCAGCAGTGGTTGAGCGTAAAAATTAACTTTCTATTGGATAAATCGTTATCTCAACGCCTGCACCAATAGCAGATATTCGCAACAGCGTATCTGCTTGCAGCGCTTGATTAAAACATTTTGGTGAAGTGCCTGACTCAAAGCCTATATCAAACGTGCGCCGAGAGCACGCTAACCATTGTTTTAATGCATTGCGTGAACAGGATTCAATTAATTCACACATATGGTTAATGGCTTTATCTGGTGTAGACACTTCAAGATTCGCCTCAATACGCGCTAATTGACGATATTCATCTTTGTCATAGTGTAAAACTGTGGCAATTTTTTTTAAGTCTGCCACTAGTGCACTAATATCTTGTTTAGACTCAAGCTCTAGATCTACATTTAAAAATTGAATTTCCGACATGCTATTGTTTTACCCCGCGTTAATTACAACGCAAACTTTAACCTAAATTTGCATTTATACCAAACTCTATCCCTTGCAAATTCGACCACTACTCACTTTCACTTCTCTATTATGCAGAACAACTCTAAAGCCCTACTGCGACAATTTGCCACATGGTCAAACTCGGTATACTTTGTAAAATACTGCGCAAAAAATAATAACAAATGAGTTTTTTAATGAATAAACGTATTTTCAAGCACGCTCGTAAATGTCATAAATGGCTTGGATACATTCTTGCTTTGCAAATTTTTGCATGGCTGTTAGGTGGTTTAGTCATGAGCGCTATTCCGCTTGAAAAAGTTCATGGTAAGCATTTGGCAGCTCGAGCAATCGACAATCCATTTACTCAAAAAAATTACCCTGCGTCACTCGATAAAATAGTAGCTCAAATCAAACAGCCTAAACAGATTACCTATTCTCATTTTTTAAACACCCCGATCATTACGCTAAAAACTGACACAAAAGAGCATCATTTTGATGGAGTAACAGGGCAACCATTTAGTAATCCCAATAAAATACAAATTGCCGAAAATGCAAAAGCTCACCTGATAATTGACGCTAAGATTAATACGATAAATCTACTTGAAGCAGGGCCTCGAGAAGTTGGCTACAAAGAAAATATATGGCAAGTGAGTTTTAACGACACTTTTAATACAACACTCTATTTATGGGCAGATAGTGGTAAAGTAATCACAGTTCGCAGCACTATATGGCGAATTTTCGACTTTTTTTGGATGTTGCACATAATGGACTACGATGAGCGCGAAGACTTTAATAACCCATTACTGATTAGTTTTTCAGCGACTAGCGTACTGTTTTGTATCACTGGCATGCTACTTTTACTACAAAATGTACGCCTACGCCGCCGAAAACTTTAAATTGCAGTAAGGCATTATGAGTGCCTTATGAATACCTTATAAGTGCCTTGCCTGTTGTATCATTGCATTTCTCTGAACATACTCCATTCAACTGATTTACCCGTTTGAATAATCACTCTAAAATAGCGTTTCCTGTTGTTCACTAAAGTGATTGGATATGCCGCATTTTCTTCTTGCGCTCGCTTTTTTTTGCCTGAGTTTTAACCTTTACGCAGAGCAATTTACGAGTTTCTCAAGCGCCAAAAAACACCTGATAAAAACCTTACCCAACGATGCTAAAAGTATTTACTGTGGTTGTGATATAAAACGCCAAGGTAAAAAGCTAATACCCGATCCAAATGCGTGCGGTTATATACCACGCAATGCCGTAACACGCTCAGGTAAACCCAATGCTCGTGCCGTTCGGATTGAATGGGAACACATAGTTCCAGCTTGGGAGTTTGGCCACCAGTTACAATGTTGGCAAAATGGTGGGCGAAAAAACTGCGTGAAAACCAGCGAGCAGTTTAGAAAAATGGAAGCCGATATTAATAATCTAGCCCCTGCGATTGGTGAAATTAATGCGGATAGATCGAATTATCGCTTTGGTATGATTGCAGGTAGCGCCACACAATATGGCAACTGCCAGGTAAAAGTGAACTTTAAACAACGAGTTGTTGAACCACCCGGTTATTCGCGAAAGCGTATTGCAGATGCATACTTTTACATGCAAAAAACCTACGGATTAAAAATATCCAATAAACAACAGCAGTTATTTAAAGCATGGCAAAACCAGAACTTGGCACAAACCCAAAACTCTCAGCATCTTTAACTCTACAAATGTTTACATTATAAACGTATTTTTTGTTGCCTATCTTGAGCTGTATTGATATTTTCGAAACAAGTATTTACAAGAACGTAACCAAATATGTTTAATAAAAAAAGAATCTCTACTGCTATTCTCATTGCTTTTTCTGGTCTTGCAATTACAGCATGTGGAGGCGGCGGTAGCCTAAATAAAGATTCAAATAATACAGACTCTACCAATGTGGTAACACCGCCACCACAGTCTAATGAGGTTGAATGGGTTGCAGGTGAATTTGACGCATCAAGTACATTTAAAAACCAATGTGATGTGCCACGCACAGGTAACGACCCATACAATAATAACCAGCCATACCCTGATAAAGCAGGCTCCACCCTAACAGAAAAAATGTGGCTACGTTCTTGGAGTGATGAAACATACCTGTGGTATGACGAAATAACAGATAAAAACCCAGAAAGCTTTGATACTGTTGCGGCTTATTTTGCGCAATTAAAAACTGAGCAAACGACTGATTCTGGCGCTAAGAAAGATAATTTTCATTACAGCGAACCCACTGAAGACTTTTATAAAGAAGCACAATCAGGCGTAGTCTCCGGTTACGGCATTAACTGGTCATTTATTTCAAACACGCCACCAAGAGTGTTAAGAGTTGCCTATCTTGAAGATAATTCACCAGCACAAAATGCAGGAATACAACGTGGCGATACCGTTCTTTCTGTTGATGATGTAAGCATAGATACCAACACTCAAGCTGGAATTGACTCGCTCAATAGTATTTTGTTTGGCCCAACAGCTGGCGAAGCACATAACTTTAGAGTGCGCAGTAATGACGGGACTGAAAAATCAATCACCATTACAGCGGGTAACATTGCAAAAACCCCGGTTCAGAACGTAAATACATTTACTACACAAAACAATACACGTGTAGG
The DNA here is from genome assembly GCF_043641955.1 of Pseudoalteromonas atlantica. GTDB lineage: Bacteria > Pseudomonadota > Gammaproteobacteria > Enterobacterales > Alteromonadaceae > Pseudoalteromonas > Pseudoalteromonas atlantica_A. The sequence continues at coordinate 158,618 of NZ_JBHZRV010000009.1, forward strand.
TTACATGCAGTTCAATAGCCATATAGGTGTTGCGCAAGAAGGTTTAATCGATGCAGTTAATAAGTTTAAGGCTGATCAAGTCGACGAATTAGTCATCGACTTTAGATACAACGGCGGTGGTTTATTAGCTATGTCATCACAATTAGCTTACATGGTCGCTGGCCCTGCTAACACTGACGATTTTTACTATTATCAAACGATTCAGAATGACAAGCTACCAAAGGAAGTACCTTTATCATTCATTAACCAAGAAATTGATTACTCAACGTTTGAAGGTAAACAAATTCTTTTACCTGATTTAAACCTATCAAAAGTTTATGTCCTTAGCACATCAGGTACCTGCTCTGCATCTGAAGCCTTTATTAATGGTTTAAAAGGTATTGATGTTGAGGTGGTATTAATTGGCGACACAACGTGCGGTAAACCTTATGGTTTTACACCTACCCACAACTGTGCAACTACTTACTATACTATTCAGTTCAGTGGTGCTAATTATAAAGGATTTGGTGAATATTCAGATGGTTTAACACCCACGCCTTCACCACAGTTTTCAGCTGATGTTAAAGGCTGCCCTGTTACTGATGACTTTGATCATCAACTAGGTGATACAAACGAAGCACTGCTATCGACGGCGTTATACCATATTACAAATAATGGCTGCCCTGAAGTGGCACAAAACGCTAAACAACAACCTGCCAGCTATGCACAAAGTAACGAAACGGGTTTATCGCTTGAGATACCTCAGTCGCTTTACAACACAAATATGGATTTAACATGGCCTAGTACAGGGGATGCAAATGATTAAATACATACTAAGCGCTGTTAGCGCAATCATAATAACAGGTTGCAATAGCACACAAGCTGTAGAGCCTCAAGATGCAACCCTATCGCGCGTAAACCCGGGAATTGTGACGCAGCTGCAACAAGCAATTCAAACCGCGAAAGGTGGCCCTTTAGTGACCCTTGCAGATGATGTATTTACTAAAAGCGCACAGCTTTTGATAGATCATGGCACAACTAAAGGCCCTGATGGCATGCCTATTATGGGCGCACATAATATACCTTCAGAAAAGTTTGTCTTGAAAAAGTCAGGGGAGCAATGCTTTCTATTTTACCCTAAAAAGCAGTTGAGTATTCCGCTAAGCAATGTCGAATGTGAAGTTATCTAAAACCAAAAAGGCGCATTAAGCGCCTTTTTGTTATGAGCGGATTAAAGCGCTTGATGTGGACCAAACACTTCGTAATGTATACGTTCAGCATCAACATTCAAAGCAAGCAATTGTTGCTTAATTGCTGCCATAAAACTTGTTGGGCCACATAAGTAAAAGTCACATTTAGCCAATGGAAGCTGATTTGCAACAGTACTTATATCCATTAAACCACTGAACACTCCACTCTTACTTTCTTGATTATACCAAGTGTAATGCTTTAAAGAGGTGTGTACGGCTGCAAGATCATTTAAATAACTGGCAAATGCATGCTGCTGCTCATTCTCACAGGCATGTAAATAAACGATTTCAGAGTTGGATTCATTCTGCAATATTGTTTGCAGCATTGCTAGCATTGGAGTTTGACCAACACCAGCCGAAATTAGTACTGTAGGTTTTTTGCTGTCTCTTAAAAAGAAATCGCCAGCTGGCGGGTATAATTGCACAACACCCCCCTCATCAAGCGAGTGTAAGTAATTGGAAACAATACCAGGACCCGGTACCAACTCTTTTTTCACACTGATTCGGTAGTTTTCTCCATTACTTTGTTGAGAAATGGAGTATTGCCTAATTTCATTGTATTGCGTGTCATCAGGTTTTACCTTTATCCCTAGATATTGCCCAGGTTTGTGAGTTATTACAGCCTTTGCATCAACAGGCTCTAGGGTAAAACTGGTCACCAACTCGGATTCGATACACTTGTTAGCTATCACAAATTTACGAGTTCCTGTCCAGCCGCCGTGTTTGGTTTTACTGTGTTCGTAAAGCGCCGCCTCTTCGGTTATACAAATATCAGCAAGTAAAGCGTACGCTTCGCGCCAAGCGTACTCCACTTCAGCGGTGAACTGCTCAGGTAATAGCTCTTTTAAGGTGCCAATCAAATGCCCACCTACAATTGGGTAATGTTCTGGCAGAATATGCATACTTGTATGTTTATGATTAATTCGTGCAAGCGCTTCCTTTAACACACCCAAATTATCAATATGTTGTGCATACGCTGCTAACGCATTAAATAATGCAAATTGCTGACGCCCGCTGCGCTGATTGGCCATATTAAAAATATCTTGCAGTTCAGGGTTATGGCTAAACATACGATTATAAAAATGCTCTGTCACAACGGTCCCTGCTTGCGCTAATAAAGGGGCTGTACTTTTTACAATCGAAATGGTTTTCTCAGATAACATACTACGTTTCCTAATAACTTAAAAAATTAACCCCGACGCCCATCAACACGACGCTGTGTCAAAATAGGTGCGTAATGGAGTAAGAACAGTAAAAATGCCACTAGCCAACATAGTGCGCTAAGCTGCCACGCAATTGATGAACCAATAACAATGGGAAGTAATGAGCGAGTTATCGCCGCAATAACCATTAAACCGAATGCAGCAGATATAGCGTGTGGCACACGAAGTGGACGGCCTGTATGACCCAGAGATACACGGCTCATCATGGCTAAAATCATCATACTAATCGTGCCTATGGTGATCATATGCAGTGCGTCGCTAAATAAAATAATTGAACTGAAAAAGCTCAGCGCAACCAAGGTTAAACCCACACCCAAAGCAAAATAAGACACATGCAATGACCACAAAAGTGGCACTGTTAATACCTTACTATTCCACCATATAAATGAACGAGTTAAGTGCAAAGCAGCCACCACACTCATTATCCAGCCGGGATTTAAACTGCGCACAAATACCTGACTAATGAAAAAGGCAGAAACACCCAGCACCGCGCAATACAGCAATATTTTATCTAATCGGGGCGAGCGCACTTGCTCGCTAAGCTCTAAGCCTCGCGCTGTAAAAAAAGGCACAACACGCCCAGCAATGACCCCTACTAATATCGTCATTACCAGTATGGCGGTGTCTGCAATTGAAAGTGCTAACGCATTCTTTTGCTGTATGACTAACCATAGATAGGAGATATTTAGTGTAGCTAATGCACTGAGCATAAATAAAAAAATATAGTTATTCTTACTTTTAGCCACAATAAGCATGTTTGCTAAAGCGGCTATAGCCCCAAGCCACCATAGCAACTGCAATCCAATAACTAGAAATAGGTTGATGCCGTGAACACTTGGCATAGAGATGAAAAATGCTCCCTGCGCTGCTAACCAAACAAAAGTTAATCCCATCAAAGCACTACCGCTAATACTTGGTACGCCAGTCCAGGTCTGAGCGGCGGTTAATAAAAAACCTACAGCAACAAAACCTGCAAAACCAAACATCATTTCATGAGCGTGCCAGAGTGTTGCAGGCATGCTTAACTGCCAATTTGCATATCCCGTTAAAATGAGTAACCAATAGCCAATAGAAAAAACAGCAAGCAAGCCCGCACCTAAAAAAGCAGGGCGAAAAGCGAGGTTCCAGATTGGCCATTGACTAAGTTGATAAAAACGCACGTTTTCAGCCGCCGGCTCGGTTAAATTTATTGGCCGCATTAGCGCACCTCTCTACCTAAGCTATTTAGTGCAATACAGCGCAATACATAACTAATTTTTAAAATCGTCGCTGCAATAATGGTAGAAATATGCGCCACTATTTGCAGTTTAGTTGAAAGTAAATCAGCCAACGGGTAACTAAATAAAACGGTCACTCCAAGCGACAAGCAACTCAGCAAAAGCGCCCAATTAGCGCCTATTAATAAACGTAGGTAAAAATCAGTATCTGTGGCTAAGTTGCTGCAAACAGTGTTGTAGTAAGACATAAATCCCCCTGTACATTATAGATATACACCTTGTATTGCACAGAGTGAGCCAACAATTTAAACCATTAATTATCAGTGATTTATAACTTTAAGTGTTGACATAAAGGTCATAATGACACACCATCACAAATGAAATAAAACACATTAGAGTCAAATTGACATGATTAATACCTTAACCCTTTTGAACACCGCTTTGCAGTTGGGTACTATTAAGGTGCAAGCCAATCACTATCAACACATTATTGAATGCGTAAAAAACGTGCTGCCCAGCGATGCAACCGCGTTGCTTATTTGCCAAGATAATGTATTAAAGCCTGTGGCTATTGATGGCTTAATGCCAGACACATTAGGCCGGCGGTTTGTGATCAACAATCACCCACGCTTACACGCTATCTGTGACTCCAGTCAGCCTTTAAAATTTGCTCAAGATTGCTCGTTACCAGATCCTTATGATGGGTTACTTAACCATCAAGAAGGAGATATTCCCGTACATGCCTGCCTGGGTATGCCATTATTAGAAGGCGACACTTTATTGGGTGTGATTACATTAGATAGCCTAAATGCCCACGCCTTTGATGACTTTGATATGCAACTGCTCGCCATACTTAGTCAGCTGTGTGCAGCACAGTTAAAAACCGCCCTTTTGTTACAGCAGTACCAACATCATGCCCAACATAGTCATGCATTAGTACAAGAGTTAAATCGTGAAGCACTCACTCGAGATGGGGTTGAAATTATTGGCCACAGCCCAGCGATGCAAACCTTAAGAAATGACATAAAACTGGTTGCAGGTTCTGAATTTAGCGTACTTATTCAGGGTGATACCGGGGTTGGAAAAGAACTTGTTGCCCGCAATATACACTTACACTCGAAGCGCAGTCAGCAGCCTTTGATCCATTTAAACTGTGCCTCATTACCTGAAAACCTCGCCGAAAGTGAATTTTTTGGCCATGCCAAAGGGGCTTTTACAGGCGCTGAAAATGCACGCCAAGGAAAATTTCAACTTGCTGATAGCGGTACATTATTTTTAGATGAAATTGGCGAATTACCACTCGCTATGCAAAGTAAATTACTACGAGTTTTGCAAAGCGGTGAAATCCAAACGCTCGGCGAAGATAAGGTAAAATATGTTGATGTAAGAGTGATCGCCGCAACAAACCGCAATCTAAAAGATGAAGTGGCGCAAGGTCGTTTTCGAGCCGATTTATATCACCGATTGAGTGTTTATCCACTGAATGTTCCACCACTAAATCAGCGCGAAAACGATGTAGTATTGCTAGCTGGTTTCTTTATTGAAAAAACAGCCAGAAAATTGGCCATTAAGCAGCTAAAATTAAGTGTCGAAGCCCAGTTCACATTAACCCAATACACTTGGCCTGGAAATGTTCGAGAGTTGGAGCATGTTATTAGCCGCGCTGCATTAAAAGCCAAACAAAGCCAATGGCAACAAGCCATCATTACCATTGAGGCTGAACATTGCGAGCTCAACCTTAATACACAAACTCCAGCTCTGATCCCGACGCCTACGACCATGCAGGAAAATAGCCCGCAACTTTCATTAAAACAAGCAACAGATACCTTTACGCATAATCTCGTTAGTCAGCAGCTTGAGCAGCATAATTTTAACTGGGCTGCGACCGCACGCACCTTAAATGTCGACCGCGCTAATTTGATCAGGCTAGCTAAAAGGCTCGGTATAAAAGTAAAAAAGTCACTATAAGGTAATCTCTTTAAAATATGCTTTTAACAGTTGGCTAAACGCCTGCACCTTCGCCGTTCTGTGAACTAGGTGATGTGTTACTAACCATAAATCGGTAGGCCAACTTAACTCATTCGCTAATACCGGCACTAAATCGGGGTATTGCGCAGCTACATCGTGTTGTAAGCCGCCGATACCTAGTCCTTTGACAATCGCACGGGTAGCTTCAGAGGTCTCAGACACGCGTAATTTAACTTGTGACGCGGGAATATTTTCATCTACCCAAGCAAAGTAAGGCACCTTGCCATTGTAACCAGCAACGCCCGAAACAAAATTATGCAGCTCTAGCTGCTTTAATGATTTAGGCTGCCCGTGTTTCTCTATATATCGTTTTGAAGCATAAAAGCCCGATGATAAATGCGCTAAGTGTTGTGCAATATAGTCACCTTCATCAGGCCGCGGACCAGCACGCACTGCGATATGAGCTTGGCCATGATCTAAACGCAAACGCTTTTGGTCAAGAATAACTTCTAACTGCACTTGTGGGTGCAAACTCTGAAATTGCTCACACACATCACTAAGTACATCAATAAACCCACTTACAGTTGTAAGCAATAAACTGCCTCTTAAGGTGCTATCTGCAGCAATAATGTCATTGTGTAAGCGCTCAAGTTCGCTATTGATGGATTGAGCCGCAGTGAATAACTTCGCGCCAATCTCTGTTACTTTATAGCCACGAGCATGACGGTGAAATAATCGTGCATTTAAATTCTTTTCTAAGTTATTTATTCGCCTAAGCACCGTGCTGTGGTGTACGTTTAACTTTTCAGCAGCAGCAGTTAATGTTCCTAACCGCGCGACTTCATAGGCAACTTTTACATCTTGCCAATCATCAAAGTGTATCGCCATATTTGCTCTTAATCTTAACTGTGCATATATGCACATAAGTTTTGCGTTTATTTGGCTTTTCTGCAAGTAAATATTTGCTAAAGTAAGTAACAAGATAATTAAACGAACAACATTAAGGCGAACACCATGACTGCACCTAAAATTATTGCCTTAGCAGGCAGCTTACGTAAAGACAGCTTTAACCAAAAATTGATTAATGAAGCAGCCCGCTTTGCTTTAGAAAGCGGCGCAGAAGTAGAAGTGATTAAGCTTGGCGATTTGAATTTACCAATGTTTGATGAAGACATTGAAGCACAAGGTACACCTCAGGGCGCACAGCTTTTAAAAGACAAACTACGTGCTGCAGATGGTATCTTACTTGCTAGTCCTGAGTATAACGGCTCGATCACCGCGGTCCTTAAAAATGCGATTGACTGGGCTTCACGTACAGAGCAAGGCGCAGTTCCAGCGTTTCGTAATAAAGTGACTGCACTTTACGCATCTTCACCCGGTGGTTTAGGTGGCCTGCGTGGACTAAACCATGTTCGTGATATCCTATCAGGTATCGGTAGTTTAGTGCTTGCCGACCAACTAGCTGTGCCGGCTATTCATACTGTACTTGATGAAAATGGCCGCATTAACGACCCTGCTACAGCAGAAAAAGTAGCAGGCCTTGCACAGCAACTTGTTAGCGTTGCCAGCAAACTAAATAAGTAATCGCTAAATTTTTGTCGCTGCTAACTTAGCAGCGATAAAGTCTTCATGAGTAACATACAATAAGTTTGCTACCCTTCGAATAACATACTCTTCTTGTGGGTCTAACTCACCGTCGGCATACGCTAAGCGCCACAATAACTCCACGATATCTATGCGCTGCTGCGCGCTGCACTGATTATTAATTTGTTTAGAAAACTGAAAGTAGTCAATCGCTTCATCTAAACTTTTACCCGCACTTTGCATAAGTTCATCAACTTCTGCATCCGATAACTCGAAATACTTTTTAAGTGTGAAAGTTAACGTTTTAAGCTCATCATCTTGCTGCTGGGTATCTGCACGCATGACTTCAATAAGTAAGGCTGCAACGGCCGTCTTCAGATCATGCTCTTGCATCTGAGCTGGCTGCTCATTAAAAGTTGAAAATAGCTGTTTTATTTGTTTGAACATCACATTTTCCCTTTTTGGGTGTTAGACTTAAGTTATAGCTAGTTGCATCACTGTAGTTAAATCGCCAATGCAATACAATAAAGGAGTGTGAGGTTTATGAGAGGAAAGATAGCACAGAGCTTAAAGTTAAGCGGTAGTTTAATGCTATTGGTAAGTTGCGCCGTGACACGCGCAGAAATGGGAAAAACCGAAAAACTCTTTGATTTTGATGATAAAGTGCATTATCACCAAACTCAAATTGACGATAATAACTACCGCCTTGAAATACAATCAGACAACTATCAACACTTTCAAAACCAATCTGTGTTTTTACTACGCCATGCTCAGCGCTTATGCAAGGGCAACTCTTTTATGTTAAAAGTGACTGATGGCGTACAAGAATATGAGCGTTTCCCTAGCAAACCTCGCCCCTATCAGCCACCTTTAACGGTGTTGCTACAGTGTGAAACCGAGCCTAATGAAGACTAAACCTAGTCTTTATAACCCCAAGGTGCAGCAGGCGGTGTAATTGGTTTAGTTAAATCAAAATCAACGCGAAACTCACGGCCTTGGCGAATCAAACGATAGGTAAACTGCTTCGGATAAATATACATCTGCCAAGTGTTGCCCATAGATTGCGGTATTCCTTGGTTAACAAATAATTCTTTTGAATACTGATCCGCAGGGAAAGACTGCACACTCTCAAAGCCCGCATCAACCGTATGACCACCATACATAGTTGATACATCATCAGTACCGTCTTTATGGCGATGATCGTGCTTTAAGCTCAAGCCACTGCCTGTTTTTGTGATGATCCACGTACGTGATGCATCATCGCCAACATGAAACGGTACTTGAAGCTCTCGCTCGTTACAACGGCGAACATGCATAACTAATTTTTTACCCGCAAACGAGCTAGGACCAGCAGCATTATCAACCGTTACAGTTCCTTCATACGCTTTACCACAATGGGCAGCAATATTATCAAAAAAGCCATCATGGCTTGGAATAGACACCAAAGGCGCAGGGCGCGCAAACACAGCACTAGATGCCAATAATAAAGTCGCAGCAGTTAATAATTTCATAGCATGTTCCTAAAAATATAAAGGCCCAGCTTAGCGTGATTGTACATACAAAGAAAATATTCTCGTTAAATGGTTATCGCTCAATTTTATACCGCCTTTTCAGATCTTTTTTTAAGTAACGTTAGCAAAGAGTGATGAAAGTCCTGGAAAATAACCTCTCCCCAAAACCGCGAATAAATGCCAAAGCTTGTATTGTCTTGAACCGTAGTTTTTAAAGTTAAGCGTGTGTGACCATCAGATGTAGATGTTAAGTAGTAGCCACCATAAAGCGGGGAAAAATACTCACCACCTAGCTTTACATGTTTATCGAGCGCATTATCTGGTATTAAATCAGGGTCTATATCAAACCGATAAAGCATGTGCTGATTAGGCTGCCAATCTGTAATCACCTCTTTAAATACAACCCCTTTTTGCCATTTACTCGTCCTTATAGCGCCGACCCCATTTGCATCCATGTCCGCTTGCAAAGGTCGGGGAATACCAATGAACTGAGAAAATGACAGTGGAAACTCCCCTTCTTCTATGTAGCTTACATCAGCTAATTGGCGCCAAACAACCTCAATCGGGGCGTGTATTACTATATCGTTTTTCACTTCATAGGTTTGCGAAAGGGCTAAAAGATTAACCTCAAGTGGCGATAACACCAAGGGTAGAAAGGCTACAGACATTAATACTTTTTTATCTTTTTGTACCCACGTACGGTGGACAAAACCAGCTAGCATCCCGCCAATACTTGCAAACAGCATAAAAGCGGGCAATGCCATAGCCACACAAATACTACCTTCGAGCAACGTAGCTACACTCACCAGTAAAAACACAAAAATAGGCTGCCAAGCCTTAACAGCCATTTGTTTGTAAGACATTGATTGGTTGGCTTTGCACTCATAATAAATACGAATATAACCAATGGCCACAGGAACTAAAAACATAAAAGAAATAGTAACAAGACTACTAAAGTTCATTGTATTACCAAACTCTATGAATACCCGCATTGCAATGCCATAAAGTGCACCTAAGATAATGCCGATATGTTTTGGAGAAAGCATTTTCATTATTTTTTATTATTGCTGCTAGTTAATTTTTTTCGACGTTAGCAACTATTTTTACCCGCAGCAATAAAAAACGCGGCCAGAGCCGCGTTCATTGTTTAATAACTTTTAAACCACTACTGCCAAGGGCGCTCGGCGTTAAGCTTTGCTTCAAAGGCGTCGATTTGTGGATTTAGGGTTTCGGTCACGCCGATAAAATCTAAGCCACTTAATAAGCGCTCTTTTACATCTTTACGGATATCAAAGCTAATTGGTGCAAACTTGTTACTGGTCAGCGTTTGATTTTCAAGATCGATGTCGATATGAATATCGTCATGCTGTTCACTCAGTACAAATAAGTCTTCTAATGTTTGTGCTGGAAGTGCAATCGCCAGCATTTGGTTATTACCGCAGTTGTTAAAGAAAATATCAGCAAAGCTTTCTGCCAAAATCACTTCAAAACCGTATTGCTTAAGCGCCCACGGTGCATGCTCTCGTGATGAGCCACAGCCAAAGTTATCGCGAGTTAGCAGTATTTGCGCACCTTGGTAACAAGGGCGATTTAAAATAAACTCAGGATTTGGCTCGCCGTTATCTAAATAGCGCCAATCGTAAAACAAGGCTGCATCAAAGCCGTCACGACTGGTTGATGTTAAGAACTGCTTAGGAATAATTTGGTCTGTATCAACGTTGTTTTTATCTAGTGGGGCCATTAAGCCGCTAAAATAAGTGCTCATTAAGCTTCTCCTCTAATATCAACAAAACGACCATGTATTGCTGCCGCTGCGGCCATTGCAGGGCTCACTAAATGAGTGCGTCCACCACGGCCTTGGCGACCTTCAAAGTTTCGGTTTGAGGTAGATGCACAGCGCTTGCCTGCACCTAAACGGTCATCATTCATTGCTAAGCACATTGAACAGCCTGGCTCGCGCCATTCAAAGCCTGCCGCTTTAAAAATATCAGCTAAGCCTTCGTCTTCCGCTTGTTTTTTCACCAAGCCTGAGCCTGGTACAATTAACGCTTCAACGCCTGCGGCAACTTGCTTACCTTGCACAATATGAGCAGCAGCGCGTAAATCTTCAATACGGCTGTTAGTACATGAACCAATAAATACCGTATCAACACTTGCTGATGACAGTTTTTCTCCCGCTTTTAAGTCCATGTATTTAAGTGCGCTACGAATGGCATCGGCTTTAATTAAATCAGGCTCTTTATCTGGATCAGGAATAAATTCATCCACGCCAATTACTTGCTCAGGGCTCGTGCCCCACGTAATTTGCGGTTGAATGCTGCTAGCTTCAAGTTCAACTTCTAAATCAAATTGCGCGCCTTCGTCAGTTTTTAGCGTTTCCCAATAAGCAACGGCGGCATCAAAATCAGCGCCTTTTGGTGCAAATGGGCGACCTTTTAAGTAATCATACGTAATTTGATCTGAGGCTATTAAACCGGCTTTCGCGCCCATTTCAATACTCATATTACACAGCGTCATACGCGCTTCCATTGATAGCGCTTCAATGCCCTCACCACAAAACTCTGCTACATAGCCTGTACCACCGGCTGTGCCAAGCTTACCAATCACCGCCATTATTAAATCTTTGGCTGTCACTGTTGGCCGTAAAACGCCATTAATTTGAATTTTTAATGACTTGGCTTTTTTCTGCTGTAGTGTTTGCGTAGCTAGTACGTGTTCAACCTCAGAGGTGCCAATACCGTGAGCAAGCGCACCAAATGCACCGTGAGTTGAGGTATGGCTATCGCCACACACTATGGTGGTGCCTGGTAAGGTAATACCTTGCTCAGGCCCCATTACATGCACAATACCTTGATTAATTGAGTTTAAATCGTAAAGCGTAATACCAAACTCTTTACAGTTTGCATCAAGCGCCATTAATTGGTTCTTTGACACTTCACTGGCGGCATCAAGTGATCGGCTTTTAGTCGATACATTATGATCCATAGTCGCGATGGTTTTTTCTGGGCAGCGTACTTTACGATTTTTTTCACGCAGGCCTGCAAACGCTTGCGGCGAGGTGACTTCGTGCACTAAATGACGGTCAATATAAAGTAAGTCTGTTTGCTCATTAATGCTGGCAACGACATGCGCTTGCCAGATTTTGTCATATAAAGTTTGGGCCACTTGCTAATTCCCTAATACTGTTTTGAGCCGGAGCATAACGGTGCTTCGGCTATAAAGTTATTTAGATGCGTGAAACAATCGCTGCTGCAACATCGCTAGTAGTGTATCCGCCATTTGGATAAATATCTGGCGTGCCAACGCCCGCTTCAACGGCTTCGGCGACTGCTTTTTCAATGCTGCGCGCCGCTTCATCTTGGCCTAGCGAATAACGTAACATCAATGCCGCACTTAAAATTTGTGCGATTGGGTTAGCAATGCCTTTTCCTGCGATATCTGGCGCAGAGCCACCAGCAGGTTCATACATACCAAAACCCGATTGATTCAAACTCGCTGAAGGTAATAACCCCATAGAGCCGGTGATCATCGCGCACTCATCAGACAAAATATCACCGAATAAGTTATCGCACAGTAATACGTCAAACTGACTTGGTTGCTTCACTAATTGCATTGCCGCATTATCAACGTAGATGTAATCTAGGCTGACTTCTGGGTAGTCTTTGCTTATTTCTGTCACCACTTCACGCCATAAAACGCTTGATGCGAGTACGTTCGCTTTATCAACCGACGTAACATGGTTACTGCGTAATTTTGCTGCTTCAAAGGCAAAACGAGCAATGCGTTCTATTTCTTTACGCGAGTAAGTTTGTGTGTCAAATGCCGCTTCGTCAGCACCTTCACCTGTTCGGCCTTTATCACCAAAGTAGATACCACCTGTTAACTCACGCACACACAGAATATCAAAGCCACGTTCACTAATATCTGCACGCAGCGGCGAAGCTGCACTTAAAGCCGGTAGTAACTGAGCTGGGCGTAAATTACAAAACAGTCCAAAGTGCTTACGTAGTGGCAATAAAGAGGCGCGCTCTGGTTGTTCATCGGCAGGTAAGTGCTCCCACTTTGGGCCGCCGACTGAGCCAAATAAAATCGCATCAGCTTGTTCGCACGCTGCAAGTGTTGTATCTGGTAATGCTTTGCCAAATTCATCAATAGCCGCACCACCAATAGCATGAGGGTGGCGAGTCATGGTAAAGCCAAACTTGTTACTTACTGCATCAAGCACACTTTCTGCTGCTGCCATTACTTCTGGGCCGATACCGTCGCCTGCTAATACTGCAACGCTGTAATTTGTTTGACTCATCCTGCTTTCCTTTGTTGTTTTAAATCAGACACTTTTTGTGCACGATAAATTAAGTTATAAACACGGATCATGGCGCGTACTGACGCTTCAACCACATCCGCTGCAATGCCCGCACCGTGATAAGGGCGACCATCGTATTTAGCTATAATATTTACTTGGCCAAGAGAACTTGCCCCTTCCCCCGTGGCTTCTAAATTAAACTCAATCATCTCAACTGCCATACCCGTTAAGCGCTCAATCGCTAAGAATGACGCTTCAACAGGGCCATTGCCGGTTGCGGCTTCTTGCTTAGATGCTCCATCTATGGTCATGCCAATAGTTGAGCTCGCCACCGACTGTGAATTAGACGTTGAGTTAACAAACTCTAATTGGTATTTTTCATCTTTATCATTGATTTGATTAAAATAGATCATCGCTTCAAGGTCATAGTCGTAGACCGTGCCTTTTTGGTCAGCCAACGCTAAAAAGCTTTCATATAAGCTATCCATATCGTAATCAGATTTTTGATAACCTAACTCTTCTAAGCGGTGTTCAATAACATGACGACCCGAACGTGAGGTCATATTCAATTGGTTATTTGGCACGCCCACACTTTCTGGCGACATGATTTCATAAGTGTTTTGCGCTTTTAAGACACCGTCTTGGTGAATACCTGAACTGTGAGCAAATGCGTTTTCGCCAACAATGGCTTTATTTGGTTGCACTGGCATATTACAAATTTTTGCCACTTGACGAGACGCGCGGTAAATCTCTTCACTACGAATATCGGTGTGCACTTTTAAGTGGTCTTGGCGCATTTTCATTATCATCGCCACTTCTTCAAGCGAGCAGTTACCCGCACGCTCGCCAATACCATTGATAGTACACTCGATTTGGCGTGCGCCCGCTTGAACAGCCGCAACTGAGTTTGCAACTGCCAACCCTAAGTCGTTATGGCAATGCACACTCAAGCGTGCTTTATCTATATTTGGCACGTTATTCATTAAATGATGGATCATCGCCGCGTATTCGTCTGGTGTTACAAAACCAACGGTGTCGGGTAAGTTGATCGTTGATGCACCCGCGTTGATGGCTTGTTCAACAATTTTGCATAAATCCCAATGCGGAGTACGCCCGGCATCTTCACATGAAAATTCCACATCATCGGTATAGTTGCGAGCAAGTTTGATTGATTTAACAGCCATGGCTGTGGCGTCATCCAAGCTCATACGTAATTTGTGCTCTAAGTGCAGTGGGCTGGTAGCGATAAAAGTATGGATACGGCTTTGCTGTGCGCTGCGAAGTGCTTCGCCGCAAGCTTCAATGTCTTTAGCAACAGAGCGTGCTAAACCACAGATAATAGGTCCTTTTACTTCCGTAGCAATGCGTTGTACTGAACGAAAATCGGCAGGGCTAGAAACTGGAAAACCCACTTCCATCACATCAACATTTAAGCGACTGATGGTGTGTGCCAGTTGGATTTTATCATCCTCTGTTAGGCTTGCTTTTAGTGCCTGCTCACCATCGCGTAAAGTGGTGTCGAAAATCCATACCTTGTCTTTATCCTGCATAATTTACCCTTAATTCTCAGCTACCCTAATTGCGAGATAAAAAAAACCCCGCATTTTGCGGGGTCTTTTAATGTTTCTTAATGAAAATACACTAACGCCCGCTTACATAAGTTAGCAGCAGGAGGTTTAGTTTTAATGTAATTAAACGTGTATTTTGCATCATCTTTACTAAATGTGTGTGTTCAGTGAGGCCTATTTTTAACACTCATCCACACGAGGTGCAAGCATAATATCACCTTGAAACGTCATTAAAACCGACAATGAGGGGATAGATAATTCAAATTAAAAATCAAAGTAGATAAATTAATACGACAAGGTAGATTTTAAAGCTTTTTAAACCAGTGCTTAACCTGTCATTGCTTAGATTAACTATTTATTGTTTTAGCTATTATTGTGATCTCTAATGTAATTACTCGCACCGCGGGTAATGTAACGTAACTGCCAAATCACTCGTTCAACCAACTCATCACGTTGTTGGCCTTCCAAATCAAGCGCTTCTGCTCCTGCATTAAATACCAGGGTAACCATTGCTTCTGCTTGAATGTATGCTTGAGTTGCATCACAAGGCGTTTCGCTTTCGAGGTAATGTGCCAGCTCCAAAATAAAATGCTTTATTTCTCGGGCAACCGCGGCTCTGAATGCCTTTGATGTGCCCGAACGCTCTCTCAGAAGCAACCTAAACTGATTACTTGAATTATCTATGAACTCCATAAAAGTCACCACTGAGGTCGTAATCACACTGCCACCGCTAGCAATACGACGCCGCGCTTGGCGCATTAGTTGGCGTAATGTTAAACCGGCTTCATCAACCATGGTTAAACCGAGCTCATTCATATCTTTAAAATGCCGATAAAAAGAGGTAGGCGCAATACCCGCTTCGCGAGCAACTTCACGTAAACTGAGGTTGGAAAAACTATGATCAGCACTTAATTGATTAAATGCCGCCTCAATTAAAGCTTGTCGTGTTTTTTGTTTTTGTTGCGCGCGAACACCCGACATGAACTACTCCTGATTTAATTTAAATCAAATTATGGTGACTTTTAGCTTAATTCCCCAGTCTAATACTTGACGGCGAGAGAATGAAATACTATTTTAGCGTACAAGTGTACGCTCAGATTTTTAAAGATGAAAAAACCACCGATTATTTGGACCAATGTCCTGTTTTTTAGCCTTACATTTTTGGCTGCTGTTATTTTAGTTCCTTGGTATGGAATTACCCATGGGTTTTCAAGCGCGAATTGGATTGCTTTTGTTGCGTGTATGTTTTATGCCGGCATGTCGATAACTGCTGGGTATCATCGCCTATGGGCACATAAAACCTACGACGCTCACCCTGCCATAGAAGCTTTTTTTGCTTTAGGCGGGGCATTTGCATTACAAAACAGTGCGCTGCACTGGAGTAGTGATCACCGCATTCATCACGGACAAGTAGACGACCCAGTAAAAGACCCATACGCTGCAACTAATGGCTTTTGGTATAGTCACATAGGTTGGATGTTGCGTGATTATCAAGGTGATAGTTATAGTGATTACAGCAATTGTCGTGACTTACAACGCAATAAAGTAGTGATGTGGCAGCATCGCCACTACATGAAGCTAGTGCTTGCTACTAATATTGGTATTCCTTTAGCCCTTGGTTTAATGGTCGGCGATGTATTTGGTATGCTATTATTAGCGGGATTATTGCGTTTAGTGTTAAGCCAACATTTTACCTTTTTTATTAATTCAGTGGCGCATATTTGGGGCTCACGCCCTTACACTGAAAAGAATACAGCCCGTGATAACGGCTTTTTAGCGCTATTCACCTATGGCGAGGGGTATCATAATTTTCACCATATATTTGCCAGCGACTACCGTAATGGCATTAGATGGTTTCATTATGATCCAACAAAATGGCTAATTCGCTCACTCGCGGCATTAGGCTTAGCACGTAAATTGAAACGTACGCCGGTCGAACGTATTGAAAAAGCGAAGGCCGAAACACTCATGAACAAAACGCAAATTCGCTTAGCTAAATTGCCACTAGCGCAAGATAAGCTAACATTATTGCAGCAAGAATATGATTTATTGCTGAAAAAGCTACAACACTTTTGTGCCCTAAAAAAACAGGTATTAGAAGTTAAAAAGAATAACATGCTGCAACAATGCGAAAAATCAGCTTTAATTACACAATACCATGAATTAGAAGCCGCTTGGGAAAGTCAAAAACAAGCATGGCTAGCACTGAATGCGAGGTTATTAAAAGCCTCTTTTAGTTAATGTAGGAGTGGCTGTGGCCAAACAACAAGTAAAGAAAGAACAACCATCATATCAATATGATGCAATCATTATAGGCACAGGCCCTGGCGGTGAAGGTACCGCCATGAACCTGTCTAAAAGCAACAAAAAAGTGGCTGTTATTGAACGCCAAGAAGGTGTAGGTGGGGGCTGTGTTCACTGGGGCACCATTCCATCAAAAGCGCTAAGACACTCTGTTAGCCGCTATATTGAATACAAAGCAAACCCTCTGTTTAGCATGGGTGAACGCCCTACTCGCTTAACGTTTCCTGATATTTTGCGCCACGCAAGTTCGGTAATTTCAAAGCAGTCTAATTTACGCAGTAGCTTTTACGATCGTAACCGTATTCACCTATTCCAAGGTGATGCGAGCTTTGTTGATAAAAACACCGTTGAAATTACTCGCCTTGATGGTTCAACAGAGCGTTTAACAGCTAAAACAATTGTTATTGCCACTGGTTCGCGCCCTTATCGCCCACCTGAAGTCGACTTTACTCACTCACGCATCTACGACAGCGACACTATTTTAGGCCTTGAGCATGACCCTCATCGCGTCTTAATTTATGGTGCTGGTGTAATTGGCTGTGAGTATGCGTCTATTTTTAAAGGCCTAGGTGCTAAAGTTGATTTGGTAAATACTCGTGACCGCCTACTTGCGTTTATGGATGCTGAGATCTCTGACGCATTGAGCTACCACTTTTGGAACAGCGGTATTGTTATTCGTCACAACGAAGAGTTTGACCGCATTGAAACCCGTGAAGACTGCGTGATAATGCATTTAAAATCAGGTAAGCGTGTAAAAGCTGATTGTATTTTATTTGCTAATGGTCGAACGGGTAACACCGACGGCTTAAATCTTGAAGCTGTTGGCTTAAAAGCCGATGGCCGTGGCCAGCTAAAAGTAAACGAAACATACCAAACCGAGATCGATAACATTTATGCAGTAGGTGATGTAATTGGTTATCCAAGCCTCGCCAGTGCGGCGTTTGACCAAGGTCGAATTGCTGCTGATGCTATCGCTTGTGGCAATTGCGATGAAAAACTAATTATTGATATTCCGGCGGGTATTTATACCATTCCTGAGATGAGCTCTGTGGGTAAAACAGAACAGGAGCTCACAGCCGCAAAAATCCCTTATGAAGTAGGCCGTGCGCAGTTTAAACACTTGGCGCGTGCGCAAATTGCAGGTACTGAAGTCGGCAGTTTAAAAATACTGTTTCACACTGAAACCAAAGAAGTACTTGGTGTACATTGCTTTGGTGAGCGTGCCTCAGAAATTGTTCACATTGGCCAAGCCATTATGGAACAAAAAAATGGCGGTAATAATATCGATTACTTTGTTAATACCACATTTAACTATCCAACCATGGCTGAAGCCTACCGCGTTGCGGCACTAAATGGCTTAAATCGTTTATTTACGTAGGTCTAAATGTAAGTAACAAAAAGCCCGCTTAACATTAAGCGGGCTTTTTAATAAAGAGTATAAATAGCTATTTGTTATTTATGATATTGTGCACTTAACTCATGTACCGCATTGATGAATACACCTGCATTTTCAGGGTCAACATCTGGTGTTATACCGTGGCCTAAGTTAAATACATGGCCGTTACCTGTGCCAAAATCTTCTAAAATTGTGCCTACTTCTTGGCGAATACGATCATGTGTGCCGTGCAGCATTGATGGGTCCATATTACCTTGTAGCGCTACTTTGTCACCAACACGGCGTTTAGCATCACTAATGTTAATAGTCCAATCAAGACCTACTGCGTCACAACCTGTTGCAGCGATTGCTTCAATCCATTGACCACCATTTTTAGTAAACAGCGTTACAGGCACTTTACGGCCGTCATATTCACGGATTAAACCATCAACAATTTTGTGCATATACTGCAATGAGAACTCGTTGTAATCACGCGGGCTTAATACACCACCCCATGAGTCGAAAACCATAAGTGATTGAGCACCCGCTTTTACTTGTGCGTTAAGGTAATCAATCACTGAGTCGGCTAACTTATCAAGTAATAAATGCAGTGTTTGTGGCTCTGCAAACGCCATCTTTTTGATTTTACCAAATACTTTACTGCTTGAGCCTTCTACCATATAGGTTGCTAATGTCCAAGGCGAACCAGAAAAGCCAATCAGTGGCACTTCGCCTTTTAATTCACGACGAATAGTGCTGACTGCGTTCATTACGTAGCCAAGTTCATCTGTTGGATCTAACTTTGGAATTTTCTTAACATCAGCTAAAGATGAAATTGGACGTTCAAATTTAGGACCTTCACCGGTTTCGAAGTACAAGCCCAAGCCCATTGCATCTGGAATCGTTAAAATATCGCTAAATAATATAGCAGCATCTAGCGGGTAACGACGTAGTGGCTGCAAAGTCACTTCACAGGCAAGTTCAGCATTTCGGCACAGGCTCATAAAATCGCCCGCTTGTGCACGTGTTGCACGGTACTCAGGCAAATAGCGGCCAGCTTGGCGCATCATCCATACCGGAGTTACATCAACAGGTTGTTTTTGTAGTGCACGTAAATAACGGTCGTTTTTTAATTCGCTCATAGCGTAAAGGATCCTAAAACTTGTATATATTGCGCAGATTGTATCACCATATCGCAAAACGCTCTATCGCAATAATTGTAAAACACCCCAGTATAGATTTAGATCAAAGGTTTTATTTAATGTTTAAAAAGCGAGCAACAAAAAGTAACATTTAAATTTTTTTATTAATAAGTTTGCAACATACAAAAAACCTTGGTATAACTTGTTCCGCGTTAACAAAAACAATAATAAAAATTGTATAACAACAATAATAAAAATCTTCCCAAAACAAAAAGAAAGCTTGTTTTAACAAGTCATGGAAAAAGAAATTAAACCACCATTTATGGTGGTTTTTTCTTGCCTTAAAAAAACTAAACACACTTTTATTTAACTTTGATAAATTGCTTTATATCAACAACTTAAAATTTTGTTACGGAATAAAGAAAAAAATGTGTTGATCTTTCCTCCATATTTCATTGTTATATAAACAAAACCAACCCGGCTTAGGAGAATAATCATGCTGACGCGTTTGGAAAAAGCTCAACAAAAATGGGGCGGTAGCCACACAATAATCGATAAATGGCTAACAGAGCGCCAAGAGCTACTCGTGCTTTATTGTAAAATTGCTGGTTTTTCACCGTATGATAAAAAAGACCACGCTTTACCAGATCAGCTGCAAATTCAGACCTTTTGCCAAATTTTAATGGATTATTTGTCTGCTGGGCACTTTGAAGTTTATGACGACATAGCAAAAGCTTGTGAGCAAAAGGGGCCTAAAAGCCAACAACTTGCCAATGAATTATACCCTCGCATCTCTGACACAACGGATATAGCTTTAGACTTCAACGATAAATATGCCGAAGTTGCAAAAGATGATTTGTTAGATCAATTTGATAATGACTTATCTAAGTTGGGTGAAGCATTAGAACTACGCTTTGAGTTAGAAGACGAACTCATCGATAACCTATACTCAAATCACACAGATTAATTATTATACCCAAACCACACCAAGGCAGATAATTTGTATCTTGAGATCGTTTGGGTATATTGCACTAAAAAGGGGCCAATTAGCCCCTTTTTGCTAGCTTGAGTAAATTACTCAGCAGCTGCTACTTCTTCTTCGCCTTGAATTTCAAGTAATTCTACTTCGAAAACAAGTGTTGAGTTAGCAGGGATCTTACCTAAGTCACGTTCGCCGTAAGCAAGGTCAGATGGAATAGTGAATTTGTACTTTGACCCTACAGGCATAAGTTGTAAACCTTCAGTCCAACCTGCAATTACACGGTTGAGTGGGAAAGTTGTAGGCTCATTACGTGAATAAGAGCTATCAAATTCAGTACCGTCTAGTAAAGTACCTTTGTAATGTACTTTAACAACGTCAGTAGCTACAGGTTTTTCACCGTCACCCATTGACAGTACTTCGTATTGAAGACCTGACTCAGTTACTGTTACGCCTTCTTTTGCAGCGTTATCAACTAAGTATTGCTCACCCGCTGCTTTACTCTTTTCTGCTTCAACTTTAGCCTGAGCTTCTTGCTTAGTGCGTACAGATGTATCAAGTGCAGTTAATACTTCACGGATTTTCTCTTCATCAAGCTTAGACTCGCCAGCAAGTGCATCTTTAAAGCCGCGCATAAGTAGTGCTTGATCAAGCTCAACACCTAGCTCAGTTTTGTCAGCTAGGTCTTTATTTAAAAAGTTACCAACAGATGCACCAATACCGTATGCTTGTTGTTGTGCTTCAGTTTCTAACTTTACAGGTGCTTGTTCTTGTTTTGCTTCTTGATTACAAGCTGTAAGCGCTAAAACTGACGCTGCAATCAATGACAATTTAATCGTCTTTTTCATTTTAAATCTCCGACACACTTTGCAGATGTCATTTATTGTATTATTACTAGTTAAAGATTAACGGCCTACGTGATAGGCTGCTTATCTAATTACTGAATACGGCAAAAAGCCAATTTCAAATCATTAGATAAACGACCTCGACCTTTATCGCGTCCTAGTCTAACCTCTCAATCAATAAGAGTTAAGGGGAAATACCTGTAATATGTCGATATTTCGTACTTTTTTGTATCTTCTGTGCTGCACTTTATTAATTGCCTGCTCAGAACAAAAAGAACAAGCGACTGCCAGCTATGAGCATGCAGCTCGAGGCGCGTTTGCCTCTGCCCTTTCTCATGATGGCCGATATAGCCTAATCTCATCTATACACCATGGGGTCGCTCTTTGGGATAATCAACAGCAGGTTTTAAAATATCAATGGTTTCAGCAACAAGACCAAGACAGCCTAGTACATACTGTTGCCATAGCCTTTGATAATAGCCATGCTGTTACCGCTGAAAAAACCACCTTTGCCGTATGGGATATAAACACCGGTGACAACGTTGGTTATTACAAAATAAAAACCGCCACCATTCGCGATATCGCTATTAGCAATCAAGGTCGCAGTGTTTTATATGGCCGCAGCGACAATGTTGTTGTTTATCTCAACTTAGAGACCGGTAGGCGCATTGAGTTCCTTGGCCACCAAGAAAAAATTAACGTGGTTGATCTAGCACCCAATGGCCGTTTTGCATTAAGTGGCTCAAATGATTATGTTGCGTACTTTTGGGATACGCAAAGCGGCCAAGTTATCCACCGTTTTAATCACCCCAACCGCGTAACGCAAGTAGCCCTTGATCCACAGGGTCGCTACGCCTTTACCGCTGACAGTATGGCACAAGCACATGTATGGCAGCTGACAACAGGTGATCTTGTTAGTAAACTAAAGTATATTGCCCGTCAGAAAATTTTTACTGCAGTTAGGTTTAACGAACAAGCAACCTTGTTACTAACGGGCTCACCGAACCGTTTGGTTGATTTATGGAAAATTGCCGATGGTGAAAAAATTCAGAGTTGGCGTGTCACCCCGCGCGAAGGCAGTAAGCCTAAATCAGCGGTGGTGCTTGATGTCGCTTTTACTGATGACGACACTGCGTTGTTAACCGAGAGCTCCAGCGGAATCGCTGAGCGCTTTACTATACGAGAAGCTAATGAACACAATTGAAAATCGCTTAATGGAACTTGAGGCTAAAGTCGCCTTTCAAGACGAAACCATTGATATTTTAAATGATGAAATAAAAGCTCACCAGCAGCTGTTGGCTAAAATGAAGCGTCAAACAGAGCTACTGGCGGAAAAAATTAAAGAATCACAATCATCGACATCTATGATGTCAAATATGCCTGAGCCACCACCACCGCATTATTAATGCAGGCGGTTAATCACCCGGCTTAAACACGCCAATAACTTGTTCGAATTGGCGTGTTGATGCTTGCACAGCTTGCTCTGGTTGCGTCATTTTATGACCGCACTGGACACACTCTACCTTTTCAACGTCATGCTCTTTATATAGCATCATCATATCCATGGTTTTACATTCAGGACACGTTGCGCCCGCAATAAATCGTTTTCTCTGTTTCACACCGTCTCTCCACAGTTTAGCTGCTGCCATTTTATCCTAATAAAGATACGATTGATAACCATAAGTCGATCCGTGTTATGATGTAGGCAATTAAATCAGGGCACAGTAAAGTAACGTATTCATGATCCAAATCTCAGAAATAGAACTCCTACGTGGTGGTAAAGCACTGTTAAAAGATGCCTCAGCAACCTTATTTCCAGAGCATAAAGTAGGCTTAGTAGGCGCTAATGGCTGCGGTAAGTCGACCTTATTTAGCTTATTAAAATCAGAGCTTTCATTAGATGCGGGTAATTACACTATTCCCAAAGATTGGTCTATTTCGTCGGTAAAACAAGAAACCCCAGCACTTGAAATAAGCGCTATTGATTACGTACTACAAGGCCACCCTGATTATTATGCATTGCGTATTGCTCTGCGCGAGGCTGAGCAAAATAACGATGGCGATACCCAAGCCAAGGTGCATATTCAGCTTGAGAACATTAAAGGTTACAGCATTGAATCTAAAGCAGGCGAGCTGCTGCACGGTTTAGGGTTTGCCAATAACCAAATTGAAAACCCAGTAAGTGCATTTTCAGGTGGTTGGCGTATGCGTTTAAACCTAGCCCAAGCTCTTATTCGCGATGCCGACTTACTACTGCTGGATGAGCCAACTAACCACTTAGACTTAGATGCCGTATATTGGCTAGAACGCTTTTTACGTGCTTACACCGGCACGCTTGTATTGATCTCTCATGACCGTGAATTTTTAGATGCGGTGGTTGATCAAATTTGGCATATCGATCAGCAAAAAATTAACGTATATAAAGGCCATTACTCGCAATTTGAGCGCCAAAAAGCCGAGCGTTTATTACAACAACAAGCCATGTTTGAAAAACAACAAGAGCAAATAGCCCACCTTGAGCAATTTATTACGCGTTTTAAAGCTAAAGCCAGTAAAGCTAAACAAGCACAAAGTCGGGTTAAAGCCCTTGAACGGATGGAAAAACTTGCCCCAGCGCATGCCGACTCGCCGTTTGATTTTGAATTTGCTGAGCCAATTGCTTTACCTAATCCGCTGATGACACTTGATAAAGCCAAAGCAGGTTATGGCGATATCACTATTTTAGATAGCATAAAACTTAACTTAGTACCCGGTAGTCGCATTGCATTACTTGGGCGTAACGGCGCGGGTAAATCGACCTTAATTAAACTCCTAGCTGGCGAACTACAGCCACAAGCCGGTGAAGTATTTCAGCATCAAGGTTTGAACATAGGCTACTTTGCGCAGCATCAATTGGAATCTTTAGATTTAAAAGCCAGTGCCGTTACACATATACAGCGCTTAAACCCAAAAGCCAGCGAGCAATCACTGCGTGACTTTTTAGGCGGTTTTGCGTTTATAGGCGACAAAGCTCTTGAGCCAGTTGCCCCATTCTCAGGGGGTGAAAAAGCCCGCCTGGTTTTAGCTATGCTGGTCTATCAAAAACCTAACTTACTGCTTCTGGATGAGCCAACAAACCACCTTGATTTAGAAATGCGCCACGCTTTAGTGATGGCATTGCAAGGTTTTGAAGGCGCGATGGTTACCGTATCGCATGATCGCCACATGCTAAAAAACACCGCTGATGAATATTACTTGGTTGATAATGGCGAAGTCACGCAATTTGGCTATGACTTAGATGAGTATTATCAATGGCTACTCAATGCCAATAAAGAAGCCGCTAAGGTTGGGCAAACTGATGACGAACCAAAAGTAAACTCGCAAGTTAACCGTAAAGAGCAAAAGCGCTTAGAAGCAGAGTTTAGAAAATCAATTCAGCCCCTTAAAAAGCAGATTGAAAAACTAGAAAAGCAACTCGATAAACACTCAGCAGAACTTAGCGAAGTGGAAGTTGCATTGGGCGATAACGCGCTTTATAACGATGACAACAAGGCCAAATTAAAAGAGTTAATTAGCAAACAAGCAACATTAACACCTAAAGTAAACGACATCGAAGAAGAGCTACTCATGGCCCTTGAAGAGATGGAAGAAAAAGAACAAGCGTTTGCCGATGAACTTGCTTAACAGCGATGACTTTTGGCAATTTGCCTGTGACCTTTATAGCAAAGGTGACATGCAAACGCGCCTGTTGGATTATCAAAACCAACAAGGTAAAAACGTAAACCTGTGCTTGTTACTGTATTACCTAGATTCTCTCAATCTAGCAATTAGCCAAGCACAGCTAAACGAACTTGAACTATCGATTAGTGAATTTGACCAGCAGGTATTAATCCCACTACGTGCTACCCGCGCCTACCTAAAAACCAATCAAACAGAGATTGCAGATTACGCAGCTATTCGTAAAGAGCTACTCAGTACTGAGCTCAAGCTCGAGAAACAACAACAACAGATGTTAATAACCAAAATTAATAGCTTTGCGCTAGCACCGTGCGGCACGCCAAATAACACAAGCTTTTATTTGTAAAAGCGCTCATGTAGGTCGTGCTTTAGCGCGTTAATAGTAATAACGACATAATTCATGGCTAAAGCCATTTCCTACGAGTAGTCATATCTTGCAAGAGAAACCAGTTGTTGCTGCAAATAAGTTTGCACTTCCCTCATTTACTTCTCACTCTGTTCTCTTTGTGCAAAAAATCTTGCAATGACTTCCTCACAAAGAGGTTTAGAGGCGCTACGCTTTTGAGGAAAACAAAGTCGTGATTTAGCTCAGCAAACTTTCTGCAAAAATTGTCGCCATAAATGACGACCTACAGTAATTCATTACCTTGTAACTTTAAGCTTTTTCCTTGCAAACTCGCTAACTTCTCTTGGCAATTTTGATCCAAATCAACTTCTTTACGGCTCTTTTTGTAATGAGAAAAATAGCTTGATCTGGATCATATCAAGCTCTGTAAATCCAGCCTATGATTAACCCATAGACATTAGGAGGCGGTTATGGACGTATTCTTTAGAGATTTTTTTAGCGACCCAGTACTATTTTTATCATTTGGTTTTTTAGGTGTTGTTATTAGTTTATGCCTTTTCTTTGTGTATTTTTTTATTAAAAAAGTACACGACGATGACACTCTTAACCAACCACATTAAGCACGACGCGCAAAGCCCCTATCAACTTGTTTGATTAGGGGCTTTTTATTACAAAAAATTTGTTACACTAACCCCTCGATTAGCTGAACAGTTAACAAAAATGCTTTCACATTTTAACCCAGCATGGTGGATGCAAAACCGTCATGTGCAAACTATCATACCGCGTTTTTTTAGGCCGTTTCATCATACACGTTACCAATTAGAACTACTTGATACCCCAGATGGCGACTTTTTAGAGCTTGCATGGTCATTACCAAAAAATGATTTAGCCCCGCTTGCCATTGTGCTGCATGGGCTTGAAGGCAACATCAATAGCTTTTACGCCAAAGGCATGATGAAGGCGTTAAAAAAGCAAGGCTATCAAGTGGTGCTTATGCACTTTCGCAATTGTTCAACACAGGCTAATAAATTACCTCGCGCTTATCATAGCGGCGAAACAGGCGATCTTGATTTTTTAGTTAAGCACCTAAAGCAGCAGTTTCAAAATCGTGCAATGGTTGCGGTCGGCTTTTCATTAGGTGGTAATGTACTGGCTAAGTATGTTGGTGAACAAGGTGATGACTGTTTACTTGACGGCGCAGCCGTTGTATCTGCCCCTTATGATTTATCACCATCGTGCCAAGTTATTCGTAAAAGCCTAGGTAAAATTTACCAAAAGTATTTACTCGATCGGATGAAAAAATCCATGCGCCGTAAATTACCGCAAATTAAGCAGCAAATCGATTTAACGCCAGAGCAGTTAATGAAGATTGATGACTTATGGCAATTTGACGATCAACTAACTGCCCCTCTACATGGCTTTGACGGTGCAGAAGATTATTACCAACAAGCCAGCGCTAAACCCTACTTAAAGCAAATAAGCACACCTACATTGGTTGTACATGCCAAAGATGACCCCATGTTATCTATCAAAGCAGTTCCGAGTAGGCAAGATGTGAGTGAGCATGTTACGCTGCGCATCTCTGACAAAGGCGGCCACGTCGGCTTTATATCAGGTAACAACCCGTTTAAACCTATTTATTGGTTAGAGCAAATCGTGCCAGAGTATTTTAATCAGCTAGTTAATAAAGAGCAGTTATGATCATTCCACACCAGCAACTCGATAAAGATACACTGTATAACTTAATTGAAAGTTACGTTTTACGCGAAGGCACCGATTACGGTGAGCAAGAGTTCAGTATTGAAAGTAAAGTGGCGCAAGTTCACCAGCAATTAAAAAATGGCGATGCGATGGTGTTTTTCTCTGAGCTACACGAGTCGGTCACCATTATCTCGAAAAACGAATTCAAAGCCATGCAAAGTGAAGAGCAACATTTGCAACAATAGCTATAGATTAAAGCTCAATTGTTGCTTCAACTTACTTGCTTGACGACGAGATATTTCAACTTGTGCACCATTACTGAGCTTTGCCAATAGTCCATAATTTATAGTTTCTTCAAGCTCAATTATCGCATCTAGTCGTATTATGTCACTGCGGCTTGCTCGTAAAAAGTAATCTGGGTTTAAGCGAGCTTCAATTTTAGTTAAAGAGCTATGAATATAGGCCTTCCCGAAAGCAGTAAAAATCGCTGCATGATTACCAATACTTTCAAACCTTAAAATATCTGCCAATTGGATAATTTTCATGTTCTCTGAAAATTTAACCATCAATTTAAAGTTATCTTCTAAGTAACTAACTGGGCGCTGTGTCAGCTGCCCTTCCAGCTTTGCTAAGGTGCCTTCTAAACGGTCTTTTACAATAGGCTTTAGTAAATAATCAACGGCATTAAGGCTAAAGGCATCTACAGCAAACTCGTTATACGCCGTGCAAAATATTATATTAGTCTCACCTGCTAGCTGCTCTGCAAGTTCAATACCTGTGCCGCCCGGCATTTCAATATCAAGAAAAACAACATCAGGCTTATGCTTTTTTATTAATTCATAAGCATGGCTAATATTTTCTGCCTCATCGATTATATCTATGTGTTTATAGGGTTTTAATAACCGAGCTAACTCATTTCGAGCAAGTAGCTCATCATCAACTATTAATGCTGTTATGGTCGGCTTATTATGTTGCATAGGGTACCTCCAAAGTTGCATTAAACTGTCCGCTCTGTTTTTTAATGAGCAACTTACCATGCTGCGCAAACATCAGCTCAAGTCTTGATTGAATATTCTGTAACCCCAATTTGGTGCCGGATTTAAGTTTCGTTTCATCAAAAGGGTTACTCACTGTAATCGTGACTGTTTCCCTTGTTCTCACTACATCTACTTTTATTTCTCCACCCTCTACTAAATGGGCAATGCCGTGCTTTGTGGCGTTTTCGATTAAAGTTAATAAAGCCATACTCGGTAATACAACTTTTTTTAACGCGTCATCACACTGCATTGTGACTAAAAGCCGTTTACCAAACCGTACTTTTTCAATCGCCAAATAATGTTCGCATACCGTCCACTCTTGTTCAAAATTGACGTGGGTTTGTAAGTCTGTGGTGAGGTTATATCTAAATAGCTCAGAAAGCTGGGTAACAATATCAGCGGCTTTATCTTGATCTTGGTAAATCATGCCACGAATTGAGTTTAAGGTATTGAATAAAAAATGAGGATTGATTTGATTTTTAAGGTTTTCAAGTTGCTGCTCTTTCAGCTGACTCATAATAAGTTTTTTTTCTCTTCGCGATACTACAGCTAAGTAACAACCACTCCATATTAAACTCATTACTAACGCATTAAAAAAGCTTGAGAACACTCCGGTAAACTGTTGCTCATTTAAATCTACCGCTGCTTCTCCATACATTTGTATGCTCATACTCGAAGCACTCTCAGGTAAAATGAAAGGCGTAAAATAAACTACATTCAGAGTCTGTATTAATGCTAACGGAATAGATAATGCACTTAGCAAAAAAATATTGAGTCGTGCTATTTTTAACTTACCACACAACCGGTTACCTAAGGTGTAAAGGATAAAATGGGTCAATAACACAAATACAGATGCATGCGAGATAGTCCTTAAAAGCAAATTAGCATGGTGCTCTGATGCTGTATTTAATATCGCAACTCCTAAGCTATAGTTTATAAGCACAATACAAGTAAAAACCAACAACTGGCAAAACCAATAACTTCGCATGGGTACACTCCTTTGATAATACTCAGTATTGTACCCAAGACCGATTAAGTTACTACTCAAAATTTTGATACCACAGTAAAAAACATTGATTGATTATCGCCAACACTTAGGTAACCCGCGCTAAATAAGGCATATTTTGCTTTCGTTGTTTCCAGTGCGAACTTATAACCAGTCTCACTTTTTAACGCATCGCGATGCTCTAGTGCCGTATTCAGCACAAAATCCTTATAAAAATTATATTTGCCACCCACACGAGTTATATCAAATGTTTGAGAGCCTACGTGATTATTAATATCGAGTTGCTGCTTCATTAATGCACTTTCAATATAAAAATGTGCTTTGTCTGAATATGCCCAATTAACCCCTAAGGTGATTTCGGTTTGAGTTAAATTAGATTTGCCACCCTCTTCATTTATTTGATGCTGCAAGCGCCCATAAAGATCAACCTTACCATTGAGCTGGTCTTCTGAAAGTTCGCCTAATGAAGCTTGGTAATTAATACCAACACCTTTACCATCAAACACGTCTTTAATTTTGGCTGTTTGAAAGTCAACAGAAAAACCCTCATGGAATTGAAGCACTGAATCGGTTTTACCTATTTCATTGGCGTAACCGAATGATGAAAAACCCAATAATAATGTTGCTAAGATTGGTTTAAAAGATAGTTTGCACTGCTTATTGTTGATAGTAAATTGCATAGTGATGTCCCTTAAATTGCAGTACGCCTTAGATGCATACTGAGTCTTTGTTGACCAGAACTATAACGATTACACTTGATACCGAAGGGTAATAAGTGATTAATGGCTAAAAAAGAGGATAAACGGATAGTAGGCAGGACGAATCGATTGTTGTTACAATCATTAGCATTATTATAATAAAACAGGTTAGAACATGAAATTACGTTTAGCACTTAGCGCCATCGTACTCACCGTTGCAGGGGCACAAGCAACGACGGCCACCCCTTCAGATAAAGCTGTCAAACTCACGCAAGATACCATTTTAATCGATACCCATATTGATGTTCCTTACCGTATTCATGCAAAGTGGGCTGATGTAACTAAAGCCACTGATGGCGGTGACTTTGACTACCCACGCGCGGTTGAAGGAGGCTTGAATGCCCCGTTTATGTCGATTTATATTCCTGCTCATTTAGAGTTTGAAGGTAAAGGCAAAAGCTATCAATTAGCGAACCAATTAATAGATGGCATGGAGGCGATTGCACAGCGCGCCCCTGATAAGTTTGCTATTGCTGACTCTATAAGTGATATAGAACAACAGTTTAAAGATAAGAAAATATCAATCGCAATGGGCATGGAGAACGGCTCGCCTATTGAAGGTGACATGAAAAATCTGAAGCACTTTTTTGATCGTGGTGTACGCTATATCACGCTAGCTCACTCTCAAAGCAATCATATATCTGACTCATCGTATGATATCCGCCGTAAATGGAAAGGCTTAAGCCCGTTTGGTAAAGAGCTGATAAAAGAGATGAATAACATCGGCATGTTGATTGATGTATCGCATATTTCTGATGATGCGTTTTACCAAGTAATGGCGCTGTCGAAAACTCCTGTTATTGCATCACATTCATCATTGCGAAAGTACACACCTGGTTTTGAGCGCAATATGGATGACAAGATGTTATTAGCGCTTAAAGAAAACGGCGGTGTTATTCAGATAAACTTTGGTTCAAGCTTTGTTACCTCAAGCTCACGTAATTGGTACGATCAATTAAATGACAAAAAAGACGCCGCGAAAAAGCAAGGTACTAAGTTAAGCAAAGATTTTGATGCGATGTACCGTGCTAAAAACCCATTCCCATTTGCCAGCCTTGAGCAAGTACTTGATCATATTGATCACGTTGTTGAGTTAATTGGTATCGATTATGTAGGCATTGGCTCTGATTATGATGGTGTAGGTGACTCGCTGCCTATTGGCTTAAAGGATGTGTCCACTTATCCGAACCTAGTACAGGGTTTGATGGATAGAGGCTACAGCGATAGTGATATTAAAAAGATTTTAAGCGGTAATACGCTTCGCGTTTGGAAAAAAGCGGAGCAATACGCAAAGCAACATTAATTCATAAGCCCTAGTTAATTAGGGCTTTGCTTCGGTGAAAGCGATTGAATAAGCGTTTTCACCACAACTTCCTGAGACTCTGTTCCCGCTTTTTTGATTAACTCATAAAGCTCATCATTGTCAGGAAATGCGTCTAACGTACAACTAAACTGCTTTTTTAAATCATATTGGTAATGTTCTGCCTCTGAAATAATTTCACCCGATGATAGTTGGTATAAAGTTCCCTTAGCATTAGTGTTAAGTGCGTTATCATCTGCGTAGTAACCATCCTTTGAGCGATACTCAAACGTGCCGCTAAGCACGAGTAATAGCTCAATCTCTGTGTGCTTTTTAAGCTTTATATTACTAAATTGAGATACACCGACTTCATCATTGATAAAAGATAGCGCCTCCCGATTCAATGGCTTGAGCACCACATCATCTGTAGCGAATTGCGTCACAGCATATTGCACAAACTGTTCATTTAATGCTGCTGGCAGTAAATAGCGTTGCTCCTCGTTATTAAATACGGTAAGCCCTGTGTGCTCGCACTGTAACGCATCGCCGATAATAGAGATAACACCTATTGTTTTGGGTGTGTTCGATGTCACTGGCGGTACAACCGTACTTTTGCTAACACGCGTTTGATTAATGGGTGCTTTGTGAATTGTACAACCAGTCAAAAAAAATAAAATAAACAACCACCTAAACATATATTTCCCTTCAGTTGTGTTTGAACCCTGTAAAACTATATTCAGTATACGAGCGATGCTATGACCATAAAAGTTCATAATAGATGCGATGACCCTTTAGGCTAATATGACTATACTAAAAAGCGTAGAGTCAGAACATGTTAAATGTCGAGTATGCTTACAATAAAAACACGTAGTGG
This sequence comes from Pseudoalteromonas atlantica, assembly GCF_043641955.1. Taxonomy (GTDB): domain Bacteria; phylum Pseudomonadota; class Gammaproteobacteria; order Enterobacterales; family Alteromonadaceae; genus Pseudoalteromonas; species Pseudoalteromonas atlantica_A. The sequence continues at coordinate 190,605 of NZ_JBHZRV010000009.1, forward strand.
AATTACTATAAACTACCAAGACACAGGTAATAAAACTGCTCCTGTTATTATTTTAATTATGGGTCTAGGTGCGCAGCTCACGGTATGGCCTGATGAATTATACTTAGGTCTGGTAGCTAAAGGTTTTAGAGTAATCCGTTTTGACAACCGCGATGTCGGACTTTCAAGCCAACTAGAGCAGTTTGGTAGCCCTAACCTATTCAAAATCTGGCTAAGTAAACGTTTACCTATTAAAACCCATATTCCATATACGTTAGATGATATGGCAAATGATGTATTAGAATTAATGGCCGCCTTAAAAATCAAAAAAGCACATTTAGTGGGTGCATCAATGGGAGGAATGATTGCGCAATTGATTGCCGCACAGCATAAAAAGAAGGTTTTAAGTTTAACCTCTATTATGTCAAGCTCAAGCAAACCTAAGCTGTCGGCGTCTAGCTTAAAACTATTTTTACAGCTGGCAAGACACCGTTCGCGTCAGTTCAGTCGTGATGGTGCTATACATTATAATATAAAGCTTAATCAATTAATTGGCAGTCCAGCGTATCCCCAAAATGAACAAGCTTTGCGTAAACAAGCCACATTAGGATTTGATAGAGCATACAACCCACAAGGCTTTAACCGTCAACTTGCAGCCATTGCCGCTAGTGATTGCCAGCAACATTTAATGCCTAAAATTAAAGCTCGCACCCTCGTTATACACGGCAGTTTAGACCCTGTCATGCCAGTCGCTGCCGGAAAGAAAACCGCTCAACAAATTCGCAAAGCAAAACTAAAGATAGTAAATGGTATGGGCCATGACTTCCCGCCAGCATTAATGGCAAAAATGACCAAATGGATCAGCAAACACGTTAGAAAAGCAGAACAAAAGCGCGCACAGAAAAAGCTTAAGAAATAAATGGCGGACACGTAACTGCAACAACCGTACCCAAAATAACACCTTCAGAGTTGCTTTACAGTGCATATAAGATCAAAATACAACCATTATCAATGCTATATAAAAATTAAAAAATAGAAGAAATACATGAAACTTTGCAATTTAATCCTAAAGCTACTAATTATTTTTCCTACTATTGCAATGGCAAATGACTATAAAGCTCAATGCCATGAACTTAAAAGTGTCCTAAAAGCGAAAAATAATGCCAATTTAGTTTGGGGTGACTACTCCACGAGTAAATTAATGGCTATTGAAAAAATTCTAATGAATGGCTTTGAAGTACCCATTATTGTTACAGAAAACGTAGAATATAGTGCTTTTTATGGCAATAACTCCCCAAGCTTAATCATAATGGATCGGGATGAAGGTGATGATGAAGATGATTCTAAATCTCAAACACTCTTTTTCAACTCATTACTCTCACAAAGCGCTGAGGAAAAATTTCCACCACCATTCCCGGATACTGTTTTTGAAATAATTAAAGAGAGCCTATCTGTTACACCTGATGATGTTAATTGCAATATAACCACGCCAGAAGAAATGAATACCCTCATAAAGCAATCGGTTATGATTACCATAAAATCTTTTTATACTCGTGGTAATAAAGTAAATGCAATTAGGATAGATGATAGAAATGCTTTCGTAATAACTAATGAATTTGGTTTCGAGTATTTTGAGATGTACAACAATAAAACACTAAGGATGGTCGTTGATACTTATGAGGCAAGCGACTTGGACCAATTTATCAATTCGCTTAATTCTCAGAATGCCTTAAGTGAACCGCCAATTGTCACTCAAGCCATTTTAGAAGGAATTAATTCCAATAAGGTAGCTGACTGGGAAAATGTACTGAAAGTAATGGAAGTGAATAACTATTCTGAAACACCCAAAAATTTCATTATTGAGTTAATTTCGAAATTAAAAGAACCTAAATGACAAATAGATTTTAAACAGCCCCTTAGCTTGGCTGGAGTTTCAAAAAACTCAACCCAAGCTACGGCGTTTAAACTCACATAGAGCTACTCGCTAACTTATCTACAGGCATTAAAAAAGGTCACCGAAGTGACCTTTTTCTAACAATTAACTTAAACGTTAATTATTACTCGTTGAACGTTGCTACAAAGCACCTACACCTAAGGTAAGAGCGCCACCTTCACATAACGTAAATTGCAGGCATTAAAAAAGGCCACCGAAGTGACCTTTTTCTAACAATTAACTTAAACGTTAATTATTACTCGTTGAACGTTGCTACAAAGCACCTACA
>NZ_JBHZRV010000009.1:192905-193072 GCF_043641955.1 Pseudoalteromonas atlantica
ACGTAAATTGCAGGCATTAAAAAAGGCCACCGAAGTGACCTTTTTCTAACAATTAACTTAAACGTTAATTATTACTCAACGATAGTTGCTACAACACCAGCACCTACAGTACGGCCACCTTCACGGATAGCGAAACGAAGACCTTCGTCCATCGCGATTGGCGCGAT
>NZ_JBHZRV010000010.1:0-105814 GCF_043641955.1 Pseudoalteromonas atlantica
TGGTGCCTCGACCCGGAATCGAACCAGGGACACGAGGATTTTCAATCCTCTGCTCTACCAACTGAGCTATCGAGGCAGTTTCAGATTTAACTAAAAACTACATAGATTTTTAACACACTTCCCAAGCACTCTTCTGACTGAGCTGTTTGGGCGTGCGGCGTATTAAACTGGTTTTGCCCCTGCAAGTCAACTTTTTTTTTGTAGAGCCAAACTGTTTGAACAGTTTTGCACCAATGTGATTAATTAACACAGGAAATGCTGCTTTTTAGAGCGCTTTTATAGGTTTAACAGTATTAATGCGCTTTTTTAACGAAATCTAATGTAAAATGCATTTTAATATATATTAACCAGTGAATTATTTCTGGTAAATGATAGGATTAATTTTCAGCACAAAGCTGCTATTCGGCCGCAGTTAATAATGATAATAATTGGAAAATAAATGCAAAGTAAATTTTCTTCTCCGGTGAAAGGCTTGTTGCCACTCATAATAGTCATAAACCTTGTTGTAACTGCAATCGCACTAGCTGCTTTCGCTTTCTACCCCTCTGAGCAAACGAGTAAGCTTACTACTAAAGATCCTGTTAACTTAGTTGATCTATCTGAAAAACTTGCCGCACCTCTCGTTACAGCATTGACAGAACCTGGGCAAAATAGAGCTGCTAAATTACTTAATGTAAGCACTGCGTTTGATTCTGAGTTTGAATATCACTTATATAGATATGGTGCAAATTCACCAACAGAGTTAGTTTACTCAACCACTAAACCAGCGATTGAGCCATTGATGCTTGATTTACACACACCAAATAAAAATACGGTTTACAGGCAATTAAAGTTAAATGACCAGCCTGTTGGTGAGTTGATTATCAAAAGAGTAACACCCCAAGGCCCTGAAATTACTTCAGAGTCTTCCTCACTATGGTTAATTCTAGCTCTGTCTGCACTTGTGTGTTTAATTGTTCTTTCTCTATTAATTAATGCTTATATTAACGTAAAAATTCGTAAATCAACCAATACGTTGGCTTTTGAATTAAAATCAATTACAGAATCATCAGACTACAATAAAACCGTAGATGAAGGTCTCGACGTTGGTTTAGACAATGTTGCTCAAAACGTTAATTTGTTGCTAGGCCAGGTACAAACAGCCATTAGTAATAACCGAGTAGCTCAATCAGATCTAGAGAAATTACAAAGTAGCCTAGAGACCGAAGTTCATAATAGAACGCTAGCACTTGAAAAAGCGACACACAGTGCTGAACAAGCTAGTGAAGCAAAAACAACTTTCTTAGCAACCATGAGCCATGAGATTCGCACTCCTATGAATGGTGTTATTGGTACCATTGATTTATTAAGGCAGACCGAGCTTGACGGCGCTCAGCATAGATTGAGCACAATAATCCGTGACTCAGCGTTCTCTTTGCTTGGCATTTTAGATGATATTTTAGATTTCTCTAAAATTGAGGCGGGTAAATTAAACATCGATACAACCCCCTTCTCTGTTACAGATACAATAGAAGAAGTTGCTCGTGTTCTTTCTTCTATTGCTAAAAAACGCCAACTAGATCTTGAACTATCTATTGCACCGGATATCCCTACAAATTTAATAGGTGATACCATTCGAGTGCGTCAGGTACTTTATAATTTATGTAGCAATGCCATAAAGTTCACGAGTACTGATGAGTCGCGTCGCGGCCATGTTCGCATTGGTGTTGAGGTTGCGCAAAATACGACAGACCATTTTACCCTAAGGTTTACCGTGAGTGACAATGGTAAAGGTATGAGCCAAACTCAGTTAAGAGAAATATTTAGCCCGTTCATTCAAGCTGAAAACTCTATTACGCGTGAGTACGGTGGAACAGGGTTAGGATTATCTATTTGTAAAAGCCTTACTGAGTTAATGCTGGGCACTATATCTGTGTCTAGTGATGTTGGTATTGGCAGTGAGTTTATCGTTGAACTACCCTTTAGTACCGAAAGCACCATTAATTATGCCCATAAGAACGCATTAAAAGGCAAGCATGTAGCTCTTGTAACCAACGACTCATCAAGAAGACAAACATTAAGCCGCTACTTGTCATTTATGGGCGCCAATACATATTACGCACAATCAATTTCTGAAATTGAAGAAATTCAAGAGCACAGTGAAATGATATGGGTTCTTGATGGTATCGAGTCTATTGATAAAACAAATTCACTATTACGTCGATTAGTGTATACGCTAGAAGATTATAACCAGCAAGTTGTGGTTTTAAGTAAGCTTGATGAAGCTGCGATTAATCATAAAAATATCTTTTACCTCAATGCCACCCCATTATGTAAATCCAGCTTTATGGTTTCAGTGCTTGTAGCGGCCGGACTGCATACCCCAAAAAAAATAAAACAGGTAAAAACCCTCAATAATTTCTTGAATATAGAGCAAGCAAGAAGCGAAAATAATCTGGTTTTATTAGTGGAAGATAACCTTTTGAACCAGCAAGTTTTAACAGACCAACTTCACTTGTTAGGGTTCGGTGTAGAAGTTGCTGACAACGGTGAGGAAGGGCTGAATATTTGGCGCAAAGAGCGCCATATGCTTATTTTAACTGACTTACATATGCCAAAAATGTCTGGCTACGATATGGTTGAAAAGATCCGAGATGAGGCATCACAGTTAGACGACATAAACGCACAACCGTATATTATTGCAATAACGGCAAATGCACTCAAAGGCGAAAAAGAGCGCTGTTTAAATGCGGGTATGAACGATTATATAACTAAACCCGTTGAACTGAATGCTCTGGAAAAACTACTTAATAATTGGCGAGATAAAAACCACGAAGGCTCGGCTTTGTCGGCCGCCGAGGAAGTGAAAAGTCCTTCAGCACCAATTGATATGGACAAGCTTTCTAAATACGTTAATAACGACGAAGCAAAACAGATTCGCTTTTTCAAAATGTACATTGAGCAAAGTAGCGTGCTAGTTAAGGACATTAATAGTGCAGTGATTATTAATGACACGCAAAGTATTGCTCAAGCATGCCATCAATTAAAATCAATCTCGACAACTATTGGGGCAGAAAGTATTGCAAAACTAGCCATAGACTTTGAAGCACATTGTAATCAACAAGATTTATCGAGTGATGAACTAATTGAGCTTAGGGATAATTTAGAAATTGAATATTCACGGGTTGCTCAGTTTTTAAAAGAGCAAATAAGGCAATCTGAACAAGAAAGCGAGTAGAGCTCTTGCTTTGTTAGCCACGTTATTTACATTAAAAAAGGGCTTTACGCCCTTTTTTATTACTACAAGTTACTTTTCCGGAGGACGATAGCCTTCTATTTCAACATCTTTATCCTCAAACAAAAAGCCAACCATTTGCTCTTCTAAAAATGTACGATGCTCAGGGTCCATCATGTTTAGGTGCTTTTCATTAATTAGCATAGTTTGCTTGTGTTGCCACTGTCCCCACGCTTCTTTTGAAATATTATTAAAAATCTTTTCACCCAACTCACCAGGGTAAAGCTGGTAGCCAAGACCATCCGCTTCTTTTTGTAACTTTTGACAAAATACTGTGCGTGCCATGATAGACCTCTTATACGCTTAAATTTAATTACAGCTAGTTTAAACTATTGTAGCGATTTGTTTAACTAGCTTTTTAGTTGGCGCAGCTAAACCGACCTCAATTGATTGATCAAGTGGATACCAAACGAGTTGACGTTCATTAACTACATCAGGCATTTTATTAACGTTAAGCACATGGGGGTTAATCGTTAATTCAAAATGCGAAAACACATGCGTAAACGGATCAACTTTTTTGGTAGTTAGCTCAAGCCCCTGTTGAGCTAAAAAAGCATCCAGCTGATTTTTTTGTTCAAATTCAAAAAAGCTAAATAAGCCACCCCAAATACCTGTGCTAGGCCTTTTTTCCATCAACACTTTGTCATCACATTGAATAATCAATTGATGACAGATTTTTTTTGGCACTGACTTTTTAGGTTTTGAATGCGGAAACTGTTTAACTACCCCGCCATTAAATGCTTTGCACCGACTGTTAAGTGGGCACTGTTCACATTCAAACTTACTGCGTGAACATAAGCTTGCGCCTAAATCCATCATTGCTTGGTTAAACTCAGTGACGTTATCTTTTGGGGTCAGTTGCTCTGTTAATTGCCAAAGTTGGTTTTCTACCTTTTTAACTCCATACCAACCTTCAACCATAAAATAACGCGCTAAAACACGCTTTACATTACCATCTAAGATAGGATGATGTTGGCCAAGGGATAATGATAAAACGGCACCAGCTGTTGAGCGGCCTATCCCTGGTAAGGCTATCACTTCGTCTATGCTGGTTGGAAATACACCATGGTATTGGTCGCGCACTATTTTGGCGGTTTTATGTAAATTACGTGCTCTTGCGTAGTAACCTAATCCAGTCCAGTGATGTAATACACGGTCCTCATCTGCATTTGCCAATGCAATAATATCGGGGAAACTTGCCATAAATTTTTCAAAATACGGTATTACGGTCGCAACCTGCGTTTGTTGCAGCATTACCTCAGACACCCATACTTTATAGGGTGTTTTATTTAGCTGCCACGGTAAGGTTTTGCGCCCATGTAATTGATACCAATCAACAACCTGTGTTGAAAACCAATTTGCATCGCTCGTGTTTAACTTCAAAATAACTACTTTTTAACTCGCCCCTTAATAGCGGGCAGTCTATTGCAGTGAGTTAAAATATCAAGTTATAAACATACACAAAGGATAAAGCCTTGTGATCAAGCCCACGGTCAGGGATAATACGCCACCATTTTAAACATGTTGTTTTCATCAGGCCAAAATATATGAGTGATTCAAGTAACGATAACCTTGAGCAAGCAAAGCAAGAAGGTAAATATATCCGTACGATTCGTAGCTTTGTTAAACGTGAAGGTCGTTTAACAAAAGGGCAAGCTGCTGCAATTGAAAAGTGCTGGCCAACGATGGGCCTTGAGCACCAAAACGGCTTACTTGATTTAGGTCAAGTGTTTGGTAATGATAACGATGTCGTTTTAGAGATTGGTTTTGGTATGGGTAAGTCATTAGTCGAAATGGCTAAAAACGCACCGCATCTTAACTTTATTGGCATCGAAGTACATCGCCCTGGTGTTGGTGCATGTTTAATGGATGCTGATGAAGCTGGTGTAACTAACTTACGCGTATTTGAACATGATGCCGTTGAGGTCCTCAAAGACTGTATCGCTGATGGTGCTCTAAGTAAACTGCAGCTGTTTTTCCCTGATCCATGGCATAAAAAACGTCACCATAAACGTCGTATTGTACAACCTGCATTTGTTGAAAGCTTACGCAGTAAATTAAAGCTTGGTGGTGTTTTTCACATGGCAACAGATTGGGAAAACTACGCTGAGCATATGCTTGAAGTAATGCAAGCTGCTGAGCACTATAAAAATCAATCAGATACCAATGATTATGTACCTCGTCCTGATTTACGTCCACTTACTAAGTTTGAACAACGTGGTCACCGTTTAGGTCATGGTGTGTGGGATTTAATGTTCGAGCGCATTAGCTAAGCAACAACCAATTTAATTAAATAAACTTAAGGTAAAGCCATTTATGAGCGCATTAACCAACCCAAGTTCACTATTACTGCGAAATAGCGAGTCACTCAATGCTGAGTCTATTTTGGTGGTTAATTTTGTGCAAGATGGCTTTTTATCTCAACTTAAAAGTTTAAACCCTAATAGTAATATCACAGCCTTTAGCTATAACCATGCAAATGGTGAGTTTGCTAAAAATATTAGTGGTATAGATGTATGCGTGAGTCATGAGGTTGCTAATAAGCAATTTGATTTAGTGATTTACTATTACCCTAAAGCCAAGCCTGAAGCATTGATGACTCTGGATAACATTCGAGCAGTAATTAATGCAGATGCGGATTTACTTGTTGTTGGCGAAAATAAAAGCGGCGTTAAATCGATAGAAAAACAATTTAGCGCTAACTGTGAGTTCGGGCGTAAAATTGATAGCGCTCGTCATTGTGCTTTATATTTATTTTCAGGCATTACACTCTCAGCTGAATTTAACATTAGTCGTTACCATAAACAGTTTACTGTTGATGTAGCTGGGGCACAATTTGCTGCAATAAGTATCCCTGGGGTATTTAATCACGGCGAACTTGATGCCGGCACTAAGATGTTATTAGAAAACGCACCAAACATTAAAAATGGCCAAGTGCTCGATTTTGGCTGTGGTGCGGGTTTAATCGCAACCTTTTTAGGCCTTAAAAACCCGGCATTATCATTTGTTTGCTCTGATGTAAGTGCACTCGCCGCTTATGCCACAACACAAACTTTAGCCCTGAATAACATTAATGGTGAAGCCATTCTTAGTGATGGCCTTGCTAATATTAAAGGTAAGTTTGATTTAATCATTTCAAATCCGCCATTTCACACAGGTATTGCAACTGATTACACTATTGCTGAGCAATTTTTAAGTAATGCCAAACAGCATTTAAACCGCTCTGGTAAACTTACGATAGTTGCAAACTGCTTTTTAAAATACCCGCCTATTTTAGAAACTCAATTTGGTGAATATCAAACTGTTCATAAAAATAACAAGTTTGCCGTGTATTCAAGCTAGTTTAAGTACACTGTAAATATTTATACCCAAGCCACCTCAAGGTGCAGAATTCAGCGTTTCACAGGGGCTTAATATCAAGGCGTTACTTTGCATGAATGGCAGTCCCTTTTAAGAACAAACAACGATGAGACTAAGTGCCTGTAAAGCACCCAAAGGCTTGGTTTAAAAGTGATTTATACTGCGTTATTGATTTTAACAATAGAGCCACTATTCCTTGCAATCAATGCCTTGCCCAAATCACTTTTAATTCTAACGACGCTCGCATCTTGAGGTGGCTTGGGTATATTATCGCTGCTTAATGCAACGATAAAGACTTAAACGTGAACAACTCAATAATTATTTTGATATTTTTTAGTCTCTTTCCTTTGCTTTTGCTAGACTTAAAAAACTTACAATAACAACAGTATTCGGGCTTCATCCAAAAAATGCCTAAACCTTTACCTCAAACCAGTATACGAAAAGCTCTTATCAGCGCTGTTATGCTTGTTACAGCATTATGCTTATCGTTATCGATTTCAATATCTACCTATCTTGATGTTAAAGAGCAAAAACAATTAATTATTAGTAAACTTAATATTCTTGCTGAAATAATTTCTTTTAACGCACAAATCACGGTTTTATTTGATGATGATAAAACTGAACAGGAACGACTTAAATCATTTGAAAGTATCCCACTTATTAAAAATATCCATATCTACTCAATAAATGAGATTTCAAACAAAGCTGAGTTTTTTACTAGCTTTAATGCAAAAAAAACCCCGCCTGTTCCACTGCGTGTAGATAGTATTGATGAACTTAAAGAAGCAAGGATAACGGACAACCAAGTTGAGCTAATTAAGCCAATAATGTATGAAGGCGAAGTTAGAGGTTATGTATATATACGGGGTGGCTTAGAAAGGTTAAATGATTATATAAACAAAAAGATTATCATTGATATTCTTCTTACGTTATTTGTTTTGGTGCTGGTGTTCTTTGTCGCAAAACGTATTCAAAAACGGATCGCTAACCCGATTGATGATCTCAGCTTACTATTGCAAGACGTGTCAAAGAATCATAATTATAACGTCCGCGCGCCAAAAACAAATATCAGCGAGATAAATATGCTCGCTAGCAGCCTCAACATAATGCTTACCCGAACTCAAAACCAAATTGAGCGCCACAAAAATGATAAGCTAGAGATTAAACAATTAAACCAAAGCCTTGAAGAAAAAGTTAATCAACGCACAATTGCCTTACGTGAAGCGAACCAAGAGTTATTAAACACATTAGAAAGAATGCATCAGTATCAAAATCAAATCGTTGAAAGCGAAAAGATGGCTTCTTTAGGTCAAATGGTTGCTGGTGTTGCTCACGAAGTGAATACGCCTATAGGGCTAGGTATCACAGGCTCTACTCTACTTAGAGACAAACTTACCGAAATCAACGACGGGTTCGAAAAGAAAACCCTCACCTCGAATCAATTAAAACGCTTTATTAATGATGGTATTGAGAACTTAGATCTTATCTATCGAAATTTGAATCGAGCGGCTGAATTGGTCTCGAGTTTTAAGAAGGTTGCGGTAACTCAAGACGGTGAAATTAAGTCTGCGGTTAATGTTTACAGCCTAATTTCAGATGTGCTTTTATCAATGCGCGCAGAAACGCAATCCAAAGCACCTGAAGTTAAGATTCATTGTCCAAGCGAACTAATCTTCGAAACAAAAGTAGGCCCATTACAACAAGTCTTACAGCAATTAATCAGCAATTCGGTTATTCATGGCTTTAAGGACAATATTGGTAATGAAATTGAATTTACTATTGAACGTAATGAGAGCAGTTTAATCATCAATTACCGAGATAATGGTGTTGGTGTCGACAAAACAATCAAGAAGCGTATTTTCGACCCGTTTGTTACTACAAAACGGGGTGAAGGTGGCAGTGGCTTAGGAATGCATTTAGTTTACAACCTAGTTACACAAGCCCTTGGTGGAAACGTTTTTTACGACGAAAAAGACGAGCGCGGAACCAGCTTTATTATTACTCTTCCAACTGATGAAGCGAAAATAAAATGAGGACGAGAGCATTATTAATTTTATTAATATGTATATTATCCAACTCTGTATGGGCGAAATCGCCTGAGCAAGTCAAAGCAGCATTTTTATTTCAAATGAGTAAGTTTGTTGAGTTTAACCCTAAGACAAAGAGTCAAGCTATTACATTTTGTTTTTATAACTTAGAACTGGGTATAGGCAAGGTTTTAAAGGGTAATTCTTCACTAAAAATAAATGAAAAGCCAATTGAAGTGGTTTTAATTAATAAAAACCAACAAACTTCGGAACTTTATAGCTTTTGTGATATCACATACATTGATGAAACGTTGGAAGATGATATAATTCCACTTTGGATCGATACCACTTCATCAGACACCTTAACAGTGGGTGAGAGTATCAGTTTTTTAGAAAAAGGTGGTATCGCCGCTTTGGTCCAAGAAGGGAATAGAATCCGACTGTATATCAATAAGCAGCAACTGTTGAGCAGTAACTTTAAAGTTCAGTCTCGGTTATTAGCTGTTTCTAAGTTTCATCCAAATTGATTTTACTTGTTAACAAATGGATATACTCCTATAATCTCTGTATTCGGTTTTATAATACAATGCCGAATTAATTGTAAATAAAATATTCCGAAAAGGTTAATTAATAATGCAAACGCCAGTCATTCTGATTGTAGAGGATGAAGACGTAACTCGACTAAACCTCGTTAGTTTATTTGAAGCTGAAGGTTACAAAGTTATTGAAGCCATTGATGGCGATGACATGCATGACAAGCTTACGAATAATGATGATGTGAATCTAGTAGTTATGGATATCAACCTACCAGGTAAAAACGGGCTAATTTTAGCACGTGAATTACGTCAAAAGCGTAACGTTGGACTTATTTTCCTAACCGGTCGCGACAATGATGTTGACCGTATCTTAGGCCTTGAAATTGGTGCAGACGACTATATCACTAAGCCATTTAATCCACGTGAATTAACTATTCGTGCTCGTAACTTAATTTCTCGCACAGCCCTTGGTGGTGAAGAGTCTAGTCTCGAAACAAATGGTGTTATTACGTTTAATGGCTGGGAACTTGATGAAAATAGTCGCTGTTTAACATCACCAAATGGTGACGCTAAACGCCTTCCTAAAGGTGAGTACAGAGCGCTACGTTTAATGCTTGATTCACCAGGTCGTATTTTCAGCCGTGAACAACTGATCAAACATATGACTGGTCGTGAGCTACGTGCAAATGACCGTACTGTTGATGTAACAATCCGCCGTATTCGTAAGCACTTTGAAAGCGATAACAGTACGTCAGAATTGATTAGCACCATCCATGGTGAAGGCTATCGCTTTATCGGTAAAATTGACGCCTAAATTACGTTAATTACCTCACAGCAACTATTTCTCTAGTTGCTGTAAGAATAAATGAAGGGCATGTTGTCCTTCATTTATTTTATCTGCAAGTTCTACCAACCACACCTGTAACAGGTCAACATCCTCATCAAGCGCCCCATGCTCCATCTTTTTAGCATGTAACTGTACGTCGTTTAAACCTACAGAGCCTGCTGCCCCTTTTAGCTTGTGTGCAACTGATTTATATTCTTCTCTATCACCTTGCTTTAATGACGTAGCTAACTCTTGTTGATATTGTGGGTTTAGCTTTTCAAATAAGCTGCTGCTTCGCTTAAATATTTCAATTCCCATTGAGTTCACAAAGTCTTCTATTGTTTCCACATCTAACAACTCAACTTTTATATCAGTGCAGTCTTCAGAGGCTACCGTAAGGCGGTTTTCATCACATGATTGCGCTAGTTTTATGTCAAATAAATCCGCCAACATTCTATCAAGTTTTGTTGTATTGATAGGCTTTGCCAATGCCCCTTGAATAGAAATACCTTCTAGCTCCTCTTCCGCACTTCTTACATTCGCAGTTAAGGCAACAATAGGTAATTTATCAAAGAAACTGTCTGAGCGAATTTGTCTGGCAACTTCATCACCATTAATATCAGGTAATTGCATATCAAGTAAGACAAGATCTAAGTCATCCTCTGTTTCTACAAATGAAAGTGCATCTTCACCTGTTTCAGCCCAAATCACCTCATGCCCTCGCTGCTCAAGCAAGTTTGTAGCGATCTCTGCGTTTAATGGTACATCTTCCACAAGTAAAATATTTAAGCTTCTACCGACATAATTCTGTTCAGCGGGAGCAACACACAGTGAAAGCGGTATTTCTACCACAAAACTACTCCCTTCACCTTCTGTGCTGCTGACACGGATATGGCCACTCATTGCGGTCACTAGAGCTCTTGTTACTGCAAGTCCAATACCTGATCCAATTGCATTTGTGCCGTTTATATCTGGAGCTTTATAGTACATATCAAAGATACGTTGGAGTTGTTCTTGAGGTATGCCCTGCCCAGTATCGGTAACATATATAACTAACCATGTACCATCGGCGCGGTTTTCGCGTAAACAGGATAATTGCACCTTGCCTTTTTGTGTAAATTTAACTGCATTATTTATCAGGTTCCATACCACTTGGCGCAACCGTGTAGGATCTAAAGCAGCATATACATCAAGCATACCTTTTCGTTCTATATCGAATTGGAGCCCTTTTTGTTCGGCTATTAAGCCTGCAAAGTTAACCACATCGTTAATAAAATCTGATACGTTAATTGGCGCAGTAACGATATCTAACTGTTCACGATCTATTTTATCTAAATCGATAATGTCATTGAAAATATTACCCAAGGTTTCAGCACTTGAGAATACGGTATTACACCAACTACGTTGTTGCTTATCGAGCTCGGTATCCAACAGCATACGAGTTAAACCAACAATACCATTCAATGGTGTTCTCAACTCATGGCTGAGTGTGGCAATAAATTTCCCTTTGTCCTTATAGGCCGTTTCAAGTGCTTGCGCTGCTTCTTTTCGGCTTGTTATGTCACGGCCAAACGCCAATAAGCCGATATATTCACCCTCATCATTAATAAAAGGTAACTTACGCATTTCAAACCAACGATTTTCATTATCAACAGGGTACTCAACATCAAGCGTGAGAGCTTGATGTGTTTCTTCTACTTTATTATCTGTTGTAAGTACTTCAGGTAAGTAAGATTCAGGGTATATTTGTTCCGCCGTTTTTCCAATTAGCTCGCTAACTGGTTTACCTATCACCTTTTCAAACATTTTATTACAGCCAGCAAATACACCATTGTTATCACGGTAATAAAATAAATCAGGGGATGAGTCGACAATAGACCGAAGTAGCATGCCCTGCTGTGCAAGTTCTTGTTGTGTTTTCTTACGCTCAGCAATCTCTCTACGTAGCTCTTCAATCGCGCTATGCTTGGCTTGAAAAGCCATTTTACGCTCATCAATCTCAACATTTAAACGCTTGATGTTATCTTTAAGTGTTTGGTTAAGAAGTTTTTCTTGCTTAGTTGCACTATCGAGGTAGGCATATGTTGCATCTAGTTGGCGAATTGAGTTAATCAACACACTGATTATGATGGGCGATACAACCGCAGTAAAAAACAGCATCGCGAGTACATCAACGATAACAACTTGCCCAACAGCAACGTAATAGAACATACAGGCCAATATCAGCGAAACAACTAATAACAAGGCATAGCAAATAGCGGCGGCTTTAAATTCACCAAAACGTGTAATCAAACTGGAAAGCATTCGAACCCAAGGGCTCAAAGGAGAATCTATCATATTTAAATCTGTCTCGTGGCTAAGTGTTTAATAGCAAAATAAAAGCAATTAGCGCTGTGATAGCGTTGAATAAGTGGCTCAATACGCAGATAGATTGCTAATTATACTATCCGAAGGCCTACAATTTAAGTAAAGCTATAAAGATAGAGAGTATATACCATCACTATGGTTGAAAATAAGTATTCGCAAATTCAAATTGATACAAAAGTAACTTAATGACTTGAGTTGATAGAACAACTTTGAAACGTACCTCAGCCATAACTTAAATGCCATGTCACTAAAACCGAACAATAATAACTAGGCTGCATGTGCTAAAACTTATCTCTCTATTGAATTATTTTAGCATTTTTACTTTAACAATTTTCATGTTCCGCGACGAAAGCATAAAATTTTCATCTACCACGTTTTTTTTAATTATTTCGTGTAAAATACCGCCTTTTACACTTGCCAATAACGAGATTTTTCATGCAAAGCACTATGCCCGATATAGCGGATACGGCTCCAGCCCTTCAAACTGGTAAATTAAACTGGGTAGGTATGTCAGAAATTGAACTGCCATTTATTTTTGAATCTCGTGGCCTCACACCTGTAAACGTTAATTCTAAAGCGAGCGCTTTTGTAAATCTTCATAAAGAAGATGCTAAGGGTATCCACATGTCGCGCTTGTTTTTAGCACTAGATACCTTATCTACCGAGCAGCAAGTTAATCCTAAAACAATCGCTCAAGCGCTTGATAAATTTATATCTAGCCATGAAGGTTTGAGCAATCAAGCTAAAGTAGAGTTTAAATTTGAGCTTCCACTGCGAAGAAAGTCATTGCTCAGTGGCAAAGCTGGCTGGAAAAGCTACCCACTAGTGTTAGAGGCAAAAATTGACCGCGGCCAGCTAAGCTTTGAATTGAGTGTCGATGTCACTTATTCTTCAACGTGCCCTTGCTCAGCTGCTTTAGCACGCCAACTTATACAAAATGCATTTGTTGAAAAGTTTGATAAGCAATCTCTCAACCATGAAGAAGTCGTAAATTGGTTAGGCAGTACCGAGGGAATTGTTGCTACTCCTCATTCTCAACGCTCTATTGCTAATGTGAAAGTTAAGCTGGATGAACAGATCACAGAGTTTGATGTTGTTAATTTAATAGATACGCTAGAAAATGAGCTCAAGACCCCTGTACAAGCGGCTGTAAAACGCGAAGATGAACAAGAATTTGCCCGCCTTAATGGTCAAAATTTAATGTTCTGTGAAGATGCCGCACGAAAAATAAAATCGCGATTAGAAGACGCGCAGTACACTGATTATTGGTTAAGAATAAATCATTATGAATCTTTGCACGCACATGATGCTGTTGCTATAGCGGTTAAAGGTATAGAAGGCGGCTATCAGCCTTAATAAAACGACTCCACTACAACTAGGCACGTAAATTGCTAATAAATTACAGTGTCAATTTGTTGTTGTGGAGTTACCATATGGAATTCGCTTTATTATCAATATTAGTATTAGTTGTAGGGGCATCTGTTGTTGCATCAAAATTTACCGATGATGGCGGCAATCCTTACCCTTTCACCCGCAAAGAAAGTGTATTCACGCAAGTAGAAAGTGCTTTTTTAAATTTACTCGAGCGTGCTGTAGGCGATCAATATAAGATTGTCAGTCGGGTTAAACTCATTGATGTTATTGATTGTAAAAAAGGCTTATCGCCTAAGGCTAAACGCGCGGCAATTGCCAAAGCAAAGAATAAACAGCTAGATTTTGTCTTGATCGACAAAGAAAAAATGACGATTGTTGCCGCTGTAGATTTAGTTAATAACGCTAACAAAGATGGCCACAAAGCGCAGCGTGACTGGTTTGTTAATGGTGCATTAGAATCCGCAGGGATCCCCCACATTCGTATGAAAGTAAAATCAGGCTATCGACCAAGCGAAGTTCGAAATGCCATTATGTTTAAGCTTGGCAAGCCAGCAGCTCCTAGCGTTAGGCCAAGTAGAAACAGAGTTACCAAGCCAGCAGTGCTTTCACCTTCTCAGGCAAAAGCGCATTCAACAGCATTGGCCGAAATTTAAAGTTGAAAATTATAAAAATGCGAGATTAATCTCGCATTTTTTTGTTTGGTTTTACCCTACTCTCATTTTTGCAGTATAATCACGCCATCTAATTCGAGGAATCAAAAATTATGAATGTTGGTATTATTGGCGCAATGGAGCCAGAAGTTAAAATTTTACGTGAGGCAATGCAAAACCCACAAATTTTAACTAAAGCAGGCTTTACTTTTTATACGGGTGAATTAGCTGGCAACACTGTTACTTTGGTTCAATCAGGTATTGGTAAAGTAGCATCAGCCATAGCAACAACATTATTGATTGATAACTTTAACCCTGATTGCGTGATCAACACAGGTTCTGCCGGTGGTTTTGATCCATCACTTAGCGTTGGCGATGTGGTTATTTCGTCACAAGTACGCCATCATGATGTTGATGTAACCGCGTTTGGTTATGAAATTGGCCAAGTTCCGCAAATGCCTGCTGGCTTTGCTGCACACCCGAAATTAATTGAAGCGGCTGAGCAAAGTATTGCTCAAATCAGTGACGTTAAAACGCTAATTGGTTTAATTTGTACTGGCGATTCATTTATGTGTGACCCTGTACGTATCGATAAAGCCCGTGCTGATTTTCCAACTATGCTTGCAGTAGAAATGGAAGGTGCTGCGATTGCTCAAGTATGTCATAGCCTAGAAACCCCTTTTGTGGTTATTCGCTCTATGTCTGACATTGCTGGTAAAGAATCGCCGCAATCGTTTGAAGAATACTTAGAAACAGCATCAATCAACTCTTCTAAGATGGTTGTTGCTTTGCTTGAAAAACTAACAACGGTTAGTTTATAAGGTGTTACCCAATCTAGTTCAACAACATTTGGACTTTATTGTGTTTTTGTTAGCGCTTCTCGTCGAGCGCTTTTTGCCTTTAAGCAGTTGGTATCACCCAAATACATTTTTCACGGCGGTGTTTCGCCCGTTAGGTAAACGGATTTATCGTGAAAAAGAACCTAAAAGCTATCACTACTTATCATCAACATTATGTTTTAGCTTAGTCATACTAGTAATAATAACCATTACAGTACTGCTATTAGAGTTCGCTTATTACCCTGAATTACTCGCAGGATTAATTTTATATATATGCCTGCAATGGCAAACACCACAAAGAAAAGCACTTCGTATAGCTCGTCTCATAAAGCAAAACCAAAAAGCAACCGCGCGCGAATTACTAAAGCTATTAGTTGCTCGTGAAGTTGATAAGCTTTCAAGTGCTGGTATTTGTAAAGCGACCATGGAAACTTTCGCGCTAAGAGTTGCCCGCCATTATTTTACAGTTATTTTTATATATCTAGCTTTTGGTGCCATGGCGACGTTAAGTTATCATTTATTGAGCCTAATGCATCAAGCTTGGCGCAGCGACCTTGCCCCTAATAATGCTTTTTTAAGGCCTATTTCATGGCTTCTATTTATTATCGAATGGCTACCAATGCGTATGCTCACTGTTACAATTGCTATGAGCAAAGCGACAAAGCAGAGTATTCATTACATAAAGCATTATGGCCGACACTTTTATCAAAGCAATTCTGGTTGGCTACTTAGTGCATGCTCAGCTTCAGTGGCTGTACAGCTTGGCGGACCTGCAATGTATCAAACGCAGCGCTTTAACAAAATGCGTATAGGTACAGACAGACTACCAAAAGCTGAAGATATAGCAGTGCTGGTTAGTCGTTTAAATCAGGCCCGCGGTTTTTGGTTGTTAGTGATCTTTGGAATTGAAATTATAAAAACGATATAAAAAACCAGCCGAAGCTGGTTTGTGGATAGCCAAACAACTTAGATGGTTCGGCTATATTATTACTGAATTTTCATACTTAGCTTATAGAGCTAATTAAGCAACCGTAATATTGGCAAATTTACGTTTACCAACTTGGTAAATAGCAGTACTGCCTTTTGCGATTTCCAGCTTAGAGTCTGTCACTTTCTCTTCACCGTTAATTTTTACTGCACCTTGCTTGATCATACGCATTGCTTCTGACGTACTAGCAACGAGCCCTGCTTCTTTAAGCATGTTCGTTACAAATACAGTATCTTCGTCAATGGTCACAGTTACATCTGGGATATCATCAGGTAATGCGTTCTTTTGAAAGCGTTTGATGAAATCTTCATGTGCGCCTTGTGCAGCATCGTCACTATGAAAACGAGCGATCAGCTCTTTTGCTAAATCAATTTTGATATCCCGTGGGTTAGTACCCTGGGCTACTTTTTCTTTTAACGCAGCAATTTCTTCAATTGATAAGCTACTTAGCAAATCATAATAGCGCCACATTAATTCATCGCTGATTGACATCACTTTACCAAACATGTCATTCGGCGCGTCAGTAATACCAATGTAGTTACCTAGCGACTTAGACATTTTTTGCACGCCGTCGGTACCTTCTAATAAAGGCATCATTAGTACCGTTTGCGGTTTTTGACCTTCATCTTTTTGTAGCTCTCGGCCCATAAGCAAATTAAAACGTTGATCGGTACCACCTAATTCAACATCTGCTTCTAACGCAACTGAATCCCAGCCTTGTACTAATGGGTATAAAAATTCGTGAATTGCAATCGATTGGCCACTTGCATAACGCTTTTTAAAGTCATCACGCTCAAGCATGCGGGCAACAGTTTGGCGTGCTGCTAATTTGATCATGCCTGCAGCGCCTAAGTTTTCCATCCAAGATGAGTTAAACGCAACAGTGGTTTTAGCTGGATCTAGAATTTTAAATACTTGTTCTTTGTAAGTTTCAGCGTTTGCTAACACGTCATCACGAGTAAGTGGCTTACGTGTTACATTTTTGCCTGTTGGATCACCAATCATACCAGTGAAATCGCCAATTAAGAAAATCACTTCATGACCTAAGTCTTGGAAGGTTTTCATTTTATTAATTAACACTGTATGGCCTAAGTGTAAGTCAGGTGCAGTTGGATCAAAACCCGCCTTAATCTTTAGCTTTTTACCAGACTTTAGCTTCTCAACTAAATCGTCTTCAATTAATATTTCTTCTGCACCGCGTTTAATCTCTGCTAGAGCGGTTTGTAAATCCACTTGTATTACTCCAAAAAATTCAGTCAACCTAGGGATTCTAGCGTAAAATAGCCACAGTTTAAATCTACAAAACACTGGTATTAACGCTTTATTAAGTATATCCTGCAATATTAATGATTAATTATCTTGACAGCAGAAAAAGGCACGTTATGGTTCACGTTGTGCACAAACTCCCAAAAAAACACAAATTGCTTATTCTAGGTTTTGTTTCTGCTATTGCTGCCCTTACACTTATTCCTTCTGAAAAAGCAACCGCCTCAAAAGATAACAGTGCTGGTGCACTTGAAATCGGCAAACGCTACGAATTACAAATTAAAGTTGATGACGCTGAACAATTAACTGAATTAAATTCGCAAGAAGACGCAGCAAAATTGCCAGAATATGACCTAGTTGATTTTGAAGTAAAGAACGGTGACAATTTAGCACTTATCTTCAAACGTGCTGGTTTTAACGCCCAGACCGTTCATAAATTACTAAACACTAATGCAGAAACACGTAAACTAACTAAAATTCACCCAGGTGAGATTTTAAGTTTTGCCACAGCCGAAAATGGCTCTTTAGCGCAACTACGTTATGTTATTTCAAAAACAGACACTTTATTTGTAACGTTAAATGAAGAAGGTAACTACGATACCTCAATCGATAGTAAAGAAATTGAGACCTTAACTAAATCGACTGGCGGTGAAATCAGCAACAGCTTTTGGACCTCTGGTATTGCAGCCGGTTTAAGCGAACGCCAAATTATGAACTTTGCTGATATTTTCGGCTGGGACGTTGATTTTGCTAATGACATTCGTAAAGGTGATCAGTTTGGCTTAATCTACGAATCACATTACGTAGATGGTGAATTTATTGGTACTGGTAAAATTATTGCTGCTGAATTTATAAATCAAGGCGAACGTTACTCAGCGATTCGCCACAGCGATGATAACTTTTATACGCCGGAAGGCCGCAGTATGAAAAAAGCGTTTCTACGTGCGCCGGTCAACTTTAAGTATATTAGCTCGAGCTTCAACCCGCGCCGCTTACACCCTGTTACAGGGCGAGTAAAAGCACACCGTGGTATTGATTACGCCGCTCGTACAGGTACTCCAGTTGTTGCCTCAGGTAACGGTAAAGTAATTAAATCAGGTTACAGCAAGTATAACGGTAACTATGTATTTATAAGCCACGGCACACAGTACGTTACTAAATATTTGCACTTAAACAAGCGCGCAGTTAAAAAAGGCCAAAAAGTTAAGCAGGGTCAAAAAATTGGAACCGTAGGTGCCACAGGCCGCGTAACTGGCGCTCACTTACACTATGAGTTTTTGGTTAACGGCGTTCACCGCAACCCTAAAACAGTTAAACTACCTAAATCTGAGCCATTACCTCGCGAAGAGCTTGCTAAGTTTAAGCCAATTGCAGATACGTTCTTAGCGCAACTAGAGCGTAATAGAGAACTACAGTTAGCGCTAAAATAAGAGCGAAGCTGTAAACAAACATCAAAGCCGTTACTATATAAATAGTAACGGCTTTTTTATGTCAGACTAAGCGGTTTATTATTTTAAAATTGCAATTCCCTAGCTGTCCTCATGCCCTTTTTGAATAAAAAACTAAAGCTTTGTCTATATAAAAGATCATGATAATGCAGTGCTTTGATGCAGACTGAAAGGGTATTTTTTGTTGGGTTTCGCGGTGTTCTACCGCACCAACATATAAATTAATTGTACAACCAATGAAATCATGACCAATGGCCAAATATACTTCGCATATTTAGTTGCGCCATCTAAACCCATTTTTGATTGGTATTTTTCAAGTAATGGCACAAGAATGACAAGAGCAACAACCAAGGATATTAAAATCACAAAAATATTCATACTACTGCCTTTTAAATCCAATTAATTAGTATAACTAGTTCAGTATACCCAAAAAGCGCCCAAAAAAAAGCGCAGTTTAAACTGCGCCAGTCGGTTGGAAGTAAAAGTTATGCAGTGCTCAACATGATTGAGCACTGCGAGTTGCTCTTTAACCTACAAGTGCTAACAAAATACCCGCAGCAACGGCACTACCTAGTACACCTGCTACGTTTGGCCCCATTGCATGCATCAATAAGAAGTTATGCGGGTTATTTTCAAGGCCTACTTTGTTCACCACTCGCGCAGCCATTGGTACTGCAGAAACACCCGCAGCACCCACTAATGGATTTATCGGTGATTTAGATAACTTGTTCAAACCTTTTGCCATAAACACACCTGAGGCCGTACCTATAGAAAACGCCAATGCGCCTAACGCTAAAATACCCAGTGTTTCGACAGTTAAAAACTTGTCTGCGGCTAATTTAGACCCTACAGCTAAACCTAAGAAAATCGTTGTGATATTGATAATCTCATTTTGTGCACTGTTACTTAGGCGATCAACCACACCCGATTCACGCATTAAGTTACCTAAACAAAACATGCCTACAAGTGGTGTTGCCGCAGGTAAAAACAACATAGTTAAACCCAAGACCATTAGAGGAAAAATGATTTTTTCCTTCTTAGACACTGTACGTAACTGTGGCATTTGTATTTTGCGTTCTTCTGGTGTTGTTAAAGCGCGCATTATAGGTGGCTGAATAATAGGCACAAGTGCCATATAA
The DNA here is from genome assembly GCF_043641955.1 of Pseudoalteromonas atlantica. GTDB lineage: Bacteria > Pseudomonadota > Gammaproteobacteria > Enterobacterales > Alteromonadaceae > Pseudoalteromonas > Pseudoalteromonas atlantica_A. The sequence continues at coordinate 20,095 of NZ_JBHZRV010000010.1, forward strand.
GAATACGCAGCTACAGCAATAGCACCGAGCAAGTCAGGCGCTAATTTTGATGCTAAGAAAATAGCTGTTGGACCATCAGCACCACCGATAATTGCAATCGCAGATGCATCTTGTAATGAAAACTCAAAACCAGGTACATAGTTAAGTAAGATAGCACCGAATAACGTAGCAAAAATACCAAACTGAGCAGCAGCACCAAGTAACATCATACGAGGGTTTGCTATCAGGGCACTAAAATCAGTTAATGCCCCAACCCCCATAAAGATCAATAACGGAAACACGCCGGTATCAATACCAATATGATAAACATAATACAACAAGCCACCGGGGTCAGATAAGCCCGCAACGGGGATATTAGTTAATATGGCGCCAAAACCAATTGGCACCAACAATAATGGCTCAAAGTTACGCGAAATCGCGAGGTACAATAATAAACACCCTACTGCGATCATGATTAATGCAGGAAACGTGAAATTCGCTATACCAGTTGCTTGCCAAAGATTTAGTAATGCTTCCATCCTCTACACTCCTAAGCCATTGCAATCATAGCGTCACCAGTTGTAACAGAGTCACCCTCAGCGACGAGTACTTCTGCAATTGTTCCACTGTGTGTTGCACGGATCTCAGTTTCCATTTTCATCGCTTCCATGATCATCACAACGTCACCCGCATTCACTGCTTGACCCGCTTTAACCTTGATTTTAAAAATGTTACCCGCAAGTGGAGCATTCAATGTTTCACCAGATGCAACTGATGCAGACTGAGGAATTAACTCACTGTCTTTAAGCGTTACTTCTTTTAATTCGCCGCCTTGTGCAACAACGACGTCATACACCTTACCGTCAACTTTAACGCTGTATTGCTCTGCTTTAACGGTATTGTTACTAGGCTTGTTGCTAGAAGGCTTGTCTTGCTTAGCTGATTCAGCACTTGGTACTGCTTCAAATGCATCTGGGTTATTGCGGTTTTTCAGGAACTTTAAGCCAATTTGTGGAAATAATGCATACGTTAATACATCATCAATTTGCTCATCTGCAAGATCTAGTCCTTGTTCTTGCGCTTCTTTTAACAACTCTGTGTGTAGCGTTTCAAGCTCTGGTTGTAAAACATCAGCTGGGCGACATGTAATAGCTTCGCTGCCATCCAGTACTCGCTCTTGCAGCTCTTTGTTCATCGGTGCTGGCGTTGAACCATATTCACCTTTAAGCACACCTGCCGTTTCTTTGGTGATGGTTTTATAACGTTCACCTGTGAGTACATTCAATACAGCCTGAGTACCAACAATTTGTGAGGTAGGTGTAACTAATGGTAAGAAACCTAAGTCTTCACGTACGCGCGGGATCTCAAGTAAAACCTGATCAAGCTTATCAGCTGCGCCCTGCTCTTTTAATTGGTTCTCCATGTTTGTTAACATACCGCCAGGCACTTGCGCTAATAAAATACGGCCATCAACACCTTTTAAACTACCTTCAAATGCCGCATACTTTTTACGAACATCACGGAAATAGGCTGCAATTTCTTCTAACTGATTTAGATCCAGTTCGGTATCGCGCTCAGTACCTTCAACAATTGAAACAATGGTCTCTGTTGCGCTGTGGCCGTAAGTCATACTCATAGACGAAATTGCTGTATCGAGCATATCAATACCGGCATCTATTGCTTTTTGATAAGTCGCGGTGCTCAAACCAGTAGTTGCATGACACTGCATTGCGATAGGAATAGAAACAGTCTCTTTTAACCCTTTAATCAACTGCTCACAGTCATAAGGCTTAAGTAAACCTGCCATATCCTTAATACAAATTGAGTGACAACCTAAATCTTCTAACTGCTTAGCTAAGGTTAACCACATATCAAGTGTATGCACTGGGCTAACTGTATATGAGATAGTACCTTGCGCGTGTGCACCCACTTTTATTGCAGCTTTGATAGCTGTTTCAAGGTTACGCACATCATTCATCGCATCAAAAATACGAAAAACGTCAACACCATTTTTATGGGCTCGCTCAACAAACTTTTCGACCACATCATCAGCGTAATGACGATAACCTAAAAGGTTCTGACCACGCAGTAGCATTTGTTGCTTAGTATTTGGCATTGCTTTTTTAAGTGCACGGATGCGCTCCCACGGATCTTCGCCTAAGTAACGAATACAGGAATCAAATGTTGCCCCACCCCAAGATTCTATAGACCAATAGCCTGCGTTATCTAATTTTTCAGCAATTGGCAGCATGTCATCTAAGCGCATGCGTGTTGCTAACAAAGATTGATGTGCATCTCTGAGTACCAACTCAGTAAGTTTTAATCTAGCCATAGGACACCCCTTATTGTTTTTGATTATTTTTGTATTGAGCAATCGCGGCACTGATTGCAGCGATGTGGCCACTAGGCACACCTTGAGATTTGAGCGATGGAGTGCGAGTAGCTTCAGCCACAGGCTCTTCAAATCGGCTCATAAGTTTAGACATGAGTGTAATTGCTGAAATTAGCAATGATAAAAAAATGAAAACACCCACCATACCAGTAACCATTAAATTTGCTGCTGTTGCAAGTGATTGACCAATATCCATGCAGACCCCCCCTAAATACAAAATTTGCAACCCACCCGCTAAAAATGGGTAATAAACCAGTTTATATAAATAAATATTCAACAATCATAACAAAGATAGGAACCCTATCCAACCTTTGTAAATTGGTAAAACCAATTAATATTAAAATAACATACCCACACTTAAGTTAACACTCTCAATATTGGTATTATTTGCTGTGATATAGATTACAAAAATAGTCAATATAGCTAAAAGTTATGAGCTAACTTCCTTAGCATGAGTATTTTTCATTTTTAACTCATAAAACCAACTAATTTAAAATTCAAATATAAAGAAAGTTAAATTGGTCTTACCAAAAAAAGAGTTTAATAAAGGAATATACGACATCAAGCATAAGTTACACGTAATAAAGTAAATATTACTTACACATTTTTTTACACGCTCATCAATTAAACTCAACCCATTGAAAATAAACAACTAAATTTATGGCACATTACTAGCATTAATTAATTCGTACAAATTAACAAACCAAGGAGACGACAATGTTACGCTGGACAATTACATTTTTAGTTATTGCACTTATTGCTGCAGTGTTAGGTTTTGGTGGCATCGCAGGTGCCGCAGCAGGAATTGCCAAAATTATATTTTTTATCTTTTTAGTATTATTAGTTATTTCACTTGTTTCTGGAGCACTACGCGGAAACGTCCCCAAGGGGTAAGAATTTAACAAAAACTACTTAATTTATTATTTTAGAAGGAATTACATTATGAAATCTACAACAGTAAAGACTGCCGTTATCGCCCTTTTCGCAAGTGCTTTTATCATGGGCTGTGAAGACAATCATGCCGAAGAAGCCGGTGAGCGCATTGATGAAGCGGTAACAGATGTCGGTAACAAAATCGAAGATGCATGTGAAGAAGTTAAAGAAGGCGTAAAAGCCGAAGAAACTAACTGCTAATTCAGGCATGTGATCAAAAAAACGACTCAATTGAGTCGTTTTTTGTGTTCAAAATAAACTTAATTGCAGCTTCTATACTTTTAGCTCCTAGCCTCTAACATTAAGCGCTTCATATCGCGAACCGCTTTATCTAAACCATCAATGGCTGCACGGGCAATGATTGCATGTCCAATATTTAGTTCATAAATATCTTTCATTGCAGCAATGGGTTTAACGTTATGGTAATGCAAACCATGTCCTGCGTTTACCGTCATACCTAAACTAGCTGCATATTCGACACCTTGGCGAATGTGCTCAAGTTCTTTATTCATATCAATGTCATTTTCAGCATCTGCATATGCGCCGGTATGAATTTCAACAAATGGGGCATTACATGCTTTAGCGGCATCCAGCTGTGCTTTATCAGCATCTATGAATAGTGATACTTTGATCCCCGCAGCAGCCAATTTTGCTGTAGCTAATTTAATCTTTTCAAAGTTACCCACAACATCTAAACCACCTTCAGTAGTCAGTTCTTCACGTTTCTCTGGCACTAGGCAAACATACTCAGGCTTAACATCTAATGCGATATCCAGCATTTCATCTGTTACTGCAATCTCTAGATTCATGCGTGTTTGAATAGTTTTGGCCATCACATAAACATCACGGTCTTGAATATGGCGGCGGTCTTCACGCAGGTGGATAGTTATACCATCAGCGCCTGCATGTTCAGCTACGCTTGCAGCATGGGCTGGATCTGGGTAGTTTGTTCCGCGTGCTTGGCGTAAAGTTGCGATATGATCAACGTTGATACCTAACAGAATGTCTTTCATTTTTTACCTATATAAATTATTTAATAAAAAGCTCGCGGCTTTTTAATGGTTTTTTACCAAGTAATGGCTTCATTAAATGACGGCTTAATTGTTTAGCCATGTATAGCACATCAGGCGCGCTAAAGTCATGATCTGCAATCGCATTTAACTGAGCTCCTGTAAACCCATCCCCTTTTAAATCCTGGGCAACAAAACCGTATTCGGCAAAGTAACTATACGTGTGCGCCGCATCAATTGGATCGCCCGCCGCATCGAAAGTAAAATCAACACCATAGCCGAGCAACTCTAGTAACTGAAACTCATAAGAGCGCAACACGGCTTGTAAGTTTGGATGCTGATTTAGTTGTCTAAGATGAGTTTTATATAACTGATAAGCATGATCAATGGGCTCATTAATTGGCACAATACGGTTAGTGAGTTCATTTAAATAAAAACCACAATAAAGCTGGTCGCCTACAAGAGGTGACTGCACACCATGTAATTCAAAGCGTTGAATATATTTTAGATCATGTTTACCAGTGTAGTTTACTAGTAAGGTTTGGAAGGGTTGTAACTGTGCTTTATGCTTTGTTGCTTGTCGGCCACTAATTCGGGCTAACATTCGCAATTGGCCAACGCCCTCTACCAACATATCAAGCATTACTTGTGAGTCACTAAATGGACGTCTATGTAATAAATATGCTGTGTAGAAGTCGCTATCCATAAGTTAATTTAGGCAGAAGTTAATCTTCACCATAGCCTAAACTACGCAGGGCTCGTTCATCATCAGCCCAACCTGATTTTACTTTTACCCAAAGCTCTAAGAACACTTTGTTATCAAGCATTTCTTCAAGGTCTTTACGTGCTTCACGGCCAATAACTTTTAGCTTTTCGCCTTTGTTACCTATAACCATGCGCTTTTGTGTTTCACGCTCAACCAAAATCAGACCATTGATATGCCAAACACCATTTTCCTGCCACTTAAACTGCTCAATCTCAACTGTAACAGAGTAAGGAAGCTCTTCACCCATGAATCGCATAAGCTTTTCACGAATAACTTCGGCAGCCATAAAGCGCATTGAGCGGTCAGTTACATAGTCATCCGGGAAGTAAAATTCACACGGTGGAAGGCGTTTCGTTACTTCATCTTTGATCAAGTTAATATTTTTACCTTGAGTCGCTGACACAGGCATAATACCGATAAAGTCAAACTTGTCGCCTAAAAATTTCATATGTGGCAATACAAGGTCACGATCTTTAACTTGGTCAATTTTATTAATAACTAATAAAACTGGTTTGCCACTTTGGCTTACCTTATTGAGTACCATTTCATCATCAGCATTCCAATGAGTGCCTTCGACAACAAAAATAATTAGCTCAACATCACCAATTGAGCTTGATGCTGCGCGGTTCATTAAACGGTTAATGGCGCGTTTTTCCTCAACGTGCAACCCAGGTGTATCTACATAAACAGCTTGATGTTTACCTTCAGTATGAATACCCATAATACGGTGGCGTGTAGTTTGTGGTTTACGCGAGGTAATACTTACCTTTTGCTCAATAATTTCATTAAGTAAGGTTGATTTACCGACGTTAGGTCGGCCAACAATGGCTATCATGCCACAAAAAGTGTCTAGCTCACCTTCATGAGGTTGGATCAGTGTATCAAGATTCATTTTTGAGTATCTTCAATGCTTTTTCAGCAGCTTTTTGCTCAGCCTTACGACGAGAGCTACCTACTGAGATTATGCTATCCATACCTTCAACAATACATTCAACCGTGAATGTTTGATTGTGAGCTTGGCCTTTTGTATCAACGACCGTGTAACCTGGCAAAGACAATTTGCGTGCTTGCAAGTATTCTTGCAGTAATGTTTTTGGATCTTTTTGATTTAATCCAGGTGATATCGCATCGAGTCTTGGCTCATACCACTGCAAAATTAAATCACCACACACATCAATGCCTGAATCTAAAAATACAGCACCAATAATCGCTTCAACGGCATCAGCAAGTGTAGACTCTCGTCTAAAACCACCACTTTTAAGTTCACCTGGGCCTAAACGTAAATAGTCACCTAAACCAAATTCAAGACCAAACTCAGCGAGAGTTTGACCACGCACTAAAGTAGAGCGCATACGGCTTAAATCACCTTCACGGGCTTTTGGAAACTTACCATAAAGTGCATTGGCAATGACAAAGCTTAGGATAGAGTCTCCTAAAAACTCTAAGCGTTCATTGTGCTGCCCTTTGTGACTGCGATGGGTCATCGCCTGTTCAAGTAGTCCTTGATCAGTAAATGTATACCCTATTTTGTTATATAACTCTGTTACGTTTTTTTTCATTGTTACTGAATGTTACCTAGGCGTTCAAAACGAACTCCAGTTGGAACCCAGCCTGGTAAAATGTCATCTGGGCCATTATCAAATTCAAAACTCATCCATATAAAGACAGCTTTACCCACCAAGTTTTCTTTTGGTACAAAGCCCCATACACGACTATCTTGGCTATTGTCGCGATTATCACCCATCATAAAATAATGATCTGCCGGTACTACCCATTCATCTGAACGTGTACCCGGTTGTTGATAGTAACGCCCTTTCATTTCAAGCGCTTCTGGGTTTATTAAAATATCATGCTCTAATGTGGTTAAATTTTCATTTATACGCACTAAATCCATAGAGCCTTGCTTAAACTCATCGCGGTTGATGATTTCCATATCGATTTTATTAAACTCATTACACATTAAATCACCTTTTTGTGCTTGTCCTTGTTCACAATTAGGCTGAATGTATAAACGTTTATTTCGATATACAATTTTATCACCCGGCAAACCGATGGCGCGTTTAATGTAATCAACCCGTTCATCGAGGGGGTATTTAAATACCACGATATCACCACGCTCAGGCTCACTAACATCAACTAGTTGAGTACGCCAAACAGGATCTTTTACCCCGTATGAATACTTTTGCACTAGAATAAAATCGCCAACAAGCAATGTTGGCATCATTGAACCCGATGGAATTTGAAACGGTTCAAACAAAAACGATCTAAATATCGTGATTGCTGCAATCATCGGGAAGATTGATTTTGCCGTTTCGATTATTGCCGGTTCTGGAGCGATTAATGCAACAGTTTCTTCATCTAATTCCCCACCCGCAGAGTTACTCGCTAAGGCGATACGCACTTGTCTTTTTGGTGCAAAAATAAAGTGGTCAATTAACCAAATTAAGCCTGAACCTAAAGTTAAAAGCACTAAAAATATTGAAAAGTAACCAGCCATGCATTAATCCCTTTATCTACGAAACTTATTTACCAACTTTAAGAATAGCTAAGAAAGCATCTTGCGGTACTTCAACATTACCTAGCTGCTTCATTCGCTTTTTACCGTCTTTTTGTTTCTGAAGAAGTTTCTTCTTACGGCTTACATCACCACCGTAACATTTCGCGATTACATTTTTACGTAATTGCTTAACCGTTGTTCGGGCAATAACATGCTGACCAATTGCAGCCTGAATTGCAATATCAAACATCTGACGAGGAATAAGCTCTTTCAAAGCATCAGCTAATTGGCGGCCGCGTGATTGTGCACTTTCTCTGTGAACAATAATAGCAAGTGCATCAACTCTGTCACCGTTGATTAAAATGTCAACGCGAACCATGTCTGAAACTTGGAAATGCTTAAAGTTATAATCAAGAGATGCGAAACCGCGACTGGTAGATTTTAACTTATCGAAAAAGTCCATCACCACTTCAGCCATTGGTAATTCATACGTAACTGCAACTTGTTTACCGTGATAGCTCATTTTAGTTTGCATGCCACGCTTGTCGACACACAAAGTAATAACACTACCTAAATATTCTTGTGGTACAAGTATATTGGCTTCAACTACAGGCTCACGTATCTCTAAGATATCATTCACTGGCGGTAAATCTGATGGATTATCTATTTGCGTAGTGCCTTCTTTAGTCACTACTTCATAAATTACCGTTGGTGCAGTGGTGATCAAATCAATGTCGTATTCACGCTCTAAGCGCTCTTGAATGATTTCCATGTGTAGCATCCCTAAGAAGCCACAGCGAAAACCAAAGCCAAGTGCAGTTGAGTTTTCTGGTTCAAAGAATAACGAAGCGTCATTTAGACTTAATTTGTTAAGTGCATCACGGAAAGATTCATACTCATCAGATGCAATTGGGAACATCCCCGCATAAACCTGAGGTTTTATTTTTTGAAAACCAGGTAAACGCTGAGGTGCCGCGTTTTTTTGATGCGTAATTGTGTCACCTACTGGCGCACCATGAATCTCTTTAATACCCGCAATTACAAAGCCAACTTCGCCGGTTCTTAAAACGCCAGTATTGGTTTGTTTTGGCGTAAATATACCCACGTGATCAGCAATATGAACTTGCTCATTCGACATGATTTTTATTTTGTCGCCAGCGCGCAGCTCACCATGCTTGATACGAACAAGTGATACAACGCCTTGATATGGGTCAAACCATGAATCGATGATCAGTGCTTGTAAAGGTGCATCCTTATCGCCAACCGGTGGCGGAACATCTTTCACGATCATTTCTAATACTTCGGCAATACCTACGCCGGTTTTAGCACTACATTGCACTGCATCTAAGGCGTCAATACCGATAATATCTTCGATTTCCTCAGCGACACGTAACGGATCAGCTTGCGGTAAGTCGATTTTATTTAAAACTGGAATTACTTCTAAATCCATTTCAATTGCGGTGTAACAGTTCGCCAGTGTTTGCGCTTCTACACCTTGACCAGCATCAACAACTAACAAAGCACCTTCACATGCTGCTAATGAGCGTGATACTTCATAAGTAAAGTCAACGTGTCCTGGGGTATCGATAAAGTTTAATTGGTATGTTTCGCCATCATTGGCTGTATAATTTAGCGTTACACTTTGCGCTTTAATGGTAATACCACGCTCACGCTCAATGTCCATCGAATCCAATACTTGCTTTTGCATTTCACGGTCGGTTAAACCGCCACAAACTTGGATTAAACGATCAGAAAGGGTCGATTTACCGTGGTCAATATGGGCGATGATCGAAAAGTTACGGATATGCTTCATAAACTGGATTCTAAACTTCTATTTTAATGGAATAAGTGTATAAAAGCGCAATTTTACATTTAATTGGCTTCAATCACCATCTATTTGAGTTAAAGGAAGGCTAATTGGGTGAATTTTTATTACTTTTATATCGTGCGTAAGACTTTTAACACGACTTTTAGCTATTCCAAAGCCTGTAAAACCACCTACAACAGCGGCTAAAATCTGTATCCACTCGGCAGCATCAAATATTTCACTAGCAACAAGTGCAAATATAAGGCTCAAAAATAAAGGTAGCATGTAAACAGCAAAAGCATGTTTGACCATATGGCTATCGTCTAATGCTAAGGTAACTTTTTGACCGACCTCAACGGGCGTTTCAAACTGATATGGGAATGTTTTTTTAGCCGTGCCAAAAAGCTTGCCAAACACTTGTGAGCCACACCGACCATTGCATCCTTCACATGCTTTTTTTTGTTGAGCTTCTAAATTAGCAATGGTGCCTTTAATAGACACCACTGTAAGGGTTTGTTCAATCATGTTGAATTATAGAGGCCTTGCCACAGATTCTGCGATAGTTTTAGCGGTTGCCGCTGGGATATTACCCACCACCGACACATCAAAACTGCCAGCATTGTGAACATAAATAGTTGTAGCACCTGATGATAACGCACCACTTGGTCTACGTCCGGGTAATGGACGCTGAACAAATACAGATACTTCTACAAAACCATCAGAATAAAGATAGTAATCAGTTAGCTCATTATTCAAGTCTAGCTTATGCCTATCTGATTTCAATAAACTAAAACCATCTGGCAACCAGCCTATTTGCCAATTGTTACTTGCTAAATTATCAGTGTTTTTTGCTATTGCATCACTAGGCAGAGGTGTAGGAAACTCTTTATTAAGCATTTCAAGTAACAAAGGAGCGGGTTCTTCTGTCACACTTATATGTGTTAATTGTAGTTGCTCTAGCATGTCACCATTGTGATTTACATAGGCTGATTTTAAAATCAGCGATGACTCTGCGTCAATCCATAGCCAATAGTTAAATTTATACTCATCTTTTGACTCAATACGCACAAGTTGTGCAGGCCGACCTGCAATACGTCCCTTCCCACCTAATACAAAGTCATATTCTTGATTTAAACGCTCTATGTTTTTAAAAAGAACTTCAGGTATTGGGCCTGCGATTGAATCTGTGGCAATAGAATAAGGAGCTGATTGAGGCTCGAAGTAGGTCACTTGATTATCGATTCTAATTATTTCAAGGCCGGCGCCATTAAGTAAACTTAAGTGCTCTAATTCGGTTTCACCTTGTTTTGCATGGAGCCAGCGATAGGGCTCCATAGATTTGCCTTTAACAACAACAAACGATGCATCAAAGTTGCGGTTATGAACGGCTTCAGCCATGTTGAGCAAAAGCTCTTTTGCTGATTTTTCATCACTAGAATAGGCAGGAGCCATTAATGCCAGTGACAAAATAAGGGTAATGAATTTCATTTACTTATTTTTTTTCCTCTTCGGCTTGCGCCTTAGTCTGAGCTTTTTCAAGAGAATATGCAACGCGTGCTTGGCGTTGATGTTCTAATACAAGCGCTCCGATACGCTGTTGCTGTAACTCACGAAACCCTTTTTCTGCATTTTCAAGCGCAGGCTCTGACGAGTAACTTACTGGCGATGCAACACCTGTAAGTGGTGTGCTCTGTAGCATAGGAATTTCATTCATGGGTGAGTTATCATCTTGTGGTAATGTTTGCACCCCAACAATAGCAAACATGGCAACACTGGCTGCAATTGCTAATTGTGCAAGCGGCTTACGCCAGTTGAAGGCAACCACATTATCACTAGCCACAGCTGGACTCTCAGTGTCTTGTTTTTGACTGAAATCAGCGTATACAGGTTCGCTTTCAAGTGCTTTGGCAACGCTATCGCTAATATCTAAAACAAAGTCATTTTCAGACTCAGCACGCATCACATCGCCAATCAAAGCATAACGGCCTAATGTTGCAGACTCTTTAGCAGCAATTTCCTGATCGGTTAAAAACTCTTCGCCGTCAAGTAACGCGGATAAGTTTTGATCATCCAACTTGTTAACGTGTGCTTTTGTCATATTTAAGACTCGCCTATTAATGGGTTTATTTTGTTATCAATTGCTTCTCGGGCACGAAATATGCGCGAACGCACTGTACCAACAGGGCAATCCATAACCACGGCTATTTCTTCATAGCTCATCCCTTCGATTTCTCGTAAGGTGATCGCGGTTTTAAGATCTTCAGGCAAACTATCAATTGTGTTAAAAATTACAGCGCGGACTTCGTCACTGAGTAACAAATTTTCTGGAGATGCATTTGAACGCAGTGCATCAGCACCTTCATAAAATTCTGCATCCTCAGCATCAACATCATTTGCTGGCGGTTTGCGGCCTTGAGCCACTAAGTAATTTTTAGCACAATTAACTGCGATACGGTATAACCAAGTATAAAAAGCACTGTCTCCACGAAAGTTAGGAAGTGCACGATAAGCTTTAATAAACGCTTCTTGTGCAACATCAGCAATATCACCATGATTAGATACATAACGCGATATCAATCCGGCTATTTTATTCTGATACTTCTTTACTAATAAGTTGAAGGCATTCTTATCGCCTTGCTGAACTCTTTTTACCAGCGCTAAATCCAAATCCTGCTCGCTCATTCGAGCCGGTACTCCTATATCTAATTATTACTTGTTATTCATATCTTAGCCATTGTTCACAAATACTCTGACTGAGGGGTGAATAAAAAGTTCATTTAATATTATTTTTTTATAAAATAGCTCATAAATATGTAGATGAGGGCTTAAAATGACTAATTGTGTCGCCCCAAAATATGATACATATACGCATATACAATAATATTGATTGCTCGTACCAATTTCATAAATTAGTATCTCGGGCATTGTAACCGCAAAGACCACGGACATGAACCAAAATAAACACCACACCACAGATGTTGCTATTATTGGAAGCGGCGCGGCTGGACTTTCATTAGCTTTATCGCTAGCTAATCACTGCAACGTTATCGTTATAAGTAAGGGTGAGTTAAAGGAAGGTTCAACCCTTTATGCTCAAGGAGGTATTGCCGCTGTTTTTGATAAAAAAAATGACAGTATTGAATCACATGTTCAAGATACACTAGATGCAGGTGGTGGCTTGTGTGACCGCGAAGTAGTGCATTACACAGCAAGTAATGCGCAAGATTGCCTACAATGGTTAATCGAACAAGGTGTTCCATTTGATATGGAGTTCGACAGTCAAGGCAAAGAACGTTTCCACTTAACTCGTGAGGGTGGACATAGCCATCGACGTATTTTACATGCCGCAGATGCTACAGGCCGTGCTGTACAAACAACTCTCATTAGCCAAGTCCAAGCTCACCCAAATATAACTATTTTAGAACAATACAATGCTATAGATTTAATTGGTGATAAAAAGTTAGGCCGACAAGGCCAACATATCCACGGCATTTATATGTGGAACCGCCAAGCAAAACGTGTAGAAACCGTTGCAGCAAAATTTGTTGCTTTAGCAACTGGTGGTGCAAGTAAGGTATATCTTTATACGTCAAACCCAGATGTATCAAGTGGCGATGGTATTGCGATGGCTTGGCGCGCTGGATGCCGTGTAGCAAATATGGAATTTAACCAATTTCACCCAACCAGCCTATATCATCCAGAACTACAAAATTTCTTAATCACTGAAGCGATGCGTGGAGAAGGAGCTTATTTGAAGCGCCCCGACGGTACCCGCTTTATGAAAGATTTTGATGAAAGAGAAGAGTTAGCGCCACGAGATATTGTTGCCCGAGCAATAGATTTTGAGATGAAACGCTTAGGTGCTAACTGTGTCTATTTAGACATTAGCCATAAAGAGAAAGACTTTATCATTGAGCACTTCCCCACTATCTATGCTAAATGCTTAAGTGTTGGTTTAGATATTACTAAAGAGCCAATCCCAGTTGTACCTGCAGCGCATTACACATGCGGTGGGGTGATGACTGACTTTAATGGCAAAACAGATCTCGACAATTTATACGCTATTGGCGAAGTCGCTTATACGGGTTTGCATGGTGCCAACCGCATGGCAAGTAACTCACTGCTTGAATGTATTGTTTTTGCCCATGCAGCAGCCAAAGATATACTGGCAAAAATTAATCAAAGTCCTGAACAACAAACACTACCAGTATGGGATGAAAGCAGAGTCTCTAACTCGGATGAAGAGGTTGTAATTACACATAACTGGCATGAGTTACGACTTTTTATGTGGGATTATGTTGGTATTGTTCGATCAACAAAACGTTTAGAGCGTGCTCTTCATCGTGTTGAATTATTACAACAAGAAATCCTTGAGTATTATGCAAACTTCAGAGTCTCAAACAACTTACTGGAACTGCGTAATTTAGTGCAAGTTGCAGAACTCATTATTCGCAGTGCAATGCAACGAAAAGAAAGCCGCGGCCTCCACTACACCATTGATTATCCAGATAAAAATAACAACCCAACGCCCACTATTTTGACGCCAACACATCAGCTGAACTAGCCAGTACAGCGCGCTTAAGGCGAATAAAACTTTGCTCATCGCATCCATTAGCATTAATAATTAGCCAATGGGTGCGGCTTAGCCCAATAATATTCAACCACACACAATGCTGATAAGCTCGACTTTTGCGGCCTATTTTACCCGTAATTTCTTTTTCAGGATTCACAAAGTGGCAGTGTGGAGAATCAATGATCAACGTACCTTTTATAGGATGTTGATGTTTGTACCATCGCCAACAAGATAATCCAATTAGCAGACTCAATAATAAAGTCAAAGCTTGAGCAAACAGTGTCGTTAAAAAGGCACAGAAACAAAACGCAAATAAGCCAAAACAGACCACAAACGGTTTATGATCTGCTTTATTATTTGTAATGCAAAATCTATACACGAACTCGATTTAAAATAAGTTGCACCATCTCGTTTAGTTCAGCGTCTTTGCACTGTTGATGGCCCATAAACCAAGCAAATAAGTCGGGGTCATCCGCTTCTAACAAACGTTGAAACACTGCTTGTTGCTGTGCTGACAATGAATCAAACGCTTCTTCAACAAATGGCATAAACAATACATCAAGCTCTAACATTCCGCGACGACAAGCCCAGCGAATACGTGCTTTACTATGAATTTCAGTCATTTTTTACCTCGTACTTAGTTGTTATTGAGTTTACCAAATTGCCTCTGAATAAACAGCTTTAAATAACACGAACTAAATATTTCCAATGTACTAACTTATCATTTGGTTTCATCTATACCCATAGCATCATCTACGTTATTATAAGCACCTCAATTTCTCGCAAAGAAGGTTTTTATGTCAACTGTATATGCATGTCCTTTATCACATAAGCTGATCAGTATAAGTGGTGTTGATAAACTCGCCTATCTTCATGGCCAAATCACTCAAGATATAAATACACTTAAGCAAGATAACTTCTTGTGGGCCGGCCACTGTAATGCAAAAGGCAAACTGTGGAGTGTCGCGAAATTATTTGCATTTAAAGATAGTTATTTTCTTGTTGCCTCTGAACCAGAAATTGAACAGTCTTTAGGTGAACTTAAGAAGTACGCTGTATTTTCAAAGGTAGATATTGAGTTATCTTCACAGCAACTGATCGGTTTAATAGCCGAAGATTTAAGCTCAGTAGAGGAGCAATTAGGCCTGGCGTTTTCTGAGCAAATCACTGCGTGTGACTTTGATGGAGGAAAAGCTCTCAAGCTAGCAAATAACCGCTTGTTACTCATACTCAATGATGACTATAAATTACCTGAGACGGTTACCCGTTTAGAGGATGATGCATTATGGCAACAGCACTCAATCTTAGCTGGCGAGCCGCAGCTAAACAGTGAAGCTATTGGTGAATATGTACCACAAATGGTTAATTTACAAGCTATTGGCGGTATCAGCTTTCGTAAAGGCTGCTACACAGGTCAAGAAACTGTCGCTCGCATGAAGTATTTAGGCAAAAATAAACGCGCTATGTTTATCGTATCAGGTAAAAGCGATGGCACATTTGAAGAATTAGATGTAGAAACCCAAGTCGGCGAAAACTGGCGCCGAGCTGGAAAAATCATAGCGCAAGCATACAATAAAGAATCACATACTTTTTATGGCCTTGTTGTGTTGCCAAACGACAGTGAACCTAGTCAATCACTTCGTGTAAAACATGCCCCGCAAGTAGGGCTGAGCATTCAAGCCCTGCCTTACTCTCTTGAAGACGAATAAATAGGAATGACTATGATCATTGCAGAAAATAAAGTGGTTAAAATGCATTACTCTGTAACGGATAATGACAATAACTCTATCGATAATTCTTTTGATGGCGAGCCACTCGTGTTTATCATTGGAACTGGTTATTTAATTCCAGGTCTAGAAGATGCGCTGCAAGGCAAGCAGGCTGGTGATACATTAAGCGTAACTGTGGAACCTGAAAATGGCTATGGTGAGCGCCATGATGAATTAATGCAAGCTGTGCCTAAGTCTATGTTTGAAGGCATGGAAATCGAAGTTGGCATGCAGTTTAGAGCAACAACTGATGACGGTGATCAATCAGTTATGATCATCGATATCCAAGAAGATGAAGTGATTGTTGATGGCAACAACCCGCTTGCTGGTGTTACGTTGAAATTTGATGTAGAAGTTCTTGAGGTACGTGATGCTAGTGCTGATGAGCTTGCTCACGGCCACGTACATGGTGAAGATGGCTGTGGCCACGAGCACTAATTAGATATAGAAAGTGCATAAAAGAAAGCGCCTCGGCGCTTTTTTTATTTACCAAGCTAAGCGGCCTCAACAGCCTCACTTGGACTAATCTTACCATCTAATGCAGCAAGAAGCCCCGCTTGATCATTAGTACCTAACCGATACTGACTGCCATCTTTCATAGTCAGTTGCACCGCACTAAACCCTGAAACAGTATAAATCCAACCGTCATGAGTTATTCGCAAGCCTATACCATGGCGAAATGAATTTTCTACAGCTTTCGCTTCAACAATATCCTGCAACAATAAAGTATCTCCAAATAGACCAGGACCAAAACCCCAGCTAATCGATGTGTTATCTACTTTAATGGTTAGGCCATGGAATACAAAGCCAACCAGTATTAATATGCCAGCAAACACCATTAAAGGCATATCTGCGCCAATTAAATACCAAGCGAGTCCAACAAAGCTGCCAATCCAAGCAAGGACCACAAAAATAAATAATGCATACTGCTTATTTTTATACATAAAAATCTCAATAGGGGTTAAAAACTATAAACCAAAGTCGCGCTAAGTTCTGAATCGTATTTGAGTTTATCGTCTTCAGGTTTTGAGTTATAGCGATATAAGTAAGTAAACTTTAAAGACATGTCACCCATAACCTGACTGATCAATGATGTTTCTGATTTTAAACGTGAATTGAGCCCAGATAAAGACTGCTCAATACTTACATCCTGATTAAAGCGTGTTCGCTTTGATACATTGCGCTCCCACTGAAGGGCAAGACGTAAAAGGTAACCTGTTTTCGTAGCATCTTCCCCCTCTTCAAGCTCAATATCGCTATCAGCAACTGAGCGATATAAGCCCGGACCGATATCAAAATCAATTTGGTTTTTTTCACCCTCATATAAACGATTACCGTAACCTGTTGCTAATGTGCTTTTAAATGCAAGGCCACTAAACTCATCGTTTTCATAATCGCCATAAATAAAGAATGATGCATTTTTAACACCTACCTTGTAGTTTCCCTGAGCGGATATAAAAATACGATTAGCTGAAACTTCATTCTCACCTGTTGTCTCATTTTCGTCACGCTTATAAAGCGTGTCTATTTTAAATTGATTGCGCCAATTTTCGAGGTCTTGATATAAGTTGCCTTTAAGTTTAAAGCTGGTCGAATTAGTATTACCGCTGCTGACAATAAAACCAAATTCAGTATCACCATAAAGTAATTCACCTTGATGAATTTTATGTATTTCCTCTTCTGATAGCTGTCCGTACTCATGGAAGTCTTCAAAAGGATCGACTGCCCAGCTTTTTAAGCTGACGAATACGATGAGTAAAAATATAAAACGATTCACTATTTACCCACAAATACGCTAAGAAAATTAATTGTTTGGTGTACTAAATTGATCATTTGATTATTCGCTGTCCTTCCATAGAATATGGCAAAATGGGGCATCTTTATCACGACTAATTAAAATCTTGGCAAATAAAATATCTTGGTTCTCAAACTCAAGCCCTACTAATACTTGTAAAAAGTGCTCAGGTTCAATCTCAAGCGCAACAAAATCTTGCCATTGTTCATCAGGCTCACCTTCTTCAATAAAGCCAAGCTCTTCACGATGCATATTAAAATCTTCAATATCTTGTTCGCTTAAGTTATCAGGCGCTAACTCTAAAAAGATATCATATGCTTGATGTGTTACTTCTTCTTCGCTGTATAAACGTGGACCAGTCATTACAGTGGACCCTTCAACATTATCAATTGTCTTATAGTATCAAACCTAAACAAATTTTTGCCAAAAAAAAGCCAGGTTTCCCTGACTTTTTTAAATGGCTTCTGCGTCAGTTTTAAGTATTAGCAGTACCTTTGACTTTCTCTCGCATGGTTTGCACCAAACTATAAAACAGCGGGACTAATAATGTACCAAATATCGTGGCGGCTAACATACCTGCTAAAACAGTAATACCCAACGATACCCGACTACCTGCACCAGCACCCGTTGCGAAAACCAGTGGCAATACACCTAATACAAATGAAAATGCCGTCATCAATACCGCTCTAAATCGCATTGTTGCCGCACTCAGCGCAGCCTCAAAAATACTCTTGCCAGCAAGGCGCTCTTCCATCGCAAACTCAACAATTAAAATGGCTGTCTTGGTCGACATACCAATTAAGAGCACTAAGCCAACTTGAGCATAAATATTGTTTTCCATCCCCAGTACATATAACGCAAGCATTGCACCAAACATAGCCAACGGTATAGCAGCGATAACTGAAAATGGAATAGTCCAACTTTCATACTGTGCCACGAGAAACAAATACACAAAAATAACAGCTAAACCAAATAAAATAGGCGCCATATTCCCCGCTTCAATCTCTTGCTTTGATTGACCAGCCCATTCGAACGTATAACCATTTGGCAACTGACCTGCAAGCTCTTGCATTGCGGCGATTGCATCACCGCTTGAAAAACCGGCAGCTGCTTGGCCACTAATGCTTGCACTACGATACAAGTTAAAATGGTTCAATGTAGTAGGGCCAAGGATAGGCTCTAATTTAGCCAATGTAGTAAGCGGAACCATATCCCCTTGGTCGTTGCGAACGAAGTAATGTTGTAGGTCACTGGGGTTTTTCCTAAACTCACTTTCAGCTTGCATGATTACTTTGTAAGTACGGCTAAACTGATTAAAATCATTAATATACAGTGACCCTAACTGAGCTTGTAAGGTAATAAATATATCACTCAATGCAACGCCCTGTGCTTTCGCTTTATTTCTATCAACCTCTAAGAAATATTGCGGTACATTTGCACGGAACGTACTGTATACATTTGATAAGCTAGGGTCCTGATTAGCCTCATAAATTAGCCCATTAAGCACTTGTGCTAATTCGTTAGGATCACGCCCTTCACTGTCTTGTAGACGGAATTCGAAACCTGAGCTACTGCCAAGACCTGGGATTGGTGGCGGATTAAACACCATTATTTGCGCATCTGGCATCGCCCATAATTGCCCCGTCAAACGACCTATCGTTGCTTTTAAGCCAAGTTCAGGTGTCGTTCTCTCCTCCCAATCTTTTAAAATCACGATACCAAGTGCGTTGTTAGAGCCAGCTCCACCAATTAATGAAAAGCCTGATACAGCAATAAAATCGGTTGCAGTGGGTTCATTTTTAATAACATTACCAATCTTTTTCATCACCTCTTCTGTACGCCCAGAAGCTGCAGCATCAGGTAGCTGAACATCAACAAATACAAAGCCTTGATCTTCTGCTGGTACAAAACCCGTCGGCACACTTTTAGCAAGCCATGCAGCGGCAACAAATATAACAATAGCAAACAAACTCATACGCCCTACGCGCTTGAGAATAAAGTGAATAACCTTGCTGTACACAGAAGTCGATTTAGTGATGCTATGCTCAACAGGTGCCAGCCATTTTATTGGCTGCATCGCTTTCTCATTCAACAATAAGGTACATAATGCCGGACTCAAGGTCAGTGCATTCACAGAAGAAATAATGACCGCAAATGAGATTGTCACTGAGAACTGCTTATATAGCTCACCTGTTATCCCTGGCATAAACCCCACAGGAACAAACACAGCAAGCAACACTAAGGTAGTAGCTATGATAGGCCCTGTAACTTGCCCCATTGCCTTTGTAACTGCTTCTTTAATCGGCAGCTTTTCTTCCTTTAAAATTCGCTCTACGTTTTCAATAACAATAATGGCATCGTCTACCACAATACCAATCGCTAAAACTAAGCCAAATAAAGTAATTAAATTGATTGAGTAACCCATTGCCATCATAAATGCGAAAGTACCCACTAATGACACTGGAATGGCAATTGTTGGAATTAATGTCGCGCGCCAATTTTGTAAAAACAAAAATACCACAAGCACAACCAAGCCAACGGCTTGAAATAAAGTCACAACCACTTCTTCAATAGAGCGATTAATAAACTCTGTTGTATCATAAGGAATTGAGTACTTAACGCCATCAGGTAACTGTTTAGCCAGTTCAGCCATTGTTGCCTTAACATCTTTAGCTACTTGTGTAGCATTGGCATCGGATAGTTGATAAATAACTAAAAAAGCGGTGTCTTGCTGATTCAACTTTGCCGTTGTACCGTAACTGGCAGAACCAAGCTCAATGCGGGCAATATCATTTAATCGAACAAAGTTACCGTTTTGATTTGCTCGTATAATCGTTTGACCAAATTCCTCAGGCGTTTTTAAACGACCTCTTGCTTGAATTGAATATTCAAATTGCTGACTTGGCAGTGATGGCGCAGCGCCAAGCTTACCGGCTGCTACAATGGTGTTTTGCTCCTGTAGTGCAGCTTTGACCTCTGTTACTGTTAATCCTAGAGAAGCCATCTTGTCTGGGCGTAACCACAAGCGCATAGAGTAAGTTTGCTCACCCATTACTTCCGCTGATGCAACACCATTAATGCGCCCTAAGGGCTCGGTTAAATAATTCGTGGCGTAATTACTTAGGAATATAGCGTCAATATTATCTTTATCAGAATAAAGGTTAATACCAAGCAACATTGCGCTCGACTTTTTCTTCACGGAAACACCTTGACGTGTCACCTCACTAGGTAAACCTGGCTCGGCCAATGCCACCCTATTTTGCACATTAACTTGAGCAATATCAGTATCGGTGCCAACTTTAAAGTACACAGTAATAATCGCCGTGCCATTATTACTTGAGCTGGACTCGACATACATCATGTCCTCAACACCGTTAACCTGCTCTTCAATGGGTCTAATAACTGACTCTTCAACTATTTGTGCGCTAGCACCTGGATAAACGGCGGTGATCTGCACTTGCGGTGGCGTAATTTCTGGGTACATATTAACTGGCAATAAACCAACAGAAATCAAACCAGCCAGTGTGATCACTATCGATATCACTAAGGCAAATTTGGGCCGCGCGATAAACGTTTTACTTATCATGAGCGCTCCCTTTAACTCGCTGAGTTTGATTTATTTGAAATAGTGCCTGTTGTATGATCGACTTCTTTCTCAACAGCTTTAACTTCAACGCCTTGGCGCACTTTTTGAAGTCCCTCAACAATGACTTTTTCACCTTCTTCAAGGCCAGACTCAACAACCCACATGGCATTAATACGTCTGCCAAGTGTTACTATGCGCGTTGCCACCTTATTATCATCACCTACCACTAATACAAACTTGCCTTGTTGGTTTTCTTGCACTGCTGCTTGCGGTATAAGTGAATGAGCCTGTTTATCTTTGCTTTCAACAATTAAAGTAACAAATAAACCCGGCATAACAATTGCTTTTTCATTAGCAAATGTGGCACGTAACTCAACCGTCCCCGTACTGCGATCAATCTTTGTGTCAGCAAAATCGAGTTGACCTTTAGATTCAAAATTAGTGTTGTTCGGTAAACGAAGTGCTAAATCTATTGCTACATTTTTGGGATTATCATTTGTGTTTTGATGCTTTTGACGATAGCTAATATAATCAGCTTCTTCTACTTGAAAATTAACATAAATAGGATCTACATCGGTCAGTTCAGCAAGCTCGTTCGAGCCAGGCCCAACAACGTTGCCCACATCATAATTTACCTTGCCAATGCGCCCAGCAAACGGTGCTCTGATTTCAGTGTAACTTAAATTAAGTTTTGCTTTTTCCAAGCTTGCCTCAGCTGACTTTACGGCTGCTGTTGCTTGATCAAAGTTTGTGGTGAGTTTATCTAAGTCCGATTGAGAAATAAAACCTTGCGCTGCAACCTCTTTACCCCGCTTTAAGTCACGTTCAGCACCATTAGCACCTGCAAGCTTACTTTTTAAGTCAGCCTCAATTTGTGCCACATTCGATTGATACTCTGATGGATCTATTTTTAATAATAATTGGTTTTTATCAACATATGACCCCTCATCGAAATGGCGTTCGATTAACTCACCTTCAACGCGAGCTCGAATTTTAACTTCTTGATGTGCCTCTGTGCGCGCGACAAATTCACGATAATTACCCACTTCTTGTGTGATTACATGAAACACAGATACAGCAGGTGCTGGAGCAGCCTGTTTAACGGAATTATCATCAGAGCAACCAGCTAGCAACGCTATAAATGTAGCTGCTAAAGTACCTTTAATAGCCAACAGCGTATATGTGCTCAACATACTCGGCATTAAGCGTTTCAACATATCTTTATTCTCCTTGTAGTTTAAAGCTAAACTACGGTTTATGATTATTTTAAATACAGGTAAACGCTTTACACGTTTGTCGGCTAATATAGATCGATAAGGTAGCAATTTGTTCAGTTAAAAATATACACCACTTTGTTACCTTTTGTAGGTCAGGTTAACAATTTAAGCACTAAATACGCTTTATTTTTCAACAAATATCTCAGACTTTACATCATCCTGATTAACTCGTAAGCTAACCAAACAGGTCAGAGGAGTTGACATGGTTAAATTAGAAATACAACAGCACACCGCTTTTGTAACACTTGCCAGAGAGCAAAAACAAAATGCACTTAGTTTCATTATGTTTAAACAGCTCAACGAAATTATTAAAAAAATTAAGAAAGATAAATCAGTTCGCGCTGTAATTATCCAAGGTGAAGGTGAGCACTTTTGCGCAGGGCTTGATGTAAGCTCTGTGATGAAAAACCCAATGAATATTCTCAAATTACTATTTAAATGGTTGCCTGGAAATTGTAATTTAGCGCAAAAAGTAGTGCTAGGCTGGCAGTCATTAAGTGTACCCGTGTTTGCTGTTATTCAGGGTAATTGCTTTGGTGGCGGCTTACAAATAGCCTTAGGCGCTGATTATCGAATAGTTCATAGCAATGCTAAATTGGCGATTATGGAAGCCCGCTGGGGACTTTGCCCAGACATGGGTGCCAACGTTATTTTGCCAAGTTTGTTACAACGTGACCAAGCCCTTTGGTTAGCCAGCCATGCAAACCCAATCGATGCAGAAAAAGCACATCAACTTGGTTTAGTCACTGAAGTTAGTGATGACCCTTTGCAAGAGTGCTTAAATATGATCACTACTTTATCCAGCCGTTCACCCGATACGCTGGCAGCGATAAAACGGGTTACTCAGCAAAGCTATGCAACTCCGAGGCGACATATACTCGCCAAAGAAACATTTAGTCAAATTAGATTGCTGGTCAATAAAAACACAAAGCGTGCAATCGCCAAAGCAAAAGGCGACGATAACATTGAGTATCAAAACAGCAAACGCTGGTAACACTTTTCACTATGTTTACCTATAAGTCGCATAGTGAAAAAATTCAAAACATGATTAAGTTTTGTTTCCTTAAGCAAAACCAATAATTCAGAGCATTGATATGTCTGCATTTACTCTTTTACTCAAATCAGTTACCCAACTTTTGCTCAGTATAGCAATCATTTTAGGCTGCCTCGCAGCTGCAAAAGTAATTATGCACTTCACTCAAGGCAGCTTCCCAGCACCTTTGCTCGGTATGCTTTTATTATTAGGGCTTTTGCTAACAGGTCTTGTTAAAGAACACCATGTTACTCATAGCGCATCTCCCTTGTTGAACTATATGCCTTTATTTTTTATTCCTGCAGGGGTTGGCTTTATTGAACATTTAAATTTAATTTCATTACACTGGCAGTTTATAGTTGCCTGCCTAATTTTAATTCCTTTAACTAGCCTGCTCTTAATAAGCCACATAATAGCTGTGTTCAAGGGACGTGCGCAGCATGATTAGTTTATGGTGGTTATGCATACCCGCTATTGTGACTGGGTTTATTCTACTCAAACATTTAAATAAACTGAGTCAGTCTACAACCTTCATTGCACTAACCAATCCTGTATTTTTAGCAATTGTTTTTTCAGCCTTAATACTGATCACATTTAATATACCTTATGAAACGTTTAGTTATCACACCCAGTTTTTGAGCTGGTTGTTAGAACCCGCCATTGTCGCCCTCGCGCTCCCTTTGTATAAACAATTTTTACATGTTCGAAAAAGTGCATTGCTTATTTTCATCAGCAGTATTATCGGAATCGTTAACGCAACACTTGTGGGTTTTTTATTAAGCATCGTTTTTGCGGTCCCTGAGGAACTGGCCCACTCTGTTGCCGCTTTGTCAGTAACAACACCGATCACCTTGATGGTTACTGACTCGCTTGGGGGAATTGCCTCCTTGGCTGCTGCAATGGTTATTTTTATTGGTTTGCTAGGCGCGCTTTTTGGATTTATTATTTTACAATGGACCGGTATTTTAAATCGCCAAGCACAAGGGGTAGCAATCGGAACTGCGTGCCATGCAATTGGAACAGCTGCAGCGTTAAATAAGCATCCGCAAATTGGTGCTTTTTCATCGGTTGCTATGGCGTTGAGTGCTCTACTCACCGCACTCATTGTGCCATGGCTTTATCCTTATCTCAGTTAACTTCTGCTATGATAAACCCACCTTCTTTAGTTGAACTTTAATTACTTATTTATAGGCATTTCATGATCAGTACAGAAATAGAGCAAGTTGAAAAATACTACACAATGATCAGTGAATATTTGGTCAAATACAGCATGCAACTAGTAGGTGCAGTACTCATACTCATTTTTGGATTATGGGTAGCGCAAAAACTGTCTAAAGTAGTTGCGGGTATTATGGCTCGTAACAATATTGATATCACCTTAACTAACTTTGTCAGTAATGTGGTTAAAGTATTATTGATAATTATGTTTATCATTATAGCGCTTGGCAAAATAGGTATTAGTGTTACCCCTTTTGTTGCAGCTATTGGTGCTGCATCGCTTGGTGCAGGTTTAGCACTGCAAGGCATGCTGTCAAATTATGGAGCAGGTCTTGCAATTATTGCTACACGACCTTTTATTGTTGGCGACACAATCGAAGTCAAAAATGTTAGTGGGCAAGTTAAAACCATTGAATTGGGTCACACAGTGCTTATTAATGAAGAAAAAGTAGAGATCACTATTCCTAATAAACATATTGTCGGTGAAATTCTTCATAACTCATTTAACTATTCACTTGTCAAAGGTGAAATTGATATTGCCTATGATGCAAGTGCTGACCAAGCGATTAGTCTGATAGAAAACGTGCTAACTCAACATGATTTAGTGGCTGATAACCCACATTCACAGGTTGGCATAGAAGCCTTTGCCGAAAGTGGCGTTACTATCAGTTACCGTTATTGGGTTCCAACGACGAAAATTATTGAAACAAAACTTGCTGTTAACGGCGGTGTTTATAGTGCTATTCAAGGCGCTGATATTGAAATTCCGTTTCCTCAGCGAGTGGTTACTTTTAATAAAGAATAGCTGTATTTAGAATAGCCCTACCTTCCTGTATAAGGAACTTTTAGCAAAGCTAATTGAGTTCCTTGTTACTTTAGTAGTACAATCGAAAAGGAATTGATAATACTTACTATTTACAATACAGGGGTTAGCATGGCGAAGGTAAGCCAACGGTTTTGGTTTCAGTTGCATGGTTGGTGTTCGCTACCAATCTGGGTTTTATTTTGTTTTATTTGTGTCACTGGAACAGTATCGGTGATCAGTCACGAATTAACGTGGTTAACAAATTCAGCTGCAAGAGCTACAAATCCAGATAATTTACCAGAAAAATCAAAAGACACACTCATTGCAAGCTTAAAAAGTCAGCATCCTAGCGCCGATGTCATGAGCATTCTTAGCTATGAACCTTACCTGGTTAACGCGATAATTTTTACCGACACTGATAAACCTTATGCTGTTGCTTATGTAAATCAATATACTGGTGAAGTTCAGGCTATCAATCAAACCATTTCCTTCGTTGAATTTATGCGTACCTTACATGGCTGGTTATTTTTCCCTTGGCAAGAAGGTTATAGTTTAGGTTATTACCTAGTCAGCCTAATGGCTTTAGTAATACTGGGCGCCTTAGTCACAGGTTTGATTATTTATAAGAATTTCTGGCGCGCTTTTACACAGCCTAAAATACGTTTTAACCAAGGCAGTAAAACCTTACTTAAAGACTTACACACCGTCAGTGGTGTATGGTCGATTTGGTTTATGGCGATTATGAGCCTAACAGGGCTTTGGTATTTAGCGCAGGCTATTATGTGGCATAACGAAATTGATATAGAAGAGCATGCTCCAATAGTCAGTGAAGCCCAATTACCTAGCTCTAACAGCGCCGAAGCGATTAATTTAGACAGTGCGATTGCCATTACCAAAAACCAATTCAGTGACTTTACCCCAACCTATATCATGCTGCCTGAGCATAATCGTGGTATGTATAGCATTATGGGTGCTGGGGATACTATTTTTTATGATGGCTACTCATATTCTACCTCTATAAACCCTTGGACAGGTGCAATAGGTGCAAGCAAAAGCCCTGAAACCATGACCACGCTGCAAACTCTGTCACACATTGCCGACCCATTACATTACGGCACAATTGGCGGTATTTGGACCAAGATAATTTGGTTTATTTTTGGCTTAATTTTAAGTGGTATGTCAATTACAGGCTTTATGATGTACTCAAAAAAACTCGTCAAAGCTAAAAAACAAAGCACTGTAACAATTAACGATACTGTGGAGGCAAATTAATGGCTCGCTTACAAAGCACTTGGTGGCAACGCAAAAAATATCTACTTAATGCATTCATTTTAATTTTGCCGTGTATTTATATTTATCAGGCTTTAAATCCAACGTTTCCTGACTTATGGCAAGAACAAACCATTGGTGAGTTTAAAATAGCTCCAATGCCTCTAAATATGGAACAGCCCTATTCACACCACAACGAGTATGTAAAAGACTTTTATTTAGCGTTTAACCAAGGTGAAATTAGCAATATCCGCCAAGCTTATCTAAATATAGGCCCTGAACCCTTACCATTGAGCGAGTTTGTAAAAGGCGATGAGGGTATTATGCATGGCACCAATCATGGCCAGCACGCCCATGCTATTGCATCTGCAACGATCACTGCAGGTGATAAACTATGGGTCACCATTGAGACATGGCAAGGCGAAGAGCTTGTTCAACAATGGCCAATCCCAGGCCAACTTACACAGTAATAAAAACCTGCTTAGGGTACTCTAGCCCTAAGCACTTCCCCTTCCTACTCAAATAACGCCATTCAAAAACAACTTTAAATCATTATTTTTTAACTTTTGCTGAACAAAATAAAAACAAAAACTTTACAAATGTATTAATATAATAAAGTATTACAAATAGCGAGATGATAAATTACTTTCTTCGCTACCAAATCCACACACAATAATTTGGAGACATAATGAGATTTTCCAGTAAAGGAGTTGTAGGTGCGTGTATCGTCGCGGGCTTTTACGCTAATGCGGCGTACGCGATTGATAACGGTGTTTACACTATAGAGTCTAAATACAGTGCCAAACTTATCGAAGTAAGTAATGCGCAAACCAGTGATGGCGCAAATGTGAGCCAATGGAGTGCTAATCAACATGACACGCAACGTTGGATCATTACCAATGTCGGTGGCAACAACTACTCAGTGATCAACTTAAACAGTGGCAAAGCCATGGAAGTATATGACTGGTCTACTGCAGATGGTGCTAATGTTGCACAATATGAATACTCTGGTGTAGCCACACAGCACTGGCAAATTAATGAAAATGGCAGTGGACACGTAAGCTTTATTAATGCTAATAGCGGTAAAGCCCTCGATTTATTTGAATTTAATGGAAATGACGGCGCTAACATAAGCCAATGGGCATACAACGGTAGTGATGCCCAGTTATGGCAACTGAATAAATTAGCGAATGTTGAATCATCCCCATATGATCCATCAACTACCAATGGTGCTGCAGATCACTGGCCTTTAACTGGCAGCCTAGTGAGCCACGATCCCACTTTAAATTATGAAAATGGTAACTGGTGGGTTTTCCAAACAGGTCCTGGTATTGCTGGTAAGTGGTCAAATGATGGTGTTAACTGGAATGATGCAGCCGCTATTTTTCCAAATGGCTTAAACTGGTGGTCTAATTATGTACCTGATCATGATGGCATCGATGTGTGGGCACCTGAGCTAAAAACTTATAATGGCCGCAGCTGGCTTTATTATTCTATATCCACGTTTGGTTCACGAGTTTCAGCTATCGGCTTAACATCTGCAAGTAATGTTGCAACTGGCAATTGGCGCGATGACGGCCTGGTGGTCAACACAACAAATAGCAACAATTACAATGCTATTGACCCTGATCTTGTGATTGCTGAAGATGGCGCGCCTTGGCTTGCTTTTGGCTCTTGGAACTCGGGTATTAAGCTGATGCGGGTCAATCCAATGACCATGAAACCGCTAGGTCAAATGTACTCATTAGCGAGTCGCTCAGGGGGTATTGAAGCACCAACCATTGTTTATCGCCAAGGATACTACTATTTATTTGTCTCAGTAGGAAAATGCTGTGATGGCACTGATAGCACATACCGTATTGCATACGGGCGTGCTAGCGATATTCGCGGCCCATACTTAGATAAAAACGGTAACGACATGCTCTCTGGCGGTGGTAGCATTTTAGATACAGGAAATAGTCAATGGGTAGGTCCAGGCGGACAAGATATCTTAAACACCGATGTTATGGTACGTCATGCTTATGACGCTAGTGATAATGGCGTACCTAAATTACTTATTAGCACGTTAAACTGGGATAGCAGCGACTGGCCTAGATTTTAACTCAATATTTCCCTGGTCTAAGCGCGAATATTCGCGCTTTTATCGCACAAAATTAACCTAACCTAAATATTCCTAACAATTGCTTATTCACCCAATAATAGTGTAGCGTAAACTCATACCCCATCATAAAGGCGCGCTATGCAATCTAAACAAACATTCCATATAAAATATGCTGTCTTTGTTTTGCTTATGCTGCTGTGTTGGGTTGAACATTATAACCATTTTATTTTGCAATTTTTAGATGACGCGTTGCTCCAATCGAGCATAGTGTATGCATCTGCCCGCACCGTCAATGCCGCTATTTCATTGTTACAATCAGCCGAAGTGGGTATTGGCATTGCCAGCATTGAACCCGCGCAATTACTTGATCCTATAAATGATTTAGCAGAATACACATCTGATGCTATGCGTATAGCCATTGGCTCACTATTCATTCAGCGAATATTATATACAATCTCTTCTGGCATTGTTTTTAGTGGGGTGTTTACAGCAGTCATTATTGGTTATTTTATTTGTTTATGGCGCGATTATTTACCGATACTCCGCGATAAGATTATCTATACATTCATCCTCATTCGCTTTTTGATCCCAGCCATTGTTTTATCTACTGGAGTCGTAAGTCAGGTATTTTTAGATGCCCAAATCAATCAACAAAATCTAGAGGTCAGTGATAAAGTTGCTTCTATCAGTAACACTGCAACAGCCACTTCTGATTTATCAAATGAGCTTACAGCCAAACTTAACAGTGAAAAGCAAACCACGCTGGATAACCTCGCATTACTTGGTTCACAGCAAGTACAAATTCATCAACAAGTCACCACGCTTAGGCTACAAATATCACAACTAGAACAGCAAGTTGATGCCATTCAGCAACAACGTAGCCTGACAGAAAAGCTCACATTTACTGAATTAGAGCAGGCTCAGCCACTACAAAATCAGATTGCGTTAAAGCAAAATAAAATCGACAACCTACAACATCAACAGCGCAGCCTTAATAAGCAAAAGTATAGCTTTGAAGATCAATTAGAGTCTATTAATGAGCAACTCGCCGGTGATAAAAGCGGCCAAATTAGTCAAGTAATCGAAGCCGTAACAAATGGCATAGAAACCATGCTCGCTAGTGTAGAAGAGCTATTTACTGACTTCTTAAATTTACTTTCGCTGCTGGTATTAAAATTATTATTGATGCCCTTGTTGTTTTTATACCTTTTCAACAAAGCATTTAAAGCGATTTGGCAACGCTCCATCGAGCAAACGCTAATACACGCTCAAGAGCATAACAGGTATATTTAAGAATAAACTTTACAATGTGCTCAACCACCAACCGGATAACACTAACGCAGATAGCAAGATCAATGCTTTAGTCTTGTGCTTTTTGATCACTTTTTCTGCTTGATCGCCAGCATAGTAAACCACCAGCGCAAGGGCAAAGTAACGAATTGAACGAGCTATAGTGGTCGCCAGCAAAAACAGCAACACCGAGTACTTGGTAGCCCCAGCTGCCAGCATGGCAATTTGAAATGGGATTGGCACAATCCCTAAGGTCAGTACAAACCAAAAGCCTTGCTCTTGCATTTTTTGTTTAACATTTTCAAACTGTTCGGGGCTTGAAAATGTATCAATAACCCAATCACCAATCAAATCAAACAAGTAATAGCCCAGCGCATAACCCACTAAGGCACCAACAATACAACCAATCGTCGCCATTAAAGCGATTAGCCACAGTTTTTCGCGGCGAGCTTGCATAAGCGGCACCATAACCGCTTCAAGTGGAATTGGTACGATGGTAGATTCTAAAAATGATGCAACCGTGATCCCCGTTAGCATATGTTTAGAATCTATAAATTTACGTGTTTTTTGTTTAGCTTTCTTAACCAGGGACATTGCCTTTCCTTGTATGTTTAGCTCACTTCATGAAGTTAGATGCAACACTGGTGCCAAATAAAAATTTATTATAACCAACTAGAATACATAACTATTAATTATTTTAAGAACATTTTAAATAAACCACTTTAATCTAAATCGGTAAATTTTTTAGAGTGTGATGTAAATATGCATAATGGATGAAACGCCTAAAAAGAGGAAAGTTATACAACCAAGAAATATTTTTTGATTATAAATTAAACTCTACATGATCACTTTAAACAATTACTGCGTAAAGGTTATTCGATTGTTAATTAAATTGTTAAAAGGATCACAAGATGGATAGGTTCGTAAAGCTTTTACTTATTGTTTTAACTCTTGCGTTTTTACAAGGGTGTAATGATGACGATGATGACAAAAAAATTGTAGTAGCCCCCCCAACAGTATCTCAGTCAACAATTGTTGATGTTGCAGTGAACGCAGGTAACTTCACTACCCTTGTTGCAGCATTGCAAGCCACAGGCTTGGACGACACACTTGCAGACACAAGCAAGTCATACACAGTATTTGCACCTACTGATGACGCGTTTGCTTTACTTGGCGAAGACACTATTAACGCATTACTTGCTGATACTGACAAATTGAGCAAGATATTGACTTATCACGTTGTAGAAGGTTCTGTCGATGCAGAAGCGGCTATTGGTTTAGCTGGCACAACCGTAACAACGGTGAATGGCCAAAAAATCGCGTTATCATTAAGTGGTGAAACATTACTTGTCAACACAAGCTCTGTTACTAATGCTGATGTAGCAGCTGACAATGGCATCATACATATCGTTGACGCTGTGTTAATGCCAAGCGAAGAAAACCAACCAGCACCGACTAGCAACATTATTGAAACTGCTCAGCAAGCTGGTAACTTTACAACTTTGCTAGCCGCTCTTGAAGCGACAAACCTTACATCTGTACTTTCAGATTCATCTTCTGAGTTTACAGTATTTGCACCTACAGATGCGGCATTTGAAGCCATTGGTGAAAAAATGCTTAATACATTACTAGCCAACCCAGACGTACTGGCCAGCATTTTAAAACAACATGTTTTGGCCGCTAAAGTAGATTCAGTAACAGCCATGTCACTCAATGGAAAGAGCGCAGAAACGGTTCAAGGTAATCAACAAGCAATTGCTATTAACAGCGAGACGAACACTCTGACATTTGGTGGTGCTAATATAACGATGACTGACATCAATACTACTAATGGTTTCATTCATGTCATTGATGCTGTAGTTGTAGGTGATATTGAGCTTCCTCAAAGTTACGGCACACTTGCAGATGTTGCTACGAGTAACGGCAATTTCACTACATTGCTTGCAGCTCTTAATGCTACAGGCTTAGATTCGCTAGTAGCAGATCCAACAAACACGTTTACTGTATTTGCACCCACAGATGCAGCATTTGCAGCCCTCGGACAAGACACTATCGACGCGCTACTAGCAGATACAGATACACTTAAAAATATTTTACAATACCACTTAATTGCGGACGCGAAAGTACTTCAAGATTCGGCAGTAAGCGTAGCTACAAGTGAAAATAACAAAACAACAATGGCGAACGGCGACATGGCTGCTTTGTCCTATGTTGATAGTGCCTTGTTTATTAATGATGCCGCAGTTACTGCAGCAAACGTTACAGCTGACAATGGTGTTATTCACGTTCTAAATAAAGTATTAATGCCACCAAAAGACATGGGCACGCCAACTAAAACCATCGCTACAGTTGCAACTGAAACTGAATCACTTTCAACATTAGTAACTGCGTTGCAAGCAGCCAACCTAGTAGATACTTTTAACGATACAACAAAAATGTTCACTGTATTTGCACCAACTAACGACGCATTCAAAAAAATTCCAGCAGACACATTAAATGCGCTGTTAGCTGATAACGATGCTCTAACCCAAGTACTAACTCAGCATGTTTTAGATGCACAAGTAAGCTCAACAAATGCATTTGCTGCAAATGGTAAGATGGTTGAAACTCTTGCGGGCAACAATTTATCTGTAAGTATTGTTGATTTTACCAGTACAGCTAACACCCAAACAGACACTATTGCATATGACAGCACTAACAGCCGTCTTGTTACTGGCATGGGCTCAAGTAACTCTGGTGCCACCATATATGTATTTAATGCTGATTTAGAGCAATCAATGAGTGTATGTAATGATACCTGTGCTCAAACATGGCCACCGGTTATTGGCACAGAGCAAAGCATTGAGAATATTCCAGGTCTTTCACTTATTGAACGTCAAGACAGCACAATGCAAGTGGCTTATTTAGGTCGCCCACTTTATACCTATTCAGGTGATGAAGCACCGGGCCAAGCGAATGGACAAGGTGTAGGTGATAATTGGTGGCAAGTAAGTTTACCTGCAACTTCATTACAAGTAGCTGGTAGCAATGTGGTGACTACCGATATTTACACCAGCAATGGCGTGGTACATCTAATAGACACTGTTATTACACAAGCTAAATAAACTGATTTATGGGTGAAATTAAAAAAGGGGCTGGTCGGCCCCTTTTTTGTATGGATTGAACATAAGGAATTTAATCGTCGTCAGCTTGTTCAGCAGCTTTAATTCTCTCTTGGTTCTCTTGCATTTGTTCAAATGCCGCTTTAATTTCATCAAGCACAGAGCCCACATCAGCAGTGCTGTTATCTTCTTCTAAATCGCCATAAAGCGTTGTCTCAGGTGTGAGTTCACCCGCTTGATATAATCCCCACATTTCTTCACCAAACCGTGTTGCAAGAATCTCAGGAGCAAACTGACCATAATATTGGCGCATATTACGCACATCGCGTAAAAACATTTCTTGTGCGTTATTATTCGCTGATGCATTGACCGCTTGAGGCAAGTCAATGATCACCGGACCGAAGCTGTCCACCAGCACATTAAATTCAGACAAATCACCATGCACAATACCTGCACATAACATCAATCTAATGTAATGAACCATAGTGGCATGATCTTCAATGGCTTGCTCTGCGGTCATGCTGACATCGTTTAATCGTGGTGCTACATCGCCGTCGTCATCTGTAACTAAATCCATGATCAATACGCCATCGTAACAGCCGTAAGGCTGAGGCACTTTGACACCCGCTTTAGATAATGTGAATAGCGCATCGACTTCTGCATTTTGCCACACACTCTCTTGCTCTTTGCGGCCAAATTTAGATCCTTTTTCCATGGCACGGCCACGTCGACTATTGCGTACCTTTCGACCTTCTTGGTATTTAGCAGCCTGCTTAAAGCTTCTATGTTGAACATCTTTATAAACTTTGGCGCAGCGTATAGCCTCCCCACAGCGTACAACATAGACTGAGGCTTCTTTACCACTCATTAATTGGCTGATGACTTCATCAACAATACCGTCTTCAATAAGCGGTAAAATTTGTTTAGGTGTTTTCATACCGCTCTTATACCGCACTTAGTGCGTATATGTAATCCCCTATTGATAAAATTACAAAAAACTTGACTAATTTAGTTAAATACACAAACTGCAAATAAAATTTTTCTAACAAGAGGTCCAATATGAACTCAGAAATACGCTATCGTTTTCAATCGGCACAAATTGCCAATCGCTTTTTAAATGAACTCAAAGATTGGCCTATTGCGAAAGTAAAAACAAGGCTACTTAACGGTGGCTTTGATGTCAAAGTAAGCTATCAATTTGATGGCACGGGGTTTGATTATACCTGTTCAGAGTTAGATGATTTAGCCTCCCAGCATCAAGGTGTAGAAGTGAATTAAATTAGACCTATTCAGTTATTGACAATAGATTGATATACATTTGCGTACAGCTACGTTAAATTAGTGTAAACACTGTTAATTATAGAGTTCTCTATGAATAAGTCAGCCTCTGATCGTATCCCTCAAGAAGCATTCGATTGGTATGATGAATATGCTCACGGCATGATGGATAGACGCACCTTTATGAAAAAGCTAGGTACGCTAGCAGTTTTAGGCTATTCAATGGCGACACTTACCACAGCCTTATTGCCTAATTATGTGCTAGCTGAGCAAGTTTCATTTAACGATGATGATATAAAAGCAACCTATCAAACTTTCAGTTCACCGAAAGGTTATAATAAAGGCCAAGGTTATTTCGTTGAACCGGCCAATATAGCTGGCAAGCGCCCTGTCGTCCTGGTTATTCATGAAAACCGTGGTTTAAACCCTTATATTAAAGATGTCGCTCGGCGCTTAGCAAAAGCTGGGTTTATCGCATTTGCGCCTGATGCACTCTACCCGCTTGGTGGTTACCCCGGCAATGATGACGAAGGCCGTGCAATGCAACGCTCTATGGACAGAGCAAAAATTCAAAATGATTTTGTAGCTGCCGCAGAGTTTTTAAAATCACACCCACGCAGCAATAACAAACTTGGCGCTGTTGGCTTTTGCTTTGGTGGCTATATCGTTAATTACCTAGCAGCTATTGATGCAACATTACTTGACGCAGGAGTACCATTTTATGGCACTCCTGCAACTAAAGAACTACGAAAAAATATCAAAGCCCCATTATTGATCCAACTTGGCGAACTAGATAAGCGTGTAAATGCCAGTTGGCCTGAATATGAAATGGACTTAAAAGCACATACTGTACCCTATCAAATGCATATGTACCAAGGGGCCCATCATGGTTTTCATAACGACTCTACTAGCCGATACAATAAAGACAGTGCAGAGCTTGCTTGGCAACGAACATTAGCCTTTTTTACGCACACGCTCGTTTAAGGTAAATACCACTATATGATTAAAGTTTTGCACTTCATAGCCACTGTTTTCGTTATCGTAAATTGTTTTAAAAACCCTGCGCTAGCACTGACATTTGTGGCCGAAGATCTTCCCCCTTACCATTATACAAATGAGCAAGGCGAGGTTGTTGGCGCATTGGTTGATTTATCAAAAGCGGTGTTGGATAAAGCAAAGCTTGATGGAACATTCGAAATTATGCCAATGGCACGGGCATATCACCGATTCGAAACACATTCTGACATTATTATGATGTCATTGTTAAAAAACCCAAAGCGCTCAGAACTATTTGATTGGATTGGTGCGGTATACTTTGCAGACGCTTATTTAATAAGCTTAAACACTTTTAAAGGAAAAGTCGGCAATTTAGAGCAAGCCAAAGAGTATAGAGTAGGCACAATTAATGGTTATTCTAGCGAGCAATACCTTCGTGATGCTGGCTTTTCAGATAACGAAAACTTAGTGCTTGTTAGCCACTATACCCAGTTATGGCAGATGCTATTTAAACAACGTTTAGATTTTGTATTAACAAATACGCTTACTTTAAAAAACGAATTAAAACTTGCTGGGTTCGATGTAAGCCAAGTTAAAAAACAAGTACATTTAAACGACTACCCCGCAACACTGTATTTTGCAGCCAATAAAAAACTTGATAAACAAACCAGCCTTAAGCTTAGACATGCCCTGCAAACGGTTAAAGAGACCGGTGAATATCAGGAAATATTGGCTAAATGGCAGTTACCTATGAACTCTTTATAGATTAATTACGGCGCGTCATTTACTCTATTCTAATGACTAAATTCTTTATTTTAAAATACGTTGCTTTTTATTTAGGGTGTAGCCTTTGCTTCATTTTTCACACCCAATTTGCAATTCCACCGCTAATTTCCTCATGTTTAGTTGGCTTGGTCGGCAGCTTTATCCCTGTACCAAAGTCATATGGGCAACATCCCCACTCTGCAATTTATGCCGGTAGTTTTGCCGGAATGTGCTCTGAAGGCCTGATCACTGGGTATTGGGAGTTAGCCGTTATTTCTTTGATTGGCGCTGTGTTATACGCAACAAGCACAAAATTATTTACCGGTTTTGGTGGAAAGCTTGGCAGTATAGCCTTTGTCAGTATTGCACTTTTTGTCATTGCTCGAGGTATTGTTATATGAGCTTACTGTCAATTTTAGTATCGCTATTAGGGGCTTTTTTAACATTTTTTTTAGCCAAGTATGACCGTATTGGGGCCATTAGAGCATCTGCTACTTTATCTATTGTCGCTTACACCTTATTTTTATTTTTAGACCTCAATGCTGAACTCTATTCGATGCTATTCTTTGGCGGTACTTTCATTGGGATGAGCGCACCCAAGCGCTTCGGTTTTTACACTTTATGTTCGGCAAGTATACTTTTTTCTTTTTTATTTCATTATCTTGTACCACTACTTAATAGCTATGGCGGTGCGCTGGGGTTAAGTGCTTTTCTATCCGTGTGTGTATGCCACTTAGCTATTCAACTCGGCGCACCGAGAAGCCAATCTAGAAAAAAATAAGCTTAAAATCCACTTTTTATCGCCAACCAAAATCAACTCTAAATAACTAATTAATAATTTAAAGGTAATGCTTTTTGATAATAAAGGGTGATTGTTTCATTGCCACATCTAAATTACCATTTATTGGTACAAACAATGATACACGATAACATTACCTTGGAAAACAATGAAAATAATGACTAAAACACTACTTACCCTAACCCCTATTGGGTTAGCACTCTTACTACCTGTGTCACAGCAAGCATCAGCCCATGGCTATATTTCAAAACCAGAAGCTCGCGGTTACTTATGTCGCCTAAGAGAAAATACACACTGTGGCAATGTAGTGTATGAGCCACAAAGTTTAGAAGGGCGCGATCGCTTCCCACAATCAGGCCCGATTGATGGTCATATCGCCAGCGCGGGCTTAAGAGCATTTGGTGCTTTGGACGATCAATCCATCAACCGCTGGACTAAACGCCATATAAAAACTGGTCCAAACGAATTTAGCTGGCGCTTTACAGCTGCGCACTCATCACGAGACTGGCGCTATTTTATAACCAAAACATCATGGGATCCAAATAGCCCATTAACAAGAGACCAGTTTGAAACAGTACCATTTTGTGAGTACCAAGGGTATAACCGACAACCGCCAAAAACTTTAACCCACCTGTGCAATGTACCTGAACGAACTGGTTACCATGTTGTACTCGGTGTATGGGATGTCGCCGATACTCCTATGAGCTTTTATAATGTGGTTGATGTCATGATTGATAACAACGATACACAAAAAGCAATTTGGCAAGATGTGGGTGATATCGTCACAGGTCGCGATTTAAAAGTGGGCGATAAAGTAAAAACTCGTGTATTTGGTGACTCTAAAGAAATTCCATCTCTTCAAACTGTGTTAACAATTAACAATGAGAACGAAGGGTTAAATAAAAACTGGACCATCGCGCTCGCTGAGAAAATTAATGCATCTCAATCTTGGATCCAAGCAGGCCAACTTAACGAGAACAATGAAGTAGAAATCACTGTTGGCCGAAATGAAATTTTCGCTCAGAGCAACGCAGGAATAAGCTCTGTGGAGCTTGAGTTTGAAATGGCGCCGTTACCCAAGCCTGATTTTTCTGTTACAGGTGTATCGCACAACTATTCGATAGAGGACGACGCTGTCAATTTTGACTTTACTGTTAATTTAGATGCGGATGCACAAATCCAAGCTACATTAAATAAATCGTATAACAGTATTGTTACTAAAGCTTACGAAGTGGTTAAAGGTCAATCTCAACTTTCACTTAACTACCCAAGTGCACAAACTGGCCATTATAATTTAGCAATTAGCTATATTACTAATGAGGGAGTTACAGATGAAAAAGTGTTTCATTTAAACATTGTAAACTCTGAACTTCCTGTAGAGCCAACTCCACCCGTTGTTGAACCAATTGCAGACGTAGAGTTTATTTTTCCTGAAAGTTTAGCAAGTTATAAAGCTGGCACTGTGGTTTTGCAGCCTAAAAATAACAAGGTGTATCAATGTAAGCCTTGGCCTTACAACGGCTACTGCGTGCAATGGTCACAAGGGTCGAATCAATATGAACCAGGAGTCGGTTTATACTGGAACATGGCATGGATCGAAATAAAATAAGTTAGAGAAATTACCTCTAATGGAAGCCACTTACACTAAGTGGCTTCTTTATTAACACACTGCAAGAATCAAAGGCTACAGTTTGCAATTAAGCATCCTGATCTTTACTCATAAAATCAGCCATTCGTTGATTAACCTCTTCATTGGACAAGTCTTCTTGGTGAGTACCAATAGTCCAAACATGACCAAATGGATCTTCTAATGTACCCGCTCTGTCACCATAAAACTGATCATGTACCGGGCGCACCTCTTTTGCACCTAACTTAATCGCATTATTAAAAACCGTATCGACGTCATCAACATAAAGCATCAAACTCACAGGCGTTCCACCTAGCTGACTAGGGCTTTTAAAATGTGCCTCTGGACACATGTCTGAGAGCATCAAGTGAGAGTCTGCAATTTTTATTTCAGCATGTGCAACACCTCCATCAGGCAAGGGCATTTGCATAACAAGCTTTGCTGAAAACGCTTTTTTATAAAATTCAATCGCCTTTGTCGCACCGTCGACAATTAAGTAGGGCGTTATTGCATGAAACCCTTTAGGAATAAATGAAACAGACATGTTGTACACCATTTTATAATATCGACTGTTAACAAAAAGTAGTCAAAAAGTCCTCATAAAACAAGCAACGCTAGTCTTTACACAAGTGCAACGCTGAACCCAATAAGTCAGCAATGTAAAATAGCTTAATCGCCTCCTGTTTAGTAAATTCACCACTAAAACGCGCCACATTTAGTGTACCAACGCATTGTTTTTGATAAATAATAGGGGCATCCATACAGGTAACTAAACCAGCCTGTGCGAGCATACGACAGTCTTGCTCTTTACTTAAGCTAAGTTGCTTGCAAATGATCAATCTTTTTGTTTTAAACACACGTCCTACCAAGGTGTAATCTATCGGTAATGGGATTTCATTTGCTATTGCTTCGCTCCCAAACGCAGACACTAAATTAAGGTAACCTTCATGTTGCGCTAACACCACACTCGCCCTGTCCCAGTTAAACAAAAAGGGTGACCAATGCGTCAATACATGCAATATAGCTAAGCGTTTATGAGCTTGATTAAGTTCATTAATAAAACGATTAGGCAAACTTACCTGCTCGTAAAGCGGGTGTTCTAAAAAGCACTCATAACTTAAGTGGTACTCGTTCGAAGACATACATATAGATTCATCAATTAGCGTACTGAAAGTATATTATTTGCACGCCATTAAAAACGTAAGAAAATTCAGTTTTTAACACTAAAAAAGCAAATTTAGTGTTAGGGATATTTAAATTGCTCTACTCACCTTTAAAAAGTAATTTTTCCCCCAAGGTCTATTGGTACTTAGAAACATTATCAGAAGGAATTAAGCATGAGTAAAACGTTAATCATTGGTGCCAGCGGGCAAATAGGTAAAATGACATCAAAATTATTATTGTCAAAACAACAGCAAGTTGTAGCCCTTGTTAGAGATAAGCGTAAATTAAATGACTTAGATAGCTCCCTTTTGACCATCGTAGAGCAAGATCTTGAAGCCGATTTTAGCCACGCTTTTGAAGGATGTGATCAGGTAATCTTTGCCGCAGGCTCAGGCGGTAATACAGGCGCAGATAAAACAATATTGATTGACTTATGGGCAGCAAAGAAAGCTGTCGATTATGCAGAGCGCCAAAATATAAAGCATTTTATGATGGTAAGCTCTATTGGCGCGGATAACCCAGAGGCCATCGACACCGAACTGAAACCGTATTTGGTGGCCAAGCATATGGCTGATCAACACTTGCTACAAAGTGAACTACATTACACTGTGGTTAGGCCAGGCACACTCACTGACGAAAATGCCTCAATGCATATATCGACTGTGCGACCTGACAGCCAGGATGATGCAAAAGTTAGTCGTGAAAATGTGGCAAATGTATTAACTTATATCGCGAATAAGCCACATCAAAAAAATACAGTCTTTGAGCTATTTGACGGTACTAATGCTATTTCCTCACTTTAAAACCACCTGAGCGGCCTTTGCGGTCGCTTAACATTGACTCTAAATTACGCGTCAACAATCTACCTCCTGCAAACTGCCCTTTACCTCAATAGTTTTGAAGTCCAAAAATAAAAAGCTGTTCTATTTCAACACATACCCATAAACACAAATGAAAATAGTTATTGATTAGATTTATACTTTCTGTATCATACCCGCCGTTGTACCTAATTGTTGTAAAATAATAAAGAGATGAAATCAATGTCATACTTAGTCAAACCTAGCTTAATCGCACTCGCTGTGGCAGCTAACTTTTGTGTTCACGCCGATGAAAAAATCCCTGAAAAAAACATGGAACGTATGGTTGTTACAGCAACCGGCTTTGAACAAAAAGTCACTGAAGCACCAGCCAGTATCTCCATCATCACCAATGAAGATATTAAGTCTCATGCTTTCACTTCAGTATTAGATGCAGTGCAATATTTAGAAGGCATTGATGTAGGAACTACACGAGACAAAACAGGCCAAGGTAGTGTAAGCATGCGTGGTCTAACGGGTGAATACACACTATTACTGATTAATGGCAAACGCCAAAATAACCATGGCGACATCTACCCTAATAATTTCGGTGGTAATGCCTTTAACCATATACCACCTGTTGATGCCATTGAACGAGTTGAAGTAATACGTGGCCCAGCATCAACCCTTTATGGTGCAGATGCACTGGGTGGGGTTATTAACATCATCACAAAAAAACACACTGCTAATTGGGGTGGCGCAGTCTCATTTAGCCGCTCATTGCAACAAGACGATAGCTTTGGCGATGACATAACAACAGACATTAGCGTTTCTGGTCCACTTATTGAAAATGTATTAAGTCTTGGTTTTCGCGGTAGTGTTTATGAGCAACAAGCGTCATCACCTACCTTTGAAGCTGCGACAGATCCAAATGGAGTTGTTCATGCTCGCTCTTTAGGCTTTGGCAGAGGTGGCCGTACTGTTGATAACACCAATGAGCAATATGGTTTTACTATTAACTATTCACCATTTGAAGATCATCATTTAAGTTTCGACTATGATAATTCAAGCCAAGTTTACGATAATAGCCCAAGCTATGATCTTGAATCCGGTAGCATAACCTACCCACTTGGTACCAAAGATAATATTGAATCTATTTGGGCAAGCAGAAGAGGAAAAGTAAACCCTCGTGCAGGTTATGCAGCAAATCAAAAGTTTGACCGTCAATGGTGGTCACTTAGCTATGATGGAGAACTTGAATGGGCCAAAGTTAAAGCGTCTGTTTCTTATGTAGATACGCAAAATAATGGCCGTACACTCCCTTTAAGTGTTGCAGAGCGCCTACAGTTACAACAAATGTATGACGGTACTGGCGAGTATGCAAATATGGATGAGCAAGCACGCAAAGACCTTGCTGAAGAAACGTTTTTACCACGTCCAAAACGTCCATTAGAAAGTAGCCAATATACTTACGATCTTCGTTTTGATATTCCAATGAGTGGCGCATTAGGCGATCACAACTTTGTAGTGGGTGGTCAATTAATTGATGGCGAGCTAAAAGACGGCGTGTTTGGTTTAGAAAGCAATGAAGCAGGTAAAGTACAAGAACAAAACATGTACTCTATTTTTGCTGAAGACAACTGGATGATGACAGACAACTTTACGCTTACAGCGGGTGCTCGTTTTGATGATCATGACGTGTTTGGTAGCCAAGTGTCGCCACGCTTATACGGTGTGTATAACGTTAATGACACGTGGACAGTAAAAGGTGGGATCAGCACAGGCTACAAAACACCAAAAACGACTGACTTGTACGATGGCATCACAGGCTTTGGTGGCCAAGGGACTAGCCCATTTGCCGGTAACCCTGAACTTGAGCCAGAAACCAGTGTAAACTCTGAAGTTGCACTCTATTGGAACTCGTTAGGTGGCGAGCATAACTTTAACATCACCTACTACAACACCAAGTTTGAAGATAAAATTGCCCGTGGCGATACCATTTTCAGCTGTGAGCAAACCAACGATGTTCGCCCTTGTGTTAACTTAGGTCAATACGACCAACTTGGTTATCAAAGCTACAGCCAAAAAATCAATATTGACGAAGTTGATTTACAAGGTATTGAAGTTGCCGGCCAATATACACTCACAGAGACCATTTCATTAAATGGTAACTACACTTTCACTGATAGCGAG
The DNA here is from genome assembly GCF_043641955.1 of Pseudoalteromonas atlantica. Lineage (GTDB taxonomy): Bacteria > Pseudomonadota > Gammaproteobacteria > Enterobacterales > Alteromonadaceae > Pseudoalteromonas > Pseudoalteromonas atlantica_A. The sequence continues at coordinate 62,915 of NZ_JBHZRV010000010.1, forward strand.
CAACAAAGTGGCTCACAAAAAGGCCAACCGCTAACAAACAGCGCTGAACACATGGCTAATATCACCCTAAACTGGGAAGCCACAGACTTCATGGAGATATATCTTCAAGGTGTATACCGCTCTGATCGTTACCGTGGTTGGGACAATGTTCATGATCAGGCGCTTTATTACAAAAACTATAACCTATTTAATTTAGGTGCTCAGTTTTACGTAAATGAATACGTGCAAATCAATGCCCGCGTTAACAACTTGCTTGATGAAGATTTTACCTCGTACAGCACAACCTATACAGATCTTAACGGTGATGGTGAGTACGAATACTTAACAGGTCGTGGAGTTGTTAGCGAGGTGAGCTTTACTGATGACTACAATGTAAAAGACAAAGGTCGTAACTTCTGGGTTGGCGTAACTGCTTACTTCTAAACAGACCGAGGTGTAATTAAACATCTTCAAAATCACAAAAAAGCGGCCAACTGGCCGCTTTTTTAATCACTACTTTTATAAGCCAAATACCACCTTTTCACTTTTAAGCATTCGTGCACTTAAAAAGCTAAACAGAGCAAATAGTACAACCGTTACCCCTGTTGACAACAGTAACTGAGGAACAGGGATTGGATTACCTTTGATAAATTCCATCAGAGCAAATTGCTGCGCGGCTATAGGAAGCCATTGCACAACATCGGTCGCAATATCATAAGTTGTAACCATACTTAAAGCCATTGGGATAAATAACACCATGGTGACGTAAGATTGCGCTTCTTTAAATGACTTAGCCATAAAAGAGACAAACACTTGTAAGCTTGATGACATCAACGCAATTGGGAAACATATAGCGATACAAAACAACATAAACTCTGGTGTAATAGTTATGCTAAATCCTAATTGTTCCCATGCAACCATAGGGTAAACAACTTTAGACACAACCAAAATAATAACCAAGCCTAACATTGAAAACGCCGTAATTGCGCCCACTTTGGCAAGCACAATGTGCAAGCTACTTAACGGATGGCTCAGCAATAAACTTAAGGAATTACGCTCTCGTTCTCCCGCACTGGTATCGATAGCTAGGCTCATTGCCGCATAAAATAACGTTAGAATAATAGAAAATGTCACTAGCCCTAAGATCATACCACCTTTAGAATCAGGAGTTGCTTGATCATTAACTTCAATGGCAAGCGCGCGCATTAAGTTAGGGTCAATACCGCGAGATACTAAACGTAAACTGGCAATCTCTGAGCTATAAACGGCCATCGCTTTTTCTATACGGTTTATATGTTTACCCAGTTTATCATCTGACTTATCAGCAATAAGCGTCACTGTTGCTGGGCGACCCTCACTCAAGTTTTGCTTATAATCTTCACTAATAGACAGCGTAATCGGTTTAAGCAGAGGGTCATTTTTATCATCGGCTACTTTAATATCACTACTTGCTAAATGAGCAACTAAACCCGGTGCATTATTGGCGTTTTCAATAGTAATTTTAAGCGCATCAGGAGAAGCTAATTGCTGTAGTAAAATGCTCATCAGCAAACACATACCAATCGGCGCACCAATTGCATAATAAAGCCCCGCCATAACTGAGCGTTTGTCTCGGCTTGCATCAGTGACTTCTTTTTTAAACAGTACTTTTATTATATTGATCATGCTGCAATCCCCTCATCGCTACCTATTAACGCAATAAATGCTTCTTCTAATGTATCTTTACCTGCTTGCTCGCACAGCTGCTCTATAGACCCCTGAGCAATCACCTGCCCTTTTGCCATAATGACAACGTGGTCACATAAAGCCGCTACTTCTTGCATCACATGCGATGAGAACAAAACACAATGTCCTTGCGCTTTAAGTAGCAATAACAGCTCTCTTAAAATACGTGTACTCATTACATCGAGGCCGCGCGTTGGCTCATCCAAAATAACGTTTGTTGGGTTATGAACAACCGCTTGTGCTAATGCCGTTTTCATTCGTTGGCCTTGTGAAAAACCTTGGCAACGGCGATCGGCAATATCACTCATACTTAATTTATCAATTACTTGCGTAGTGGCTTCCTTTGCTTGCGCAGCGCTTAGGCCACTCAGCTGAGCAAAAAAACTAATATATTCCCGCGGCGTAAGTCGCTCATACAAGCCACATGGGTCAGGAAATAGTCCCAAGTTTTGTTTTGCTTGCATAGGCTGCTTTGCAACATCAATACCGTCAATTTCAGCAAATCCGCTGTCTGCTTTTAATAAGCCAAAAACGGTGCGTAAACAGGTTGTTTTACCAGCACCATTAGGGCCTAGCAAGCCAGTGATTTTGCCATTTTCAGCGCTAAAGCTTAATCCGTTTAGTGCGTTAACATCGCCAATCTTTTTGCTCAAATTAGATACGTTTATCATAACTTACTCCTTGTTCGCTACAGGTGTTGAATACGTGTTTGCAACCCCATTAATGTTCATAAAAAATTGCTTATCATTTGCTTCATTGATGCAATCGGTATCAATATCTTGCATCGATTTTTGCTCTATAAACTGGGCGATAATCTTTGGTGCACATGTTTGCGAGCCAATACCGTGTGTAGCTGTTGGAGCAACTAAGTGTGTTGCATCGGCCATATCAACCATTGCAAGTTCTGCCCAGCTTGGTGGCGTTGCCGGATCACGCGCCCCAGATAACAATAAGGTTGGTTTATCACTTTGTAATGGCTTATAAAACGCTTTATCTGCAGGCTTAACCTCTAAAATTGGACAGACAATATCAAGCCCTTCAATCATGGTTTTACCCATGTATGTATTACTGTATTTACTGCGAAGTTGAGGTGTCAATTGGGGCCAATCTTCTGAGCATACAATAGCGTTATGCATGCCCATTGCGAGCGATTGGGTTAAATCTGCGTTTGCCATTAAACCTGCCAATGGCGAAAAATCACCTTGAGCCGCTTTAGTAATCACTAGTGGCAAAATCGAACGCGTTGTGTGGCTATAAAGCGCTAAACGAATCGCACTGTAAAACTTCATCTTGGTGATAGTAAAAGGGATCATTTCATAAGTGCGTGGGTGCCTAACTTGCGCTGCAATAGGTTGTTGCTCAAGTTTAGCCAGAAACTCATTAAAGCGAATTTCCAAACGAGGAAACTGCTCATTGCAGGCAACGTCATTTTTGCAACGTTCGAACAAGGCAAGCAATGAATCGTCTATGGCCTCGCCGATAGCAGCAAAGCTTTGCTGCATTGGGACCACACCGTCTAAGGTGCTTGTAATAACAGAAGCAGGAAATTGACGGGTGTACTCTTGCGCTATACGTGTACCGTACGACACCCCATATAAATGAAAGCCTTTATAACCCAGTGCAACACGCACAGCTTCAAAGTCTTTTGCCGCAGCAGAGGTAGTAAAGTGGCTTAAATCAACGTTGAGCTTTGCTTTACATTGCTCGGTGTCTTGCTTACTCATGGATTGCAAATCAGTTATGGCATCATTAAATGCAAACTGTGTTTTTAAATCATCGCTGTCACATTGCAGCTGATTTGAATAGCCAGTGCCGCGCTGATCGACAAGTACAATGTCACGTGTTTCACGGGCAAAGCGTAAGTTACGATTAAAGATTCGCGCTAAATCAACAGCTCCTTGACCAGGCCCACCAGCAAAACCCAGAACAGCTTCATCAGGGTTACTTGGTTTTATCGCAGGTATAACTGCAAAGTGAATATCAATTTCACCATCTGCTGGGTTATCAGATAAAGGCCGAGCAATACTGCCACACATTAATCTATCTGAAAGGCCTTCCATATAACATGGTGTTAAATCTACAGGGTTATTGTCGTTTTCTTGTCCCTGTAAAACTGCTGAATTGACGATTAAAAAAGGTAAAATTGCTAATTTTATCAGCCTATTACGATATTTGAATGTACTTTTCATCACTCTTTCCCTTATTTGCATTTTACACCTAATGTGATAACTTAGTATGTAGTGTATCGGTGTATTAATGTATTAATACAGTAGAGAAAGAGTAATGCTAGAATTTATTAATGTCAACCCCAATAGCGGCGATCCAATATATAAGCAGTTGCATGAGCAAATTGTGCGGTTAATTGTGGGCGGCCAATTAGCGACTGGGGACGAGTTACCTTCAGTGAGAAAAATAGCAGATCACTTCGCTGTCAATCCCATGACAGTCTCAAGAGCAATCGGCCAATTAGTTGATCAAGGCTGGCTCGAGCGCCGTCGAGGCCAAGCAACTCGTGTAGCACAGCAAACAACAGTACAAAGTGACCAACAAGAAGCGTTATTATTCAAAGCTGTTGACCAACTTATACAACAAGCAAAGCAATTAGATGTACCGCAAAAAAACCTAGCCGAACTCATAAATAAACGGTGGAAACAATAACAATGACTCAACCACTTTTAAGCTATACAAATGTCTGTAAAAGCTATGATCAACGTCAAATATTAAACAACATAAACCTCGATATAAAACCGGGTATGGTGGTCGGTTTACTCGGTAAGAACGGCGCTGGCAAAACCACTTTACTTCGAAGCGCATTAGGCTTGTTGACGCCGGAGCAAGGCGAAATACACGTATTTGGCTCGCTTAATACTGAACTAGATATCAAAACCAAAGAACAAATTGGCTATGTTGCGCAGCAAACGTTTGGTTACGAAGGGTTTAAAATTGCGGATGCGCTTGCCCTTCATCGTAGTTTTTATCCGAGTTGGGATAACGAACTCGAAACTAAGTGGCTTGCTCGTTTTGAGTTAAATCCAAATAGCGCTATAAACAATTTATCAATCGGCCAACGCCAAACACTCGCACTTATCATGGCAATGGCCTACCGCCCAAAGTTACTGATACTAGATGAACCGGTCGCAAGTTTAGATCCCATCGCACGTCGTGAGTTTATGGGCGATTTATTTGATTTAGCACTCGACTCTGAGTCAGGAATTTTATTTTCATCACATATAACGTCTGATATCGAGCGCGTTGCCAGCCATATTGCATTAATAAAAGATGGCGAACTATTGATCATGGATGAACTCGATTTAATTCGTGATACGGTTAGAAAAGTTAGTTTTTCTGACTCAGGTGTCGATTTAAGTACCTATAAAGTGCTCAACAAACAACCAAACAGCGCCATAATATATGGCTACACGGGCCAAGATATTGCAGGAAGTGTCGCGGTAAATGCACTCTCCCTTGAGCAGCTATTTGTGGAGCTGCATGGATGAGCCCTGCTAGTAATCGACCTTGGTATCAAGGTATGACCAGCCTATGGTTAAAAGAAGCTGGCTGCGCCAGTTATTTTATAGCAGCTCTTATATCTACTTTATTATGCTTAGTAGCTATCAAGATGGATGAAGAACTACTCGAATTAATGATCATGTTCTCCACTATTTGTATGTACAGCGCTGTTGCTTGGCAAAGTATAAAAATGCAAGCCACTGAATGGCAGGTATTAGTGCCTGATTATTGCAAACATGTAATGTTTCAAGGAAAAGCTTTTCTTGTCTTTAATAACATAATCGCTTTATTGAGTATCACCATTGCAGGTAACGCAGCCCTGCTAACAACACTTTGTGTAGCGAATCTACTTGGTATTATTATTTGGTTTTTAAATCGCTCTAATAGCCATTTATTTACAGCTAGTTGTTATATCTTCTTTCTAATTAGCATACTTATCTGTGTATTAATCGACCAGCTACCGCTTTGGCTAGCACCCGTTAGCACTCTTGGTTTTATCGGTATTGTTTTGGCACATAAAACGTTTACCAATGCATACCGTTGGCACTCAAGCTCTTTGGCTAACTATCGTCAAGGCCTTCAATCTGGTTGGTCACCCATACCTAGTGGCTTTTTATCGAATTACGGTAACACAATAAACAAACAACTCTTCCCGCTCAGCTACTTTGTTGGCGCAAGTTTATCGCAGTATTTGATACTCATCGCTCTTTTTTGCGCAGTCGCTGTCACTGCAAACTTATTTGTTAATATTATAGAGCACGCCGTATTCATATTAACCTTGCTTTTATTCACTATAGTAACATTAAGTTTATGGAGTAAAATTCAAAAGCAAAATTCGTGGGAGCTATTATTTACCCTACCTATTTATAACTCCAGTCACAACGCAAAAGTAGCGCTTAGCCACAGCGTATTTAAATTAGCCATTATGATCGCAAGCTTGTTTTTTGTCACTGTATTGGCGCTAGTTATACCTTATGAAGAGTTATTGATTTTCAACACTTTAGGCTATGCTTTAGCCTGCGCTAGTGGCGTCTTGTTTAGCTTTGCAATCAGTAATGTATGCAAAAATATAAACGTATTGAGTGTATTTCTTTGCTTGGCGTTTGGTTTTAATATGGGATTAGCGAACTATATATTCGACCATGGAGATAGCTTATTTGTACTTGTTTTAATAAGCCTATATACAGTGTCAATGGCTGGGTTAAACCGCTTTACTGTGAGGTATATGTAATCTGTTATTAGCGCTCTGAAAGATAAAAAAACGGCCATATAATATGGCCGTTTTGGTGCTTAAACAAAATAATTTAAAACGTTTATAGTGAGAAGGTGCGACCTATTGCAAGCACAATACGCTCATCAGCAGTATCGATATCTAGGCTAGTATTTTCACCCGCTATTTCAATATCAAAGCCAGCAAAACTTGTTTGGTACGCTAAACGATAATGGTTATAAGATTTACCATCTGTATCCCACGCAAACTTATCGCCATCAAGCGAGTTTGAAATATCAAAACTAGCGCGCAGTGCATGATTAGGTGCAAGTTCAATAGTGTGAGCAACCATAGAAATCACATGCCCAGCACCAGTACCAAAGTAGTCCCAGCTGTACCAAAAGTTAAGTTCTGTTTGGCCTAAATCGCTGGCATAACCAAACTTAGTGTAAGCTTCAAAGTAGTTACCATCGCTTGAATTGCTTTGTCCATGGTAGCTGTAGTAAGCCAAACCATAATCAACGCTTAGCGCATCATTTAACTGTGCGTAACGACCAAAATAAGCATCCCATTCAATGTTGGTATCATCACCAAAATCAACGTTTGATGCCCACGTACCTGCGTACATACCTGAGTCACCAAATGAGTAATCAAGGCTACCTTGAATTGCAGGATCGTTTTGCGTTTGGCTTACACCATTAAACGTATAATCTGATACGCCTGTAATAGTTGTTGACCAATCAGCTAGTGCAGATGCTGAAAAAAGAGCGAATGGTAGTGCAACTGCAAGTAATGTTTTTTGTGTTGTCATGTTTATTCCTTAGCTTACTGATTCAATTTTTGTATAGTCAATTTTGTTATCTTTTGGAGAGCTATCGATATTGCTCACCGTCTTAAACTTGCTGTATGCAATAAATGCAGCGCAACCAAAAAACAAGCCTATTACTAGCGCCCCGACCCACTGTATTTGTAAAAAGTTTAGTTTAAATAGCAGGGTTAACAATGATAGAGCAACAATATTTAGTGCAATATAATTAAACTTACCCAATCGCTTAACGGTCATGTTTAAGTTGTCGGTATACAAACGAATGAGTGAATCTAGCGAGTTGATCACAAATACTACCCCGACAAACACCATCGCAATATTTTTAATACCTTGCGTTGGTATGCCTGCTTCATGGTAGTGATAAAGCACACTAAACCAGATCGCAATTGGAATTGAAGGGAAAATAAGCATTGCACCAAGTACTTGATAGGTCTTTAATCCACCCACAAAACGCGATGTGAACTGACCAATCATAATGCTCCACGCAAACCACCAAAATAAGTAAAACTCATGATAGTCATTAAGCGGTAAAATAAACTCATTAATATTGCCAAAATAGTTGCCAATAAGCGCTAGATTATTAGTGAAATCAGAAACCTGCCCGTTTTCACCCATAAACGCACCAAACCACATAAAGCCAATTAACGCGATAAACAGCCATGTTGTTGAGATACTTAAAAAGCGTACATATTTAATATCAGTGCTTGAATAAACAGCAAAGCATATAGCAGCAAATACGATTAAATAAAACGAAGGAATAATTGACTCACCATCACCTAGCGCGGGTAAATACCAAGGTAGGTTTGAGAGCAATAAGAAAGCAGTAAATGCACAAGTACCAATAATTACTACATTATTGATTAATTTAACCCATGGAATTTCGAAAAATTTCACTTTGGGTTCTATTACACAGAAATAAAAGCACGTAAGGAAGTAAAATCCCCAGATAAGAAAGCCCCAATAACCAAACTCAATAGCTAGTGGATTGGCAAACGCATACTCTGGGCTTGCTTTTATGTCTGCATAACCTGCAAACTCAGTCAGTGGAAACATAATCAAGCCAACGTCTAAGCCTGATGTAAATAAGATTGCGATGAAGGTAAATGTTCTAACAGGTGTGACGCCTACACACTTTACATTTCCCCATTTTACTAATATTGCGATAATTGCCAGTAGGGTAAAAATAATGCCAGCACTAAGCCATAAGGTCATAATTTGCCCCCCAAAATAAATGATAATATGTCATTTTTTCTCCGTGTGTTTTATCTCGCATTAACGCACCACAAACAACTTATGGTGCGCGCCACTGCAAGCCCCAAGACACAACATGTGTCTCAGGTGACTTTATTAGATCTCCGAGCTACGCTGCTTTGTTTGCCATTGTGAATCGATGGCAACCGCTGCATGCGATTTACTAAGTGGTGGCTTACCTAAAATTAAGTCAGCCGCTTTTTCTGCCACCATAATGGTTGGCGCATTTAAATTACCATTTGGTATCGTTGGAAAGATTGACGAATCCACTACTCTTAAGCCTTCAATACCATGCACTTGGGTATTTGAGTTCACCACAGCCAGCTCATCTTCCCCCATCTTGCATGAACATGACGGATGGTAAGCACTCTCAACCGCTTGGCGTACAAACGCATCTATTTGCTCGTCGGTTTGAATATCTTTGCCCGGCTGAATTTCATCATCGCGGTAGTCATCAAACGCGCTTTGCTCAATAATTTCACGGGTTAAACGTACGCACGCTCTAAACCCTTCAATATCGTCTTGATGCTGTAAGTAGTTAAACTGAATTTTTGGCGCAACTTTAGGATCTGCCGATTGAATCGTGACCGCCCCGCGGCTTTTAGGCTTGTTATGACCAACATGCACTTGGAAGCCATGACCAGCAAAGGCACTTTTACCGTCATAGCGAATTGCCGCAGGTAAAAAGTGATATTGTAGATCTGGCCATTCAACACCCGGTTTTGAGCGAATAAACGCACATGATTCAAAGTGGTTTGTAGCACCAAGACCACTGCGATTTAATAACCAACGTGCACCAATAAGTCCTTTAGAAATGAGGCCAAGCTTGCCGTTTAAGGTAATGGGTTGCTTACACTTGTATTGAAAATAAAATTCCAAGTGATCTTGCAGGTTTTGACCGACACCCGGTAAATGGTGTTTAACTTCAACGCCTGCGGCAGCAAGTGTTTCGCTATCACCAATGCCTGAAAGCTGCAGTAAATGCGGTGAACCAATAGGCCCGGCACTCAATACCACTTCTTTAGCGGCAAATACTTGCTTAGTTTGACCATTGATACTGTACTCAACGCCCGTGGCTTTTTTGCCTTCAAGCAATACCTTTTCAGCTAAAGCGCCAGTTACAACCGTTAAATTACTGCGTGACTTTACGGGGTCTAAATATTCACGACTAGCCGAGCTGCGCACACCGTCTTTAACAGTCATGTGCATTGGCCCAAACCCTTCCTGCTGCCCTGCATTGTAATCATCAGTAGCGGCATAACCGGCCTGTTGACCGGCATTAATAAAGGCTTTATACAGTGGGTTGGCCATTTCATTACCATTATTAACGCCCAGCGGGCCGTTATCGCCACGGTACTCATTTTTACCTAAATAAAAGGTTTCGGCTTTTTGAAAATACGGTAAGCATGATTGGTAATCCCAATTCTCGGCACCATGTTGCTGCCACTCGTCAAAATCTTTAGCGTGACCTCGCACATACACCATGCCATTAATTGACGACGAACCACCTAATACTTTCCCTCGTGGGCAATGCATTTCGCGGTTATCTAAATAAGGTTCTGCTTGGGTATGAAACTGCCATGCGTATTTATCAGTGTTCATCGGAATAGACAGCGCTGTTGGCATTTTAATAAAAATGCTTTTATCACTGCCGCCAGTTTCTAATAGCAATACGCGTTTGCTGCTATCTTCTGATAATCGATTCGCCAGTACACACCCTGCTGAGCCTGCACCAACTATGATGTAATCATATGTTTGTGCAGTCATTAGAATGGGCTCTCTATATCAGTCATACCAACATAAATTGATTTAGTTTGAGTATAGTGATCAAGTGTTTCAATACCGTTTTCACGACCAATACCCGACTGCTTGTAACCGCCAACTGGCATTTCGGCTGGTGAATTACCATAGCTGTTGATCCAACAAATACCGGCTTGTAACTGATGAATAACACGGTGTGCGCGTTTAATATCTTTAGTAAATACACCTGCCGCTAAGCCTAAATGGGTATCGTTAGCACGGCGAATTGCGTCATCTTCATCATCAAATACCAACACGCTCATCACTGGACCAAAAATCTCTTCTTTAACGATAGTCATGTCGTCGGTGCAATCAGTAAATACCGTAGGCGCGACAAAGTAACCATTTGGTGCAGAGTCAGGTTTTAGTGCTTTACCACCAGTAAGCAGCGTTGCGCCTTCACTAATGCCTTTGTCGATGTAGCCCATTACTAAGTCATGATGATTTTTTGAAATAAGCGCACCTAAGTTAACCTCAGAGTTCATCGGATCGCCGGCAATAATGTTTTGCTCAGTGCGCGTTTTAAGCTCATCTATAAACTGCTTATAAACATTTTTATGCACGTAAATACGGGTACAGTTGGTGCAAATTTCACCTTGGGTATAAAAGTTACCTAACATCGCCGCGCTTACCGCTTGGGAAATATCAGCATCATCAAATACTAATAGTGGCGATTTTCCACCCAGCTCCATGGTCACATCTTTAAGCGAACCTGCGGCACTGGCTACAACTTTCTTACCTGTGCCTACTTCACCAGTGAACGATACTTTCTCGATATCAGTGCTTTGTGTTAACCACTGGCCAACTTCAGCCGCGCCTTGCACAACATTAAACACACCAGCAGGTACGCCAGCTTCAATAAATATTTGTGCTAATTTAATTGCGCCAAGGGGTGTTTCTTCTGAAGGTTTAAAAATAAGTGCGTTACCTGCTGCAAGCGCAGGGCCTGACTTCCAACACGCTATTTGTAACGGGTAGTTCCAAGCGCCAATACCTGCACAAATACCTAATGGTTCTTTGCGCGTGTAGTAAAAGTCTTCACCAACCATTTGTTGTTGGCCCACTTGCGCAGGGGCTAGGCCTGCAAAGTATTCGATAACATCTGCGCCGGTTTGTACATCAACACACTCAGCTTCTTGCCAAGGTTTGCCCGTATCAAGCACTTCAATTTTTGCTAATTCATCGTTTCGTGCGCGTAGTAATTCAACGGCTTTTAACAAAATACGGCTACGCTCGATAGGTGCCATTGCTGACCACGTTGCAAACCCTTGTTTAGCACTTTCAATAGCTGCATTTTGAACAAACGCATCGGCGACTTCTACATGATAAATAACTTCATCGGTGGCAGGATTCTTAACTGCGAATTTCTCACCACTTTGATTTTTTAAAAAATGACCGTTGATAAAATTTTGATAAACAGGCGTTGTCACATTAAGCTCCGTACTGTTTGATAAGTGAATTTACATAGCCTTTGGCTAAGCGCTCGCAATGTTCAAATTGATCTTCATCTGACTTACTCAAAACCGCTCTAAGCCAGAGCCCGTCGATCATCGCTGCACATAGTTCAGCTGCAAGCTTGGCGTCGGCTTTGCTCATTAATAACTTAAATGAGCTCATTAAATTGCTAAAAAGACGGCGGCTATTAACATTTTGCAAGCGGTGTAACTGCGCATCATGCATTGATTGCGCCCAAAAACTTAACCACGTTTTAGTGGTATCGCTTTGCAATTGTAAGCGCGCAAAGTTTGCCTCAACTATGAACATCAACCTTTGCTCAGGCGTTGTAGTGGCGGTAACTCGATCAATTAACTCGCGTTTTAGGTTAGACAGTAAATAGCGTACTGTTGCTTCTATCAGACCTTGTTTACCACCAAAATAGTGGCTGATAATGCCTGATGATAAACCAGCTTTTTTGCTAATACTGTTAATGGTGGTACCTTGCAAACCAAGCTCAGCAACCGACTCAATAGTGGCGTCAATTAGCTGCTGACGACGGACAGGTTCCATTCCAACTTTAGGCATAATTTTTATTAATTGAACGTTCAATAAAAATAAAGGTTAGAGTAATAGAACTGATAATTCAAGGTTGACAATCTGTGAACAACCTAAATCAAACAGGCTAAAGTGCCACTAAGTACCTGTAATAATGCGGCTAAAACGGATCTGAAAAATAGATGAAAAAAATTATTAAAAGTGTCGTTTTTCTATGAAATGTTGATATTTTCGTGGATTTTGGGACAAGTTGTACAGAAGAGTTATATACAAAAATGAGGCTTTATTAAGGATTAATGCAGAAACTAAGTCTAGCTATGAGGCTCTAGTTGAACAAGAGCACTCACAATGTGATCGTATCGCTTACTCAGCCATACTTTTACTTTTTTTCAGTACAGCTTTTAATTCATTTAGTGCAGCCACCGAAAACCCGCGATCATAAAAGTAAACAATTTTGCCCTCATTATTTATCAGTACAACACGGCAATTGTTTGGATTTTCATTACCTGTAAATGCTTGTACTTTATCACCGTCTTCATAAATGGTAATAACACCTGCCCACAGCTCTTTGGGTATGCCTTTACGCATGCCATTATCAATCAATGTACTAAACATGCGCGGTGCCATTCCTTGAATTGTTGGCAACTCATATGTTGGGACCATTACACCGGTCATATCTAAGCCAATAAGCCAACGGTCAATGTCAAATTGGCTATCTTGTTTGTAGCCAATTAACAACAACGAATGTTCATCATTGAAATCATCTGGAATTACAACGTCTTGTTTAGATAAACTTCCCCCACTAACACTTGGGAACTGCTTTCCCATGGGGTTTTGATTAGGATATTGACTTGAACATCCAGCTAAAAACAAAATGAGTAAAATAGAAGTAAAGGTTTTAATCATAATTTAGTTCACCTAATAAGTGCTTTTTTAATAATTTATAGATTTAATACGCTTGTTAATCACCCTTAGATCCCTCTCATTTTTCTTATCGGCAAAGCATAGACAAAATGGTGACAATCTCTATTGGTTTTTCATAAAAAAAACGGCTATCAAACTATCTAAAAAATTTCGTTTCATTATTGTCCTGTCACCACTACTTAGGAAGAAAGTGAACAACATTTAAATTATCGAATTCTTAGATGGCATATCTATATTTCGCTAGCATTCATAACTTTCCTACTTAGTTATTGCATACTATGCTTCAGATCAGATTAGTCATAAATGTAAATTCAGGTAGTGATAAAATGAGACTTAACTTACTTAGTTTTAATGGAGTTTTAATCTGTACTTTTTTTAGTTTCCTGTCACATCCTGCTACAAGTAAAGAATTAGATATTGCTTTTGGGCAAAGCCGCCCCCCTTATATTTATCATGAACTTGGTATTTGGCGAGGAATAGAAATTGATATTGTTCGAGAGTCCTTACGTTATCAAGGATACAGTTTTAAGAATGAAATTCATGTTGTTAATAAGCGTTTAAAAAAAGCTGTAACTACAATGGGGTTTGATGCAGCTGTATCAGTTCAAGAAAGTGACGATGGAACCTATTATTCTGATAGCTTCATTACTTACAAAAATATCGCGTTATCGAAGAAAAAAGATGGCATTGTTATTAACAACACTGAAGACCTGACAAAGTATACAACTGTTGCATGGCAAAGTGCCTATTTAAATTTAGGCCCTGAATATGAAAAATTTTTTGGCCCTAACACTAGCAAGTCCCATCTTGAAAAATATTCTGAGTTTGGAGATCAAGAGCGACAAAATGCTTTTTTCTGGCTAGGCCGAGCTCAGATATTAATTGTTGATAAATACGTATTCCAATGGTTTAGAAAAAAACTAGCCTCAACATATGACACAACTGAACAAATCGAATTGCATGATATTTTTCCTGTTGAAACGCATTACCAGGTGAGTTTTAAAGATAAAATATTACGTGACGATTTTAATCAAGGCTTAAAGCACTTAAAAGATACTGGTAAATACCAAGCAATTATTCAACGCTACATACCTTAAAACATATATTTTAAAGAACACCACAGAGGTATAGGTATTCCTGCGGTGACCACACTGTTGAAGCAGTTAAAGCGACAATAAAATAATCGGCAATTAATCTAGATTAGTAACTAACCTGAACTCTGGTTAAGAGATGTACTAATATATTGATATTAAATAACAAATTTTTTCCTTAGTCTCCAGCCGGAGACTTTTAGCGATAACAAGACGAATTTACGCGTCAATAGCTGGCCTATTGCAAGTAAATTCAACGCAGTTAGCGTTGAAAGTAGCCGCTGGAGATATATTTATTATCCAGAGCTCAGGTTAACTACTTTTATAAAGATAAGTCCAACAATTATGGCCTAGCCGAATAGATTATATTACACTGTTCATATATACAGCAAAAGTAAGTAGAACAGATGAAAAAAGAGCTACCAGCAAAATATTATCTGGCCCATTTTAATGAGTTAATAACATTTATAAGCTCCCAATGTAGCCACTTACTAGAGCAAAAACATTTAAATTTTATAAATAAAATTAACAACCTAAGTGAGCTAGCTCAATGCATGCTTGCGCGTATTTACTCACGCAAGCCTCGCTTTGTTGCCATCAATACACTGAATTATGATGAAATACCCAGCCCAACACAGGCAATTGCAGAGTTAAAAAACGCAGGCCTGATTGCACACCCAAACCATAACGACTACCAGCATTTACTCGCTCATTTAACAAAACCGGCGTTGCTTGAGCTATTAGCAACGTTTACGGCGATAGTGAGCATAAAAAAAAGTGCTAGCAAAGCGATATTAGTAAGCCAAGCTTGCGAACTTTTTGCGAGTAAGCTTGAGCATCTGACTCCTTTATATAGCCAATATATTATTAATGATCGCGCTGAAGTTTATGAATACTTTGAGTTTCTGTACATTGGCCGCTTAAGTGGTAGTGATATCAATCATCAAAATAGTTTTGTACTGCGTGATTTAGGCGTTAGAGCAACAAGACAAAGCCACGCACAGAGTTTGGCGCGCTTTGATACTTTAGATGAGGCAAAGTCGAACTATGCGTTAAACCGCTCTCGCTTGGTATTTAAAAATATAACAACTGACGAGCAATACCAAAGTTTAGCTCACAAGGTTATTGCCCAACAAGCACAAGGTAAACTGGCAGTAAGCCTTAAAAACAAACTGTTACTGAGGCTCTATCAGCAACTAAAAAAAATAGATTCTGCGCTGAGTTTTAATGTTTTAAATGCCTGTAAAGACAGCCCTGAAGCCGAAGAAATACAAATACGCGAGCAATATCGCCAAGGCAATAAAGACTGGGTTAAAGCCCAGCTTGAAGCCATTATTGAAGATCCACTGACCGATGATCTACTCTATTTTGCCGATGATTTCTTAATGCGTAAATTTAATAAACAAACCCGCTCTCGCTTAAGCGCTATGCTCGCGGATACGCAGTGTGTAATTGAAATAGATGAAATATATCGCGGCGATGTAGAGCAAGGAGTGGCACAGTATTACGAAAACCAAGGCCTGCAAGCATTTAACACCGAGAACACGCTTTGGCAAAGCCTATTTGGCCTAGTATTTTGGCACGAACTTTACGTTGAGACTCCTCACCCACCATGTAATGAATTTGATTTATTTCCACACGTATTACGTACTAACAGCTTTTACCAAACACAACAGCAGCAGGTTGATGCACTACTCGCGCAGTGGCAAAAAACTGATGATTTACTAAAGCATGTGTGCAAAAACGCAGCACGCTATTTTGATCAACCAAATGGCTTATTTCGTTGGCACAGTGAGCTGTTAAAACCATTAGAAGTACTTATTTTAAATAGCTCTATTACAGCACTTAAAAGCCACTTAAAAAACATGGCCCAACGTTTTTTAGAACTTAAAGATGGCTACCCAGATTTAATGATTTTAAAAGACGGTTCTATTTATTTTGAAGAGGTAAAAGCACCCGGTGATAAACTCAGACGTAACCAGCTAACTACCATCGACAACCTAAAGAAATCAGGGTTCGATGTACACATTGCAGCAGTTAATTGGGTCAATGATCCTAATCGCATTTACAGCGTGGTCGATATTGAAACGACTGGCAGCTTAAAAGGTGGCAATCGAATCACTGAAATCGGCATGGTTAAAGTACAACATGGCAAGGTTATCGAGACTTGGTCAACACTGGTTAACCCACAAATGCGCATACCAAAATTTATTGTATCGCTAACCGGAATTACCGATACCATGGTAGCCACAGCCCCCCGCTTTTGTGAAATAGCCGATACATTGCTGCATAAATTACAAGGCAGTATTTTTGTCGCTCATAATGTTAACTTTGATTACGGCTTTATCCGCAAAGAATGCGAAATGGCAGGTCATTATTTTAAAATGCCAAAGCTGTGTACGGTCGTAGAGTCACGTAAAGCATTTCCAGGTCTTAAATCATACTCTTTAGGTAATTTATCTAAGCATTTTGAGTTAGCGCTGACCAATCATCACCGCGCCCTTGCCGATGCCACGGCAACCGCAGAGTTGCTTTTACTTATAAAAGAGCAGCAAAATGATGTTACACAGTCGAGCTAAATTCATTGCTCGAAAGCCGCCAACGTTTTAATTAACAAAAAGGCTATACATAAAAATATCCTTAAAAATTTGTAAATAATACCCGAGTGTTCTAAACCTAAAGAGTAGCCCCAATAGGAGACTCATTTATGCCGTCAACGAATACAATTGATAAAAACGCAGAGTTTGCACGTTGTTTAGAGTGCAATAAAGTCGATACATTTGCAGCCTTTCACTGGCTTGCGCTAGCGGTAAAAGATATGATTCGCGCTCCCTTGCTTAGTCTTATCTACGGATTAATTTTTACAATTATTCCACTAGCAATTATTTACAGCGCACTGTATGCAGGTACTCATCTCGTTATTTTACCTGCCACTGTTGCATTTGCATTAATTGGCCCTGCGTTTGCTGTGGGTTTGTACGATGTGGCGTGGGAACTTGAAAAAGGGCATAAGCCCACATTAATGCATTCGTTAAAATCGATGTTCAGAAACCCGGTTGGTGAATGGGGATTTGCCATCCTTTTAATGGTTATTATGATTATTTGGATGCGCCTAGCCGCGTTAGTTCATGCGCTATACCCAAGTCATGCCAATCCCACTTTTGAAGAGTTGTCTGCATTTTTGACACTGGGTAGCATTATAGGTGGCATCCTACTGGTAACTGTATTTGCTATTTCAGCCTTTACGCCACAAATTATGATGGAACGACGCGTTGATATTATGACCGCTGTTATGTCATCAATGAACGCGGTAAAACATAACTTTGCAGCAATGATTGTGTGGGCGGTCTGTATATTTGTGTTTGTTGCTTTAGGTTTTGTAACTGGCGGCACGGGATTTATTGTGCTCATGCCACTGCTTAGTTACGCCAGCTGGCATGGCTACATTGCGATTATTAAAACTAAAAAATCACGTGGATATGAATAACGGCTTATAAAAACAATTGCGCCGGGAGGTAAAGCTCTTGGCGCAGTAACTTGCGCCCTTGTTTGAGTCCATTCTTATATGAGGGCATATTACTCGCATCAATATAACCAAAGAAAAGCTCAAAATCCTGAACATGCTCTTGATAATATAATCGCTGCATCGGTGAGGCTAAACCTTGGCCTCTAAATTGTTTAGCAATAAAAATATCACTCACCAATAAACCATTAAAACCCAACTCTTCACTTACCTCGCCCATAACCATCCCTAAAGGCTGACCTTTATAAAATGCCATGCAGCATAAGCCAGATTCAATAGACTCATTCAATTCTTCTTTATCACTGATCGGCACTATATTTGCCATTGCTGGGTTTTCAGTTAGAAACTGGTTGTACTCCTTCTCATACCAAGGCCAATATGTGTCAAACTCAAAAGGCTGCATAGAGATATCCGCTTTTAAAGCAGCACTCACATCAAGTAATGGCGTTTGACAGCCTAATAAAGAGTCAACGGCGCGAGCACCTGGTAATGACAGTAATTGATGTGCTTGTAGTGACGCAGGCGCAGGCCAAACACAAATGTGCTCAGGTTTGCACCAACAAAACACCTTACGAATGTAAGCGACAAGTTTTTTTAAAGCTGATTCAGTGAATGAATGTTCGCTAAAGATTTCAAACATGGTTTCGTCATCATCATTACGACAAACACTGGCTACGAATAAGTTACCATTATTATCTTCAATTACTTGAGCAAATAAGTCGTCGTCAGGCACATCATCACTGATATTTCGCCGCTGGCGTAATTCACTAAAATCATCACTTGTGCAATCGTCATTTAATGCGAGTAAATCCTGACACTCTTTATCGATTGCTTTTTCAGTATCTAGATTGAGTATACTTGTGAGGTTATACGTTTTAAGAATCCCACCACCTAGCCGGCGTAAACACACGTCGTCGATTTTATACAATGGATAATGGCGCATAACTTCCCTCTACAAATCTCATTAAAACCCCATACGGGTACATGAAGACTCTAGGGTTTGCCCTTTGAAATTGCAATACCTAATTACTTATGATTATATTGAAAAAGGATTATTAATCCGTATCTTTCAAATGATTTGACTAAATTTCACTGAACATAAAGGATCGAGGATGAATTTTTGCAAACTCTTAATTTTAATCATTGCAACAATAGGGCTATCAACTGCCAAAGCTGAACAATTTGGCAAACCTGTTGATAGTGCAAGCCTATTAAAAATTTCGACTATAATGGCCGCGCCTGATACCTTTTTAGATCAACAAATAACCATTGAAGGGACTGTTGTCGGAGTATGTGCTAAACGAGGGTGCTGGATGACAATTGCCTCTGACAAGCGTTTTCAAAATTTGAAAATCAAGGTTAATGACGGTGATATGGTATTCCCTATGACTGCCAAAGGCAGTAAAGCAATGGCAACAGGAAAGCTAAATAAAATCCAACTCAACTTAACCCGCACTAAAGCCTTGCTAGCACACAGAGCCCAACAAGCTGGGAATGAATTTGACGAAAACACAGTGACAGAACCAATGGCAATTTATCAACTTGTGCCTTCAGGTGTAGAGATTTTTGAGTAAAACCACAAGAAAGATTAACTGGTATAAATTAAACCGTAGTTTGCATCGTGATATCGGGTATTTTTGCATTGGTTTAGTAATTATTTTTTCAGTATCGGGTATAGCGGTTAATCACAAAGATGACTGGAACCCGAATTACCGTGTTGAGCAAGCTGTAATATCTGCATCTGCCGAAAAATGGTCACTTGATGACGATACTAAGCTCACTAATCAATTACTTGCAATAAGCAAAATAGATGAAAAAGTTAAGGCCTCATATTGGGCATCACCAAGTCAATTTAAGCTGTTCTTTAAAAATGGCAATAACCTACTATTAAACTTAAAAGATCAGCAAATAGTGTATGAAAAAATAACCCCTCGCCATGTATTTCAGGCATTTAACCGCTTGCATCTGAACGAGACAAAAGCATCTTGGGTTATATTTTCAGATGCCTTTGCTGCTTTACTAATTTTTTTAGCGTTAAGTGGTCTTTTTATGATTAAAGGGAAACACAGCCCTTGGGGTATAAAATCCCTGTGGATACTCAGCGGTATCGCCCTTCCTGCGGTGTATATATTTATGTAATAAAGTGAAGGTGAGTACCTTCACTTTATCTCATTATTAGCGCTTAAAACTATGCCAAGGGCCGGTGATAGCAAGTGTTTTGGTCGGTTTATAAACATTTACAAATAAAGTGCTGCCATCGGGTGAAAAGCACGCGCCAGCCAGCTCTGTTTGGGTTTGTAGCTTTGCAAAGTTATACACTTCGCCTTTAGGGGTAACGCCGCGTAAGTGGTTATCAACAATATCAGTGTATTGATCTTCACATACAATTAAATGGCCATTTGGCGCAACAGTTAGGTTATCGCCAAAATTAAACAGTGAGCCATCTGTACTTTCAACAAATAACGACACACTCCCTGGATTTTGCGTTTCTTTATCTGTGCCTTCAAAAGCAGATGGCACGTATTTTATCACTTGCCCTAGTTGCTTTTTACCACCATTGGTGCAACAAAAATACAGCTCATTATCACCCCAGTGAATACCCTCTCCTCGGGCAAACAATGCTGCACCTTGTTGATAACCACGTATTCGTAAATCATCTTTCGGGCTTTTAGGATCATCTAAATCAACCCACTCTACGGCAAATTCTTTATGAAGTGGCATATCCGGTGTACGCCAATTACGAGTATCAAATTGCGGCTTAGCTTTAATCACCATAGCTTGCAGCTTGCCGCCTTTAGCAAGTTTACCGACTTCATTGGGAATAAAGCGGTAAAACACACTATCGCCTTTATCTTCTGTTAAATAAACGATGCCTGTTTTAGGGTCTACTGCTGCAGCTTCATGGTTAAAGCGACCCATGGCTGTTAACGGTTCAGGTTTTACTAAACCTTGCGCATTAGCCGGAATTTCAAAAATATATCCATGATCTTGCCCCAAGCCATCGGCTTTAGTTGCCGTTGTTTCTTCACAAGTAAGCCATGTTCCCCAAGGAGTAATACCGCCAGAGCAATTGCGAATAGTACCAACGAGCGACAAATATTCTTGTTCTTTAGTGCCCGTTTTAAGGTTATAAACAATATGACTGGTGCCACCAGGTAGCGCAACGCCCTGAGTATCAACATCATACGCTAGCGGGGTTTTATGAGTTTGTAGGCTTGATTCAGCTTTTACTAAATCGGTTGGCTTAAGTTCATGATTGCGAACTAGCGCAACGCGTTCGTCATCAAGCGCAATACACCCCATACCATCGGCTTTATCTGGTACCGTAAAGCCATCAGACATTTTATCACCAAGCTGCGAAATAACCTTGTAACTAAAGCCTGCAGGTAAATCTAATAACTTGTTATTATCTGCAATTAAAGGCCCGTACGCAGGTAAGTTACTCCCTAAATCGCTTAATGGTACTTTACTAAACGCACTACGCGATAGGCCAACAAACGCGAGTGTTCCTGCACTAAATAAAAACTGCCTTCTGTTAATCATATTTGCTCGATTTATTATTAATGATAAAACTTAGCAACATCATAAATTAAAAAAGTAATAAAAGTAGCTTCAACAATTAATTTCATATAATTGTCATACTTAGCGAGGAACTGATGAGTTTTCAGATTCGAGATGTACTCAATATTGAGGCAATCTTATACCAGAATAAAGTGTGAAGTGAGCTTCGCAAAAATCGAGCTCACCTTACGTTTAGATTCTTTTGCTGTAACGCGTTACTTACCTTTAAACATAGATGAAAAAACACCATCGTTTTTTATTAATCCATGATAAAGCGCGGCGCTTATATGCATAAATATCAGCATTAAAAATACCCATGCTACCAACGCATGCACTTCACGAAAAAACGCAAAATAACGAATATCAACTGCAATCAAATTTGGTAAGCTAAATAATCCAAATACATTCACAACCCGGCCATCCGCATTTTGCATCAACCAACCCGATAGCGGCATTAATAACATTGCAATATAAAGCCCTACATGCGTTGCTGAGGCCGCAATACGCTGTAATGGGCTAAGATCACTAGGAAGCGCGGGCGACACACTGCGCCAGGTATTGATAAGCCTGATAACCACCAATATAAGCGCGACAACACCAAACGATTTATGTAAAGCGACCGCTTCAACTTGCCACACGGCTAAACTTTGCACCATTGATAAACCCAGAAAAAGCATTGATATCAGCAGTATTGCCATCGTCCAGTGTAATAGTCTGCTTGTTGCTGAATAGTGTTTAGTTGCTTGCATCACCCGCTCCTTCTTGACCAGTTTTATTCTTGTTAAGTAATGTCTCTGTGGCTCTTCGACGGTATGATTGTGCGTATGCTGCGCCTCTAGCCCGTAAAATAGGATCTGCGGTTGCACTCATCCCGTTAGGTAAAACGAGTGGATCAAAGTTTTGTGCGCCGCACGCCCCTTCATTTTGAAAACGCCAATCTGTAATAACTAAAGAGCCCGCGTTAATCACTTCGCGCGATGACGGCCATGGAATAGTTGGATTATTTTCATCATCACTGCTATCAGCCAGCGTAAACATTAAATCAAACCTAACAGGTTGCTTTTCTATCTGAGAAATAAGTTGCTGTTGTAAGGCATCAGGAGATTGCTTATCAAGTACAGCGACCTCTTGATCATTAATACTGGGCACAGCCTGCCAACGCACTGCTTGCTTTTCCCCTTGTGCATTATGCAAATAAAATGCATTAATGCTGTTGTACCGTTCAGTAGCAAAGCTGTTAGCTGGCGTATAACCCGCTTTCCACTGATTAAATGCTTTACTCTCAGGGTGAGCTTTAAAAAAGGCACTAATTTTTTTCGGATCACGCTTTCCTGTAGCAGGGTCGGGCGAAAGTGCTTGCAGCTGTTTGTAAAACGCATCAGGCGTCGCTACCGCCATTACGGGTGGAGTATTCATTGCAACCCGCCATTCATCTTCGGTGGCTGTATTGACCACAAACGCTAAACTGCGAACAGGTGCTTTTAAATCGGGTGCAGTTGGGTTATTACCTGCAATAGAAAAACGTCCTATAAAAGGAGTGCTACCTTGTTTGAATACTCTTGCGGTTGAATACGCTGACAACAACCCCGTTGATTCAAAGTTGCCCGAAACACATAACCCCTTAGCGTGCGCCCTACGAAACCCGGCATGTACTGTACTGCCCTGCTGTAAATCAACAAATGCTTTTGCAGTGACTTTATCGCCATTAAAAGCACCAGCAAAATATAATGTAGCCGTTGCAAAAACCCCCATTGATGCTGCCAACGCACATACACGAAAAACACTAATTGCAGGCTTGCTACTGCGTATCGTTTTTGTCATCTCAAGTAACCTTTATTAGTCATAATTAAACCCAACTTTATAGACCGCCTTTTAAAAGAATTCATTTCAATATAAATGTTTACACTGATATTGGCTGGGTTCGTGGCAGTGATAAAAACCTCGCTTTTTTGACCAAACATTGATCTCACAAAGGTGTAATTAACCATATTCAAGCTAGACTTACTTAATATTAATTTTAGGAAGGACTTAACAATGATTCACCTTGTCGCTGATTTAATGACCCCAGCCCCACTTGCTATTAAAGCGGATAACACTTTGCATGACGCGCACAATTTAATGAAAGAAAAAAACATCCGCCACATCCCTGTAATCAATGAAAATGGTGCGCTAGTAGGCATGCTGACACAAAAGATTTTAATTGCTCAAGTAATGGGAATTATGGCGAACTACAGCTCTACAGCCCTTGAAAGAAAAGAAAAACAAACTAAGGTGCTCGACATCATGGCAACAGATTTTACCAGCATTGAACCTGAGCAACCTTTGCATGAAGTGGCTAATTTTTTTGTTGAAAATCGCCATGGTTGCATGCCGGTGGTTGATAAAGATAACAACTTGGTCGGCATTCTTACATCGTCTGATTTTGTTCGTTTAGCCGCTGCGCTATTATCATAATTGTTTAATGTAAGCTGGGGATGCCTTAGCGGCTAACAGATTACTTTATTGTGCAAATTTAAATACTTGCGCTATATTTAAAGTGATCGGAAAAACAACATTATGGCTGAGCACAACCATCATGCTTATTTTACTTAGTACGTTTTAAGGCATAGCCACATTGAACAACGAACAAACGAGCGACACTATTCATAATCCTCGAAGAATGATGACTAGAATTTACGTTATCTCTTTGTCTATTATTGCTCTACTCGCTATTGCTGCTCACATGTTATTAAACTCAGTAATTGAGCAACAACTACAAACTGGCAAAATTATTAATGTCAGTGGTCAACAGCGTATGCTAACTCAGCGTGCAACCTTGTTCACACTCGACTATTTAGAAACAGGCTCCAGCGATGCTAAACGCACAGCGCAGCAAGCCATAGATAAAATGATCTCAAATCATCAAGCATTACTATCTGAGCACTATAAAGCATTATCAAATAATCAGCCCTCACCGCTTTCAAACGACATGCTCAACCTCTACTTCAACAAAGATAACAATGTAGATACTCAACTTGCACGCTTTGTAAGCCTAATATCAGATCCCCTTGCGTCGCCACCTCGCAATATAGACGTTTTTAGTTCTGAAAATTTAGAATTCAAACAGATGGCAAAAGAGCCGTTATTAACTGCACTTAATGATGTAGTTAGCCTTTACGAAAAAGAAAGCCTAGATGAAGTAGATAACCTGCGTTCAGCTCAACAGGTGGTGCTGGTAATCACCATTTTTACTATATTAATCGAAGCCGTGTTTGTGTTTAGGCCCATGGTTTCAAAAATTAGCTCATTTGCGCGCAGATTGCAGTGGGAAGCAACCCATGATTACCTTTCGGGTATTTATAATAGACGTGCCTTTTTTATGATTGGTGAAAAACTACTGCATAGTAGTAAACGCAATAAAAAACCATCCAGTATCATCATGATTGATATTGATAAGTTCAAAGCTGTTAACGATAACTATGGTCATGCTGCGGGCGATGTTGCTATTCAGCATGTTGCGCGTATCACAAAAGAAAATATTAGAAGCTCGGACGTGTTAGCAAGGTTTGGCGGTGAAGAGTTCGTAATTTTGCTGCCTGAAACAAATGCTAATGGCGCTGTGACTTTAGCCGAAAAAATTCGTATGAAAATTAATGAAACCCCGCTATCAGTCAAAGATAAACACATCACCATCAGTGCCAGCTTTGGTGTGTCAGCAAGTTCACTTAGCGATGACTCCCTAGAGCTATTAATTCAAAAAGCAGACGACCGCTTATACGTTGCAAAAGAAAGCGGACGAAACAAAGTAGAAGTATAGTTAATACTTTTTAGAGTTATGTATTAAGTGACAATACATGACCTCACCAACTTCTAAAAACAATTCATATAAAGATTCAAGTCCCCAATTTAAACACTGAATAATTTACACTCGTCGTGCATAATTTTCATATGATGTCGGGCACGATTTTATTCGCCCCTCTAAAAAGAAACCAAAAAAACCTAAATAACAGGCACTTAAACAATAAAAACAATTCGGCATAGTGCTTGCTCCTTTTTATACAACACAAAATACAAGCCGTAAATCAGGTTTGATAATTATCTAAAACGAGGAGTAGTGATGAGTAACACTTCAAAAGTAGCAGAATTTACAGCACCCGGTATGACAAGCGAATCTGCAGAGCAAGCAATATCTCAACTCGACAATCGCATGGTAGCGCTAATTGATTTACAACTTACTTTAAAGCACATTCATTGGAATGTGGTTGGTCCCAACTTTATTGGTGTTCACGAAATGCTGGACCCACAAGTTGAAACTATTCGCGAAATGACCGACACCATTGCTGAGCGAATCGCAACATTAGGCGGCGTACCAGTAGGTACTCCTAAATCAATTGTTGACCGCCGCTCTTGGGAAGATTATTCAATTGGTAAAGGGCTGGTGAAAGATCACCTAGTCGCCCTAGATAAAGTATATAACGGGGTTAACGCTGATCACCGTAAAGCAGTTGATAAACTTGCTGAACTAGACCCTGTATCTGAAGATATGATCATTGCACAGCTTGCTGAACTAGAACAGTTTCAGTGGTTTGTAAGAGCTCACATTGAATCATCAACGGGTGAACTACAAAGTTAATTACCCAAGGGTAAATACAAAAAGCTCGGCAATTGCCGAGCTTTTTATTGTGTAATGGTTTACCTATTCACATTATTAAAATGCCTTCAAAATAGCATCATCATAATCATCCGCGTTTAACGTTAAGTTAAATTTTTCAGCCACGCTATCAAGTTCTGCTTGTTTAATGGCTAGTTCATCCATCGTAAGGGTGTTGTCATCGAGCTGCCACAATAAACGTGACCCCGCATAACTATAGTGAATAGCCAGCAATGCATCCGCATTTCCTTCACGCCCTGCGGCTTTAAGCTTTGGCATTTTACGGGTTATTTTATTAAGCGCTTGTTTCAGCTCCCACACATATACCACTTCGGTCATGTAGTCATGGGTGCGGTATTTATTGAGTAAATAGGCAATGGCTAAACTGGTTACCACCACACCCAACAAGTTCCAATGAAAGTGACTGCCGCTCTCATCCGGAAACAGTAAAATTAAGGTTTGCGAAATAGCTAAACTGCCCGCAGCTAACGCCACGCCACAGCCGATAATAACGCGGTTTAAATGCTTACGATAACGCGCTTTATCAATTTGAATTAGTTTCATAACTGCCCAATAAATTTAAAAACAAAACTACTAGATGCCATTGTAACCAAAGCCCGCACACAAAAACGAAACATTTTAAAATATATTTCACCCCTTTTTAATTTACCGCACGTTTTAGTGATAAATACATCATTAATGACCGAGGATTTGCTTATGCAAACAGTAGATTTCCCCCAAACAAATAACGCCTTAAAGACCACTACCGCAATTGTAGGTGGTGCAGCCATGACCTTTGCCGCCTTTGCCTTTATGCAGTACTTAATAACCGGTGAGCAACGGGCAACAAACTTTAACGGCGACACTGTCGTTGTTGAAATATTCAAAGTACCAGAAGACACTAAAGTGCAACAAAAGCAAACATTGCCACCGCCGCCAAAAATGCAAACGCCACCCAAAGTGCCACCGCGTACACCGCCAAGCACAGATACGAACATCGTCACCACCGCGATTACGCCTGACATTAGCATTGACAAAATAGGCAATGACTTTAATACAAACCTAACGCGCCCAACGGGCGATGCCACGCCCATTGTGCGTATAAACCCTAAGTACCCCACCATTGCGGCACGTGAAGGCATTGAAGGTTGGGTACAATTAAGCTTTAATGTATCTCCAACAGGGGAAGTAATTGATGCGCAGGTGATTGATGCAGAGCCAAAACGCATCTTCAACCAAGAAGCATTAAGAGCAATCAAACGGTGGAAATATCGCCCTAAAGTGATTGATGGCATAGCACAGGTGCAAACAGGCCAAAGCGTGCAGCTTGATTTTAAATTAGACCAAACCCAGTAGCGCGAATACAAATTGATGGTGCCTATGCTTACAAGTTTAAAATCATGGTTTATTAGTCAGCCAAGTAGCGATCACTTAGCTGACTACGCAAAAAGTGGCGACACCCGCCACTTAACCAAGCTCGTCACCCTGTTTGGTAACGACTTATATCATTATTTAGTGACGCAAAGTAATGAGCAACTCGCCTTTGATATAAGCCAGCAAACGTGGTTAAAAGTGATGGAAAAACGCCATCACTATCAACCTCAGGCAAACCCAAAAGCGTGGCTATTTCGTTTAGCCCGCAATGCATTAATTGATGAATACCGCAAGCAACAGCGCTTTGTAGAGCTTGAAGACAGCACCGTGATTGCAGCAAAAAGCACAGAGCAATCTTTTGATTACGACAAGTTTAATGCGGCTTTAATGCAATTAAGCTTTGTCCAACGCGAAGCCCTCAGCCTACAACAAGAAGGCTTTTCGCTTGACGACATACAACATATTACGCAAAGCAATCATGAAACCGTAAAAACACGGCTACGTTATGCAAAACAAAACTTAAAAATCATACTAGGAGCTGACAATGACCAAGCATAACGAGCAATTTGAACAACAACTTGATAAGCACTTTAGCGAGCGCAAAAAACGCCATACGCTCAGCGCAGAGCAACGCGCCACATTAACGCAACGCTCAGATAATGCAGTAACCAAAAAGCCCACCCGTTTTTTACTCCCGCTACAAATGACCGGCCTTGCCTGCGCGCTGGTCGTGCTCGGTTTCACCGTTTTTACCACAATAGATAAAACCACCGAGCAGCAAGCGGCACTTAACACCTATACCGTGCAGCAAAGTAACTATCATTTTATAGAAGTTCACCAAGTCGACAGCACTGGCAGCTATTTAAGTGAAATAACAACACAAAAACAAAGGCTCGACGACAAGCTCGCCGCCGACCTGCGCCTGCACCAACAGCGCTACATAGAATACGGAAAGTTGGTCAACGTAGATGACGACTGGTTTATCGCCAGCTGCCACAACGAAGTACTCATTCAAATAAAAAACTCATTATTGAATGACCTAAATACCAAACACGCCATTGAAAGCGGCATCACCACGGGTGACATGCTCGCCATGGCACACAACAGCCAAGGGCAGATCATAGCGCTTAAACATGCAGGGGGTGGGGTTAAGGTTTGTAGGGGGTGATTTTACCACAGAGGGCACAGAGGCGCTTCACGCTACACAGAGAAAAGTCTGAATAAAATTTTCCAAGTCTTTGTAAGAAGATCACAAGTATCTTCAGGTTTATTCCGAGCCAGGGACAGGTTCTGTGTTACTGCCATTTGTTTGATGTAATTTTGGTACTATGGAACGTAATTTATTTAATTAACTTACTTCTTATAAGTTCATATTTTTTCAAGATATCTTTTGGGTCATCTGCTGATCGATACTGCTTTAAATTATATTCCTTAAAGTCTAGGGCAGCTCTATCCTCTGTAAGCTTATAATTAGACTTCTTATTTAGTGTTAGATTGTATGGATTGTTGAAAGTTATATCTATTGCTTTGCAATCTGTTAACTCATATACATCTTTGCAAGCAATATATTTTCCTCTTTTCTTACTTTCCCAGTAAACAGGAAAGACATCAACCATATACACCTTCGTTTTAGGTGGACTAACTTCATCATAATAAGTCTTTTGTACTGCACTTAATATTAATACATCACCTCTAACTTCTACATAATTATCCATACTAAAACTTTCTTTGACATATAGCTTTGATGATGCATTTACTGCCAAACAAGTAAATAATAAAACAATACTTATTATTTTCATTTTCTTTTCCTTTTTAAACAGTTTTGAGCTTTATTATGTTCAAACCTTTACCGAAAACATTTTTTATTTTAAGTTAGTTTAGTATGTTTTTTTATTACCACAAAAAACTTTATTAGAAATACTATTTATTTTTTGGCCAACCACAATTGTATTTAAAAAAATCTAGGGGCTTTCCATGTGATTATTAGATCTTGTAACTTGCCAAGAGAAAGTACAATCTCACATTGAACACCCTCCTCCGTCATCACGCCCTGAAAATAAGTAATTGATGAGTAATATCGCGCATGAATGCGCGTTAAGCCGTGACTTCGCCATGGATGAAAAGCGCAGCTTTGAACGAGCGACCATGGGTGATCGAACTGGGGAGCGTACATGGATGTGAAAGTTGTCATATTTTCGCCGTTTACGTTCACATCAATTATATTTTGAAGGATTAGCATGATGCTCGGGTGGCGCTGGGAGAGTCCAGAGAGGGGTCAACGGCAGCCCCTCTTTGGCTGCCGTCGCCAGCGCGACAAAACCTTGAATAAGGTTTCTAATGTAGGTCGCGGATTTATCCCGACAAGAGTTAACGGCAAAAGCCACCAGCCAAGGTGTTGCAATTTTTGGGCTAAAGCCCAACCTACAAAACACCCGCGCCAGCAAGCTTAGCGCCTACGTTGGCTCACTTAAAATTGATGTTAAAACGTTATTACTAAAGCCTTGCCCTGCAAACACTGTTTAACCTCTGTGCCCTGTGGTGAAATTCACTTTTCGCCCTAAAGGGCAACCTATTACTTTAGCTGATAATCTTTTATATAACGATAATCAAATTCGGTGTCGTCTAACACTTGGCAGTGGTCGTTAAAGTCATCACTGAGCATGCCATAGATATCAATTTTTATTGATTGCTCTTCAATATTTTTGGCAAAGCTGCTGAGTAACTGCCTACCTTTTTTAGCATCGAAATAGCAGCCAAATTCGTAAATGCTGTAAAGTCTTGCAAAGCTATCGCCGCCCTCTTCTGCTTGCTTGATCAGTGCGGCGCCTTTTTTACTATCGAGTATTTTGCCTAGTATAAATTGAGCGCGAGGGTTACTTTTTTGCTCTGCTAAATAACGCAGTATTAACTGTGCTTGGTAACTATCTTGCGGGTATTTACCTAAGTAGCGCCCGTGAACATCAAACTGCCTACCTGAATAGTAAGCAAAAGCATAAGTAAGTGCTTTATGCTCATTTATTGCAGCAAGCGCTTGATCACTGGTATCAATGTGTTTATCACGAAATTCGGCTGCATGCTGTGCTTGCTGGTTATTTTCATGTTCTATGTACTGAACTTCTTGAAAAATCAGCATCGCAATGGCAACAAGGTAGCCAACAACAAAAGTCAGTACCAGCACCAAAGGTAGAACAACAAACCACCTGTTTTTTAACTTTTTTTGTTGTAGGTAATCGGGGCACGCAAAAAACGCATCAAATGCTTTGTAGTCATGCATTGAGATGTTGATACGTGAAAGGTAGGCCGCGCTCCAAGCGCCGAGTACATAAACGCCAATCAAAATAACTGACAGCACATTGCCACCAATCACTATTTGCACAACCCAGGCAATTAAAACAATACACGCGTGAGACACAAAACCGATTACAGAGAATAATCGTTCATAGCCACGGCCATGAAACCGAACAGCCAAACCTATTAACGCGCCACTGAGCCATAACATAACAGTCGCTGCTGCTGGTTTTAACTCATAAACAAACATCCATAACACTAAAATTGGTATACACCAAAAGACAGCGCCGAGTGCGGCTGCCAATGCATTTTGTTTTGTTATTTTTTCTAGTACATTATTTTGACAGTTGTCCTGAGCTGACACGGTAAGTCCCTATACGCTTGTAAAAACAGTTAATATATTCTATTTCTAACGTCATTACACCCCTAGTACAAGACACAGCATAAGGAGTAACCAAGACCTCCACCTATCTCATTTTTTATACAGCTAATCGCACTTTGTTGAATCCTAGTGACAATTTGATGCGTATCACGCTATTGTAGTATCAGCCGATTTAATTGATGGAGTTAATATGAAAAAGTCTTTGTGCACTAGTGTGGTTTTGAGCCTGCTGGGGCTGGGTTCTATGTTTGTCAGCGCGCAGCCTGAGCAACCGATTCCTGTTGCTAAAAGCGCAGATAAGTATGAACTTGAATTAGTTGCCAAGGGAGTTCAAATTCCATGGGGTATGGTGTGGCTTAACGAACAAGACCTGTTAGTGACAGACCGTGCCGGTGAGCTAAGATTGATCCGCAACGGTAAACTGGTAGAACAGCCTATTAGTGGTGTGCCAAAAGTACATGCTGAGCGACAAGGTGGTTTACTGGATATAGAGCTTGACCCAAATTTTAAAGACAATGGCTGGATTTACTTATCTTACTCAGGCTATGAAGGCGATGAGGAAGGCTATAACACCTCGATTATGCGTGCTCGATTAAAAGACATGGCGCTCATAGATCAGCAATTATTGTTCGATGGCGGCCCAAACACCAAAACAACCTATCATTATGGTTCGCGTATCGAGTTTGATAAAGACGGGTATCTTTATTTTTCAATCGGCGATCGCGGTAACCGCGATGTACACCCGCAAAACCTAGCCCATGACGCGGGTAAAATTCACCGTATCAATGCAGATGGTTCTATTCCAACATCAAACCCGTTTTATAATAAAAAAGATGCACGCCAAAGTATTTATTCATACGGCCACCGTAACCCACAAGGCATGGCGATGCACCCAGAAACAGGTGCTATATGGACTCATGAGCATGGCCCGCGTGGGGGCGATGAAGTGAATATTATTAAACCGGGTGCAAACTATGGCTGGCCTGAAATAACCTACGGCATTAATTACAACGGCAGCACCATTACCGATGAAACATCACGCGAAGGCATGCAACAGCCTGATTGGATTTGGGTGCCGTCTATTGCGCCATCGGGTATGCAATTTGTTAGCAGTGATAAATACCCACAATGGCAAGGCAGCATCGTTATTGGCTCGATGAAGTTTGCTCACTTAGTGCTGCTTGAACTCGATGGCAGTAAAATAACAGGCCACAGTAAACTATTTGAAGGGGCTGGCCGAGTAAGAAGTATTTCAACCCACCCGAATGGTGATTTATACCTAGGCATTGATGGCATGGGTATATTCAAAATTGTGCCAAAAGGCTAATTTAACCACCCGTATCACTTTGCTGATATAAACAAAAAAGCCGGGGCTTAGTTTTAAGCCCCGGCTTTCTTAATTACTTTATGTATTAACGCTTTTTAAATAGCAGCGTCATGCGGTTGGATTCACCCACTTTTTTAAACTTTTCTTTATCTGTGTCTGATTCAACATTTAATGACGGTGGTAGTGCCCATACGCCACGCTCAACGCCATCTACAATAATGCGGTCTAAGCTATTATTGTGAAAGTACGCTTCGGCGTCTAAATCAAAACCAGCCGCTTTTGCAACAGCAACCACGTGTGATTTAGGTAAATACCCTTTTTTAGCCGTTGCAACAGCGTCAACCCCTTCTGGCGCCTGATGTTGCACCACGCCCAAGGTACCGCCTTTTTTAAGCATTTGATTGAACTGGCTAAATGAAGCCGCTAAATCATTACCGTTTTGCAGGCCGTGTAGCCCTCTGAACGTTAACACAACGTCTGCATTCATCGCTTTGGCATCAACCGCTGCTTTAGGGTCAAAATCTGCCATCGTCACGTTGCCATACACGCCTTTATTATCAGCGAGCTTTTCTTCAAACTTCACGCGTGAACGCTTGCGGTATTCTGAAGGTGTACTCATAGGGTAATGCGCAGCGACTAACTCGCCTTTTTCTTTTAGCATTGGCGCTAAAATTTCCGTGTACCACCCACCACCAGGCATGATTTCAATGACTTTGTCTGATGATTTAACACCAAAAAATGCGAGTGTTTGATATGGTTTGCGAAATTCATCACGCTGCTGGTTTGCGTCACTGCGGTGTTTATTATCGACATGGTGTTTGCCATGACCATCAGCAAGTGCACTTAATGGCATTGCTGCGCTTACAAGTAAAGCCAGAGGCAACATTAGTTTTGTTTTTTTCATTCTTATTTCCTTGAGCTAGTTAGATTTAATACGGTTATACACTCACAATCCGATTAAGGCTCACTGTTTGCGATAAAAAATTATTGATTTATTAACAAGGAGCAAGCCATCAATAAACGGCTATTTAACCACTTAGCTGGTCGAACACTACAAAAAAGCCTGCATCAATGCAGGCTTTTATCGGTTAATACAGCGCTCTCATTACAGCATAATAATGCTCGTCACCAAGTAAGCAACAAAGGTCAAGCCACCTGCAAACAAAGCGTATGGCATTTGTGTTTTAACGTGCGTCAGTAAATCGCACCCTGATGCCAGCGCTGATACTGCACTGGTGTCTGATATCGGCGAGCAATGATCACCAAAAATGCCGCCACCTAAAATAGCGCCCACCACTAGCGATGGCGGTAAACCAAGCGCTTGAATAAGCGGTACACCGATAGGAATCAAAATCGCAAACGTGCCCCATGATGTGCCTGTGGTAAACGACATCACAGCTCCCGTTAAAAACAGCACAGGTACAATTAAGTAGATCGGCAAGTAATCACCAACCAGTGATGCCACAAAAACACCTGTACCAAGCTCTTTTAGGCTTGCACCTAGTGTTAACGACAGCAAAACAATACTCACCAATGGTAGCAGTTCACCCATGCCTTTAAAGCCGGTATCGACTAATTGGTGGTGGGTAAATTGGCGTGAGCTAATCATTAAGCAATAAGCTACAACAATAGCCAGTACCGTGGCATACAATACCGATTTAGAGCCGCTGCCTTCTGCCAGTACTCCATTACCCGTATACAACATAAAGCCTACCATGCTAACAATCAGCGTTAACAAAGGCACCAACATAAAGCGCGCTTTAGAGCCTTTAACGTCTTCTTTAAGCTCGTTTTTTTGTAATTCTAGCTTTTCCTCAGCCTGTTTCATTGGGCCGTGAACTTTGTCAAACGCAATGGTATAAAATACGATAACCAAGGTAATGATGGCATAAAAGTTAAACCCAACACTGCCCCACAGCACAGATACGGCTGACTCACCCAGTTCGTAGTTGCCTAATAAGCCAAGCACAAATGCGCCCCAACCATTAAGCAATATCAAAATACATACAGGCGCACTAGTACTATCAATTATATAAGCCAAACGCGCGCGGCTCATTTTAAATTTATCAAACAACCCACGTGACACAATACCCGAGGTAAGTACGCTTAAGTTTGATTCGATAAACACCGCCACACCGGTAAACATGGTTAAAAAGCCCACTTGGCGTTTGTTTTTAGCGATGCCTTTATTCATCAACATGTTTACTGTGGCAGCAACACCACCTGATTCGCGAATATAGGCAAGTAACGCCCCGATTAAAATACTGAATATGAGTATACGGGTGTTACCCGGCGAGCTTGCCACTGAAATAATACGCTCAATGGTATTTAAAAATGTCGTAAATACGCTATTCCCATCGCCTTGCAAAGCGAGTAAGAACTCTGAAGATGCCACCGCAACAAGCAATGCCATAATCACTTCTTTTCGCCAAAACACGATAGCAATCGCGATCAGCGGCGGTAAAATAGAATACCAATGCATAAAACGTTAACCTTAATAATTAGTGAGTCGTGCCCACTCTTATAGTTATGTGCCTTCAATTATATGATGAAGGGTAGAACAAACCTAGGACCTGTTTATCTCTGAGGTTAAATTTTCAGTTACATGTTTGGTTTTTAAACAAGACAGAGTTTATGTAGTGTGGTTGTGCCACATAAATAGACGATAACGCAGCATCAATGCCAAACATGCGCTGCCCAAAGGGTTATTCAGCCTAAGGGCGATTAGCTCTTTGTCGCTCAATTTTTACTTAGCCCATCAGGCTATCAACCTCTCGCCGAGTTTAAACGCCTCATAATTGAACAAACTTCAATCTTGAAAGGGTAACAGACTCAAGTAGCTTAATCGGTTGTGTAATAAACTCAACTTAATTCGACTAATGATTTAATATCGCTTCATAGATAAGTGAGATCACGGAACCATATTTACCGGTTTCAAACTTTTTCCCGGCAAATTCATAGTGTATATCACCGCCTTCAACAGGCGTATGACGAGCATTGGTGAGTAAAATAATGGCTAAATCATAAGTCGGGTCTATCACCGTAACCGTACCAGTCCACCCTGTGTGCCCATAAGCTTGCGGGCTTGCATAAGGACCAAAGTGCCATTTACGCGCTTGATGACCTGCCCGGCGCCATCCTAACCCATAGGTTTGGTTGGTCGGCTGAGGGGCAATAAACTGCTCAAGCACTTGGGCGGTAAATAGCTGCTCATTAGCGTAACCGCCACCATTTAGTAACACCTGTGCAAGCACGCTCAAATCATTCGCTGTGCTAAACAAACCTGCGTGCCCTGCTACACCATCAAAGGAGTAGTAAGCTTTTTCATCATGTACTTGGCCTTGAAGAACATCCGTGCGTATATTATCAAACTCAATACGGCCACCACGGGTATTGCCTTGTAGTTCAGTGGCAGCAATTTGCTGTTTAACAAACCCTTTTTGCATCGGATTAAATACGGTATGCGTTAAACCCAAGGGTCGATAAATATGACTTTCAACGTAGCTATCTAATGATTGCCCCGATAAACGCTCAACCAGTATACCTAATAACATGTAATCAATATCTGAGTAAATATGAGCCACGTTGCGACCAGCTATAAACGGCACACCCGTTAGCAATAAATTTTTAGTGCGCACGCTATTTTGTGAAAAAAACTGCTCACCTAACTTATTATCTTTACGATGAAAATCGACCACAGCAGGAAAGCCAGCTCGATGAATCAACAAGTCTTTAACGGTCCGCTGCTCTCGCCCATTTCCTCTAAATTCAGGTAAGTAATTAGTAAGCGGTTTTTCAACATCTAACTTGCCTTCACTTGCCAGTCGCATAAGTGCAAAATTAGTGGCAAACATTTTTGAGTTAGAGGCAATATCAAATAGCGTATCGGCTTGCATTTTTTGTGGCTTAGCTAATAAAGTGCCATCACTGTGGTACTTTTTAGCATCACCATACTGGCTCAACTTAATTATTTGACCATGTTGCATCACTGCTAGTACAGCACCAGGAAAGCCATTGTTTATCTCGTCATTTATTAGTTCATCAACAGCATCAAAGTTAATGTGTGTGCTATGCCTATTACTCAAAGTTGGATAAGGAAAACGCAACGTTAAACCCGCGCCCTCTGGCATTACGTTTTCAACTTTAAAGGTATTCACTCCATTGCGCGTGCGTTTAGCTAAACTGTATTGGTAAAGCTGCTGATGAGTAAGCGGGTCCGCAATATTGATTTTTTCACCGTTGATATAAATATCAGCGCTGATTGCGTCATCATTTTCAATGATTAATTCACCGTGCCCGCGATACGCTCTAAATGTCCCTCGGTCATTCACTAATGCTCGACTGCTTGGGTTTACAGCGGGAACTCTGGCAATAACCTGCGCATTCACTAGAGGCTTAATTGGCTTAGTGCTGCGCTTTTGCGCTTGGTGATATTGCTGCATTAACTGCGCTACTTTTTCAGGAAAGTACTTCTCAAGCAAAGCAAACAACACTGATGCAGTGCGCGCATCTGCATCGCCACTGACATGCCAAGGTAAAAAATGCATTTGAAACGCGTTTAAGGTATCGAGCGTTTGAGGGGTTAATTGGTTACTTGGCTGCACATTATAGCCATAATCCCGTAACGCTTTTTGCATCAATACAATTGAAGGCTTAACTACGCTAAAGTGCTGCCAATATTTTTCAACAGTCTCGTTGTCATACCAAGCGCCAATACCTGCTTGGTATAGTTGATACCATGGAAAGCGAGGGCCTGGGTCATTTTCTCGGCTCGGCGCAATATCAGCATGGCCAACAACCTGTGTAGGCCCTATATCAGGGTTGCGTTCTAAAATTGCCTTACTAAGTTCAATTAATAGGGCAATTTGTTCTGCATCATAATCAGGATAAATACATAGCTTGGAGGCACTGTTATGCTGCTGAAGGGCTGTATTTAACTCTGGGGCATGACATGTTGGCGTGTTCACAATCTCAATACCAATGGCATGATCGTTGAGTTCATTTCGCCCTTGCCAAAAACTCGGGCCAGCATGCAAGGCTCTATGTTGCTCATCAACTAACTGAATTATTTTTAGTTTGTCGTTGGGGTAACTTGGATCATTAAGAGCGGGTAATAAGTAATGTGCACTTTCCTCGCCCTTTTGCGTTAACCGAGTCAATGATGAGTTGAAATCTGTTCCTGTGTAATGCATTACCAAAAACTTAACGCGATGGCTGTAATTTTCAGATTGTGAATACTCATAGAGTGAAGAAGCGCAGCTCATCAAAAAAAGTACGATGATAAATAAACTGATTTTCTTAAACCAAGAGACAAACGTCATAGCTTTCTCATTATAAAAACAACGAATTACCACCCAATTTATGTGGCGACTTTATATATACACAGCCCGTTAAGCATAACGCCAATTTAGGTGGTTTTCTATTTTTATAACCGAGAGCTAATTCAGCGTTTAACACAACAATCAAGAACGCTATAAAAGGAGTTAATCATAAGTACAGCTGATTAAACATGAGTAAAAATAAAATACTTTATTCAATAAACTATTGAAGATTATTAATTCAAATAACATTTATCAGGTAAAATGCTAATAACTGAGAACAGATGCTGCTTATTACTAAGATAAAACAGGAATAATCTATTTATCGGGTTGTGTTTTCAATTTACAGGTGGCAACATTTGAACCCAAAACAAGTACAAAATCATTCTATTTAATGCTATAAATACGACAAATACCTTAATAAGTGAGTAGTATGTCCACTTTTGTTAAAATCAAAGCGTTACGTCAGTCTCTTTCGAGCAGTGAAGCAAAACTAGCAGACTTCACATTAACTTCAGCGAATACCATTAGGAACCTTTCCTCAATAGAGCTAGCTAAAACGGTAGGTGTTAGCCAATCAAGCGTTGTAAAGTTTTCTCAAAAGCTTGGTTACAAAGGTTTCCCAGCGTTTAAGTTAGCTGTTATTGATGCGTTAAATGGCGAATCGTCTGAGCCTAAACCTCAGGGCAAAATCACGCGTAGTGATACCATTGAACAATTAAGTGAAAAACTAATTAGCAACCAACATGCTGTACTCAGCGAAACTAAAAACCTTAATGAAATAGCGGCATTTGAACACGCGGTTGCGTTAATTAAAGGGTCTAAACGTATTTTAATTTGCGGTGAAGATGGTTCAGCACTCATTGCAAAAGGGTTTTCACATAAACTGCAACAACTTGGCATGCCTGCGATCGCAGAATTAGATTATGCAGTGCAACTTCCTTATGTAAAAACATTTGATAGCAAAGATTTAGTTATTGCGATTACTGAATCTGGCTGCACGCCAGACATTGTGAATGTCATCAAGCATGCAAAACAAAACAACTGCAATGTAATATCATTAACTAAGTATGGCAGTAACCCCGTTGCAAATGCAGCGAACGTAAACTTGTATACTGCTGCAGAAGAAAAATCGGATCGGCTTCAGTCTATTTTGACCCGCACAGCACAAGATTTTGTGATTGATATGTTATTTATGTCACTCACCCAGTCAGTTCGCTAAGCACTCAACAACCTAAGCACTTGTATTAAGGCCAGTTAACTGGCCTATCGATATAATAAATACGGCGCACGCTGTAACTTAAAACGGCTAAGTTCTGGCTGCCAACTTTGCTTAATGCGCTCCTCTGAGTGCCCTGCTGCAATAGCCAAACGTAATTTATCTGTGCCTGCAAGCTTATCCATAAAACTTTCTCGTTCAAAAAAAGTTATATTTTTAGCTTTTAATTGCTTATAAGCCGAGATAAAAAGCCCTAACTCTAGCCCCTTAATATCACTTTGGCGTAAATCTAATCCAGATACCTCAACGCCTTTAAATTTAGGGTGCATTGCTGCTCCTTTAATTGCACGAGGCGTAAAATTAAATTCACCTAATGGTAGCGGCGAAAAGCCAATGACTTGAAACGGGAAATCGGTACCGCGGCCAATTGAAATGGGCGTCGCTTCAAAAAAACACAACGAAGGATACAACCTAATAGCCTGATCGTTTGGTAAATTAGGACTCGGTTTAATTGGTAAACTATATCGGCTGGTGCGCGTATAATTAGCGACGGGAACGATACTTAATTTTAGATCAGCAGCATTACTGATCCACTTCTCGCCTTTTATCATTTTAGCAAGCTCACCGACCGTCATACCGTGTAAGATAGGAATTGGGTGCATACCCACAAAGGATTTAAACTGTGGTTTTAAAATTGGCCCATCAATATGGCTGATATTTGGGTTAGGGCGGTCAAGCACAATAAACTCTATGCCATGCTCAGCTGCTGCCTCCATCATGTAATGCATAGAGCTGATATACGTATAAAACCGTACACCAACATCTTGAATATCAAAAATAATTACATCTAGGCCGCTCAATTGGGCTGCGCTTGGCTTTTTGTTTTTACCGTAAATAGAAATTAATGGGATACCTGTTTTACTGTCAACGGTATTTTTAACATGCGCTCCGGCGTCATAATCACCGCGAAAGCCATGCTCAGGTGCAAAAATTTTAGTTATGCTTACATTTTTAGCTAATAAACTATCTACTAAATGTGTGCGCCCCACCACAGAAGTTTGATTAACCACCAACCCAACACGTTTATCTTTTAATTGCGGTAAGTACAAAGCAAACTGCTGCGCACCTACTGAAATAGCATTTTTGCCATCATTAGCCTGAGCGGTAAGCGTAATCACGACATTTAGAGTAAAAAGTACGATAAAAAATTTAACTTGAAACATACAGCAAGTTCCTTTTAAACAAGGTGTTTAAAATAACACAGCCCAGTTTAAAGAGCTGCTTAGGGTTTAAGTTTTCTACCCACAGGTACAAAAAGTTAATTCAAACTTGAGTTTATTAAATTTTATTGCATCCAAATGGCTTGGCCAATCGTTACTTGATTATAATTACATAAGGACTGATAAAATGAAAAAACTGCTTTTATTAACTAGCTGCATTTTTTGTCACGAGCAAGCGTTGGCAAATATTGAAAAAATAACTGTTTATGGTCATCGTACAGGCTTAATTGGTGAGTCAATAAGCGCATCA
The DNA here is from genome assembly GCF_043641955.1 of Pseudoalteromonas atlantica. GTDB lineage: Bacteria > Pseudomonadota > Gammaproteobacteria > Enterobacterales > Alteromonadaceae > Pseudoalteromonas > Pseudoalteromonas atlantica_A. The sequence goes on from NZ_JBHZRV010000010.1 coordinate 103,375, forward strand.
AGTGGCATTATTGGTCAAGGTGAAATTGAAGACCGCCCTATGCTGCGCAGCACTGAAATGCTGGAACTTATTCCCGGCATGGCTGTTACCCAGCACAGCGGCTCTGGTAAGGCGAATCAATATTTTATTCGCGGTTTTAACCTTGATCACGGTACTGACTTTGCTACTAATATTGATGGCATGCCGATTAACATGCGCAGTCACGGGCATGGCCAAGGTTACACTGATTTAAACTTTATTATTCCAGAAACAATTGCAACAGTAAGCTATAAAAAAGGCAGTTACGATGCATCCCAAGGCGATTTTTCTGCAGCTGGTAGTGCGTATTTTAATTTAGCCGATAACCCTAAACACCAGCAACTTGATTTTACCCTTGGTGAAGACAATTACCTCAGGGGCGTGGCACTGGGCCACACCAACGCTGGGCAAGGAAAGTTGATAGGTGCGGTAGAATGGCAAGGTTATGACGGCCCTTGGCAAGATATAGATGAAGATGTAAATAAGAAAAATGCACTTCTGCGTTATGCTGGTAGCCTGGCAAATGGCGACTTATCAATCACGGCCATGGCTTACGATAATCAATGGAACTCAGCAGATCAAATTCCGCAGCGTGCTGTTGATCAAGGCATTATTTCACAGCTTGGTTCACTCGATAAAACTCTCGGCGGCAGCTCTAGTCGCTATAGCTTATCGGCCAACTGGCAAGGGCAAAACCTCTCAGCTAACGCTTATGTGATTGATTACGACCTGAGCTTATATTCAAACTTCTCGTACTTTTTAAATGACCCAATCAACGGTGATCAGTTTAGACAACGTGATAGCCGTACCATTTCAGGCGCTGCAATTAGTTACCAATTTGCCCAAAAGATTAGCCAAATACCTGTTGCTCACACTGTGGGCGTAGACCTTCGCAATGACAATATTGATAAAGTAGGTTTATACAATACTCAGGCAAGAGAGCTACTATCGACAGTGAGAGAAGATGATATAAGTGAAACAAGCTACTCAGCCTATTGGCAAAGCGTATTGAGCTTAACTGAACGCTTAGAAGCTACTTTAGGTGCTCGTTACGATTACCTTGATGCCCAAGTAAGTGGCGATAACAGCTTAAACTCAGGTGATGCCGATGACGACTTAGTTAGTTTTAAAGCAAGCCTCAGCTATGTATTCACTGACAACCTCGCTGGTTATGCAAATTGGGGCCAATCATTCCACTCTAATGATGCTCGCGGCGCAACTATTACACAAGATCCCGTTAGCTTTGCACCAACCGATAAGGTTGATCTTCTTGTACAAAGTGAAGGTGGCGAACTGGGTGTTCGGTACTTTGATGAAAAACGTTTTAATATCTCGGCTGCTATGTGGTGGCTGCAATTAGACTCCGAATTATTATTTGTCGGCGATGCAGGTAATACAGAAGCCAGTGATGCATCTAACCGCTATGGTCTTGAAGTAAGTGCTTATTATTGGTTAGACGAAGCTGTTAGCCTTGATGCAGAGGCGTCATTTACACATTCAAGATTAGATATTAGTGGTAACAACGATCGTGTTGAAGGCGCCGTGCCAGTGGTAGCAAGTGCAGGTATTAACTGGCATTTAGATGAGCAATGGCAGAGTTCAATTCGCGTTCGTCACATTGGTAAACGTACACTTAACGATGATGGCAGTAAGCGCTCAGAACCTCTTACAGTCGTAAACGGTTTAGTTAGCTATCAACAAACTCATTGGAAGGTTGGCTTGGAGCTATTAAACATGTTTGACAGCACTGATCATGACATTGATTACTACTACGCCTCTCGGTTAGCAGGTGAGCCAAGCGAAGGAGTTGAGGATAACCATTTCCACCCTATTGAACCGCGTACCATACGCCTTAATGTGAGTTTATTGTTTTAATTGATAATCTTAATATGGCTCAAATCTATTGAGCCATAGAGCATTATCAGCTGTTTTAACTTCACCAAACATAAGCCATAACAGCTAAATGATATAAAAAGTGGTGGGCGCAGGACGTATCTTGTAAGAGTGAACCTCTGATAGTCTGATTCGTAGCATACTACTCTTTTCAATTCACTTTATTTCAGACATAAAAAACCGACTCTCGTCGGCTGATACTTTCTATAAATATTGGATTGTATAGAAAGCGGTGGGCGCAGGACGTATTTTGTAAGAGTGAACCTCCGACTGCCTGTCCGCTAGTATGGCTTATTTATGAAAATACCAAATTTTAGACATAAAAAAACCGACTCTCGTCGGTTGTAGCTTTCTTACATCGTTCTGTAAATGTATAGAAAGTGGTGGGCGCAGGACGTATCTTCTAAGAGTGAACCTCCGACTGCCTGTCCGCTAGTATGGCTTATTTATGGAAATACCAAATTTTAGACATAAAAAAACCGACTCTCGTCGGTTGTAGCTTTCTTACATCGTTCTGTAAATGTATAGA
>NZ_JBHZRV010000010.1:105914-105985 GCF_043641955.1 Pseudoalteromonas atlantica
AAGTGGTGGGCGCAGGAGGATTCGAACCTCCGACCGCCTGGTTCGTAGCCAGGTACTCTATCCAGCTGAGC
>NZ_JBHZRV010000011.1:0-73016 GCF_043641955.1 Pseudoalteromonas atlantica
CTTGTTAGTCGAGGGATTTTAAATCCCTTGTGTCTACCAATTCCACCACTCGGGCATCGAGTTTGCTATTTAAAGCATGTGGAGTGTTGTTGGAGGCGGAACCCGGAGTCGAACCGGGGTAAACGGATTTGCAATCCGGTGCATGGCCACTCTGCCATTCCGCCTCAATATCGGGGTTAGCCTTTAAGATAAACTGGAGCGGCACACGAGGCTCGAACTCGTGACCTCGACCTTGGCAAGGTCGCGCTCTACCAACTGAGCTAGTGCCGCTTTGTTTATCTAAGGGGCTATGCCCTCTCAACACGGACGCATTCTACAGAGATTATTAAACGCGTCAATACAAAAAATGCTAGTTTTGAACTGTTTGATTATTTTTTATCTAAAACGGTGCGTTATTAGACGTTTACAATCAATTTTTAGTCAATTCACCCCATGCAGCTACTAAATATTGCAGCATTGAACTCAATGTTAAGAAGGTTGCAATGTACAATAAGCCATAGCTTAAATACATCATCCATGTATCGTACTGCCAGATCAGGCCTATAATAGCTAACATTTGTGCAGCAGTTTTTATCTTGCCCATATTAGATACGGCAACATTACCTCTTTTGCCCTGCTCAGCCATCCATTCGCGCAAAGCCGATATAACTATCTCTCGGCTAATAATAATTAACGCTGGAATGGTCATATACATAGATTGATAGTAACTAGATAGTGCAACCAGTGCAGCGCACACCATTACCTTATCTGCTACTGGATCTAAAAATGCACCAAAAGGAGTCGATTGCTCAAGCTTACGCGCTAAGTAACCATCAAGGATGTCGGTTATTGATGCGAGCCAAAAAATAAATGCGGCAGCAAAAAACGCCCATGAATAAGGTAAATAAAATATCACCAAAAAAACGGGGATAAGAAAAAGTCTAAAGGTTGTGAGTGTGTTTGGAATATTCCACATAACTACTTGGAGATGTCTTTTTTTCTATATTCGCACGAAGGGCTAGCCCTTGTCATGCAAATGATTAAATATCTTCTCAGCCATGTCAGGGCTGATCCCAGGAACTTGCTTTAATTGGTCTATATTAGCAGCTTTTACACCCTGCATGCCCCCTAAATATTTTAATAATGTTTGACGTCGTACAGAGCCAACACCGCTAATCTCTTCTAGCAGTGACTGGGTACGTTGTTTTTGACGTTTATTTCGGTGGCCTGCAATTGCAAATCGGTGCGATTCATCGCGAATATGCTGAATTAAATGCAGTGCAGGCGCATCAGAGTCCATTGGAATGGTTTTTCTACCACCATCAATTAACAGTGTTTCCAAACCAGGCTTGCGGCTAGTTCCTTTGGCAACACCAACCAATAGTGGCATTTTTGAATGCGGCCAAGTTTCAAAATATTGTTCTGCACGAGAAAGCTGGCCTTTACCGCCATCAATAAATATAACATCAGGGATTTTATCTTCCGCAACAAGCTTGTTGTAACGCTTATTTAGTGCGAACTCCATTGCGGCATAATCATCGCCCCCAGTTATACCTGTTACATTAAAGCGACGGTATTCTTTATTATTAGGACCTTGAGAATCAAATACAACACAACTTGCCACTGTATTTTCACCCATTGTATGGCTGATATCAAAACATTCCATTCTATTGATATCATCAAGCCCCAAAGTTGCCTTAAGCTGGGCGTAGCGCTTGTTTATTGAGTCGATTGTACTTTGTTTTACAGTGATACTATTTAATGCATTTTTTTTGGCTAATTGTAAATATTGAAACCGCTCGCCCCGGGTTACTGTTTTTAAAGTTACTTTACGCTCACTAATTTGACTCATAGCATCACCGAGCACATCAGCTTCATCAAGTGTAAAAGGTAAAATAACTTCCTTTGCAATTCTTCCAGTAGCCCCTGGCGCAAGATAATATTGACCCAAAAACGATGTAAGTATTTCTTCTTGCGACGAATCTTTAGGCACTTTTGGGAAGTATGTTTTGCTGCCGAGCACTTTATGGTCGCGAATCATTAATAAATGAATGCCATTTAAGCCATTTAAGTGAGCAAAGCCTACAACATCCATTTCAGCGTGGTTGCCTGAAATAGACTGCTGCTCTTGCATTTTACGCAGTAGCATTATTTGGTCACGAACTTTGGCTGCTAGTTCAAATTGCAGCGCCTTGCTGGCAACTTCCATTTTATTTACCAGCTCGGCAATGACCTCATGTGACTTACCCGTTAAAAACTTTCGGACATAGTCAACCTGCTGTGTGTATTCATCCTCGGTTACTTTGTTAACGCACGGTGCTGAGCAGCGTTTAAGTTGATATTGTAAGCAAGGACGACTGCGTGCTCTGTAATATGCATCTTCACACTGACGAACTGGAAATATTTTCTGCATTAACCTTAAGCTTTCAGACACAGCCCCAGCACTCGGGAAAGGACCAAAGTACTCCCCTTTGACCTTTCGGCTGCCACGGTGAAACGCCAAACGAGGATGTTTATGAGATGTCAGTAATATATAAGGGTACGACTTATCATCACGTAACAGAATGTTGTAACGCGGCTGATATTTTTTTATTAGGTTGTTTTCAAGAAGAAGTGCTTCGGTTTCGGTGTTAGTAAGCGTAACTTCAATACCATTAATATTGCTAACTAAAACACGAGTTTTGCTGTCTGTTACGTTACTTCTGAAGTAGCTAGTTACCCGCTTTTTTAAATTTTTAGCTTTGCCGACGTAAATGACTTTTTGTTCACTATCAAGCATCCTGTATACACCAGGTTCACTTGATAGCGTTTTTAAAAAATGCGAGTGATCAAATTGAGTCATAGAACAGATTAATTTGCGCTATCAATATCAATCATTTTATATCGAATTGCTAAATGGGTTAGCTCCACATCGCCACTCACATTAAGTTTTTCAAACATGCGATAGCGGTAACTATTCACAGTTTTTGCACTTAAATTTAATCGTTCAGCAATGTCTTGGACTTTTTGCCCCTTTGTAATCATAAGCATTATCTGTAGCTCGCGCTCAGATAAACAGTGAAACGGGTTTTCATCTGTTCGGCCTGTTACTTGTGCCAAGGCTATTTGTTGGGCTATGTTAGGCGCTATATAGCGTTGACCTGCATTAACAGCCCTAATCGCATTAACCATTTCATCTGAGCCGGCATCTTTGGTCAAAAACCCATGTGCACCTATTTGCATAACTTTACTTGGAAATGGGTCTTCGCATTGCACAGTAAGCACGATGATTTTAACATCAGGACAATAGCGGCAAATCTTTTTTGTCGCCTCTAAGCCACCGATCCCCGGCATGTTCATATCCATTAATACAATATCTGGCGAATTTTGGCGACAAAACTGAACAGCTTCTTCACCTGTTTTTGCCTCGCCGATTACTTTAAAACCGCGAATATCATCTAGAATACGTCTGATCCCTGTACGCACAAGTTCATGATCATCAACTAGAAGTACATTAATCAATGGAACACCCTCATATAACCTAAAAACATGCCATAACGACAAAATTAATGCGTCACATTAACACATAAAGCTGAAACGATAACAGTATTATCGTTTCAGAAATATCAAATTAAGTTGATTCTTTTTCACTAAAACGATCAACCCATAATGCAATAACGCCGTCACCTGTTACATTACATGCCGTACCGAAACTGTCTTGCGCTAAATAAAGTGCAATCATTAGTGCCACTGCTCCTTCATTAAAGCCTAACATGCTGGTTAATAAACCTAATGCTGACATAACCGCACCACCTGGTGCACCCGGTGCTGCAATCATTACTAAGCCTAGCATCATTATAAATGGCACCATACTAACAAGTGAAGGTACGTCCATAGAAGGTGATAAAAACATCACAGCCATTGCACATGTGACGATAGTAATGGTCGAACCTGATAGGTGAATAGTGGCGCACAAGGGCACACTAAAGTTAGCAACATCTTCTTTTACGTTGTTGGCTTTACTTGCTCGCAAAGAAACCGGGATTGTTGCAGCACTCGACATAGTACCTAACGCTGTAAAATAAGCTGGTAGCATATTTTTTATTAACTCAACAGGATTACGCTTTAATAAAATACCACTGCCGATATAAAGAATACTTAACCATACCCAGTGCATTACAAGCGCAGCGATAAGCACAACACCAAATGTTTGCAAAGTATCTACTACAGTACCTGCTACAGTCATTTCTGCAAACACACCCGCGATGTAGAAAGGTAATGCAGGAATAATTACTTTTGCAAGAAGCGCATCAATAACATCACGGCCCTGATCTGACACTTTTTTTAGCGTCCCTAATTCTAATTGACTCATACCGATGCCAAAAACAAAAGCAGTAGCAAGAGCGGTCATTACACCCATCAATGGAGGAATTTCTAAATCAATAAAACTAGTAACCTCAGTAACGACTTCAGCCTCAAACGATAGACCACCATCAAACAGCGGAATAACGGCACTGATAACTAAAAAAGCTAATGTACCTGCAATAATTGTTGAACCATATGCAAAACCTACTGTTTTACCCAGAAGGTGACCCGAACCTTTAGGTAAGCCTGCAATGCCAGAGGCAATAAAAAATAAAATAATTAGTGGAATAGTAAAAGAAATTAACTGTCCGATAATTTCTTTCGCAGTGTAAAGAAGCTCAACACCTGTGAGTGGTACAAATAAACCCACTAAAATACCGCCGACAATACCGGCTATTAACTTAAGTATTAAATTCATAATAATCACTTTTAAATTTAGATATTAACCTTTTACCACGTTTTAATTTATTTTTGTTATAAAATAGGCAGATTTATGTTTGATCGAATAAATAACCAGCACAAGAGAGCTTCAACCGATTTAAACGTGAATATATGCGCCCTATCGCGTTGCAATTGTTAACAAACCCGCAAATTTATAACATACCGCTAGTTTTTAAATTTTTATAAGCATCTATGTATAAATCAATTATCGCTGCAGCCTTTTTCAGTGCTTCATTTAGTGTTTTATCAGCCACACAGCCTATTCAGCTGCCTTACAATCCTCAGTCAGTCACTGTAGATGGCAAGCTTGATGAAGCGAGCTGGAAGCAAGCTCGTAAAATCGTTATCGATAATGTCACTTGGCCTTATGAAAACACAAAAAGTCCTGTCAAAACCTATGTATACGTATATGAAGATGGTGAAACGCTTTATATAGGCTTCGACGCGCAGGATTCAAATCCAGAGCAAATTCGTGCATTTTATCGCGATCGTGATGCTGCCTGGGATGATGATTTAGTTGGCTTAAAAATTGACTCATATAATAATTCACAACTCGCCTATCAGTTTTTTATCAACCCCCTCGGTGTCCAACAAGATTCAATTGAAAATGAACTAACAAAAACTGAAAGTTCATCATGGGATGGAATTTGGGATAGTGTCGGCGTTATTCACGAAAATGGCTACACGGTTGAAGTAGCTATCCCACTTCGTGTCCTGAATTTTGATGACAGCATTGCTACTAAAACCATGGCTATGGAGTTTTTACGATTTTTACCTAGGAGCGAACGTTTGCGTATTTCTAGTATGCAAATAGATCACGGAAACAATTGTTGGATTTGCCAAATGCCTAGTTACATGGGTTTTGAACAAGCAAAACAAGGCAATAATATAGCAATAATTCCCTCTGTAGTAACCGGGAAAAGTGAAAGTCGTGACATAGACAAAACAGAAGTTGAACAATGGCAAGCAGATCAAAATACAGAAGTAAGCCTTGACCTAAAATGGGGGATCACTCCTGATATTACCCTTAACGCCACTCTCAACCCTGATTTCTCTCAGGTAGAAGCTGACGTTGCTCAATTAAGTGTTAATAATAATTTTAGTTTATTCTTCCCTGAGAAGCGGGCATTCTTTTTAGACAATGCAGATTATTTTGCGTCAACATTGAATCTTATACATACCCGTAATATTGCAGAGCCAGACTATGGAACTAAAATTACAGGTAGCAAAAACGGCCATACTTTTGCAGGCTTTATAGCCAACGACAATCAAACAAACGTTTTAATACCCGGAAATTTAGGCTCTTCACTTGTTTCTCTTGATAGTAAAAGCGAAAACGCAGCACTACGTTATCGGTATGACTTTGAATCTGCTTTGTCACTGGGTTCAACAGTTACACATCGCCAAAGTGATGACTATCACAACAGTGTATTTAGTATTGATGCTAAGTATAAACCGACTGTTAACGATACGTTTTTATTACAAATTTTACAGTCTGATACGCAGTACAGTGATGAGTTTATAAACGAACTTTGTGATGGTGATAATTGCATAGTTAGTAGCCCAGAGCCTTGTGAAATAAATCAAGATTGTGATTTTAATGAAGGTGTATTACGGGTTCTCGAACAACAAAAAGAATCAGGCAACGGCTATTTCCTAAAATACGAACATGATGAAAAATATTGGCGTGCATTCGCAGATTACCAATACCGCGATGCTGATTTGCGTGCTGATTTAGGTTTTATTTCACAAGTTGATTTTCAAAAGTTTACCACTGGTGGAGAATACCGCTGGTATGGTGAAAAGCACAACTGGTGGAATCGTGCTAACTGGTATGCAGATTGGGATATTACGCACAACGAAAATAATGAGTTAATAGAAAAAGAAGCCCAAACAAGCTTTTCAATCAATGGACCTCTACAAAGTTATTTTGAACTCTCCATGGAGCATCGTAACCGTACAGGGCTTCGTCATGACCAATCGCGCCTAGATATAGATAATAACACCGACCTATTTAGTGAAAATGGTATTGGCTTTTATAGTAACTTTAAGCCTAAAGCTGGTTTATTTGCATCTTTGTATATGTATAAAGGTCATGCAGTTGACTTGGCCAATAATCGTGTAGGTAATAAGCTACAAATCCGCCCAATTTTGAATATGAATCTAGGTAAACACTTTGAAGTACGCCTTCGCCACACCTATGAAACACTCGATGCAGATGGACGTGACGTATTTACCGCTAATTTAAGCGATGTTCGTTTTACCTATCAGTTCAATGTTAATAGTTTTTTAAGGCTTGCCGTCATCTACACAGATCTCGAGCGTAATGAAAGCAATTACATTGACGATGTAGACAGTCAATATAAAAAATTAGCCACACAGCTATTGTATTCTTACAAATTAAACCCACAAACAGTTTTCTTTGCAGGTTACTCCGATACAGGCTATCAAGATGATGAGCTTTCATCCATCACCAAAGAACAGCGCACTTTATTTGCTAAATTTAGTTATGCTTGGCTTTTATAGTTAATTAATGAGCCTCAATAGAGAGCTCATTTTAGCTGTTAGCCACTGAGTATAAGGCTTATGACTAAATGCTATAAGCCTATTCGCTATATGTTATAGCCAAACTTTACTTTCGTTTTTTATGGGGCAAAGTAAAGTGTGGTCATTACAGATCGAACACATACGTGATTTGATCCCGATTGAATTAATTGCTTCCAAGGGAACATTATGTCTAACATTTTTGAAGATAACTCATTAGCGATTGGTAACACACCAATCGTCAAGCTTAACCGCGTAACGTCTGGGAATGTATTTGCCAAGATAGAATCTCGTAACCCAAGCTTTAGTGTAAAATGTCGTATAGGCGCTTCAATGATTTGGGAAGCAGAAAAATCAGGCGTTCTAACTAAAGATAAAGAATTAATCGAACCAACATCTGGTAATACAGGTATCGCACTTGCTTTTGTTGCAGCTTCACGCGGTTACAAGTTAACGCTAACTATGCCAAACACAATGAGCTTAGAGCGTCGTAAACTACTTAAAGCATTGGGTGCAAACCTAGTGTTGACAGATGGTGCTAAAGGCATGAATGGCGCAATTGAAAAAGCGAAAGAAATTCAAGCAAGTGCTCCTGAAAAATATATTCTTTTACAACAATTCGAAAACCCTGCGAATCCTAAAATTCACTTTGAAACAACGGGCCCTGAAATTTTTGAAGCGATGGACGGTAAAATAGATATTTTTGTTGCTGGTGTTGGTACTGGCGGCACGATCACAGGTGTTAGTCGTTATCTAAAACTTGAAAAAGGCCTAGATATGTTATCTGTTGCTGTTGAGCCAACAAACTCACCAGTTATCAGCCAAACACTCGCTGGCGAAGAAGTTAAACCTGGACCTCATAAAATTCAAGGTATTGGCGCAGGCTTTATCCCGGGCAACCTAGACTTAGAAGTAGTTGATGCTGCAGAGCAAGTATCCAATGAAGATGCTATTTCAATGGCTCATGAGCTTATGAAAAACGAAGGTATTCTAGTTGGTATTTCATCAGGTGCCGCTGTTGTAGCTGCTAAACGCCTTGCTGAAAAACCTGAAAACGCAGATAAAAACATTGTGGTTATCTTACCGAGTGCAACTGAGCGTTACCTTTCTAGCCCATTATTTGCTGATGAATTTTCTGAACAAGAGCTAGTACAGTAATAAACATTTACTTATGTTAAGTACGTAAGCCCCGCATTCATGTGGGGCTTTTTGTTTAAAATAACTTTCAATCAAGTTAGAAAGTTTTTGAAATCACGAATATGATCTCGCCTTCAATAGGGTGAACAAAAAAGCAAGCCAGTTGGCTTGCTTTTTACATTCTTAAACCTGAAAAGCATTACACTTTTAAGTAGTCCATGATCCCTTCAGCAGCGTTACGCCCCTCGAAGATTGCAGTTACTACTAAGTCTGAACCGCGAACGATATCACCACCAGCAAAGATTTTTGGATTTGTGGTTTGATGAGTAAATTCCCCCTGCTCTGGTGCGTTAATGCCGCCCCAGTGGTTAATTTCAACATCGTATTTTTCTAACCAGCCCATTTTATGAGGTTTAAAGCCAAATGCCATGAGTACTTGATCAGCTTCAATCACATGCTCAGAACCTGGTACAACCTCTGCGCGGCTACGGCCGTTCTTATCAGGTTCACCCATCTGCGTTTTAACCATTCTTACGCCAGCAACATGGCCTTTGTCGTCAAGTTCAATACCAGTAGGCTGCACATTAAAGGTAAATTCAACACCTTCTTCTTTGGCATTTTTAACTTCACGCTTTGAACCTGGCATGTTTTCTTCATCACGACGATATGCACAAATAACTTTGTCAGCACCTTGACGAATTGATGTACGTACACAGTCCATCGCAGTATCACCACCACCGAGTACCACAACTTTTTGCTTAGCCATATCGATGTATGCTTGGTTTTTCTCGTCATAGCCCATCACACGGTTAGTGTTACCAATTAAGAACGGCAGTGCATCATGTACGCCCGGTGCATCTTCATTTTCAAGGCCAGCACGCATGCTTTGATACGTCCCTACCCCTAAAAATACTGCATCGTAATCCGCTAAAATTTCGTCCATGGTGATATCAACACCGACTTCAACATTGAGCTTAAACTCAACGCCCATTTCTGTGAATATTTCACGGCGCTTTTGCATCACTTCTTTTTCAAGTTTGAAAGAAGGAATACCAAAGGTTAATAGCCCGCCAATTTCAGGGTGACGATCAAATACCACTGGCTTTACACCATTACGCACAAGGATATCTGCACAACCAAGTCCCGCAGGCCCTGCACCAATAATCGCTACTTTTTTATCTGTCCATGTCACATAGGACATGTCAGGCTTCCAGCCCATTTTAAATGCCGTGTCAGTAATATATTTTTCGATATTACCGATTGTAACTGCACCAAACTCTTCATCTAACGTACATGAACCTTCACATAACCTATCTTGTGGGCAAACACGGCCACACACTTCAGGTAAGCTGTTAGTACGGTGAGACAGCTCTGCTGCCTCTAATATACGGCCGGTACGAATTAACTTTAACCACTGCGGGATATAGTTATGTACTGGGCATTTCCACTCACAATATGGGTTACCACAATCTAAGCAACGATCAGCTTGTGAGTTTACTTGAGTCTCAGAAAAGGGTTCGTAAATTTCAACAAACGATTTCTTACGTGACGAAATAGGTTTCTTACGGGGATCAACCCGTTGCACGTCTATAAATTGATATACATTCTCGCTCATACTACCCCCTTACTGTGCTTGAACACGAAGTTCTGCACTACTGCGAGCGCGATGCCCGAGTAAACTTTTCACATCACTTGATTTTGGCTTAACTAACTTAAACTTAGGTAAATAAGTCTCAAAATTCGCTAAGATAGTCTCTGCACGACTTGAACCCGTTAGCTCTAAGTGCTCTGCAATTAGACCGCGTAAGTGTTCTTGGTGAGAACTGAGTTCATCCAATACCACTATTTCTACAAGTTCTGGGTTAATGCGTTTTTCAAAGTCATTACGCTCATCTAAAATATAAGCAAAACCACCTGTCATACCAGCACCAAAGTTAACCCCAACGTTACCAAGTACGCACACAACACCACCGGTCATGTATTCACAGCCATTATCACCTAGGCCTTCTACCACCGCTTGCACACCTGAGTTACGCACAGCAAAACGCTCACCTGCACAGCCTGCAGCAAATAACTTACCGCCTGTTGCGCCGTATAAACACGTATTGCCGGCAATCGTTGCTTTGTGGCTTTGAAATGATGAACCTAGCGGTGGGCGAATAACTAGCTTACCGCCAGCCATGCCTTTACCAACGTAATCGTTTGCATCACCTACAAGCGTCATTTCAAGGCCGCCAGCATTCCACACACCAAATGATTGACCTGCTGTGCCGTGCAATTCAATTGATACAGGATCAGCTGCCATACCTTGGTTACCATGTTTATCGGCAATATAGCCCGATAACATTGCCCCAACAGAGCGGTCGGTATTACAAATACGATTAACCAGGGAAATACCCGTACTTTCATCGATTGCTTGCTTTGCTTTTTCAAGCAGGGTTTCGTTTAACTTACCCAAGTAATGTGAAGTATTTGGCGCACTACAATAAAGCGTTTCACCCGTTGGGTTATTTGGCTGAGCAACCACAGATGATAAATCAATTTTTTGTTGCTTCGCGGTTTTGCCTTCAATCGCTTCAAGTAAGTCTAAACGACCAATTAAGTCTGTTAAATTAGCAACACCTAGACTTGCCATGATTTCACGTGCTTCTTGTGCAATAAACTTAAAATAGTTCATCGCCATCTCAGGTAAGCCGTGGTAATGCTTTTGACGCAATGTATCGTCTTGTGTTGCAACACCTGTCGCACAGTTGTTTAAATGACAAATACGTAGATACTTACAGCCAAGTGCAACCATAGGCCCAGTACCAAAGCCAAAGCTTTCAGCACCTAAAATAGCGGCTTTAATGATGTCTAAACCTGTTTTTAACCCGCCATCTGTTTGCAGACGAATACGATGACGCAGGCCATTTTCAACCAATGCTTGTTGGGTCTCAGCAAGTCCAAGCTCCCAAGGGCTACCCGCATATTTTACGGATGTTAGTGGGCTCGCACCGGTACCACCGTCATAACCAGATATCGTAATTAAATCGGCATAAGCTTTAGCAACACCCGTTGCAATCGTACCTACACCTGGCTCTGATACTAGTTTTACCGAGATTAGGGCTTTTGGATTTACTTGTTTTAAATCAAAAATTAGCTGAGCTAAATCTTCAATTGAGTAAATATCGTGATGTGGTGGAGGCGAAATAAGCGTCACACCGGGTACTGAATAACGTAGTTTTGCGATATACGGCGTTACTTTTTCACCCGGTAACTGACCGCCCTCGCCAGGTTTTGCACCTTGCGCCACTTTAATCTGAATAACATCAGCGCTGCGCAAGTAATGCGGTGTTACACCAAACCGGCCCGAGGCAACCTGCTTGATACGTGAGTTTTTCTCAGTACCGTAGCGTAGTTTATCTTCACCACCCTCACCAGAATTTGAACAACCACCTAAACGGTTCATCGCAATTGCTAGTGCTTCATGTGCTTCTGGTGACAACGCACCAATGCTCATTGCCGCAGAGTCAAAACGTTTGTATAGCTCAGTAGCTGGCTCAACATCATCAATGCTTATACCTTTGTCTGGCAATTTAAGCGCAAGCATGTCACGTAAAGTTGAAACTGGGCGCTTATTAACTAAATCGGCATACACGTTGTAATCTGTGTATTCACCTGAACGTACTGCTTTTTGCAATGTTTGAATAACGTCTGGGTTGTAGGTGTGGTATTCACCGCCATGTACATATTTAAGTAAACCGCCATGGCTTAACAGCTTGCGTTTACTGTGCGCTAATTGATGAAGTTTACGTTGGTCTTCATCAAAGTCGCTAAAACATGCGCCCTTAATTCGACTAGCTACACCATTAAAACAAGTATCAACTACATTATCTGACAAACCAACAGCTTCGAATAACATTGAACAACGATATGACGCAACGGTACTTATGCCCATTTTCGACATGATCTTATATAAGCCTTTGTTTATCGCATTACGATATGCAAGGGTCACTTCGCAGTAGCTTTTCTTAATCACTTTTGAGTCGCTCATCGCAACCAATGATTCATAAGCAAGATATGGGTAGATTGCCGTTGCACCAAAACCGATTAGTACGGCAAATTGGTGCGCATCACGTACGCTACCGGTTTCAATAATAATGTTTGATTCGCAACGCAAGTTATTATCTACAAGGCGTTTTTGTACAGCGCCCACAGCCATCGCAGCAGGAATTGGTAATTGATTTTCATCAAAATTACGGTCGCTCAAAAACAACATTACACAACCACCGGCTGCTTTTTGTTGTGCCTCATCACATATACGGGTGACCGCATTAGCTAAGCCTTCTTCTTTGCTGTAGGTAATATCAATTTTACAGTAGCTATAATGCGCTTGGTCGGCACTTAGTAACTGCTGCATATCTGCATACATCAAAATCGGTGTATCAAACTGCAAGCGTTTAGCGTGGCCTGTGGTTTCGTTAAATACATTTTGCTCGCTACCTATACAAGTAGCTAAAGACATAACGTGATTTTCACGTAGTGGATCGATTGGCGGGTTGGTTACTTGCGCAAATTTTTGGCGGAAGTAGTCAAACAGCGAACGGTTCCCCTCAGAAAGTACGGCAAACGGTGTGTCATCACCCATAGAGCCTGTCGCTTCTTGACCAATTTCACCCATTACACGAATCACACTGTCGAGCTCTTCGTTAGTAAAGCCAAACATTTTTTGATATTTCAGTAAGGTTTGATCGTCAAATGAACGATTACCTGCATCTTGCTCTGATAATTGCTCAAATGGTGTTAAGCGTTTAACGTTTTCTTCAAGCCATGCTTTATAGGGGTGACGCGCTTTTAAATCTTGATCGATTTCATCAGAGTGCCAAATCTTGCCTAAATGTGTATCAATAACGAGAAGTTCACCCGGACCAACACGGCCTTTTTCAACCACTTCATCAGCAGTGTAATCCCAAATCCCCACTTCTGAGGCAAGTGTAATAAAGCCATCTTGTGTGATCACATAACGCGCAGGACGCAAACCGTTACGGTCTAGATTGCAGGCTGCAAAGCGACCATCAGACATAACGATACCCGCAGGACCATCCCACGGTTCCATATGCATTGAGTTAAAGTCATAAAACGCACGTAAGTCATCATCCATCGCACGGTTTTTCTGCCATGCAGGTGGCACAAGCATTCGCATAGCACGGAATAAATCCATGCCACCAGCTAAGAATAGTTCTAGCATGTTATCTAAGCTTGATGAATCTGAGCCAGTTTCATTAACAAACGGGGCCGCTGTTTGTAAGTCAGGTATAAGTGGCGATGCAAACTTGTACGAGCGCGCACGCGCCCACTGACGATTACCTTGAATGGTATTGATCTCACCATTGTGCGCTAAATAACGAAATGGTTGAGCAAGTGGCCAGCGTGGTTGTGTGTTTGTTGAAAAGCGCTGATGAAAAACACAAATCGCACTGGTCATACGAATATCAGCTAAGTCTAAATAAAAGTTAGGTAAATCTACCGGCATCATCAAGCCTTTGTAGATAGTCACTAATCCTGACAAACTCGCTATGTAAAAACCTTCATCGTTACTCAAGCGTTTTTCAGCGCGGCGGCGTGCTACGTATAAACGACGCTCTAAATCTTTCGGACGCCAACCCTCTGGTGCACTTACAAAAATCTGTTCAAAATTCGGGAGTTGTTTCTTGGCAATAGGGCCCAAACACGATGCATCTGTCGGAACAACACGCCACCCCTGAATATTAAGCGTTTCTTTTTCGAGTTCTTCACTCAATACATCTTTGGCAGTTTGTGCAAGTACTGGATCTGCGTTTAAGAAAATCATGCCAACTGCATAGTTTTTACCTAAATGCCAATTCTGCTCACTGGCGATTGCGCGGAAAAAACTATCTGGTTTTTGCAACAATAAACCACAACCATCACCTGTTTTACCATCGGCAGAAATACCACCACGGTGTTCCATACGGTCAAGACCGGTGATCGCTGTTCTTATTAAGCGATGACTAGCCTGACCATTGACCTGGGCTATTAAGCCAAAGCCGCAATTATCTTTTTCTAATTTTGAGTCGTATAACATAGACCCCTCCCCTTGCTACAACAGCTAGCTATTAATGATCTTCTCGACGGTTTGCTAGCAGACAGTCAAAACTATCGCCAATTGTACATAGAGTCAATAGCATTATGAATACATATTCATATTCTTGAATATTTCTCACGCAAGCACAATCTTTTTATTTCGTGCCATTTTTTAACATTTAGCCGATAAACACCCATTATTTTTTTATGACACTGGTGTCAAATTTAACAACTTGTAAAAAAAGCCAATTCGCAAATCACAGTTTACGTAAACGTAAACGACCCATAAAATGCATAAATATTCACTATCGAGTTTGAGTGATGATTATTGCTGTTTTACATTGAGTATTAAATTATTGCTTATATAGATGGCGTAATTTGAGTGTACTTTTAAACATTGACTCATGGCATAGCTCTGTTGAGCTGCATAAAATACACATAAATGCATAAATACCGCTTCACAATAACAGGCCTATTTTCCTGCCCCCTCATAACAGCATTATGAAATTGACCTTAAGGGAATGCTCAAAAAAGTGTCCGCTGCGGACACATTTGCTGTCCGCGGACACATTAATAAGGGCAAGTAAAAACATTTAATTCAATAAATCAATAACTTGAAACTTGGCACAGTAATCGAATACATAAAACTAAGATATTAATAGGACACCATTATGTTTATTCTCAGTTTGTTTTTAGTCTCGCCAATTACCATGTTTGCCGTGAGCTTAATGATTACCTACCTCGAAGAATAGATATAAAAAATAAAGGAAGTCTCATGATAAAAGATACTAGCGCACAGGACACTTCTGTTGTCCAAACTAAAAGCTATAAGAAACCAATCAAAATTGCCGCAGTAATTATGTCGCTTGTCGCATTGTGTGCTCAGGCATTTATGGGTAATGAAAAAGGGTCTCTTTCTGTTGATAGAGATACATTACAGATTGCCCCCGTAACCCGAGCTACATTAATTAGGGATGTTTCAGCCAGTGGCAAAATCGTCGCTGCAAATGCACCAAAAATTTACAGCCCAGAAAGAGGCTATGTGGATTTACGAGTAAAAGCAGGCGATAACGTTAATAAGGGAGCAATTATTGCTATTGTTGAAAGCCCTGAACTCACTAACGAATTAAAGCAACAACAATCTGTATTAGCACGCCTAGACGGTGAGCTGAAACGCAAACACCTAGAAGCGCGCAGACAAAAACTTAGTTTAACTAAAGCTCTCGACCTCGCTCAAGTTGAACTTAATGCTGCTGATAGGGAAAACCGCCGCGCTAAACTTTCAATTTCTAAAAATTTAATTAGCCAAATTGATCTAGAAAAAGCAGTCGATGATTTAGCTCGCGCAAAGCTTTCATACAAACATGCCCAACAAGAGGTAGCGTTAGCTAAGGATACATTAGCGTTTGAACTTCAAGCCGCTGAACGAGATTTAGCACGGCAACAGCTTGTTGTTGACGAACTAAACCGACAAGTTAGCAACCTTACTATTGAAGCTAGCGTTGCCGGTATCGTAGGCAATTTATTAGTACAACAAAAAGAAGCTGTTTCGCAAAGCCAACCTTTAATGACCTTGGTTGATTTGAGTAACTTTGAGGCAGAACTGCAGGTCCCTGAAAGCTATGCAAATGAACTTGGGCTAGGCATGACAGTAGAGCTCACATTAGGGGCTAACAAAGTGCTAGGAACACTTAGTGCAATTTCACCGGAAGTTAATAACAGAGAAGTCACCACTCGGGTCAGGTTTAATAAAGAACTCACCGGTATTCGTCAAAACCAACGATTAACTGCCCGTATCTTGTTAGAAAACCGCGAAAATGTGTTACAGGTCAAACGTGGCGCATTCCTTCAACAAGGAGGAACTCAAGCCTATAAAGTTGTAGGTGACTCTGCACAATTAATTGATATATCCATTGGTGCAACAAGTATCAGTGCCGTCGAAATGATCGCAGGTGTAGAGCCAGGCGATCAATTAATAATTTCAACTTATGGTAATTTTAAAAACGCATCAACCTTATTACTTCGCTAATAGCCGCGTTTGAACAAAACAATGAAAGGACATAATCATGCTAAAAATGAACAATATTAGTAAAATATATCAAACTGAAATGGTGCAAACACATGCATTGCAAGACTTTAGTTTGCAAGTAGACGAAGGTGAATTTATTGCTGTCACTGGGCCTAGCGGTTCAGGTAAAACAACATTTTTAAATATTGCTGGCATGCTAGAAACCTTCTCTGAAGGTGAATACTTACTTGACGGTATTGATGTTGGGAAATTAAATGATAACCAACGTGCTGATGTTCGTAATCAAAAAATTGGCTTTATATTTCAAGGCTTCAACCTTATTCCTGATTTAAATTTATATGAAAATATTGAAGTACCTCTGCGCTACCGAGGTATTAAAGCAGCTGAGCGTAAACGTAGAATAGAGCAATGTTTAGAGCAAGTAGGCCTTGCCTCGCGCGCTAAACATCTACCGCAACAGCTTTCTGGCGGTCAACAACAACGGGTTGCGATCGCACGCGCACTAGCAGGCGAGCCAAGGTTTTTACTCGCTGATGAACCAACAGGTAATTTAGATAGCCTAATGGCACGCCAAGTAATGGAATTACTTGAACAAATAAATCGCGATGGTGCAACTATTGTAATGGTCACACACGACCCTGAGCTCGCCCGCCGAGCGCCGCGTAATATTCAAGTAGTCGATGGTCAACTCGCCGACTTTACCTTGTATCAAGGCGCGCAAAATCTGAAAAATGTTGCAGGAGCGTAAGCCATGCTATTACATTACTTTGATTTAAGTTGGCGTAGCTTTAAACGCACGCCATTGGTGAGCTTATTAATGGTTTTAGCCATTGCCATTGGTATTGGTGTCACCATGACAAGCCTAAGTGTTTATCACATGATGGCGAGCGACCCTATCCCTAGTAAAAGCAGCCAGCTGTTTAGTGTGCAACTGCAAATAATGGATGATGATAACACGTGGTGGACAAACGATAATTTACCTCTTCAGTTGACATACAAAGATGCGACCAACTTATATCGTGCTAATACTGAAGGTAAACGCTTAAGTATGCTACGAAGTGGCTTTTCTATCTATACCGACTCAGACACCGTTAAGCCTTTTAGCAAAAGTGCGCGGATGACCACGCCTGAATTTTTTGACATGTTTCAACTCGAGTTCTTATATGGCAATAAGTGGTCGCAACAGCAAGAAGAAAACGCAGCCCCTGTCGTTGTCATAAGTGAAGAGTTGAATGAAAGGCTATTTGGTGGTGAAAACTCCGTTGGCAATATTATTTACCTTGATAACGAAAGCTATGAAGTTATTGGCGTCACAAAGAACTGGCCTTTAGTGGTTAAATACTACGATTTGAATAATGGTTCTTTTAACGAACCTGAGAGCATGTTTTTACCATTTGGCCTTGTTGAAGCGAAGGAACTTGGTAACTGGGGTAATACCAATGGCTGGAAACATGAAGACGTTAGAAGCTTTAAAGCGAAGCTACAGTCAGAAATGGTATGGGTTCAATTTTGGGTGGAATTAAACAACGCACAGCAAAAACAAGACTATGAAACCTTTTTAATGGCCTATATGGAAGAGCAACAAAAGCGTGGCCGTTTTAATCGTAAAGAGCTTATTTACAGCTTACGTGATGTTAACCAATGGATGGAATACAACAATGTAATCAGTGAAGACAATAAAATCTTGGTCGCCTTAAGCTTTATGTTTTTAGCCGTATGTTTAGCCAATATTCTTGGCTTATTGTTAGCAAAATTTTTACGTCGCGCGCCTGAAGTCGGTGTACGCCGCGCTTTAGGGGCCAGTAAACGGCAGATATTTTTACAACACCTTGTTGAAGTTGCAATGCTCGGATGTTTCGGTGGTTTGATCGGTATCGTACTTGCGCAATTAGGACTGTGGGGTGTTCGTCAAAGTTATGATTACTACTCATCAATCGCCACTATGGACATCACTATGCTACTCAGTGCACCCATTATTGCAATTACAACCTGTATCTTAGCCGGACTCTATCCTGCTTGGTTAGTATGTAAAACCAACCCTGCAATTTACCTTAAGAGCCAATAGGGGCATATTATGTTAGAGATAAAACCGATTTTTCACGCGTTATGTCGCTCAAAAATAGGCGCCTTATTGCTATTACTTCAAATTGCTATCACCACTGCGATTGTCAGTAATGCTGCATTTATAATTGAAGATAAAGTGAGCTATTTAAGTCAAGAAACAGGCTATCCTGAAGACGAAATATTTTCATTCCATGTCATGTTGTTTGGTGATGATGTTTCTAGCCACCAGCAGTTTGAGCTGGACGAATCAATGTTACGTGGGTTACCTGGCGTCATTGATGCTGCTTATATTAGTAATACACCGCTTTCAGGCAGTGGCAGTGCGTCTGACTTTAGTATTAATCCAGCTCCTGAGCCTGGGCTTTCAGCCAGAACGTCATATTTTTTTACTGATGACCATGCTTTAAATACATTAGGACTTGAACTTACTGCTGGACGAAACTTCAACGAAAGTGAAGTTATTGTAACTGATAATAATGAGCAACGTGCTAATGTGACTATCATTACCCAAGCACTAGCCGATGAGTTATTTCCTGATACAGATGCTTTAGGTAAAACCGTATATTTAGGTGATATCGCTCTTAAAATAGTCGGTATTATCAAAAAAGCTAAAGGCCCTTGGCTCAAAGATAGCCGCCCTGATAGTGTTGCTTTAATCCCTTACATTAACCCAAACATTTCAGGAAACTTTATCGTCCGTACCGATGCCAGCCAACGCGCACAATTAACGAGTACAATTGAAGATGAGATGCTAAAAAACTATGACAAACGCGTGATTGTAACAATAAGAGGTTTAGATGAAGCCAAAGAAAGTTACATGGCGCAAGACACCTTAATGATGCGCATGTTAATTGTGCTCATCACTATATTAGTTCTGGTAACTGCTCTGGGTATCTTCGGCTTAACTTTATTTAATATCAGTAAGCGGACTAAACAAATTGGTACGCGTCGTGCGTTGGGCGCGAGAAAGTCTGCCATCATTAGCTATTTTTTAGTTGAAAACGCCATGATCTGTAGTGTTGGTTTAATACTAGGTTGTATCGCAGCCTTATTACTTGGCCAATTGCTCATGCAACATTTTTCAATTGCTGCATTGCCAACAAGTTATATAGCAGGTACCGCAATTATGGTGTTTGTAATGAGTTTGCTTGCGGTATTTGGTCCAGCCAGACGTGCGGCGAATATATCCCCTAGCATTGCCACGCGAACCATATAAAGCCATTCCCAACCTATGCTACACTGGTTTAATACCGTGTAGCATTTTAAAATAAAGATAATAAAAACAGCGATTATATTCTCATGGAAAAAATACTTATCGTTGATGATAACCCCGCTGTTTTAGAGGCGTTATCATTACTACTGGAAATTCATGACTTTGCCGTTGTGACTGCCACTAATCCATTTGAGGCTATTCAAGTGGTGCAATATCAACGTATTGCGTTGGTCATCCAAGATATGAACTTCACTGCAGACACAACTTCTGGTGAAGAAGGTAAGGCTCTTTTTTATCAATTAAGGCAACTCAATCCACACTTACCCATTATTTTGATCACTGCATGGACAGAGCTTGAAGTAGCCATAGAGCTTGTTAAAGCAGGTGCCGCAGATTACCTACCCAAACCATGGGATGATACAAAGCTGCTAACGTGTGTTACTAACTTAATTGAACTTGGTAACGTTAAACAACAAAATGCGATTTATGAGCGACATCAACAAGAGCGCGATAAAAGTATAAATGATGCAAAACTAGTCGGTTTAGTTTACAAAAGCACAGCCATGGAAAATATTCTCAATATGGCTATTCAAGTAGCTAAGTCAGATGTATCAGTGCTAATAACAGGTCCGAATGGCAGTGGTAAAGAACGCATAGCACACATTATTCAGGCCAACTCCTTACTACATGAGCAACCCTTTATTACTGTAAATGCCGGTGCCCTTCCAAGTGAGCTAATTGAAGCCGAGTTATTTGGAGCAGAAGCCGGAGCTTACACAGGGATAACCAAACAACGCATTGGTCGTTTTGAAGCAGCCGATGGGGGCACATTATTTCTAGATGAAATTGGTAACCTGCCACTGTCAGGGCAAATGAAGTTGTTACGTGTGTTACAGACAGGTGAATTTGAACGACTCGGCTCAACTCAAACAAGAAAGGTTACTGTGCGAGTTATTTCTGCCACCAATGAAAACTTAGTAAACGCAATTAAACTCGGTAAATTTAGAGAAGATTTATATTACCGCCTCAATGTTATTGAATTGAATTTACCCAGCCTTGCTGAGCGACCAGATGATATTTTAGTGCTAACAAACCACTTTTTGAACAATAGAGAGCTCAGCGTTGACACTGAACAAGCATTATTGTCTCATAGCTGGCCTGGCAATGTACGCGAACTCGAAAATGCATGTAAACGAGCAGCCGTTTTAAACCCTGAGGGTGTGATTACTTTAAAGAACTTTGCATTGCAAACCCCCACCATAAGCAACACTGCAGTAAAAACGCAAGTGACTAAGCACGAAATAGAGCAAGCTATGCACCTACATCAAGGAGTCATCGCTAAAGTTGCAAGGCAGTTTGGTATGAGTCGGCAAGCACTTTATAGACGTTTACAAAAATTTGAGATTGATTATTAATGAGTACAAAAAAACGCTTTGTCAGTATTCGCTCACAGTTATTGATTATTAGTGCTATTGCAGCCCTCTGTCCCGTTTTATTAATATGTTGGCTTATTCATCTTCCTTGGTATTTCACTCTTGCCTTCAGTGCGTTCACTCTCGTTTTTACCAGCTATCTATCGCTGCGTTTAGTAAACCCGCTAATACAAGGAATACATTCCTTGGAAACTGGCTTACTCAACTTTAAAGATGGTGAGCTCTCATCATTACTAGCCTATAACGGCAACAATGAAATAGGCAATTTATGCGAACTTTATAACCAAACAGCTAAACAACTACGCCAGGAAAAGCAATGGATTTATCAACGTGAGCTTATGCTTGATAAAGTGCTGCAAAGCTCTCCGCAGGCTGTTGTTCTTAAAAACGATAGAGACTTCATCGTCTACAGTAATCACAGTGCCCGTGATTTGTTCAATGCCAAAGCATCATTAGAGGGTGAACAGTTTTCCAACTTATTTGCCAATGCCCACCCACAACTGAGCAACGCCTTACAGCGCGGTGTAGATGGACTGTTTACTCTGGATAAGCTAAACCAAGAATCACAAACATGGCATTTATCAACAGGAAAGCTTTTACTTAATAATCAATTTCATACTTTGTATGTCTTTAAGCAGCTAACCCGCGAGTTAAGCCGACAAGAGGTCGAAGTATGGAAAAAGGTTATTCGTATTATCAGCCACGAGCTTAACAATTCACTTGGTCCTATGTCCTCAATGTTACACAGCGGCAAAATACTCAGTGAAAAAGTCGATGAAGCGAGACTTACTCGCGTATTTTCAACTATCGAAGAGCGCATTAAACACCTAAACGAATTTGTTCAAGGTTATGGTAAGTTTGCCAAACTCCCAACACCACAATTTTCAAAAATAAATTGGTCTTTATTGTTCCAACAATTGCAAAATCAATGGCCATTTAATTTATCAGAGCAAACCGCAGTAACAACGTTTGCTGATCAAACTCAGGTTGAACAACTTCTCATCAACCTGCTAAAAAATGCCCATGAATCAGGCTCTAAATCAGAATATATTGCAATCGCACTATCTCAAGATAGTTACAACACACGAATAACTGTAAGCGACCAAGGCAAGGGAATGAGTGAGCAAGTGATGGCCAATGCACTTATTCCTTTTTACTCAACAAAATCAAGTGGTAGTGGTTTAGGGCTCGCATTATGTAGAGAAATCGTTGAAGCGCACCATGGGCAGATAAGTTTGCATAATCAAGCTACAGGCGGGTTAAGCGTACACATAATACTGCCTAATAACATCCAATAAAAAAGCCGCTAAACAGCGGCTTTTAAACATTCTAACTGGCAATCAGTATTACTCAGCGTCAGCTTCTTTGAACTTTGCTGCTGTTTCAGTAATCAATGGTTGTAACTCACCACGCTGGAACATTTCGATGATGATATCGCAACCACCGATTAATTCACCTTCAATCCATAGCTGTGGGAATGTTGGCCAGTTTGCATAAGCTGGAAGTTCAGCACGGATATCTGGATTTAGTAAAATATCAACATATGCAAACGGTTCGCCACAAGACATTAGAGCTTGAGACGCCTGTGAAGAAAAACCACAATTTGGTAATTTTGGTGAGCCTTTCATATAAAGAATAATTGGATTTTCTGAAATCTGCTGTTTAATTTTATCAATGGTTTCCATCTACAACCTCAAAGTGACGATAGCTGAACATATTTATGGCTTGAAAAATTTTCATTAAGCCTCATATATGTATCTTAAAATGGGCAAATAAAGCCGCAATCGAAATAGTCTTGCATTTGCATTGCTGTTTTGCATTGCTGTTTGCTAAAACTTGAGTAAAATACTCAACAATTATAGTAACACTATAATTCTGTTTGGTATAGATAAGTGGTCTGTTCGAGCAGGCATTACGTATTACCAAACGGACTATCAACCAAAAGAAGATGGAGATAAAAATGTCATTTGAACTACCGTCACTACCGTATGCAATTGATGCACTTGAGCCACACATTTCAAAAGAAACGTTAGAGTTTCACCACGGCAAACACCACAACACTTATGTTGTTAAATTAAATGGTTTGATCCCTGGAACTGAGTTTGAAGGCAAAACACTTGAAGAGATCGTATGTTCTTCAGAGGGTGGCGTATTTAATAACGCAGCACAAATTTGGAACCACACTTTCTACTGGAACAGCCTATCTCCAAATGGCGGCGGCGAACCAACTGGCGCAATCGCTGACGCGATCAATGCTAAATGGGGCTCATTCGATGCATTTAAAGATGCATTAAATGATAAAGCTGTAAATAACTTTGGTTCAAGCTGGACTTGGTTAGTTAAATTAGCAGATGGTTCTTTAGACATCGTTAATACATCTAACGCTGCAACACCATTAACTGATGCAGGTGTTACTCCAGTTCTTACTGTTGACTTATGGGAACACGCATACTACATCGATTACCGTAACGTGCGTCCTGATTACCTTAAAGGTTTTTGGTCGCTAGTTAACTGGGAATTCGCGAACGCAAACTTCGCATAATTTAGTAACTTATTTAGAGTTAACTAATACAAAAGGTGCTTCGGCACCTTTTTTGTTGAATCACATATTGTTCGAACAGTAATTTTATACTACAAATTCTATTTCTCTTTGCCACAAACAACCTCAACCGTGTAACGTTAAATCTAAAAATTAATAAAATTTTAAGCTTTATCGCTTAAATTTATGCCTGCGATGATCTCCTTTAATTAAAAGGGTTTTTAGGCTAAGCAAGCTTTGACCTAACCTAGAGTCGTAATAAATGCACAAAGTCACAAAAATAAAAAGGCGTTAAGATAAATTTTTAATTTTATTGCACAAAAATTCAAATTCATGACTAAGCTTTAATTAACCTTTGCTTATTTTTAAATCATTCAGCACCTAGTTTAAGCAGGTTTTTTGGAGGTCTTCATGAGTATTTTCGAGCATTACCAAGCACGCTACGAAGCGGCACAAGAAGAAGAATACAGCATTGCTGAATTCTTAGAAATTTGTAAAACCGATAAATCTGCCTATGCCAGCGCTCCTGAGCGATTATTAATGGCGATAGGTGAGCCACAAATGGTCGATACCTCCACTGACGCAAGACTCAGTAGGCTGTTTTCAAACCGCGTTGTCGCTCGCTATCCCGCCTTTAATGATTTTTATGGCATGGAAGAAGCCATTGAGCAAATTGTCTCTTATCTTAAACACGCTGCTCAAGGGCTAGAAGAATGCAAGCAGGTACTTTATTTGCTTGGGCCTGTTGGTGGCGGGAAATCTTCGATTGCAGAGAAACTGAAATATTTAATGCAGCAAGTGCCTATTTACTCTATCAAAGGCTCCCCTGTTAATGATCACCCCTTAGCGTTATTTGATGTTAATGAAGATGCTGGCGTACTAGAAAAAGAATATGGCATTAAACCGCGCTACTTAAAAACAATCATGTCGCCATGGGCAACTAAGCGCCTACATGAATTTAATGGTGATATAAGCAAGTTTAAAGTGGTGAAGCGCTACCCTTCAATTTTAAATCAAATTGCTATAGCAAAAACTGAACCCGGCGATGAAAACAATCAAGATATCTCTGCACTGGTTGGTAAAGTAGATATTCGTCAACTTGAACATTTTGCCCAAAGCGATCCTGATGCTTACGCCTATTCGGGCTCATTGTGTCTTGCGAATCAAGGGTTAATGGAGTTTGTTGAGATGTTTAAAGCACCTATTAAAGTACTGCACCCTCTACTAACAGCGACTCAAGAAGGTAATTACAACGGCACCGAAGGCATCAGTGCCCTGCCCTTCAATGGTATGATTTTAGCTCACTCGAATGAATCTGAATGGCAAACATTTAAAAATAATAAAAACAATGAAGCGTTTCTAGATCGTGTTTACATCGTAAAAGTACCTTACTGTCTACGTGTATCTGAAGAAATTAAAATTTATGATAAATTACTTGAACACAGCGAATTATATAATGCACCTTGTGCACCAGGTACGCTGGAAACATTGGCCAAATTTACCACCCTATCACGCCTTAAAGATCCAGAAAATTCAAGTATCTACTCTAAAATGCGTGTCTATGATGGTGAAACATTAAAAGACACTGATCCTAAAGCAAAGTCGTACCAAGAATACCGTGACTATGCGGGTGTTGACGAAGGAATGACAGGGCTATCAACCCGTTTCGCCTTTAAAATTCTTTCCCGCGTATTTAATTTTGACACGCTTGAAGTTGCAGCTAACCCTGTGCATTTATTCTATGTACTAGAGCAACAGATTGAACGAGAACAGTTCTCTGCTGATGTAGAGGAGCGCTACTTAAGTCATTTGAAAGGCTATTTGATACCTCAATACGTTGAGTTTATAGGCAAAGAGTTACAAACCGCTTACCTTGAGTCTTACTCTGAATATGGACAAAACATATTCGACCGCTACGTTACCTATGCCGATTTTTGGATTCAGGACCAAGAGTACCGCGACCCTGACACCGGCCAATTATTTAACCGTGAAGCACTTAATGCAGAGCTTGAAAAAATTGAGAAACCTGCGGGTATCTCCAACCCGAAAGACTTTAGAAACGAAATAGTTAACTTTGTTCTACGTGCTCGCGCTCACAATAACGGTAAAAACCCTCTTTGGACCAGCTATGAGAAACTTAGGACAGTTATTGAGAAAAAAATGTTCTCAAATACCGAAGAACTATTACCGGTTATTTCATTTAATGCCAAAACATCGGCAGAAGATCAGAAGAAGCATGAAGACTTTGTTAACCGCATGGTCGAAAAAGGCTACACCCAAAAACAAGTTCGCTTGCTGTCAGAGTGGTACTTACGCGTTCGTAAGTCGCAGTAATAAGTGACTGGTGTATTTTTAGGGGGTCAATATGGCGAATTTTATAGACCGTCGTCTAAACGGTAAAAACAAAAGCACGCTGAACCGTCAGCGCTTTATAAGACGGTATAAAAAACAGATAAAAGAGGCGGTATCTGATGCTGTAAACAAACGCAGCGTAACAGATACCAGCAGTGGTGAAAGTATCTCTATTCCGCAAAGAGATATTAGTGAACCTATTTTTCATCAAGGTAAGGGCGGTGATAGAGAGCAAATACACCCTGGCAATGATCAATTCTCTACTGGCGATAAAGTAAAGCGCCCTCAGGGAGGAGCCGGCGGTGGTGCTGGAGAAGGTGAAGCAAGTGACTCTGGTGAAGGAGAGGATGATTTTGTTTTTTCTATTTCAAAAGACGAGTATTTAGATTTATTGTTTGAAGATTTAGAACTGCCAAACCTGCAGCAAAATCAGCTTGATAAACTAGTACAAATGAAAACACACCGTGCCGGATTTTGCAGTGATGGCATGCCAAGTAACATAGATATTGTTAGGTCATTACAAGGCTCTCTAGCTCGGCGTGTGGCTATGACCGCAGGTAAGAAACGTCGCTTAAAAGAGCTCAATGAACAACTTGCAAACCTGCTTGAAGAAAGTGAGCCTGACCTGGCAGCCATCAGTTTAATTGAGCACGATATAAAACTATTGGAACAGCAGATTAGAGCAGTTCCTTTTATAGATAATTATGATTTGCGTTTTCGTAACTATGAAAAACAACCCCACCCCACCAGCAAAGCCGTTATGTTTTGTATTATGGATGTCTCAGGCTCGATGGATCAAGCTACCAAAGATATGGCAAAGCGTTTTTATATTTTGCTGTATCAGTTTTTAACACGCAGCTACAAAGATATAGAAGTGGTATATATACGCCATCATACTCAAGCTAAAGAGGTCGATGAGCAAGAGTTTTTCTATTCTCAAGAAACCGGCGGTACCATTGTTTCAAGTGCGTTGAAGTTAATGAACGAAATAATCAAAGAACGCTATAATTCGTCACAATGGAATATTTATGCTGCGCAAGCATCTGATGGAGATAATTGGGCGGATGACTCACCTCAGTGTTCGCAGATCCTTCGTAATAAATTGCTCGATGAAGTGCGTTATTATGCCTATATAGAAATCACTACACGCGCTCATCAAAGTCTGTGGCGAGAATATCAGACCATCTGTCAAACATACGACAACTTCGCCATACAACATATTAAAAGTGTTGAAGATATTTACCCTATTTTTCGAGAGCTATTTAAAAAGAATCGTCAACACCAAGGTGCAGCATAGACTGCACAAAGAGGTATTTATATGACCGATAAACGTATTAGCGATGGTCCTGACTGGACATTTGAGTTACTGCAACAATATCAAGATGAAATTGCCCGTGTTGCCGAGCATTACCGCTTAGATACTTACCAAAATCAAATTGAAGTAATCACAGCAGAGCAAATGATGGATGCTTACTCAAGCGTTGGAATGCCAATTGGTTATAGCCACTGGTCTTATGGTAAGAAGTTTATTCAAACAGAACAAAATTACAAACGTGGTCAGATGGGGCTTGCTTATGAAATTGTGATCAATTCTGATCCTTGTATTGCGTATTTAATGGAAGAAAACACCTTACCAATGCAGGCTCTGGTAATGGCACATGCGTGTTATGGGCATAATTCGTTTTTTAAAGGGAACTACCTTTTTAAAACATGGACAGATGCCGGTTCAATTATTGATTACTTGTTATTCGCTAAAAATTATATATCTCGTTGTGAAGAGAAGTACGGCATCGATGAAGTCGAAACGCTAATAGATTCTTGTCATGCATTAATGAATTATGGTGTCGATAGGTATAAGCGCCCGCAGCAAATATCGTTATTTGAAGAGCAAAAACGTCAACAAGAACGTGAAGAATATATGCAATCTCAAGTAAATGAACTTTGGCGCACAATCCCGGTGCAGCATCAAGAGGCCAAAAAAAGTGAGCATCACTTTCCCTCTGAACCACAAGAAAACATTCTGTACTTTATTGAAAAAAACGCGCCATTATTAGAGTCATGGCAACGTGAAATAATTCGTATTGTAAGAAAAATATCACAATATTTTTACCCACAAAAACAAACCCAAGTAATGAATGAAGGCTGGGCCACTTTTTGGCATTACACCATTTTGAATCACCTTTATGATGAAGGAAAACTCACTGATTCATTTATGCTAGAGTTTTTACAAAGCCACACCAATGTTGTGTATCAGCCCCCTTACAATAGCAAATATTATTCAGGTATAAATCCTTATGCTCTTGGCTTTAATATGATGGTGGATATTAGACGTATCTGTGAAAACCCTACGGAAGAAGATAAACAGTGGTTCCCTGAATATGCGGGTAGTAATTGGCTAGAAACACTTCATTTTGCAATGGAAAATTTCAAAGATGAAAGCTTCATTAGCCAGTTTTTATCGCCAAAACTCATCCGAGACTTTAAGTTATTTACTATTATCGACCATGAGAAGGATCCCACTTTAGAAATTGGTGCTATTCATGATGACAGTGGTTACCATAAAGTGCGTGAAACATTATCTGCACAATATAATTTGAGTAATCATGAACCGAACCTACAAGTCTTCAATGTAGATGTACGTGGCGATCGCTCCTTAACTTTGCGTTATGTTCCCCATCAAAACATACCTCTAGCTGATTCATATGATGAAGTGCTTAAACACCTTTATCGCTTATGGGGGTTTAAGGTTAAGCTAGAGCAGCAGTCCACATCAGATGAGGTAACATTACTTGCTCAATGCCCTATTGATGACTCACAACACACATTATAATAGTGGGTGTACACTATATTGAATATTAAAAAGCGGTATTTAATATTAGGTAATAAAAATGACGCTGAGCGTCATTTTTATTAATCTTGAGCTTGCTGTAAGCTAATGTAATCTGTAATACAGTTTCGCCCTTTATCTTTTGACATATAAAGCGCTTTATCAGCAGCTTCAATCCACTTTTCATAGCGTTCAAAATCAGCTTGAAAACAAGCAAGACCAATACTAATGGTCATTTTTATTTGTTCTCCATCAAAATAGATTGAGGATGCTTCAATTAGACTACGAAGCCTTTCTGCCAAAATTTCAGCGCCTGCTTTATCTGTATCAAGTAGTGTGACTGCAAACTCTTCGCCACCATAGCGACCCGCTACATCCGTTTCACGCAATGTTTTTCTGAGCAAGTCAGCGATATGACGCAAAGCTTCATCACCACAGCGGTGACCATATTGATCATTGATTTTTTTGAAGTGATCTATATCAAACATCAATAAACAACTTGTGCCAGAACTTCTTTTTATCCGTAAGAATTCTTTTCTGAGAGAATCTTCCCAGTGACCACGGTTGTTCAATTTAGTTAAAGCATCCGTTTGACTCATTAGCTCTAACTTGCTATTGAGTTCTTCGAGCTCATTTTTATTTACGGCTACATCTGTAACATCATAAATAATAATGCAAATGTGACTTACCTCACCTCTAACATTAGATAGTGGAATAAAAGTCGCATTTTGATACATATGATCCGCTTTACCTGTAATAGGCCTGTAGTTTTTGAAGCGGAAAATGTAGGGTTGTTGCTCCCATATGGTGAACGAGCGATTTTTTAAAACAAATACTGATTCTGATTTACTGCGAAACCATTTCTCATCAATCGAAGGAAAAAGGTCGAATAAGTCTTTATCTTTAACAGCACTTGGCAATAAACCAGAATGATTTTCCATAAAGCCATTCCAGATACACACTTTATACTCGCGATCTAACACTACCAAGCCGACATCGACAGTGTTAAACATATCCATTAACCAATGGATTTCATTCATATTAAAATCAGCTGCTGGCATAATGTTAGTCTTCTAGTAGGTAAGCAACTTTGTATTTCAAAGTTTTCATTGAATCTTCGGTAAATAACAGCATTAAATCACAATTTATATTATGGTTTTCAATACCGTAACTGATCTCAATCGCAAGGGTACGTTGCCAGCGAGACTTATTCGCTTTCACTAAATCAGACACATCACAATGCTGACCAAGCACAACGGGGTGGCCTTGGCTAAACGTCATATCTAACTGGCGAGAAAGGCCGGTTAAAATGGCACCAATTAAAATATTACTAATATCCATTAGTAGTTCAAGTTCAATTTTGTTATTTAACTCGCCTTGGTAATTCATTAACGAAGCAATTTCTTTGAAACTTGAATCATTTAAAAGCAATAAAGCTTCACCTGATACACCACCACCGATAAACCCTTGGCAAACACCTGATGTAGTCGCATTCGCATCAATTGAGCGCAGCGCCATATCTAATTCATTGACCTCAAGAATATTTACATTTGGTATGGGTAACTCAACAAAGACATTTAACAACCGAGCTAGAAGGTCCCCTGCTTGGCCCATAGCAACATTAGTTAACTCCTGATAGATATCCCGCACATCAGGGTCAACTTGCTCACCTAGTTGATGTGCTAAACGCTCACGCATGGCTTTATCTTTAATACCGTGATGTTCGATAATATCAGCGAGCTTTTGAGCGTCACAGGGTTTTTGGATAAAATCAATTGCGCCTAAATCCAGTACCCGTTGATGAGCGTTCGGTTGAATATCACCCGACACCACAACAGTAAGTACAGAAAGAGATTGATTTTGAATCTCTTGCAACACTTCGTAGCCATCCATTTTTGGCATATTTAGGTCTAAAAAAAGAATTTCTGGCTGTATGGCTTTTATTTGCTCAATGCAATGCTCACCATCTTCAGCAAACTCAACTTTGATATCCCAATCATCTGGTAACGATCGTGCTAATTGTCGCCGTGCTAACTTTGAGTCGTCGCAAATTAATACCGATGTTGACATAGCTTCTCTCTGTTTTGCAGTTGCACTGTTTAGCATACAACATACTTTTATTGTTATTTGTCAGCGAATAAACGTTTATCTGTGCAATATGTTAATCAATGTAACCAATATTTACAATTTTAAATTTAAGTAAACTCTTTGTCCTGTTAGTTGATTATAATACACTGAATGCAATTGCGTTAATTTTAAAGGAAATACCTTATGCTTAGATTGTTTACTTTTGCTTTGTGTAGCTTTTGTGCGACTACTTTTGCAGCTGACATTGCCCAAAACACCCTTGATGCAGGTAAAGTTTCGGCTCAGTCAAAGCCCGTTACTTTACTTGGACAAGGTGTTGAGTTAAATCAACAAGCACCCGACTTTAAAGTCGTCAATGATTCATTTGCTCCAGTTACCCTAAAAGACTATGAAGGTAAAGCTGTTTTAATTAGTGTCGTGCCAAGTTTAGATACAGGGATATGCAGTATTCAAACTAAGCATTTTAATGAAAAAGTGGCGGAACAATTTCCAAACATTGCGATGTTGACAATCAGCGCGGACTTACCTTTCGCTCAAAAACGATTTTGTAAAGCTGAGAACATCGACAAGATTACTACGTTATCTGACTCTGTTTGGCGAGACTTTGGCCAGAACTATGGGTTAATCATTAAAGATATGGGATTGCTAACACGCGCAGTGTTTGTGTTAGATAAAGAACACAAAATTGTATACAAGCAGTTAGTTGATGAGTTATCTAAAGAGCCTAATTACGCGCCTGTCATTGATGCAATGAAAACAATTTAAGACATGACTTATTAAAACCGTAGTTATAATAAAACCGCCAAGTTTGGCGGTTTTTTTACTCTAATAAGCACAAATTAGCCTAATAGTTCACCTAATTGTTGGCTCACAGCTTCAACAGCTTGCGTACCATCAAGTTTATGATATTGCGTGTTACCTGATGCAGCTTCTGCTTGGTAGTAATCAACTAACGGCATAGTTTGCTCATGGTAAATACCTAAACGTTTACGTACTGTTTCTTCTGTGTCATCCGCACGAATAATTAAGTCTTCACCCGTTACGTCGTCTTTACCTTCCACTTTAGGTGGATTATAAACAACATGATATACACGTCCAGAGCCTGGATGAACACGACGCCCGCCCATGCGCTCAACAATGATTTCATCAGCAACGTCAAATTCGATAACGTGGTCAACCACTACACCATTTTCTTTCATTGCATCTGCTTGTGGGATTGTGCGTGGGAAGCCATCTAGTAAAAAACCTTTTTCGCAATCTTCTTTAGCTATACGCTCTTTCACCAAGCCGATGATGATGTCATCAGAAATTAACTGACCAGCATCCATTACTTTTTTCGCTTCTAAACCCAGTGGCGTGCCTTCTTTAATTGCTGCACGTAACATATCACCAGTAGAAATTTGTGGAATACCGTATTTGTCCATCAAAAACTGAGCTTGAGTGCCTTTACCTGCACCCGGCGCGCCCAAAAGAATAATGCGCATATCATTGTCCTCGGTTAATACTGTTCTGAAAAAGCAGTCCAGTAGTATTTATTTTAAAGATTGAATTCTTCCATAAGCGCTTGCGATACTCAAGCAACTTATACTAATTGCTTAGCTGTAATTAACAAAAAAGGGAGCTACAGGCTCCCTTTTCATTCAGTGACACTTATAACGTTATTATTTACTAAGATCGAGCATCAATTTATTCAAGCGTGTAACAAAACCTGCTGGGTCTTTTAATGTACCACGCTCTGCTAGCAATGCTTGATCAAGCAATACATGAGACCACTGAGAGAACTTATCTTCATCTTGCTCAACATTTAAATGCTTAACGAGTTGATGTTCTGGGTTTAGCTCAAAAATTGGCTTTGCTTCTGGTGCAGCTTGACCTACAGACTCCATTAGCTTTTGCATTTGTGAGCTCATGTCATTGTCATCGCTAACCACACATGCAGGAGAATCAGTTAAACGGTGAGTAAAGCGAACGTCTTTAACGCTCTCACCCAATGTCGTTTTAATACGTTCGACTAAACCTTCAACTTCTTTTTCTGACTCTTCTTGTGCTTTTTTGGTTTCTTCGTCGTCCAAATCACCTAAATCAAGATCACCACGTGTAATTGACTTTAATGGCTTTTCAGAGAACTCTGTTAAGTGGCTCATCATCCACTCATCAACACGGTCGCTTAGCAATAATACTTCAATACCTTTCTTACGGAAGATCTCTAAGTGTGGTGAGCTTTTAGCAGCAGTAAACGAGTCAGCAACAACATAGTAAATTGCATCTTGACCTTCATTCATGCGCTCAATGTATTGCTCTAATGAAACATTTTGAGCTTCTTCGTCTGTGTGCGTTGAAGAGAAGCGTAATAATTTAGCTATCGCTTCTTTGTTGGTCGCATCTTCAGCTGGACCTTCTTTCATTACTTGGCCAAATTCATTCCAAAATGTTTGGTAATCATCGGCCTTATTTTTCGCCATACGTTCAAGCATTTTTAAAATACGTGAAGTACAACCTTTGCGAATAGCTTGAGTTACTTTGTTATCTTGTAAGATTTCACGCGATACATTCAGCGGTAAATCGTTAGAATCAAGTAAACCTTTTACAAAGCGTAAGTAGCTTGGCATAAACTGCTCAGCGTCATCCATTACAAATACACGTTGTACGTAAAGTTTTAAGCCACTTTGACGTTCACGGTTCCATAAATCGAAAGGCGCTTTTTTAGGGATATAAAGCAGGCTTGTGTACTCAGTCTTACCTTCAACTTTATTGTGGCCCCAGCTTAGCGGCTCTTCCCAGTCATGGCTTACATGTTTGTAAAATTCTTTGTATTCATCTTCAGATATCTCTGATTTGTCACGAGTCCAAAGCGCAGTAGCACGGTTAATGCTCTCCCACTGAGCAGGCTCTGCAGGTGTTTTTTCACCGTCTGGGCCTTCTGACTCAGGTACTTCTTCTTTATACATTTGTACTGGTGTAGAAATATGATCAGAGTATTTAGTAACAATGCTACGCAAACGCCAATCATCAGCAAACTCTGCTTCGTCTTCACGAAGGTGTAGAATAATGTCTGTACCACGGCCTTCTTTTTCAATTTCTTCTAGAGTGTATTCACCTTCACCTTGTGATTGCCATTCAACACCTTTTTCTTCGCCGGCTTTACGGGTACGAACTGTCACTAAGTCAGCTACGATAAATGCCGAGTAAAAACCAACACCAAATTGACCAATTAACTGTGAATCTTTACTTTGGTCGCCAGTTAAGTTTTTGAAAAACTCAGCGGTGCCGGATTTTGCAATAGTACCCAGTGAGCTAATAACTTCATCACGAGTCATACCGATGCCGTTATCTGAAATTGTCACAGTTTTGGCATCTTTGTCTGCACTGATACGAACACGTAAGTCCGCGTCACCTTGATATAAGTCACCATTTGAAAGCGCTAAAAAGCGTAATTTGTCAGCTGCATCTGAGGCATTTGACACAAGCTCACGTAAAAATATTTCTTTATTTGAATAAAGTGAGTGAATCATTAAGTTTAATAGTTGTTTAACTTCTGTTTGAAAGCCTAATGTTTCTTTTTGCGCTGCAGTCATTTATATATCTCCAATTAGCAAAGTGTCTGCGTTATGCACTTAATATGGGGCGTACAGAGTGAACTTCAAGGGAGAATTTTAAAAAAGCTTTCTGATCAGAGATAAAAAGTGCGTGAAAATAAAAAAGCCTGTACTTAAACTATTAAGCACAGGCTTTACTTAAATTTTACCGCTATAACTTTATTAGTCTTGGCTTACAGCTTTTCGACCGCTAAAGGCATGCATCAATGTCATGCCATCAAGTAAATCGAGTTCACCGCCGACTGGTATTCCGTGTGCAATACGAGACGCTTCTACTTTATGGCGGTGGCATAGTTGTGCAATAAAATGCGCGGTTGTTTCACCCTCAACCGATGGGTTAGTGGCCAAAATCACTTCATTAATGCCGCCTTGGCGCAATTTGCTCTCTAAAATATCAAGGCCAATTTCATTTGGACCAATACCATCGATGGGTGATAAATGACCCATTAACACAAAGTATAAACCTTTGTATTGTCCTGTTTGCTCAATCGCCAATACATCTGTAGGTGATTCAACCACACACAAAACTCCGCTGTCTTGGCGTTTTGGGCTCATGCAAATCTCGCACTGTGGCTGCTCTGCAAATGTCCGACACGATTGACAATGTCCTACAGCACTCATAGCTTTAGTTAAAGCATTACCAAGTTGCGTACCGCCTTTGCGGTCGCGTTCAAGCAAATGAAATGCAATGCGCTGCGCAGACTTTGGACCAATACCCGGCTGGCATCGCAGTGCTTCAATGAGCTGGCTTAAACTTTGTGAAAGTTGCATTGTTTACCTTAAAACGGCATTTTCATACCTGGTGGTAATTGCATACCGCCAGTTACTTTACCCATGCGCTCTTGCGTTTCATCAGCTACACGGCGAACTGCGTCATTACATGCTGCTGCAAGTAAGTCTTCAATCATGTCTTTGTCGTCTTCCATAAGGCTTTCATCAAGCTCTACACGGCGAACATTGTGGTTACCAAGCATGGTAACTTTAACAAGGCCTGCACCGGCTTCACCAACAACTTCCATCGTAGCGATTTCGTCTTGGGCTTTTTGCATGCGCTCTTGCATTTGCTGCGCTTGCTTCATCATGTTACCCATTCCACCTTTAAACATAATTCTCTCTCTTTGTGTAATCTTTAATTGTCATGAAGATAAGGGCTATTGTAATGAATTACAATGCCTGGATACTGTTTTCGTCTATTATTGCTGAAAATAGCTGCTGAAATTGCACGATATTTTCATCTGAATTAATCACATCTATCGCTTGTTGATGACGGCCAACATCAATTTTTTGCTGTATTAAATAAGGTGAGTCAATTACGCCTTGCGCAAAATTGATACTGAGCGTTACGTTATGCTCGTATATACTTGAAAGTGCTGCATCGAGCTTTTGCCTAAGTATCGGCGAATCTAAATGCTTTTGTGATTCATCGACATCAATATGTAAATTATGGCCTTGTTTAGTGAAAATTGAATGCAATGCAAATTGACGCATGCGTCCACCAAGTCCCATACGTTTAATTAGATAAGCCCATTCATCTTGTTGATGAGCAAATCTGATCTCACTAATTGGACTTTGAAAGTCATCAGGGACTGGAATGCTAGGCTCTTGTGCAACCACTTCAGGCTTTTTCTGTGGATTAATTTGCTCAAGTAACTCAGGCGCTAAATTTTCAGTAATTGTTTGATGCTTTTCTTTAAAGTCTACTTTTTTTGTTGCGACTGGACTAGCTGAGCGTGTCTGGCTCCCCGTTTCTGGGAGCGCTGGCTTTTTTACGGTTTGCCCTGAGTCATTCGACCAAGGTGGCGCATCAATAGTCGCAGATTTCAGCTCTGCTGCTTGCGGTGGCTGTGAATGTGACTGTGACTCAACCAATGATGCTTGAGGCTCAGGTCTAGGCGTATTTTCGTCAGCATGGGTAACTGGTTGCTCAGTAGTTTGTGTGCTCTTAATATTCGCACCAGACAACTTACCTGCACCGGATATGTTTCTATCACGTAGAATGCGCGCTATGGCTGATTGTGCTTGTGACTCTTGTTGTGCAATTGTGGTTTGAGGTTCGCTATTATAGCTATTAGCGTCAGGCTCAACTTGTACTGTTTGGGCTTGGTCATTAAAGCCTTGCTCTACTGCACTGCTCATAATGTCATCAAACTGTGTCGCTAACGTTTGTTCAGCGTCACTGTGTTGCTGGTAGGCATCATCTTGACTTTGCTGTTGAGCATATTCATCGCTGTGGGTGATTTCAGTGCTTGACGGTGCTTCTATTTTCTCGTCTTGATTTACTGCTTGTGCGACTTTACCACGTTGTTCATTGGTTTTGCTTTGCTCAACTTGATTCTCCGATGCAATGTCATTATCAGACTGCATTTTATCGGCTGCATTTACATCACTGACTGTTGGCTGTATCTCACGATTAGCCTCAGCTTTTGGGGTTTGCTGCACTGTTTTATTTTTATTAATAATATCGCGCAATGCACTGGCTCGGCCAGTTTTGTTTTGTATCGGTTGCGCTGTACTAGGTGACTCTTGCGTTGAAAAAGAACCAGCGGGTTCAAAGGCAAGAAGCCTTAACATTATCATTTCAAAACCAAGTCGTGGCTCGGGCGCCCATCGTAAATCTTTTTTACCATTGAGCAGTAACTGATAGTAAATTTGAATTTGCGTGCTTTCACAGCTAAGAGCAACCTCTCGGACAAACTCTTCATTCACTTCATCTAATTTAGCTGCATCTGGCACAAGTTGTGTAAGCTGAATTAAATGTGTTAAGCCGATTAGGTCATCTAACAATGAGATATATTGTGGGTTTTGTGATGCAACTTGCTCTACTTGAGCCAATAAGCCTGCACCATCTTGCGCAAGTAGCGCAGCGAGTATATGTTGACTGTAATGATTATCCATCAAACCCAACATACTTTGTACAGCTTGATGTTGAATGTTGCCATTTGTTTGTGCAATAGCTTGATCAGTTAAACTAAGTGCATCTCGCATACTACCATCAGCGGCTTTAGCTATAATGTGTAATGCCTGTTCATCAAAACTTAACTGTTCTTCGTTTAGTACATACTCTAGTTGCTGTAAAATCTCAGGTTGTGATAACGCATTCAGATTAAACTGTAAGCAACGAGATAAAATGGTAACTGGTAGTTTTTGTGGGTCCGTTGTAGCAAGTAAAAATTTAACGTGCTCTGGTGGCTCTTCTAAGGTTTTTAATAAAGCATTAAAACTGTGCTTTGAAAGCATGTGCACTTCATCAATTAGGTACACCTTATAACGCCCTCGAGTAGGGGCGTATTGAACGTTGTCAAGAATCTCACGAGTATCTTCTACTTTGGTTCTTGATGCTGCATCGATTTCTAGCAAATCAATGTAACGCCCCGCTTCAATATCTTTACAGCTGCTACATTGACCACAAGGTTGGGCAGAAATACCTTCATCACAGTTTAAGCTTTTAGCAAAAATTCGTGCAATGGTCGTTTTGCCCACCCCGCGGGTCCCAGTGAATAAATAAGCGTGGTGCAGTCTATTTTGTGTTAATGCATTAACTAATGCTTGTTTAACATGTGACTGACCGACCAATTCATGAAAGGTCTGAGGTCGCCATTTTCTCGCTAGGACTTGGTAACTCATGTAATTATTCGCCTTCGAATTCAACCAGTTTAAGGATATTTATACCCATTTTTTCAATGCGTTGCTCACCACCAAGCTCTGGCAATGACACAACAAACGCAGCATCAGTTGCATTACCACCAAGTTTATTAACAAGCTTAGCAGTCGCTTCAATTGTTCCACCCGTTGCTAATAAATCATCTACTAAAAGTACTTTATCGCCTGGGACAATAGCATCAGTATGAAGCTCGAGCACATCTTCACCGTATTCAAGTTGATAATCTTGAGAAATAACGGCGCGTGGTAACTTACCTGGTTTGCGCACAGGGATAAATGGAATACCTAATGCATAGGAAAGCGGTGCTCCAAAAATAAAACCGCGTGATTCAGTACCAATAATCTTAGTAAAACCTTGGTCTTTATAAGCATCTATAAATGCATTAATAGTTGCTTGAAATGCAGCTGGATCAGCCATAAGTGTTGTTACATCACGGAACATAATGCCCGCTTTAGGGTAGTCGGCTATCGTTGTGATGCTGTCTTTAATAATCGATGGAGTTGTCATAATTTAAGCTG
The DNA here is from genome assembly GCF_043641955.1 of Pseudoalteromonas atlantica. GTDB lineage: Bacteria > Pseudomonadota > Gammaproteobacteria > Enterobacterales > Alteromonadaceae > Pseudoalteromonas > Pseudoalteromonas atlantica_A. The sequence continues at coordinate 38,847 of NZ_JBHZRV010000011.1, forward strand.
TTATATCGTTAATATTGCAAAGCAGGTAATTATATACCCAAGCGACCCTAAGATGCGAGCTTAGCTGGAATTAAAAGATTGTTAGAGTCTTATATTATGAACAGGCATACAATTTAATAAGAATGAAGCTTAATCGGTGCAGCAATTGTCTTATTTTAGGACTCTTAAGCTAAGCACCAAAAAAATATATTTTGGGAGGGCTAAAATTATAAAAAAGGCTGTAACAAATACAGCCTTATTTTAGTTGGACAAGTTAAATTACGATAAAGTAGTCATCCAACCTAAAATTGCATTTAAACAACCAACTCCAACAAAAATAGCTAAAAAAGCTAAGAAATACATTAAATTAAATGGGTCTTTGAAATCTTTATCTTCCGACATGGTACTACCTTTTATTAAGCGCGACGTTTTAAAACGCACATGATAATTCATGTGAAATTATCAATAAAGGTTTTGATCTCCATTTTTTCTCACAATAACTCCTTTATCAGCCATCGCCATCAGCGTGCTCTTAGCTCCATTGTGGATTTGTTGTTCACTAAATTGAGGGGCTTGCTGTAATACGCATTTACATAGTTCATTAAAATCAATCCCGGGTGTTGTTTCAATAAGTGAAAGCAATAATGCTGTCATCGCATTTGTTACTAAAAACTGAGTTTCATCTTCTTGATCTCGATAAACAACAAAATAATGTGGAGTCGCTTCAGGTTGAGTAGGTATATAATCGACACTAATAGTGTGAACTGCAAATTGATAACTTAAATTTCGTGCTGTACTACTCAAAAATAAAGGTGCTGATGTTATTTTACTGCCAATATTTCGTTCATTTTCGTCTTGTTGACATATCGACACATCTAATTCAACCCACTCATAATGCGCAAGCTCAACTATGAAAATAGGGTCGCTTTCTGCTTGCTCATAAGTATTAACCAGGTAATTGACAAACTCCGCAGCAATGTCTAAAAAATAGGGTGATTGGCAATCATGCTCAATAAAAAATTTTCTGATCAGTTTTCGCCAATTCTCGCAGGAGTATAAGGTTTTTAAAACTGGAAAACCGGATGAAATAAACCCCTCAATATTATTAAAAAATAAGTCGCGGTAAATAGCCATTCGGCGATCTTCAACTCCATGAGGAAGTGGCTTTATATCTGGTTGGCGAATATGTTCCATAAAGGCATATTGGATTGTATCAAATGACATACCACTCAAGCTCGCTTTTGGTTTATGAAGCCATGTTTATTCTGCAACTGAATTATTCTCTCTAATTCTTTTACTAAAATATTCATTGGTGGAATGTTAAAATCTCGCTCTAACAATGTTGGAAAAACACCATGGAATTCGTAAGCTTTATCTAACAACTCCCATACGGAGTCAATAACATCAGCACCGTGAGTATCAACAATTAAATCTTCAGCTTCATTATAATGACCAGCAATATGAAAGTAATCTACCCTATCAGACGGTAAACCTTTAAGAAATTCAACTGCGTTGTAGCCATGATTTATGGAGTTTACATAAATGTTATTAACATCGAGTAATAATTTACAATCAGCCTGTGAAAGAATCTCTGTTGTGAATTCAAGTTCAGTCAACTCTTGACCTGGGGCGGCATAATACGAGACATTTTCAATCGTAATTTGTCTCTCTAATATATCTTGAACTTGCTTAATACGTTGCACTACATGCTTGATTGCAGATTCAGTAAACGGAATTGGCATCAAATCATACATATGCCCTTTACCTGAGCAATAACTGAGATGTTCGCTGTAACGTTTAATATCATATGCTTTAAAGAAGCTCTTTAATGATTTTATAAATTCAACATCCAATGGCTCAGGTGAACCAATAGATAAAGATAAACCATGGCATACAAAATTATGTGCATTAGTTAGCAACCTAAACTGCTTTTTGTAGCGACCACCTAATTTGAGCCAATTCTCTGGCGCAACTTCAAAGAAATCAATTTGTTCAGGTACTTCACTAAGTAATTCATCTAGCATTTCTCGGCGTAACCCTAAACCAACCATGCCAAATTCATTCTTATTAAAATTCATATACATTCCTAATATGCCCAAGCAAACTATAACAAGGATTAAACCATGAATACTGGACTATGCAATGGCATATTTCTTCTGCAACACAGAAAAGCCTTTTTAACATCAAGTGCATAGAATTAAGATGGGCTAGAATCAATAGGCCAGCAAGTCTATTGATTCTCAATATTAATTAGCAATTTAGTGGTTACCACCACACTTACCTTCGCCACATTTGCCTTCTTTCTTCGCTTTTTCGTTTTTCGCTTTTGGATGGCCACCGCATTTACCCTCGCCACATTTTCCTTCGGCTTTCATTTTAGCGTCTTTTGATTTTGCATGGCCACCGCATTTGCCCTCGCCACATTTACCTTCAGCTTTCATTTTAGCGTCTTTTGATTTTGCATGGCCACCGCACTTACCTTCACCGCACTTTCCTTCAGCTTTAGCTTTAGCGTCTTTTGATTTTGCATGGCCACCACATTTACCTTCACCACACTTTCCCTCAGCTTTGACTTTAGCGTCTTTTGATTTTGCATGGCCGCCACATTTACCTTCACCGCATTTTCCTTCTGTTGCGTCTATTTGGTAACCGGTTACTAATTCTTGAAATTCAAATGGATTTGCTTCAGCTTGAGTCGATACCAAACTTGCACTACTGATCACAACCGCACCTAATGTTAATGCAACTGTATTTTTTTTAACTGTGTTCATTGTTTTACTCTCTCTTTACTCAATAGGTCTATTAAATAGACCAACGCTTAAGAAAAAACTTTCAAAATATTAAAAATATAATGTGTTATGTTTTAATTTATAGAAAACCAGATATAGATTTATCAATTACCTTAGAAAAGGGTAAACTACGCTTCCATTTTTTACAGGTTAAGTTACATCAATGAAATTAGTATTAGCACCAATGGAAGGCGTTGTAGATTTTAAAATGCGTCAACTACTTACCGACATTGGTGGTTTTGACTTGTGTGTAACCGAATTTGTTCGTGTAATAGATGCAAAGTTACCGGATAAAGTTTTTCATCGCTACTGTCCTGAGCTTAATAATAATGGCTATACACGCGCAGGTACACCTGTACGTATCCAGCTATTAGGTCAAGTTGCTGGCGCTCTGGCGGAAAATGCGGCTAAAGTTATTGGTTTAGGGTCTCATGGAGTCGATTTAAACTTTGGTTGCCCTGCTAAAACAGTCAATAAAAGCAAAGGCGGAGCCGTGCTTTTGAAAGATCCAGAGCACATGTATGAAATAATTAAAGCTGTTCGTGAAGCAGTACCTATTCAGCACCAAGTAAGCGCCAAAATTCGTTTGGGCTTTGACGATGATAGTAACAGCCAAGAAATTGTAGATGCTGTAGTAAGCGCCGGAGCTAATAGTATTGCTATCCATGCTCGCACTAAAAGAGATGGCTATAACCCGCCGGCTTATTGGGAAAAAATACCGCCTCTAATTAAAGGTAAATCCATTGATGTTGTAGCCAATGGTGAAATATGGCAAGTATCAGATGCTATTTTGTGCCAACAACGCAGTGCGTGCACTGATCTTATGCTAGGACGCGGTGCATTATCACACCCTGATTTGGCAAAAAAAATAAAAGCGCATATTAATGACGAGCAATATGATGGTCTTAAGTGGGAAAATATTTTATATCATATTATTCACTCTTCCATGCACCATGATCCAAGTAAAGATGAAAAGTACTTTGCATCAAGAACAAAACAATGGCTTGGCTATTTAAAACGTGAATACGAACAAGCGAATGCATTGTTTGACGAGATCCGACGCTTAAAAACAAAAGAAGATGTCTCTTTGGTGTTAAACAAATATGCAATCGCGCCGTAAATTGATACATATCATTATTAACCTCAATTAATTTATGGATAATACCATCACTGCACAATGAGGAAATAAGTTATGAATCAATCACAACATACTTTAGCACGCTTAAACAGTGAACTTACTTCACAGCGTAAGTCACTATTAGCTGCTTTAGCGCAATCGAACAGCTTAAGCCATCATTGCTTATTACATACCCTAGAATCTAATAACCCTGAGCGTTGGTTGGAGCTCACAGAGAAGCAATTGGGTTCTGAATACAGTGCATTGATTAAACGTTTAGAAAAGTTAGAGGCCGCGGTATGCCAAATAGAAATAGGCCAATATGGGTATTGTTGCGATTGCGAAGAAAAAATTGATGCACAGCGTTTGCTAGATGATCCAACTAACCAACGCTGCAAAAAATGTGACCCGGATTAAATTATTGGTTGCTGTCTAATATTGGTGCAAAGGAAAAACTAAACGCAGGGAAGTAAATCAGGTTTTCAACTGCATATGCAGCTTGGTTATTTGACAACTGAACGCGTTTTTGTAAATTAACTTTCGCTTGTTGCACGGTCCAAGCGTGATAATGAATTCCCAAATCAGTTTCCATCATCGCAAGCCAAAATGCCTTATCTGAATCAGACATTTTCTCAATGTGTGATGAAACAGAAAGTGGCAAATTATAATAACTTTGCTCCCAATCAAGTCCCGCAATTAATTCAAACGAGTTAAGCATTAACCATTCCTCAAGCAATGAAACACTATGCTCGCCATCAAATATTTGAGTGTATATTTGTTGCTTGGAAAATTCTGATCTGTTTTGTATTTTTGCTAACCAGGTTAATGGAGCATCTGTTTTTTGTGCAAAATAGTTCAACTTGCTTTGATACCAAGACGCACCATTAGGCAATCCATGTAAACCAACGCTACCTCGTGGTGTGTAATTAGATAGATATTGGCTCAAATTTATTAAAGCAGCAGAAATACCTTGATTAATACCTTTTATCTTCTCTAATTTTGCAACGTGCGACTTAAGGCTGTTTAATTCAATCTTATTTAATTTAAGTTTGCTTTCTAAACCCAATGAAAGCTGTTTAATAGTAAAGCCAATCCACTGCGCTATTTTCTGATCAGTTATAGAGTCATTTCTCAACATATTTTCTACAACATTGATATGTGCAGGCCACGGAAAATATCGCGCTGGAAATCGCTCTGAAATACTTAAATAATCGGCTAATTTCTGCTGTGGCTGCGTTAAATCCATAGCACGTAAAGACCTATAAATTTCATGACGAGTTTGTAGGTACGACTCTGAAAAAGGTAGTTTACTATCTAATGCAACTTCACTCGATAAAGATGTATCTAAAGGCTGTAAAAACTCATTTTGTACTTTTAGCTGTTGTTTAACCTGCTCTATATCAGAGTACTCGATTGCAGGCTCACTGCACCCTGTTAGTAACATTAACAAGCTTACACCAACATATTTTATCATTTTTAAACCCAAACAGAGGCCTCTTTGCTAAGAAGCATTTAATTTATGTATGTTCAAATAAAAGAAATAAAAAAAGCCCCAAAGGGGCTTTTTAAACTGTAAAACAAAGTATATTAAATTTTAACACCGTTGCGAGCGGCTTTATCTTTAATATATGGAGCCCAACCTTTTGCAAACTTACGAGTGCGTTGATCATCCATTGCTTTTTGAATCGCTGCATAAGCTTGCTTATACTTTTCTTGATAGTAATAAGCTTCAGCTAAATCTGTATATATGGTTCCTTTCTTGTCAGAACCTAAATCCAGAGCTTTATTCAAACGAACAACGGCAGCACTATAATTTTGCGACTGAAGTAATAATGAACCTGCTTTACGGTAAAGCTCAGCGTCGTCATCAAACTTAGCGGCTTCTTCATAATACTTAGCTGCTTCTTCGATATTTTTTGAGCGGTGATAGTTACTCGCTATCGCGCTGATATTTTGTTTATTGCGCTTCACAATCTTATCGTTGATAGATTCCTCAAGGACTTTAGCAGCCTTATAAGGGATCTCATTCAAAGAATAGAAGTTAGATAAAACTTTATAATCAACTTCAGTCTCAAAAAAACCATTTTTGTAGGCTACTTCCATCGTCGCAAGACCTTTTTTATAGTCTTCCGTCTGAAGGTAGTATTTGCCTAAGCTAACCCATGCTTTTTTATCATCAGGCCAGATACGAACAATCTCTTCACCCACTTTTACCATATTGCTATAGTCTTTAAGCTCAAAATATGAACCTAATTTAAGTTGGTAAGGGCCTTTTTTAGGCTCTTCTTGAAGTTTGATTGCTTTATCTGCAGGCTCAAAAACATCACGGAATTGTTCTAGCTGGTAATTAGCTTGTGCAATACGGGTATAAACCGTTGCATCTTCTTCACCAGTAAAATCCATCCATCTTACATAAGCTTCTTTGGCTTTTTTGAACTGCTCTGTACCAGCATACATATCACCTAATGTTTTTAAGCTTTGCTCTTGATCCGCAAAATTCAAAACATCAGGGGCTACAGCTAACTCAAGGTGCTTAATCGCAGTTTTATACTGCTCTTTTTGACCATACATGCTACCTAGGTAGCGGTTAACCGTCGCTTTGTCAAAGTCATCAGAAGGTTCAAGCTCTTCAAGCATAGCAATTGCTTCATCAAGCTTATCTTCGTTGTACAAATCGAATGCTTTAACAACTTTTTTACCAGTGCGCTCACCCATGATCTTAGTTTTTGCTTTTTTACGCTCTTCAATCTTTGCGTAATCCGGCGCAGCTAAAACCGGTGCAGTAATCACTGCACCCGAGAGAGACATAAGTACCGCAAGTGCTGTTACTTTAGATAAATTTCTCATACTTGCCTCCTTAATTGCCTTGGTTAAGTTTAAAGTCTAATTGAACCTGTAAGCCAACTTGCTTTTGTGGTTTACCGTCAATTATCTTAGGACGGTATTTCCACTTTTTAAGTGCACGTTTAGCTTCTCTATCAAAGATTCGTCTAGGGTCTGCGTCAATTACTTCAACGTCAGTAACCCCACCCAACTCATCGATTGAGAATGAAAGTTGTACCCAACCTTCTTTACCATCACGTGCCGCTTGTGTTGGATATTTTGGTTCAATACGAACGATAGGTGTCGCATCACCGTCACGTCCAAATGCACCTGGACCACTTAGGCCACCAGCCGAACTTCCCACATCGATACTACCCATGTTAAATGACATAGCACCCGGATTAGGGTTGTTAGTTTCCGGCTGAGGCGGCTGCGGTTTAGGCGGCTGCTTTGGCGGTGGTGGAGGCGGAGGCGGGACACGCTTCCTCTCCTGCACCTTAGATTCAGGCGGATTCGTCATAATTTCGACTACGATTTGTTCTTTTTGCTCCGTGTTACGGTCAGCCCCACCAGAGATGAGGAAGGCCATGAAGTAGAACAAGCCGAAAGTAACTGCCCCACCTGCAATCAGTGAAAACAGAAAACGAATCATTACTGATCTCCAGCTATTGAAATTCTCAGGTTGTCACCCGTCGCTTTGATCTGGTCCATAACTTTAACCACAGTGCCGTGTTTTGCATCTTTGTCAGCTTGCAAAATTACAACATCTGTAGGTTGTTCTGCTAATAAACTTTCGATCTTTGCTGAAACACGTTCAACATCAACTTGCTGTTTATCAATCCAGATCTCGCCGTTGTCACGAATCGCAATAAAAATGTTAGCATTTTTTTGCTTCGTAGCTTGGGCCGCTTTTGGTTTATTGACCTCGATACCAGCCTCTTTAACGAACGATGTAGTTACGATAAAGAAAATAAGCATGATAAATACGATGTCAAGCATCGGCGTCATATCTACCGCTGCTTCTTCTTCTTCACGAAAACGTTGTTTACGTGCCATATTTAATTCTCTCTCTAGTGATGAGGCATGCTATCTATAAGTTTGGCTTTCACCATTCTCGCTCTTGCCTCAAGGCGTGAGCTAAAGAAAACTCCAGATAGTGCCGCAACCATTCCAGCCATTGTTGGGATTGTTGCCATTGAAATACCAGATGCCATTAAACGTGCGTTACCAGTACCTTGGGTAGCCATGGTTTCGAAAACCGATATCATACCCGTTACTGTACCTAGTAAGCCGATTAAAGGACAAATAGCTACTAATGTTTTAATCAACAACATACGCTGATCTAATTTTTCAGACGCTTCAGAAATCCATGCTTCACGGATTCTGTGTGCGTACCAAGACGTAGTGTCTTGGCGGGCATCCCACTTTCCTACAATTTCCTTCGTCATACGAGGAAACTCAGAAAGTAAGAACCAATAGCGCTCAATCATTAAAACCCACATAAGAAAGAGTGCTATCGCGACCACGTATAATACCTGGCCGCCTGTGCCAACAAAATCCCTGATAGATTCCCAGATCTCCATCAGGACTAGCATTAGGCTTTCTCCTTCTCCGCGTGAGTAGCAACGATACCCGCGCTTTGCTCATCAAGGATGTGTAGTACCGACTTACTGCGACCCGCTACAACAGCGTGAAGAAGGATAAGTGGTAATGCAGCAATTAGACCTAGCGCAGTAGTTACAAGTGCTAGAGAGATGTTACCTGCCATGATCTTCGGATCACCTGTACCGAACAATGTGATTGTTTGGAACGTTAAGATCATACCGATTACCGTACCTAGTAGACCAAGTAGTGGCGCGATTGCAGCAAGGATTTTGATGATGTTGATACCCGCTTCGATGCGAGGCGTTTCACGAAGAATCGCTTCATCAAGCTTAAGCTCAAGGTTTTCAACGTCTTGGTTTTTGTTCTCTTGGTACACTTTAAGGATACGACCCAGTGGGTTGTTACCATTCGGTGTAGACACATTTTTAAGTTGGCTCTTAATTTTGCCCGTAGTGATTGTTAAATCAACAAAACGAACTAAGAAGATTAATAAACCAAAGCCTAATAAAGCTGTGATGATATAACCAACTACATCACCTTGATGGTAATATTCCATCAGTGATTTTTTCTGTGTATTGATACGTAAGATAGCACCACGTGTAGGATCCACGTAAACACCTGCGTATTCACCAGCAGAAGTACCCGCTAAATCATCAATACCAGCAAGGATGAAACCATCTGGTTGCTTACCTAGCGGTTGAATTGATTTAGTTTCAGGTGAGTAAATTAAGTAGCCATCGTCTGTAACTAAGTTGAAGTTACCAATACGTGTTACTTTCTTCACAGAAGAGTTACCGTCAAGGCCTGCAACTTCAGTTTCAAATGTTGAAACTTTTGCTGATTCAGTCATTTCAGTTTGAAGTGAAATCCAAAGCTCTTCAAGCTCACGCACTGTTGGTAGTTCTTTTGCAGCAGCAAGTGAACGTAAAATTTCAGCACGGCCTGGCTTTTCAGCAGATACAAGTGACGCTTCGATAGAACCGATTGCATCTTGTGCTGCACGACGTACAACACCAAACATCTCACCTAAAGTACCTTGTGCACTTTGTAGAGCTGCTGCTTTCTCATTCATTGTATTTTCGTTTTGTGCATATTCTTTAGTTAGACGATCACCACGTGCTTTTTCAGCAGACAACTGGCTTTTCGCTTTATTAAGTAACGCTTGCTTGTCAGCACGAGCAGAAAGAAATTCTTGCTCACGTTGCTTATTGATTTTGCCTTCAGAGATACGCTCTTGCTTTACTTGCTCAAGGATTTTGTCTAGAGCATCAGTATTTGCATGTGCATTTAACGCGGTACCTGCAGAAACAGACAGTACTGCTGCAACAGCAAAACCTTTAAATAGTTTCTTCATTATTGATTACTCCGCGCCAAAGATTGGTAGTTTAACAAGTTCTAATGTCGCTTGCTTACGCGCCATACGAATAACTTCTTTAACAGGTTTTAGGTATTCTTCACCTAATTCTTTCCACTGTTTAGTGTTGTTATCCCAAACCCACGCATGCTTCAAATCGAATGATTGAGCAACATAAGTGATACGACCTAGTTGGCCGAAATCAACGTTAATTGTTTTACCATTGATTTCAAGTGTGCCTTGAGAAGCCGCAACTAAAGAGCTGTATGCAGCTTCAATTGTGTATGACTCAAGTACTTGACGGAATTTTTCTGAAGTAGTTACAGAAGAAGACACCATTGTTTCACGTAATCTTTCAACACGCGCTAAACGAGTGTCAATGTTAAACGGAACGTCCGCTTTGATGAATTGCTCAAGCGTATCGATCATGCGATACATCAAAGGCACAACGTTTTGTTTAGTGTTGTCGATAGTCGCGATTTGGCGATCAAACGATTCAATTTGTGCATTTTGGTCTGCGACCAAACGTGCAACGTGATCGTTGTATACTTTCAAAAGCTCAGTTTCATCAACAATGCCACGGTACTCAGCGATAAGCTCTTGAGTTTGACCGTATACGTTGTCAATTTTAGTTTGAGACTTAACCGCAGCCGTTTGAATTTGTTGACCTGCTTTTTGCACGTCATTCAAAGGATCTGCAATCACATTGCTGCTTGTAAATGCAAATGCGCCAACCAACGCAGTTGCTACAAGACTCTTTCTGATTTTAACAGACATAGTTCCCAACCAATTAAGTAATGTTACTTTTATAATTTAATTACCTCCCGAAGGAGACAACCCTGATATCTTTTAATAGATATCAACCCTCCAATAATGCTAAATGCAATGCACGCTGTCAACTTGATGTTTGGAATTAACCATAAATAAATTGTGCTAAAGAAGTTTAGCTAACATTCAAAAAAACAAAGGATTAACACAAATGTAACAATGATGCTATGAGGTATTCTGCAAAGGCTAGTGTTGATGGCTATTTTAAGATGTAAAAAAAATAACAAAACATAAATGTAACATTTTATTATTACGTTTTAGGCATCATAAAAAGTTTATAAAAAATTCATTTCAGCTTAGTCATTCAGTAAAAAAGCGTTTTTATTCAGCGAAAGATGACAAATTAATCGCAATTTATCATCTTTTAGGAACTAATTCGCGCATTGTGAATTGAACTTTACAGCAAGTAAATTATAAAGAGTCGTTATTAACTAGTTTGGCCAAAGAAATAACTGAATCAACGCCCAACTTTTCGAATATTTTTGTTTTGTAAGTACTCACTGTTTTATTACTAATAAACAATTTTTCTCCAATATCCTTATTTGAAGCGCCCTCGACTAGGTGTTTCATTACAGTTAATTCTCTTTCAGTCAAAATTTGATCGATGTCTTTGTCGTGCGTCAAAAGATCTTCTTGAGGAAAAAAGGTAAAGCCTTTCAGGATTAATTCGACAGCGGATGTTATGTTTTCAAGGCTTTCGGCTTTGTTTATAAAACCTTGAGAGCCTAATTTAGCCGCAGTTCTTATGATATGCTTATCCTGCTTGGCTGATAAAAATAACACACGCCCTTTGTAACCAGCCAAACAAGCTCGTTTATATAAGCTAAACCCATCTGATTCCTCTAATTCTATATCGAGTATAATCAAATCACACTTATTAACTCTTAAGTGTTCAAGCGCTTCCTTTTGGCTTGCTACTGCATAAATACCATTGACTAAAGCTGATTTGCTTAACGCTGTTTTAATCGCTGCGCAGACCATTGGATGGTCATCAACAACAAGTACATCATGTGTTGTGTTCATTTACTAGCAAACCTTTACTTAGTATTTCTCATTTCTTAATTTTAGTGTAAACCCTGATTATGGGTAGCGTGTTTAAATTATTTTTATTCCAATAGCCTTTACAAAACTAAGTAAGTTATAGCGCAAGTATAATATAGATAAAACAAGCTGATTAGTTTCAGATTGTAACAATCTTCACTAGAGGTTTACAACGAGGTGCGAGAATACCCAATTTAGCTAATTTGATACAGAGATAAAGAACTCTTTGCCCGAATTTCATAAATAATGGCTTATGACTTTTTATGAGCTAATAATTTAGTATTGAATAGATTTATGAGGTGAGTTGAATGCTTTAGGGGAATTATGGTGAAACAGAGACCTGTTTCACCAAGATGAACTTAGGTTCACATAATCAGAATTATGCTACTTCTACGTTCTCAGCTTCAGGGCCTTTTTGACCTTGCTTGATGCCGAAAGACACTTGTTGGCCTTCGCTTAGAGTGCGAAAACCTGAGCCTGTAATAGCGCTGAAATGTACGAATACGTCAGGACCATTTTCTTGTTCAATAAAACCAAAGCCTTTAGCTTCGTTGAAGAACTTAACTTTACCAGTAACCGTGTTTGACATACTAAATTTTCCTGTAAGTCAATAATTAAAATTCAGCCAGATTGGCTATATCCTCCCTGAGTGAATGCCCAAAAACGTTGGGGTATAGTACAGGAAGAAGCAAAACCATTAACCGGTAACCTTATACGCCGCACAATATCCGTAAATTCTATACGCAAAAACTCAAAGCAAGATAAGGTTAACACAATAAATCCGTTTTAGCTCTATTAATTAAAAAATATTTTATAAGCTGTGATTCAAAGGGTTAAACACAGCTTAACAAACTAATATCAGGGCTAAAAACTCTAAACTTTGTCTATTTTTTGACTAGTTATTTTACTTGCCAGTCAATAATAGACTCAGCTTTTATTGGCACAACATGATCACCACCTAGTGGGTAGCTAGCTGGTACAGTCCATGGTTGCTTCACTAAAGTAACGGTATCTGAATTACGTGGCAAACCATAAAAGTCTGGCCCAAAGTGGCTGGCAAAACCTTCTAACTTGTCCAAAGCGCCAGCATCTTCAAAAGCTTCAGCATAAAGTTCTAACGCAGCATGAGCTGTGTAAGCCCCTGCACATCCACATGCAGCTTCTTTCTTGTCTTTGTAGTGTGGTGCTGAATCAGTGCCTAAAAAGAACTTTTTGCTACCACTTGTTGCAGCTTCAATAAGTGCTTGTTGATGCGTATTGCGTTTTAAAATTGGTAAACAATAATAGTGAGGTCTAATACCCCCTGCTAGCATATGATTCCGGTTATAGAGTAAGTGGTGAGCAGTAATTGTTGCAGCGACATTATCAGAAGCATTTTTAACAAACTCCACCGCATCTTTAGTCGTGATATGTTCAAGTACAATTTTTAAATCGGGGAAGTCACTAACAACATCGCCCATAATAGTCTCTAAAAATACTTTCTCACGGTCAAAAATATCAATCGACGAATCTGTTACTTCGCCGTGTATAAGTAATAACATGCCCACTTCTTGCATAGCTTCAAGTACTGGGTAGATGTTCTTCATTGAAGTTACACCCGAATCAGAGTTTGTAGTAGCACCCGCGGGGTAAACCTTTGCCGCAACAATTTTACCTGTTGCATGTGCCTTTTTTATTTCATCTGCTGTTGTGTTATCTGTTAAATAAAGCACCATCAATGGTTCGAAATTAACTTGAGGTCCAGCAGCTAGTATACGATCTCTATAAGACAATGCAGTCTCTGTGCATATTGCTGGCGGTACCAGGTTAGGCATTATAATTGCTCGACCCATGTAACGGCTAATATCACGTACTGTATCTTTAAGCTGATCACCATCACGTAAATGTACGTGCCAATCATCCGGACGAGTAAGGGTTAATGTAGGAGTGTTTTGAATTTCTTGATTTGACATTACTTATTTCCACGGCTGAATTTAGCTGATCATAGGCATATGAAGCAACTGAGTAAAGTAATATCCTCGATTTGTTTGTTTAAGTCCTTTGGTTGTTATCACATCAATGTGTACTACACTTTACAGCAATGATATATGTATTTGATATATTTTTTGTACCTTGGTTAATATTAAGTTAACGTATGACTATAATTAAAAATATAAACAGCTTCAGACTAATTTATGTCGAATAATGTAGACTCTCCTACCCCGTTAGAGCTCAAAACTGAACAGTTGAGTATTATTAATCAATTTTCGTCTAGTCTTTTGCAGCTTGATGAACTTGACGAGCTATTTGAGTACGTCACAACACAAGTTGTAAAACGCTTAGGCTTTGTAGATTGTGTCATTTACCTTGCGGACGAAAAAAGCACCACTTTACATGAAGTCGCAGCAATGGGCGTTTCACCTATTGCGACTGACTACTACATAGAACGAAATATCATCCCTTTCAATCAAGGTATAACAGGTTATGTCGCAAGCACAGCGCAAGCAGTAATTATTGGTGATGTGAGCTCTGATATCCGTTATATCGCAGATGCACGCCCAGCCATGTCTGAATTATGTGTGCCACTTATTTACAATTCAAAAGTATTAGGGGTTATCGACTGCGAACACCCTGCTCGAAATTACTTCACTGACGCTCACCTTGAAATACTCACAACGGTTGCGCATTTATTAAGTGCAAAAATCAATCAGGTAAGAACAGTAAAAAATCTGCAAAAAACAGTTAACCAGCTTAATGATGCGCAAAAGCTTGAGACTACCTTATTACAAATCGCTAATTTAACGTATCAAGCTAATGATCTGGATGCATTTTTAGAGTCTCTGCATAATATTATGACCAGCTTGCTTCGCACAGATAACTTTTTAGTTGGTTTATACGATAAAAACATCGATGTGCTTGAAATAGTATATATTATTGAAGAAGGTGTTCGCTCAAATGCACACAAAAAAGTATCAAAAGAGCAATTAAAACACACGGCTTCCTATTATATGCTTACCGCGGAGCAATCATTACTCTTAGATAGAATTGAATATCAGCAGCACATTGAAGCAGGTCATTTTAAAATGGTTGGCCGACCTTCAGAGTCTTGGCTTGGCGTACCCTTTGATGTGAATGATCACACAACAGGTGTAATAGTGGTCCAAAGTTACCAAGAGAAGTATCACTACAGCGAACACGATCGTAATATATTAACTTATGTAAGCCGTCAAATTAGCATGGCAATAGACAGGCAACTGTCACGTCAGGCATTGGAACATAGGGCTTTACACGATGAACTAACAGGCTTAGCTAATCGTTCATTATTAATAGAGCGGATGAAGCACGCTATTTTAAAGCTAGCCCGTGAGCCTAAAAAAGTGAGCCATTGTTTACTTTATCTCGACTTGGACCGTTTTAAAAGTATCAATGATTCTTTGGGGCATGAAGTAGGCGATCACTTTTTGATTGCTATTTGTGAGTTAATTAAAGGAACGATTCGGAATACTGATACATTTGCACGATTAGGCGGGGATGAATTTGCTATTTTTATGGAAAATATTAGCCATAAAAATCAAGTTAATGAAGCTTTAAGCAGAATTGAAACCGCATTATCTAAGCCATTAAATATTGATGGTCATTTGCTACAAGCCTCAACGAGTATTGGCGTTGCGTTTACCCAAAGCAGCGAAGATGAAGCGTATAAATTACTTCAACATGCTGATGCAGCAATGTATGAAGCTAAGTCAACGGGACGTGGCCAGGTTAGGTTTTTCAATGGCACAATGCGGAAAAAACTTAAAACCCATGCTGATATCGAAAATGACCTACAACATGGTATTGAGCATAATGAGTTCGAACTCTACTATCAGCCTATATTTACAATTCAGAGCAATGAAATCATTGGGTTTGAAGCTTTGGTAAGATGGCACCATCCTAGTAAAGGTTTTGTTTCTCCAAACGACTTTATCCCTGTAGCTGAAAATACCGGTCAAATAATAAATTTAGATCTACACTTACTCGACTTAGCAGCGCAACAAATTGCGGCTTGGGTATCACAAAAAAAGCGTTTCTTGAGAGTTACTGTGAATGTGTCTTCAAGGCACTTTGCCAGCCTTGATTTTGTGCCACAAATCCACTCAATATATAACAAATATCAATTACCACTTGGGTCTTTGTGTTTAGAAATTACTGAATCTGGATTAATTGAAAACCTAGAATTGGCGACTCAAATTATCGAGGGCCTAGCCCCTTTAAAAGTGAAGCTTTGCTTAGATGATTTCGGCACAGGGTATTCAGCACTTGGTTATTTGCACCAACTACCTATTCACGTTCTAAAAATAGATAAAAGCTTTATAGATAATCTACAAGGTGATTCTAATCCACTCGTAGGCGCCATTTTATCCCTTGCATCATCTTTAAAATTAGATGTTGTTGCTGAAGGGATAGAAACAAATGAACAACTAGCCATATTACAAAATACGCAGTGTGACTTTGGCCAAGGCTTTCTAAAGTCTAAGCCATTGCCTGCCCTTGAAGCAATAAGCTTGATAGATAACCCTTTGTAATACTTCTTTAAATTGATAGATACAAAAAAGCCCCGAGATAATACCTCAGGGCTTTTTTGTATCTCTTTTAAGGTGCTAGCCAACTAACCAATGTGCCATTAGAGCGATTACTGGTAAGGTAACAAGTGTTCTTAAAATAAATATTATAAATAATTCAAAAATATTAACAGGTATTTTACTACCTAACAGCAATGCACCCACTTCAGACATGTAGATTAACTGCGTTACGCTCATAGCCGCTATAATAAAGCGTGTTACGTCACTTTCTATAGAGCCTGCAGCCAATATAGATGGAATAAACATATCGGCAAAACCCACCATAATAGTTTGTGCTGCTGCTTCAGCTTCTGGCACGCGTAATAATTCAAGGAATGGAATAAATGGCATACCTAGATACTGAAAGATAGGCGTGTATTCGGCAATAATTAACGCAAAGGTTCCCACAGCCATTACCACAGGTAATACTGCAAAGACCATATCTAATGCATTATGAACGCCCTCTTCAATAGTCCCTTTAATACCTGGAGCTTTATCTGCTTTATCCAATGCTACATCAAGCGAGTGCTTAAAAAGCGTTTTTCCTTCAGGAACAAGCTCAGCATTTCCATCAGGCTCTTTGCCATCAATAAAGACATCTTTTTTAAAACTAAGTGGTGGAAGCCTTGGTACAATAATCGCTGCAACAACACCCGCTAAGCAAACCGTTAAATAAAACGGAGCAAATAAATATTCAAGCTGTACTTGGCCAATAACGACCAAACAAAACGTGATAGATACAGCAGAAAAGGTGGTACCTATAATAGCTGCTTCACGTTGGGTGTAATACTTATCCTCGTATTGGCGTGCTGTCATGAGTATTCCAACACTCCCATCACCTAACCATGACGCAACACAGTTCACAGCACTACGTCCTGGTACACCAAATAATGGACGCATTACTTTGGTTAGTAATGTACCTACTAATTCTAGCAAGCCAAAATTCAATAGTAGCGGTAATAACAAGCCCGCTAATATAAAAACAGAAAATAAAACTGGCAGTAAGTCCTTTAAGACGAGTAACCCCGTGTTCTCAGAGTTTATCGCATGTGGGCCCACTTGATAGTATGTCATCAATACAAATACCGTGCCTAACAAGCGCGTTACTAGCCAAATCCAACTCACATTAAACAAATGATTCAATAAGCGAAATTTGGTTAGCATCTTGGGCTTAAATACACTAAATAAAAACGACATTACGCCTGTAATACAAATAATTGTGGCAATAAGGCCCAGTGCAAAGTCGTTAAACGCTGCTTGAATTCCTTTTGCCATAACAGCAATTGGAATGGTCATTATTTCACCTGACGGAACAGGTGTCATAAATAAGAAAACACCAATTAATGAGGGTATTAAAAAAGTGAACCACACTTTAAAATCATGCTGTTTTGCACCAATATTTGGCGTGGGCGGGTTTGTCTTTGACATAGTTTCAACCTGTTAAAAACACAAAAAGAGCAAAGTGCTCTTTTTGTGTTAACTATTTTATTTGTTATTAAATTTTTATACCACGTTGACGCAAAGCTTTTTCTAGCGCTTGCTGCAAGTCGTTCATTGTGCCCGGCTCTAAAGTAGAACCTTGATCATCCATCCACGTTAAGCTAGTGCCACCTTCTTTGGTTCGACTAACAAGAATTTGATATTGACCATTCTCTATTGGTAGCTCAGACAACTCTTCACCCCAGATAGAATCCCATACACTGGACTCTGGCTTGCTGTAATCAGCGGTGATCAAGCCCCTGTCTTGGTCGATTTCAACGATAGTAAATGACAGACGTTCTAAAAACCCAGAAAAACGGTCAAATACGTCGTTATAACTTTGCTCTGTAACTAATGCTGCATTACCCTTATTGTCAAAACCCATCTCTAACGAGATAATGCCTTGCTTCTTACGTAACTCAAGCTCTAGTTGACGATATAAATAATCAAATTCTGCGATAACTTGGTTTAAAGCGCGAACTTCTAATTGCTGTTGCAATAAAGGCGTTAACTTTTCAGTTTTACTTTTGTAATCAACCAATTTACTACTTAAAGAAACCGTTCTTTGATGTGATTTTTGATCCAGTGTGAATAAAAAGCGTTGTTGTGAGACTTCTTGTTCACTGTCCCACAACCAACCTTCTTCTGGTTGAATTATTGCGTACCAATCCGTTTCAAGCTTTCCAGCTTGCTTATCAAATTTTACCGCTTTTGTTTTGCGCTCTAGCAACACACTTTGCACTGCTTGCCAAACAAACTCGTCCAGCTCAGTAATGCCATCATTTTTATCAAAATATATACGAGGAAGCTTGTCACCTTCTTCAACCCAGCTACCTTTAGCAACAGTTAGAACTTGAGCTGGCGGGCGATAATTTGTTGAGTCTGGATTGTTATCATATTCTGCCACTTCCATCTTATAAGTTGGATCTTGTCTCGGTTGTGCCAATTCACCTGGCACCACAACCGGCTCACCTGCTTTATAATTACGTTTATGGTGTGCTTCGTCAGTAAAAACGCCACACCCTGACAAACTTACCAATGCACTTACTGCAAGCGCTTTTGGGATCCAATACTGCACAGATAATTCTCCTTAGCATACCCTTAATTGTTTTAACAAGTATATGAGTGGGTAATACCGATTTGGTTCAGTGTAAAGTCAAGATTAACTCTACAGTTATTATTTTATGCACACCCCACCTACAGGACATTAACCTAAAATGAGCCAATGGTTATGCAAAATTTTGACTATGGTACTTTCCCATGCTGTTAAAAACAAGAAACACTGCCCTTTAAAAGTTGCTTAATTGATATGGGTTGTAGTTTAAACGTCGATTTGTGCTAAACTTCGCCGCCGTGCATTTACATTTACTCGTTTAGCTCACTGCGGCTGTTATTATTAATATAACCTAGGTACTTGAATTCATGACTGCTTTTTCAAATCATCAAATCGTATTGACTGCTATCGGCGAAGATCGCCCAGGAATTGTTAGTGAGTTAACTCAATTAGTCAGCGATTGCCATTGCAATATCATTGACAGTCGCATTGCAATTTTAGGCAATGAATTCACATTCATCATGTTACTGTCAGGCGACATGTCAGCAATAAGCCGTATTGAGCATACATTACCTGTTAAGAGTATGGAACTTGGATTGCTAACTATGATGAAACGCACTTCTAGTCATACTCAATCCGAGTTTTGCGCCGGCTATACATTAGAATACACAGGTATTGATACACCTGGTACGCTAAGCAAAGTGACCCGTTTTTTTGCCGATAGCCATATAAGCATCTGCTCTTTAAAATCAGATACGTATGATGAAGAAGACAGTACTGTGATGCGTTGTGAACTGGAATTTAATATCCCGATTGATGTAGATATTGATGAATTTAAGATCGCTTTTGAGACACTCTCTCGTACACTAAATGTAGATTATATTTTTAGACGTATTCGCTAAGGAGAATAATATGAACTTAATTAATCCATTAAAGGCTGGTGACACTGCACCCGCATTTAGCTTACAGAACCAAGATGGTGAAACCATTACACTTTCTGAGCTACTAAAAGAGCAGCAAGTATTAGTTTATTTTTACCCAAAGGCATCAACACCAGGGTGTACTGTACAGGCTGAAAACTTACGAGATGAAAAAGCAGAGCTTGCTAAACTAAATACGCGCGTTGTTGGAATAAGCCCAGATCCAGTTAAGCGATTAAAGAACTTTGAAACTAAAAAAGAGCTAAACTTTGATTTACTTTCTGATGAAGATCATGCGATTGCTGAAGCCTTCGGTGTGTGGGGTTATAAAAAGTTTATGGGTAAGGAATATGAGGGAATTCACCGATTAAGCTTTTTAATTGGCCAAGATGGTAAAATTAAACATCTGTTTGATAAATTTAAAACTAAAGACCATCACCAAGTTGTGCTTGATTACCTAAATTCATAGTACTAATAAGCTTGCCCCGGGTTTAACCCCGGGGTTAACTTCTTTTAGTGTAAAAATAATTACAACCCTAAATCAGCCATAAAATCATCATCGGCATCTTCTACTGCACTTGCTTTAGCTGCGTTTTCTTTCTCTTCTTTTTGTTTAGCTTCATTCGCAATGATGTCATCTGGGTCAACGGCTTCACTAATATCAAAGTCATGCAATTTAATAAACTCAGTTTTATCCATTGCTAATTCTAAATAGAAAATATTTTGTTTACTCGTTGTGAATGTTACACGTCGTGCCTGTGGCCTATCCATCGTAGTATCAACAGAGATCTGCACTTGTTTGTTGATTGCCATCATTTTCGGTTGGTTCTGCGTGATCGAAGTATGTAACTGCTCACGCACTTTTGACGTAAAATCACCCACTATTTGGTTCATTAACTCACCGAGTACATTCGATACATCATCTGACAGGTGGCTGTGCGCAATTTCTTCTTCGGGCATACCCATACTGCGCATATAGTCATGGTAAATTTCCATCGCTGCTTGCGAGGTGAAATTTGTAATTACTAGACCTGTAAAACCACCATCAAATAACACAAAACAACCTATGTCAGGTCGCATGCATGTACGAGTTATTTTTTGTACCATCGCCGAGTAGCTAATACTATTACCACTTGCTGATGACAATACGCCAGTCACTGAATGACACAATGTAGCTAATATATCATCAGTGCTAATCACTTTACTTTTTGCCATTGAACTTCTCTTTTTATACTTGTTATCTAATATTCTAGCCAAGCTACTGAAATTATCACTGACTATCCAGCATAAAATGTTAAAATAGCGCTATTATTTTCAAATGAGACTGTTTGTGTGACTGTAAAAGACAGTATTTATGCCACAGAGCAAGCGGTTAAAGATTTTAGCTTTGACCAAAACGTCGTAGAAGTTTTCCCTGATATGATCCAGCGTTCGGTGCCGGGTTATGCCACTATTGTCAGTACTATGGGCAAACTAGCTGGAGAATATGCGCAAAGTAACTCTAATTTGTATGACCTTGGTTGTTCATTAGGTGCCGTTACGTTGAGTATGCGCCGAAACATTCGTACAGATAACTGCCACATTATTGCTGTAGATAATTCAGAAGCCATGGTTGAGCGGTGCAAACTACATCTGCAAGGCTTTCGTTCTGAAGTGCCAGTAACGGTAACGCTTGGTGATATAAATGAGCTACAAATTCAAAACGCATCCGTTGTAGCAATGAATTTTACTTTGCAATTTATCCCCCCTGCACAACGCCATGCAGTACTTGAAAAAATTTACGCTAACTTAAAACCAGGCGGTGTTCTGTTACTGAGTGAAAAAGTTAAAGGTGAAAATGAGCAATGCGATAATTTGCTGATTGATTTACATCACGATTTTAAACGTCACAATGGCTATTCAGAATTAGAAATAAGTCAAAAACGCACAGCTATTGAAAATGTAATGCGCCCAGATACATTAAGCGAGCATTATTCTCGCCTAAAAGAGATTGGCTTTAGTCAAACTCAAGTGTGGTATCAATGTTTTAACTTTTGCTCATTAGTTGCAATAAAGTAATTTAGGAAATATATAATGTCTTCATGGTTTAACCAATTTTACGCTGCAATTGCGCAAACACCTCTTAGCCACTGGCTCGAAACGCTTCCGAGTCAATTAAAGCACTGGCAAAATGAAGCCAGCCACGGTGACTTACCTAAATGGCAAAAAGTGTTAAAAAACTTACCAGAAGTTCACACTAAGCACGTAAATATCACTGATAAAGTTGAAATTGGTGCATCAGGGGAAATGACTGAAGGTGAGCAAAAGCAAACTACACACCTGCTCAAGCGTATGATGCCGTGGCGTAAAGGCCCCTTTAGCGTGCATGGCATTGAGATTGATACCGAGTGGCGCAGCGATTTGAAGTGGGACAGGTTATTACCCCATATTGAACCGCTTAAAGGCCGCACTGTATTAGATATTGGCTGTGGATCAGGTTATCACTTGTGGCGAATGCGCGGAGAAGGCGCTGAGTTTGTGGTTGGAATCGACCCATCTGATCTATTTTTGTGCCAATTTCAGGCCATTAAACATTTTAACCCCGATGAAAATGTTCACTTACTGCCGCTAGGTGTTGAAGCCCTGCCAGAATTAAAAGCATTTGATACGGTTTTTTCAATGGGCGTGCTTTATCATCGCCGCTCACCAATAGACTTTTTAGCACAATTAAAAGCACAATTGCGCCCAGGTGGTGAGTTAGTTCTTGAGACACTCGTTATCGAAGGTGATGAAAACACTGTTCTGGTACCAACTGACCGTTACGCTAAAATGCGAAATGTATGGTTTATTCCAAGTACAGATGCATTAAAACTGTGGATGGAACGCGTTGGTTTTAAAGATGTACAAGTAAAAGACTGTGCAATTACTACACTTGAAGAACAACGAAAATCAGATTGGATGGAAAACGAATCACTGATCGACTTTTTAGACCCTAACGACACCAGCAAAACAATTGAAGGTTACCCTGCACCACTACGTGCTATTTTAACTGCCAAGGCTTAGTCTTCAGCAATTTTTTAATTACTGTACTTTAGCGTCGTGGCAATCATCGACGCTAAAGCAGTGCCCTATAAACTATTTCTCAATACCATTCTCGCATTATGCGGACAACTGTCCTTGTCAAGGATGTTAAAGTTATATTTGCGCTAGCCGCGCCTTCGCAATTGTTGTAAAATACGCGCGTTTCTAAGCATACACATGCAAAACCATGCAACTTTTTTGAGGAAATCCTGTGAGCGAACAAAAACAGTCTCTAAGTTATAAAGACGCGGGCGTAGATATCGATGCCGGTAACGCACTTGTTGAGCGTATTAAAGGCGTAGTTAAAAAAACCCGTCGTCCTGAAGTTATGGGCGGAATTGGTGGTTTTGGCGCACTGTGCGAAATTCCTGAAGGTTACAAGCAACCAGTTTTAGTTGCTGGCACCGATGGTGTGGGCACAAAATTACGTTTAGCGATTGATCTTAAAAAGCACGATACTGTTGGCATCGACTTAGTTGCAATGTGTGTGAATGACCTTATCGTTCAAGGTGCAGAGCCATTATTTTTCTTAGATTACTATGCTACAGGCAAACTTGATGTTGATACAGCTGCAGATGTTGTAACGGGTATTGGCAAAGGCTGTGAGCTTTCAGGTTGTGCTTTAATTGGTGGTGAAACCGCTGAAATGCCGGGCATGTACGAAGGTGAAGATTACGACATGGCTGGTTTTTGTACAGGCGTTGTAGAAAAAGCCAACATTATTGATGGCACTAAAGTAGCTGCTGGCGACCAACTAATTGCACTTGCTTCAAGCGGTCCTCATTCAAATGGCTTTTCGTTAATTCGTAAAGTACTTGAAGTATCAAACGCTGATACTAACGTTGAGTTTGAAGGTAAAACGCTTGGCGAAACACTACTTGAGCCTACACGTATTTACGTTAAACAATTACTTGAGCTATTCAAGCAAGTAGATGTTCACGCACTATCACACATCACTGGTGGTGGTTTTTGGGAAAATATCCCACGTGTATTACCTGAATCTGCAAAAGCAGTTGTTAAAGGTGATAGCTGGCAGTGGCCGGGTATCTTTAACTGGTTACAAGAAAAAGGTAACATCACGACCCACGAAATGTACCGCACATTTAACTGTGGTGTAGGTATGGTTTTAGTGGTTCCTGCCGACAAACTTGAGCAAAGCTTAAGCATCTTAAAAGAACTTGGTGAAGATGCATGGCACCTTGGTGAAATTCAAGATGCCAAAGCAGGTGAAGAACAAGTAGAAATCCTAGGCGGCCGTGATTAATGGCCCCTTCTCGTCTAGTAGTCTTAATTTCAGGTAGTGGCTCAAATTTACAAGCCATCATTGATGCCTGTAATAATGGCGAGATAAACGCAAACATAGCGGCTGTCATTAGTAATAAAGCAGACGCTTATGGCCTTGAGCGAGCAAAACAAGCTGGCATTGCAACCGCAGTGCTCAGCCATAAAGATTTTGACTCGCGCGAAGCCTATGATGCTAAATTAATGGACGTTATTGACTCTTTTACACCAAACTTAGTTGTATTAGCTGGTTTTATGCGTATTCTTACTCCTAGCTTAGTGCAAAAATTTAAAGGAAAAATGTTGAACATTCATCCTTCTTTGTTGCCTAAGTATCAGGGTCTGAATACCCACCAAAGAGCAATTGATGCAAAAGATGACGTTCATGGCGTAAGTGTGCACTTTGTCACTGAAGAATTAGACGGCGGTCCGGTTATTCTTCAAGCCAAAGTTCCCGTGTTAGCAGATGATACAGCTGACACACTCGCAAAACGTGTACATGCGCAAGAACATATAATCTATCCTTTGGTGGTCAAATGGTTCAGTGAACAACGACTTACGATGGAAGCAGATTATGCAGTTCTTGATGAAAAACAACTCCCGACACACGGCGCAGACTACCCACAATAAAAAATTAAGTGCCCTACTTTTGTGTACGGGCACTTTACTTCCTACCAGTTTAATCGCCGGTGAACTCACCCAATTCGAAGCCAGCTATGACATTTTACGAAAAGGTGAAAACCACGGTCAGGGTGTACGTACCTTAAAAAAACTCGCTGATAACAATTACCAAGTGAGTTACCACAGTGATATTGAGTGGATGATATTCTCAGATTCTCGTAAAGAGACCTCCAAGTTTACTTTTAACAACAGTAAAGTGTCTCCAGTTGATTACAGCATGATCCGCAAAGGTACTGGCCCTGATAAAAAATACACTTTATCGTTTAACGCCACAGATAAGCTCGTCAATAGCAGTGAAAGTAAATACCCAATAAAATGTGAATGGAGTGAGCAATTCCAAGACTCAATTTCATATCAGGTACAAGTGCGAGAAGACCTAAAAATGGGGAAAACCAACTTATCCTACCCCCTAGTGGATAAAAAGGGTAATTGCCGCGATTACGACTTCGAAGTTGTTGGCACAGAAATGATATCACTACCTATTGGCAATATTGAAGCGATAAAAGTAAAACGTCTTTACGACAATGATAAGCGCCAAGCATTAGCCTGGTTTGCCCCAGAAATGGACTATATGTTAGTAAGAATGTGGAAAGGCGAAAAAGGTGTAGAGCAATTTGAAGTACAGATGAAATCATTCACTGTCACCAACCCTGTTGCTGTTCCAAAAGCTGTAAAAAGCGAAACAGCCCCAAAGTAATAGATTAGTCTCAACATTTAAAACTATAAGCCCAAGTTAATTAATAACTTGGGCATTCTTCTTGTTACTTATAATTTATTAATTGAAAATCCTACGTTGGCTTTCGTTGTACTCTCCCAACCTACCAAATTAAATTAACTCACCCATTTTAAACAACGCGAATTCACCCGGCTCCATTTTTTGCCATCGCTCATCATTAGTCAATGGTCTTGTTGCAATCACAGTCACCACGTCATTAGGAGTGGTTTCTTTTTGAAAATCCACCACCATATCGGCATCAATCAAGGTTGCTTTACCGAACGGAGCACGACGCGTGATCCAATGTAAGTTATTAGTACAATACGCTAATACATATACCCCATCAGTAAGCAGCATATTAAATACGCCCTTTTCACGTAGGGTATGCGAAAGCTTTGCCGCATAACGAAAAACCGACGCCATGTTTGATGGGCGTTTTGGGTATTTTTCACGAATTTTATCGAGTAACCAACAAAAAGCCAGCTCGCTGTCAGTGTTGCCTACAGGGCGATAATACTCAGGCTTCAAATCATGATAATTCGATAGCTGACCATTATGGGCATAAGTAATTTCACGTCCCCACAACTCACGTGTAAATGGATGTGTGTTTTCAAGACACACACGACCCCGGTTACCTTGACGAATATGGCTAATTACAGAAACACTCTTGATAGGATATGCTTTTACTAACTTGGCAATTTCAGACTGACAGCTTGGTTCTGGATCTTTAAATGTACGACAACCTTTGCCTTCATAAAAAGTAATCCCCCAACCGTCTTTGTGCGGCCCCGTATTACCACCTCGCTCCAGCAAGCCTGAAAAGCTAAAACAAATATCTGTCGGCACGTTCGCAGACATGCCAAGTAACTCACACATAAAATATTTAAACCTTTAAATGAGTTGCCAGAGTTATCATTCAACCCAAACGCAACGCTCATACAATAAAATAAAACCGCTATACTACGCATTGTTAAACATAAGGTTGGCCATAGCAAGCATATGTTAGTTTCCATATTGTACTCTTTAGAGATTGGGGACCAAACTCATAGATTATCTTATTTAGACTCTTGATAATTACCGATTCTAGCGCTACTCTAACGGAGGTGGTCTGACCTCTATTAAGGATTAAGTACATGACACTCATATTTACACTCGGTTTAATCGCACTGCTTAGCATCGCGAGTTACCACAGAGCGAGCTGGAACACTGCCCTTGGCATTTCTATCGCAACACTTGTTATTGGTACCTTTGCGGGTGCTTTTGGTGCAATTAGCTGGCTGATATTTTTAATCATCAGTGTACCGCTTTCTATTTCTGGCATTCGTCAGCAATACATAATCAAACCAATCTTCGCCATGTTTAAAAAAGTAACGCCTACAATGTCTGAAACTGAAAAGTCAGCGATTGATGCCGGTACTACGTGGTGGGAAGCCGATTTATTTTGTGGCCGCCCTGATTGGGAAAAGTTACATCAATATCCAATGCCTAAGCTCACTATTGAAGAGCAAGCATTTATTGATGGTCCGGTTGAAACAGTATGTAGTATGCTAGATGATTGGGAAGCAACCCATGAACTAACTGATTTACCGCAAGATGTATGGCAATATCTAAAAGATAATAAATTCTTTGCCATGATCATCAAAAAAGAATACGGCGGTTTACAATTCTCTGCGTTTGCACAATCGTGTGTATTACAAAAGCTAACCAGTAAATCGACGTTGCTTTCATCTATTGTAGGTGTACCTAACTCATTAGGTCCAGGCGAGTTACTACAGCACTATGGTACGACAGAACAAAAAGATCATTACCTACCTCGCTTAGCGAGTGGAGCAGAAATACCGTGCTTTGCTTTAACGTCACCAGAAGCGGGTTCTGATGCCAGTGCAATTCCTGATTACGGCGTTGTATGTAAAGGCATGTGGGAAGGCGAAGAAGTTGTAGGTATAAGCTTAACGTGGAACAAACGTTACATTACCCTTGCGCCTGTTGCGACAGTGCTTGGCCTTGCGTTTAAAATGCAAGACCCTGATGGTTTATTAGGTGATACAAAAGATCTTGGTATTACCTGCGCCCTTATTCCTACAGATATGCCTGGTGTAGAAATTGGCCGTCGTCACTTCCCGCTTAATGTGCCGTTCCAAAATGGCCCAACTCGCGGTAAAGATATTTTCGTACCGCTTGATTACATTATTGGTGGTCCTGAAATGGCCGGTCAAGGCTGGCGTATGCTGGTTGAATGTTTATCTGTTGGTCGTGCTATTACCCTGCCTTCAAACTCTGTAGGTGGAATTAAAACTATCGCCCTTGCCAGTGGTTCATACAGCCGTATTCGTCGTCAGTTCCGTTTACCAATCGGTCAAATGGAAGGGGTTGAAGAGTCACTTGCTAAACTAGCTGGTTACGCTTACAGCTCAGATGCAGCAGTAAGCATGTCTACCGGCGCGGTAGATTTAGGTGAAAAGCCATCGGTTGTTTCAGCCATTATTAAATACCACTTAACAGAGCAAATGCGTGATTCAACCATTCATGCAATGGATGTTCATGGTGGTAAAGGTATCATGCTTGGGCCAAATAACTATTTAGGTCGTGGCTATCAAGGTGCGCCGATTGCCATTACTGTTGAAGGCGCAAATATCTTGACCCGTAACATGATTATTTACGGTCAAGGGGCTATCCGTTGTCACCCATTCGTTTTAACTGAGTTAAACGCATGCTCAATTGAAGACCGTGAAGAAGCACTTGCGGTATTTGATAAAGCACTAATGGGCCACATCGGCTTTACTATTTCTAATTTAGTACGTACTAAGTGGTTAGCATTTACGGGGGCTCGCTTTACCAGTACACCGTATAAAGATGAAACAGCTGAGTTTTACCGTATTGCATCACGCTTTAGTGCATCACTTGCGTTAATGTCAGATATCAGTATGGCGGTATTTGGTGGCTCACTAAAACGTAAAGAGCGTATCTCTGCGCGTTTAGGTGATTTACTAAGCTATTTATACTTAGTGTCTGCTACGCTTAAACGTTACAACGATGAAGGCCGTAAAAAAGAAGACTTTGCGCTTGTACAATGGAGCTGCCAAGATCACCTTTACCACTGCCAACGTGCATTAGCTGATTTAATTAACAATATGCCATCAGCGCCGTTACGTGCAGCACTTAAGCTTATGTTATTCCCGTTCGGTCGCCCGGTTCGTAAACCAACTGACAAACTTGAACATAAATTAGCACAGATATTACAGGTGCCAAGTGAAACCCGTAATCGTTTGGCAAGTTATGTATACCTTACAAATGAGCCGCTTAATTTAGTAGGCCGTCAAGAGCAAACGCTTAAAGACGTGCTAGCTGTTGAGCCTCTTTTTGATAAAGTATGCCGTGAAAAAGGTGTTAAACTGCCTTTCTTCCAACTTGATAAAGTAGCGCAGATGGGCCTTGATGCAGGTATTTTAACGCAAGCCGAAGCTGACAAGCTGGCTGATGTTGAAAAAGCACGTTTAGACACTATTAACGTTGATGACTTTGCCCCTGCTGACCTATTAGCAGGTAAAGCCGCACGTAACAACACAGGCAACAAGGCTGATGCAGCCTAAGTGATTAGCCGTTAATCACAGCTAATAACAAACCTGTTATAACCATCCAAACCAGCGCATAATGCGCTGGTTTTTTTTGCGCTAAGGCCTGTTGTAGTAAACACCAAATCCCCCCTATTACTAGCAATAAGCTATTTTCTTGATTAAATAAAACCACAAAACCAACCAGTGCGAGTAATAATACAATTAAGCTAGGAATAAATAAGCTAACAAAGAATGCTGTTTGCTTATTCTGCATGTTAAAAAACACACTGTACTGCTGATATAGGTGACTACAATCAAATTGTAGTGAGCTACTAAATAACACCACAAAGGCAAGTGACAAAATACTGAATATAGCAGCTAAATCAGCGCGCTCTTGTAACAACACCTTGGATGCCATAAATACACATAGTAATAAAGCCCCTCGCCATATCAAAGCCCAGCTATTATGCATAAAAAATAACAGCCAAAAGCCTGTAAGTGAACTCAATTTTAGCTTAGCTGTAACATTAAAAGGGACCATAAAAGTACTTAACGCAAACAACAGTACAAAGCCGCTATGATAAAGCAAAGGACTAACATCAAGCGGTAACGTTACCCAGATTGCGGATAACAAAAAACCATAAACCAGCGCTATTGGCTTGTATAAACATAAAATGCCGAGCACAAATTGCAATAGTAAAAACAACCAGAAATGCGGCACTCTAAGCCACTGACTCACACTAAGATCAATCGCGATAATGAGGCTCGCAATCAACCAGCCATTGCTTAACAGTAAAAGCTTTATATCCATCAAACCAAGCCAATACCGCTTCACCAATGCTTGTTGAAAGGCACGTTGAGCGGTGTTTTTTATCGCAGATTTCATTGCACTCAACATGACACTTTGCAACAGCAAATATAGCCAAGCCATCTGCGCACCATACTGCGGTGCATCGCTGCTATCGATAATTTTTCCCAGCCCTAAAAATAACAGTAAAATCATACCAAGCATGGCAGAGCCAAGTACCACTAGAAATAACAAGCCAAAGTTTTTAAGTTGCAACAATAATTGCGTGAGTTCAGTTTTGTAAGCCTGATAACGATAATCCATAAAAGAGCGATATTGCCCGATTGATTGTTTTAAATTTGCAATCATAAAGGCATACACTCAAAGCCATGCTCAATAAATGGCGCGGGTTCATGGCAGGTGATGATTATTTGCCCATTTGGCTTATCTATTAGATATTCATCAAGCAGTACCAATAAATACTGAATACTGGATTGATCAAGTGCTGCGCTGGGTTCATCTAGAAGTAAATAAGCAGCATCACGCATAAGCGCTAAAATTAACTGGCATTTCTTTTGATTACCTGATGACAGCGCATCAAAACGAGTATTTAAAAATTCATTAAAATTAAACCCATCTATTATTGTCGTTGGCCAATTACAACCCAGCGTATTCACGGACAAGTTAATAATTTGCTTTGCCGTCAAGAAATCAGGCAAAGCAATACTGTCTGAGGCTATGGCAACTTGTTTATGTGGTTCGGTTAATGCTTTGCCTGAAAACAAAATCTGTCCACTTTGGCGTGTTTCAAGCTCTGCCAACATCATCAACAACGTTGTTTTACCTTGGCCATTAGGCGCTTCAATGCATATTTTAGATGCACAAAACTGCACACTATAACCACTGTACAATACATTTTCAGCAAACTGTTTATGTAACCCAATGACTTCTATCATAAATACTCCCTGATTTTGAAAGTGAATTATAACTGGTTTTCTATTTTCGTGGGCTACATGGTTTGTAACACTTTATTGCAGTTCGAATAGGCTAATTACTTGCGTTTAAAAAATGTTCGGTTAACACTAAAAGTCTATAATTATAATCCAAGGAATGTATCTATGAAAAAAGCCCTCAAACTTGCCTGTATTACCTGTGCAGTATCAATTGCATTGACAGGTTGCAGTCAATCTAATAATTCAGCTTCTACCCCTGTGGCAACTGAGCAAACACAACAAGTAAAAACCTATAACGCTAAAACCTTTTTTGATACAACATCTATCATGGGCAGTAGCTTTTCACCCTCTGGTGATAAAGTTCTAGTTAGTAGCGATGAAAGCGGTATCTATAGTCTCTATGAAGTCGATGTAAAAACAGCAAGTAAAACTCGCCTAACTAATTTTGAAGACAGCACCTATCCTATACGCTATTTCCCTAATGATGAGCGAGTGTTATTTACCAAAGATTCAGGCGGTAATGAACGCTATCATGTTTACGTACGTGAGCTTGATGGTTCAATCAAAGATTTAACCCCAGGCGATGAAACTCGCGCAAGCTTTGCTGGTTTTACCAAAGATGGCAGTGAGTTTTTTATCACCAGCAACCAGCGCGATGCCAAGTTTATGGACTTATATCGGGTTGATAGTAAAACCTATAAAGTCACCCCTGTTTATCAAAACACTCAAGGACTAGATGTTGGCGCAATTAGTCCTGATGGGCGTTATATCGCGCTGTCTAAAAATAATACCAATAAAGACAGCGATACGTTTATTCTTGATACCTATAAAAAGACACTCAAGCCACAGTTAATCTCAAAACACGATACACCGGCACAATATACGCCTGAGACCTTCTCTGTAGACAGTAAATATTTATACTACTCAACGGACGCTAAAGGCGAGTTTTCACAAGTATGGCAATATGAGTTAGCCACAGGCGAATATAGCCCAGCTTTAAAAGATGATTGGGATGTCAGCTTTATATACTTCTCTAAATCTGGTCGCTATCAAGTAAGCGGTGTTAATGCTGATGCCAGCACAAAAGTAACCGTCAAAGATACAAGAACAGGTAAAGAAATTGCCATGCCTAAGTTACCTGCAGGAAATTTACGCAGCGTAAACTTCTCAAGCGATGAGAAAACTATGGCGTTTTACTTAAACTCAGACACCTCACCAAGCAATTTATTTGTTTGGCAAGTTGGTAGTAGTGAAGCTAAGCAGCTTACAAACACATTGAGTGAAGATATAGATCAAAATGACTTAGTTGAAAGCACGATTGTTCGCTTTAAAAGTTTTGATGGTTTAGAAATACCTGGGGTGTTGTATAAACCAAAACAAGCCAATAGCCGCAATAAAGTGCCCGCACTGGTGTGGGTGCATGGTGGCCCAGGTGGGCAAAGCCGCACTGGTTATAGTGCAATGCAACAACATTTAGTTAATCATGGCTATGCTATTTTTGCCGTAAATAACCGTGGTAGCTCAGGATATGGTAAAACATTTTTCCATTTAGATGATAAAAAGCATGGTACCGATGATCTGCAAGATATTGTCTACGGTAAAAAACACTTACAAAGCCTAGATTGGGTCGATGCTGATAAAATCGGTATTATGGGTGGTAGCTACGGCGGCTTTATGACCGCAGCCGCGCTTGCCTTTGAGCCAGAAGAATTTAAAGTCGGCATTAATATTTTTGGCGTTACTAACTGGGTAAGAACACTCAACTCTATTCCACCATGGTGGGAAAGCTTTAAAAAGGCGCTTTACGATGAAATGGGCGACCCTGCTACCGATGGTGAGCGTCATCGTGCCATTTCCCCACTGTTTCATGCAGATAATATCACTAAGCCTTTAATGGTAATACAAGGTGCTAATGATCCACGCGTATTACAAGTTGAAAGCGATGAGTTGGTTGCTGCGGTTAAAGCTAATGGTGTGCCAGTAGAATATGTATTATTTGATGATGAAGGCCACGGTTTTAGTAAGAAAGAAAATCGCATTAGTGCGTCCAACGCCTATCTAAACTTTTTAGATACTTACTTAAAAGAACGCTTTGGCCCACAAGGTTAATTTTAAGCCAATTTATATTAAAGCCTGCTACGCCTTCACGTAAGCAGGCTTTTTATTACTTATTTATTGCTTGGTTAATCTGGGTTCCAGTAAAGCGAGCGCTAAACCAAATACAGCAGCAAAAATACCTAAAAACTCAAACCAACTATTGCCTGCATGTTCAGTTGTATGCGGTTCCACCTTCACTAAAAGATAAACTCGCTTACCACCCTCAACTTCTTCTACAAATGACTTACCGACATACTCATCCATTAACTTGTAAAGCGCTTTACGCCTAACCTCCATCTCATAACGCTTCTCTTCCATTACAGTCCGTTTATCTGGGATGAATAGAGTATATCGTCTCCAATTTTCAATAATGTCATGAGGTTCACCTGCTTTTACTACACCAAACGATTTGTACTCATAAAATTTTTCATTAAACACATAATTTTTATGTCCCGCATAAAATAATGCACAGCCAAAAGAAATCAAAAACATAGCCAAGTAAATAACCTTACGCTGCGTGGCTGAGCTCTTTACTTCTTTACATTTGAACCACTGCTCTACATCAGGTATTTGCATAAGTCTTGTTTTGTCATGGCTGTAGGTAAGGGGCTTCATAAACTCATCAATTGGAAGGTCTAATGCTATCAATAAAGCTCTAAATATTTCATTCGAGGGAATTGATTTATCGTTTTCAAGTTTTGATATATACCCAAGCCACCTCAAGATGCAGAATTCAGCGTTTCACAGGGGCTTAATATCAAGGCGTTACTTTGCAACAATGGCAGTCCCTTTTAAGAAGGAACAACGATGAGAGTAAGTTCCTGTGAAACGCCCCATGGGTTGGTTTAAAAGCGATTTATACTGCGTTATTGATTTTAACAAGGGAATAACCATTATTTGCAATCAATGCCTTGCCTAAATCGCTTTTAATTCCAACTGAAACTCGCATCTTGAGGTGGTTTGGGTATGGCTCTGCTCTATCCCCACTTGCTGAGCGAACTCTGGTTGACTCAATTTTTTATTATTTCTCAGCTGCTTTAATTGCTGACCTAATGTACTCATCTTAATGTTTCCTTTTTTAAAGTGAGATTAGATTCTTGGCAATTCATGCAGATATATAAAGCTGAATAATGAAGAATAATAAGGAATATTAGCAGGTTAGTATAATAGAGTCGATGTGATAGCTGATAGCTGATAGAAAAAATCTAATTATTTAAAATGATTGTAAAGGGATTTTATAATCTTGCTATTGAGGAAATAACAAGTGGCGGAGTGGACGGGACTCGAACCCGCGACCCCCGGCGTGACAGGCCGGTATTCTAACCAACTGAACTACCACTCCGCAGTGGTATGTGTATGGGGTAATACACTTACTAATTTTATTGATGATATCAAGTGGCGGAGTGGACGGGACTCGAACCCGCGACCCCCGGCGTGACAGGCCGGTATTCTAACCAACTGAACTACCACTCC
>NZ_JBHZRV010000012.1:0-66914 GCF_043641955.1 Pseudoalteromonas atlantica
AGCTGATAGCTGATAGCTGATAGCTGATAGCTGATAGCTGATAGCTGATAGCTGATAGCTGATAGCTGATAGCTGATTTTTTAACCCCCCACCTAAAGCTAAAAAACCTGCTTGCTTAATTTTCCAACTAAGCGTAAAATGCGCGCTCATTTCGGCCTATTTAATATTAATTCCTTGCCTTAAACCGACTGGCTGAAACGGTAGAAGGCTCTATTAACCGTAAGGAATATCCATGCGTCATTACGAAATCGTATTCATGGTTCACCCTGATCAGAGTGAGCAAGTTGCTGGTATGATCGAACGTTATACTGGTTCTATCACTGAAGCGGGTGGTACTATCCACCGTCTTGAAGACTGGGGCCGTCGTCAACTGGCTTACCCAATCAACAAGCTTCACAAAGCTCATTATGTTCTTATGAACGTTGAAGCACCTACTGAAGTAATCAGCGAGCTAGAAACTACTTTCCGCTACAACGATGCAGTGCTTCGTAACTTAGTTATGCGTACTAAAAACGCTGTAACTGAAGCGTCTCCTCTTGTAAGAGAAGAGAAGAAAGAAGCACCAGCTGCTTAATTGTTTTGAGTCCAAGCATGGCGCTTGTTCAGTTGAGTTATTAAGATGAGCCAAAAGCTTAACCCTTACATGAATCAACTGACACTATCTGGAGTTGTTTGTAAAACACCCAAATATAGCCAAAGCCCTGCTGGTATACCGCATTGTATTTTTGTTATTGAACATAAATCAATGCAAATTGAAGCAGATCTTAACCGTAATAGTTATGTGAAACTTCAAGTGGTTGCTAGTGGTAAGCAAATGCAACAACAGACTCAACATTTGCACGTTGGGCAGGCATTGCAAGTGAGTGGTTTTTTAAATCGCCACGAAGGTCGTAACGGCCTTAGCCAATTGGTTTTGCATGCTCAGCATATAGAAAGAATTAATTGAGGAATTTATCTCATGGCACGTTATTTCAGACGTCGTAAGTTCTGCCGCTTTAAAGCGGAAGGCGTACAACAAATCGATTACAAAGATCTAGCTACTCTTAGAAACTATGTTACAGAAAGTGGCAAAATCGTACCTAGCCGTATTACAGGTACTAGCGCTAAATACCAGCGCCAGCTAGCAACTGCTATCAAGCGCGCTCGCTACTTAGCCCTTCTTCCATACACTGACTTACATAAGTAAGCAGCGGATTAACAGTTTTTAAAAGGTGTAGAAACATGCAAGTTATTCTACTAGATAAGATCGCTAACCTAGGTAGCCTAGGTGAACAGGTTGTAGTTAAATCTGGTTTCGCACGTAACTTCCTTTTCCCGCAAGGTAAGGCAGTTCCTGCGACTAAAGCTAACATTGAAACTTTTGACGCACGTCGCGCAGAACTTGAAGCGAAAATCGCTGAACAGTTAGTTGCTGCACAAGCACGCGCTGACAAACTAGAAGCATTAGCTGAAGTTACATTAGTATCTAAAGCGGGTGACGAAGGTAAGTTATTCGGTTCAATCGGTACTCGTGACATCGCTGACGCTATCTCAGCTGTTGGTGTTGAAGTTGCTAAATCAGAAGTTCGTTTACCTCTAGGTACTATCCGTGAGACTGGCGAATTTGACGTTGCAATCGCAGTACACTCAGACGTAACGGCTACTATTAAAGTAATCGTAATCGCTGAAGCTTAATTTTTAATTAAGCCAAAAAAGCCGTGCTCATTGAGCACGGCTTTTTGTTACCCAACAGAATGAACTAACTACTTATATTGTTCGTATATGTAAGTTGTTGTTAGTTATAATGTATTAGAGTAAAAAATGTTTTCGGTGTAGCTTTTTTTCACCGAGCCAAGTCGAAGAAAAACCATCGAGTAGTAGATATACTTTTATTTGTTGTTTTCATTTCGATTACAGTTTGTTGACAGTGACAGCGTTGTCACTGTATATTGTTTGTGCACTGGGCATGGTGTGAAGGAAGTAATTGATGAACAATAAAATGAAAAAAAGTGTATTACAACATGGGTTTACACTCACTGAGTTATTAATAGTTGTTGCAATAATAGGTATTCTTTATAGTGTAGCTTTACCTTCATATACGGAACATATGGAGCGCAGTCGCCGCGCTGATATTCAGCAGGTAATGTTACAATATGGTGCAAGCCTAGAGCGAATATATTCACGTAACGGTGGTTACCCAAATGCATTTAATGCTGCCGTAAATACTGAATTCTATACTTTTTCATATACACCATCAGATAGAGTCCCCGGTGCAGCTGCTGCCGATGATTTTCGTAGTCGAAAGTACACTTTAAAAGCGACTCCTAAAGCAGGGTCAGCTCAAGCGAATGACCGTTGTGGTACCTTAACGTTAACCCATGATGGTTCACAGCTACCTAATTCTAATAGTTGCTGGGGTTAGCCAAATGAACAAAGCCTCAGGTTTTACTCTTGTTGAGTTAATGGTGGTGGTTGGTATCATCGCGATTATGGCTGTGCTTGCATTTCCCTCATTTAGTCAGCAAATAATGCAAGATCGTGTTGTAACAACCGCCAATCAGTTGAACAGTGTATACAAGTTTGCGCGCAGCGAAGCGGTAAAGCGCGACAGTAATGTTAAACTTGTTGTGAGCGGAGATAAATGGCAAGTAAAGGCACCAGTTGATGGAGTCGAAACCTTGTTGCGTGAGTTTGCTATTCAACATCAAGGTATTGATGTTTCATTAGTAGATAAAACGATTATGTCTACTGGTGAGGTTTCGTTAGCAAGTACTATTTTGATTAAAGATGATAACGAAAAAACGACGGACTATTATCTTTGTGTTTTAAAAAGTGGTCAAAATTGGTTAGCTGAAAAATCCACTGGGTGCGCGTAATGAAATCGCAAAATGGTTTTTCATTACTTGAGGTTATGATATCGGTTGTGATTGCGGGTATTGCTTTACTGGGTCTTGCCTCTGCGCAGCTAAAATCTTTGCAGTACGCGACCAATAGCTTCAATTACACTGTTTCTTTAATTCAAGCGCAAAATACCATAGAGCGATTATGGCCTCATATTTGTGAATTGCAAACAACGAACCCTGACCTATTTACGGATGTGAACTTTCGCGCTGCGCTTGAACCACAAATCGCCGACTACACGTTAACCTTACCAGTAGCTTTTGATGATGAAATGCAGGTTATTGTTAGCTGGAATGACGAGCGTATTAAGCAAAATGATCCTTTGGGTTTAGAAAATCAAATCACACTCAATGCCAGTTACCCTGATTTATCGGCCGGGTGCAGTTAATGGTTTATCGTAGAGAAAAGCAATGCGGTTATACATTAGTAGAGTTAATGGTAGCACTTGCCGCAGGGGCGTTTTTACTTGGTGGTGTGAGTTTGGCATATTCAGCCATAAAAGGGACAGTGTTGGTTGGCAAGGAGTTAGAAAACGCGCAAGAAGTTATACGCTACACCAGCAAGGTGTTTACTCGCAGTATTAAGCAAACACCCGTTACACCTGTAGTGAGTGCCGATGGTTCATCGATTACAATAACACAGCCTGCAGGGGTAGTGACTTGTACAGGGAATGTGGCAGCGGCAGATGTGAATGAAGTGTACAGCCTAGACGGTAATAACCTTATGTGCACACTCGGTGCGTTGACGCCTGAGAGGTTATTAACTGGAATAGCGTCGCTAAATTTTAGCATTAACAATGAGCTAGTCACAATCAACGTTAAACCAGAGCAGTTACCAGCCCAATTTGGGAATGCAGTTACTATAGAGCTTGCTGCATCTAATGTTATTCTTGAAAAAGTATACAGTGGTGATTAATGAATAATAAACAGCGTGGCTTTACATTAATAACAGTGCTTATTTTAACAAGTATGGCCAGCATTGTTGTACTTAACTCCTTACGTGAAAACCTTGTGCAAGAACGTTTGACGGGCAACTTTCAAAAGAAGATTAATAGTCGCCTGTTAGCTGAAAAAGGGGTGTTTGAAGAGGCGAAGTTATTAAAACAGGCACTAAACGACAATAAGGCGCTGGATGTCGATGGCTTAATTGCGGCGGCAGGAAATGCGACAGGGAGTGGTTTAATTGGCGATGATGCTATTTATAATGCGACATTAAGTAAAAATGCAGCAGGAGAAATTGAAATTGCTAGTCAAGGCCAGCGATATGGCGGCGATGCGGTAAGTAATCTTGTTGCTCGCTATAAAATGATCCCTGGTGCACCTAAATCTCCCTTTGAGCAAGCCATTGTTGGCTGTGAAGGGGTACTTGTTAATGGCAGTGGTCGTATTGACAGTTACGACTCAGCGGACGGGCCTTATAAAGAAGAAGATGCGGGTACAGATGCACGGGTAGGAACAATTCATCATGACTCCGATGTTTCCTTAAGTGGAGGGTCGCCTATTTGGGGAGATGTGATAGTTACAGGTAATGTGACTTTAAGTGGCAGCTCACCTGTGATGGGGGATATACATGCCAATGGAAGTGTTACTATCAATGGCGGTACTGGTACCGGGGTGCCTGATGGCTACCCAGCTGATACTCGCGTAGCAGGTGATATTTTATCAATGCAAAGCATTGATTTCACTGGAGGCCGTGTTTTAGGTGTATTAAGGGCGATAAAAGATTTAACAATCCGTAATAATGATGACGGTATTGTTGAGAATAGAGAAGCTAATGGTCTCGATATTATGTACGGTGGTAAAGGTAGCTTCCCCAGTGATTTAGGTGCGCACCAGTATCAAGATGGTAAACCTTACTCACATGATGTGTTTAAACAAGTACCAAACATCCAACCAGTCCCTTCGGTTGACCCAAATAACCCAGATCCAAATCATGACTACACAGATCCACGTACTAACTGTGATCCGATTTTGGTTGTTCGTAACAATGAAAGTTTGGCGGGCAGTGATACCCTAAATGGCTTAAATGTTATTGAGTTCTCGGCGTTTAACTTTACAGCAACTCAGGGCACATTTACTAAGTGGCCTAGTTGGAAAAAGCCGATGGGGCAAAACATTACGCCTGTTTCAAGAACGGTTTTTGAGCAACCTAATCAACAAGTTTATGTCTTGGATAGCCTTACAGTTTCTGGTGGGAAACTGACTGTTCAAAGTGGTGATGTAACTTTATATATTAAAAACGACTTTCGGTATAATAACCATCCCAGCAATGGATTTGAGATTGCATCTGGCGCCACACTAACAATTTACATAGAAGGGCGCGTTATTATTGATGATGAAATAACAGCGCATGAGCCTATTTCTTCGGTTGGGCGTGCTGTTTTTAGCATCTTTTCAAGTTACGAAACGCCTGACATGGATCCGCTGGTGTGTCATGGTGTGCCTTCAACAGGCAATAAAGTTGGCGTAGAGCTTTTGTCAAATGCATCTATGTATGCAGCGATTTATGCACCTAGAGCCCATATTCAAGTTAATTCAGATTCTGGTAATGACTTTAATGGCTCCCTGAGAGGTAAAACGGTCTCAACATGCGGTAATGGTGGGATCCATTATGACAAACGTTTAAAAGATATTAGTGCTGGCGGCGGTGGTGCTACAGTACCTAAATTACAGTTTCTAGGTTGGTCATACAAAGCCCCCGAAACTATTGTTGAAGAAACAGAAGAAGAAACAACTCCTTAAGAATATGGCTGCACCCCAATGTAGCCATTCAACACTGGTTATAATGGCGATTTTCTCATTGACCTTTCACTCAGCAAATAAATAATTTAATTTCTTTTAAACCTTTTTAGCCTTGCCTAACGTCTAACTATTCAAGAAACTAAGTAACCTCAACTCTGGGTAATAAATCTATCTCCAGCGGCTACTTTTAACGCTAACTGCGTTGAATTTACTTGCAATAGGCCAGCTATTGACGCGTAAATTCGCCTTGTTATCGCTAAAAGTCTCCGGCTGGAGAATAACGGGAGATTTGTTATTTAATATCAATATGTTATTACATATTTTAACCGGAGTTCAGGTTAAATATGAATAAAACATATTTTTTAATGGCTTGGGTATAAACTCAATTCATAACAACAATTATAAAGGGACAACATCAACGATGTTGATAGATGCTAAAGAGGCTTTTGCACCCCCTTCTGAGGATGCATTAATTGCGCAAGTTAAAATGGGTGATCAACAGGCCTATGCCCAACTGTATACGTTACATGTTAAGCGGGTCTATGCTTTGTGCTTACGTTTACTTGCGGACAAAGAGCATGCAGAAGATGCAACACAAGAGGTCTTTGTTCAGCTGTGGCATAAAATTGCGAGCTTTGAAGGGCAATCACAATTTTCCACATGGTTACATAGTGTAACCAGTAATATTGCGATTAGTTATTTAAGAAAGCATAAAAACTGGCTGCAAAAGGTGGTGAGTTTTGAGCAAAGTGGGATGGATGAACAAAGTGCGACTGATTGCCAAGGGTTAAATGGGCTCGATAAATTAGTGCTGCGATTACCTGAGCGAGCAAGAATGGTGTTCGTATTACATGCTATTGAAGGTTACCGCCATGAAGAAATTGCGACCATGCTTGGAATGGCTGTCGGGTCGAGTAAATCGCAATATCATCGTGCAAAACAGTTATTAAAAGAGTGGTATGAAAATGAGTAAACCAGATTTTGAAACATTCTTAGCTGAGTCAATTAACAACTCAGAGACGCAGATTGCGCCGCAAAAAGATTTATGGCAAGGAATAGAAAAAGCGATTTCGAACCCTGCCACAAAACAGCGTGAATCGTCTATGTGGCCAAAACTTGCTGGAATTGCAGCATGCAGTGTTGCTGCATTATTAAGTGTTCAGCTGGTCTTTAATAGCTCAGCTCAAAACACCAGTGTTGCAATGAGTGACTTTTTTGCAGAGCAAAAACAAACACTATTAGTGCAGTACCAAAACCAGCCTGCGTTAACAGATAACTGGCAACAACAATTAACTGAGCTAGAAGATGCAGAGCGGGCAATTAAGCAAGCATTAGAAAATGAGCCCGAAAATCCCGCATTATTAAAAATGCTGGCGCAAGTTTATCAACAGCAATTAGATCTAATTAATAAGGTGCATGCACCTAAGTGGCAAACAATTTAGGAGTAATAAGTATGAAAGCATTAATCTTAGCGATGAGTATGTTGCCGCTAATGGCAGTTGCAGGGCAAAAAATTGATGAGCAAATTAGCGTACCGGCCAATAAACGTATTTTTATTGATAATCAACGCGGAGATGTGCGCGTTGAAGGCTGGGATAAAGCAGAGCTTAAAATAAGCGGTGAGCTAGATGATAAAGCACAAGGTTATCGTTTAGAAGTTGAGAATGACCGTATTGAATTTATTGTTAAAATGCCACGCAACCAAAACTACGGTTGGAATAGAGGTGATGGGTCAGAGCTTGTAATCTTCATGCCAAAGACCAGTGAACTAGAGCTGTCGGGTGTGAACGTTAATGTTGTGGCTAGAGAGCTTAGTAATGGCACTGATATCGACGTAGTAAATGGTGACATTACATTATCTGCTATTGAAGGGGATATAAGCGTTGAAACGGTTAATGGCGACGTAGATGCGACAAACTTAATTGGTGATATTCGCTATGAAACCGTAAATGGTGAAATTAACGATAGAGACTCACAAGGCAAGTTACGTTTTACAGCTGTAAATGGTGATATTAAATCAACGTCGAAAGCACAAGATGTGCGATTAGAAAATGTTAATGGGGATATCGACTTTACCCTTGATACTATTAAAAAGTTACGTATCAACACCGTTAATGGCGAGGCT
The DNA here is from genome assembly GCF_043641955.1 of Pseudoalteromonas atlantica. GTDB lineage: Bacteria > Pseudomonadota > Gammaproteobacteria > Enterobacterales > Alteromonadaceae > Pseudoalteromonas > Pseudoalteromonas atlantica_A. The sequence goes on from NZ_JBHZRV010000012.1 coordinate 7,747, forward strand.
GAAGTACGTATTAATCGCTTACTTGATAAAGCTGACATACGCTTTGAGTCAGTTAGTGGTGATGCCGAGTTCTTTTTTCCGGATGATATATCTGCTAAATTTGAAATTGAAGCACATGCAAATGGCAAGATAGTTAATGAGCTCAGCAATGATAAAGTAAAAAAAGCTAAATATGGCCCCTCAAGTGAACTTGAGTTTAGTGTAAATGGCGGCGATGCTGATATTGAAATAGATACAATCAGCGGCCGTATTGAATTACGTAAAAAATAACCTACCACTTTATAGTCAAAGCAGGAAAAGAATTCCTGCTTTGCTATTTTCACAACCTCAGCAAGTCGATAGAATAGAGCTATTCCCTGTTAGTATTGCGAAGTTATGGCTAAACCAGATAAACAAGTCGACACCCTTAAAGTTCCTCCCCATTCCATTGAAGCAGAACAATCTGTTTTAGGTGGCTTAATGCTTGATAACCAAGCCTTTGACCGTGTTGCTGAACTGGTTGTTGCGCAAGATTTTTATACGCGTACTCATAAACTTATCTTTGAGGCGATGGTTGAGCTTGCTGAAATTGGTGATCCGATAGACCTAATCACGATTTCAGAGAGCTTAGAAAAAAAGAACTCACTGAGTAATATTGGTGGTTTTGCTTATTTAGCTGAAATCGCCAAAAATACACCCAGTGCTGCAAATATAGACGCTTATGCAAATATTGTACGTGAGCGTGCAGTGGTTCGTGAAATGATCGGCGTGGCTAACGAAATTGCTGAAGCGGGTTTTAATCCAGAAGGGCGAACCAGTCATGATTTGCTCGACTTTGCAGAAAGCAAAGTATTTAAAATTGCTGAGCAGCGGACAAAAAGCAGTGAAGGCCCGCAGAGTATTCATAATATCTTAGAGAAAACCGTTGATAAAATTGAAGAGCTTTACCAGTCACCGCAAGATGGTGTAACGGGTGTAAGCACCGGGTATGCTGATCTAGATAAAATGACAACAGGTCTACAGCCCTCTGATTTAATCATTGTGGCAGCGCGTCCATCAATGGGTAAAACCACGTTTGCGATGAACTTAGCTGAACACGCCGCAATGACGCAAGATAAGCCTGTACTTATTTATTCATTAGAGATGCCATCTGAGCAAATCATGATGAGAATGCTGGCCTCCCTTGGCCGTATTAACCAAACCAAGGTTCGTACGGGCCAATTAGATGATGATGATTGGGCGCGTTTATCATCCACCATGGGCTTACTGATGGAAAAGGGTAAGATGTACGTGGATGATGCATCAGGTCTAACACCGACTGATGTGCGTTCAAGAGCACGTCGTATTGCTCGAGATCATGGTGGTATTAGTATGATCATGGTCGATTATTTGCAGTTGATGCGGGTACCGAGTTTGTCAGATAATCGTACCTTAGAGATTGCAGAAATATCACGCTCACTTAAGTCATTAGCTAAAGAGCTAAAATGCCCCGTTGTGGCACTTTCTCAGCTTAACCGTACTCTAGAGCAACGTGCTGATAAACGACCAATTAACTCGGATTTACGTGAATCAGGCTCTATCGAGCAGGATGCCGATTTGATCATGTTTATTTATCGTGATGAGGTTTACAACGAAGACAGTACAGAAAAAGGCATCGCTGAAATCATTATCGGTAAACAGCGTAACGGCCCTATCGGTAAAGTACGTTTGACCTTCCAAGGCCAGTTTTCGCGTTTTGATAATTACGCCGGCCCAGCAGTTGATGACGAGTATTAATGCGTTTAGCAGTAGCACAAATAAATTTATCAAACCTTGCGCATAACCTTGCGCAAGTAAAACGATTTGCACCTAATAGCAAGGTGATGGCTGTATTAAAAGCCAATGCCTATGGCCATGGTTTAGTTAAAATTGCACAACATTTAAATGATGCTAATGCCTTTGCCGTTGCTAGAATTGATGAGGCTCTTGCGCTTCGTGCCGGTGGCCTGACAAAACCTATCGTGCTGCTTGAAGGTGTATTTCACCCCGAAGATTTAGCTATCCTGCTTGCTAACAATTTTCAAACTATTATCCATGATGAGAATCAATTAATTGCGCTTGAAGAGGCGCAATTAGAGGCGCCAATTAGTTGTTGGCTGAAAATAAATACCGGTATGCACCGTTTAGGTATTGCGCCATCGCAATTAAATAATTTTTACCAGCGATTAAGCGCAACCAAAAATGCTAACAGCACTATTAATTTAATGACGCACTTTTCGTGTGCAGATGACGTGAGCGATGTAAAAACAGCTGAGCAAATTGCGTTGTTTGACTCTCTCGTTGCTGGTAAGCAACAAGCACATTGCCTAGCTAATTCTGCTGGAATTATTGCATGGCCTGCTGGGCATGGAGATTGGGTACGCCCAGGGCTTATGATGTATGGTGTATCGCCTATGTTGGGGGCTTTAGGCCATCAACACAATTTAAAACCAGTTATGCGCTTAACAACCCGAGTAATAGCTATTCGTGATGTGGATGCAATGCAGTGTGTTGGCTATGGTGGTAGCTGGCACTCTCAAAGCGCAACTAAGTTAGCAGTGGTTGCAATGGGTTATGGTGATGGTTATCCGCGTCATGCGAAGCATGGCACACCTGTAGTGATAGGTAATAAGCGCTATGGTATTGCCGGTAATGTATCTATGGATATGATAAGCGTAGACATTGGTGATAACAGCGAAAATATTAAAGTGGGTGACGAGGTAGTAATGTGGGGCCCTGAATTACCTGTTGAAGAGATCGCGCAATGTGCAACCACGATCCCTTATGAATTATTGTGTAACATTACCCCACGAGTGAGCTATGAGTATCTCGATTAAGGCTATTCTTTAATAAAGTAGATATCAGCAAAGCCCATTCGAGCAAACTCTTGATCGCGAAAGTTACGCACCGCGGCAGATCCTTTCGATGTCATTTCAATTTGTCGTACCATATTTAAATAGTTGGTTAAATCTATACCTTCAGCCGCAGCTATCGCCTGATACATATCTTGATATTTATCTTTGGCGAAGTTAATTTCACGAGGTTGATTTTTAAAAGTGTAGGTAATACGTCGTGCCATGGAATACTCATAATTAAAACTAATAATGCTAATTTTACACCTTCTTTGCCGTCGCCTCTACCATTGAATGACTTGTAAGCAGTAGCGAGTTACAATAAGGTAATTATTTTAATAATGAGTGCGTTAGTAATGAAATTATCTGTTGAGATCAGTAAATACCCACTTCACCAAGACTATATCCCATTTATTAAAGGGTTTATTGACCGTTTAAATACCTACGATGATTTAAAAGTGATCACTAACACGTTATCTACACAAATATTTGGCGACTATGATTTAGTCATGTCTGTTCTTAATACGGAAATTAAGCGCTCGTATGAAGAGTTTGGTAAAGCTATCTTTGTGTGTAAATTTCTCTCTGGTGACCTTTCACCTGAATAAACTTAGTATTTTAGTGAGCCAATAATGGATTTTATTACGCAAACTCTTGCAGGGTTTACTGCAATGTCGCACTGGGAATATATTGCAGTCGCTTTGTCTATGGCCTATCTATTGTTGGCTATAAAAGAAAACTTATGGTGCTGGCCGGCAGCATTCTTTAGCACGCTAATTTATACCATCATGTATTGGAACGGTGCTTTGTTGATGGAGTCATTACTTCATTTTTATTATATGTACATGGCAGTTTATGGTTGGATGGTATGGCGCAAAGGTGGTGCAAATAAGCAAGAGCTGGCCATTACCTCATGGGGTATAAATCAGCATATAGCTATCATTATTGGTACTTCGTTGGTTGCCACTTTACTGGGTTACATAATGACTAATTATACCCATGCAGATTTTGCTTACCTAGATAGTTTTACAACCTGTTTTGCTGTGGTCACCACGTATTTAGTGGCTAAAAAGGTACTTGAAAATTGGCTTTATTGGATAGTGATAGATGCCGCATCAATGTATCTATACTATGAAAAAGGCTATTACCCAACGCTCGCGTTATTCGTATTTTATACAGTAATGGCTGCATGGGGATTTAAAACTTGGTACGAAGAGTACGAACAAGATCAAGCTAAGCCTTTAGCACAACTATAATGAGTAGTGATGAACTTTGATAAAATCAGTGCAGTATTTAGTGCTTTTAATGCTCAGTTAGTTATTACTCATAGTGAACGCTTACATAGTGGTTTAAGCAACGATAATTTTCTCGTTCGCACATCAAGCCGTGGTTATTTGCTCAAGTGTTATCGTGAACACTGGCCTGCAGTCGGTTTAAAGGCTCAAAATAAGTGTGCTGTGTTTGGCGTGTGTTCAACTCCTCTATGGACTGATCAGGCACAACGCATAGCTATATTCGAATATATAGAAGGTTCAACTGCGCAAAGTGAGTTGGATCAGCAGCTAATTAGTAAGCTAGTACACCTTCATCAGTACTGCGTGCTGACTGAACCAATGGATATTAAGTACGAGCTTGATTATTATCAAAGCACAGCACTTTATCAATTTTATCAGCATGACATAGAGCAAGCGTTGGCTAGGATAAAAGCTTTTAAGCGTGATCGTGGGTTTTGTCATAATGATCTGGTTCAAGAAAATATTATAGAGAATGACACTGGAATGTATTTAATTGATTTTGAATACGCCAAAAGCAATGACGTGTACTTTGATCTGGCAGCATTAGCTGTGAGCTTTAAATTAAATCAAAAGCAAAAAGCAGACTTACTTAATGTTTATCAAAACAAGCGCTCAAAAAGCTCTGAGTTTCATCACTCTATAGACAAGCTAGTATGCTATGAAGTGGTTTTTTTAGTGTTGTGTATATGTTGGTACAGCGCACGCAATGTTGATGATAAAGTAACGACTTTACGTGCGCAATTGGATGACTTGATAAGTAAAGTGTAAGTGCCGTCTTTACTGTGAATTAAAGGCCACCAAAGCGAGCAGCTAGCTCTTTGTATTTTGCTACTTCCTCAGCATCAAACTGTGGCTCTCCATTGGCATCTTCAGACTTTGCAATTAATAGGCTCTCTCTGGCTAAGCGTTTAACGCGCTCAACTTTAACCCCTAAAAACTCGGCGACTTGTTCTGTCGACATTAAACTCATAACTCTACTTCCTCGTGGTTAACTATTTCGAAAAGCGGTTTTGAACCGTACAGATGTTACAAAATAGTTATTAATTTTTATCAAGTATAATTTAATAGCTGTTTTTTGTCTTCTTGTGAAGTAAATTATTATAATTAGTGTATTAAATGAGCATATAAGCAACAGATGCTGGCATTTAGCACAAGATGTCTTTATTATTACCCGTGCTAAAGCATCGATATCGCGAGTCGGTGTGGCGGCAACAAATGTGCTCTCGTGGTGAAATGGATATCACGTGGCTCTCCGGAAGCTAAGTTGCAGGTTCGATTCCTGCCGAGAGCGCCATTTGCTTTTCTTGTATGTTAGCTCTCACTTTCTTTTTACACTTAAATTTTCACTCTTTTGAGATCAGTTATGACTTATCAGCCGATTAAGTGTAGTGATTACGATCAGCTTGAACTTTTTTGTATGCAACAAGCTAGGGTCACAATTACAACAACTAACGATGAAACCCTAATTGGTAAAGCGATTAACCTTGAAAACCATAAAGGGCAGGGGGAGTTTTTGCTTATCAGCTGCGAAAAACAAGGCGAACATAAAGTCCGCCTTGATGAAATTAAAGCCATTTCTTATTTTTAAAATAAACGCCTATACCGCCTGTTAGCACAATTAAAAATACCACAAATGCGCTAAACGCGTACGGGCTATCAGTGCCTGGGATCCCTCCTACGTTAACGCCGAGCAGCCCTGTTAAAAAGCCTAGCGGTAAGAATAGCGCCGCAACAACAGACATTACATACATGCGCTGATTGAGCTGCTCAGACACTTGGTTAGTGATTGTTTGCTGAATAATTTGGGCGCGTTCAATGGCACTGTCTAATTCTTCAAGGTATCTTATCAGCAAGTTAGTAGTTTCATTTAGCTTGGCCTTATCCGTTTCTTCTAACCATGCGAAACGATTACTGGCAAGCGAGCTTAATGCTTCCTTTTGTGGCCGTAAATATCTTTTTAAAGCAATAGTCTGCCTGCGTAGCTGTGATAAGCCTTGGTTATCAAAGCGCTTTGTAGGTTCGTCAATCTCACCTTCAAAAATATCTAAAGTATCGTCGAGCTCATCAATCACACTTTGCATTCGAGAGGTTAAACTTTGTGTTAAATGACACACTAATTCAGAAATATTGCACGGACCATCATTTTGCATCAATGAATCCAATACATTTTGTACTGATATCAGGCGACGCCTCCGTGTCGTAATCACAATATCCTCATTAATAAAAAGGCGCAATGACACCATATCTTCAGGGCTTTGTGCCGGGTTAAGGTTTACGCCGCGCAAAAATAGCATTGAGCCTTTGGCTGCTTTACTCAGTCGCGGCCTAGTTTCATCAGCAATAAAAGACTCTAGCTCATAGTCAGTCAACAGCTCGCTGTTTTTTAGCCAGTTAACTGCTTGATCTTCAGAGTAATCTAAATGCAGCCAAAGTTTTCCTTGTTCAGGTTGCCAATTAACAATAGTGCTACTAGTGTCTAGTGTGTGTGCACCGCCTTTGCCATCGAGTAGCACCGCATGAAGTAAGCCATCGAACATAAATTTGTCTCTACTTGTAATAAGGTCGCTATAGTTGTCTAATATTTATACCCAAGCAACCTCAAGATGCAAGTTTCAGTTGGAATTAAAAGCGATTTAGGCAAGGCATTGATTGCAAATAATAGTGGTTCTATTGTTAAAATCAATAACGCAGTATAAGTCGCTTTTAAACCAACCCGTTGGGCGTTTCACAGGCACTTACTCTCATTGTTGTTCCTTCTTAAAAGGGATTGCCATTGTTGCAAAGTAACGCCTTGATATTAAGCCCCTGTGAAACGCTGAATTCTTCATCTTGAGGTGGTTTGGGTATACTCTAGGTCAATTAAAGTTTTTTATCGACAAGAGTAATTTATTTCGTTGGTGTTTATTCGGCAATCGCGTATAAGTCATTTTTTTATTAAAGGGCGCATTTATGACGGCAAAAATTACAGTTGGTTGGCGTGAGTGGTTAAGCTTACCTGAGCTTGGTATAAATAAAATAAAAGCAAAGGTGGACACTGGCGCCAGAACGTCATGCATACATGCTATTAATATTGAAGAATTTAAACGCGACGAGCAGCAATGGGTTCGTTTTACTGCTCAGCCTGTACAAGATAATGAACACACTCAAATTGAGTGTGAAGCAAGAGTAAAAAAAATGAAATACGTAACCAGTTCCAGTGGAGAGCGTCAGTTACGTTATTTTATTGAGACCATGCTCCACGCAGGAGGCGAGAGCTGGCCTATTGAAGTGACATTAACTCGTCGCTCAAGTATGAAGTTTAGAATGTTGTTAGGGCGTACCGCCATGGAAAATCGCATAGTCGTTGATCCGGCTTTATCTCATTTATTAGGTAGTTAAGGTTTTAACTATGAAAATTGGTATTTTATCTCGTAATAAAAATTTGTATTCAACACGTCGTTTAATTGAAGCCGCTACAGAGCGAGGCCATGAAGTTAAAGTGATTGATGCATTACGCTGTTATATGAACATTAACTCAGAGCAACCTGAAATTCATTATCGCGGTGAAAACTTAAAAGACTTTGATGCGATTGTGCCACGTATTGGTGCATCAGTTACGTTTTATGGTTGTGCTGTTTTACGTCAGTTTGAAATGATGAACGTATTTCCGGTTAATGAATCTGTAGCAATTTCTCGTTCACGTGACAAGTTACGTTCATTACAGCTTTTATCTCGTAAAGGTGTAGGCATGCCTGTTACAGGCTTTGCGAGTAAACCTGATGACGTAAAAGATTTACTTGAAATGGTTGGTGGCGCGCCTGTGGTGATTAAGTTACTAGAGGGCACTCAAGGTATTGGTGTGGTGCTTGCCGAAACACGTAAAGCTGCTGAAAGTGTTATTGAAGCCTTTATGGGCTTAAAAGCGAATATTATGGTTCAAGAGTACATAAAAGAGGCCGGCGGTGCTGATATTCGTTGTTTTGTTTTAGGTGACAAAGTAATTGCAGCTATGAAGCGTCAAGCGCAAGAGGGGGAGTTTCGTTCAAATCTCCACCGTGGCGGTAGCGCAACATTGGTACGTATTACCCCTGAAGAACGTAAAACAGCGGTGGCTGCTGCTAAAGCAATGGGCTTGAATGTAGCCGGCGTTGACTTACTTAGATCATCTCGTGGGCCATTAGTTATGGAGGTGAATTCATCACCAGGCCTTGAAGGTATTGAAGTTGCAACAGGTAAAGATATTGCAGGTATGGTGATTGATTTTATTGAGAAAGCCGCTGCGACTAAAGGAACTGCAACACGTGGCAAAGGTTAAGATCAATAGCGCCTTTTCTTTATTGGGCGAAACCGTTGGGGTTGGTGAGCGTAAAACGTTAGCATTAGAGGCCGCAAAGCTTTATACCCATTCGCCTTTGAATATACCGATTGAAGTGGTTAATGGTGTACAAGAAGGCCCAGTATTGATGGTGTGCGCTGCCATACATGGTGATGAACTCAATGGTGTGGAAGTGGTTCGTCAGCTGCTTTCTAAAATTGATGCCAGTCAGTTGCGCGGAACACTTATTGCGGTGCCAATTGTGAATGTATTTGGCTTTATTCATAAGTCACGTTATTTACCTGATCGTCGAGACATGAACCGCAGCTTTCCAGGTTCTATTCGTGGCTCATTAGCAGGGCGAATGGCGCATATGTTTTTCTCACAGGTGGCTGTTCATTGCACGCATATTATTGATTTACATACGGGGGCAATACACCGCACCAACTTGCCACAGATCAGGGCTGACTTGAGTGATGGAGCAACAGCTGAAATGGCCAAAGCATTTGGTACTCCCGCTGTTATTGATGCCTCATTGCGCAATGGTTCACTTCGCAGTGAAGCCGCTAACTTAGGCATTCCTGTGATTACGTATGAAGCCGGTGAAGCGTTACGTTTTGATCCTCTCGCCATTGCAGCGGGTATGCAGGGCGTTGATTATGTTATGCGCCACTTAAAAATGATTCGCGGTAAACGTGCTAAAAAATTACCAGAGCCGATTATTGCAAGCTCAACGAGCTGGGTACGCGCTGAGGTTGATGGTATTGTCCGAGCTCAGGTATCACTGGGTGAGCGAGTCGTTAAAGGGCAAATTTTGGCTTATATAAGCAGCCCGCTTGGGGATTCTGAGCTTGAGTTATTAGCTCCGCGCAGTGGTATTATTATCGGACAACAAACCATGCCACTTGTGAATGAAGGTGATGCTGTGTTTCATATAGCCTATTTTGCTCATGCAAATAGCTTAGTGGAGCAACAGCTAGAAACGTTTATGGATGGTATTAATGATTTGGAAGATGAGCTTAAAACAGCAGAGTTAAATAACTAAATAATTTGCTTTATTAAGGTGTGTAGGACAACTTACACACCTTTTAACTTAGGCTTTTTTTAGGTCCTAGCATACGTTTATTTACCACGGCTTTTGTTGGTTTTGGCTCATTTTTTAATACCATAACAGGTCGTGTAACAAATAAATTGTTCGGATAGATAACACGGTGACCATCGATATGCTCAAGTACTACATTCATTAAACCCATTTCAACGATGCGTCCTTCAACAAAATTAGCGCCATCAATAACGCGTACCCAGTAACCAACGCGACAATCATTTTGGATAAACATTAATAAGAACGAAGTAAGATTGCTTAATAGTGACCAAGCAGCAAATAGCGCCACACCGAGCATCGCAAACAATGATGATCCAAGCACTAATAAACCTCTTAGCTCAATGCCCCAAAACACGAGTACTAAGCATACCATTACAATCGCGAGGATAATTTTTAATAAAAGTTCTGCGCGGTATTTGCGGTGTATATCTACTTTACCTTTTATTGTTTTTTCGAGTAATTTTTTAGTTAACTTTAAAAACACAGGGAAGGATAGTAAGGCAACTAATGTGACTACCCACCTGTACTGCATATTAAAAACATCAAACAGTTCCACTATTACTCAGCTCCAGTTATAAATGTGGTTAATTATCATGTGTGGCAGCCTTTAAAAGGCATTTTTAACAGTCACCAGCCATTGTACAGAATCAACATCATCACTCTTATCTAAGGGAGCTGCAATGTCGATATGAATGACTGTACCTGCATTAGCACGACTCGGTGCCAGCCTCAGGCCAACGCCGATATTTTTTAATACCTGGCCATTGGCACCGTTGTGCTTATCGTTAAACCAGGCTCTGCCCATATCAAAAAAAGCGGCGCCGCCGACTTTAAATAATTGCAGTAAATCATATTCCCAATAATAGCGCTTTTCAAAGTTAATTAAAAAGCTTCGGTCGCCTTGCTGATAATTAAGTGGGTAACCACGCAAGCCATTTTCGCCACCTAGATTAAGCTGCTTATCTGGGGTTAGGTTTTTTGCGTAATCTAAACGTATTTTGGTATACCATGATTGTTTCACGCTGGTGTTTAAGTAATATTGTATTTGGCTGGTGGCAAACAGGTTTTCAAGTTTACTATGTTGTTCGTTCCAGTTCCCTTCTAGGTTGGCATAAAAGCGCCATAAAGTGTTGTCTCCACTAAAGTGAGCTTTTTTAGCATTAAATGAATACACAGCACGGCTATCGTCGTCGCTTAATTCTTCGCTCGAGTAACCAACTAAGGCCTTTATATTCCAACCAAGGTTTAAATCTTCAGTACGGTAAATGCTGTCAAAATTGCGCACTTTAATATAGTGATCTTCAAACCAATGACCGCTTACATAGGGATAACTTAGATTTCGGCCTACTGCCAGAGGAGGGGGCGTTGTTGAGGTATTGCTAAATGAATGCTCTTCAAAGATATAACCTGCATTCAGGCGTTGAGTCCAACTATCTCCTAGTTGTTTGGAGTGACCAAAGTAAAACCGGTTGTAATGTGTTTTTTGCTCAAACTCACTATATACCTCACCTCGCTTGTAAAGAGACTCAATACGTTGGTCAGAATAACTAGTCAAACCATAGCTGTAGGGAGTATCAATGGAATAGAATGGGTAAGTAAGTTCGAGTAAGTGGCGTTTACCATCACTATTATCAGAGTACTCTATGCGACCACGATAGCGCGTTGAAAAAATATTGGGATCGTCATAAACAAATAAGTAGCCCTCGCGGTCAGCATCGCTTGTACGGGAAAATGATAAACGTTTACCCCAACCAAGCAGGTTAGATTCGCGAAAGCCAATACTGGATTTATTTTCACCACCGCTGCGACTGAAGCTTATCTCAGGTAGCAGGGTCCATAGATCTCTGGTTGATACTTGCACATCAATATTGCCATCACAGTTAAGCTTGGCGTTGATACCGGCATCATATAGATAGTTTTGCTTGCGTAATAAACGCTCTGATTCTGATAGTTTTTTAGGTTCGTATTCATCACCCGGTTTAAATAACAATAAATTAGTAATGACATCAGGCTCAGTGGTTATGTGAACGCGATTGGCGAATCTAAAAATAGCGTTATTTTCTTCTTCTAAGTCGGTATTAAATACATTGAGTTGATTGTAGGTGATGTTACCTATTTCAGCGCCAGGTGTTTTTTTTGGAAGTTGTTCGACACCATTGAGCTGGCGTCTTAGGTTTTGCTCTGAAGGGGCGATAGTGCGTTGATTACTACAACTGTTGCTATCAAACTGCTCAGCGAAAGTCTCTGGGCTGTATAAGCCAATACTCATACAGCTTAGCAATATTGTTGTGTAATAACTATTTGCGACCATTTAAACCCTAGAACATGAATTAGTTAGTATATGTATACTACACTACACACTAACTAATTATGTATGTCTAGATCATTGTTGCAGTTGAGTCATAAAATACAATGTTAATGCTGCAAGTAAATGTTCCGCTTCTGCGCCTTCGCCGTTAATCCAAATACTGTTACTGTAGTGCTCAAAATTTAAATTAAAGTTGTGTTGTTCATAATTGAATCGCAGTTGATGACGGTCAGCACCCGCTTCAAATTCTGTAATGGTAATTAGTGGGAAGTGGAGAAATAAGTTAGCCCAAAGCTCAAAATCTTCGTCGTTTGGCATTTCTGTTGGTGAAATGATGATGGCGTTATGCTTATTATCAAGTTGAAAATCTATCATAGTGTTACCGTCATTTAGGAGGTGGCTAGGTAATTACGTATCGCAGTTAAAAATGGGCTGCCGTATTTATTGAGCTTAGTAAAACCAACCCCTGAGACTTTTAAAAATTCGCTGTCGTTGGTTGGCATAAGCTGAGCCATTTCTGCCAGTGTTTTATCATTAAAGACAACATAAGGTGGTACATCATCATCATCAGCAAGCTGCTTACGCAATGCGCGTAACTTTGCGAATAATTTTTTGTCGTAATTAAATTGCGCCAGCTTATCTTGATATACGTGTTTAGCTTGTAGTCGTGGTTCAGCCATCTGTAAGCTGTACTCACTTTTTAAGACAGCACGTGCACCTTCGGTTAAGCGTAACGTCGAGCCTTGAGTTATGTCCTGGCTAAGTAGGCCTTGATGAATCAATTGGCGTAAAATACTCAGCCAAAATTCACTACTGTGCTCCTTACCAATACCATAAGTACTCAATTGGTGATGATTATTATCCCTAATTCGGCTGGTATTCGCGCCTCGTAGGAGTTCCACTATGTAACCTAAGCCAAATCGTTGCTCAGCTCGATAGACACATGAGAGAGCTTGCTGCGCAACTAAAGTACCATCGAAGCTCTTGGGTGGATTTAAGCAGATATCACAGTTACCGCAGGGTTCGCGTTGATATTCACTGAAATAGTTAAGCAGTATTTGTCTACGACATGTTTGTGCTTCGGCAAAGCTTGCCATGGCATTGAAGCGCTGCTCTTCAACGCGACGCCGTTGCTCATCTTCAATATCTTCAAAAAAGCGCCTAACGCGGCCTATATCGGCTGGGTCAAAATACATGATTGCTTCAGCTGCGAGCCCGTCACGTCCTGCTCTTCCTGTTTCTTGATAATATGCTTCTATACTTTTGGGTATGTCATAGTGCAGTACAAAGCGCACATTGGGTTTGTTAATTCCCATGCCAAATGCCACAGTCGCAACTACAATTTGTATATCATCACGGGCAAAGCCTGTTTGTACGAACTGGCGTTGTTCGTTACTCATGCCAGCATGATAAGCAGCAGCATTTAAACCAGCGTCGGCAAGCTTTTCAGCGATATCATCAACACATTTACGGCTAGTGCAATAGATAATGCCACTTTGATTTTGTTGTTCTTTTAAGTAGCGTAGCAGTTGCGTGAGTGGTTTGAATTTTTCTTCAATGGTGTAGCGAATATTAGGTCTATCAAAACTGCCTGTGTGGATGTAAGGTGTTTGCAGCCCAAGCTGTTGCACAATATCGAACCGAGTTGCCTTGTCTGCTGTCGCCGTTAAAGCCATCATTGGTACATGCGCAAAATGCTGCTTTAGTTCACTTAAACGGCAATAGTGGGGTCTAAAGTCATGCCCCCAATGCGATACACAGTGCGCTTCATCAATAGCAAATAAACTGATATTTAAGTGGCTCAATCGCTCTAAGAACTCTCTTTGTAACACTTTCTCTGGGGCAACATACAGCAATTTTATTAGGCCACTATGTAACTGTTGGTATATCTGTTGTTGCTCATCACGATTTAGGCTGTTGTTTATATACGCAGCCTTTACACCGAGAGCTTGCAATTGAGTGACTTGATCTTGCATGAGGGAGATTAAAGGTGAAATCACGACTGTGAGGCCACTCAAAGCTAAGGCAGGTACTTGATAGCACACAGACTTGCCTCCGCCAGTTGGAAGCAGTACAAGCGAGTCCTTGCCATCAAGTGCAGCATTAATCACGGCTTCTTGGCCGTCTCGGAATTCGCTATAACCAAATACTTGCTTTAGTATGGCTGCGGGAGTGCGCACTAAGGCGCTTGAAGTAGGGGCTAGTGTATTCATCGCGGTTATTTTAGAGCTTTTAAGCGACCTTGCATAGGAGCTTTTTATCGCGCTTTCTTTTTAGTTGTGCTTTACTCATCTTACCAGTTTGCAATAGTGAAAAATAACAATGAATAAAACCATGCTAACCAATCAAGTTGCCCACGTTTTTGTTGAGCAAATGCCGTTTAATCAATTTTTACAAATTAGCGTTAAATCACTTAATGCAGAGCAAGCACAGATAACCTTTCCTTGGCAGGATGTATTTATTGGTAATCCTTCGCAAAAAATTCTGCATGGTGGAGTTATCTCCGCGGTACTTGATAATGTCGGTGGTATGCTTGCTGCGGCTTCTATCATTGATAAACTTGAAACGATTGATGTAATCAGTATTCAAAAACAGCTATCAACACTCGGCACCATTGATTTAAGAACCGACTACTTACGACCGGGTAAAGGAGCAGAGTTTACCGCCAGTGCTACGTTGATTCGCTCAGGAAATAAAGTGTGTGTTTGCCGAATGGAGTTACACAATGAATTGGGTGTGCAAATTGCCTTTGGTACAGGGACTTATTTAGTTGGATAAAACACGGCTCGAAGAGTAAACTAGCCGCCTTTTCCATGCTTAGAATAAATTTATGCCAACAAATCCTGAACAACGTAAGGGCGTTATATTAGCCTGTATGGCCTTTTTCATGTGGGGCTTGGCGCCCATTTACTTTAAGTTATTGCAGCACATTTCGGCATTTGAAATACTAATGCACCGCGTAGTATGGTCTGTGTTGTTCATTATCGTTATTGTATCGGTGATGCAGCAATGGCGTAAAATAAAACACGTGATTATACAGCCTAAATTACTGCTTATGTTAGGGCTTACCGCGACTTTACTGGGGTTTAACTGGGGGTTGTTCATTTGGGCTGTTAATAACGACCATATGCTTGATGCAAGCTTAGGCTACTATATTAACCCGTTGCTCAATGTGTTGCTTGGTATGGTGTTTTTAGGTGAGAAATTACGAAAATGGCAAGGTATTGCTGTGGCATTAGCGTTTAGTGGCGTAGTTATTCAGCTGGTGAGCTTTGGCTCCTTTCCTGTGGTGGCATTTTCTCTTGCTGGCTCATTTGCTATTTATGGCTTGTTGCGTAAAAAGCTACCAATAGAATCTTTACCAGGGTTATTACTAGAAGCGGTTATTTTACTACCAATAGCGTTAATCTATTGGTGGTTAATGGCTCCTACATCAAGCTCTAACTTAATGTTAAATGAGTGGTATACCAACTTATTATTAATTAGTGCAGGTGTTGTTACTACCCTGCCTTTGCTTTGCTTTACCGGGGCTGCTAAGCGTTTACAATACACGACACTGGGCTTTTTTCAGTACATAGGCCCAAGCCTAATGTTTATTCTTGCGGTGATGTTTTACGGTGAAGTATTTAGTAACGAGCGAGTGGTGACGTTTGCATGTATTTGGAGTGCGCTGGCTATTTTTAGCTGGGATTCATATCGACAATCACAAAAGCGCAAGCGTGCAGCGGTTCCTGCGCCTGTGAAGCCTGTTTAGGCGATAACTTTATTACGCCCAGACTCTTTTGCCTTGTAAAGATTAATGTCGGCCTGTTTTAATAGATCATCTATCTTGTAAACAGGCCCTTGGGAATACCCTACCGAAATCGTAAACTTAATCTTTTCGGCGCTAAATTTAGGGCTGTTTATTTCAATAAATTGTCGAAATTTCTCAAGTAATTCGATTGCTTCTGACTTTGCTGTGTCTGCAAAGTAAACCGCAAATTCTTCCCCGCCCAAACGCGCGACTAAGTGTTTGCTGAAATGTTTGGCAAAACAAACAGATAAACCTTTAAGTACCTCATCGCCAGCATCGTGACCATGGGTGTCGTTAATTGATTTAAAGTGGTCAATATCTATCATGGCAAGGGAGGTTGCTTTCTCTTGCTTTTTTAAGTGCTTTAACGACTTATTTGCTTCTTCAAAAAAGTAACGGCGATTAGGGAGTTTTGTTAGGTAGTCAGAGTTAGCTTGTAGTCGAATAGTCGCTATATTCTCAAGCATATCGACGTTTTGGCTTAATCGACAATAAAACTCTTCATTGTTAAATGGTTTTCGTAAATAGTCATTCGCCCCACTTTTTAAAAAACGCGCCGACAAGTGTTCAGCATCTGAACCGGAAATACCTATGATAGCTTTTTCATCATTGCTATAGAGCCTACGAATTTCACTACATAATTCATCACCATTCATATTTGGCATTTCGTTATCGGTGATGATCACATCAATGTCAGGTGTTTTAGCAAGCACCTTTAACGCTTGCTCACCACTGTCAGCTTGGAGTACTTGGTATTTGTGTCGTTTAAGTAAGCTCGATATATGGCGCCTTGCTGATAAGGAATCATCAACAACTAGTACTTTAATATTTTCGTTTCTAGGTAAACGTAACAGTTGTTTTGAGAGGTATTGGTATGCTTGTTTATTTTCTTTAGTGATGTAATCAATGATTGGGTACTTTTCAACGGTATCCCGTGTAGCAGAATCTAAACTGCCAGTCATTACAATCGTGGGGATTTCTGCACCAACGGTACACGGCACAGCTTCACCATTTTGGGCATCAGGTAAGATAAAATCTACTACAGCGCAAAAATAGTTGTTTTTTTCAATGTATTCGACTGCTTGTGCAAGTGAACCAGCAATATCAACATCATAGCCTGCTTTGATTGCAATGTGCTTTTGTACCATCGCAATCGTTGGCGTGTCTTCAATAATTAAAATTTTTCGTGTCACGTATCACCTTGATACTAGTTTACTTGAGCAAATATAGCTGCTAATACAAGTTTTAACTGTTAAAACACAAAAAAGCAAATGCCATTACACTATTATTTGTAAACTGACGGGATTTATACCCCGTCAGCATCGAAATGATATGTTGGACTTTGTGGCAATGGGGTGGATATTTTTGAGCGACCAAACAAGGTATGAAATTTGGTTTTACAGGTTGTTATCTTCAAGTATTTTAACCATGCTCTTTCAATGGCATTACTAACAGCAGACTCACCATTGATAACCTTTAGAAATTGTTCTTGAATTTCATTTTGTGGTATGAGGGTTTTGTTGTATAACCCACTAAGAATAATTCCATGTTGCTCTAGGATACTTGCTTCAAGTAATGTGAAATTACCACTGCGGCTAAATCCGCGAGGGAAGTTTTTGTCATCATAGAACTGACGTTGGCTTACAAATGCTTGGCGAAGTACTGAAATATCATTGCTCATGGCTGTTTCCTCATGCCCTAATTTCATGCTGGAGTATGGAGCAAGTTGCATGGTTTTTTAAGCGAGAAATTTTTATCGTGAGGATAAATAATTGGATATCGATTTATTAAAAACGTTTGTAGAAGTTGTACGAACAAGACATTTTGGCAAAGCGGCCGAAAATTTATACATAACACAGTCGGCAGTCAGCTTTCGAATACGTCAGCTTGAGCAGGGGTTGGGTGTAAATTTATTTATTCGTCAGCGCAATAACATTCAGCTAACGGCCCCTGGTGAGCGATTATTACCCCATGCACAAATGATTATTACCGGTATGCAGCGAGCGAAAGTAGACGTTGCATTAGCGGATAATATGCATAAACAGGTGAGTTTAGCGGGAACTCCCAATATTTGGGATGCTTTTTTACAGTTTGGTATTACCAATATAGTATCCGCTATGCCCGGTGTTTCACTGGTTGCTGAAGTCAAAGCGCAACAAGAAAGCACGCGACTACTACTTGAACGGACACTGGATTTAGCTATTTTATTTGATCCGCCAAAAGTAGATGAGCTGGTGGTGGAGCGTATTTGCGAGCTTCCTATTATTCCGGTTAGTGCTTATGAAGCAGCTGCAAACGAAAACTTTTTTGACAACAAATATGTTTATGTTGACTGGGGAACTACGTTTTCACTGTGGCACGCTCGCCAGTTTAATGGTCGCACACCACCTTTCTTTAGAACAAGCACAGGAAGAATCGCGTTAGATTTAATTTTGCAATGTGGCGGAAGTGCGTTTATACCTGATGTATTGGTAAAAAACTACATCGAAGCGGGTGAATTATTTGAAGTTCCTGATGTTGAACATACTTCAAGGGATATTTTTGTTGCTTACCATAAAGATAATGAACAAAAACAATTGCTTGAAAAGCTAGTGAATTTGCTGATTGAGTTAGGGCCAAAGCTAGGCCAATAGCTTAACGAGTAACTATGACAGTTACGTGTCGCTAATTGTTCTTTTTTATTAAACAAATGAGGCAGAAATGTTTCTGCTGTAATATTTCTGTCATTAAATGCGGGCAAACTGCAGCTGTTTTAAAAATTAGTTTGTTGCGATTATGAGGTTGTTAATATGAAATTTGTAAATTCTAGTCTGTTGCTAACAGTATTGGGTGCTTTATCTTTTTCTGCATCAGCAGATGTAGACGTGTACGGTAAAGCGAACGTTACGGTGCAATCATCTGATGATGGTGAGGGTTCATTTACTGAGATTAAGAGCAATAACTCTCGTTTTGGTCTTAAAGGGTCTGAAAGCTTAACTGACGGCCTTGAAGCTGTTTATAAGTTTGAGTTTGGTGTAGATGTATCTGATGCCGATTCAAAAGGTGACAAAGATAATATTACTGCTCGTAATCAATATGTTGGTCTTAAAGGTGGCTTTGGTCAGGTTGTAATTGGTCGTAACGACACTGCAATGAAACAGTCTCAAGGCAAAATTGACTTATTTAATGATTTAGAAGGTGACCTTAAAAATTTATTTAAAGGTGAAAACCGCCTAGGTGATAGCATCTCTTACGCTTCTAATGACCTAAATGGCTTTAAAGTTTTAGCCTCTTTTATCGCTGAAGATTCAACCGATGGTGACAACGGTTATTCAGTTGCACTAACGTATGGTGATTCAGGCCTTAAGAAAAGCGACATTTATGCATCAGTTGCAGCTGACAGTGAAGTGAATGGCTATGATGTTGTTCGTGCTACTGTTCAAGGTAAGTTAGGCGAATTTAAACTGGGCGCTATGTACCAAACACAAGAAAAAGTAGATGGCAGCAGTGAAGCTGATGGCTACTTAGTGAATGCAGCATACAAACTAAACAGCAATACTTTCAAAGTTCAGTACCAAGTTATCGATTTTGACCAAGGTGACACTAAAACAGCTATTTCAGCAGGTGTTGATCACAAACTTACTAAAAACACGAAAGTATTTGGTTTCTACTCTAACTTCGATATGGATAGCTTAGTAGACCAAGATTACATTGGTGTTGGTATCGAATACAAATTCTAAACTATCGTCACTTTTAATAGTTGATAATAAGCCCAGCCGAATTGCTGGGTTTTTTTATGCTTGAAGGTGTTGTTAAGCTAGTGCGTAATCAGATTTCCCTGCCAACCAGCGGTGGATTAATTTATCCACTAAGTTAGGGTGTGTTCTAAGTAATTCTGAGGCAATAGGTCTTACTTGGTTTAAGATATACTTATCACGGCTTAAATCGGCGATTTTAAATTCGGCTAACCCTGTTTGCTTGGTACCGAGCACTTCACCAGGCCCTCTTATTTCTAAGTCTCGTTCAGCAATAACAAAGCCATCGTTACTATCACGTAGTACTGCTAAGCGTTTTTGCGCGGTTGCTGAAAGTGGTGCATGGTAAAGCAATACGCAGTGGGAGGCGGTGGCTCCACGGCCAACACGTCCGCGTAATTGATGTAACTGAGCAAGCCCTAGACGCTCTGGGTTTTCAATAATAATTAAACTGGCATTAGGTACATCGACACCAACCTCTATGACAGTCGTTGCAACTAACACATGGATATTACCGGCTTTAAAGTCGCTCATGATGGCTTGTTTTTCAACTGACTTCATTCGACCATGAACTAGGCCCACAGAGAGTTCTGGGAGTGCTTGAGTTAGCTGTAAGGCTGAGTCTTCAGCCGCTTGACACTGAAGCACCTCAGATTCATCTATTAAAGTGCATACCCAATAGACCTGTCTTCCTTGCTCAGTGCAGGCCGTTTTAACCCTTTGGATAATTTCTTCACGCCTGAGATCAGGTAAAGCTACAGTTGTTATTGGAGTCCTGCCAGGGGGTAACTCATCAATGATTGAAGTTTCTAAATCGGCATAGGCCGTCATTGCTAACGTTCGAGGTATGGGTGTGGCAGTCATGACCAATTGGTGTGGGTAGCAGTCACCAAAGCGACCTTTTTCTCTTAGCGATAACCGTTGATGAACGCCAAAGCGGTGCTGCTCATCGATAATAATAAGGACGAGGTTATTAAAAACGACTTGTTCTTGAAATAGAGCGTGAGTACCTACAATCATTTGAGCTTCGCCCGAGGCTATTTGCTCAAGTGTGGTTGCACGTTCTTTGCCTTTGGTTTTTCCACCGAGCCACGCTGTTTTTATTCCTAGAGCAGAAAACCACTGTGAAAATGTAATGCCATGCTGCTCAGACAATATCTCGGTTGGCGCCATTAGTGCAACTTGATAGCCTTGTGCTATTGCTGTTAAGGCACTTAATGCGGCAACTAAGGTTTTACCCGAGCCAACATCGCCTTGTACTAAACGCATCATTGGATAAGGGTGTTGTAAGTCATGCTTAATTTCGCTCACTACTCGGCTTTGAGCATTCGTAGGTGCAAATGGGAGTTGCGAAAGAAAATCTTGCTCTAGCGTATTCGAGGGAGTTAATTCGACTGCTTTAACTTGCTGACCTTGCTGGCGTAATTTTAATAAACTTAGGTTTTGTGCAATCAGCTCTTCGAAAATAAGCCGTTGTTGCGCAGGGTGTGAGCCGAGCTCTAACGCGCTGATATCGGCGTCATTACTCGGTCGGTGCAGTATATGTAGTGCGTCCGTTAGCCCCATCCCAGCATGTTGGAATTTATCTGGTAGCAGTTCTTCAACGTGATATTTGTCTAAAAGTGCAATGGCTTGATCGCTTAATGCTCTAATTGAAAGTTGTTTTAACCCTTCTGTTGTAGAATAAACGGGTGTCAGTGTGCTGGCGGTAGGTTGCTCCGCGGGTGAGTCGCTGATGCTATATTCTGGGTGCGTCATTTCAAAGCCAACACGGCCACGGCGTACTTCACCAAAACATCTAATGATTTTCCCTGTATCCATTGCATTTTTTTGTGCGGCGCTAAAGTTAAAAAACCTCAGTGTAAGTCTGCCAGTCCCATCGTTAACTTGGCACACTAGCATACGACGTTTGCCAAATGTGATTTGGCTAGTCTCTATCGTGGCTTCAATACTCACATGGCTGTGAGCTTGTAATTCATTTATTGCATATATTCGCGTGCGGTCTTCGTAGCGAAGAGGCAAGTGAAAGAGCATATCTTGTACAGTGAAAATGCCTAATTTTTTTAGGCGTTCAGCCATTTTGGGCCCAACACCTTTTAGTTCGGTTATCGGAAATCGACTTAAATCGGGCTTTGACAAAATAGGCTCAACACTTTAATTTTTAGATTGTTTTTGAGTTTACGTGCGAATAGGCAAGGCATCAAGTGTGTTTTAGTGTCTGCCAAAAAATCTCATCAGCCACAATTTCTCCGTTTTCATCAAGTGCAGGGTATGGCAGGGGTTTTTCTTTGCATTTTTGCGCAATTATAGGGTGGCAGCCTTCAAATAGCATGGTGTGTTTTATGCGTTCATCTAGCATATCGCGATCATATAAGCCGGCCTTTAGGCGCTGATGTTGTGCTTCGAATAAAATTAACGCTGCAGCAACCGACACGTTCAGTGATTGCGCCATTCCTTGCATTGGAATAATGATATTTTTATCTGCATGAGCGAGTGCCTTGGGTGAAATCCCAGTTTTTTCCTGACCCACAATAATAGCAGTTGGTTTTGTGTAATCAATATCGCGGTAATCAACTGCATCTGGACTTAAGTTGGTCGCGAGTATTTGTACATCTGGATTGTGTTTACGCATGCTAGTGACTGCATCATCAATATTTTTATGCAGATGGGTGTCAATCCAGTTTTTACTGCCACCAGAGGTATTATTGGTCAGCCATTTTTGCTTTTCAGGCCATACTGCATGCACATGATGGCAGCCGACAGCGTCAGCGCTTCGTACAATGGCGGATAAATTATGGTGCTTGTGCACATCCTCTAAACACACGGTTAAATCTGTTTGGCGACGATCCAATACATTTTTAACGCGATGAAAGCGTGTGTTTTCCATCATTTACCTTTTCTATTAGCTTTAAAGTAGCGAGATTATACGCCAATTAGTTCCTCAAGGCATTACGCTGCGGCTAATCGGGTTTTGTAGTGATATAAGCGTTTCAGTCGATTGAATTGCTTCAATTGCCTGAATTTTATTGATCAGTACATCCTGTAGGTGATCGATTGAGCGAGTCATCACTTTTATAAAAATACTGTAATTACCCGTGGTGTAATAAGCTTCAACTACTTCTTCAAGCTCTTTTAAAAGTAATAGGGTTTGCGGGTAATCACGGGCATTATTTAAGTTAATCCCTATAAAGCAGCATACATCATAGCCTAGCTGTTTTGCGTCAATACTAACTTGAGTACCAGTAATAATACCTGCCAACTTCATTTTCTCAACGCGGACATGAATTGTGCCTGGACTGACCGCAAAACGTTTAGCTAATTCTGCATAGGGAGCGCGCGCATTATCCATTAATGCGTGAAGTATCTGTTTATCGAGATTATCGATTTGATAATTTTCCATATAAATAAGCCGCTTTAATTATCGTATTTTTGTTTTTTATACCATTAAATTGATTGTATTGATATTTAAAAGGTCTTTTTGTTATCGGTTATTGAATTTAATTGCTAAATGATTAAGGATTGTTTTATTGAAGTTTGTCGCAGCGACAAAATAAGCAAGTAACAATAACTGGGAATGAGGCCAATTATTATGAGTTCACACTATGTGCAGCAACAGCAGCAAATAAGTAAAGTTAAACAATTTTTTTCACAGCAACTGGAAAAACAACTTGGTTTAATTGAAGTTCAGGCACCAATTTTGGCAAAAGTAGGCGATGGGATCCAAGATAACTTAAGCGGTACTGAAAATGCGGTTAGTGTGAGTGTTAAAGCGATTCCTGGCAGTCAGTTTGAAGTAGTGCACTCACTAGCAAAATGGAAACGAAAAACGTTGGCTCAATATGGTTTCGCTGTTGGAGAGGGGTTGTATACCCACATGAAAGCACTGCGCCCTGATGAAGAATCTTTGAGCCCAATTCATTCTGTATATGTTGATCAATGGGATTGGGAAAAAGTGATTTGTGCAAGCTCTGAGCGCTCTTTAGATAAGTTAAAACAGACAGTTCAATCACTGTATCAAGGCTTAAAAGCCACTGAAAAGTTTGTTGCTGATGAATTTGGCATCGGTGGTTTTTTACCAGCAGACATTACCTTTATTCACTCTGAGCAGCTACGCCAAATGTATCCTGATTTCACAGCAAAACAGCGAGAAAAAGCCATAGCTCAAGAGTACGGGGCGGTCTTTTTAATAGGCATTGGTGGTCAACTAGGTGATGCAAAAATACATGATGTGCGAGCACCAGATTACGACGATTGGTCTAGCGCGACATGTGAGCAATACAGCGGCCTAAATGGTGATATTATTGTATGGAACCCTGTGCTTGAAGATGCGTTTGAGATTTCATCTATGGGTATTCGAGTTGATGCCGAGGCCCTTATAAAACAACTTGAGATTACCGCAGATCAAGCAAGATTAGAATTTGATTGGCATAAGCAGCTTTTGGCAAATGAATTTCCGCAAACAATTGGTGGTGGAATTGGTCAGTCACGTTTAGCAATGCTGCTTTTACAAAAACCACATATAGGACAGGTTCAAGTGGGTGTTTGGAATGAACAATTAAAACACCAAGTCGCTGATATTCTATAGATCCCAAATAATTATGAGATTCAGCAGCATCGCCACTGAGTCTCATTAGCTGGTTTTAAATTCAACTTCAATTTTACCTTCCTGTAATTTTACATTACATGGAGGGTAATTACGGTTAGTTTTTAACACCTTATCAAAAATATGAATTTCTACACCGGAATGAAGTACTTTATTTACTGCCAAATTAGCATTACAAAGTATGTCATGTAAGTGTTGTTCTAATTTCGATAGGCGCTTTTCAAGTTGTTCGGCTTCTTGGCAATAGTGCTGCTGTGTTGCGCCAATTTTAGCGAGAAGTTGTTTTTTCTTTTCTATATCTTTTACTAAATCTGCTTTTTCAATCGCTGTTTGTAAGGTATCAAGTTGGCTATCTGTTTTTGCTAATTCCTTAAAGCAATTATCAGTTTCTTCAGTGATCTCTTTTCCTGAAGTGGCTAAGTTGATCTGCATTTTAGCGCCAGACTCATTACCTATTTCGCCCGCGATTATCATTCCTGCATCAAGTATTTCACCACCAAAAATTTTTCCTTGTGGATTATCTTTTTGACCAACTTGCAATAAGTGAGTTGCTTTCATCACACAATGACTTGATTGACGATCTATAAAGATGTTTTCACCACTTAGATAACTATACTGTGCGTGTGATAGATAAATATTACCTTGGCTGATTATTTTGCAAGAGAGCGATTTATCATCAAGCTGGTGGCCAATAACACCTTGCTTGATGGTAATACTGCCTTGTGCAATTAATTCTCCTGACTCAACCGTGCCCATTACTGTAATGTCGCCCTTGGCGGTAACTTTCATTCCAGGTTCTATATTTTGTGTAACGATAACGCTGCCATCAAAATTAATATGGCCGCTTTTAACATTGACGTCTTTAACTGTGTAAATGTCATCAACGCGCATACCATTAGCTATTTCTATAGGTACACCTGAAATAGTAGAGACTAACTCTAACGGATTGGTTTTTGATATTTCTGTTCCATCACCAGCGACCAATGAGAAGCTTTCACCTGGTTTAGCTGGGAGTGAATCACCTGTAACCGTAAAGCCTTCTTTACCTGGCGTCGCCGGTATTTGTTGTAATAGCACTGTACCTGGCTCTACACTGGCAAGCTTACCAAAATCACGCATGTCTACTGTTCCATCTTCACGTAGTTTTGGCGATTTTAAGCGTTCTTTTAGAGTCTCTACATGGGGAACTAGCCGCGATGATTGCCCATCAACTGGAAGCCGGCCTTTAGCAAGGACGCCTTTGGCAGTTTGACCTGCTGCCAGTTCAAACTGTTGTTGTAATAAGTGTTCTAAAAATGCTTGTTTATAACCACGGGAAACACCTGACTTTACTAATAGTTGTTTAGCCGTGTCTAGATCGAGTATGTTCCCACCTTCGGCTAAGGTTAACTCACCTGTAGCAAGCATCTTCTCATCATCAATAGTTACGACAAGCTTAGCGTCATGTTTGCTAGCAACAACAAGGGTGCGTTCGTTATTTGGTGCATCGAAATAGGCTTTGATTGAGTCGTGCTCTACTCGATACTCGCAAAACTGCGAGCGCTCAAGAGCCTCGGTTACGAAGGCCGCACTAGGAGGTGAATGCTCTACAACATCCAGTAATACATTTCCGTTATGGGCAAGCTTAAACACACATTATCCTTTTACACTACTAAAGTTAAAGGTTATCAAAATTTATAACCATAGAGTGCTAGAGAATTTATGAACTGTCAAGGTATTAGGAAAGGGGAGAAAGTTGGTTATTGCTGTTGGCAAACACTTGTTTAGTCATAACATACTTAAACAAGTGTTTGAGTCACAATGCTAGTTTGTTGAGGGCAGTTCCATAATGCCATCAATCTCAATTTGTACGTTTTTAGGTAATGCGCGAACACCTATCGCAGCGCGTGCAGGGTAAGGCGCTTTAAAGTACTGGCTCATTACTTCATTAACGGTGGCAAAGTTTGATAAGTCAGTAAGGTAAATGTTCACCTTTACTAAGTCTTGTATCGTGCCACCTGCTTCAGCACAGACTGCGCTGATATTTTTAAACACTTGATGCGTTTGCTCTGCAAAGTCTTCTGATACAACTTCCATGGTCGCAGGGACAAGTGGGATTTGACCTGATAAGTATACTGCAGTGCCTACTTTTACTGCTTGGCTATAAGTACCGATTGCAGCAGGTGCATCATCGGTAGAAATAAATGCTTTATTCATGATTTTCCTATTTATTTTTTTCGATAGACTTTTTGCACATCAGGCATAACCCTGATTCGGCGCATAATATTGGCAACGTGAACACGATTTTTCACTGTTATGCCAAGGTCTATCACATAGAGATTACTTTCTTTTTCGTCGGTGGCTATTTCTACAATGTTTGCTTGCGTGGTTGCAACTACACTGGTTAATTTAGCCAGTGCACCTTGATGGTTAATTATTTCAACACGCAGTGCAGCTATATATTCTTTTTCCGGGTTATCATCCCATTTTACTACTAGATATTTAGAGCGCTCAGATTCCCAGCCACGAATATTTTTACACTCTTGGCGATGCACAGTAACGCCTTTGCCTTGGCTAATATGTGCAGTAATTGCATCTCCGGGGACTGGGCGACAACATTTAGAATAGTTAACCAACATTCCTTCTGTGCCAATTATTGTAGCTTTGGCGTTTTTAGCTATGTCACTTAAATCTTCATCGTCGTTTTGTAATAAGCGTCGTGCAATAAGCATGCTCATTAAATTACCAGCGCCAATTTCGACTAACAGTTCTAATACGGTATTTAAGTTATGTTCGTTCAGTACGCGAGTTATATTTTCATCAGGTAAATCGTTTAGGTTTGATTCACCCAATGCTGAGTCGAGTAACCGACGACCCAGTTGTAACGCTTCTTCGTGGTGTTGATTTTTTAAATAGTTACGAATACCTAATCGTGCTTTACCAGTCACAATAAAGTTAAGCCATGTTGCATTTGGATGCGCGCCAGAGCTGGTAATCACCTCTACAGTTTGACCGGTATCTAATGCTTTACTTAACGGATGAGGCTTACGATTAACCCGAGCTCCAACACAGGTGTTACCTACATCAGTATGAACAGCATAAGCAAAATCAACGGCTGTAGCACCCATGGGTAGCTCGACTATGCGGCCATCAGGGGTAAATACGTAAATTTCTTCAGGGAATAATTCGGTTTTAACGTTTTCAACAAACTCAAATGATGAGCCTGCACTTTGCTGAAGTTCAAGTAGACTTTGCATCCACTGACGGGCACGTTGTTGCGCTGTATGGCCTGCGCCGTCACCTGACTTTTTATACATCCAGTGTGCAGCAACACCTTTATCAGCCATGTGATCCATATCGTGAGTTCGAATTTGTATTTCGACAGGGATACCATGAGGTCCAACTAAAGAGGTGTGCAGCGATTGATAACCGTTAGTTTTAGGCACGGCAATATAATCTTTAAAGCGTGTTTCTATTGGTTTATAAAGGTTGTGTGCAACACCGAGAACCCTATAACAAGTGTCCATGGAGTCAACCGCTATTCTAAAGGCGTAAATATCCATAACTTCATTGAAAAGTAGTTCTTTGTTTAGCATTTTTTTATAAATACTATACAAATGCTTCTCACGACCTGAAACACCTGCTTTTATACCAGCCTCTTCTAGGCGTGCTGTGATCTCAGTCTGAATATTGGAAATGACTTCTTTACGATTACCACGTGCTTTTGCTACTTCGGATTTAAGTGCGCGATGACGCATAGGATAGAGTGCTTGAAAGCCAAGATCCTCTAACTCATTTTTAATGTCATGAATACCTAAGCGGTTAGCGATTGGCGCATAAATCTCAAGCGTTTCACGTGCTATACGACGACGTTTATCAGGGCGTAAAGCCCCTAAGGTGCGCATGTTATGAGTACGGTCGGCAAGTTTGATTAAAATAACGCGAATATCCTGCGTCATGGCCATAATCATTTTACGATAGTTTTCAGCTTGGAATTCTTTTTTATCTTTAAAGCTGAGTTTATCGAGTTTACTAACCCCTTCAACCAACTCCGCGACAGTGTCACCAAATATATCGGCTAAGTCTTGTTGACTAAAGTCGGTATCTTCAATTACATCGTGCATTAATGCAGCCATGAGGGTCTCATGGTCTAAATGCATGCCAGCAAGAATATGAGTAACTTCAACTGGGTGAGTAATATAGGGTTCGCCGCTAGAGCGAGTTTGCCCCTCGTGCGCTTCGCGAGCGACAACATAGGCTTTTTGTACCAGTTCTACATCTGCCGATGGCAAATATTCTGATATTTTCTTTTTTAGACCTTCAAAAAGATACATTCACACTCCAATGTTCTCGTGAAGCAAATAGGTAACGGTATGTTAAGAATATACGATGAAAAGAAGGGATTGCCAACGGCTAGAGTAGAAATACTACGCCGTTGGCGAAATCAGACCGGGAAGTCAGATTATTGGTTGCCACCAACGATAGCAGCAACGGCAGCCATCTCAGCCGCTTCTTGGTGTTGTTGCTCTTCACGATCAATAACATCCATTGATGAGCTATCAACTAAACCAAGTTCAATTTCACGTAAAGCAACAACTGTTGGCTTATCGTTTTCAGGGTCAACTAGTGGGTTTTTACCGCCCACAGCAATTTGGCGGGCACGACGAGCCGCAACTAAAATTAAGTCAAAACGATTACCAATTGCATCTACTGCATCTTCAACAGTTACGCGAGCCATCTTCAGCACTCCAAATAAATTTTTAAGCAAAGACGTAGTTTACTGCACCCAGTAAGATTCGCCAATAGCTAGTGGTTAATTTTTATCTATAAATATATAAACAGCTATTTTATTAAGTCAGTAATAAGGCTTTGATGGCGAACAGACTGGCACTTTAAAGATAAACGCTTAGCAAGCACTATTGTTTCTATCTGTGTTAATGCCGTGTCGAAATCGTCATTAATTACAACGTAATCATACTCGTCGTAATGAGAGCTTTCTGACTGTGCTTGTGCCATGCGCCCAGCAATAACCTCTGCTGAGTCTTGACCACGATTGTTTAAACGCGTTTCTAGCTCTTCTTTTGACGGAGGCAAAATAAAGATAGTTTCAATATCATCAACTAGTTTGCGCATTTGTTGTGCGCCTTGCCAATCAATATCTAAAAATACATCAATGCCCGCAGCAAGTTGCTCTTCGATAGCTTGTTTAGATGTGCCGTAATAGTTATCAAATACTTGAGCCCATTCAAAAAAGTCATTTTTATCAATGAGCGATTTAAATTCATCAACGGATACAAAGTGGTAATGCACACCATTGTCTTCACCTGGCCTAGGTGAGCGAGTTGTGTGTGATACAGACACTTTCATATCGCTATGTTTTGCTAGCAATGCATTGATTAAGCTTGATTTACCAGCACCTGAAGGGGCTGACAGAATAAATAGATTTCCGCGATTATGTGCCATGCTTGTTACCTAAAATAAACAGGCTTAGCGTTAATGGAGCTAAGCCTTAATTGCATTATTGTACTGTATTTATCTTACCTTACTCAACTATCAACCAAGTTGACCGCTATTAAACTCTGCTTGCCGGATCTTTTCGAAAAAGACTCGCATAATGCAAAAAACTGAGTTGCAAGATGCATTTTTGAATATTAGAGAATTTATTTAATGTTAAATTTCAAGTGGTTAATTTTTGGAATGAAGCCTGCAATTGTTTGCTTACTTAACTATTGAGGGGTATCTAATGAAATTAACCTATTTAGCAAAAGCATGTATATTGCTACTCCCATGCACCGCGTATAGCCAGTCATTTGATACGTGTCCAAGCCAAGCATTCTTAATGCAAGATGCAAATGCTCAGCTCTACGGAATAGACTTGGTCTCTGCAAAGCCGACCGTTTTGGCTTCCCAATTAGTCTTTTCCACTGAAGCGAATAACGAAAGCGTCAACGCAATTGGCTTCAACTATAAAGATCAGTACCTATATGGCTTTAGTCGGCAAACACCTAAAAGTGTAGTGCAAATTGGCAGTGATTATGAAATGAATCGCCTTAATATCACAGGTCTTCCAGACACTAATTTTTATGTTGGGGATGTACGTGTCACAGGCCAGGAGTCTTCGCAAAGCGCTGCATACTATGTTTATTCGCCGAATTTTGGGCTGTATGAAATCGATTTGGATAGCGACTTAAACGCTCCTATCACCGCTAAGCTTATGCCAGGTACTGCTAATTGGAAGTTAGGAATTTATGACTTTGCGTTTCATCCCCAAAGTAACTTGCTTTATGCGGTTGAATCAAATGGCGACTTACATGAAATAGATGTCGATGCGAACACCAGTAAGTTTATAACGCAGCTAGACATTGGCACAGATACAGGGGCTTTCGGGGCAGCCTATTTTGATATTAATGGTCAATTTTATTTTAGTAATAATAAAAGCGGTAAAATTCATAAAGTGGATTTAAGTACCAGCCCTGTTGTGGATTACACGCCGGTGGCCAATGTATTTACGTCTGGGCCTAAATCAAGTCAAAATGATGGTGCCCGTTGCGCCATTGCCGAAGTTAAAGTTACTGATAGCTCAATAGATTTTGGTGATGCACCTTACCCGTATAACACCAGTTTAGAACAAAGTGGCGCAAGACACTTATTCGATCCTAATAGTGATAATAATAATTTGATTTTTTTAGGTGCAACGGTTGATGGCGAAAATATCAATACCGACAGAGATCTTACTGCCAACTCTGTAGATGCCTCAGATGACGGTGTTAGTTTTGTAACCGCGTTTTCTGCTGGGCAATCAAGTCAAATTATTGTGAATGCCTCAGCGGGCAGCTTTTTATATGCATGGTTTGATTGGGATCAAAATGGTGTATTCAGTGAAGCCGAACGAATGGTGACTAAGACTGTTCTGAATGAAGGCGATAACAGTATTTTGGTTGATGTACCTAATAACACAAAGTCAGGCCAAACGTGGGCACGTTTTAGGGTTACAGATGGTACTGAGGCGTCGTTAATTACTGCTACAGGTGGAGTATTAGGCGGCGAAGTAGAAGATTATGAAATTACCACATTTGCCAGTGCAGTCTATCCAGGTGAAAGCGATTGGGTCACCCTTGCCTATGAGGACAAGTGGCCATTTGCAGGTGACTATGACTTCAATGATGTTGTTTTAAATTATCGCACTACGCAATTAATTGAAGGTAGCGACGTTGTTGGTTACAAAATTGAAGGTCAACTAATAGGAATAGGCGCAACTTATCATAATGGGTTTGCTGTTAGCTTAAAGGAAACGATAGGCAGCAACACATTGACTATTTTGCGCAGCGAGGTTGATGAAGAAAACATTACTTATGTTATTGATGGGCAATTACAGAACAATCAAGTGTTAGAAGCTGGACGTGAGAATGCTATTTTAATCTTTATGCAAGACACTTGGGAACATGTGGCTACTCAAACAGGATGCAGTTACTTTAGAACACAAAAAGATTGCGATGTGGATACTAAAGTGTCGTTCTCAATGACAATTCCTTTAAAGACGGCTAAGGCTAAATCCATTTCACCAGGTACATTGTTAGACCCATTCATTTTTGCAAGTGAGGGGTTTTACCATGGTGACTTTTTAGTTGGTAAAGAAGCGCGTAGTTGGGAGGTTCATATGAAAAACCAGCAGCCAACAGCTGCGTTTGATACTGCTTTGTTTAAATACGCGCAGAGCGACGATGTGAGCGAGCCTACTAGCAACCTATATTTTCAAACTGAAAATGGTCTACCGTGGGCAATTGAAGTTGGAACACAGTGGTTACATCCTCTTGAAGGAGTTGATATCACAACTGCCTATGACCGTTTTGCTAGTTTTGCGGAATCTTCAGGGCAACAAAATTCACAATGGTTTAAAAATTACAATGTAGCCAATGTTGTAGAAGGGGAGCAATAATGAATAAATTAACGATTATCTTATGTTTTTCAGTGTGCTTGATTGCGTGTGGGGGAGGTGGTGGTGATGAAAAAGCAACAGCTTCATCAGTACAACCAACAACAGCAACAACAACGACTAGCACGACATCAACAACGGATACACCAACAGCTGCTACAGAATCTGGCTCAACTGGGATGCAAGGGTTAACCATCGCGAATGATTTCAATTTATCGACTAAGTTTGAGCTGGATATAGACGTAAACCTTAATGCGGGTGATCAACGGGCTTATCTAAACGTGTGCTACAAAAAAGATCAGTCAGATCGTGCAGATTACAATAACTGTGTTGTTAGAACGCCTTTAACTCAAGGTGTGATAGATACAAAAGTGGTAATGAGTCGTCAAGACATAGAGTTAGTCGCTGAGATTTGGTTTTATGATTCCAGCACTGAGCCATTATCATATTCATGGCAGTATGACTCACAGCAGCAACAGCAGTTATTCGAGATTCGCTAGTACTGAGTAATGGTTAAAAATATGAAAGAATATACTTAGGTATATTCTTTTTTCTATGCGAAAAGGTGTATAGAAAATGGTTGATTATATTGAGCAAAAAAAGTCCATAGAGGGCTGGCAAAAAAGCCTATTAAAGTGGCTGGGAATTGTTGTTTGCATTGTGTGTATTGCCTGCGCATACATTCCCTTTGAGAGTTACTATGGCGATCTTCTTATTTCGTTGAGAGTGCCTTTATTAAGCTTCACAGTAGTGTGTAGTTTATTATTGATGCTGACAAAATCAAAAAGGTTTGCCTTACTAATACTTTTTGCGAGTGCTGTGGGGCTGGGTACTTTGATCCCTTTGCCATCATCATCACAAGTAAGCAGCCAAGACTCTATTAACATTAAGCAAATTAATCTTAGCTATACCAATCCTTTTATTGCAGAGCACTTGGCTGCGCTTCAAAACCAAACATGGGATATATTAATCTTACAAGAGTTCAGTGATTTGAATCGCCATTTACTTCGCCCATTTTTAACGCAGGCTGATTTATTTGGCTATCGAGAAGTTGAAGGGATACCTTATGGGATCGTGGTTATTTCACGTTTACCTATCGTTTATAGGCAACAAATAAAGCTCGATGGTGATCGGCTTGGTTATATAAAGCTGCGTGTGTTATTTAACAAAAGGATGATTACAACTTATGTAGCTCACCCACCTTCACCCAGAACGCGACAACATTGGCACAATAGAAACCGTTTATTGGCCTCAATTAACGCATCTGTACTCAGTGAAAAAACACCTTGGTTAGTTGCTGGCGATTTGAATACCGTGCCTTGGTCATACTATTTTAATTTTGCACAAGCAAACAGCTGCTATAGCGAAGCGAACGCTTACATTAGCTTTACTCCCTTTAACTTTATTGATTCGATGTTTACAGGATTACCCATTGATCATTGTTTATTTAGCCGTGAGTTGTCGCTTGAGCACTTGTCAGTGACTCCTTTTAAAGGCAGTGATCATAAAATGTTGAGTTACGCATTAGCAGTGAATTAAAAGCTAAAGATAAATAAAAAACGTGCCTATAATCAGCACGTTTTTTTGTAAGTCGATTAGCTGTTTGTTAGCTTGTTGAGATTGAGCTCTTTAAGTCATGTAATAAATGGCGAAAATTTCGTTTATGTGGAAACAGAGTAAAAGCAGCCGTGGCCGTTGATAACGCTTTAAATTTACTCCCTATTTCACGATAATATTCACCGTAACACTCTAAAATACGGGCTTGTGCTTTTACTTGTGCAAGTAAGCCAGCATCATCTTTACAACGTGATACAATTTCTTTCATCGCATTAAGCCTATTGGTTCTATTTGCTGTGATTGAGCCTGCTCGCATTAGGTAGTCCATCGATACATTAGGTGAAAAAGCAACATCACCAATCCGAGCTAGTTTTAACCAACAATCCCAGTCACTTGCGCTGTTTAATGCATTGTCAAACCGGCCAATGTAGTTAATAGTAGAGCGTTTCACCATAACAGAGGATGTGCCTATAACATTGGCGTATATGAGCAAATCCATCGGTGATTTTAAGTTTTGATAGCCAAGATCATTATGATCTATGTGCTTTGCAAATTCAGGCCAAAATGAAAAGCAATCTACAATGGGTTCATACGCTTCATTTACATGCATATAATTGGTAAAGCTTAGTACGCAATCTTTATGCTGTTGCATGTAGCTTAGCTGTTCAAACAGCTTGTCATCTGTCCAGTAATCATCGGCATCTAAAAATGCAATATACTCGGCTTTTGCTGCACCAATGGCTCTGTTTCTGACATTGACGACGCCTGTATTCTCTTGTTCTAAAATCACCAGTTGTGGAAAAGTTTGTTGTGCTTCTTTTAGCCACTCAAGGCTGCCATCAGTTGAGCCATCATCAACAATAATAATCTCTACATCTACTTTAGATTGTCTAACAACACTACTAATCGCTTTGGCTAAATACTGTTTACAGTTGTAGTTTGGAATAATAACACTGATATCTACGCTCATAATGTTTACCTTGTGAGGTTCAAATTAACTTACAAGGGTATACGCAATTTAGGCGCCAACTATTTTAATGGCTTAGCGCAGCGTTTTTTGTCTAATGCTTTGCATATTGCAATATATGTTCGCAAATTGGGTTTTTAGTCGCTATTTTATGGGAAATAACGTGGGCATGGTTCTTGCGAAATAACAAGTTAGTTATTATTAGGAGCATTCACCATGAAACATATCGGCATTGTAGTCCCTGCATTTCACGTACCTTCAGAAACATTTGTGGTAACCGAAATTAACGCGCTTGTTAGAGCAGGGCATAAAGTAAGTGTTATTACATTTGAAAACTCTGATGAGTCTAGCAATATCGATAAAAGCGTTAACGTTATCGTTGTAAAAAGGTCGCTACCTGAAGCCGTGAAATTTGCTTCAGCGCACCCAGGAAAATTTATAAATACAGCATTAATCGCAACTAAATTTAAATCAATCTCAACACAGTCATTATTGGGCTTTGGTGCAAATATAGCTGCTATTATAAAACAGCACAAAATTTCGCACATACACTGTCACTTTATGCATGCACCATTGGCCTACGCAATTGCGGGTAGCAAAATGGCGGGTATCAGCGTTTCTTCTATCGGCCATGGCCATGATGTGTATGTTAATTATTCAGATTTAAAGCTTAAACTTTCTCTTTGTGATTTTTCAGTGGCAGTTTGCCAAGACATGGTTGAGAAACTGAATGAATACAAAGCAGGTAAAGTTGAGTTACTTCATTGCGGTATCGATTTTAGTTTATTCAATTCTTCGCCAAACCGCTTAAGCGAGTCAGTAAAGTTACTTTTTGTAGGTCGATTAGTTGAAAAAAAAGGATTGCAGTTTCTATTTCCTGCAATCAAAAAATTAAGTACTAAGTACCCCATTTCTTTAGATATTGTAGGAGATGGTCCATTATTAAATGATCTTAAATTTTTATGCGAAAAGCTCGGTATAGAGAATAACGTGCGGTTTCTAGGTCGCAAAACACCGTTTTGGTTGTCAAAGAACGCCTGTAATTATTCTGCTCTTGTTGCACCTTTTTGCGTGTCGCGTAACGGTGATAGAGACACAGGCCCTGTAGTTTTAAAAGAAGCGATGGCCAGTGGTATACCTGTGTTAACCACTGAATTGATGGGAACGAAAGAGATAGTTAATGATGCGGTAGGTTATAAGTGTGAGCCGTCTAGTATTTCTGGCCTAGAAAAAATACTCAGGGAGTTTTGTGAATTAAGCCCATACCAGAGATATGCAAAAGGGGTAAATGCAAAACGTTTAGCCGCGAGTAAGTTCAATGCGAATGCACAAGCTAAAAAATTATCGCAATGGGTGCAAAAAGCACAGGGGTAGAGTATGAAAGGAATAAAGCAAATTGCCTACTTTGGACTATCAACCTTACTTCTTAAAGGGTTAGGCTTTGTTTTATTGCCTATTTCAACACGGTTATTAAACCAAACACAATTTGGTGAGTTGAATTTTTTAGTCTCTATTTCAGCTGTTATGTCGTTGCTTTTATGTTTAGGATTACCAGAACTTTTATTTAAACAACAAATGCAAAGTGAAGTCCATAAGCGTGCATTATTTAGAGATGCACTACTACTGTGTAGTGTATTAAGTTTATTGTTTGTTTTAATTCTCTGGTTTTTTATTCAGCCTATAAGTGAACTATTACCTATTTCTTTGTCATTAATTGACTTGCAGTTACTCGCCTTAAACTTAGCTTTTTCGTCACTTTTATCACTCGTTTTTTGCTTTTTTAGATATTACGAAATGGCCAAGCAATTTTGTTTTCTGGCGGTTTTGCAAGGGGTGGGCCAAACACTCTTAACCATTGTTTTACTCTACTTAGGTTTAGGGGTAACAGGGGTAATGGCATCAGGAGCGATTGCAAGCTGCGTTGTTTTAGTCATTTCACTTGGTATTATTTTTTCAAGGATTAACATTGATTTTAAACAAGTACCATGGAGCATTTCACGCAAAAATGGTTTGTTTGTATTAAGTATTTTAGTGTCATCGTTATTTGTATATGCCAATAACGGGGCCGAAAATTGGTTTATTGCAGCTAATATAGGGAAGGAGAAATTAGCGCAATATTACGTTGCTTTGCAATTTGCAGTGATGACCTCATTCACTTTTGAGCCGATAAGAATGTGGTGGTTCTCCCGCCGATTTGATGAATTAGCCTCTAACCCTACACGTTATGTGTACTTATGTGAACTTAGCCTTGAGATAGGGATTGCACTGTGCGCATTAATGCTGATTGTTACGCCACATCTGTTTATTTTTGTGCTACCTCAAAGCTATTTACTCAATGCTTGGTTGTTACCTTGTCTTATTTTTATTGTTGTACTTCGCCATCATAGTGACTTATTAAATATAGGCTGTTATATCCATTCGAATGGTGTATTTGTTTCGGTAATTAATGGCCTGAGTGCTGTGTTTGTTTTGGCCTTACTTACCTTTTTAGTGCCTCTATGGGGAATATTAGGTGCCGTTGTGTCGTTGGCTTTGGCACAAACTTTAAAAACTGTTTTATTCTTTGTGGTGAGCCAAAAGCTAGAAACCTTAGCATTTAATTTTTATCAAATAGTGCCAAGCTGGGTGTGCTTTTTAAGCATTTTTGCGTTTGCTGTGATTGACGTAAGCTATGCTGTGAGTATCCAGTGCCTTATTTTTACTTGTTTACTGATGATTTTGGCTAACAAGTATAAATCTCTATTAACCAATACCGTTGAGCAAGTAACGAAAAGGAATGCACATGGTTAATTGGTATAAACAAAATAATTTATTAATCAATGGGCTGTTGGTCACTGTTTTAGTTTTGGTGCTGTATTTCTTATTTGGTCCAATCGCCGCTTTTGCATTATTACTGCTGCCCTTTGCAGGCTTTTTAGCTGTTCGTTTAAGTACCGTATTTGTCATCCTGTTTATCCTCTTTAGTTATTTTAGAATCCACGAAGCATTTGTGGTGCTCATGCCATTAAAAATCCCGAAATTGCTGGCAATAGCTTCATTACTGGCAATTGCATGGCATTTGTTTATTTCCAAAACATTAAAGCCTCACTGGAGTTCTACTCACTTGATATTTGTGATCTGGTTTGCATGGCTAACGGTGTGTGTATTTTCAGCGTCGAACAGAGGCGTGGCCATTGAATATTGGTCAGGGGTTTTAGTGAAAGTGTTTATTATGGTGTTTGCTATTAGCTGGTGGTTAACCCGTTTCTCTCACTTTAGCTTTGTGAGGCTAGGAATTATGATCTCAGGAGTCACGATTTCTTTAGTCGCACTTAATAACAAGATGAATGGAGTAGGGCTTGTTGAAGGTACTCGGGTAACTATTTCACGTGAATACCGTTCGCAACTAGGAGACCCAAACGATCTATCTTTGGTGCTTATGTTTCCTGTTTCTTTTTTAGCGGCGGAGTTGTTTGATACACATGCGAATAAGTATCGACGTATTTTTGCTGGGATTGGATTAATTTTAGCTATTTCAGGTGTTATTGCAACGCAAAGTCGAGGCGGGCTTTTGGGTATTGCGGCTATTTTAAGTTTCTTCTTATATCAAAAGGTTAAAAACCCTGTGGTCGTAGCTATGTTTGGCGCGGTTGGTATGTTAGCGATGATGGTGTTTGCAGGGATTTCAGATCGACAAAGTGGAGGTGCAGCCGAGTCGGGTGTTGATGAATCAGCCATGGGGAGAATATATGCTTGGCAAGCGGCGATTAACATGGCGATTGCGAACCCATTGACAGGTGTTGGTGTAAATAACTTTTTTGTTAATTATTATTTTTATAGTCCGCATTGGGATGGCAAGAATCATGCAGTACATAGCACATGGTTTCAAGTTTTAGGTGAAACAGGATTTGTAGGAATGTGTATATTTGTGTTGGTGATTGCTGCCATCTACCGCAGTTTATCAAGGGTATTCTGTATCAATAAGCTTAAGTTTAATCCTGATGTTGCTGTTAATGCCAACGCATTAAAGGCCGGTTTAATAGGGTTTATGGTGGCTGGCACGTTTTTAACACAAGCTTTTACATGGCCTCTTTACATTATCTTGTCTCTGACTATTGCACTTGAAAGGCTAACAGTTCAAAACAATAAGGAATAATCGCATGTTGACACAATTAAAGCATTGGCTAAAAAGTAGTGAACACCCGCTGGCATCCTCATTTTTTCGTTTTGCAAAAGCGCTTCGCAATCCGCAAATGATAGTGATACCGCTGTTTCACTCTGGATTATTCCATCTTCATAATTTGGTTAAGCAGCTATGCCATGAGCTACTGCGTGTTTTATATTTTACGCCACTTTTTAAAAGCCAAATTTCAGGTTCAAAGAAGCGCTTGTATGTTTACTCGGGTATGCCGCAGATTCTTGGCGAGCTTGAAATTGAGTGTGGTGATGATGTTAGAGTCTCTGGTATTAGTACCTTGTGTGGCCGTTCTTGTGGGTATACTAAGGCTAAATTAACCGTGGGTAATAACGTTGATATCGGTTGGCAAAATGCGTTTTCTGTTGGCCGCACTATCATACTTGAAGATGATGTTCGATTAGCTGGCAGAGTGTTCCTTGCAGGCTTTCCAGGGCATCCTGTTGACTGTGAGCGTCGAGCTGCAGGGGAAAGCGATAATGAGTCGCAGGTAGGCGACATTATCATCAAGCAAGGTGCGTGGTTGGGGACCGGAGTTACTGTCCTTGGTGGAGTAACAATTGGTAAAGGAGCCATTATAGGTGCAGGTAGTGTCGTTACCAAAGATGTGCCAGCATATTGTATTGCAGCTGGTAACCCTGCAAAAGTAGTAAAAAAGATAGAGGGTGACGCATGAAATTTATCGTTTTCGCAGAAGATTGGGGCAGTCACCCAAGTAGCACTCAGCATTTATTTTATGAGCTTGCAAAAGAGCATGAAATTCACTGGGTGAACTCTATTGGAATGCGTAAACCACGTTTTAGGCTGCATGATATAAAGCGCGTTTTTGACAAAGTTTTACAAGTATTCAAACCTACCAAAACACAGTCACTTGCGACACCTAAGAATATGACTGTCTATAAATTGCCTATTTTACCTTGGCATGATAACCGATTTATTCGTTCTATAAATAAACGTATTTACGCTCACTTTTTCAAAAAGCAATCAACTGCAACCCCCGTAACTTATTGGCTAAGTGTGCCAACAGCGCATTATCTTGTCCAAACACAGCCACAAGATAAAGTGATTTATTATTGTGGGGATGACTTTTCAGCATTAGCGGGAGTTGACGCAAAGCTTGTTGGCCCTTTTGAAAAGCAATTAATTGCAACCGCAGATTTAATTTATGTCATAAGTGATTTTTTAATGGCAAAAATGCCCGCGGATAAAACTAAAATGTTAAGCCACGGTGTGAGCGTTGAGTTATTTAGTGAAAGTACACACAAGGCCGATGAAATCAAAGCATTCAATGCGCCAGTGATTGGCTTTTACGGCAGTATAAACGCATGGCTTGATATTGACTTACTTGAGGCACTTGCAGCAGCAAGACCAGACTACCAATTAGTATTAATAGGTCATATTGTTACTGATGTAGAACGGCTATTAAGTTTCAAAAATGTAACGCATATTCCAGCAGTAAGTCATGAGCGTTTAGCATCTTTCTCTGCACATTGGAGTGTATCTATTTTGCCTTTTGTGATTAACGATCAAATACGAGCTTGCGATCCCCTTAAGCTAAAAGAATATCTAGCCGCAGGCAAACCTATTGTTACAACAAATTTCCCCGCAGTAGAGCGTTATGCTTCCCAGCTGTTTATAGCTGATACTACACAGCACTTTATTGATCTGCTTGATCACGCATTGAGACTCAGTGAGCCACAATTAAGCGGCTTGGAGAAGGCACAGCAAAACATCGCAGTCCAGCACAGTTGGCAATCTAAGGCGAGTACAGTAATCAATGATACAAAGCGGCTAAACCACTAAAATTTGTACGTTAACGTAATATTGGCGCGCCCTGTGCAACTACCTAGTAAAGCCGATTATTAGCAGTAAAAGATTTTTATTTTGCAAATAATCGCTCATTTATGCATAGCAAAATGCAAATATATAGGTAGGGATTATGTTAGTTAGAGAGCAAATAAAACGGTTACTTTATTTGGCTTTGTATGCAATGTATACACGGGCTAAGCTTTTTGTGCTGCCTTTAGTGATTGTACCTATTGTGGTTATATTATTGGCCGTAACGGCACAAAAAAAATATACAAACCACGCTACCATTCTTATTGAAGAGTCGGCGTTACTTAATCCTTATTTAGATGATTTATCTTTTTCATTTGATTTAACCAATCGTATGGCAGCCCTAAGAACCTTAGTCATTAGTCGTAAGGTGCTTATTGCCGTTGCACGCGAAACCAATTTAGTTCCTCAAAATGCAAGCCCTGCGGCAATTGAAAAGATACACCAAGAGTTGTCTCAGTCACTTTCACTTTCATTAGTCGGTGATGAACTTGTTCGTGTTAACTTTATTTGGCATGAACCATCACAAATGAAGCCCGTGTTGGAGAAAATTGTTGAAAAGTTCATTGAAAGCTTATTGGCTCCAACTAAAGCCTCACTGGATACCTCTGAGCAATTCTTTTATCAACAGCTCGTTAGTTTACGCCAAGAACTTGAGCTATCTGAAGAAGAGTTAGCAGCATTTAAAGCTGAAAATAGTAATACGCTCCCCACTGTCCTTCATAGTAACAGGCAGACTTTTGATAAGTTATTAAGTGATTTGCAGCAGAAGTCAATTGTTGTATCAGGCGCTAAAGCCAAGCTTGATGCGTTAACGTCAAAAATGGGTCAAGCAAACCCTATTTTAGGACGCATAGAGGAGCGAATTATTACGGCTGAGTCTGAGTTAAGCATTTTAAAAACGCGTTACACAGACAAGCACAGTAAAGTAATTTCTAAACAGCGCGAGCTGATCAGTATTAGAGCACGTCAACAAGCTTTAATCGAAAGTGGTAAGCACTTAGATGCCTCAAACATTGAGCAGTTATGGCAAATGGCTAATACGCTACCTACTAATAAAAATAATGAAAGTAACGTGCTTGTTTCACAAATACTGGCGTTAGAAGAAGCAAAAAATCAATTACATCAACATCAACAAGAATTCGAAATGCTTGACCAACAAGTTAATGAGCTCAGTCAGCGTCTACTTGTCACTAGTGATGTTGAAAAGCAATTAAGAAAACTTGAGCGTGATTACGATGTTAAACAGTCGTTGTACAAAGATATGTTAGGGCGATACGAAATGGCTAAAGTCACCGGTAAACTAGTCAAATACGAAGGCCCAGATAAAGTCAAAACGATTGAGCGCGCTTATAGTCCGACCCAACCAATTAATACCTCAATGATGGTTGCCGTTATTTTAGGTGTTGTATTAGGGATTTTTACAAGTGGAACATGTGTTTTCGTTGCTACGTTATTCGATAGCCACTTAAAAGATATTCAAACTATTGAGAAGTTAGCGGCCGTCGATGTGGTAACTATCTTGCCCATCGTAAGTAAAGAAGAGCTCTATACGAACTCACACTCAACGATGAACTTATTAAACAAGGGGAATTAATATGAATGTTTTACATTTGGTTCAGCATTTTAAAATTGGCGGCTTAGAGAAAATGGCTGTAACGCTAATGCAAAAAAGTCAATTTGCTCATAACAGCTTGATTGTTTCCCTTGAAGGTAAAGAACAAGATGCATTAAAAGAGTGGCCTGCGCTTGCACAGTTTGGACATCAAATGGTGAGCTTAAATAAATCACCTAAATTTGATTTTTCCGTACTTAAAAAGCTAACCCGATTAATCAAAGAGCACAATATAGATGTGATACACAGCCATCACATAGGACCTATGCTTTATGCCAGTTTAGTATGCCTGACAAACAAGAATGTGCGCCATGTTTCAACAATCCACGATGCATGGTATTTAAATAATTTTAAGCAGCGCTTAATAACAAAGATATTAAACAGCCTTACCCAAATTAATTGGGTTGCCGATGCTCAAGTAGTGGCAAATGATTTTTACCAACATACATCTATCAAGGCTGATAAAACTATTCTTAATGGAATTGATTTTCATCAGTTTACTGATATCAATGAAACCAATGCACGTAATTTGCTCGGGCTACCTTTAGATAAAAAACTCATAGGGTGTTCTGCTCGATTAGAGCCAGGAAAAGGCCATGCGGATTTAATACAGTTACTCCCTGAGTTAGATAGTGATATTGAGTTAGTGTTTGCAGGTAATGGCAGTTTAATGTTGTCGCTGCAAAATGCAGCTTCAGTGCTCGGTGTGTTTGAGCGGGTGCATTTTTTAGGAAATGTACAGCATATGGAGCAGTTTTACTCTGCAATTAATGTGATGTGTCTTTATTCGCAAAGAGAAGGGTTACCGCTGTCTATATTAGAGTCAATGGCGTGTGGAAAAGTCATTGTGGCCAGTAATGTTGGCGGTATTAGTGAAGTTGTTACGCAGGAGCAAGGAGTACTTGTTGGGTTAAATGATCTAGTTGGTTTAAAAGTTGCTCTATTAAAAGCGTTAAACATGAAGCAAGGGCAATGTATCAGAGAACATATCTTCTCAATTGCCGATGCAGATCAAATGAGCAAAGCATACGATCATTTTTATAATGGTTTGGCTTTATAGGGGAAACGTTATGTCGGTCTTATTTACTATATGGGTAATTTTAATTGTATTGGTTTTGTACCATCACGTGGGTTATTTAGTTGTTTTAAAACTTTTTAGTAATGAACAACATAAGGAAGATAAACCCCTTGTAACTCCCACCACACGCTTTGGAATTTTAATGTGTGCTTACAATGAACAAGCTCATATTAAAGAGAAGTTATATAACTTAGGGTCAATGCTTTACGATACTCAGTATTATGCAATTCATGTTTACCTTGATGGTTGCACAGATAAAACGTACCAAGAAGCCATGATTGCTCAATCGCATCTTGCAAAGCAAAATGTTAATTGTCATTTGCATTTTAGCAAAGAGAATAAAGGCAAGGCATTTGGCATCAATGAATTGATCAAACTTACTAAGCCAACTTACGATGCATTATTATTTACCGATGTTAGCGCTTTATTAAGCATAGATGTATTAAATAAAATCGATACAGATTTTAAAAATCCAGAGGTAAATGTAATCACAGGGGTGTATGTGCTTGATGAACTTGCCTCTGCACAGCAAAAGCAGTACTGGCATTATCAGAACAAAGTAAAAAGTATGGAATCATCACTTGGGGCTGTTATCGGGATGCCTGGCGCTATGTTTGCTATACGCTCTGAGGCTGCTGAGCTTTTAGAGGGTGGCACTATCAATGATGATTTTATTCTTTCGATGAAGGCGCTGCAAAAAGGCGGTAAATCGCAGGTT
Organism: Pseudoalteromonas atlantica; assembly: GCF_043641955.1. Lineage (GTDB taxonomy): Bacteria > Pseudomonadota > Gammaproteobacteria > Enterobacterales > Alteromonadaceae > Pseudoalteromonas > Pseudoalteromonas atlantica_A. The sequence continues at coordinate 51,582 of NZ_JBHZRV010000012.1, forward strand.
AATAGTGATATCAATATTTTAGAAAGAGAGTGTGACGAACAAAGCCATGATAATGCAAGAAGAGTGCGAATTGGTGCCGGGAACTGGCAACAAATAAAAGCATTGTTTGCTTTACTAAACCCCAAGCTGGGTTGGGTAAGCTTTAACTTTTTTTCACATAAGGTATTACGTGGACTCATGCCGATTATATTATTGAGTGTTTATGTATCAACGTTTACCCTCGCATTTTTGTCCAGCTCAGTATTACCCTCACTGTTAAGTATGTTGATACTTGCTGTTCATGGAGTTGGCGTAATTAAACGCCTATTTAATATCAAAGCTAAATTGCCAATTGTAGACAGCGTTAACTACCTTATTAGTGCTTATGCGCTGGCGCTTTGGGGAATTGTTAAATTCGAACGTGGAGACTACAAAACTCATTGGCAGCGTGTGCATCACTTAAATACGCAAAATAATGCGCCGATCAAAACGATAAAACGTGTCATTGATATCATCGGCTCTGCAACTGGGTTAATTCTATTATTGCCTGTTATGATTGGGGTGGCGCTAAGCATAAAAATGACATCGAAAGGACCTGTATTGTTTAAGCAACAAAGAGTGGGGGAGAGTAGAGATGATTTTGTTGCCTTGTTTGATGTGCTTAAGTTCCGCTCTATGGTGGTTGATGCTGAAAGTAAAAGTGGTGCCGTTTGGGCAAGTAAAAATGATCCTAGAATCACGCCTGTAGGGCGTTTTATTCGCAAGACTCGGCTAGATGAGTTACCGCAACTTTGGAATGTACTGATCGGTGATATGTCATTGATAGGTCCTCGTCCTGAGCGCCCAGTATTTTATTCAAAACTGGAAAAAGATATTCCTTATTTTTGCCAAAGAACATACGGTATAAAACCAGGTATATCAGGCTTAGCGCAAGTAATGAATGGTTACGATGAAAGTATTGATGATGCGCGAAATAAAATTGGTTGGGATTATGCTTATATGCTAAGCACGTCATCAGCGCGTAGTTGGTGTTACATGGAGTGCAGTATTTTGTATAAAACCTTTGTTGTTATCTTTACAGGAAAAGGTCAGTAATTATTTTTCGCATAATGCAAAAGCACACTTAAAAAGCGATTGCATTATGCGTATTAAGCCAGACTTTATTAAACGTTAAAATAAAAAACACTAAAATTCAACTGCTTATATTTGGCACTCTTCTTGAATTACTTTAAGAGTCTTTAAACTTAAAAGGTAATAATCATGATTAATTTAGCCAGCGATACAGAGCAAAAAGTTTTAACACTTCCTACTGATTTCTCAGGTTTCGCAGTTGATGAACTAAAAGATAAGTTTGAGTATTTTGTAGAACAGGATGCGAGTTCGGTTATTCTTGATTTTTCAAACACGGAATTTATCGACTCTTCTGGAATTGGTGCTATTGTTTTTCTATACAAAAGAATTGAAAAACAAGGTAATTCATTATCTTTACTGAATGTAACGGGTCAGCCGTTTAAGCTAATGAACCTGTTGAGAGTAGATAAAACAATTCCGTTTATTGACTCAATTTAAATGGACTAAGGAGAGTATAATGAGATCTTATTTCATCATTGCCATTATTTTGTTTGTAGGTGGGTGTTCTTCTTGGCCGGAGCACGGTAAAGGGGGGCTAGCTGAAAAATATCAAAACTATCCACTAGAAGATGAATTATATGATTCTAATTATACGCAACCTGAAGATGTAGTAACCAGTGAGTTTGAGCATTTAGTGCTTAAACTTGAATTACTTAAATCACAAGACATCAAGGCGTGCATGCCTGCACAACTACTAAAGGCGCAAATATACGAAAACCGTATTCGTCGATTAATTGCAGCTCAAATGTGGCAAGATGCTGAACACGACTTACTACTTCATTATCATGCACTAAATCAGCTTACTAATCATTTTGATACTGTTCGTAAACTCACTGATTGCGCATCAAAAGTTACCACCAAGCCTGCGCTTGTGAATGTTAAAAAGCAATTATCAGAATTGCTAAACAGTGACAACCAATTTGCATTTAATGCGTTCGAGATAACGCCTAAATATGCCGTGAGAGTAGCCCAAGCAGCAGATTTAATTAAACAGTTAGAAAGTATCAACATTTTATTGGTAGGTCATACTGATAAATTAGGTACAACGAATAGTAACTATGAACTTGCTCTAAAGCGTGCAGAAACAGTAAAGCAATGGTTAGTAATATATGGGGTGCCTAAAACGAGTATTACCACACTTACTCAAGGGAGTTTAAAACCGTATAGTGACAATGCAATTCAAAATGAAAGTGCTCGTCACTCAGACCGCAGAGTTGAAGCAATAATACTCGATGCAAATAACACGAATCCACAAGATCAAAAAGAAAAAGCATTGGTTAAATGGACAAAAATTATTGCAAGTAAAAAGGAGTAGTGCCATGAAAACCATTTTTACTATGCTGATATTACTATTTTTGGTTACCCCTGGTGCTGCAAGCACAGCTGCTGACGAACTTGAAGTGCAAGTAGGTAACAAACTGTTTTTGTATATACCAGGAGAGGCTGAGTTTGATGGATTATTTGAGGTAGATAAAAATGGTCAAATCAACATCCCTGAAATTGGCCAATTTAACGTTGCTAATAAAACCACTGCGCAAATAGAATCTGAATTAAAGCCGCTGTTAACAGAGCTATATGTTGCCATTGATGACTTTTATGTGGAGGTGCGTAGCCGCGATATTTTTATTAACGTGTTAGGCTATGTTATTAACCCATCTCAAGTCAGTATTCCAGATGATGGCAATATTCAAATGGTTATTGCAAAAGCCGATGGCTTAAAGCCGGGTGCTCAGCTTGATAGGCTGCAGATAAGACGTGGCGATGAGGTTATTGAATTTAACTACAAGGCCTACTTAGACACAGGCAATATTAGCCTATTACCCAAACTTAAAAGTGAAGATACCGTATTTGTGCCTGTCTCACCTTTATTAGGCAATGTACAAATAGATTTTGATGCCCAAACACTTAGTGCTACTGGGGATGCCAGCGACAAAAGCGCCATCACTATTTTAGGCGAAGTACATAACCCAGGGAGCTTTTCATTTAAAGAAAAAATGACAATTTTAGATGCCCTAATGCGTGCTGAAGGCGTAACGCGTTATGCCGACGTGACCAAAATAAGAGTTATTTTAAATGAAACCCCCGTCATATTTGATTTAAAAGCCTATCTTGATAAACCTGTCAATAGTATGCCTGAGCTAGAAGCAGGTTCGACTATTTATGTGCCCATCATGGTAGATGATGTGAATACGACCTCACGTACAGTTTACATTATGGGAGAGGTGCAAAAACCTGGTGCCTATGAAGCGGCTGACAGTACTAATTTTTTAGATATTTTAGCCAATGCTGGCGGGCCTACACGGTTTGCTGAAACACGTTTGATTAAAATATTGACCCCTCAGGGGGAAAGTATTTTATTTGATTTACAAAGTTACAGTGAAGGCACACAAACGGTTAAGGTGCCAGATCTTAATCCGGGTGATGTCATATTTGTGCCAGAGAAAACAGACGTAAATGAAAAAAGCTGGTTAAAAATCCCCACTAAACGTGCAATAAAAATCATCGGTGCTATTCAATCGCCAGGACGTTATGAATGGAGTGATGAAATGGACTTTACCGACTTGCTTGCGCATGCTGGTGGACCAACCAAAGGGGCGAATATCAATGACATTAAAATAATTCGAGACGGTGATGTGACCCAACGTTTTGATTTAGAAAAATATACAATTACTGATGGACGAACCTCTTTACCTGATTTGAATGCAGGCGATACCATTATTGTGGAAGAGTTACCTGTTGACCCTGCTGACAATAAATCTCAGTGGATACGCCAAGATTCCAGCAAATCAATTTATATTATGGGACAAGTGGGCTCTCCAGGGCGTTATGCGTTTAATGATAATATGCACTTCATTGATATTTTGTCAGCTGCCGATGGGCCAAATGCAAATGCAGACATTAGAAATATCCGCGTAACACATCGCAATAGTAATCGTGCGCGAGTAAGTAAGTTAGATTTAGCACTTTATTTTGAAACAGGTGATGAAACATTATTTCCGCATGTTCAACCTGGCGATACTATTTTTATCCCAGAAAAAAACAAAGACTGGTTACGTACACCTAAAGAGCGGGTTGTACGTATTATGGGCGCGGTACAAAAGCCAGGGCGTTATAACTTTGACGATACAATGTCTATTCTTGATGTATTAGCGGAAGCTGGTGGGCCACTTAATTCAGCATTAATTGATAAAATTGTAGTAGTTAATCATTCTTGTTGTAAAGAGCAGTCAAGAGTCTTTGATTTAGAAGCGTTTATTAAGTCACCTAACTCAGCAAATATCCCTGTATTGCGAGCCGGTGACACACTTTATGTGCCAGATAAAGGACAGGATTTGCTTAGTCAATTTAAAGATAATTTCCTCGATTTTATTACTATTATTGCGTTGTTGGTAAGCCTATGAAAATTATACCTGAGCAGTACCATGAGTTAGAAACAATCTGTAACACCATTAAAGATAGTGATGCGCGATGTGTCACGTTTATTTCATTGCACGGTGCAGAAGGTTCTTCAAGTGCTTGTATAAGCACCGCAAGGCGCTTACAGAGTCAAAATCAATCAGTGTTAATTATTGATCTTAATCCGATAAGTTCATTTAACATAGATGAGCATTTACCAAACTTAACGAATGAGTGGCGATTCGATGATATTTCATGTCAGCTCAGTGTATTACCTTACAAAGAAGTAAATGTACTGACGATAAAAAACTTATCAGCCATTGAATCAGCAAAAAATAAGCATGTTTTAAATGAAGCAATTATACGTTTAAAGCAAGAGTACGATTATATCTTGCTGGATATGTCGCCAGCTTTAAAGCTTAATCGTAATAACGTACCTCTACATTCCATTAGCCTCTGTAGTGATTTAACCTTGGTAACTGTGGGGTTGGGAATCAATGATGAAGAATCATTGTGCGAAGGAATTCGTGAACTAAAACAGGCAGGGCATAGTAATATCAAAGTCTTAGTTAGCCAGCATGATTTTGCACCTTTAGGTGAAAGGATATTGCAATTTTTAGAAAGTAGAAAAGAGAAGTGGCCTAAGTTGTGTTCACTATTAAAAAATAAAGTGCACAAACAGAAATGGTTATTTAAACATTATTGAGGGCCGCATGGATATTTTATTTGAACGACGTTTTGAATTACTTTGGCCAACATTAACAGAAATACGCCAAGTACTTAAGCATGTGCTAGGCGCATTATCTGTTAAGCGCGATGAGGCTGATGCCGCCGGATTAGTTGCAACGGAATATTTAACTAATCTTATTCGCCATAATGAGGGAAGTGAGCAGTGGATCACCGTGCGTATAAGTCAAATAAGTAGTGATTCATATCACTTAACTTTTATTGATGAGTTGAAACCGTATAACTTGTTTGAAAAAAATAACTCCAATTGGAAAATAGACTCTGAAGAGCTGGTGGAAGGTGGGATGGGGGTTGAACTGATTCGCCACTATTTCGCTGATGCCTCGTATGAAACAATCGAGTTGAAAAACTTTTTTACTTTTCCTTTAACCCAGATAGATAAACGACCTTGCATTATTTATGTTGATGATGATGTAACGCAGCTTGCACTGATGAAAGCCTATTTGAAAGACAAGTTTCAGGTTATTACATGTGAAAATATTGAGGCAGGTTGGCAAGCAATATTAACGTCAGATGCAAGTATTTTATTGCTAGATCATAAGCTTAAAAATGGCACGTGTGAGCCACTATTAGAAAAGTTAAATCGGTCAAATCTTAAATCTCAATTGTCGGTTGTTATGCTAACCGGTGATGATAGTGAAGAAGTTATTAGCAAAATTAACCGTTTAGGTGTTGATGATTACTTAATTAAACCCGTTAAGAAAAATAAACTATTACAAAGTATTGAACGTGTTACACATCGGTTTGCTTATTTGTCTTATCAAAGTACGTTTGGTCAAGCTCCAGCAAAAGTTCATCTTGCGAATAAAAAAACAGCGCATATTTTTGGCTCCATTAGTGTTGGTAATGGCGGCGATTTTTTTATGCCAATCAATGATGAAGACAGTGCATTTATACTCGGAGATATGATGGGGCACGGGTTGCAAGCGTTGAAAGAAAGCTTTGCAATTAAGGGTTTTATAAGTGGGTTTTTAGCAACGGGACTGGCTTACCAAGACATGTTGAGTGCATTAAATGATGCACTTTATAAGCAACAACTATGTAAATCTAGCCTAGTGACCTTGGTTATTTGCTTCTTGAAAGACAACAAACTGTATTGGTTAAATGCAGGTCATCCAGCTCCAGTGGTAATTTATAAAGATGGCACTGTTTTGCAGCTTACAGGTACGGGTCCGTTGCTCGGCCTTTCAAAAGAGCATACTTATACACTTTATGAAGCTGAGTTAGAAAATGTTGAGCACCTTTTAGTGTATACCGATGGTTGGACCGAAAATCGATGTGCCGATATGGATGAAATTGCTGAACTGAAAAAAATAATTCCTCCTCAACAAAACTCTACAGAGGAGTTTGCCCATTTATTATGGAAAAATTCACAAGTAATTCTTTCAAAAGAAGTGGATGATGCATCTTTGGTGATCATTAATTGAATTTGATTTAATAAGCTTTATATAGTTAACTTAAATTGCGCTAGGCAAATAATAATTAAAGTAATTTTAGTGGATAGCTAAGGGGAAAGGATAATGCCACCAACAATTTTAATTGTAGAAGATACCCAATCGTTAGCTATGATGTACCAAGCCTATCTCCTTCCTACAGGCGTCAATACTTTACTTGCTAATGATGGTGCCACTGCATTAGAAATTATCAACCGCGTCAAGCCTGATTTAATCGTGTTAGACGTTATGCTTCCTGATATGAATGGTTTGGATATATTAGCTCAGCTAGAACCCGACAACTCTCCGCAAGTTGTTGTTTTAACTGGCCACGCCACTAAAGAAATGGCAATCCAAGCAATAAAATTGGGGGCGAGTGACTTTTTAGAAAAGCCTGTTGAAGCAGATCGCTTTAGAATAACAATAAATAATGCTCTCAAAATTAAAGACCTAAAACAAAAAGTGACCACCTATAAAAACACATATGAAAATGGTCGTTATTTTGATTTGATTGGTAGCTCAAAACAAATGCAGTCTGTTTATCAAATCATCAGTTCTGCATCTGTGAGTAAAGCGACGGTGTTTATTACTGGCGAAAGCGGCACAGGGAAAGAGTTGTGCGCACGTGCTGTCCATCAAGCATCTAGCAGAGCTAGTAAGCCATTTGTGGCATTAAATTGTGCCGCAATACCTAAAGATTTGATAGAAAGCGAAATATTTGGTCATCTAAAGGGGGCATTTACAGGAGCTATTGCAAATCGTGCTGGTGCTGCAGGTCAAGCTGATGGTGGAACACTCTTTTTAGATGAGTTGTGTGAAATGGATATCAATTTGCAAAGCAAGTTGCTTCGTTTCATCCAAACGGGGACCTATCAGTTAGTTGGCAGTGAAAAAGAGGTCAAAGTTGATGTGCGTTTTGTATGTGCGACAAATAGGGACCCATTAGCTGAAGTTGAGGCTGGACGGTTTAGGGAAGACTTGTATTATCGATTACATGTGATTCCTATTGAGTTACCTCCTTTACGTGAGCGTGAAGGCGATATTATTGAAATAGCAGAGGCGTTATTTGTAAAAATTGCTAAAGAAGAAAGTCACCCGTTTAAGTCTATGACAACGGATGTAAAACAAGCTTTTAATCAATATGATTGGCCAGGTAATGTTAGGCAATTAGAGAATGTTATTCGAAATATATTAGTACTTAATCCGCAAGAGGTAATTGATATAAATATGCTCCCAGCGCTTCCTAACAGCAATATTAAAACAGCGTTGCCGACTGAGAAAAAAGAGCTTGAAAACAGTGTTACAGCAAAAGATATAACAGCTTTACCAGAGATTGAAACTGAGGTGAAGGCGCTCTGGCTAGCTGAAAAAGAGTATATTGAAAGAGTTATAGATATTTGTGCCAGTAACATTCCTAAAGCTGCGGCACTATTAGATGTGAGCCCTTCAACTCTATATAGAAAAATCAAAGGGTGGGAGGAAAATGCTACTTAGTTAGGAATATTATAAGCATCAAGCAGTAGTGCAAGTTGTTGTTTACCGGAGAATCTTTGCGTGAGTTCTGAGTAAGCATTTTTTATCATTACTTCTTTACTTTCAGGAGGCAGCGTTAGCAGTGTTTCAATGCATTGTTGACACTCATTTTCATCTCCCTTATTCATTAATAGCCCGTTAGTTTTATTAATTATGCTTGGTACTTCGCCAACAGGGCTGCTAATAATTAGCTTATTCTCTGACATTGCTTCTAATAGTGTCATCGGTAAGCCTTCTTCTCGGGAGCAGATGAGTAATACATCAATTTTATGCCAAATATCATCCCGTTTAGCTAATCCGTAATACTGCAAGTTACTTATTTTTGGAATATCTTTTTTCATTGGACCATCACCAAAAAGATGAAAGCTGACATTAGGATTGTTCTTCATGTTGTTTGCTAGCGAAAAGAAAATATCAGGTGCTTTTTCGTAAGATAATCGCCCCACAAATCCAATTCTAAGATGACTACGGATTTCGATAGGAGGAACCTCTTTAGGCATATCAATAAAATTTTCAAGTAAAGTTGCGTTGTAAATCGTTTTTTTAATTTTGCGTGAAACGGCGAAATTAGTGGATAGTATTGAAAGCCAAACGTCGAGCTTATTGTAAAGCCACATTTTGCCTTTACCAGTATCACCAGCATGATAAGTGCTAACACAACGCCGCCGCATTACTTTACAGGCTATACGGGCTAAAATACCTGCTTTGTAGCCATGGGTGTGAATAACTGTATTTTTATCATACTGAGTTAATTGCTTTATTAAACTTCTGAGTGTACCTTGAATGAAGGTGTACTCTACGCTCTCTTTATCAAGCAGTGTATAAAACTCATTATTATGATGATTTTTATAAAATAATACAGAGCAGCTAACATGATTGTTTTTTAGTAGCTTAAATAGTTCTACTATATGGGTTTCAATGCCGCCGATCATGGATGAGTCGACAAATAAAACAACCTGATAGTTCATACTTAACTCCTAAAGAACAATATGATTGATAATTCCATAATAGAACAACTTAAATCTGATGTGGGTGAAAGTTTGGCCATCGAACTAATCCATGTCTTTGTTAGTGAATCGCAAAAATTAGTCTCAGAGATGGTTCACTCATCAGATGCTAAAACAATAGAAATAAACGCGCACAGTTTAAAGAGTAGTTGTAACAGTTTTGGTGCTACCCAATTAGCGCAAACGTTTTTGCAAATTGAAAAAACAGTCAACCAAGATGGTATAAACTCTGAGTTACAACAACTTTTAAAAGTAGCTGAGTCCCAAAGCGAACTCACCTTTAATCAATTAGCGTTGGTAATAAAAAATCCTTAAACAAGGGGGCTTTCTTCTATTGAGCTTTTTAAAAAAGTACAAAATATATGATTGAGCTCACTAATATCGTGTAAATGGTTTGAGTGATTTTTAAAATGTGAATCACTAGCTAAAATTTCAGAAATAGCTGAAGGTGAAATACTTAAATCATATATTTTGCTACCCAGTTGCTCTTGCAGCCAATCAATCCCTGCGCTCTGGGTGTGCTTCATAACACTGTTTTCTTCGGCTGTGTTTTCAATAAAAATTCGACACGCAGATGTTTTTTCAACAGCTTGAAGTATATCGTCAATCAATAACGCAGGCATCACGCTAGATATAATACTGCCAGGCCCTATAATAACTAAATCAGCATTTAAAATAGCTTCCACGCATCCTGGTGATGCAGAAACTTTATTAGATAAATAAACCTTATCGGGAAGTGAATTTAACGCATCAATAGCACATTCACCAAAAACTTCGTCACCATTGCTTAAAACGGCAACTAAATCTGCTGGTGATTCAGTCATTGGTAATACCGTCTCAGAGTTATCTAAAAGCTTATTGAATTTTGCAATTGCTTCTGTAGCTGAATGTGACTCTTGTAGCATGTTTAAAAGTACTAAATTGCCTAAGCAATGGCCTTTAAATTCACCACTAGTGAACCGATGCTCATAAATTTCTTTAGTTATTTCGAAGTTATCAGCAAGCTGAACGCAGCAACGTCTTATATCTCCAAGTGCAATACAATCGTGTGATTGCCTAATTTTGCCGGTACTTCCACCGTTATCGGTTGTTGCAACAATAGCTGTTAATTCATGGCACACTGGCTTTATTGCGCTTAAAACTTGTGCTAATCCGTGGCCACCACCAATACACACTATATTCATGCTCTTGCCCCTTAGCTGACTTATATTATTTATAAGCAGTAATCGTTCCATCATTAAACTTTTAATTAACTCAATGATTTATATTAAATTTTGTTCTATATTTGAGGAGGGGTAAATCAGTGCTTGTGAATTTTTGCATAACGCGACGCATTTTAAACGGAGAGCATTCATGCAACAGAGTGATGTCATTACAATTAATGAGCTACAACAGCATCTTGCTAGGTTATCTCGATGTGAAGATGAGATAGACATATTCGAGGCGATGAACAAAGTGCTTCAATCCTTAATGAAGTATCAAGACTGCATTATTTTGAAAAAAGAGAGTACTCAATGCACATCATTTGCAACCAGCAATCATGATTTTAATATTGATAAATGGCCGCAATGTGCGCTGTTCTCACAGGCACTAGAAAGGGGCTTTAGTCTTTGCCAAAACTCAGCTGAGGAACTTGAGTTTACTTATTTAGATGAGCAAACAAAGCGCAAAATGCAGACTAGTTTAATCATAAGTGCTGAGCTTGAAATAGGCCATTTTTTATATGTTTTCACAAACATTAATTTGATAGAACACTCTGGGGTAGTGCAATCTGAAGTAATAAAGCTTTATTTGCAACAAGTGGTTTTAGCCTTTTTAAACTTAAACCGTATTGATGAGCAATCGAGTAAATCGGTTATATTGCTCGATGACCTTACTCAGTTGTCGACCTTGTTTAAAGAACTTGCAAGTGAATGGTTTTGGCGAACAGATTCAGACATGAAATTTGTTAGTGTGAATAATATCGAGAGTGAAAATAAAATATATACCCAATTATTTTTAAAAAATAAAATAGCCTCCTTGATCACGCATAATGAAAAACAAAACACGCAGAAGTGGCAACGTTTTTTAAAGCTCGTAGAACAACATGAAGACTTTAGCAATTTTGAGTTTGAAGTGAATGCATCGCAGCGCTTATGGGTGTCACTAAATGGTAAATCGCAGTTTGATGAGCTTGGTCAATTCATAGGGTACTTGGGAATTGCTAAAGATATTACCTTTTCTAAGGAGCGTGAGGTTGCTTTGGAAAGTGCTAAGTTAAAAGCTGAAGAGGCCAGCAAAACTAAATCTAAATTTTTAACTGTTATGTCACACGAAATCCGCACTCCGATGAATGCAATTATGGGGGTTATTGAGTTACTTCTTGATACTGAGTTAACTCAAGAGCAACGTCAGTGGCTTGACTATGCTAATTCAAGTGCCGATATACTCTATGGTTTAATAACTGATGTACTGGATTTTTCGAAAATAGAATCCGGCACAATTTTATTGGTGAATAAACCTCTCAATGTAAAGCTATTGATAGAAAATATAGTGGGTCAGTTACACATAATAGAAGACAGTGACGATATTATTTTTTCCATCAATATTGATGAGCAAGTGCCTACATTTATAATGGGGGATGAATTTCGATTAGGGCAAATTCTATTTAATATTATTGGTAACGCGTTTAAATATACTCGTTCTGGCAGTATTTCTTTGCGAGTATATGTTGAAAATGCTCTGCTTAATTTTGAAGTAAAGGATTCAGGAGTAGGTATTGCCAAAAAAGATTTAGCACTAATCTTTCAGCCTTTTAGACAAGTAAGTGATGGCATTAATAGAGAAAGTGAAGGTGTGGGTTTAGGATTAAGCATTTCTAAGAACTTAATTGAATTAATGGAAGGCTCAATAGATGTTCAGACTCAACTTGGTTTAGGGAGTACATTCAGTATATCTATTCCGTTGGATACGGCGTTAGAAAGTCAGGTAAAAAAAGTCTCATTACAAGATCGTTCAACACTCAATGTACTTGTTGCTGAAGATAATAAAACTAACCAACTACTGATTAAAGCATTCCTAGAAAAGTTAAATCATAAAGTAACGATTGCTAACGATGGTGCAGAAGCGATTGAATTTATGCAGCTCAAAAGTTTTGATCTAATACTGATGGATATCATGATGCCAACTATGGATGGGTTAACCGCAACACAACATATTCGTAATGAGCTTTTAAGTGATATTCCAATTTATGCGCTTACCGCGAATGCGGCCACAGATGACAAAGCCTCGTGCTTCAAAGTGGGTATGAATAAGGTACTCACAAAACCAATTAAGTTTGAGACATTAAAAGCAACATTAAATGCATTGTAATAATTGCTAACTGAGGGTTACGATACTATGCCTTTAATAAAAAGCTTAGTATCGAAATTAAAAGCTTTTGTAGCTTATTCTATGTTCTGGATCTGCTCACGCATTTGTTCAATTAATACTTTTAGCTCTACCGCTGCATTGGTGATGTCGCTGTTGATTGATTTAGAGGCTAGGGTGTTTGCTTCGCGGTTAAACTCTTGCATCATGAAATCTAAACGACGGCCACATGCGCCACCCTTTTTCAGGATTTTTTTAGTTTCTTTCACATGCGATTTTAAGCGGTCTAGTTCTTCAGCTACATCTTGCTTTTGTGCTAAATAGATAAGCTCTTGTTCAAGACGAGACTCATCAATAGTAGTTGTTAAATCTTCTAGTTTTTGAGCTAGTTTTTCTCGCTGCCACTTTGTTATTTCTGGCATGTGAGTTTCAACAACAGCAACTTGCTCTAAAATAGCATCAAGGCGTGTGGCTATCATTTCTTCAAGGTTGGCACCTTCATCGCCACGCGCTGATTTAAAGTCTTCAATTACTTGATCAAAACCGGAAATAAGTGCGGTGTTAACGCTGTCCATGTCCAGCTCTTCTGCTTCCATCACACCAGGCCAGCGTAGGATATCAACAGGGTTGATGTCACCATTACTTTGTTGTTGCACCCATTTAGCACTATTAATAAGTTGTGCAGCTAGGGCTTCATTAATAGAAAGCTCACCAACGTGTGCTGGATTGGCAACAAACTTTAAAAATACTTCAACTTTACCGCGTTGTAAGTGCTTACGTAAGCGCTCACGAATAACGGGCTCCATGCCACGAAATTGCTCAGGTGCGCGAATAAATGTTTCAAGATAACGTTGGTTTACTGAACGAACTTCCCACGTGCCAGTGCCCCAGTCGCCTTTTATTTCGCGACGCGCGTAAGCAGTCATACTGTGGATCATGGATGGTTTCCTAGTGTTATTTATACAATATTAAAGTGATTATACCGTATCACTGCATAAGCTCTAGCGGAAATTTTTTGTTGATGGTGTTTTCGCTCGTGGCATTTATTTAATTCATCATGGCATCTGCTGCTATATATACTTATAATATGGCAAATTCTGAATTAAGGGGATCGTTAATGCGTCCAAGCGAAAGAACACCTAACCAAATTAGACCGGTTACATTTACACGTAATTATACATTGCACGCAGAAGGCTCAGTGCTGGTTGAGTTTGGAAACACTAAAGTACTGTGCACAGCAACAGTTGAATCAGGTGTACCGCGTTTTATGAAAGGCCAAGGTAAAGGATGGATCACAGCTGAGTACGGAATGTTACCTCGCTCTACCCATACTCGAAATGGTCGTGAAGCGGCGCGTGGCAAGCAAAGCGGTCGTACTATGGAAATTCAACGTTTAATCGCACGCTCTCTTCGTGCTGCGGTTGACCTAAAAGCATTAGGCGAAAACACCATTACAATCGACTGTGATGTAATTCAAGCCGATGGCGGTACACGCACTGCATCTATCAGCGGTGCTTGTGTTGCCTTAGTTGATGCATTAACTCATATGCGTAGTAAAAGCATGATTAACTCTAACCCTCTTAAATTTATGATCGCCGCAATTTCAGTAGGTGTTTATAAAGGCCAAGCGATTAGTGATTTAGAATACCTTGAAGACTCTGAAGCTGAAACAGACATGAATGTTATTCTTACTGAAACAGGTAAGATCATTGAAGTGCAAGGTACAGCCGAAGGTGAACCGTTCTCGTTTGACGAACTTGATGAGCTGCTAACTTTAGCAAAGCATTCAATTCGTGAAATTATTGACGTTCAAAAGCAAGCACTCGCTTAATAAAGTAATAGGTTTAATAGTAATGAAAGATTATCAAATAGAGTTTATTGAATTTGCCCTTGAAAAACAGGTGCTTAAGTTTGGCGAGTTTACTTTAAAATCTGGTCGTACAAGCCCTTACTTCTTTAATGCTGGCTTATTTAACACTGGGCGTGATCTTGCGCGCCTTGGTCGTTTTTATGCTGCGGCTTTAGAAGATGCAGCAATTGATTATGATGTTTTATTTGGCCCTGCGTATAAAGGTATTCCAATTGCAACCACCACAGCCGTTGCATTAGCTGACCATCATGATAAAGACGTACCATATTGCTTTAACCGTAAAGAGAAAAAAGCACATGGTGAAGGTGGGACATTAGTTGGTTCTGAGCTTAAAGGTAAAATCATGTTAGTAGATGATGTGATCACTGCCGGTACGGCTATTCGTGAGTCGATGGAAATCATCGCGCAAAACGGTGCTGACTTAAGTGGCGTGCTAATCGCACTTGACCGCCAAGAGAAAGGCAAGGCAGAGCTGTCTGCGATTCAAGAAGTAGAGCGTGACTTTGGCACTAAAGTAATTTCTATTGTGAAATTAGCTGATCTAATTAGCTACCTTGAAAGCAAAGGTACAATGGATGAGCATTTAGAAGCAGTTAAAGCATACCGCGAGCAATACGGTATCGCTTAACCTAAACGGTTTATAGAATTTAGCAAAAGCCCAGTGATTTTCACTGGGCTTTTTTATGTTATATAGCTCTATTAAGTTATTAAAACGTAAATTAAGTATAGGTTTTGTAGTGTTTGGTATGAATCGTAAGCGAACAGTACTTTATTTCAAGTTTTCTTTAAAAAACGCTTGCGTAAAAATCTGTTCTCCCTATAATGCGACCCCACTGAGACGGCAGAGCAGGCAACGCTTAGCGAGGCAAGCAAGTCACTTAGTAAGTCG
>NZ_JBHZRV010000013.1:0-28483 GCF_043641955.1 Pseudoalteromonas atlantica
AGGTTCTAGGTTCTAGGTTCTAGGTTCTAGGTTCTAGGTTCTAGGTTCTAGGTTCTAGGTTCTAGGTTCTAGGTTCTTCAATACTGTTGCAAACGCTAGATACTAAGCAAAGCCTTTATTTTTTCCCATGCTTGGCTAGGCGCTCTAACTTCTCACGCAGTGACGGCGGCGCATTTTGTGCAATAGCAGTTAGGTAATCAGAAGTTTGCTCACTCATAGGAAGTTTTTTTGCTGTGGTATTATTTGCAGGCTTTGCGGCATTATTTTGAGTCAATCGTTGGCTTGATTGCGGGTTGGCAGTAATTTTAATTTGGCCAAGCTCAGCCATTCCTGCACCACGAAAATGTGACAGCATATCCATTTTCAAATAATTTAAACGAAGTGCAATTGGCGCCGATACAGCCTCAATCATGAGTGTGCCATCGCGGTAATTACTCACTCTACACTTATCAGCCAAGTTAGGACTTAAAAACTCAGTCAAAAGTGCTTGCTGTTTATCGAGCGCTTGGCTTTTACCCGCATAATTAGATAAGCGACCACTGAGCCCCGCCATAATATCGTTCAACGGTTTTGGCGCGTATTTATCTTTAGCCATCACAACACCAATAAAAAAGTTAAGGACTAGATTTTAATTCAATATAACGCTTATTACCACCAAGTAAACATTAACACCCTTAGGCGTTAAGCTTGCTGACGCACAAACAACCTAAAACGCCTCTTGCACAAAGAGAATTGAATGAGAACAAAATGAGGGAAAGCCAAATAAATCTAGCGCCTAGTTACTTACCTAGAGCCTAGAACCTTTGCCCTCCTAAGCGCAGCGCCTCTTAGCCTCTTTGTGAATCAATCGTTTAAAAACGCGATATAAAATCGCTGCTACAAAACACTTCCGCGGTGGCAAGCCACTCGCCTACAGGTAAAATATTAACCTCGGAATTAAACCTTAACACCGTAGGCGTTAAGCTTGCTGACGCAATTTACCAAAAACTTTAAGAACGATTAAAACGCCTCTTGCACAAAAAGAAGTGAATGAGGGTAAATGAAAAGATAAAAGTGAATATTTTAATTCCATTGAACCTAATGTCTTAATCCCTACCTCTGTGCTCTTCGTGGTCTCTGTGGTTAATTAATCTTTAAAAATTTTTACCACCGAGAACACCGAGGCGCTTCGCGCTACACCGAGAAGAAATATTACAACTAGCTCCTAGTCTCTTCCCTAGAGCCTAGGATCTTTGTCTTCCTGGTCTTCCTAGCTTAAAAAACGCGATATAAAATCGCTGCTACAAAACAATTCCGCGGTGGCAAGCCACTCGCCTACATGTTAATTAGGTACAAACAAACCTTTGGTGCTACACTTTTTTAAATCCAATAAAAGGGACTAATTATGCGAATAAAACACCACGGAGCGGTGAATGGCGTTACAGGTTCATGCCATGAACTACACATTAGCGACAATACCTCTATATTAATTGATTGCGGACTATTTCAAGGGGAAGACGCCGGAGTCGACCTCTCTATCGACTTTGATATATCAACCGTTACGGCACTTGTTGTTACCCATTGCCACATTGATCACGTGGGCCGAATACCCTATTTATTTGCTGCTGGCTTTACCGGGCCTATTTTTACCTCTGTTGCATCTGCGAGCTTACTCCCTCTTGTGATTGAAGATGCACTAAAGGTTGGCGTTACCAGGGATCAAACCATAATCAATGCGTGTTTAGAGTTACTGAAAAAGCGCATCATAAAAGTGGAATTTAATACATGGTTTGAATTACCCGTAAATAACAACCACGAGCTAGCAAAAGCGCGACTACAAAGAGCGGGGCACATTTTAGGCTCTGCTTATGTTGAGATAGATATTGGTAAAAAGCCATCAATCCATAGAGTGGTATTTTCGGGTGATTTAGGTGCGCCATACACACCATTACTACCAAGCCCAAAAGCCCCCTATAAAGCTGATACACTGGTTATAGAATCAACCTACGGTGATAAAAACCATCAAGGTCGTAAACATCGCACACAAACCTTAAAAAACATAATCGAAAAAGCAGTATCGGATAACGGTGTAGTGCTTATTCCCGCATTTAGTATAGGCAGAACACAAGAGCTACTATACGAATTAGAGCAGTTAATACATCACTCAGGCAAACAATCCCCATGGCGCTCTATTGAGGTAATTATAGACTCTCCCATGGCAGCAAATTTTACCCAGCAATACCGCCAATTTAAAAATTTATGGGATGTTGAAGCCAAACAACGAGTAGCAAGCGGCCGACACCCACTCAACTTTGAAAGCCTTCATACCATTGATAGCCATAAGGAGCATTTAGCCGTTATTAATTACTTACGCAGCCGAAAACAGCCCGCGATTATTCTTGCAGCAAGCGGCATGTGCACAGGTGGCCGAATAGTTAATTATTTAGATGCATTTTTGACAGACAAAACCACCGATGTAATTTTTGTTGGCTATCAAGGACGTGGAACACTAGGGCGAGATATTCAAACATACGGCCCGAAAAACGGCTATGTAGAAATTAACGATAAAAAAGTAAACATAAACGCCAAAATTCACACCATAAGTGGCTACAGCGCCCATGCAGATCAAAATGGCTTAATAAAATTTGTAACAGGCATGCGTAAAAAGCCAATTCATATAAAGCTTGTTCACGGTGATGAAAGTGCCAAGCAAGCGCTAGCTGAGAAATACATAGAGGCATTGGGGAGTGAAATAAAAATAGAAATAGCGAAGGGGTAGGTTCTAGGTTCTAGGTTCTAGGTTCTAGGTTCTAGGTTCTAGGTTCTAGGTTCTAGGTTTGACAAATTCTAAAATAGAATACAAAAAAGCTACGAGATAAAAAACATCTAAACCCTAGCACCTATACTAAAGTCTTAATCTCTGTGCTCTTCACTAAAGTCTTAATCTCTGTGCTCTTCGTGCTCTCTGTGGTGAATTAATCATTAAACAATTTTTACCACCAAGAACACCGAGGCGCTTCGCGCTGCACAGAGAAGAAAGAATTACACCTAGAATCTAGCACCTTCATTCTCGTAGGAGAGCACTTTAGCGCCGAATGGTTTTGCACATATCCAAAACCATAAAAATCACGACTAAAGCTAGTTCCCACAAAAACTAATAGACCTGGAGCCTCGTCCCTTCCCTCGAACCTTTAACCTTTCAGCCTCATAAGCGTAGCGTCTCATTGTCTCTTTGTGAATAAACCACTTAAAGTCAACGCGACATAAAGCTGCACCAACGATTAACTTAAACAGCCTTTAAATGGCTTGGGTTTTGCGGATTGACCAAGTCAGATACAAAACTTGTAAACTCTTCACCTAAGTTTTCATCGCGCATGCTGTATTCAACAATGGCTTTCAAATAGCCAAGTTTGTCACCACAATCATGAGAGCGGCCGCTCATATGAAACGCCTCAACGGTTTCTTTTTCCATCAACATATCAATTGCATCAGTAAGTTGAACTTCATTACCAGCACCCACAGGGGTTTTAGCTAACAATGGCCAAATAGCTCTTGATAATACATAACGACCAACCACAGCCAAGTTAGAAGGTGCCTTATCAACATCAGGCTTTTCTACCATGGTTTTAATTTTTGCACTTTCACCGGCACCAATAATAACACCATCAATATCAGCAATACCGTATTTGCTCACATCTTGCTTTGCAACTGGCTCAAGCATAATTTGGCTTGCTTTAACGTCATTGAAGCGTTTGATCATCGCGGCTAAGTTTTCAGTTTGTTGGTCAGCAGTATAAGCATCTAAAATTACATCAGGTAAAACAACCACAAAGTCATCATCACCAATAATTGGCTTAGCACATAACACTGCATGCCCTAACCCTTTAGCTTCGCCCTGGCGAACATGTAAAACGGTCACATCAGGCGGGCAAATTGAACGCACTTCGTTTAATAACTTACGCTTCACTCGTTTTTCAAGCGTAGCTTCTAACTCAAAGCTTGTATCAAAGTGGTTTTCAATGGCATTTTTTGAGCTATGCGTTACTAACACGATCTCTTTAATACCTGCTGCAACACATTCGTTCACAATATATTGAATGAGTGGCTTATCAACCAAAGGCAGCATTTCTTTTGGAATGGCTTTTGTCATTGGTAGCATGCGAGTACCAAGGCCAGCTACCGGAATTACAGCTTTCATAGTTAATCCTTTATTTAAAATTTTTATTTCTATTTAGATTCAAGTTAACAATTTTAAACTTGATATAAAGTGAATGAGTTCTAGGTTCTAGGTTCTAGGTTCTAGGTTCTAGGTTCTAGGTTCTAGGTTCTAGGTTCTAGGTTCAGCAAAATTATAAACTATGAGACAGCAAGAGCTACGGGCCGCAGGTATCGAGCTACGAGATAAAAAGCAACTAAACCCTAGCACCTTTACTAATGTCTTAACCTCTAGCTCTGTACTTTTAGTGGTCTCTATGGTGAATTAATCATTAAAAAATTTTTACTACCGAGAACACCGAGGCGCTTCGCGCTGCACGCCTAATCACTACCAAATA
Source organism: Pseudoalteromonas atlantica (assembly GCF_043641955.1). Taxonomy (GTDB): domain Bacteria; phylum Pseudomonadota; class Gammaproteobacteria; order Enterobacterales; family Alteromonadaceae; genus Pseudoalteromonas; species Pseudoalteromonas atlantica_A. Next base: position 4,533 of record NZ_JBHZRV010000013.1, read on the forward strand.
AGTCTCGCGTATACACTTTGTCAGCTACATCGTTAAGCTCATCAACCATACGGTTTGAAACCACAACATCAGATATCTGTTTAAATTCATTGATATCTTTAATTACACGGGAATTAAAAAAAGCTTCTTCTTGTAGGGCAGGTTCATACACAACTACTTCAACACCTTTGGCCTTAATACGTTTCATGATGCCCTGAATTGCCGATGCTCTAAAATTATCAGAGCCAGTTTTCATTACTAACCGGTATACACCCACTACCTTAGGGTTACGGTTTAGAATAGATTTGGCAATAAAATCTTTACGCGTTGTATTTGCATCAACTATTGCACTAATCATATTATTAGGTACATCTTTATAGTTAGCTAAAAGTTGTTTTGTATCTTTAGGTAAGCAATACCCACCATAACCAAACGACGGATTATTGTAATGACTACCAATTCGTGGGTCTAACCCTACACCTTGAATTATTTGCTTGGCATTTAAATCATGGCTTTCAGCGTAGCTATCAAGTTCATTAAAATAGGCCACACGCATCGCTAAATAGGTATTTGAAAACAACTTGATTGCTTCAGCTTCGGTTGAGTCAGTAAATAGTACATCAATGTCTGATTTAATTGCGCCTTGTGCTAGTAAATTAGCAAATTTTTTAGCACGCTCGCTTTGTTCACCGACAATAATACGTGATGGGTGTAAATTATCGTGCAGCGCTTTACCCTCACGTAAGAATTCAGGCGAGAAAATAATATTGTCGGTGCCGAGCTTTTCTTTAACTGACTTAGTAAAACCAACCGGTACGGTCGATTTAATCACCATAGTTGCACTAGGATTAATACTTAATACATCTTTTATTACAGACTCAACAGAGTGGGTATTAAAGTAATTTGTTTCAGGGTCGTAATCCGTGGGAGTGGCAATAATAACAAACTCAGCCCCTACTAATGCAGACTCTTTATTGGTAGTAGCAGTAAAATTAAGTTGTTTGTTTTGCAAAAAGTCACTAATTTCAACATCAACAATAGGTGATTGTTTGTCTTTTAAAAGAGCAACTTTTTGCTCGTCTATATCAAGCGCAACAACTTTATTATGTTGCGCAAGTAACATAGCGTTAGATAGGCCTACATAGCCTGTACCAACTACTGCTATTTTCATTTCTTGATTCCTTTAATTTCTATATTTTGCTTCCTAGCACTAGGTTAAAAACCTAGAACTATGATTATAAATTTATACGCTTCGAGCTTCGAGCTTCGAGCTTCGAGCTTCGAGCTTCGGCAGAGTATAAATACAATTTGCACAAAGAGAAGTAAATAAGGACAAAATGAGAAAAAGTACGGGCTGTAAATACAACTAGCGCCAAGTATTCTTCCTAGAGCCTTTTACTTTTAAACCTCTTTAGCACAGCGCCTCAAAACCTCTTTGCGAATAAACCTTTAGCGGTGGCAAGCCACGCGCCTACATGAAAGAAAGTAATTAATCCTAATGTGTAATCAACCACGGTAGGTGTTAAGCTTGTTGATGCAAAAACCTAACACCTAAAACCTAGGCTCTAGTTCTTAAAGTTAACTACTTTTTTAGAGCTTTCTTGAGGCAATTGCTTTTTCGCATTCCAAACCAAATCACAGATACCATCTGTTGGGTTAAACCCAGTCGGCGCATCTAACAACAACTGACGAATTGTTTCGTGGTCAAAGTTATGACAAGCAATATCAAGCGCCTCTAAAAACACATTAAGCTCAGCAAACGGCAGCATAGCTTCATTTGCAGTCATAATGCGTTCATGAGTTGTTTCGCCAACATTATCGCCAATCAATAATTCTTCATATAATTTTTCGCCAGGCCGAAGGCCTGTACATTTAATTTCAATATCGCCATGGGGGTTGGTATCATCTTTAACTTCAAAACCAGATAACCGCACCATTTTAGAGGCCAAATCCTTAATTTTAACTGACTCGCCCATATCAAGTACAAATACATCGCCGCCTTTACCCATAGAGCCTGCCTGAATAACAAGTTGTGCAGCTTCAGGTATGGTCATAAAAAAGCGGGTTATATCAGGGTGAGTTAATGTAATTGGCCCACCCTCTTTTATTTGGCGCCTAAATAAAGGCACTACAGAGCCTGAAGACCCTAATACATTACCAAAGCGCACCATACAAAAACGCGTTTTATGCTTAACACCTTTATTTTGCGCAAGGCCTTGTAACACAAGCTCGGCCATTCGCTTGGTAGCACCCATTACATTGGTTGGCCGCACCGCTTTATCGGTAGATATTAATACAAAGGTTTCAACACCGGCATTTATTGCAGCCTTAGCAGCATAATAAGTACCAAATACATTATTGCGTACGCCTTCAACTACGTTATGCTCAACTAACGGTACATGCTTATAAGCTGCGGCGTGGTAAACAGTTTGTACGCCAAACGCCATCATTACGGTTTCAATGCGGTTAATGCGCTGTACAGAGCCCATTATTGGAATAAGCTCAAGGTCGATATTGTTATTAATTACATACTCATTAAGTTCTTTTTCAATGGAATATAAACCGAACTCTGAGATTTCAAATAACACTAACTTTTTAGGGTGCAGCCGAACAATTTGCCTACACAACTCTGACCCAATTGACCCACCGGCACCACTTACCATAACTGTTTTACCAGTTATATTAGCAGCCATAAGCTCAGGCTTTGGCGTTACAGGGTCTCGGCCTAATAAATCTTCAATTTCAACATCTCTGAATTCAGAAAGCTTAGCCTTTCCTTCAACAACATCAGCCATACCAGGAATTGAAAGTACTTTAATTGTAAGTGGTTCAAGTTGTGCTAGTACCTCTTTACGGCGAGCGCGTGTTGCACTAGGTAAAGCTAATAACACCTTTGTCGCTTTGCCTTTATTTATTAAGTCGTAAATTCCTTTAAAGCTAATTACCGGTATACCCTGAATAATTGAGCCTTCTTTTGTTTCATCGTCATCTACAAAGGCACGTACAAAATATTCAGGGCCAGCACCTAGCGCAGTTGCTAACTGGCGACCAGCAGAGCCAGCACCATAAATAATAACCGACTCTTTATTAGCCGTAGCCATTTTACCAATCATAGCGCGCACTAAAATACGTGAACCACCCACGGTCAACAAACAAAGCCACGCAAAAATAAATGGCATGGTACGTGGTATGCTCACACCAACAAAAAACGACAGTAGCACTAATGCTACAGTAGTAATTACAGTGCCAAGCACAATGGCCCACAGCGCTTGTGAATTCATGTACCTAAGTACAGCGCGGTACAAACCTAAATTAATAAATGTATAAAGGCCTGTAGGTATAAGTAAAGCAAGTAACAGCCAATTACTCGGCTCATTAAATGGGGCAAGGCTGTCTAAGCGAACAATTAATGCCAACCAAAAGGCTGCAGCAATAAACAATGCATCAATAAACAAAGTAATTGCGCGCTTTTTAGCGCGAGATGCACTCAAGATAGAACGAATGAAACTATCCACAACAAGTTCCCTTTTCTTGTAATTTGTTGATTCAAAAAGTAAGAGCAGTAGTAAACTATTACTTTGTTAAAATTTTATGAATTATAGCTTATAAATTGCGAAGGAGCTAGGAGTGCCCAAAGGTCAAAGGTCAAAGGTCAAAGGTCAAAGGTCAAAGGTCAAAGGTCAAAGGTCAAAGGTAGATTAATTACCCTAACCCCATGACTCAATCGATTTCATTAAACCGGATAACATTTTGGAAAGCAGCTTTGTCTCTTCGATCCAAAGTTCTGATGTTTTTATATCAATCTCGCCAATTTTGACTGCTATATAAATTTGAGAGCGTAACTCACTACAACTACCTTTAGAGTATGAAAGAAAACGCGCATAATCTTTAGGGGTCTTCCTCTCATAACGTTATTCGATAAGTCCATATATCTCACCTCTTCGAGGCCGCGCAAGCGCGTTCAAAATTTGCTCCTGCAATTTTGTCTGCAATATTTGAAGAAATAGATAAGGCTGAGCGAGTAATTTGATCTTTTAGCCCAAACTCTTTACTCGATTTAAAGTGCTTATAAATATCGCAAGCCAAGTCAGCAGAGCGCTGCCATACAGCTAAATTTTCAAATTGCATAAAATCCCTTATACCTAGCTTAAGTCCTTTAACTTTAAAACTTGTATTTTTGCCTAAAAGCTTTTCCATTGATGATCTGACCTCGCATCTACTTTATAGGGGGTCTGATCACTTTTACCTTTAATCTTTTACCTTTCACCTTGTACCTTAAACTTTTACCTCGCATCTATTTGATGCGATCCCCACTACCACTTCCGGTTACTGTCATTAAAATATATTTAAAGTAGTTGCCGATAGTCATAGTATCTATCATTTCACGGTCTGTTTTTGCGAGTAACTCAGGGGTCGACATGTCGATTTCATTAACCTGAGCAAGGCCAGTGATGCCAGGTCGTACGTTAAATACACTTTTAGCTTCACGAGCTTGAGTTAATTCTTCTTGATTAAATAAACCAGGGCGCGGGCCTACTAAGCTCATTTCACCTTTTAGTACATTCCAAAGTTGTGGTAGTTCATCTAACTTTGTTTTACGTAAAAAGCCACCAAAGGGGGTTATTGAGGCAGTGCTTGCTAAGTGGCTAGCTACTGAAGCAGTATCAATAGTCATGGTTCTAAATTTGACCAGTGTAAATGGCTTTTTGTTACGCCCAACACGCTGTTGGGTAAATATAGGTGAGCCAGTATCAAATAAACCAATAATGTATAAAATCACTAAAAATGGTGAGGCAAACAACAAACCAAAAAGTGAAAACAAAAAGTCGAGTAAACGTATCATTTATAAATCCATTAATTATTTTTTAAGGTTTTTTAGCAGCTAGTTTGAAACCGTGTTCAACTGAATAAGGCGGAGCCCAAGCAAGGGTATTTTTTGTATGAGTAATATCTAACTGCAATGAGCCAGTTAATCTATCAATAACATCGCTCTTGTTAAGCAACTTACCAGCTAACTTAAAGCACCAAACTGGTACGGGCAAAGCTAAGTTTTTCTTGCCATGCACTTTCGCCATTAAAGCAACCATTGCAGCCGTTGATAAATCATAATCATCAGAAGCTAAAAACACTTGATTAGCGGCTTTTGGGTGTTCTATACATACTTTAATTAAATCAACCAAGTTATAAACGGATACTAAGCTGCGTTTGTTATTTTTAATTGCTCTAAACGGCAATGGTAAACCTTTGCTAACATAGAGCATTAACGAAGCAAAGTTTGCTTTAACACCTTCACCGTAAACAAGTGGCGGCCGAATAATCACGATTTCCATGCCAGTTTGTTTGCCGAGCTCTAATAACTGCTGCTCAGCTTCAGCTTTAGATAACCCGTAAAGATCTTCAGGTTTTGGAACATCTGCCGATGTAAAAGGACTTTGATTAGTTGTACTTTCACCGTTCACTTTAATCGAGCTTAAAAATATAAAACGTTTAACACCGACCTGAGCAGCTTGTTTAGCTAAGTTAAGTGTACCTTTAGTATTTACTGCTCTAAATTCATTAAGAGGGTCACTAGCAACATCATTCATAACATGAACCCTTGCAGCGCAATGTACAACCACATCTACATTTTCTAATGCATCAACGTAAGTAGATTTTGAATCAAGATTATGGTTAAACAAGTGACCTAAATTTGACGATTTTCTTCCCAATAGGTTTAATTGATAATTGCTTTGTAATTGCTCTAGTAAATTATTACCAACAAAACCTGAGTAACCTGTAATCAATAACTTAGTCACTTTTAATTCCATATTGGCTTTGTGTTTTTAAGAATTTAAATAAACTGCTAAGGTACCATCGAAAGTGCTTTGAAAAAACACTCCTATTCTTATACTCTCCCTTGTGGACAGCTTTGATATTCTTCAAAAATTGAAGTTTGATTCCTTTTTGGTTCAATCTATAGCAAAGATCTACATCCTCGTAGTACATAAAATATTTATGATCAAATCCATCTACTGATCCAAATGCACCAAAAGTGATGCATAAAAAAGCTCCCGAGGCCCATTCTACCACCTCTTTCTCTGTAAGTTGTTTTTTATTATATGCTTTATTAATAGGCTGTAATTTTAATGGGTTTAATAAATCAAAATAGCTAGCAAACATTCGTATAGAATTCTCAGTTTGAGTAAAGTTATTATCTTTGAAGAGGTTCGGGGCAAAAAAGGAACCTGCATTTGATTTTAGTTCTGATATTAACTTTACAAACTCAACTTTTGATATTTCTACATCAGGATTTAAAATTATAAACCAATCATCGCTAGATACTGAAAAATTACTTTTTGCAAATTCATATATGTAATTATTATTTTCCCCAAAACCTAAAGTTTCAGACGTTATGATATAATGAAATCCATTTTCTTCAGAATATAACTTTAACTTATTATCTTGTATATTATCTTTTATTAAAATTTTAACGTCGTTGATTTCAGCTATTTTTTTAAGCTCCTCATTATTTGAAATATAGTTATAATGGCCATGAGAAACTATTCCAATAATTATTTTACACATAAATCTTCCATGCTTTTAACAAGGTTAAAATTCCAATGCTCTTTATTTAAATTTGAACTTTGTTGCATCAAACTAAACACTGGGCGAATAGCGGGAGTAGGGTAAGCTGAGCTTGGGATTGGTTTGATTGGGATTTTCTTATCAAGTAACCCTTGCTCTAATGCACTATCCTGAATAGCCACCGCAAAGTCATACCAACTCGCCATACCTAAATCGCTATAATGATAAACTGGCTCAGGCAAGTTTTGCTCCGCCAGCTGCCATAAATACTTTGCAAGCCCATTTGCATTGGTTGGGCAACCTATTTGGTCACTGACTACGTTAAGCTCGTCTTTTTCAGCCATTAAGCGCAGCATGGTTTTAACAAAGTTGTTACCACGGCTAGAGTACACCCATGACGTGCGCACTATAGCAGAATTGGTAGGGCAATGAGCTTTTATTGCCAACTCACCTGCTAATTTTGATGCACCATACACATTGATTGGGTTAGTTTGGTCGTCAACTTTATAAGGAGTGTTTTTAGCGCCATCAAACACGAAATCGGTTGATATATGTAATAACCGTATGTTGTGCTTAGTCGCTGCTTTAGCTAAATATTCTACCGCAGTAGCATTGATTAAATATGCCTCGCCTTGTTCTGATTCAGCTTTATCTACTGCGGTGTAGGCTGCAGCATTAATGATAACCGTTGGCTTTAACTGGGTAATAACCTGCTCAATACTTTGTGGGTCAGTAATGTTTATTTCATTACGGCCATAAGCATGTGCTGTTATGTGACTTGGGCAGGTTTGCTGTAATTCCCACGCCACTTGGCCATTTTTGCCAATAATGAGCACATTCATATTAATTACTGCCTAAACGTTCGCGCTGGTAGCTGCCATCTTGCACGTTTTTACACCATGCTTGGTTATCTAAATACCATTGAATGGTTTTTAAAATACCCGATTCAAACGTTTCTTCTGGATGCCAACCAAGCTCTTTATTGATTTTAGTCGCATCAATTGCATAACGTACGTCGTGGCCTGGGCGGTCTGTTACAAATGTAATAAGCTCTTTAAAATCGGCTAGGTTTGCTGGCTTATCTTGTATTAAGTCATTTAAGTGATTGCAAATTGTCATTACCACTTCAATATTTTGCTTTTCATTAAAGCCGCCAATATTGTAGGTTTCACCCAGCTTGCCTTCACTCACTACTTTATATAATGCGCGCGCGTGGTCCTCGACAAATAGCCAATCACGTACTTGCTTACCATCGCCATACACTGGAAGAGCTTTACCTTCAAGCGCATTTAAGATAATCAATGGAATGAGTTTCTCTGGGAAGTGATATGGGCCATAGTTATTTGAGCAATTAGTGAGTACAACAGGCAGTTGATAAGTACGGTGCCATGCACGAACTAAATGGTCTGATGCGGCTTTTGACGCTGAATAAGGTGAGCTTGGCTCATACGAGGTTTCTTCAGTGAATAAACCAGTTTCCCCCAAGTCGCCATAGACTTCATCAGTTGAAATATGGTGAAAACGAAAACTCGTTTTCTTATCCGCTTTAAGTGTTGCGTAATAGCTGCGTGACGCTTCTAATAACTCATAAGTGCCGACTACGTTCGTTTGAATAAATTCACCAGGGCCATCAATCGAGCGGTCAACATGACTCTCTGCTGCTAAGTGCATAATAAAGTCAGGTTGGTATTGTGAGAATATTGCGGCTACTTTTTCACGGTCGCAAATATCACCTTGCACAAAATGATAACGCTCTGAGCTTTCAACTGAACGTAGGGATTCAAGATTACCCGCATACGTTAATTTGTCAAAGTTAACAACTGTGTGCTTAGTTTCATTTATTAAAAAGCGCACTAAAGCAGAGCCAATAAAGCCCGCGCCACCTGTTACAAAAATAGATTTAGTCATTTAGTTAATTCTCTTAAAAAGCGGGGGCATCAATCTGTAGTAAACCAGCTTCATCTTTCGCTGATAATAACGGTGCTTTGCCATCAACAAGCGGCCATTGAATATTCAAGGCGGGGTCATCCCATAATACGCTTTGCTCAAACTGCGGCGCATAATAGTCTGTGCATTTATAAACAAACTCAGCACTGTCACTGGTTACATAAAACCCATGAGCAAACCCTGCTGGCACCCATAATTGACGTTTGTTCTCACCACTGAGTAAGACACCAGCATGCTGGCCAAAGGTTGGGCTGCTTTTACGCATATCAACCGCAACATCGTAAACTTCACCCGCGGTTACGCGAACAAGCTTACCTTGTGTTTGCTGGGTTTGATAATGTAGGCCTCGTAATATACCTTGCCCTGATTTACTGTGATTATCTTGCACAAACACAACATCTGCGATATGTTCACGAAACCAATCATCACGAAAGGTTTCCATAAAGAAGCCACGCTCATCGCCAAACACGGTTGGCTCGATAATTTTTACATCAGCGATAGCGGTATCTATAACTTTCATGAAAACACCTTATGCGATAAGAGCCCAAGTAAGTATTCGCCGTAGCCGCTTTTACGCAATGGCTCAGCCAACTCACGTAAATGCTGTTCATTGATATAACCCATACGGTACGCCACTTCTTCAGGGCAATTCACTTTGAGGCCTTGGCGCTTTTCGATGGTTTCAATAAACTGTGCTGCTTGTAATAGGCTATCGTGCGTGCCTGTATCTAGCCATGCTGTGCCACGACCCATTATTTCTACATTTAATGTACCGATTTCTAAATAACGCTCTATCACATCGGTGATTTCAAGTTCACCACGCGCTGAAGGCTTAACTGCTTTGGCGTATTCAACCACTTTATTATCAAAAAAGTACAAACCGGGAACCGCATAATTCGATTTTGGCTGAGGTGGTTTTTCTTCGACTGAAATTGCCCTGCCAGTTTCGTCAAACTCAACCACACCATATGCTGTTGGATTTGCAACATGGTAACCAAAGACTGTACCGCCTTGCTCACGTGCCGCGGCACTTTTTAGCGACTTAACTAAGTCATGACCATAAAATAAGTTATCGCCCAACACTAACGCAACGTTATCGTCACCAATAAATTCTTCGCCGAGTATAAATGCTTGGGCCAAGCCATCAGGTGACGGTTGAACAACGTATTCAATGTTGATACCCCAGTCTTTACCATCACCTAGCAGCTCTTGAAACTTGCTTTGCTCTACCGGTGTTGTTATAACTAAAATATCTTTAATACCCGCATTCATTAATGTGGCTATCGGGTAGTAAATCATTGGCTTGTCATACACCGGCATCAACTGTTTACTTACTACTTTTGTCAGTGGGTATAAGCGTGTGCCACTTCCTCCGGCGAGGATAATTCCTTTAGTCATCCAGTAAAATCCTATTCCTATTTTTATGTAAAGTTATAGATTAAACGTGCTCTCTATGTTTAGGGTATTGTTGAAACTATATAAAATTAAGTATATCAAAAAAACGAGTTAAAACATGAAAGCCCATTAGAAAATAAAATAGTAGGTTTAAATACACCCCAGATAAAGGTAAATAACTCAAATCGTCAACCTCGGTAAAAGTTTAATAAAGGTTTTTCAAAAAAATGCCAAGATAAATAAGCCAAAATGCTCACAACCATAAAAATTGTTGCTATATCGAGATATTTATATCCTGAAAACAATTCCAAAGCTACAAAATACTGGATTAACGGAAAGTGAAACAAGTAAACCCCATATGATAAATCACCTAGCCTATTGAGGTTGATCCTGAATGGTAATCCATAAGCGATATAGAAAACAAACGTAATAACAAATAATGGATAAAACAAGTCCGTTAAAAAGTATGCCATGCATGACATTAAAAATAAGAAGGTGTTTGTTTTAATTGTTATTTTACTATAAAAAGAAAAAAGCAATGCCCCTAAACCAAAGTAAAAAAACATCCATGGTAACTGGTGTAATAAGACTGGGTTGATGTATTCCGGAAAAACCACTATGGATAGATAGTTTAGAGATATCGACAGGAGCGTTACACAGATTAGAATTTTTACAGAATAATTTTTTAGAAAATAAAAACAAAAAGCAACAAAAATGTAGTAACCAACTTCAAGCTTCAAAGTCCAAAGTGAGCCATTTATAGCGCAGATCATGTTGCTAGTAAACACGTCATCTATACATGGATGCATAAAGTTAAGAAACACTCCATTCCAAATTAAATATTGAGCAATATCTAAAGGATTCGCGGAGTATAGTGCAATTGCAGCAAATGAAGATACCAATAATACAAGTAAATACGCGGGGTATACACGGAAAAAACGCTTTCTTATAAATACAGCAAACTTTTCCGTTCGTTTAGCACTAGTCCAAATTAAAGCTCCGCTGATTACAAAAAAAGATTGCACAGCAGTTTCACTATCTATTATATCAAATGGCAAGAAATCAGCCTTTTGCCCAGTTAAGAACATAAAATGATGCCACACAACACTGAGGGCTAGAAATAGCCTTAAAAAATCGAAATTATTATAATCTTTCAAATCTCACGCCTATACTTTTAAGTAAACTACTTATTTAATAACAAATTTTTCCACGTGCTAACATTGATAAATTTTGAAGAGTACTCATAAATGTCTATTGACTCTTTTTGATAAATCATGGGGTTTCTCGCATAGAATTTAAGACTTTCAATACATGAGTCAACAGACTGAATAGATTTAACATTGTGTTCTAGCACATCCTTAACGTAGGGAAGATCAAAAGCAAGTGTAGGTAAACCAAACTTGGCAGCCTCGATTAAACCATTGCCAAAGGTTTCAGTTAAAGATGGAAATATACAGATATGGCTATGTAGATATTCATTCGCAAGATCTTTCTGTTCGACCTCACCGATATTAATTAAGATATCGCTTCGTATAATTTCCGTCATAATCTTTTGTGGCAAAGCATTAGTATCTACAGTAATCTTAATTTTAATATTTAAATCTAACTTTTCTATTTGCTTTGCCAGTTCAATTAAAAACAAATGATTTTTATGCGGATAATAGCGGCTAACATATAATAAATTCAGTTCATCAAATCGATTAAGCCTACTTGTTAAAATTTTTTCAAATTCACTACTCACAGGAAAAGATATTTTATCAGTGACAGGGTTAGGAATAAGAAGTACGTTATTTATGTTATATTTTAATTCCAACTGGCGTTTAAAATCTTGTGTCTGTGCAACATACTGGTTGTGTCTGAAAATATACGTTTGCGCCTTAAAGTATCCTCTTTTCAACATTTCAATAGTTCGAGGAAATAAGGGTAATTTTTTTAAAGCTGAATCATCAACCAAGTAAGGATGGTGTATTAAGATTCGCTTAGTTAAAGGAAATGGTATCATATTAAAATTACCAAAAGCTAATAATTCTTTGGACTTGTGTTTTATTGCAATATGAGGAATATAAAACAGTTCAATAAAAAACCTCACGGCCAAACGAAGAATTAAATTATCGTATGTCCTAAAAACTCGAATATGACTTGCCCTCCCCTCATTTTTCAGTCTTTCATTTACAATTATAAAAAATGGCTCATTTGGCTTAATGTTGCTTACTAATAATGAGGATATCATTAATGGCCCTGCACCCAGCTGATTATAAAGATAGATTATTTTCATTAGAGTTCCTTTGCAATTGGTATGCGATAATTAAAGGTAAAATATAAAAGCTAATATCACTATTCAACTGATAGAGCAATGATGCTATGAAGACGTAAAATATAATAAAGCTCACCCATTTTATATTTCTAAACTTTAAAACAAATAAAAAAGGTAGTATATAATAAAAATATAGGCCGAAAACACCACTCTCAAATAGAGTTGTTAAAGGGATGGTAAAACTATAGGTACCCCCAATATACTGATGGCTATTTCCAAAGCCCACACCATAAAAGAACTGAGGTAAGGGAAATTGAGAAATTGCTTCAAGCGTGTTTAAACGTAAAAATAGATGTCTGCCAATGGATTCATTCATATTTTCAGCACTTCGCCCCCCCACTCCACCTGGGGATGTTCCATCAAAAAATACTAAAAAAGCTATAAAAGAAATACATGAAATTATACCAAGAGTTAAAATGTTATTCCTTTTTATTACAAACCTTTTTTGGTTCATCATTTTATATAAGAAATAGAATAAAAATATTAAAGTCAACGGGATTAGAGAAGAATTACTTGCCGCCCCCATAAGAGGAATGAAAAGTAGTAGACAAATCTTAACGTTTTTCAGTGAAAAATTATAAAGGATCAATAAACCGGCAACAAAGCCAAGTTGATTAGGCGTACCAAAAGGGAGAATTAATCTATGGTATAAGTGAGCAAAAAACTCTTCATTTGTACCTGTATATTCAGCTATAACAACCCATGGTTGTTTATAAAAAGCAATAATAAGAAGGTTAATAAAAGCGCAACTAACAATAAATAGAGATAAGGCATGAAGAAAACCAGCGAAATCCAAATTACTTTTGTATAACATCCCAAAAAAAACAAAAAGCACTATCAAGTTACGAGTATGCAACAAAAAAGTACTGGTAAAGCGAATCTCATTTGATATATATAAATACGAGTAAAGAATTAAAAATATAGAAAAAAGAAAGGCATTTATAAAATAAAAGTAATTACTTTTGATCTTAAAACAGCAAACGACAATCAAGCCAACAAGCCCAACGGTTCTTACCGAAAAGCCCTGTAGCTCAAATAAACCAAAGTTTATCGCAATGAATAAGAATAGATGAATCACCTTCTAAACTCACCTGTAAATAGCAACTTGAAATGATAGTAGAACCTTAAAGCTCTAAAAAAACACGCAAGGGCTAACAAGCCCACTTTATCAAATGTTGTTTCGTTAGACTTCAATATTAATTTAAATTGAGTAACAGGCAGAATAAAGTTACTAAAAAAAAGTGGTAACTTTTTCTTTCTTTTAAAAAAACCACCATAAACTCTTTCATCCTTATTAATAATTTCTATAATTGACTTTCTAGCAGGATGATAGACAATTACTTCATCAGAGTAATGAATAGAATTTAACTTTGAGTAATTACCAGTCCACTCTATATCTCCCCCTGAAAAAGATTTCTCGTTAAATCCGGCTTGACACAACAACTCTTTTTTAATGATCAAATTAGAAGTCGTTGCTACTCTATTTTTTTTCATATTACAGAAGTTAAAAGCTATGACCTTTTCAAACAAAAAAGCCCATTTAGTAGAGTCACCTTTCGAAATTTTTGTCACACCTGCAATGACATCGACTTGATGCTTAACAAGGCTTGCATATATATTTTTAAACCAGTCGTCAGAAGGATCGCAATCCGAATCTGTAAATACCATATAATCACCTGAAGCATTTTGGACCCCGAAGTTTCTGGCACAATAAGATCCTGGAATTGCGCAATGCAATACTTTTAGTCTATTATCATCAATAGTTAAAAAAACTTCAGGACTATTATTATTATCAACAATAATGATCTCAAAAATTTTATCACTCCACTCTATCCGAAATAGCTTCTTAATCAGTCTAATAGTCCTATCGGTATCACGGTATGTAGGAATAATTATTGATATTTTAAACATCTAAAATCTCCAGCAAGGTAATATACTCGTAGTTTCTTATTTTTAATAAATTATCACTGGGATTTATTTCATGTGTTAATAACTTGGAAAAAGATACCTTATGCTGTTTAAGGTAGTCATTTTTAATTTTGTCTTGAAATAGCTTACCAAAGGTTATGTATGCTGGTGCTTGTGGGTTATAGCTAAGACCATATTTTGATTTCTTTAACACATCAAAATACTGGCTATTAATATCAAGCTTCAAAAGCTTTTTGAAATTATTGTTACTCCAGACATTTAAACTTTTATCAACTAGGTAGCATTCGGACAAAGCTAATAAATTAAAGGCATTATAAGCTACAGACTTCTCATTAAGTGAGTTTTTATATTTTAAAAAACGTATATATTGACGTAGGCCTTCTATGCTAGCGTCTGTTCTTAGTGGTGTTAGATGAAAAATGACGCCTTTATTAATTTTTATCCTAGGAATGAAGTTTTCTAAGAAGGATATAGAATTTTTACAACCAAGTTTTAATCCCTGAGTTGCAAACCAAAGCTGATGGTTAAAAGTTGGATCAAGAATATATTCACCTTTCTCTGGGAAAGACCAAACTCGATGCTGCTCATCAAAATGAAATTGAGAGTAAACTTTTTTTGCTGCATTTAGATATACGTCATCACCAAAGTTCTTATTCGCATGTATCAATCCTTCTAATAACCAAGCAGGTCCAATCAAACCATTAGACGAGTCTTTTCCCTCTTTATTCCTAAAGACAAGAACTGCAAAGTCATCAGTAATAATTTTTGCCAAAGAAAACAAACCCTTAGCTCTAGCTTCGTACTTGTTTTCTCCAGTACTTTGATATAAGTAGGAATTAATTTTCAATAAGTGTGATAAAACTCGTAATGGGGTTTCAGGGTCACTATATGGACCATTTTCTGTCTTTGGCCACTGTTCTACATTATCAGCTTGCAGATCAAGTGAAAGACTATCGAGAATCTTCTTAACGTTTTTTAGATTAAGCATAATATAAAGTATATTGTTTGTATTGTGATTGAAAGAATGAAAAGAAAGTATGATTCTCTTCTAATTTTTATAAAATATAAATAGTTAACTTGTACCAGGTTTATAAAGAAAGGTATAAAAAGATACTTAATTACATCTTCAAAATCATTGAATAGATAGCTTGCAAGTAACATGTACAACATTACGGCCATAAAGCTTAATATTGCTGAGATCAAATTTAATCTGGTTTCAGACTGATTAAGGTAAAATTGAGACGTATTTCCTATCATTAACATTATTGGAAAAGCTAGTAACAGGCCATCTAAGTACATAACTATTTCTGACCAATCATTTCCTATATACAAAATAAAATATGGTATTGTTAGCTTATATATGATCAATACTAGCAACGCAAACATGAACAAAACTTGCTGATATTTAATATACAGCCATGTAAGCTTTCCATCTTCAATTTCTTTCAAACTCAATAGTAAAGCAGGAGCAATAGAAAAAGAAAAAACAGATATAACAGCACGAACAAGCGCCATTGAACGCTCATATAAAGAAAATGCTATATTACCAAATAGTAAGGAGACAATTATCTTATCAAGGTTTTTTGAAAAAAAGTTGAAAATAAAAAAGAGCCCAAACTCTACTACAACTTTGTTCGCAATAGCTTGAAACTTAAGATTATCAATTTTCACAAATACCTTATAAAGTAATAACTGAAATACAAAATATGAAATATTTTTCAGAAGAATAGCAAACATTAATTGTTCTTTAAAAGCAACAAACAAGCAGAATGAAAGAGCTTCCGACACAGAAGTTACAATATTGTAACCCCTGTAATCAGCATTGACATTTAAAAAACAAATATATGGGACACACTTTCCCGCTAAATAATAACTAAATATCAGGGTAATTGAGCCAAGTAGCTTGTGCTCTATACTTAAATCTAAAACAAACAAAATTAAAGTGTTTAGAACAACTAAAAAAAATATCAACTTATTTTTGAATGAATCAACTTTATAATTAAGGTACAGTTGAATCGCTATTGTATCTATTACATTTCTTAAAAAAAGGAATACTATTGATAGACTTCCATAATAAAAATATTGTTCAGGGTCTAATAGCTTGAAAAGCGAAACAAGTATAACAAGGCTTGTTATAAAGTATAGTTGCTTATAAACGAGTGAAGAAAACACCCTTTTTACTAACATATTATTTTCGCTTTCACCTTTAATAAAATCGAATAAAAAATTGATTTAGTCCAGTTTGTTGGTCCCATGTTTTTTATATCAGTTTTTTCGATACCATATACTTTATTTATACCAAATGGAATTTCATTATATTCCTTTTTTTTAGATTTTAAATTAATTGCTTCAGAAAAGATAATGTGTACACTGTTAAGGATTTTAGAGCTCAACAGATTATTGGACTTCAAATAATTATACGTTAAGATATACTCGGGGCTACAAGGGTATAATGAATCATCAAAGACTGCAGGCAACATATTATAGTCAGTACTGTTGATCATCATTTCGATTTTAGATTTCTTACCAAAGTACAGCCAGTCGCAAAAATGATATTGCCACTTTGGTTTTAGCCAAAACTTCTTTGTAGTCACATCAAGTACGTTAAGCTTATTATAGTCAAGATTATTCAAAAGAAGTTCTAACGAAAACTTAATGTCACTCCTAACTATTAGAACATTATCTGTTGATGACTCACTTAAAGAGTTTTTTATACCTGTTAAGAACCGATTAATGTTCAGAGGTTTCTTATAATCGCCAACATTTTGTCCAGGATCAATATGAGTTAAAACTCTTAATTTTTCTTTTTTTAAAGTTATAACATTATTGCAGTCACTATAAATAACTTTATCTATAACATTAAAATCCATGTCATTGTAAAATTCTTCAAGAGTATCGTTATCAATAGGCCCCTGTATTATAACATCAAACATTTTCTAGGCCTTGCTCTTGACTAACTAAGAACTGGGTGTACTCATCTGGCGTTCCACAAAATACAACATCAGTTCTATCAATAAGATTATAGTGTATATTTTTACCCTTTTTTATTAGGTAATTATATAATGGAGCGATGTAAAGCTCTCCTTTTTCCCAATCTGTAGTTGGTTTAGTAAGGTAATTATTATAACTTTCAAAATAATCAATACATGATTTAAAGTAATAAAGTCCAGTGCAACAATAATCTGATATAGGTTTTTTTTCTGTTGTAAGATCTATCTTTGTCGATATGTTTTCTATAGGGCGTACGAAAGACCAATTATCCCCTTCCCCAATAAACACCTCCAAATAACCATCCCCTAAACTTTCTAGTTTAGGATAAATGAAGTTAGGCCTAAAAGTATCTATATTAAAAATAGTAATAGGTGTTGATGAGTTATTATATTCTTGCAAACCTTTTGCAACTGTCTCAGCTTGCCCGCGTGTTTCATGGGATAAAACCACTACCTTATATTTCTTTATACCTAAAAAACCTACTCGTTCTTTTATAAATTCAACTGTATTATCAATATCACGAACAATAAATAAAAAAAGCTCTTTCTCAAAATAATGCCTAAAACTTACGACAGCATAATCGAATAATGGTAGCCCTGCAGCTTGAAGCATGTATTTGGGTTTTGTATAACCCGCATTAAAAAATCGAGAGCTAAGTCCAGCCATTGGTATAACTATCATTTTAACAACCCCTTCAAAATTCCGTATAGTCGGAAAACATTAGCAAAAAGTGCATTTTGTCTAGCTTTATCATCTGAATGTAAAGGTAGCATAGATAAAAACAATTGAATTTGCATTGCAATTAAGTTCACCTCTGACAGGCCAAACTCCTGCTCTATGAGTTTTACATACTTTCTTTGTAGATTATATTGTTCATCATCAGTATCTATTTTCAAAAATATGTTTTGACCTTCTAACCCTACTTTATAATAACCAGCAATTATATAGTCGTATAAACCTAGAATTGAGTGACTTAATTTGGCAATATCATACCTGACATCCCCATATATAGTTTTTTCTCCGCATAAATTCATTCCTCGCGGATCAATAACTTTTATTCTATTAGTCCGAAAGTCATATAAGATATTACTAAAACAGAAATCTCCGTGCATAATTGTCATTGGCTCTGCTACTGCCGAGTTAGGCAAGTACTTCTCACTATGAGTAATTATTTCATTTATAGAAGCCCTATAAGATTTATTGAAAGACCATATACTATCCTTGCTGATACCTTCTAAATCACAATACTCAGATATACGAGCTGCTGTTTTATGACCAAAAAGCTGCATTAACGAGCTTCCAGAGCATCCTTCCTTAATCTGTTCCGCTTTACAAATATTTAGAAAGCTAATGCATTTTCGGAGTATCCTCTCCCAAACGTGCTCTGGTAAACTACTAAATACAAGCAATTCATTTAATGCGGTCTGATATAGGTATTCTAGCTTATATGAACTTTGACCTTCTTTTTCTTCACTGCCTAGATATTGTGGTGTAAAAAGAGCCAATGAACTTGGAACTTGAGCAAACCAATTTGCCTCAGCTTCTATTTTATCATTTTTAATACTCTTCTTTTCAATCCAATCTTGAGTTATTTTAAGTTCATTGAATGCACGCTGCGTTGTAAAACTAGCTTTAGACCTATAGTAAGTATTAACATGCCCAAAATCTAACCAACCACTCATTTGTATTGGCTGAATACCTATTTTTTTATTGTAAATACTGAATCCAGCATACATGTTCCACTTTGCTTTCGTAATACATCTTATTAGCTCTCGAGGAGAGCTAATTTTGAAGTATCCATTGACAACAGAATCAAACTCACCTGATTTACTTTTCTCTCTAATCCAATCTAAATTTTCATTAAAAGATGAAGCCCAATTATAATGCCCTTCAGCTTCAGACAACCCAATAATGTTCTCTCCTACCGGAAGTTGAAGAAACAACGTATCGCCAAATAAAATATGTAACGGAGAATCAAAAGAATGGCTTGACAGATTGAGTGATGCAATTAATGACTCCCCTAAACTAAGGCCTGAAGGGATATTTAAAACTGATACATCTTTAGACTTTAGCCATTCCTTGTCGGTATAAGAAATGTTAAAACTGTCGGGAACAGATATATAAATTTTAGAGTTTTTAGGGGCCAGTTTTACCTGATGCTGAAATAGCCTTCGATTTCCTAATGGCAAAAAGCTTGGTGGTATTCTACCAAATTCAGATTGAAGTTCATGATCAACATATGCAGCTGACATGATTAAGAACATTGCTTTTCCTTATCTAACAAAGTGTAAATTTCATCTATTGACATGCTATTGAACTCAGATGGTCTTATAGCCCTATCATCTATATAAAATCCCTCAAAGCCGCACCAAGGCTTACCGATCAGGACCTCATCATAAGGTACATCGTGTTGATTCAACCAATCTAAAATTGTTGGAAGAGTATTTATATTAATCTCTCCGAGATTCCCCTTATAAGTGCGCATATTCCTTGCTGTAGATATTACTATTTGAAAACCCGCGTCCTTATACTCTTTTAAACGCTCTATTAAATGAGTATTTGGCAAAACATTTTTGTAATCCGAAGTGTTTGCAAGTGTAATAGTCCCATCAAGATCTACAATTAATTTTTTCATTTACCTTCCCAAAAAACATTTAATTAATACTCTACTAAATAACACTCAACCACTTAATTTTTTGACTTGTATTCATAATTATAGTATCCGTAATAACCGTAAGCGTTACTGGCTTTTTTAACTACACCGTTAAATACTACGCCTTTTACATCCGTGCCATTTTGCTCAAAGCGGGCTCTTGTTAGCTCTATTTCTTTAATATGGTTTTGGCCAAAACGTGTAACAAGTAATGTAGTACCCGTATGGGCGCTGACAATTGCAGGGTCTGTTACTGCTAAAATAGGTGGCGTATCTATGATTACTAAGTCGTACTCGGCGCTTACCTCTTCCACAAGCTTGCTAAAGTTACTGTGCATTAACAGCTCTGAAGGATTTGGCGGTATTTGGCCGCGGGTAATTACGTTCAACCCTTCAACCTGAGTTGGTTTAGTCACTTGAGCAAGGTTTAAACGACCTGATAAGTAATCACTTAGGCCATCGTCCCACTTGATACCAAACTGAGTTTGCAAGTAGCCTTTACGCATATCGGCATCGATTATTAACACCTTTTTACCGCTTTGCGCGAGTACCGAGGCCAAGTTAACCGATATAAACGATTTACCAACACCTGGGCTTGGGCCTGATATAGCTATTAAGTTATTTTTCGCTTCCATCATCGCAAAATGCAGACTGGTACGTAAACTACGCAGTGCTTCTATTGATAAGTCAGCCGGGTTATCCAGTGCTAATATTGATTTTGGTTTATTTTTAGCTTTACGGGCTTTACTAAAGCCAGTGAGTTTATCTTGGTAATCTGAGTAAGGTACGCTGGCATATACAGGCAGGCCAATTGCCTCAATCTCGTTAGGGTTTTCAACCCCTTTATGCATGGCTTTTTGTATGAGTACTATTGCAATAGCCAGCATACCACCTAACATGGTTGCCATTACCACAGCCAGAGCTTTTTTAGGTTTAACTGGCTTTGAGGTATTCACTTCTGCATAGTCAATTATACGTACATTACCAACTGTACCGGCACGTACAATATCTAACTCTTGGGTTTTAGCAAGGAGCAGAGTATAAATTTCGTTACTTACTTCAACATCACGCTTTAAGCGCAGTAACTCTTGTTGCGTTTCTGGTAAGTTACCTACTTCGCCAACTAATACTTGCTTTTGTTTTTCAACCGCTTCAATTTGCTCAAGCACGCCTTGGTAAGTTGGGTGGCTTTCTTTAAATTTACGACTCATTTCAAGGCGTTTAAGTTCAAGCTCTTGTAGTTTTGTTTCAAGCTCAACAACTTGCTCAAGTACACCTTGAGTTTCAAGGGTAATATTGATTGATTGGCGCTTAATTTGGTACTCGTTAAATCGCTCTTCAGCGTATTCAAGCTGTTTTTTAATTTCAGGGAGTTGCACCTCTAAAAAATCGAGTGACTTTTTAGCTTCTGCGCTATTACGCTCAACATTGCGGCGCACATAAATACTAGCAACTTTATCCAGTACTTTTTTTGCGTAATGTGGCTGGGCACTTTGTAAACTAAGGTTAATAATACCAGAATCCTGCCCTTTTTCGCTAGCGCCGACAGCCGCTTGTAAATCTAAAATAGTATTTAAACGGTCTTTGCGAGTAATTATAAACTCAGTGCCAGCACGTGCATTGATACTGCGTACTGTTAAGTTAAACTCACCATTAGTGAGGTCTTGCCCTACTTTACCTGCTAATATTTGCTCACCATCACCGTTTAATAAAGCGATGCTATTATTTTCTTGTGCTACTAATGTGAAATCGATACCAATTGCAGATTTTGGTACATCAAACCTAAATACATTAATAGTTTCGCCACCCCATGCGTACGAGCTTGCACCAAAGCTTTGCTCAGCTAAATCGCCCTCGTTCATTGGCGTAAATTTACGGAATGCGCGGCCACCAATAAACGGATATAGTTTCGGCTCCACTGTAATATCTAGCTTTAGCGTATCAACGGCCTCACCTATGATTGAGCGTGATTTTAAAAGCTCAATCTCTGTCACTGCGGCAGAGGTGCTTTCAAACATACCTGCCATGTCATCAAACCCAGGGACTGAGCCGCCGTTTTCTTCAACCTGTATCATCGCGGTGGCTTGATATATAGGGGTTGATAACACCGCGTACACCACGCCTATAAACATAAACAAAGCGGTGAGTGCGATTATAAAAAATTTACGGTCAAGCAGTGCACCTAATAGTGCCATTAAGTCGATTTCTTGACTTGGAGTTTGTTCGTTTGTTCGGTTTTGCTTATTTGCTGCTATTGCAGTGGGCTGAGCATTCATGTACTAGCCTATCCTTATAAATACTTTTGCCAAGCGCTACACGCGCTATCGATTAAATCGTAAACGTGTTCAAACGCTTCTAAACTTTGCCTATATGGATCGGGTATTTCTTTATCGCCCAACCATTTACCGAGCAAAAATGTTTTTCCGCGTGCTTCTGGGTAGCGGCTACACAGGTCAGTTAAATGGCGTTGTTCCATCACTAAAATAACACTATTTTGCACGACGAGACTAGAATTAAGCTGACGACCTTGGTGTGCATCCATATTGATACCGTGCGGTGCAGCAATTTGCTTTGCTGTTGCATCGGCTGATTTACCTTCAAGTGCCGTTAAGCCTGCTGACGAGACAATTATATTTTTGCCTTCAAGCTTACTTTTAAGTACATACTCGGCAGTTGGGCTGCGGCAAATATTACCCGCACACACCACTAAAATTGAATCAAACATATAACCCCTTAGTTAGTCGCAGCTAAATCGTCGATTGAATCAACTGTTGCGATAGAGGGTAATAATAAGCTTATTACGCGGTTCCAACGAGCAAGTGGCGCAGAAGTTACATAAACAATATCATGCGGTTGTAATTCAAATTGCTCAGCTAGTACCAATGCAGCCACATTTTTTGCATGTAATTGGTAAACATCAGCAATAACACCATCACGTTCTAAATCACGCTTACGTAGTACAAACACCCCATTGGCATCTGCGGTATTTTCGTTAAGGCCACCAGAGTTTGCGAGTGCTTCAGCTAGGTTTAAGCCATAACGGTTAACTTCAACTGAACCGGCTTTCTTTACATCGCCTAACACAAATACATTTTGTAAGTCGTTGCGGTTTACATGCACTATATCGCCATGTTGTAACAAACGGTTTTGTGAAATGTCACCCTTGGCATAAAAATCATTTAGTTTTATTACTTCGGTTTTATTACCGCGGGTAAAAGTAACTGTACGCCAGTCAGCAGCTTCTGTTAAGCCACCAGCTTGGTTTAATGCATCTACTAAAGTAAGTGGTATTTCTGTTACAGGATAAACGCCTGGTTTAGTAACCTCGCCTGTTACATAGGCTTTTTGGCTTCTAAAACCGACTATTTTAACATCTATTTGTGGGTCTTCTATTACACGGCTTAAGCGCTTTACTAATTCACTGTGTAGTTGTTGAACTGTTTTTCCTGCTGCTTGAATATTTGGGGCATAGGCATAAGTAATTGTGCCATCGGCTTGTACACGAAAGCCGTCAAATTCAGCGGTACGTTGAACAGCTGCGGGAATTGTTAACTCAGGGTGGTCCCATACACCAATGGTAAGCACATCGCCTACACCTAGTTTGTATTGGTAATCGCTAGTATTTAAGCCATCGTAACTTGAACGCGGAGACGATTTGGTTTGAGCCTGCTTTTTTTGGTTTATTAAAGCTGAATCAATTATTTGAATGTTTACTCTTTCGAGGTCTTGTTCAAGATTTTTAGTTTGCTCTCCCGATTCGATTCCTTCGAAATGGCTACCGGGGATGATTGTACAACCTGTCATTGTGAGCAAAGTAAGTGATGCTACAAGTGTTTTACAGCTTAGCGCCATTGTTTATTCCCAAATATTATAAAATTCTAAAACTTTCAGCTTAGTTTTTTTGAAATTTGCTGTTATTTTTTGCGTGCCAATTAAAGCATGGCTTAGTTTACTGTGCAAGTACGCTTGCACAGTAAACGTGGAAGCGAGTAATTATTTTGTAAATTTATTTAAAAGCTTCGTGCTTCGAAGCTAATTAACATTATTAGATCTTTTTGCACAAAGAGAACACAATGAGAGTAAATGAGAAAACATAAATCATTTTATTTACATCCAACTCTTAAACGTGGCGTTCTCTGAGCCTCTTTATGAATAAATCACTTAAACCTTTCACGGTGG
>NZ_JBHZRV010000013.1:28583-62320 GCF_043641955.1 Pseudoalteromonas atlantica
CAAGCCACTCGCCTACAAAACCATTTTGCACACAGAGAAGACAATGAGGGTAAATGAGAAGACATACCCATTTATTTGTATCTTCCTCTTAAGCGCAGCATCCTCTTAACCTCTTTGTGAATAAATCACTTAAACCTTTCGCGGTGGCAAGCCACTCGCCTACAAAACCATTTTGCACACAGAGAAGACAATGAGGGTAAATGAGAAGACATACCCATTTATTTATATCTTCCTCTTAAGCGCAGCATCCTCTTAACCTCTTTGTTAATAAATCACTTAAACATATATACTTTAGAAGTTTAAATTAAGCCGCTTAATTCCATTGATAAGCTTTGTCGTATTAAAATTTATCAATAAACCAGCATTGATTTGTGTCAATTTCATATACGTTAAAATCTGTGCCGAATGAATTGGCAATAGTTTATCAACAGACTTTAACTCGATTATTAATTTGTCAGATATTAATAAATCCAATCTATAACCAGCTTCAATCTCAAGGCTCTTGTGGCAAATTGGTAGAGGAACTTGAGTTTTGACTTTAAGACCAATTTGTCCCAACTCATACAGAAGGCAAGATTCATATGTGGATTCCAATAAACCTGGTCCTAATTGTTTATGTACTTCTATAGCGCAGCCTATAACTTTTTGTGTGAGAAGATCAGTATCCATACTTATCCTAAACTATTGTTTATCTCTAAAGCGCAGCGTCTCTTAACCTCTTTGTGAATAAATCATTTACAAAACTATTTGCTTGTCTAGCCCTTCGGGCACGCTTCCGCCCCTAGGTTGCAGTTCCTACGGTCTGATTAACTTTAGGGTTTAAGGTGCAAGGTCAAAGTCTTTCGCTAAAACCATTTTTCACATAGAGAAATGAATGAGCGGGAATGAGAAAACAAAAATAAATATTTTACTTCCCGACTCTTAAGCGCAGCGCCTCTTAACCTCTTTGTGAATAAATAACTTAAACCTATTTGCACAAAGAGAACACAATGAGGGTAAATGAGAAGAGCAAAATAAATTTTTCACTCTCCAGGCCCTTAGTTTCTTTCTTTGGGCCTTTCCCTCTTTAGCAAAGCGTCTCTTAACCTCTTTGTGAGTAAACCTCTTTTACAATTTTTCGCGGCTAAAGCCGGCTCCTACGAAAACCACTCTTTGCACAAAGAGAACACTATGAGAATAAATGAGGCAAACAAGGATAAATGTTTCAATTCATTTGTTCCTAAACCATTTACCTCTTAAGCGCAGCGTCTCTTTATCTCTTTGTGAATAAATCACTTAACAACGCGATATAAAATCGCTGCTACATAATACTTTCACGGTGGCAAGCCACTCGTCTACAAAATACTTTTGTCTCGGTTTTTTACTTCCCTAGCTCCTAGTTTCCTCCCTAGCTCCTAGTCTCTTCCCTAGCTCCTAGAACCTTTTCAACTTTACCCTACTTTTCTTATATCGTTATTATCTACTGTTACTTCTATTTTTTGGTTAAGTAGGTTTACTAGTAATATACTTCGCATGTCGCCGTCGGGCTCTTTAAATATAGCTTGTACGTCTTTGAATGAGCCGTTATTTAGGTACACTAAATCACCCGCGCTTGGCAGGTCGTTTATATTTAAATTTGGTTTAAAGTTTTGTAATTCAGAAACCAGATGTTCAGGTACTATTTGATATGACGCACCATACGACACAAAACCACTCACGCCACGGGTATTTTTTACCGCAGCAAAGTTACAGTTTTGTGAATTCAAACGAACGAATAGGTAATTTGGAAATAATGCAGATTCTTTAAAAGTGCGACGACCTTTAATGAGTTTTTCTGTTTTTAATAGAGGAAAAAACGCTTCAATCCCTTGGTTTTGTAAATTGATTTTTGCACGCTTTTCTTGGCGCGGCTTACAAAATAATAAGTACCAACTATCCATATCAATCCCTAAAATACTGACTTCTTTGCTTTTGCTATTTCTACCTGAAATATAAGCATGGGGATTATACGCACAGCTATTACTACTGTCTATATAAAACCCCATTAAATATATTCATGTTCAATGGGGGAGTTAATTTAAAATTTTGGATTACTGTTAAAGTTACTTTTGCAGCAATGACTTAATAATTTTTTCGCAAGCGTGTCCATCACCATATGGATTATGGGCAACACTCATTGCTTGGTAAAGCTCACTATCTGAAAGTAATTTAGATACTGCATCAACAATTTTATCGCTGTTTGTTCCAACAAGCTTAACTGTTCCTGCTTCAATGGCTTCTGGGCGCTCAGTTGTATCTCGCATTACAAGAACAGGCTTGCCTAAACTTGGCGCTTCCTCTTGAATACCGCCAGAGTCTGTTAGGATCAATTCAGACTTATCCATTAAATATACAAACGGCAAGTAATCCTGAGGCTCTATTAATTTAACATTGTTTAAACCTGCGAGTAGTCGATTCACCGGCTCTTGCACATTTGGGTTTAAATGCACAGGGTAAACAAAGTTATGATCTGGATATTGTTTAGCAAGCGTTGCAATGGCTTCGCAAATTCGCTCAAAACCTCCACCAAAACTCTCTCTGCGGTGCCCTGTAATTAACACGTATGGCTGACTTGTCACACTGGCGAATTGCGCTTTAAATTTTGTTTGATACTCAGGTAAATTTAAAACGTCGTGTTTAACTTTTAATAACGCATCAATAACAGTATTACCCGTTACAACAATATCACTTTGTTTAACGTGCTCTTTTAATAAGTTATTGGCCGACCCCTGAGTAGGAGCAAAGTGACGATTTGCAATTACCCCGGTGATTGTGCGGTTAGCTTCTTCTGGCCAAGGGCTGTAAATATTACCAGTGCGTAACCCGGCCTCAACATGACCTACCTTAACTTGCTTGTAAAAAGCAGCCATTGATGCAGCTAATGTGGTTGTTGTATCACCATGAACAAGTATCCAGTCTGGTTTAAAATCATCGATTACATCACGTAACCCTAATAGAATTTTACTTGTTACATCAAATAAATCTTGCCCTGAACGCATTATATTTAGATCATAATCGGGCTTTATATCAAATAGCTCTAGCACTTGGTCTAGCATTTCTCTGTGCTGAGCCGTTACACACACTTTTGCTTCAATAGCTTGCTCTTGTGCTAGAGCAAGGACTAATGGTGCCATTTTTATGGCTTCTGGGCGGGTACCAAAAACAGTTAATATTTTCATTATACAAAACTCGCTATCATATTCTTTAAACGGGTGTGCCAATGCACTGAAGCTGCGCTATTACCTTGCTGCATTAAGCTAAATACTGGGCGCTTTGCTGGCGTTGGATAGGCTAAACTTGGTATTGGCATGATAGGTATTTTTTTATTCAATATACCTTGCTCAAAAGCACAATGCTGAATCGCTACTGCAAAATCATACCAACTGGCTACACCTAAATCACTGTAATGATTAATTGGCTCAAGTGCCTCTTGCTCTGCTAACTGCCATAAGTACTTAGCTAAGCCAGTTGCATTCGTTGGGCACCCTATTTGGTCGCTTACTACGTTAAGTTCGTCTTTTTCAGCCATTAAGCGCAGCATGGTTTTGACAAAGTTATTACCATGGCTTGAATACACCCATGACGTTCTCACGATTGCTGAGTTTGTAGGGCAATGTGCTTTTATGGCCAGCTCCCCCGCTAACTTTGTCGCACCATACACGTTAATTGGGTTGGTTTGGTCATCCACTTTATAAGGGGTGTTTTTGCTACCATCAAACACAAAATCAGTTGATATATGCAGTAAGCGTATAGCGTGCTTTGTTGCTGCTTTGGCTAAATACTCAACCGCTGTTGCATTTATTAAATAGGCTTCATCTTGCTCTGATTCGGCTTTATCAACTGCCGTATAGGCTGATGCATTAATAATCACCGCTGGCTTTAGCTTTGTAATAACCTGCTCAATACTTTGTGGGTCGGTAATGTTTATTTCATTACGCCCTAGTGCATGCGCTGTAATATGGCTTGGGCACGTTTGTTGTAATTCCCATGCCACTTGACCATTTTTACCAATAATGAGCACATTCATATTAGTGACTACCTAAGCGTTCACGTTGGTAGCTGCCATCTTGCACGTTTTTGCACCACGTTTGGTTATCTAAGTACCACTGAATGGTTTTTAAAATACCAGATTCAAATGTTTCTTCTGGGTGCCAGCCAAGCTCTTTGTTGATTTTAGTTGCATCAATAGCATAACGTACATCATGCCCTGGACGGTCTGCTACAAATGTAATCAGCTCGTTAAAGTCGGTTAAGTTAGCAGGCTTATCTTTAATTAAGTCATTTAAGTGATTACAAATAGTGGTAACAACTTCAACATTTTGTTTTTCATTAAAACCACCAATATTGTAGGTATCACCAAGCTTACCTTCACTCACCACTTTATAAAGCGCACGGGCATGATCTTCAACAAACAGCCAGTCACGTACTTGCTTACCGTCTCCGTAAACAGGTAATTGCTTACCTTCTAAGGCATTTAAAATAATTAACGGAATAAGCTTCTCTGGAAAATGATAAGGGCCGTAGTTATTCGAGCAATTAGTAAGTACAACTGGTAATTGATAAGTACGGTGCCATGCACGAACTAAATGGTCTGATGCTGCTTTAGATGCTGAATAAGGTGAGCTTGGCTCATAAGATGTTTCTTCAGTGAATAAACCAGTTTCACCTAAGTCACCGTATACCTCATCTGTTGAGATGTGGTGAAAACGAAAACCCGCCTTTTTAGTCTCGCTCAAGCCATTGTAGTAACTGCGAGCCGCTTCAAGCAACTCATATGTACCTACAACATTTGTTTGAATAAATTCACCAGGACCATCAATCGAGCGGTCCACATGGCTCTCTGCGGCTAAGTGCATAATAAAGTCTGGTTGATGCTGCTCAAACAGTGCTGATACTGTGCCGCGGTCACAAATGTCCCCTTGCACAAAGTGGTAACGCTCAGAGTCTTCAACTGAACGCAGTGACTCTAGGTTACCTGCATAAGTTAACTTATCAAAGTTAACCACGGTATGTGCCGTTTCATTTATCAAAAAGCGCACTAAAGCTGAACCAATAAAGCCCGCGCCACCTGTTACAACGATTGTTTTACTCATTATTTTATTCTCTTAAAAAGCGGGCGCGTTAATTTGCAGTAAACCAGCCTCGTCTTTGGGCGATAATAGCGGTGATTTACCGCCTACGAGTGGCCATTGGATATTCAAAGCAGGGTCATTCCACAGCACGCTTTGTTCAAACTCTGGCGCGTAATAATCTGTGCATTTATAAACAAATTCAGCGCTTTCACTGGTCACATAAAAGCCGTGCGCAAACCCCGCTGGCACCCATAATTGACGTTTATTGTCGCCACTGAGTAACACGCCTACGTGCTGCCCAAAAGTCGGGCTGTGTTTGCGCATATCAACGGCCACATCGTACACCTCACCTGCGGTTACACGCACAAGCTTGCCTTGTGTTTGCTGAGTTTGATAGTGTAAGCCGCGCAAAATGCCTTGCCCTGATTTACTATGGTTATCTTGTACAAATGTGACGTCAGCAATGTTTTCACGGAACCAATCATCACGAAATGTTTCCATAAAAAAGCCACGCTCATCACCAAAAACGGTTGGCTCAATAATTTTCACATCAGCAATGGCTGTGTCTATAACTTTCATGAAAATACCTTATGAGAAAGTAAGCTGAGTAGGTATTCACCATAACCGCTTTTACGCAATGGTTCGGCTAAATCTCGTAATTGTTGCTCGTTGATATACCCCATGCGATACGCAACTTCTTCGGGGCAATTGACTTTAAGCCCTTGGCGTTTTTCAATGGTTTCAATAAATTGTGCAGCTTGTAAAAGGCTGTCGTGCGTTCCGGTATCTAACCAAGCAGTGCCACGACCCATTATTTCAACATTCAATGTACCGGCTTCTAGGTAGCGCTCTATCACGTCGGTGATTTCAAGTTCACCACGCAAAGAAGGTTTAACCGCTTTGGCGTATTCAACCACTTTATTATCAAAGAAATACAAACCTGGTACGGCATAGTTTGATTTTGGCTCTACAGGTTTTTCTTCTATGGAAATAGCCTTACCATTTTCATCAAATTCTACAACGCCATAGGCGGTTGGATTTGCAACATGATACCCAAACACAGTACCACCTTGTTTACGTGCAACGGCACTTTTTAACGATTTTACTAAGTCATGACCATAAAATAGGTTGTCACCCAGTACCAGCGCAACGTTGTCATCACCTATAAACTCTTCACCTAATAAAAAGGCCTGTGCAAGGCCGTCTGGTGACGGTTGAGCAACATATTCAATATTTATACCCCACTCGCTACCATTACCAAGTAACTCTTTAAACTTACTTTGCTCTACTGGCGTGGTGATCACTAATATATCTTTTATGCCTGCATTCATTAATGTGGCTATTGGATAATAAACCATAGGCTTATCGTAAACTGGCATTAATTGTTTGCTTACTACTTTTGTAAGTGGGTATAAGCGTGTACCACTGCCTCCTGCGAGAATAATTCCTTTAGTCATTGAACAATCCCTCATATTGTTGCTTTACTATACGCCAAGTATAACGACGCTCTGCAATTTCTAACATATTTGCCGCGTTAGCTTCGTTAC
Source organism: Pseudoalteromonas atlantica (assembly GCF_043641955.1). Taxonomy (GTDB): domain Bacteria; phylum Pseudomonadota; class Gammaproteobacteria; order Enterobacterales; family Alteromonadaceae; genus Pseudoalteromonas; species Pseudoalteromonas atlantica_A. The sequence goes on from NZ_JBHZRV010000013.1 coordinate 35,221, forward strand.
CTTCATCCGCAGTTAACTGTTTAATTAAGTGCTCACTACTTGAAAAGTAGCTTGCCTTGTTCTCTGTTGAAGCACGATTATAATTACAATCAAAGCAGTAAATAGGTAAGTTAAAAAACATCATTTCGACTAGCGATGGGTTGGTGCCACCGGCAGAATGACCATGCATATAGCTACTTGCTTTACTTCTTAATTTAAAAAGTTCAGCTAAGTCATAAATAGGATCAATAATTTCTATATTAGTGAATTTAGAGTACTGCTTTTTAAGGTGCTGTCCAAACTCACTATTATTCCAGTTACCAATAAACTTTAAATTTTTTGACGGGAGTTGTGAATACGTGTTTAAAATCATTTCAACGTTATTCTCAGGCTCGATCCGACAAAGCGCTAGTGAGAAGTCGTCTTTGGTATCACTTACCTTTTCTGTTACCGCATGATCTCCACCATATGCTATGACAGTTGCTTTTTTATCATAAGCATCTAGTACATGCTCAGCTATAGCCGCATTATCAGCAATAACCGTATCAGAAAATTTAACCGCTACTTTCTCTGAAAATTTTAAAAACCATTTTGCAGCTTTACCCCATTTAGCGCGCTTCCATTCGAGCCCATCAATATTGGTAACAACTTTACGCTTAGAAAACAGCTTAAAAAATGGAATGGCAATAGCACCTGACACACCTAAAACAAGCAAGTCATTTTTGGTAAATAGTAAAGAGTGAAAAATAGAAACCACATCATAGGGTATGCTCTGCACACCATTTGCATCTAATGACCAGTACTTTAACTTACACCCTTTATGCTCACTTAGCTCTTGCTTATACGCTTTACGCGTGCAATAGATTAAATCTATTTTTTCAGATGGAATCAAGTTTTCAACGAGTGACTCAAAACCACCATAACAAGCGGGCACACCAACAGTACCCACTACAGAAATTGCCATTATAATTACCTGCTTATTTATAAGAACGGTCTATGTAAAATTCTTTTAACTTACGATTATTTACACAAATTAGTTAAAAGTTAGCATTTATACTTACTCTAGAAGTATGTTTATGCTTTATGACCTTTTAGCGCCATATTATACCCTTGATAGGTTTCTTCTGCAGTATGTTGCCAAGTAAAGTTATTTTTAATACGCTCTTCTAAGCCAATTGCAAACGGCTTATTCAATGCTCGCTCTAACCCCGCCAAAATAGACACAGGGTCATCAGGCTCAACATATTCAGCAAAGTCTTCAAAATAGTATTTGGTATCGCCTCGGTCTGTCACTACTACATTACAACCCATTACTGCAGCTTCTAGTGTGGACAACCCTGGTGTTTCCATCCATGATATTAACGCGTGAACTGCTGCAACTTTATATAATTGAGCCAATTCATTGTGATCAACATGTGAAATAAAGTGAACATTGTCCCCTGCTTCTAACTTACATTGATCATAATAGTATTGGCTGTTTGGACTTGCCTTGCCAACAATAACCAATTGATGTGAAGTACCTTTTACGGCTCTTATCAAATCAAGTTGGCACTTTCGTATTTCAATTCTTGCCGCAGATAAAATGCACCCTTGAAACTTTTTATATTTTTCTTCAACAACGACATTATCATAATCAAAAATACTTAAATCTACTGCATTAGCCACTACTTGGCCTTGCTTATCGGGTGTTTCCGTATCTTCCTTGACTCTTTCTAATTCAGTAGGGCTATTGGGTAAGAGCACATCCACAGTGCTGGCAATTTCTTTAAGAGCAGAGCGATGCCCAAGTAAAAAATAGTTCAGCATACCCTTTGAAAAGTTTCGATTTACAAACGCTCTAGCAATGACCTTTATATACTCAAGTTTATACTCTGAAACGTTACGTGCAAGAAACCCACCTAAACCAGTACGAGTTTTAATATCACATTCTTGGTATGATCCCCAAATAGTTGAAAGTACCATTGGCAGCTTTTTACTGTTTGCGCGTCTCACATTCACTAGTAAGTCTTGTGGGTTGCGCAGATTAAAAAAATGCACTAAATCGTAGCCATCCATGTCCGGCTCAGCCGTATCTGCAATGGTTACGTTTACACCGTACGATTTTAAATATTCGGCAGTTTTTAAAAGTTGAACTGTGTCGCCACCAGGGCCTGAGAACACGGTTGGTCTAGTTATATAAAGAACGTTCATCTTTCGTTACCTTCTTAGAAATGTATAAAATAAATGCAAATAAAATTGCCACTGCCGGAATTTGCGTAAAACTGCCCCAAAAACTGCCATTAACAAATAGCATATATGCCAGTAAAAAGCCTGTGTAGTAGCCTAATTGAGATTTTCTGATTAGCTTATAAATATAAACGATTGCACTTATATAAACGGTAAGAGTGCATATCAAGCCAAATTTAAACAACAGATACAACCAAAAGTTATGGAACCGTGGTATTTCATCAATAGCTTCACCAAAAATAATTATTGGTTCGATCGTTTTTAGGTATGAACCAAAGAAATCCCCAGTTAATAATACGGCTGGATTTTTTAACACATGAGCCGCAAATGACATCAACTCAATAAAGCGCCACATTGAACTTTTATCTATGCTGCCTGATTGATACATATAGGTAGCAAGGCCAATATACATAAATGGGAATAAGCAAAAGCAAGCTATGTAAATGTATGACAGTTGTTTACTCCACCTATAAAGGAAGTAAGCAACTAACAATAAAAATATGTAAAGTTGGAAATCCCGTGATAATGTTAAAATAATCACTAAAGAAAATACTAGCACCATAGAAATACGAGTTAGCTTCTTTTCTATGTTGATAACTGACAGTGGAAATAGCAGTAAAAACACACTAGAAAACAACACATAATGATGTCTAAACTCGTATCGAGAAGAAAAATTTAAGAATCCAAGTGGATAATAAACAAGCTGAAATAAACATAGCGTTATTAACGTTATGAGTAGCACTCTAAAAAACACCTTTTGGCTTTTGTCTCGCTGAATTGGGAAGGTATTAATTAATAAAAAGTAAAAAACAACTGGCGCTATAAAAATGGCAACTTCTTTAACAACCCTAGAAATACCATTACCTGTTAATAGGGCACCTACAATTCCAACTAAATTTAGAATTAAAAATAAGTTTACGATTGGGTGATTAAAAAGTGCAATGCGTTTATTTAACATTACCGGCGGAACTATGATTAACAAACTTGCACCCACTGCCAATGTTAATAAATAAAAACCTAACTGGAAGTGTATTTGTGGATAAGGTGAAACTCCTAAAAACAGTACACTTAGTGTAAGTATTACGAGTAGTTTACTGGTGTACATTTAAAGGCTCAGCCTTTTTATATGCTCATCCATGGTTACAAAGCTAAGATCGTCAGAAAAATCCGTCAAATTACTCTTTTCAATTGGGCTAAGTATATGAGTAATAAGGTCACGCTCGCTGCTCACATTTTGATTAAAAACGTCCAGCGTATTAAGTTCTATGTAAAAGCCAGCGCCACGTAATTTTAGATATTGATCAATATCTGGTGCATAAATAATGACTTTACGTTGTGTGATAGCAAAATCAAACATCACAGATGAATAGTCTGTTATTAAAATTTCTGTTTGTTGCAAAATCTCCTGTACTTCGCCACTTTGAGAAAGCGAAGCAGGCGCTACTAACCATGGCTCGTCGTTTGCAGAAATTTTTACTTTTTCTAGGGGGTGTAACTTTAAACAGAGCTTATAACCAGTGTTAGCATAGACGTTTGGCCACCACTTTAATAACTCCGTAATATGCGCATTTGAACCGTCATCTCTAAACGTTGGCATATACGTTATGATTTTTTCTGTTGTAGATGGGGTCAGTAATACATCATTTCTTGGTTGCCTAGCAGCTAATATTTTACTAAAAGGCAGACGGGTAGCTGAAGCCATAGCATTAACTGAGTGTGCATTACTTGCAAGTAGGTAATCCCATTGACTGTATACGTCGGCTAGTAGAAAGCTCTTACGACGCTTTATTTGTTTCAAATCTACCGCTGAATCATAACCCATTTTCTTTAACGGCACGCCATGCCATAAATTAACCTTAATAGTGCTTTTTGCAAGTGCTGGAGCTACATCATGAATTCCATGAGTAAAAAAGGCTGTTCTACAGTTTTTTACTTTGTGTGACCATTGTTTTGTACCATGTAAAACAACGGGTAACTGTTGAGATTGCAGCAATTGATATTCAGTTGCATTTTTAGCAACCCAGAAACAACCTGCTTGCTTTTGCATACTCAAAAAAAGATATTTACTGTTGTCTCTAAAGCCAAACGCACAACCAAATAATCTGTACTTGCGTTTGTTTGATGAAAATATAAGTAGTAAGCGAAACAGAACTCGGCTAATTAATCTGTAAAACATTATTTTGCCTCAGCTCTTTTATTCCACTATAAACATAAATGAGCATAACCGTAATATGCGCAATTAAAGAAGCATACGCAGCCCCAGCAATACCATGATTAGCACCAAACAACTCAATACAAATAATCAGTGTAAACAAGGCAACAACACCAGCTACCACTCTTGTTATTTGTTTATTTACTATGGTTAATAACATGCCAAAATAAACACCCACATACCTTAAAAATACAACAAACGCTAAAGGAAGTATGACAAACCAAGAAACAGTATACTCTGCTCCTAATATGAATTCTGTGCCATACAATGCTAGTGAGTAAAAGCCAACACCTGCTAATAACCCAAGCCCCACCATTTGCTTAAGTACTTTAAGGTGAAAACTTAAAATAATACGATTATCTTTAAATCCTTCATTTATCATTTTAGGTACATAGACATTGGTAATGGCTTCACCTAAAAATGTCGCAGCAAGCACAAATTTCATTGCAGCCTGGTACTTACCCACCTCTTCAAAAGATACAAAGTCTTTGATCAATACCGTGTCTAAATTAAAATATAGATAACCAACGGCCGCGTGAATGAAGAATGAAAAACAAATAGCATACTCTTTTTTTAATAATTTAAAGTTAAAAGTAGCTTGTTTAAAATAGTCACTTTTTATAAACGCAATAAGCACTAGACTACGTCCACAAATAAAGCCTATCGCCATCGCATAAAGTGCTAGTAATTCGAATTGCACCGCAGCAATAAAAATAAAAAAGACAGTTAAATTATTAATAATTGCTAATTTGCTTTCTTTTTTAAATTTCCCTTCAGCTCTTAACAATGGGTATAAGGTGAAACCTAATGACTGAATAAACTGGGATAATACAAATAGAGATAGAAGTAATATTTCATTGCCATCTAAAGAAAAGTGTACTGATAATAGAAATAAAAACAAAAATGACAGTAGTGCATTAATACTTTTAACGCACAGTGCAATGCCAATTAACTCAGGTAACATACCTTTCTTCGATACTGCATCTCTAGATAACTTTAAGTTGTAACCATAATCGATTAACAAACCCACAATTACTGCAACAGTAAAAAAATACGTGACGCGCCCAAAATCATCTACTTTGAGATAAATTGCGAGAAAGTAAAAGATAAACAATCCAGAAACTAATCGCGATAAAATTGTTATAACAGAGTAGAGTAATTTTCCCATCGATGAATTATAGCGCTTTAACTACTTCAATAATTTCTGTTGTAGAAATAGAAGGTGTTCTTGGTAAATACAAAACCTCACAATCGGTCTGCTCTTTTACCCAATCAAACTTACCTAGCCAATCGTCACCCATAACAAGTAAATCAGCATTAAACTGTTTTATATACTCCGCTTTTAATTCAAGAGACTCTTCAAAGAAGGTTTCAGTTACAAATCCTAATGAACTAATTATTTCAGCACGGTCATTTTGTGAATAAACAGGTAAGCGGCCCTTCTTCTTAAAATTTAACTCATCAGAAGACAACCCAACAATCAGCTCATCGCCAAGCGCTGCCGCGCGCTTTAATATTCTAACATGACCAACATGAAAAACATCGAATGTTCCGAATGTGATAACTCTAGCCATTTTCACTTTCTCCTTGAGAATACTTACGAATATACTTCACAACTCGCCACACGTGGCTAATGAAATAGTTATACAAACCAAACAAAATCATGAAAATTAATAGTGATAACCACTCAGGCACCTGCATAAGTTCAAGTAAAACGCCAATACCCATAATAAGCATTGCTACTAAACATAATAAAAAGAGTGATTGTTTGCCACTAAACCCTGCCCGCATACAAATGTGGTGCATATGATTGCGATCAGGCTTAAACGGTGATTGTTTTTTCTTTAGGCGGCGAAACATTATTGCAACCATGTCCATTAATGGTAAAGCAATGAGGTATAGCGCTGTTACAGGTCGAAAAGTTGCTTCACCTATGAAAGTATTTTGTGTACCAAAAACAACTAACCAAACAATCGCTAAGCCAATAAACATTGAGCCTGCATCCCCCATAAAGACCTTGCGGTTTTTAAATGGAAAAACACTTAAGTTGGCCATCAAATAAGGGAGTATTGATACGATCAAGATCGTAGAAAATACAAACAACATATTTGAGTGGCTTTTGTAAGCTAATATAGCAATCCCTGAAAACGAGACTATGCTTAACCCGCCTAATAGCCCATCTATACCATCAACCATATTAAATGCATTGATTGCACCAATAACTGCAAGGTACGTGAATACAATACCGAAAAGACCTAATTCAAAGCTAACAAAATAAAAAACATTACCCAGCGAATAAATATAAGTGTTTAAACCAGCAATAAGTATTGAAGAAACTAGAAACTGACCTATCAGCCGTGATCTTACACTTAAATCATATTTATCATCTAAAACGCCAATGAATACCATTAATGAACACGAAACAATAAATAAGTTTAAAAACTTTGATGGCCCAAAGAAAAACAATAAACCAAGCGCGGATGCAAAAAAAACAGCCATTCCACCCACTAAAGGCACATGTCCTTGATGAGCTTTACGCGTACAAGGCCTATCTAAAAGCCCTAAAGGATCAGCCAATCTGTGCAATATAAAAACAGATATTAACGATATTACAAAAGTAATTAAATAAGCATAAAGCATAGATGGCTCTTATTTATTCCAAAAATAACGAACAAGTGAGACGAAAATTGACATAAAGCCTCCTAAAAACACCCCAATAACACAAATTAATGCTCTAGATGGAGAGTGCCTTTCCTCTGCGACGATAGGTGGATCAATTGTTTTAAATACGTAATCAGCTTTCACCGTTGCCAACATTTTCACTTGATATTGCTGTTCAATTAATTGAAAAAACACATTCATCATGTCTGCATTATTGGTAGATGCTAAAGACTTCTCAATGTAGGCTATGCTTTTGTCAGCTTCATTAATATCATTTCGTTTAACGGTCGCATTCAATTCAAGCATCAGTTTATCTAGTACTTCTTTAGCCCACACGGGTGAATAATGAATGACCGAAATTCGGTAAAAGCCAGTTTCTTCGTCTTCTGAAACAACTAAGTTATTAGCTAAAAACTCTTCATAAACCTCTAGGGCTGTAGGTATAACAGGTCTAGATTTTGGTGGACTTCTAACCCATTCGTTGTTGAAGTATATATCTTCATCATAGAGCATTTCATCACTAGCGGAGTTCCAACCTTTTGCAGCAAGTATATCTTTAGCTAGGTTGTTATCAGCCAAAAAAGCCATTAAGAACTGACGACTTTTTAGTACTTCAAGAGCTAATACTGATTTATCGTCTCCTCCTGCAGATAGATTGATACCAGCCATTGAAGCTAATCCACCAAACTGCGAAGCTAATCCGGCAAGAGCACCTGCGTTATCGCTAGACACTGGGGCTACAAGCGTATCTGACTTATACTTATCAGGTATATATAGCGCGATAGACACCGACAATACCGCTGCAATGAACACCGATATAATAATAAACCAACGATGCGTATTTACAGCATTTATTATTTCTTTTAAGTCAATTTCATCGTCATGTAGTTTATTTTGGCTCACATGCTACCCCTTAAATACTACTAATAGCAGCAACAGCTACACCAAGTTGATAAACAATCTGCGTTGCAGTACTCCACAGTGTTAAGTTGTCCATATAATCAGAGTTAAGAGGTACTACAATCGTATCACCAGCTTCTAAATGCTTATCGTCATTCACAGCAAACCAAGTGCCAGTATCTGGAATAACAACAGAACCATTCGCTTTAATTATATAAATTCTTTCATCATCCGCTCGTTCTTTTAAACCACCACTTAACGTTATGTAATCTTGATAAGATATACCCGGTTTATAAAGGTGCGACGTTGAATAATTTACCTCACCAATCACACTAATAGAGTCACGTTTACTCGGTACATACAAGGCATCACCATTTTGTAAAACTAATGATTGCTTATCTGCAACAATTAACGGTAGATCTATTACTAATCGGCCTACAGCTTCTACATCGGCTAAATCAGTAAGTAATTTATTCATTTCATCATAAGAGAGTGACGTGCCACCGACTGAATTTTCAAAACTTTTTTGTGCAATATCTCGGCGTAAATCTTCTGACAATTTAGCTAACTGCTTTTGTTCTTGCAGACGAATTGATTCACGGGTGAATATTGCTGCATTTTCTTCTGCAAACTCAGAAAAACCGCCAGCTCTGGCAAGTAGGTTTGTTAAAGTTTCTCCACGACGTATGGTGTAAACCCCTGGAAATTTAACTTCCCCTTTAAGCTCTACTTTTACATTTTCTTGCCAGTTGGGAATTGAGAAAATATTCAGACTATCTTTACTTTTAAGAATGTGGTTTTGGCCATCTTCTTGTAATATCGCTTTTTCCAAATTAAATTTAATATGCTCAACTTTAGAAGAGTCATTAGCAACTATGCGAGTTATTTCAGCTTGCTCAGTATATGCTGACTCCAACAAACCACCTGCTGCCATTATTAATTCATTTACACCCGAATTTATAGTTAAAGGATATACACCTGGGTACGTCACATGACCATTAATTTCGACTAGCTTCATAGCGTTAGCGACTGATGCTTGTTGCTTTAACTTTGCCTTTATTGGCTTCAATAAATTATGTCTGCTGAAAAAAGCATAATCTTCTGGTTCGAATTCTTTATCTTCTATCCCTGCTCGCTGCTTTGCAATTTGTGCAAGTGTAAGGTTTTTCTGTTTATTGTTCTGTTTATTATCCTCTGCAAACGGATCTTCATCCGAAACGCCTATGTAGCGTTCAAACTCTTTTTGCTGATACTCATGCCACTGCTTAGCTTTTAGCTGAAGTTCTTGTTGTGCCTCCGTTAACGCTAAATTTGATAGAGCAAGCTCTTCCACCGCTTTTTCTTCATAGCGGCTAAACACGAGTATTTTATCATTTTCATAAAGCTTTAGATCATGCTTAGGCGCTTTGACAATGGCTTGTGCTATGTCAAATTGATATACATCAATATCGCCAGCAACATTAACTTCTCTCACTAATAAGCCGTAGCCTAAATCTGCTTGAGGCAGCAAGTCACCTTTAACCGAAGTAAACACATCTGAAATACGCTTACCTTCATGCCATTGATAATGACCAGGCCGTGCAACAGCACCCACTATACTAATTGAATTGTCATACTGCGAGCTGATTGGGTTAAAGCGAATGAAATCACCGTCTTTTGGCGTATAAAGTATATTTTCAGCGGTAAAATCAACTGAAAGTATCTCTTTTCTGTTATGGTTATTAAAACGCTCTATAACGGCTTTTTTGGCATACGCCTCAGGCTTTAAACCGCCTGCCATATTTAATAAATCGAGAGCATTTTCATTTTCTTTTAATTCAAAAATTGCAGGACGCTTTACTAGCCCATCGACCGCCACTTGCGAACCCACAGAAGGAATAAAAACTACATCGCCTGGCTTCAATACTATATCGCTACGGCTGTCGCCTTTAATTAATAGGTCATATAAATCAAAACGTGCAACAACTCTACCTGCACGCTTAACTTGTATATTACGCAGAGAGGCGATATCTGATACACCGCCGCTTATGAATAGGGCGTGAGAAACTGTGGTCAATGAAGAAACACTGTAGCTTCCTGGCTTATACGCTTCACCTAGCACTAAAATGCGAATGCTGCGCAACTGGCCTATTGATACAAACGCTTTTATACCTATGGCTTCTTGTTCTACTTTTGCCGTAATTAACTCTTTTACTTCCGCAAATGTTAATCCAGCGACTTGAACAGGGCTTAAATTAGGAATACTGATACGGCCTTCTCGATCAACAACCACTTCATGACTTTCACTTTCTTTACCATAAAAGTTAATATTTAACTGATCGCCACGACCTATTAAATACGTATCAGGCACTGCAGCGCTTTCATTAGGCATGAATGTTGTTGGTTCACCAGCAAACAACTCATAACCGAACGGTTTAAGCTCATTTTCTTTAGGCTCAAAGCGCTCATCGTCAGTTAACACCTCATCTTCAACTTGAAGTCGAGGCTGTATTGTTGGCTGCTCCTGAGCTGTACTTTGTGAATTACCCTTACCTGTAAGGCTTGAAAGGTCTACTCCGTACTGCTTTGCTAGGGCTTCCTGCTGTGCTTTTGGCAACTTTTTAAACTGCTCTATTTGCGCAGCACTCGGCGTGAATGCCCACGTAAATGCAGAAAAAAAGAGTATCAAAGTTATTAAAATTCGATTAAATAACATCACAAATAGGTGCGTCCCTAGTTCTACGGCCAAAAAGATTGGCTATTCTACATTATTTAAGCACAAATAAAAAAGGGACCGAAGCCCCTTTATTGCAGTTAAATGTCATTTTAACTAAATAAAATGTTAAAAACTGTAAACTAAAGTCAATGACGTCTCTGTATCAGTGCTTTCTTTATCATCTGCAACAACTGAGTTGTTGGTGATGTTATAAGCTACTTTCATTTGTAACGAGCCATTAATTTTAGCTAGTAAAGCCGTTTCAGAACGTGTTTTAGTATTAGTATCACCATATTCAACAGACACTAACTGAGTAAATTTCGCATTATCCGAAATTTGCCAATTATAATCTAGTTTGCCTAACGCGATAACTTCACTGTCAGTATCACCTGCATTTGGAATACCGTCTTCATCAACGCTGCCTTCAGGGAATTCAAAATACTTGTAACCAGGACCAATCTCAGCATTTAACCACATATCTGCACGGTCAATAAAACGTTGACCGTAACCTGCCGAAATTACGGCTTCGTTTCTGTAAGCACCGAAGTAATCAGAAACATACGAACCGTAGATATATAAGTGTGAATGATCTTCATTTAACTTATAATTGCCTTGCGCTGAAAGCGAGTACTTTTCATTGGTACGTTGCGTTTCTTTAACGCCAGCACTATTTTCGACTTCGTCTTCTTTATAAAGACCATCAACCTTATATTCATTATTCCAGTTTTCTAAGTTATGTAATGCTTTGATACCACCTTTTAATGTTGTGGTTTCAGTATTACCGCTAGTAATGATGGCACCTAGCTCACTGGTAATGTCCCATGTTTGGGTTTCTTCAGCGAATGCGTTAGTTGCTGCTGTTGCTACAACTAAAATTGATAAAAGCTTTAATTTCATTTAAAAAATAACCTTTGCTACTTAATGTTAAATAAGAGCACGCTGCTAAAATCGCGATAACCTGCAATAGAGCCTGCGTGCTTTATGTATTAATCTTCTTTGTGAAAATGCACATCCATTTGTGGGAATGGAATAGTAATGTTTGCATCATCAAGTGCGATTTTAATATTTTCCATTAATGACCAGTAAGTCGGCCAATAATCTGCAGCATTAACCCATGGACGCACAATAAAGTTAACGCTTGAATCAGCAAGTTCAGAAACCGATACATTATATTCAGGATCTTTTAAAATACGTGATTCGTTATCAAGTACCGACTTAAGGACTTCTTTCGCTTTGCGTAAATCGGCGTCGTAACCTACACCAATAACCAAATCAATACGGCGTGTTGCCTCACGAGAGTAATTTATAATTGCATCTGACATAATTTTAGAATTAGGCATTACAATCACTTTGTTGTCTGGAGTACGCATTTCTGTATAGAATATTTCTATTTTTTTAATCGTACCAGCCTTACCACCAGCTTCAACATAATCGCCTGATTTAAATGGGCGAAGTAAAATAATAAGCACACCAGAAGCAAAATTAGCTAGCGACCCTTGAAGCGCTAAACCAACTGCTAAACCTGCAGCACCTAAAATGGCAATGAATGAAGTAGTTTCGATACCCACTTGCGACAGCGCCATTAAAATAGTCGCTATAAAAACAATCGCGTATACAATGCTTGAAACAAAAGAAGAGACCGCTTTATCTACTTTTTTCTTGTCGAAGGCTTTTTCGGTTAACTTTGCACAAAATTTGGCAATGCGCCCGCCCAATATAAAGATCACGAGTGCGATAACCACTTGTATGCCGTAATGCAGGATCAATCCTGAGTTTTCGTTTATCCAGTTTAGTATTGTATCCATTTTCACTCCTGATGTGAGGTTAAGCAGTTTGCTGGTTAAATTATATCTGATTTGAACTTATTTTTTAGATTAATTTATATAGTCGTATAAAAGTACATGGAGAATACGAATTTTCTGAGCGCGCAATTCTAATCCTGTAAAATGAACACAGCATGAAAAGAATCATTTTTATACAAAATGATTAATTCTCTACTTTTTTTTATTTTTTTTACTTTTACCCCTTCACAAGATTTATAATTTTATGTATTATCCGCGCCACACCAAACAAGGTGTGTTGTGGCGGTTGTAGCTCAGTTGGTAGAGCCCCGGATTGTGATTCCGGTTGTCGCGGGTTCAAGCCCCGTCAATCGCCCCATCTTTTCCTCTCTTAGTTAAATATCAAATCTTAATTTTCTTCTTATTTATATAGCAAAGCCAAACATTCCTAGCTAAAAGAAAATCATATGTTTCAAGCAACGGACTGTGGGTATAAACCTAACACCATTGTAGGTTGTCATTTATGGCGACATTCCAATATTTAAGTGTATATAAAATTGACGCGCTAAAGCACGTCCTGCAAGACAACCATACTTTGCTGCCCTCTTAAGTGCTGTACCTCATGACCTCTTTATAAATACACCTTTCGCGGTGGCAAGCCACTCGCCTACATGTAAAATATTAAACTCCGTAGGTGTTAAACTTGCTGACGCGAAAACCACTTTCTTGCAGACAAAAAAATGCCACCTTTCGGTGGCATTACACACGGGATTATTTCTACATTATAGAAATTCTTTTCAATAATTCGGTTCTAGGTTCTACCAAGTTAAACTTTCACCTTGTACCTATAACCTTTAACCTTTAACCTTGTAACTCGTTTACTTCCAGCTTTTCATTTTATGACCTTTAACAGCATAGAAAAGGATAAATAAATAACAAGGTAACATTACAATATAAGCTGCTTGTTGTGCGTCAGCAGAGTCAACACCACCACTGGCTAAGCCCCAAAACAACGGACCAAATGCGCCACCGGCAATACCCATTACTAATAAGCCAGAACCTACACTGGTTAGCTTACCTAAACCTGAAAGGGCTAATGGCCATACAGCAGGCCAAACAATTGCATTTGCGAATCCTAACACAGCAATCATTAATAGTGTATCAGGTAATTGCACTTCTAAGCCTAATGCGTTTGCAACAACTACTGAGCTTGAATCACTCACTACAATGACCACTGTTAAAATACTACCTAGAATGGCTGATACACTTAAAGCAGCTTGCTGAGATATTACGCGTGGGATTAGTGCTATACCAATAATGTAACCTAGCACCATACAAGCCATAGTATAAGAGGTCATTACACTGTATTTTTCAACACCTAGCGATAAAGCAAAAGTACCAATTGTATCACCGGCTATTACTTCAACAGCAACATATACAAATAATGCAACAACACCTAGCGCTAAGCTTGGGTGTGCCAAAGCCGCTTTCACTTGACCTTTTTGACCTTGCTCTTCGTCATCTAATAGTTCTGGTAACGGCATTTTTGTTACCGCAAAACCAAGTGCACCGATAAATAAAGCCATACCAAGGTAAGGATAGATTAAGCTGTTTGCCATTGCATCGATTTCGAGCTGGGTTAACTCTTTACCTACAGAACCTGTGAAGTCACTTAAAATTAGGGCTGTAAATACAATCGGGGCAATTACACCTGCACCTTTATTCAAAATACCCATTATACTAACACGTGCCGCAGCAGACTCTTCTGGCCCAATACGAACCACATACGGGTTCACCGCAGTTTGCAGTAATGTTTGCCCAGCTCCCATTACAAGTTGGGCGAATAAAAACAGTGCGAATACTTGTGTTTTTGCTGCAGGGATAAATAGTAAACCAGCAACCATCATGGTGCCCATGCCCAGAGCCATACCATTTTTATAACCGACTTTACGAATAATCATCGCCGATGGTACTGCAGTAAATGTTACTGCAATATAAAAAGAGAATAAAATCAGCGATGCCTGAAATGGCGTTAGTTGCAATACTTGCTTTAAGTAAGGCATCAATGAACCATTTAACCAGGTTGCAAAACCGAGTATAAAAAATAGAGTGGCGACTATCGCCATGGGTATAAAATTACTTTGCTTATTTGACACGGTGGCTTCCATAAAACATTCTCTTGTTGCGATCTTTAGTTATAGTTATCTATATTTTAGTAAGTATCTTAACTAGATTTACTTTACATAGCTTCATCCTAGTGAGTAATTTATAAAATTACCCTAACAAAAATGACAGCGCTGCCATAAAACTTTACGTTAATTGCAGACATATTACTAGTAACTATTTATTTTACAATTGACATAAAAAAGGGCCTAAAGGCCCTTTCAATTTAAAACTATTTACTAATATGTTAATTTATATAGGTAATTCTACTGTTTACTTTCTCATTCAAACGGCTACGTAGAGCAATTTTCTGTGATTTAGAAACACTGATCGGAGCTGTGTAAAGCTGCCAAGTCTGGCCATCGTCCAAGCTGTACTCTACTTCTAAGTAAGTAAAAGGGGTATTAACCTTTAATTGACTATCTTCAACCACTCCACCTGGAACAGGTAAATTAATACTTACATCTGCATTAGCAAGTTTAGTTAGCTCTTTAAGGCCAACCGCAGCGGCAAATTGTGACCAATCTTTTGCGCGTGTACGGATATCCACTTTTTCACCTTCCCAAGGTGCTTTATGCCAAGCACGCTCTGCAACAGATAAAATACGTGGGAATATCATCGCTAATACCTGTTCTTCGGTACGAATCGTCTCAGACCAAACCTGACCTTGCATGCCTAAAATATTTTCTGGCTTTTCAAGTTGCGGTAATGGACGACCAACAAGTGCCTCTAAGTTTTCAATAGGCTCGCGAGTACGGGTGTAATCAGCATTAGCGTATACATCATCTGGCATATAATTAAATGTTTTTGCCGTATCTGTATAACGCGTTGCCCAATAATAACCGCGCTCTGCAGGGTGAGCTTCATAAGGGTGATCGAAATATAAATGCGTGCCGTGAGATAAAATAACTTGATAACCGGCATTTGCTAAACGGTATGCTCTATCTGCTACGCCCCACTCCCAAATGTTGTCCCATACATTTGCAGTAAAGGTTTTATTAGGGAACTCATCGCGTTTGAAAGGATTAGTACGGTCGTACATTAGCCCATCTTCCCAGGCGCCTGGCGAAATACCACGCTTTTCTAATAACTTAGCGACACGCTGAGTAAAGTAAGGCTTTAAATCTGCAGCACCAGCCACACCATTATTTGGGTTGGCAAACATCGCTTGGCAAATTGGTGAATCAACCCATGAACCAGCGCCAACTTCATCGCCACCAAAATGTAGGTTTGTTAATTGCACACCCGCTTCACGGTACATTTGCTGAAGTTCATAAGTCACTTTGTCTAAAAATGCGTAGGTTGAGTCCATACACACATTCATTGAGTTATCTTTGTAATTTTGCACCGTCATGTAGACAGAGGTGTCGTTAGGATCGCTTAATAAATATTGCGTTGCTGCACTAATATCGA
Organism: Pseudoalteromonas atlantica; assembly: GCF_043641955.1. Classification (GTDB taxonomy): domain Bacteria; phylum Pseudomonadota; class Gammaproteobacteria; order Enterobacterales; family Alteromonadaceae; genus Pseudoalteromonas; species Pseudoalteromonas atlantica_A. Next base: position 51,251 of record NZ_JBHZRV010000013.1, read on the forward strand.
CTTGTTGGACTTCTTTATCTACTTGCTTAGTATTTACTAAGTTATTTTTAGCTGTTTGTTTAGCTTCATCACTGAGCTTGTGGTAACGCGCTTCCATTGCTTTTATAGATGCTCGCGCGTGACCAGGGCCTTCTATTTCTGGAATAATTTGAATATGACGATCTTTGGCAAACTTTAGCAGCTCAACAAATTCACTTCGAGTAAGGTAACCGTTACCTGAGCCTGATTTAAATGGACCTGTTCCAAGTTGTGTAAGCAAACATTCGCGCTCTTGTAAGTCAAAACAACGATAACCACCAATATCAGTCAGCTCTGGTAGGCCCGGAATTTCCAAACGCCAACCCTCATCTTCTGAAAAGTGCCAATGTAGTTTATTCATTTTATAGCGAGCCATTTGTTCAACAAGTTTGAACATCGCCTCTTTACCATGGTAGTTACGACCATTATCGTAGTGCATACCACGCCAACCATAACGCGGGCTATCTTCAAGCTCTAGCTGCGGTACTTCAACAGCACCTTGGCTATTTGCAGGTAGCAAATTAAGCAAACTCTGCATGGCATAAAATACTCCAGCATTGTCACTACCGACAATATCAATGCGGTCATCATCAATTTCTAGGGTGTAGCTCTCAGCTTTGCCATCAGCAAGGCTTGGATTTACTTTTAAGCTGATTAGTTTTTCTTTATTGGCTGTTATATGATCAGGCTCTGCTTTAAGTACTAAATCGTAGTCATCTTGTAGGTCTTGCATGAAAACCATAACTTCGCTTTTTAATTGGCCCTGAAAGCGTATTTGCCAGCTGTTATCAAGTTTGGCCACACCACGATTAAACTCAATATTTTGTGGCTTTGGAATAATGCGTTTTAGTGCATCTTCTTTAGATACTTTATTTGTCGCTGCTTGATTACGCTCATATCTAACTTCTGGTGTGATTAGTACAGTGCGATCTTTAGGATTGTTGTAACGACGCAACTGGTTTTCGCGCTCGAATGGCGCAACAAATTGAGTCATATCTTCTGTATCGGTATTCGCAAAAATAGCCGGAGTGTTGTCCCCAGATACAAAAAATGCACGTGGCATAAAATCGGTATAAGCCACAATCCATACTTGAGCATCAAACTCGATATCTAAGCTTTTGCCTGCAGCTAAACCTTTAAAGTCTTTAGTAGGTACTATGCGGTGTAAATCACCATTAACGTGCTCGATATTCAAACCCGCAACATGTTCGGTATTAATTTTACGAACAGAGTGAATATAAAGCTGCCAATCACTTTCACCCGCAGGTAATGCAACGTTTGATTGGTTATTTAAGGTGATTTTTCCTAAAAAACCAGAATCTTTATTATGAAAGTTGTCAACAACCGCAAATGTCAGTGTGGTCTGTTTTGCGAAGCTATTAATATCGCCTTGCGAAAACTGTGCTTGTGCCATTAGAGGCATTGCAGCGATTAAACCTGCCAATGCATGCTTTTTAAAATCCATTACCCTCTCCTCGTTTATACCCAAAGACTACGCATTTCCCCCCGCATAATCTCTTATTATTGTTTATAAATTCCTCCCATCATATAAAAACTAAAATGACAGCGCTATCATTAATTGAAATAAAAGCTATCAGCTATCAGCTATCTGATCTGACTCCATAAAAGTAGACACCTATTTAGGAGTCAGGTGTCATGAAGGTAAAAGAGTTTCGTAAACATACAGAGGAATTTAAAAGAAAAGTGGTGCAAGAGTCGTTAGATTCTCATGATACAGTTAAAATGGTCGCAGAAAAGTACGGTATTCACCCTGATATGCTATCAAGCTGGAGAAGTAAAATGACCTCAAGTAAAACACCCCAACCACTTAAAAATAAAGGTCCAGAAAAGTCATATAAAGACCTTGAACGTCAAGTCCGTAATCTTGAAAAACAGCTTGAAGATGCTCAGTTGGAGAACGACGTGTTAAAAAAGGCGAAGGCCTACTTCGACAGCCTAAAAGAATAAGGTTTCAATACATTTATCAGACAACTACGGCGAAGAAAACAATTAGTAAGCTATGTGCATTGTTGTCTGTGTCTAAAGCTGGCTATTATAAATGGCTGAAACAATCATTAAACCCAGTGGCGGGTAAAAACGACTCATTACTTCAGTTTTTGAAAAAGAGAAGTAATAAAGAGCACTGTATACCTGGTTACAGGAAGTTGTGGGAAGCCGCGATAGCTGATGGATATGATTGTAGTAAAGGTCGTGTGCAACGCTTATTACAAAGCGTAGGTTATCGCTCTAAATCAGGTAAACGTCGCTACACCAGTGGCAATAAAAAGCAGGGTTTTATTACGACAGAGAACCTACTGGGTCGCCAGTTTGATGTTGAAGAGCCTAATACAGTGTGGGTGTCTGATATAACACAAGTTCGCTGCAAAGAAGGCTGGCAGTATCTATGTGTAATCTTAGATTTATACTCACGTAAAGTTGTTGGCTGGGCAACGAGTCGAGTTAATAGTGCGGATTTAGTAATTAGAACATTAAGAAAGGCTTGGCATAGACGTAAGCCGGAGGGACATCGCTTATTGTTTCATTCAGACCAAGGGAGCCAATATCGAGCCAAAGAAACGATAGTGTGGTTGAACAAACGAGATGTAACGATTAGCATGTCGAGAAAAGGAAATTGCTGGGATAACGCGTGTTCAGAAAGCTTCTTTGCTCAGTATAAAAAAGAGTGGATGAACAATTTAAATGAATTGAGTCGTAGTGAAATGACAATACAAAGTCGTTTTTATATTGAGAATTACTACAACTCAGTAAGAATGCATGGAACGTTGGGTAATGTGAGTCCCATGCAATATGAATCAATAAATTAAAACCCCGTGTCTACTTTAGTGGGGTCAGATCACAAACCTGACGGCTGACGGCTGACGGCTGACGGCTGACGGCTGACGGCTAAAAGCTTCTAGCTTTAGACTTTCATACACACATATTTTTCTTCGAGGTATTCGTCGAGCCCTTGGTGGCCGCCTTCTCGCCCTAAGCCTGATTGCTTTACACCACCAAAAGGCGCAACTGGATTTGAAATCAAACCTTCGTTGATTCCGACCATGCCGTACTCTAGCGCTTCACTCACGCGGTAGATTTGCTTGATATTTTGGCTATAAAAATAAGCGGCGAGGCCGTACGGCACGTCATTGGCAAGTGCGAGTACTTCGGCTTCTTCATCAAATGCGATAATGCTCACTACTGGGCCAAATACTTCTTGGTGGTAAATATCCATCTCAGGGGTAACACCCGTTAAAATAACAGGTGCTTGAAAGTTACCACCTAATTCTTTGACATCATTTATTTGAGTCGCGCCTTTTTGTTTTGCATCACTCAGCAAGTCTTGAACCTTTTGTTTTGCTTTGGCATATATCAGCGGACCAATATCGCAGTCGTCGGCAAAACCGCTGGCGACTTTTAATGAGGTTACTTTTTCATTCAGTTTTTTAACCACTTCATCTAACACATTGCGCTGCACAAAAATGCGGTTAGCTGCCACACAAGTCTGCCCTGCGTTTCTAAACTTAGCGCCCATTAAACCTGTAACAGCTTCATCTAAATCAGCATTTTCAAAAATAATAAACGGCGCATTACCACCAAGCTCCATTGATGTACGCTTAATTGTTGAAGCACATTGCGATAGTAACTGCTTACCCACACCGGTTGAACCGGTAAAAGTAAACTTACGCACACATTCTGATTCAGTTAACAGTTCGCCGACCATTTTCGCATTTTCAGAAACCAGTACATTAAAAGCACCTTTCTCAAAACCTGCCTGATCAGCTAAATATGCCAACGCAAGTGCACAAAGCGGAGTATGTTCTGAGGGCTTTAATACAAAGCTACAGCCTGCGGCATAAGCCGGAGCTACTTTGCGAGTCACCATGGCAATAGGAAAATTCCACGGTGTTATACCAGCCACAACTCCGATTGGTTGCTTAAAGCTCGTTAAACGGTGCTGATTGTCGGTTGGTGGGATCACATCGCCATAACTACGTTTTGCTTGCTCGGCAAACCATTTAATAAAACCGGCACCGTACTCTACTTCACCAAGGGATTCTTTGAACGGTTTACCCTGCTCTTTAGTCATCAACTCGGCAAGGGTTTGTTTGTGCTGCATGACTAATTCGCACCAACGCATCAAGGTTTCGCTTCGTTGAGTTGCGTTAGTTGCTTTTAATTTAACAAATGCGCCTTTTGCAGCAGCAATGGCGTTATTCACACCTTGCTCGTCAATATCACTGACTTCTACAATGCTTTTTTCGGTAGCAGGATCATCTACGCTAAAGCGCGTATCGGTTTTATAAAACTCACCGTTAAAAAACGAATCTGAAAAAATTAGATCACTCAAAATACACCTCCGAAATAGGGTTGACCCGTAGCAGCGGATTTATTCCGCGTCAGTAGCAGCGGATTTACTCCGCGTCAGTAGCAGCGGATTTACTCCGCGTCAGTAGCAGCGGATTTATTCCGCGTCAGTTCAACGTAAAGACACGACGTAAATTCGCTGCTACGAACAAAAACACCGCGTTCAAATTGAGCGCGGTGTTTTTTATAAAGCTTAAGGCTTACAACTTATAGCTGCGCTTTAAATCAATGCTCTTCATTAACGATATTGAGATTGTACTTTGGTATTTCAACCACAAGGTCTTCATCTTTAATGATTGCTTGGCAGCCAAGGCGAGACTCTGACTCTAAGCCCCAAGCTTTATCTAGCATGTCGTCTTCTAGTTCGTCGCTTTCATCAAGTGAATCAAAACCTTCACGAATAACTAAGTGGCATGTTGTACAGGCACATGATTTCTCACAGGCATGAGGAATACTGATACCGTTTTTTAAGGCAACGTTAAGTACCGTTTCACCTGTTGGCCCTTCGATTGCTGCGCCGTCAGGACATAATTCCGGATGGGGAAGAAAAATAATTTGTGGCATTCTAACCTCTTTAAACGTTGTCTACTGACTGCCCTTGCAGTGCTTTTTTAATCGATGCATCCATTCTTCTCTCAGCGAATACGCTACTGGCGTTATCCACTTTTTCAATGGCTGCTTTAATGTCACTTGGCTCAACGGCTGATTCACGAATAACAGCAAGCGCTGCGATTTCTGTTTGTAGATTACTCAGTTCAGCTTCATCAAGCAACTTACTATCTGTGGCCAGAGATGCTTCAAGTGCTTCAATCACGCGCAATGCTTCAACTTGTTGCTCTTTGAGCATACGCGCTTGCATATCGTCTTTTGCGTTTGTCATTGACTCTTTTAGCATATTCGCTACTTGGTCGTCTGATAAACCAAATGACGGTTTTACTTGAATATCAGCTTGTACACCGGTTGATTTTTCCATGGCTGACACACTCAGTAACCCATCAGCGTCAACTTTAAATGTCACGCGAATATGTGCAGCACCGGCTGCCATTGCCGGTATCCCTTTTAAGCTAAATTTAGCTAATGAACGGCAATCATCAACAAGTTCACGCTCACCTTGTAGCACATGCAATGACATGGCTGTTTGGCCATCTTTGAATGTGGTGAATTCTTGTGCGCGTGCAACAGGGATAGTGGTGTTACGCGGAATGATTTTCTCAACTAAGCCACCCATGGTCTCAAGACCAAGTGACAAAGGGAGTACATCAAGCAATAACATATCTGAATCAGGCTTATTACCTACCAATACATCGGCTTGTAATGCTGCACCTAAGGCAACAACACGGTCTGGGTCAATCGATGTTAATGGTTCTTTATTAAAAAATTCTTTTACTTGGCTGCGTACAATCGGCATACGAGTAGAACCGCCAACCATAACCACTTGCAACACTTCATCATTAACAATGCCTGCATCTTTTACTGCACGACGACATGAACGCAGTGTTTTTTTAACTAGCGTCATTGCGAGTTCTTCAAGCTTTTCGCGGGTGACTTCAACCATGTATTTTTCGTCGTCAAACTCAAGACCAACATTTACTTTTGCGTATTGGCTCAATGCTTCTTTACAGGCTTTCGCTTTATTGATGAATAAACGAAGTACCGAAGGAGATAAGTTCATTACACCGGTTTCACGCTTAAAGTGATCCACTAGTAATGAATCAAAGTCGTCACCACCTAGGCTTGAATCACCACCGGTTGCCAATACTTCAAATACGCCTTGGTTTAAACGCAGGATTGAAATATCAAATGTACCACCACCTAAGTCATAAACAGCAATAATGCCTTCTTGACCTGAATCTAAACCGTAAGCAACAGCCGCTGCCGTTGGCTCGTTTAATAAGCGCAGCACATTGATACCAGCAAGCTCTGCGGCATCTTTTGTGCTTTGGCGCTGTGCGTCATCAAAATAGGCTGGCACTGTGATCACGGCGCCTAAAATATCTTGCCCTGCAAAGCTTTCTTCTGCACGTTGTTTAAGTGCTTTTAAAATATCGCTTGAAGCGGTGATTGGGCTGATATTACCTGCTGCGGTAGTAATTGCTAACGCACCATCGTGCTCGCAAAAATCATAAGGTAATTGGCCGTAGCTTTGCTGTATTTCTGTTTGAGTTTTACCTAAAAAGCGCTTAACAGAGATAAGGGTATTTGCAGGGTCTTGCGTGGCTGCTTGCGCTGCTTGCTCACCAACTGTCACACTATCAGCTTGATAACGCACGACTGATGGCAACATAGCTGTGCCACTCACATCGGTTAATGTACGTGCTTCACCGCTTTGTACCGTCGCGACTAATGAGTTGGTTGTACCAAGGTCGATACCTATGGCTAACTTATGTTCATGTGGTGCCGCGCTCTGCCCCGGCTCAGCAATTTGCAATAATGCCATAATGCTCTTTTACTCGCTTTTACTTACTTTAATACGTAAGTTAAAAAATTAATCGTCGAATAAACTGTCTTCAATGCGTTCTAGTTCATCACGTAATTTATAAACAAACTTAAGCTTACGAATGTTATCTGCCGCTAGCTGCCATTGTTGCTCATCGTTACTTGCTAATTGTGCTGCAAGTTGTGCACTGTATTGGCTATCGAGTTGTTTTATTTGCTGTTCAAACTGGGTAATGGCTGCATCTGGGTCACTACTTGAACTTAACTCTTCGAGCTCTTCTCGTAGTTCCATTTGTTGCATTAAGAATAGCGGGTCTTGCAGGGTTTGTTGTTCAGCACGAATATCAACACCGAGCTCACTTAGCATATATTCGGCACGTTTTACCGGGTGCTTAAGTGTTTGTAGTGCATCGTTAATTTCAGCAGCATTTTGCACCGCTAATAATTTGTCGCGACTGCTGCTATTTGCGTGGCGGTCTGGGTGAACGGCACGTTGTAGCTCTAGGTAGTTTTTATTGACTGTTGCCAAATCAATTTGGTAATCAACAGGTATTGCAAACAACTCAAAATAGCGCATTATCAAACCATATAAATTTCAGATAGAACAAAGCCCTACAGGTGCAGGGCTTAAGAATACTATTGCAATGAGCGATTAAACTGTGAAGCTTTCGCCACAACCACACTCATCAGCTTGATTCGGGTTAATAAACTTAAACCCTTCATTCAAACCTTCTTTCGTGTAATCAAGCTCTGTACCATCAATGTATACTAAGCTTTTAGCATCAACGATTACTTTTACCCCTTGGGATTCAAATACTTCGTCGCCTTCAGATAAATCGTCTACAAACTCAAGAACATAAGCAAGACCTGAACAGCCCGTCGTTTTAATGCCAACGCGCAGGCCTAGGCCTTTACCGCGATTTGCTAAAAATGATTCTACGCGGTTTGCTGCCGCATCTGTCAATGTCACTGCCATGGTTATCTCTTACTTCGCTTGTTTACTTTTGTAATCTGCAATTGCTGCTTGGATAGCGTCTTCTGCTAAAATCGAACAGTGAATTTTCACTGGCGGTAATTCAAGCTCTGCACTGATATCAGTATTTTTAATCGTTGCAGCTTCGTCTAATGTTTTGCCTTTAACCCACTCTGTTACAAGTGATGAAGAGGCAATTGCACTACCACAACCATATGTTTTGAATTTAGCATCTTCGATAACACCGGTATCAGATACTTTAATTTGCAGCTTCATTACGTCACCACATGCTGGTGCGCCAACCATACCGGTTGCTACTGATGGATCGTTTTTGTCTAATACACCTACGTTACGTGGGTTTTCAACATGATCAATTACTTTATCACTATACGCCATAATACTATCCTCACTACCTGCTAGTGGGTGTGCCCATCAATTAATGATGTGCCCACTCAACTGAATCTAAATCAACACCTTCTTGATGCATTTCCCATAAAGGAGACATCTCACGTAAGCGACCGATAGAGTTTTTCATTAAATTGACGGTATAATCAATCTCTTCTTCGGTGGTAAAACGACCAATACTGAAACGAATTGAGCTATGCGCTAATTCGTCATTGCGGCCAAGCGCACGTAATACATAAGAAGGCTCTAAGCTTGCTGATGTACAGGCAGAACCTGATGATACAGCAATATCTTTAACAGCCATTAATAACGACTCACCTTCAACAAAGTTAAAGCTGATGTTAACAATTCCTGGTACTGATTGGTCTTGTGCACCATTGAAGTACACTTCATCCATATCAGCCATAATGCCATCAATTAAACGCTTACGTAGCGCACTGATGTGAGCATGATCTTTTTCAAAATCTTGTTTTGCAATTCTAAATGCAGCACCCATACCAACAAGTTGGTGAGTTGCAAGCGTACCAGAACGCATACCACGTTCGTGGCCACCACCGTGCATTTGCGCTTCAAGACGAGCACGTGGTTTACGACGAACGTACAACGCGCCAATCCCTTTAGGGCCATACACTTTATGTGCTGAGAACGACATAAAATCAACTTTAAGTTGTTGTACGTCAATTAATACTTTACCCGCGCTTTGCGCTGCATCGACATGGAACATAATTTTGCGTTCACGACACATTTCGCCAATTGTAGCGATGTCTTGAATTACACCTAGCTCGTTATTCACGTGCATGATGCTAACTAATACGGTGTCTTCACGCATTGTTTGTTCAAGCTTTTTAAGGTCAAGTAGGCCGTTTTCTTCAACGTCCATATAGGTTACTTCAAAACCTTGACGCTCAAGCTCACGACACGTGTCGATCACAGCTTTATGCTCAGTTTTCGCGGTAATTACGTGCTTACCTTTCTTTTTGTAAAACTGTGCAGCGCCTTTAATTGCAAGGTTGTTTGATTCTGTTGCGCCCGACGTGAAAACGATTTCACGTGGATCTGCATTAATGAGATCAGCAATGTCAGTACGCGCCTGATCGATTGCTTCTTCAGCTTGCCAACCAAAACGGTGTGAACGTGATGCAGGGTTACCAAAATTGCCATCCATTGTTAGGCATTGCATCATTTCTTTTGCAACACGCTCGTCAACTGGCGTGGTTGCTGCGTAATCTAAATAAATCGGTAACTTCATTTCTATCTCCGCTGGCGCCAACTTATAGTTGACAGCTTACTTGAATATTTTCCAATTGCTTAATTGCATTATTAACGCTGTTATCTTGGCGAGATGCGACTTCTTTAACGTCAGATTTCTCTACCAATTCAGCAAGGGTAATACCATTTAAAAAGTCTTCAATCCGCGTGCTTAAGTCTGACCATAATGTGTGGGTCAAACAACGCATGCCACTTTGACATCCGCCTGTTGCGCCGTGACAGCGCGTTGCATCGACTGATTCATCAACGGCGCTTATCACATCGCCGACTGAAATTGTGCTTGAGTCGCGACCAAGTAAATAACCCCCACCTGGACCACGCACTGAGCTTACTAAACCATTCTTACGTAAACGGGCAAATAATTGCTCAAGATATGACAAAGAAATTTCTTGTCGTTCTGAAATATCGGCAAGGGGTACGGCACCTACATTAGTATGTAGTGCAACATCGAGCATAGCTGTAACGGCATATCTGCCTTTTGATGTTAACTTCATTAAAGCCCCCGCACAAAAGAGTGCAAATTTTAATTACCAGAGTAAAATAGTCAAGTATTATCTTAGTAGCTATCAGCTATCAGCTATCAGCTATCAGCTATCAGCTATCAGCTATCAGCTATCAGCTATCAAACAAACTTCAATACCCGACCTTTTTGGTCAAGTATTACGTTCATTGTAATTACCTGAGTAATTTAGTCAAGTATTACTCATTAAAAGTGCTTATAACATTCGTTTATTTAATAGACTTATTTATTGAAGTTAGAATGCCGCGTAAAATATTCATTTCAGCGTCTTCAGGGCGTGCGCGGTTAAATAAACGACGCAGCTTGGTCATAACGAGGCCAGGGTGCTGTTTAATTATAAAGCCAGTATTATGCAGTGTTTCTTCTAGGTGGTCGTAAAATAACTCGGTTTGTTTTGAGCTTGGGTATACCGCTTCGTCTTCTTCAACCTTTTTAGGTTGTTGATTTAAAAATGCCATACGCGTTTCATAACACAATGTTTGAACCGCCATCGCTAAGTTTAACGAGCTATATTCTGGATTAGCAGGAATACATACATGGTAATTACAAAGCTGTAGTTCTTCATTAGTTAGGCCACTGTTTTCACGACCAAACACTAGCGCAACAGGACTATTAACAGCTTCATCGACAAGTTTTTCACCACATTCACGTGGCTCAACCATAGGCCAAGACAAGGTACGTGAACGCGCACTGGTACCGATGGTAAGGGCACAATCGGCAATAGCATCAGCAACAGTATCAACAATCACCGCATTACCTAGTACATCAGTAGCACCGGCAGCGAGTGCACTAGCGTGACTATCAACTTCACATGCTGGGTCAACCAAATAAAGCTTTGATAAGCCCATGGTTTTCATTGCACGTGCTGCAGAACCAATATTACCTGAATGCGAGGTGTTTACTAAAACAATACGGATGTCATCTAAGATCATTGCGGTGTTACTTAACTCATACAAAAAATTGGTGGGAATTGTAGCATGTATATTAGCTGTAAGCGATAAGCTGCGTAGGTTCTAGGTTCTAGGTTCTAGGTTCTAGGTTCTAGGTTCTAGGTTCTAGGTTCTAGGTTCTAGGTTCTAGGTTC
>NZ_JBHZRV010000014.1:0-61137 GCF_043641955.1 Pseudoalteromonas atlantica
CTAGGTTCTAGGTTCTAGGTTCTAGGTTCTAGGTTCTAGGTTCTAGGTTCTAGGTTCTAGGTTCTAGGTTAATCAAAAATTCTTTGTTTAAGCTGGCAGTACAAATTTTTTATGTACTTTTTACCTTGCAACTCATACCAGTACAAAAAACACTCAGAACTATTTGGGGTTTGGTGTTTACTTTGTGTCAAAAGTCGCTAGAATACGCCAGCTTAAAATATATAAACGTTCTTTTACAACCCAAAGGTAAAACCATGCATCCAATGTTAAACATTGCGGTTCGCGCTGCGCGTAACGCAGGCAAAATTTTACTTCGCGCAAGTGAAGATTTATCAAAAGTTGAAGTGCAACAAAAAGGCACTAACGACTTAGTTACAAATATTGATAAAGAAGCTGAAGCCGTAATCCGTGACACTATTTTACAGTCTTACCCTACTCACTCTATTGTGGGCGAAGAATTAGGTGAGCACAAAGGCAAGGATGCAGATTACCAATGGATTGTAGATCCTATTGATGGCACAACAAACTTCATCAAAGGTCTTCCTCATTTCGCGATTTCTATCGCACTAAAAGTTAAAGGTCGTTTAGACCAAGCTGTAATTTACGACCCTATCCGTGGCGAGCTTTTCACTGCTTCACGTGGTCAAGGCGCACAGCTTAATAGCAAACGTCTTCGTGTTAGCAAAACAACTGTTCTTGCAGGTACCGTTCTTGCTACCGGCTTCCCATATAAAAACAAACACCACATGGATGCATACACTGAAGCATTCAAAGCATTGTTTGTTCACACTGCTGATATTCGTCGTGCGGGTTGTACTGCGTTAGATATGGCATATGTTGCAGCAGGTCGCGTTGATGGTTTCTTTGAAATTGGCTTAAAGCCTTGGCACAGCGCTGCAGGTGAACTAATGGTTAAAGAAGCGGGCGGTATGGTTGTAGATTTCGCTGGCGGTAATAACTATAACCAAAGCGGTAACCTTATTTGTGGTGCACCAAAACTGACACAAGCGATTATTCGTGAGATTCGTCCAGTTCTAACTGAATCATTACTACGCTAAGATTCAGCACCAAATAAAAAAGGAGCCAAGGCTCCTTTTTTATTGTGTAAAATGAGGGTTAGCTAACTTAATTTCTATCGCATTTGCTCCATCGAAGGGTAATGCGTTTAAGTCATCGCTAAAATATTTATTGAATAGCGCTAAAAACTCTCCCGTCTTCTGCATTTTCGTTAACCCTTGCTCTATTGCGTTAGCCAGTTCTGGTTTTTCTTTAGATACAAAATAATAAAAGGCCGCAGGATAGTGAAGATATATGTTTGGCACTATTGCCAGTTCACTATTATTTACCTCTTTAAGCTCAGAACTAACTTCAATAAATGATCGAGGAAAGTAATCAATGCGTCCTGCAGCAGTTAAACCAAACATAGCTTCATAATTAGCTAATGGCCGAACATTTAATCCATTATGTGATAAAACCTTTGTATCTGGCCAATCATGGCCTTGCACTGCCGTTAAAGGCTTGAGTTGTTCAAGCGTTGTTATATTTTTAAACTGCGGCAGCAATGCACGTTGAGTAACTAAAGCGCGCTTACCTATATAGCCTCGATACAATGGAATTTTAACAGCTATTGCCAACGTTTCTCGCTCAGGACTTGTCATACTCCAATATAAATCAACATCACTGTTTTGCAGCGTGATGAGCGTACGTTGTTGGTGGGGATGAACAATAATATGGTTCAATGTAGCTGAATAATTCGCCGCTTCAAGGGCTTTAGTCAGCAGTGTACTTAAATATTCATCACGCTTGTACTGAGCACGGGGTTCTTGCGCTACATTGATAGTCTGGGCGGATAGTGTTGCACAATAAAAAATAAAGCTATTTATGAGTAAATAAAAAAATGATTGTGTCATTGATATTATTTTCTGTGGGTTTTCTTTAACCTACACCCAGTTGAATAAATACTCAAGTGTTCTATTTTATAACACTTTTATATCGGATGTTAATCTTACTACAGCTGGAGCTGGGCTACGTCGTTTACAGACAAATAAGTGACTTTCACGGTAACGTTTAGCTTCTTTCTTAGCGTCAGTAGCAAGAGCCGCAACTTGATGACTGTTATTGCACAATGCTAAATCAGGTTCAACGAGGCCAATAGATAACGTAAGTAACGGTACGAATTTTTTTTCACCTTCGCGGTTGCAGGCCCAATACCCTCCGCTGGCAATATGCTCTGGCGTAAAAAAGGCTCTAGATTCAAGTTCAAATTGTTTAATGATGTAATTACAAATCATAACAGCGTCATCACTATCAAACACCACCATAAAATCGTCCCCACCTATGTGGCCAACAAAGCTAGGTATGTTTGCGCACGCTTGAACCGTGACATTCGCTAATAACTTAATGACGCTATCACCACTGGCATAACCATATAAATCGTTAAATTGTTTAAAGTGATTTAAGTCAATGTAAGCAAGTGAAAAGCTATTTTTAATGCGTAAACGGTGCTCTATTGCTTCATTAATGGCAACATTACCTGGCAACATAGTAAGCGGGTTTGCGTGTTGCGCGTGTCGTATTTTTTCTTCTGTAATATGTTTTAAAATATCGCGTAACGGTGCTAAACCTAAATATTGCTCAGAACGTGTAATGATTATGTGGCGACGAATATCAAAATCATGCTCTGTAATTTGCTGGCTTACGGTATCTAACAATTGATTTTCATCAACTATAAGTGGCTGCTTATGCATTAACGCTGTTACAGGTTGTTTACCGTATAATGCATGGCCATAGGGTGCAGCAAATACTTCGGTTAGTTGGTCTTTATGCAATAGCCCTACAGGCTGCTGTTGCTCGTTTATAACAGCAATGCTGATTATTGTTTTGTCTTGTTCAAATATTTTATGAGCATCTTTACAACGAGTTTCACTGATAATCGCGGCTTGTTCAACAGCCAGCCAACCTATGGCCATTGATTGTTCAAATTGGTTACTTGAAGGTAAAAAGTTAAGCTGTTCTAACTGTGGGCTTTTAAATTCAGCACTTGGTTTTGTGTTTGGTCGTTCAAGTAAAAAACCCTGAGCATTTACTATACCTAGGCTTTCTAATAAATACAGTTCTTCAATTCGCTCTATTCCCTCAGCAATAACCTCTGTATTCGTTACTTTGGCCAGTTCTATAATCGATTTTAAAAACTCTTTTTTCACCACACTTTGATCGCAATGATCTATAAAGTAGCGGTCTATTTTGACAAAGTCTGGGCATAACTCTGACCATTGCTTTAAACCAGAGTAGCCAGCACCAAGGTCGTCAATTGCAATTGAAAAGCCTAGTTTACGATAATGCGCAATGGTTTTGAGCAGTAAAAAGCCATCATCCACTTTTTCTTGCTCTGTTACTTCAATAACCACGCGACTGGCAGCGAGTCCAAATTTTTCAATCAGGTGAAGTGTTTCACCTTTTGGATGGCAGGGGTCAAGTAGCGTTTTGGGGCTTACGTTCAAAAACAGTTTGCCCTTTAAGCCTAGTTTTACAAAACTTTCTATGGCTGTTGAGCGGCACAGTAATTCCAACTCAGATATTTTATCGTAATTAACAGCGGCGCTAAACAATTCGCTTGGCATCTCAAGTAAGCTGCCTGCGGGGCCTCGGCTCAATGCTTCGTAACCTAATATCTGTTTGCCAGAAATATCGAATATAGGCTGAAACAAAGTTGTTATATCACTGTTATGCAATATATTTTCTAAAGAACGCTGCTGCTCACTCACCTATCACCAAGCCAATACAAATTATTAAGAGGCACATAAAGTAGCAATAATGTATGACAATTTTATGTCAACTTTACGGCTTTTGGCTAAGGCTCTTTTTTAGCTGATCATAATGCGCTAAAGCTGAGATTATCTCATGTTTAGGTACCAGTAATATCTGCTCATTTTTATCTGCTTTAATACTAAGTACTTGAATAGTCACAGCGTGAACTAATACTGCTTTTGCATGGTAACAAATTGGGTCATTAAATTTGGGGAGTGTTAAATTCGACAATTGTTTACTTGTTATTTTTTCAAGTGCAGGAGAAGTCAATTCTGCTAATGCCGCGTTTAGCGCAGTTAAGTAATTTGTGCATTGGGGGTGCTGCTGCATAAACTGATCTAATAGCGCATTTGAAACTTCAACAAGCGCAGTAGATTCTTTCGTTAAACTAGCAAGGCCTTGGCCCATATTAATCGCATTAAGAAGATGTGAAGCTTGGGCATGAAAAGCCTCTGAAGGGAGTCGCTTTTTAGCTTCAGTTTTTACTTGCGGCTCTGGCTGGGGCTTATCGCAAGCCGTTAATATAAAAACCGAGCACACGAATACAAACAACTTAAACATAAATCAACACAATCCGTAACAACAATAAAAGCCGCTTAAATAAGCGGCTTTTATATAAGTGCAAATCTAAACCTATGGCATTGGGTCTAGGTCTGCCCCTTCTTTTTCAATCACTTCTGGAATTAAATCTTCTTTGCTTACACCCATTGCAATGGCAACAGCACTGGCAACATAAACAGAAGAATAAGTACCAATAAACACACCAAACAATAATGCAGTAGCAAAGCCATGAATTGTTTGACCACCCCATACAAACAATGAAATCAATACCAGAATTGTGGTAATTGAAGTCACTAAAGTACGGTTAAGGGTTTGTGTAAGTGAAATATCAATGATTTCAATGGTGTCATCGATACGAACTTTACGGAAGTTCTCACGAATACGGTCAGATACAACAATAGTATCGTTAAGTGAGTAACCTATTACTGCAAGTATCGCGGCAAGAATGGTTAAATCAAACTCCAAACCAAGTACTGAGAACAAACCTAGCGTAATAATCACGTCGTGCATAAGTGCTGCAACTGCGCCTAATGCAAAACGCCATTCAAAGCGAAACGCAACATAGATCAAGATACAAATAAGTGCAGTTAACATGGCAAGGCCACCCTGCTCTTTTAAATCTTCACCAACACTTGGGCCTACAAACTCGATACGACGCATTTCAACGCTATCATCAGCAGTTTTTAACGCTGCAATTACTTGGTTACCAATAACCTCAGCTTTTACGTCGTCACCACGAGGGGCTAAACGGACTAAGATTTCTTGGCTGGAACCAAATAATTGCACTGATGCATCAGCAAAACCATTTTCAGCTAATACTGAGCGCACCTTTTTTAAATCCGCTGGCTGCGAAAAGCCAACTTCGACTGCTGTACCACCGGTAAAATCTAAGCCAAAGTTTAAGCCTTTGACAAAAATTGATGCTATTGAGGCCAAAATAAGTAGCGTTGAGATCCCCATTGCAACTTTGCGTAACGACATGAACTTTAATGTTCTACCGCCTAATTTTAAAATTTGCATCATCGCTCCTTATATTGACAGCTTATCGACACGTTTACCGCCGATAAATAAGTTGATCACGGCACGTGTACCCACTATTGCTGTAAACATTGAAGTAAGAATACCTATTGCTAATGTAACGGCAAAGCCAGCTATTGGACCTGTACCTACAGCAAATAAGATAATCGCCGCAATTAACGTGGTGATATTCGCATCAAATATAGTACTAAATGCACTGTCATACCCATGATGAACGGCTTGCTGAGGGCTACGGCCATCTGCCAATTCTTCACGAATACGCTCAAATATTAGTACATTGGCATCAACCGCCATACCAACCGTTAATACAATACCTGCAATGCCAGGCAATGTTAACGTTGCGCCAGGGATTAGTGACATAACACCAATGATCAATACAAGATTTGCCGCTAGTGCAATATTCGCAACTAAACCAAAGCCTTTGTAATAGATCAGCATAAACACCAGAACAAACAAGAACCCTAGTGCAACTGCGGTCATACCCGCTTCAATATTTTCTTGGCCTAAACTTGGTCCTACAGTACGCTCTTCTACGATTTGAATTGGCGCTACTAGAGCACCTGCGCGTAGAAGTAAACTTAAGTTATGCGCTTCTGCTGGGTTATCAATACCGGTGATACGGAACGAACGGTCTAAACGCGCCTGAATTGTCGCAACGTTGATAACCTCTTCCACTTTAATAGGCGGAAGCGCTTTACCGTTGGCATCTTTTTTACCTGATGGCTTATATTCAATAAATACCGTAGCCATACGCTTACCGATTGCACGCTTGGTAAACGCATTCATTTTAGCGCCACCTTTGCTATCAAGGGTAATACTTACTTGTGGTCGTTGATATTCGTCAGCACCTGATTGTGCACCTGTAATGTGGCTACCTTCAAGAATGATGCGCTTTTTAAGCACCACAGGGTAACCATCACGGCTCATGATCATTTCTGTGCCTGGCGGAATACGCCCTTGCGCTGCTGCTGACACATCTGCATTTTCGTCTACTTCACGAAATTCAAGCGTTGCTGTTGCACCAAGAATTTCTTTCGCACGTGCGGTATCTTGAACACCAGGTAACTGTACGATAATACGCTCAGCACCTTGACGCTGCACGTTAGGCTCTGCAACACCTATTTGGTTGATACGGTTACGAATAATTGTTTCATTTTGCTTGATAGCATAGTCACGAATTTCTTTTAGCTTTAAATCACTGAGATTGGCATAAAACGCATTATCGTTTGAACTATCATTGATGAAGGTATGAAGTGGGTAACGA
This sequence comes from Pseudoalteromonas atlantica, assembly GCF_043641955.1. Classification (GTDB taxonomy): domain Bacteria; phylum Pseudomonadota; class Gammaproteobacteria; order Enterobacterales; family Alteromonadaceae; genus Pseudoalteromonas; species Pseudoalteromonas atlantica_A. Next base: position 6,671 of record NZ_JBHZRV010000014.1, read on the forward strand.
GTTTGTAAGAAACGCTCAGCAGCGTCTTTATCTTCTTCGCTACGCATCTCTACACGCATACGTTCACTGTTTGCTACTCGGCGAATAGAGCGATAACGCAGCTTTTCACCACGTAAGTCACTTTTATAATCTTGCTCCATTTGTTCCAGCGCGTTATCAACGGCTGTAACCATGTCGATTTCCATCGTAAAGTGAACACCGCCACTTAAATCCAAGCCCAACTTCATTGGGTTACCACCAAGGCTTTTTAGCCAATGAGGTTGCGCCGGGGCCATATTAATGGCTGAAATGTAATCTTCGCTTAGTGAATTACGCAGTAAATCTTGCGCTTTTAATTGCTCTTCTACGTTTTTGAAACGAACTAAAATTTGTCCATTTTCAAGCTTTGTAGATTTCACCGTTACGTTGTTGTCTTTGAGGATGCCATTTACTGTATCTAATGTACTGAGTTCAACATCTGCACCTTTTGCGCCAGAAACTTGTATGGCCGGATCGCGGCCATACAAGTTTGGTGAAGCATATAAAAGGCCCATTGCTAACACAGCGATAACAAGTAAATACTTCCATAATGGAAACTTGTTTAACACGAGTCTGTCCTTATTATTATATTTATAGCGACTTCATTGTGCCTTTAGGCAGTACTGCAGAAACTGCTGATTTTTGCACAGTCACTTCAGCTTGATCGTTTAATGAAATAACGATAAAATCTTTATCTTCTGCGATTTTAGCAATCTTACCCACTAAACCACCTTGGGTCAGTACTTCATCACCTTTTGCCATCGCATTCATTAAGCTTTTATGCTCTTTAACGCGCTTAGCTTGTGGACGATAAATCAAAAAGTAAAACACTAAACCAAAAATTGCTAACATGATCAGCATTTCGTAACCACCGCCTGCTGGCGCTGCACCTGCCGCACTTGCGTGGGCGTTTGAAATAAATAAACTCATAACACTTCCTCTTTAATTTTTATAAAATTTGATTTCTTAATTTTCGGTATTAGCAAGCTCAGGCACTTCTTGGCCTCTGCGTGCATAAAAATCGTTTACAAACTCATCAAGCTTACCTTCGCTGATCGCATTGCGTAAGCCTTCCATAACACGTTGATAATAACGTAAGTTATGGATTGTGTTTAGTCGTGCACCTAAAATTTCGTTACACTTATCAAGGTGATGTAAGTACGCACGCGAATAGTTTTTACATGTGTGGCAATCACACTCTGGATCCAACGGACCGGTATCTGTTTTATGTACAGCGTTACGGATTTTAACAATGCCGCCAGTCACAAATAAGTGACCATTACGCGCATTTCGTGTTGGCATAACACAGTCAAACATATCAATACCACGGCGTACCGCTTCGACTAAGTCTTCTGGTTTACCTACGCCCATTAAGTAACGCGGTTTATTTTCAGGCATTTTGTAGGCGCAATGATCAAGAATGTTGATCATTTCATTTTTTGGCTCACCCACTGATAAACCACCTAATGCATAGCCATCAAAGCCTATTTCTTCAAGGCCCTTTTGTGACTGCGCGCGAAGCTCAGGGTACATACCACCTTGAATAATACCAAATAAAGCAGACGGGTTATCACCATGGCCTTCCTTCGAACGCTTAGCCCAACGAAGTGATAATTCCATTGAATCTTTTGCTTCTTTTTCGGTCGCTGGGTACGGCGTACATTCGTCAAATATCATTACAATATCTGAACCCAAATCTCGCTGTACTTGCATTGCCTTTTCTGGCGAAAGCATGATTTTCTCACCATTTACTGGTGAGCTAAACAAAACACCTTCTTCAGAGATTTTACGCATTGCGCCCAGGCTAAAAACTTGGAAGCCACCTGAATCAGTTAGGATAGGACGATCCCAATTCATAAAATCATGTAAATCACCATGTTGTTTGATGATTTCAGTACCAGGGCGCAGCATTAGGTGAAAGGTATTGCCTAAGCAAATTTGTGCGCCAGTATCTTTTACTTCATCTGGGGTCATGCCTTTAACAGTACCGTAGGTACCAACAGGCATAAATGCTGGTGTTTCTACAACACCTCGGTCAAAAATCAAGCGGCCGCGGCGCGCTTTACCGTCAGTACGGTCTAATTCAAATTTCATATCATCCTCAATGTCGGAAAAACAGTCCAACAAGCTATAATTTAACCGTTCGATTCTAACCTTTTTGTTAGCGCAATACTATTAATTGGGCTAAAAGTGAGAATTAAAAGAGCGATTACTCAAATCAAAAAGCCCAACACGCGGCTGGGCTTTCAAGACATTTGATTAACCGTTATTTGCGGGTTAAAAACATTGCATCACCGTAACTAAAAAAGCGGTACTTTTGTTCTATTGCTGTTTGATATGCTGACATAATATTGTCTTGCCCTGAAAAAGCGCTCACTAACATAATCAAAGTCGATTCAGATAAATGAAAGTTAGTGACCATGGCATCGACTACGTTAAATTGATATCCCGGATAAATAAAGATATCTGTATCACCAAAGTAAGTATCAAGTTTACCGCCATGAATTTTAGCCGCCGACTCAAGTGAACGAACAGACGTGGTGCCAACAGCTATAACCCGCCCTCCGTTTGCTTTGGTTTTAGCAACTGCAGCAACAACATCATCAGGCACTTCAATATATTCAGAATGCATAATATGATCATCTACAGAATCAACGCGTACCGGCTGAAAAGTCCCCGCACCTACGTGTAACGTAACAAAGGCCATGTTAACGCCTTTTTCTTTTAACGCAGCCATTAAACTATCGTCAAAATGCAGCCCTGCCGTGGGCGCAGCTACCGCACCGGGTTTTTCGCCATACACTGTTTGATAACGCTTACGGTCATCTTCTGTATCTGGGCGGTCAATGTAAGGCGGTAATGGCATGTGGCCAATATCGTTTAAAATCTCAAGTACATTTTCACTGTCGGTAAATTTAAGCTCAAACAGTTCAGCATGGCGACCTACCATGATTGCTTTTGCCTTACCTTCTAAGGTAATGACTGAGCCTTCTTTAGGCGATTTACTTGCACGCACATGAGCCAGCACTCTGTGCTCGTCTAATACCCGCTCAACAAGTACTTCAACTTTACCGCCAGATTCTTTTTGCCCATACATACGAGCAGGAATAACTTTAGTATTGTTAAATACCAGTAAATCGTTTTCATTTACTAATTCTAAAATATCACTAAATACTTTGTGCTCAAGTGCCCCTGTTGGGCCATCTAAAGTCAGTAAACGGCTACTTGTTCTGTCTTCTTTTGGAAAACGAGCAATAAGTTCATCAGGTAGGTCAAAACTAAAGTCTGCTACGCGCATAACATATACATCCAGATCAAAAAATTCGCGCCAAGTTTAACCCTATCAAACGCATTGCTCAACTAAGTTTAAAAACCCAGGAATGTTTTCTTGTGGTTAAGGGAAAATGGCATTATCCTAATCTACTGAATTAACGTAGGTTGAATAAGAGGTAGTGACGTCATGGCTAAGCAGCTCCAGTTGCTGATTTTAAACGCCAGTATGGCTGAACGGCAGACTATTAGGTCGACTCTAAGCAAGCTTAATGTGTTTACTTTCATTGAGGTCGATGATACCCAGCAAGCATTAGAGCTGCTAAAAAATCAGACTGTTGATATTATTATAACTGGCTTAGATGTCGGTAAAATTGACGGCTGGCGCTTCTCTCGGATGATTCGCTCTGGGCTATTGAAAACGCCAAAAAACACACCTATTGTACTAACACCCCCTATTTATTGTGAAAGAATCGCTGAAACAACAGCGCGCAGTTATGGCATTGATGCGGTATTACCGTTTGAACGCCAAGACATGTTACCTCAGGTACTTGCTAATGTATTATCAACGCATTTAGAAAAAAGTAGCCGCTTAAACCTTTTACTTATTGAGCTTGACGATAAGAAAGCCGCCGAAATTGAGCAAACTTTGGCGCTCAACTTTGCTTGCACACGAACAACAACAAATAAACAAGCCTTGGCAATTTACCTGCAGCAAACCTTTTCAATAGTGTTGTTGGATGCCACCTCCGCAAATGCCGTGGCGGCAAGTAAGCTTGTTGAAGAAATGCTACAACACAATCCCAAACAAGCCATCGTAACAATAATAGATACGCGCGATGCTGATTACGCTGAACAACTGCTGCTGTCAGGGGTTACTGACTTTATCCGTACGCCATACGAGCCTACGTTTTTAAGCAAAGTATGTGACCATGCCGCGCGTCGCGAAGACTTTATGGTGAGTTATGCTGAATTTGCCCAAAAAGTGGAGCAATTGAGTCAAAGTCAAAGCCGCTATAAAGAACTTTTTTCGGCCCATCAGCGCATATTATTACATTTGAACACCGTTGTACTTGAGTTTGACCAACAAGGTCTCATTCGGTTTATCAATCCTGCATGGGAATCACTATCTGGCTTTGGTATTAAACACACCTTAACAAAGTCATTAACTGACTTTTGTGAAGAAGAATGTAAAGTAAAATTACTCGGCACTATCAGCAACATTCTAAATGGCGGCAAAGAGCAGCAAAAAGTAGAAATTCAGATCCAGCATAAAGATGGGCGCGCTATTTGGGTTGAATGCCGTTTACAGCTTATTAAGAATAGTAGTAACGCCACCAGTATAACCGCCACAATAGACAACATTCATGAACGAAAACAGGCGGAACTGCAGCTACGCCATTTAGCTCTGCACGATACATTAACAGGCTTGCACAACCGTTATTACTTTGACCAACAGCTCAACCTTATTTGTCAGCCTGAATACACATTTGACCAAAGTGAACATGCACTTATATACATAGATTTAGATCATTTTAAAATAATTAACGACAGCAAAGGTCACCAACAAGGCGACATTGTGCTCAAGGAAGTCGCACAATTATTTACTTCAAATATCAAAGACGAACACTTAATTTGTCGTATTGGCGGTGATGAGTTTGCGGTTATTTTGAAAAATATGAACCTATTAGATGCGCACCTAGTTGCAGAAAGCATTTGTATGGCGATTGATGGCCATCAGTTTAAGTCTGAAGAGCAAATATACTCTATCAGTTGCTCCATTGGTTTAACGCAAATTACAGCGGCTAATAACGACCCTAGCGAGTGTTTAAAACAAGCTGATATTGCACTTTATGTTGCAAAAAGCTTAGGTAGAAATTTAGTTCACTGTTATTCAAAAGAAGACGCTAACCACAACACTCTCCAAGCAGGCCTTGAGTGGGGACACAGCATACGCCAAGCTTTACAACAAGATCAGATAGAGTTGCATTATCAACCTATTTGGGACTTTAAAAAAGGCGAAGTGGCATACTTTGAAGCACTGTTACGCTTAAAATTAGGCGATGAATTGGTTTACCCAAATCAGTTTATACCATCGCTTGAACTTCTCAATGATACATATCTGATGGACCAGTGCGTTATTCGTAATGCAATAGCTGCGATTGCCAAGCATCCAGAGCTCAGCCAAGTAGCTATTAACTTATCTGCGCAATCATTTTTAGATGAACGCTTATTACCTCATATTGAGTCAACACTGAAAGACTATAATTTGCCACCGACACGGGTGATCTTCGAAATCACCGAGTCAGCAAGTATTAATAACTTAACGGCCACTCGCGCGATGATTGAAAAACTCAATCGTCTTGGCTGTCACTTCTCAATTGACGATTTTGGCACTGGATTTAGCACGTTCAATTACCTCAAGCAACTGCCTGCACAACATGTAAAAATTGACGGTTCATTTGTAAGAGATATGCTCAATGATCCAATTGATTTAGCCTTGGTTAAAGCCATTAATGATATTAGCCGCTCTCTAGACAAGCGCTCTGTAGCTGAGTATGTTGAAAATAAAGATATTTTCCTAGCACTAAAAGATATAGGTGTTGATTACGGGCAAGGTTACTTTATTGCACGGCCTCAACCGGTAGAAAAAATAGCCGGTGAGCTCGAAAAAATATCTAAAAATAAAACTTTTTACGAACAATAACCTAGCTTGAGCATTACAAATTTATACACTTTTAACCAATTTTATACTTTCATCTAGCCGTAACTCTTCTATACTTTTTACTCGACGTTGTTAAATGTCTTGTTGTTAAACCGATAGGTAAAAATAAACAAGACATCACAGATCGGCAAGCATATACCATTATAAAACGACATACTGTTTTAAGTGGTTTTGTCGATTAAGGAGCTAGGTTATGATGCAATTGATCGTGTTAATACTAATAGTGAACTTGGGTATAGCGTACCAGTGCTATAAATATGCCACTAGAAAAGGTTACCCCAAAACTACGTTTGCCTGCTTAGGCCTTGTGCCGTATTTTAATTTAGTTGTCTGGGTTTATTTGTTGTTTCTGCCTGATATTACCCACCTCAACAAACAATTTGAATTTGAAGGACACAATGAAAAGCAGCCATTATAAATGACTGCTTTTTTATGCGAATTTTTTTAAAATTGGTAACTAATTGCTTTAGCTGCTAAATCACCTGCTTTGATATCACCAACAACACATTTTTTAATATCAGCTTTATTAAATACCTTAATTAAATTCTTATTTTTGTGGCCGAAACCATTGAGTACAAAGCTGATATGTTCATCATTTGGTAGGCTGCGTAAACCACTGCCATAATCACAAAGTGTTAAGCTAATACTCTTGCTAATTTGTTCAAGCATTTGCTTTTGTTCAACAGCTTGTTGCTTCTCTCGCTCAGCTTGCTTTGCACTTATATCTTGGCGAATTTTTTGATGCTGCTTTGTTAACTTGGTTTGTTGCTTTTCAAGTGCTGCAATTTCTTTCTCTAAACTTTTTTTACGCAGCGCTAACTCTTTGGTTTCAGCGCTGTTGTCATGGCGTGTAGCGAACTCTAAATCGCGTCTTTCACGTTCTAAGTCTCGCAACTCGCGACTTACATCGCGCTCTTTGTGTGCAATGTCACGTACTTTTTCAGCTCCTTCACGCATAACTTCCATTGCTTGTTGATATGCTTCTCGCGAAGATTCAACTGCTCGCTCACTGATAATCTCCACTTGTTTACTAATAAATTCTACATTTACATCAGCAAAGTCAATCTCGGGCATCGGCGGTAATGGTGCATCTGGCGCTCCGCTAAAAATAGTTTGCCAGCGCCTATTACCTTGAATATCTAATTCAAAAACAACCCCTTGGTTCGCAAAATAGTTTGCATTAATAGATCTTACCTTCTTATCTGTATCTTGCTTTAACGCCGCACTGAGAATATTTTCCATAATACTCACTTCACGGGTAATCGCGCTCAGTTGTTCTGGTGTTTGTGCCAATAACTGAGTACTTGCGCACCCAACTAAAAAAGTAATAACACTACACATCATTTTTTTATTCATGGTTAACTCCTAATTTTTTGCTACAGCAGCCAAAGGCTGCCCTTGTACTTGTTCGGCTAAATCATTTAACTGCATCCGCAGATAAGCGTGATCTTGCGCTCGTTGAGTTTTCATATAACTAATTAAACTATTAATGTCTTCTTGGCGCTCTACCCGTCCGGTCGCTATAGCTTCTTTGGTTAATTGATACATACGCTGTTGTTGCAACTCATTTTGTGCAGTAATAATATTTTGTAGTTGGTCTATTTGCTTTTGCTGGGATTCCAATAACTTTGTTTGCTTGGCAAGTTGCAATTCACTTTCAGTGTTTTTACTTGGCACTAAGTACACCAGAGTGCACACCATAATAGATGCAGCGACTGCCCATATAGCAGCGTTACTTTGTTTACTACGCTGAGGCTTTACACCTAACGTAGATGACCGGTCCCAATCAGGCACAGGTTGCTGTTTATAATCACTGCTTTGCGCTTGCCACCGTTGTGCTTGTGCTAACATTGCACCGTACTGTGCACTTGTTTTTAATTGCTCAAGCGCCTCACTTGTGAGTGGCTTACCCTCTAACCATTGCTCAAAAAGTGTGTCTAAATTAGCCATCAACAGCCTCCAAATGAACTTTTAATTTACCCAATGCACTGTACAAACGTGATTTAGCTGTATTTGTGGATATGTCTAACTGCAGTGCAATTTCTTCAAATGTACAATGCTGAAAAAACTTTAGCTCCACTACCAATCGCTGCTCCCAAGGTAAGTTATTCATCATTACCTTGAGCTGATTATGCTCTAATTGCACGATTTGATTTTGCTCAAGCTCACCGTTTTTACAAGTCTGCTCAGGGGTATCATCAAGCGGCTGATAAACATGCCGGCGACGGTAAAACTCAACCCCGCGACGATGTACTATTTGAAAGACCCACGTATTAAAACTGGCGTCACCACGAAAGTTGTGCAAACTTTTATATACAGAAATAAATACTTCCTGCATCAGATCCATTGCATCATCAGGATTGCTTAATATACGCAAACAATAATTATAAACGGAGCCCTCATGCTGCTTCACGAGCTTGATCCACGCTCGCTTATTACCCTGCTGCGCTTTTTTGATTAAGGTTTCTTCTGATTGGAAAAACACAATTCTCAGTTTTTAGTTTATTTACTTATTATGTTAGTCGAGGACATGAGAGGAATAGTTTGAAGATCCACAAAAAAAGCGCAATTAAATTGCGCCTTTTTCATAACTTTTTGTTTAATAAATCAAACTTGACATTGTTTCGCTAAAAATTCTTTGAGCGCTTGGCTAAAGAGCCTAAAGTCACGAATTCGCCCTGTTGTTTTGCGCCACAAAATACCTATGTCTCGGTACGCATCACCTTTTGAGGGAGTAGCAAGCATGTTTTTATTTGCAAGTATGCCCGCATTTAGCGCCATTTGAGGTAAAAATGTCACCCCTAGTTGGTATTCAACCATACTCAACAATGTATGTAAGCTTGCAGCCTCAAATGGGTTAATACAGCTTGAGCGATTAAGATGGCACGCACTCAGTGCATGACCTGTCATACAGTGCTCCCGCTCAAGCAAAAATACACTGGCATCTGGTAGCAAATTAAAATCTTCAATCCCTGCTGCCGGCTTATAATCAGCATGATGCACTAAACTAAAGTGATCTTGCGCAAGCACCTGTGTATGAAATTTATCTGTTTCATACGGTAATGCTAACAACGCTAAATCTATGTGGCCGTGTTCCAATTTGTCTAGCAAGTTATCACTCGTATCTTCAACCAGCACAAGCTCTAACTCACTAAACTGCTGCTGACAAAAATGATAAAGAGGCGCTGCTATAAAACTTGCAATGGTCGGTATGACACCTAAAGTCAACTTGCCACTCAGTGGGTTTAGATGACTTTTAGTTAACTCTTTGACACTCATTGTATCGTCGATAATCTTTCGAGCGCGCTCAACAACTTCTTCGCCCACAGCAGTAAACATTAAGCTGCGATTCTCACGTTCAATAAGCTGACAGCCGAGGGTTTCCTCAAGCGTTTGAATTGCGCTACTTAATGTCGATTGACCAATAAAACATGCACTTGCTGCACGGCCGAAGTGTTGATGCTGATGCACAGCTAATAGATACTGCAACTGCTTAATACTGGGTAAATTAGTCATTACTTTTGTTACCTACAAATAAAAAGACCCCAATACCTAGGGCATTGAGATCTTTTCAAGCTAAAAGTCTGTGCTACTTAAAAGCTACGGGAATTAGACTCCGAACGCAGTTCTTAATATGTAGAAAATAACAATAGCAAGACCTGCGCCTACTGGCAATGTTATTACCCAAGAAACCACAATGTTTCTGACTACGCCCATATTAAGTGCAGCGATACCACGGGCCATACCTACACCTAACACCGCACCAACAAGGGTTTGTGTGGTTGAGATAGGCAAGCCAGTACCAGATGCAATAACAACGGTTGAAGCAGCAGCAAGTTCAGCAGCAAAACCACGGCTAGGTGTTAAATGTGTAATACCTTCACCAATTGTTTTAATTACTTTCTTACCTAAAATAGCAAGACCCGCAACGATACCAATACCACCTAGTGGTAATATCCACCATGCAAGTGCGGCTTTCTTAGCAATCTCACCATTGTTTTCAACAATATTTACAACTGCAGCTAATGGACCAATTGCATTAGCAACATCGTTTGAACCATGGGCAAATGCCATACAACAAGCTGTTAAGACCATTAAGATAGCAAACACTTTTTCAACATTGTTGAACTGCATTTTCTTGTCGGCTTGCGGGTCTATCTTTAAGCGAGAAATAGCAACTTTACCCAGTAAACCCACAACTACAGCAATACCGATAGCAAGTGCATAACCTTCAACAGCACCTAGATTAATACCAATATGTTTTAGGCCTTTCTTAATGGTCACTAAAGACATAATGAAACCCGCTAAGCCCATATATATTGGTACAAAACGTTTTGCATTTTTAAGTGGTGCGTCTGTATCAAAAATCAGCTTTTGTGCACTCATAAAAATGAGATACGCGATAAAGCCTGAAATAGCAGGGGTGACAATCCAGCTTCCTACGATACCGGCTACTTTACCCCATTGAATTGCTTCACTGCCCACAGCAACCAGCGCAAAACCAATAATTGCACCGATGATTGAGTGAGTCGTTGATACTGGCCAACCTAAGAATGACGCAATTAATAACCAGCTACCTGCTGCAAATAATGCTGAAATCATACCCAGCACCATCAACTCAGGAATATCCAAGAATGGAGTTGAGTCGATAATACCTTTACGAATTGTTGATGTTACCTCGCCACCGGCCAAGTAAGCACCAGCAAACTCAAACACCATAGCAATTAAGATTGCTTGTTTGATTGTAAGTGCTTTTGAACCAACTGATGTGCCCATTGCATTGGCAACATCATTCGCACCAATACCATAAGCCATAAAAAAACCGACAGCAGCGGCAATTAAAATTAATACCGTGCCATAAGATGCAATGATATCCATTGTGTAACCTTAATCTTTCGTTATTGAACTGAGTGTAAATTACCGAGCTAACATCAGCTCAAGACGTGAACCTACGCGCTCTGCTATATCAGCAAGTTCGCCGACCCATTCGATGATCTTGTATAAAAACATTACATCAACTGGATTAAGTCCATCTTCTACGACGCGCAATTGGCGACGTATTTTGATTTGCATATCATCCGTGTCTTGTTCTATTGCATCCAATTCAACGAGCATTTTTTCAACCAAGGTCACTTCGCGACCCTTAAACCCTGTTTCTAATAGCTCATCTAACTCATTAATTGCTTTTGATGCTTGTTTAGTCGCATCAACACAACGCGTTACATAGGCTAAGAAATCAGTTTGAATCTCTTTTGGTATGGTCATCTCACGACCAATTACACGACCAGCAATGTCTTTAGCTTTATTGGCAATTTTATCCTGCTGGGTGACGAGCTCAAGCAGATCTGTACGCTCTACCGGCATAAATAAACCACGCGGTAGTTGTAAACGTATATTTCTTTTCATGTCGTCGGCTTCACGTTCTAAATTACGAATGTCCAAGCGAATTTCTTCTGCTTGAGCCCACTCTTCTTTAAATACGTGATTGAAAAAAGGGATCAAGGCTTTACTTGCTTGATGTACCTTCTTGATGTGATCTTCCATTGGCTTGATAGGAGATTTTGCGAACACTCCTAAAAACGCGTTAGTAGGCATAGCTGACCCTTAATCAAATTAGTATGCTTTGCGGCGTGAATTTTACAGCATTCGTAACGTTTGTGAACGCTTTTTATTACTGAGCCGCCCCTTAAGCATATTATTAGTTACAATATAAAAACAAAAAAACGGCTAATTGCCGTTTTTTTACAATAAACAAACCACTAAAAGTTAAAGTGATTTCTCTATATCTTCTTGAGATGTATGACGAATATCTTTTCCATTAACAAAATAAATTATGTATTCTGCAATGTTTTGGCATCTATCACCAATGCGCTCTAATGAGCGCACAGACCAAACTAAATCCATAATTTTTGGAATTGAGCGTGGGTCTTCCATCATATACGTCATGATTTGGCGTGTTATAGCTTCATACTCACGGTCAACTTTGGCATCTTCTTTGTGTACTTCAAATGCTTTTTGTACATCCATACGGGCAAATGCATCCAAAACATCATGCAACATTTTAGACACTTGGCGGCCCATATTCTCAATATTCACTAATAAATCTTGCTGATCTTTAGTAAATGAATCTAATGCAACTTTTGCAATACGCTCAGCTTCATCGCCAATGCGCTCTAGATCTGCAATCGTCTTAGCTATTGCAATCACTAAACGCAAGTCACTTGCCGCTGGTTGGCGACGAGCAATGATGCGGGTACATTCTTCGTCAATGTTAACTTCCATCGCGTTAACTTTGTAGTCGTTTTCACGCACTTTACGAGCAAGTTCTGCATCGCCATTACTAACCGCATCAAGCGCACTGTTTAATTGCTGTTCAACTAAACCACCCATGCTCAACACATGGTTACGAACATTTTCAAGCTCTTGATTAAAGCGACCTGAAATGTGCTTATTGATATTGTGTTCCATTATTAACCTTCTTATCAAATTCGTTTATGACTGCAAAACACTCGACACAAATTACTAGCCGTAACGACCTGTAATATAGTCTTCAGTTTTCTTTTTATTTGGTGTGGTAAATAGCGTATTTGTATCGGAATACTCTATTAACTCACCCATGTACATAAATGCAGTTTGATCTGATACACGCGCTGCTTGTTGCATGTTATGTGTAACAATTACAACGGTAAATTTATTCTTTAAGTCGTTTATTAACTCTTCAATGACCAATGTTGAAATTGGATCAAGTGCCGACGTTGGTTCATCCAACAACAATACTTCTGGTTCAATTGCAATTGAACGCGCAATCACTAAACGCTGTTGCTGACCACCCGAAAGGCCAAATGCACTGTCGTGAAGTCTGTCTTTTACTTCATCCCATAGCGCAGCGCCTCGTAAAGATTGTTCAACTACTTCGTCTAATTTACGCTTTTCTTTAATACCTTGTAAGCGTAGGCCATAAACTACATTCTCGTAAATTGATTTAGGGAATGGGTTTGGGCGTTGAAACACCATACCTACATTACGACGAAGCGCGGCTACGTCTACACTTTTGTCATATATATTTTGACCGTGAAGTAATATTTCACCTTCAATTCGGCAAATATCAACTAAATCATTCATACGATTAATACAACGCAGTAACGTTGACTTACCACAACCCGATGGCCCGATAAATGCGGTTACCTGCCCCTTAGGTATCTTCATATTAACCGAGCTTAATGCTTGTTTATCACCATAGTAAAGATCCAAGTCCTTGATCTCGAGTGCTGTTTGCTCTTTACCTAAATTCTCTAAATCCAACTTCAAGCTTGTGCCTGACTGGTTTACTTGTGGAGCGACTGTAATCATGTCTTTTTACCTTTACTAATTAATGCTCAAGCGAACGGTATTTTTCACGTAAGTGATTACGTATGCCGATTGCTGTGATATTCAATGTGATGATCACTGATACTAATAAGAATGCAGTGGCGTAAACCAACGGACGAGCCGCTTCAACGTTAGGGCTTTGAAAGCCAACATCGTATATATGGAAGCCTAAGTGCATAAACTTTCTATCTAAGTGAAAATATGGGAAGTTACCATCAAGCGGTAATGTCGGTGCCATCTTCACCACACCAACTAACATTAATGGCGCTACTTCACCCGCTGCGCGAGCAACGGCTAATATTAACCCTGTCATAATTGCAGGGCTAGCCATTGGCACAATAATCCGCCATAACGTTTCTGCTTGCGTAGCGCCTAGTGCAAGTGAACCGTGACGTACAGTACTAGGAATACGTGATAAACCTTCCTCTGTCGAAACAATAACAACAGGCAATGTAAGAATCGCAAGCGTTAATGCTGACCACATCACACCCGGTGTACCAAATACTGGGCTAGGCGCAGCTTCTGGGTAGAATAGTTGGTCTAAGCTTCCGCCTAATACATAAACAAAGAAGCCTAAGCCGAATACACCATATACAATTGATGGTACACCCGCTAAGTTAATCACCGCGATTCGAATCATTTTTGTCACGGCATTCTTTGCTGCATATTCATGTAAGTAAATTGCAGCAACTACACCAAATGGCGTCACAATAACTGCCATTAGCATTACCATGAATACCGTACCAAATATAGCTGGGAAAACGCCCCCTTCGGTATTAGCTTCACGTGGGTCATCTGAAATAAACTTGCCTAACTGCACAAAGTAGTGGCCTAGCTTTGCAAAGAAACCCATATCGTTTGGTAACCAAAAATCGAGCACTTGGTAAAGTGGTATTGTGACACTTTCGCCGCGCATATCTTTAGCGGTTACTTTATCGCGCTTTGCTTGGTTACGAAGTGCAAAAAGTTGTTTTTCTAGCACCAAGTAATCAGCTCTAAGCTCTGCACGTTGTTGAGCAAGCTCTGCGACTCGCTCATCAGTCAAGGCATCATCCAATAGGTAAGACTTCTCCTGAAGACGTAAACGTTCTAGCTCATAATTTATATGGCCGATTTCACCGTCTTGTAGATCTGCAGCTTGATCATTTAAATCTACTGCGCGATCAACCAGCTCTTCCAGTACTTGTTTTTTATTGTCAGTAATGACTTGCCCGTCTTTTATCACTGTTTCAATATAGCCGTAAAAATTACCATTTTTACTACGTTCAAATACTGCAAGGTCCGCAGGAGTCGTCTTTGATTTTATATCCGTTTCAAGTACCCAACGGAAATCTAAATCTACATATTCACGATTACCTGTTTTAATAAGTAAACGTTCTAGGTTTTCTTTGTTAAAACCTGATAAATCCACGCCCATTGCTTCAAGGCGAGACTTAGGCACCATTTCTCGGTCATATACTTCACCAATCACGGTTTGTTTTGTTACTGAGCCATCAAGCTCAAATTGCATCACCTGTGAAGGCCAGAAAAAGCTTAACCCTTTCCATGCAATCATTGCTAATAATCCAAGAACAGATATCAAGCTGATACTTACCGCACCACCTGTCATCCATATCCAAGGAGAACCTGACTTAAACCACTGCTTTACCATGTCGTGTTTCTCCAATTACATTGAGCTGTATTTATCACGCAGCTGCTGACGAACAAACTCAGCTACTGTGTTGAAAATAAAAGTAAATATGAATAATACAAATGCCGCTAAGAAGAGGATTCTATAATGTGAACTTCCCACTTCAGATTCTGGCATTTCAACTGCAATATTGGCCGCTAGCGTACGCATACCTTGGAAGATACTCCAATCCATAATTGGTGTGTTACCTGTTGCCATAAGCACAATCATGGTTTCACCTACTGCGCGACCGAGTCCCATCATCACCGCAGAGAAGATACCTGGGCTGGCAGTTAAAAGCACAACGCTAACCAACGTCTGCCATTGTGTTGCGCCTAAAGCAAGTGAGCCATTCGAAAGGTGCTTAGGAACACTGAATACCGCATCTTCAGCAATCGAAAAAATAGTGGGTATAACAGCAAAGCCCATCGCAATACCAACAACTAATGAGTTACGTTGGTCAAATGTCATTCCTAATTCATTAGTTAGGTATTGACGAACGTTACCATCAAACATCCACAATTCTATTGCGCCGCTCATCGCAAACGCTAACCAACCAATTAATAGCACGACCGGAATAAGTAAGATTGAATGCGACCCTTCAGGAATTCGATGACGAATACCAGCAGGTAGCTTTGTCCAGCCATAAGCTGTTGCAATAATACCTAGCGGAAGCATAATCAATAAACCAACTATGGCTGGTAAGTGCTCTTCAATTAATGGTGCAAGCCATAAACCAGCTAAGAAACCTAAGATTACCGTGGGTAATGCTTCCATAATTTCGACGGTAGGCTTAACTACTTTACGTAATTCACTCGACATGAAGTATGCTGTATAAATAGCCGCTGACAATGCAATCGGCACAGCAAATAACATGGCATACATTGCCGCTTTAATTGTACCGAATGAGATAGGTACTAAAGAAAACTTCGATTCAAAGTCATCGCTGGCAGAGGTTGATTGCCAAATATAACCAGGCTCAGGGTAACCTTCGTACCATACCTCTTGCCATAAAGCTGACCATGTAACCTCTGGGTGTTCGTTATGAATATCAACAACTGTTAGCTTGTTGTCGGCTAAAATAAGTGCTGCATTTGAACGCGGCGCAATTGCAAAGTTTTCAATCGCACCATCGCTTACTTTACCTTGCCAAAGTTTTGCTTCACTCGTGGTGTAATACAAGCCTAATTCACCATTTGAACTAGTAGTAAAGAAAGTACGGCGGTAAAACTCAGCGAAGATATCTAGCTTGTTTTGTTTTGTTGTTTCAAAAGCACGAATCTTTTGATACTCACGACCGTCATCCGTGTTGACTTCAAACCACTGCGAGACTTCACCGTTATCATTAGCAAGCATCAATGAGTTAGCACCGGCTAGAAGCTCTGCAGACACTAAATTTGCATTTTCTTCATTAGCAGCCAAAACTTGAATCAGCTCAACGTCGCTCGGGAAGCGCGTATCATAGATATAAATTTGATTTGCCGTGCGAACAAAAGTACGCGTTGTATCTGGTGACATAAGTAGTTGATCAATACGCCCATCAACATCTAAATCTGTGCGTTCAACTTGCCATTCAATTTCGCCCGTGAACATATTCTCTTCAGCAACAAAGCTGCTAAACATTACGCGTTTATCAACTGTCTGCGCCACAATGGCTGTTTTCTCTTCATAATGGCTAAATGCAAACTGAGAAATGGCTGCACCTTGCTCATCTACAACCAGTGACAATTCACCTAATGGATAATCTAAGCGCGGTGTTAGTTTGCGTTTGTTGTTTGGAAAAGTAACTAGAAACTTTGGTACAACGATGACCGCAGAACCATTTTCCAAACCATAAGCATACTGCCCTTGAAACGGAGCACTTTTGGCAAAACTTGATACCTTGGCATCTAAAGTTACTGGTAGGCTTGTTAGCTTTTTGCCGAACGTTTGCTTTTCTACACTGTAGAAATCAACAGCACCTGTTTTGGAGAGTAAAAACGCAACCTCAGTTTGCTCTTCTACACCTAAGCCGACAATCTGCTCAGCATTATTCAATCCAAAGCTATCACGCGTTTCTACTTTCGCTGATTCAAAAATAGGTTGGACTACATATAGCAAATAGAAAAATATTAACAGCAGCGCTATTAATACCATTATACCGCCAGCAGTAATGCTAAATTGGGCAAACCGGTCTTTAAATAGACGGCTTCTATCCGTATTGAAAGACGGTTTATTCGGATTGGAAGTCATCGAAACACCTTTAAAACTTAACGTTGGCACATTATATTTCACCAAGATGACAATAATGTTACAGACGTCATAATAGGGTTAATTTGCTATTGAAGTTATAACCTATGGCTGTAAACCTTACTATTTATCAATAAATTAGCATCCCACCATCAAGATGAGAAAATTTCACCTTTTAAATACTACATAATAAACAGTGGGTTAACTAAAGTAAGTATTAACAACCTACTTTTCTTTGTCTCAAATTGGAACCAAACCTTACAAAAGTTGGACAAAATAACCAACTGAGTCAATACTCAACTTGGCTTTATAAACATAATAATCATTCAACTATTTCATGCCCGTGCATTTTTATAACGGCAATTTTAGGAACCTACTCATGAAGCAATTAGTTATTACTATTTTAGGGCACGATCGCCCCGGCCTTGTAGAAGACATTTCGACTGCTATTTTAAGTCATCATGGAAACTGGTTAACAAGTAACTTAAGTCATTTAGCAGGCCACTTTGCAGGAATTTTAGAAGTGACAGTTCCCGAAGAGCACCTTAAAGAGTTACAAGTTGCACTTGATGAATTGCCAGACCTAGAGGTCAAAATTGAAAATGGTGTAGAAGCACTTGAAAATACTCCTGCTGAGACACTGAACTTTGTTATCACGGGCAATGACCGCCCAGGGATAGTGCAAGAGCTTGCCAGTGTTATTCGACATAAGGGCGCCAGTATTACTCACTTAAACTCTAAACAGCAAAGCGCGCCAAATTGGGGGGTGCCGATCTTCAGCGCAGTGGCAACAATTGAACTTCCTGAGGGCATGAATAAAGACGAAGTTGTTAATGCGTTAGAAGCTATTACAGCAGATTTGATCGTCGACATTGAGTCAGCGTAAACCTTCTTCCGACCTTAGTAAATTCCCATGACAAACGTGTAATGTAAGTGACATGTTTGTCATGATAATGTCATCTTTTTGTACTATCTTTTAAGGAGACGTTATTTAAGGAATGAATCATGAATGCTTGCTCAAATGTGTCGCAAACAATCACCTACTTTGCCCCTGAGTTAAGTTGGCTGTCATTTAATGACCGAGTGTTGCAAGAAGCTGCTGACGAAAGTAACCCTATTATAGAGCGCATGCGCTTTTTAGGGATTTTTTCTAATAATTTAGATGAGTTTTTTAGAGTTCGTGTTGCTGATGTAAAACGCAGAATACTACTCAATAAATTGCCTGATACTAACTTTGATGAAGACGAGATATTACTTGCTGAGATTCAGCAAAAAATTCTGCAATTAACCAAAAAATTCAATGCCATTCACCAGCAAATCCTCTGCGACTTAAATGATCATAACATCCACGTTGATCGCCCAGAGGCGCTCAGTGATTTTCATATCAATTGGTTAAAAACCTTTTTTCATGACAAAGTTCTTCAGCATATTTCTCCCATCATGCTGGATGAAAATAAAGATTACTCTGATCACATCAACGATACAATGACCTACATTTTTGTCGAAATGCTCAGTGACAAGAGCCATTATGCGATGCTCGAAGTACCAACCGATAGAGTCCCTAGGTTTGTAATTTTACCTCCTGAGAAAACGCGTCGTCACAAAACAATTGTATTACTCGATGATATTATTTTGTTTTTTATTAACGATGTATTTAGTAACTTTTTTAGTTTTAACGAAATACAAGGCCACTCAATCAAACTCACCCGTGATGCCGAGTACAACTTAGACGACGAACTTGAAGAAGGCATTCTTGATAAAATGTCCAAAGGCTTAAAGCAACGAGTTTATGCAGAGCCTGTTAGGCTGGTATATGATCAAGTAATGCCTGAGTCGATGCTTAAAGTGATGAAAAAGCGTTTAGGCGTCACCCATCATGATGCCCTCATACCCGGTGGACGCTATCGTAACTTTAGGGACTTTATCGGCTTCCCTAATATAGGGCGCCAATATCTAGAAAATAAAAACTTACCTGTTTTACAAAGCAGCTCATTTAACACCCATGCAAGTGTGTTTGACGCGATTACTCAGCAGGATATTTTACTCTACTACCCTTACCACACCTTTAATCACTTACTTGAATATGTACGTCAGGCTGCGTTTGACCCAAAAGTGACTCAAATAAAAGTAAATATTTATCGTGTAGCCAGTAAATCACGGTTGATTTCATCACTAATTAATGCGGCAAAAAATGGAAAAAAAGTCACCGTAATGGTGGAACTAAAAGCACGCTTTGATGAAGAAAATAACATTAAATGGGCAAAGGTATTAAGCGCTGCAGGCATTAAAGTTATTTTTGGTATCCCCGCATTAAAAGTACACAGTAAACTATGTATTATCCACCGCCGTGAAAAAGGCCAAATTGTAAAGTATGCACACATAGGCACCGGCAATTTTCACGAGAAAACCGCTAAAATTTACACTGACTTTAGTTTATTTACCAAGCATAGCGGCATTTGTGATGAAAGTGACAGCGTATTTAAATTTATAGAGAACAGCTATAAACCGTTTGTTTTTGAGCACTTAATGATCTCGCCTGTTAATGCACGAACAGTTCTTAATGAATTGATTTTACAAGAAGTAACAAACGTCGAGAATGGTAAATCGGGCAAAATATCGATTAAAGTCAATAACCTTGTCGATAAAGAATTGATTGATAATCTATATTTCGCTGCGCGCAAAGGGGTCAAGATTAAGATCATAGTACGTGGCATGTGCTCTTTAGTCCCCGGCATTGCAAATTTTAGCGATAATATTCGTGTAATAAGTATTGTCGATCGCTTTTTAGAGCACCCTAGAGTCATGATATTTGGTACTAAAGGCGAAGAAAAAGTATATATCTCATCAGCAGATTGGATGACAAGAAACTTAGATCATCGTGTTGAAGTGGGTGTTCCCATTTACGATGAAAAGTTGAAACAACTCATTATTGATATCATCGACTTACAATTTAAAGACCGCACAAAAGCACGTATTATTGATAGTGAACAAAAAAATCTCTATGTTAAACGCGGTAACCGCAAAAAGATTCGCTCGCAAATAGCAATCCATGACCTCTTAAAAAAATGGGAATACAATTACCATAATGAATGATTATCCTTCGATCGCTGCCGTTGATTTAGGCTCAAACAGTTTTCACTTAGTGGTAGCAAGAGAAGTGGATGGCTCTTTGCAAATTCTACACAAAGAGAAACAACGCGTATATTTAGCTGATGGGTTGGATGATAAGTACCAACTTAGCCAAGCTGCAACCGAGCGTGCTTTAGCCGTATTAAAACAGTTCGCCACTACATTGCAGGACTTCCCGGCGAGTAATGTAAAAATAGCGGCAACGTATACTTTAAGGCGCGCCAAGAACATTAATGCGTTTTTAACACAAGCAAGTAAGGTTTTTCCTTATCATATTGATGTTATATCAGGGCAGGAAGAGGCTCGTTTAATTTATCAAGGTGTGGCGCACTATATCCATCATGATGAAAATCGCTTAGTTGTCGACATTGGTGGTGGCAGTACTGAACTAATAATTGGTAAACACTTTAAGCACTCATTGCTCAGTAGCCGTAATATGGGGTGTGTTAGTTATAGTAAACAGTTTTTTGCTGATGGGATCATTAATGGGAAACGCTTTAATAAAGCGCAAATCAGAGCAGAACAAGAACTTGAGGTTATTTATGCCAGCTATATGAGTGCCAGCTGGAGCGCTGTGGTAGGTACTTCGGGAACAATAAAGTCGATTCTTGCAATGATCATTGCAAATGATCCACAGCAAAAAACTATTACCCTAGAGCGATTACTTGAATTAAAAACACAGTTTATCGCAGCTAAAACAATTGATAACTTACTTATCACGGGGTTAAGTCCTGAGCGGCAAGTCAGCATTTGCGGCGGATTGGCTATTTTAATCGCTATTTTTAAATTATTTAGCATCGACGAAATGGATTACAGTGACTTCTCATTACGTGAAGGGCTACTTCATGAAATGCAGCAAAAGTTGGCACTAAAAGATATTCGTACCAATACAATTGCTAACTTAAGTGAAAGAAATGCTATTGATAAAGTGCACGCTGGACGAGTCGCAAACACCGCTGATTGGCTTTTTATCCAAGTGCAAAAAGAGTGGCAACTGGACTCGCTAGATAACCATCAGTTACTGGTTTGGGCTGCACAATTACATGAAATAGGCTTGAGTATTAACTCATCAGGTCTGCATAAGCACAGTGCATATGTTGTTGAAAACAGCCAGTTGCCTGGCTTTACGCAGCAACAGCAAACATTACTGAGTTGTTTGATACGTTTTTATCGTAAAAAGATTCGCTTAGAAGCATTCCCTCAACTACTTTCGTTACCCCATTTTCAGATCTTACAGCTCATTGTATTACTCAGGTTAGCGGTATTATTAAATCAGAAGCGCCTGAGTGATCAACACCAAGAGCTGGCAGTAACTGTAAAGGGAAATAGTATGCTATTGCAATTCCCTGTAGGGTGGCTAAGCGAACAAACATTGCTTTTGGCTGACTTACAGCAAGAGCAAAAATACTTGAAAAAGGTGGGGTTTTTAATCGACTTTGTCTGATTGAAATATACGGGTAGCCAGTGCTACCCGTATATTTTTACATATCCATATGTCGATTTGAGCTTTGCATCATTTGTTTGATGCCTTGCTGTTCAAGCTCTAGTAACTGCGCTATTTTTTCTTTACCGTTTTGGGTTTTAGCTCGCGACAATAAGTACTCATATAACTCAATCACCGCTTGGTGTTGCTCCGTTAAATATGCCTGAATAACGTGCTCATCGACCTGTTCACCTTGATCAAGATCGTTAAATGTTAGCAACTCTGGATTTTTAGCGAAATACTCATAACAGTATGTATCGAGTGTATTGATTTCAGTGATCGCTTTAAAACCAACCAGATCCTCGGCTAATTTTTTTTCATACTCCAAGTAATATTCAACCAACATTTGATTATGTTCATTAAGATTGTCTTTCACACTATGGAAGTTTGCTGCCATTTGGGTGTGAAAAAGTATTGTCCAATCGTACACTTCTTGTATTGTTTTAACTTGCATGTGTATTCCTTTTTTACTCACGTGATTAGTAACTAAATGCGGGTTTCATGCCAAAGAATTAAATCCTTTAAAATCAATAATAAATACATGTGGCGCGAAACATGTTGCACTTTTAAAAGTACAAGTTACACACCACCTGTAAAAGTTATAGACCGTTCAAACTACCTCAATGATTGCTTTCGCCACAGTAAATATACCGCGGGTAAAACCAACAATGTCAATACTATCGCGCTGAACATACCACCGACCATAGGAGCGGCAATACGGCTCATTACTTCACTGCCTGTTCCTGTGCCATATAGCACAGGGAGTAAGCCGATGATAATTGTGGCAACGGTCATCATCACAGGACGTACTCGCATACCAGCACCTTCAACTATGGCTTGCTTAAGCTCAATAAAGCTAAGTGTTTTACCAGCTAACTGCGCTTGTACTGATTTTTCTTGATAAGCTTGGTTTAAGTACACCAACATGATCACGCCAATTTCCACCGCGACCCCGGCAAGGGCAATAAACCCGACACCTACAGCGACTGAGAAGTTAAAACCTTCTAAATACATGAGCCAAACGCCACCGATCATTGCCAGCGGTAACGTGATCATAATTATTGCCACTTCAGCAAAGCTTCTAAAGTTGAGATACAACAGCACAATTATTATCGCTAGAGTCAGTGGCAACACATAAGCGAGCTTATCTTTGGCGCGCTGCATGTACTCATACTGCCCTGCCCACGTTATTGAGTAACCTGTTGGCAACACTAATTGCTCGTCAAGCACTTGGCGTGCATTGTCTACATAGCTGCCAATATCAATGCCATCAATATCAATAAAGCTCCATCCGTTTAACCGTGCATTTTCACTTTTAATGCCCGCAGGCCCGTCTTCAATAAATATATCAGCCACATCAGCAAGAGCAATACGCTGACCTGTTGGCGTAACAACTGGCAATAACATGAGAGCCTCTGGTGAATCACGGTAATCTTGCGGGTAACGTAAGTTTACCGGATAACGTTCTTGCCCTTCGACCGTTTGTGTAACGTTCATTCCACCAATTGCAGTGGAAACCACTTGCTGCACATCGGCAATATTTAAGCTATAACGGGCGGCTTTTTCACGGTTGATATCCACCTTGATATAACGCCCACCTGCTACTCGCTCAGAATAAACAGAAGCCGTGCCGGGAACATCTTTAAGTAAAACTTCAATCTGCTGACCAATTTTTTGAATCTCCTTCAAATTTGGCCCCGCGACTTTAATGCCTACCGGCGTTTTAATCCCTGTTGCAAGCATATCAATGCGGGTTTTGATTGGCATAACCCACGCATTAGTTAAGCCTGGAAACTTCACCAAGCCATCGAGTTCTTTTTTCAACTTTTCTAAAGTCATGCCTTCGCGCCATTGATCTTTAGGTTTGAGCTGAATAAAGGTTTCAATCATGGTCAGTGGTGCAGGATCGGTGGCCGTTTCAGCCCGCCCAACTTTACCAAATACCGTTAGTACCTCTGGTACTGTTGCGATGAGCTTATCGGTTTGCTGTAAAATCTGACGCGCTTTACCAATCGACAAACCTGGGTAAGTGGTTGGCATATACATTAAATCGCCTTCATCCAGCGGCGGAATAAACTCACTGCCTATTTTGTTCACTGGGTAAAAACCAATAACCGCCACTAACAGAGCCATTAGTAAGGTCACTTTAGGAAATAGTAAAACCAGATTCAGTAATGGTTTGTAGCTGTTGACCAGTAAACGGTTAACCGGGTTTTTCTGCTCTGAAATGACTTTGCCACGGATAAAATAACCCATCAATACGGGCACTAAAGTGATTGCAAGACCTGCAGAGGCTGCCATGGCATAAGTTTTAGTATACGCCAAAGGGGAAAACATACGCCCCTCTTGAGCTTCTAGAATAAACACCGGCATAAAGCTTACGGTAATGATCATTAAACTAAAAAATAGCGCAGGGCCGACTTCGCTGGCGGCATCTATAACTACTTGCCAACGGTTTTCATCGGTTAGTGGAGTTTTTTCCATATGCTTATGCATGTTTTCAATCATTACGATTGCGCCATCGGTCATTGCACCAATAGCAATGGCAATACCGCCGAGCGACATAATATTAGCGTTGATACCTTGCCAATACATAATGATAAAGGCAGTTAGAATTCCCAGCGGTAAAGTAATTATTGCCACTAATGATGAGCGCACATGAAACAAAAACACAATACAAATAAGTGCCACGACCACTAACTCTTCAAGCAATTTATTGCTGAGGTTATCCACTGCACTTTTGATTAAATTAGAGCGGTCATACACAGGCACAATTTCCACTCCATCAGGCAGACCTTTTTTCAGCGATTCAAGTTTTGCCTTTACCCGCTCTATAGTTTTTTGCGCGTTTTCACCAAAGCGCATCACCACTACGCCACCAGCAACTTCACCCTCACCGTTTAGCTCAGCAATACCACGGCGCATTTGTGGGCCAAGGCGAATGTCAGCGACATCACGCAATTGCAGTGGTGTGCCATTGGCATTAACGCCCAGCGGTATAGACTCTAAATCAGCTACGCTTTTTAAATAACCCGTGCTGGTTACCATGTATTCAGCTTCGGCCATTTCGATTACCGAGGCGCCCATTTCTTGGTTGCCTTGCTTAATAGCGGTTTGGATTAAACTTAGCGGAATACCATAAGCACGCAGTTTATCTGGCTCTACACTAACTTGGTATTGCTTAACCATACCGCCAACAGAAGCAACCTCTGACACGCCGGGTACGGTTTGCAATTCAAACTTTAAAAACCAATCTTGCAAGCTACGTAGTTGGCTAATGTCGTGCTGATTAGTTTTATCCACCAGCGCGTATAGATATACCCAACCAACACCCGTGGCATCTGGGCCAAGCTCGGCGGTAGCGGTATCCGGTAAGCGACTAGAGACTTGACTTAGATACTCTTGCACTCGGCTTCGTGCCCAGTACAAATCTGTATTTTCATCAAAGATGACATATACGTAGGAGTCACCAAAAAATGAAAAACCCCTCACTGTTTCTGCTCCCGGCACCGAAAGCATGGCAGTGGTCAGCGGAAATGTGACTTGATCTTGCACTACTTGTGGTGCTTGCCCAGGGTATGATGTTTTTACAATCACCTGCACATCAGATAAATCAGGTAAGGCATCAATAGGGGTATTTTTTACCGCAAAAACACCTCCACCGATTAATATTGCTGTGAGTAACAAGACAAAAAAGCGATTAGTAACGGACCAACGAATAACTGCTGCTATCATAATGCCCCCTAGTGACCACTGTGTGTTTGCATGCTTGATGGAATATCAATACGCTGGATGATAAATTCGCCCGCCTGTACACTAAAAGTAAAAGTCAGCTGTTGCTGCGGGACTAAGCCGGTTAAATCGATATTTTCAGCAAACACAAAGTCCATAGTGGCAGGACCACGATTCCATTTTTTAATTGCGCCGCGGCTTATATTGGCAATTCGTTTGGCTTTATCAACAGTATTGATAGTGCCTGTTACCGTAGCCATGTTGTCAGCTTCATTCATTACATGAGTTGAATCCATAATATGAATTGCGCTTATTAGGTAGTTACCATCCGCTTTTTTAGTTAGCTCAAAATGCAAAGTTTGCTCTGCTTGTAGCGCCTGAAAATCAACGCCATCGGCAACCGTAAAGTCCATGGTCATACTAGGCCAATCTAATTCACCCATTGGTTCATGGCTAATATTCACCATGCGGTGCCCTGCCATAACACTATTCACCACGCCTTTACCCCACACGCTAGTAACGAGCGCTGGTGTTTGCATACGTTTAAAATCGGAGCTTTTACTTGATTCAGAGTCCAACAAAAATTGCGCTGAGGTGACGACCTCATCATCCGCTTTAATACCCGCTAAAATAACCGTGTTATTACTATCGCTGCGACCAAGCTCTACTGCTACTGATTTAAAGCGACCTTCACCTAAAGCCACCACGACTCGGTTTTGAGAGCCGGTGCGAATAACAGCATCTTTTGGCACAATAAGTTGTTGCTGTGCGGCTTTGCCATGAATGCTCACTTGCGCGAACATATTTGGCTTTAGTTGATGATCTTGATTATTAAAGCGTAAGCGAACTCGTAATGTACGGTTTTTAGCATCTAGCGTTGGGTAAATATAATCAACTCTGCCTCGCCAACTTTGCCCTGCGATATAGTCAAGTGTCATGGTAACCGGTAAACCCACTTCTATAAGCTGCGCTTGGCGTTCGAATATTTCTGCCTCGACCCACACTTCATCAAGCTGACCAATGCTCATCATTGAAGTACCAGGCTTCACATAAAAACCTTCGCGGATATTAAGTTCATCCATCACACCGCTTTGACGAGCGTAAAAGGTAATGTTTTGCATCACTTTTTTATTTGCCTGTAAACGCTCAACAAAGCCGTCTGACACATTTAATGCCTTTAAGCGCGCCTTGGCCGCGCGAATCAGCACGGGATTATTACGATTCACTGCCAGTACAAACTCTTCTTGTGCATTTACCAGCTGCGGTGAATATAAGGTATACAGTGGCTCACCTTGTTCAACTTTATCGCCAGCGGCTTTAACGTATAAAGTTTCGACCCAGCCTTCAACACGCGGATGAATGTGTACTAACTGATCTTGATTATATTGTACGTAGCCCACAGTTCTCACTTCACTTTGCAGTGCCTTAAACTGTACTTTTGCGGTTCTAACGCCAAGGTTATTCACTACTGCAGGAGATATTGTCACAGCACCGGGGCCATCTTGGTCGTCACCTTCGCCTTCTGCATATACAGGCACTAGATCCATCCCCATTGGTGAAAGCCCAGGTTCATCACGGCGATAATTACTATCCATAGGGGCAACCCAATACAAGGGTTTCTTCTGTGTGTTAGTGCTGACTGTGTCTGTACTATCACTCATCAGTAAGGTTAAACTCGTTGCCGCAATGGCTGCACCAACGAGTGCGGCAATAAGCAATTTTAAATTAGTATTCATTATGCGCTCCTCCTAATAACTCAGCCATCACAGCAGCATCTTTGCTGCTGGCGTAATAATTCAAGCGAGCTATGATAATTTGTCGATCTATTTGGATGTTCAATGCGTCTATTTTGGCGCTAAGTTCGCTAATGCGGGCGCGCATTACCTCTGAAAAATCACCATCATCGCGGGTATAAGCATTTAATGTCGCTTGTGCTTGTTCTGCCATTTGCGGCAATAACTTTGTTTGATAAAGCGCGTCACGCTGCTGTAGCCTTGCAAGCTGGCTAAACTCTTTAAAATACATCCCTTTGAGCTTTTGTAGTGCGAGCAATTTCTCTGTTTTCACCGACTCAGCAATAGCAATCGCCGCATTGACCTGTTGGTCTTGGCGATTGTCGGTAAATAGCGGTAAATCAATACTAATACCCACTGAAAACAAATCGGCACGGGAGTCGCCCATCTGTGTGTCATCGCGATAGCCATAACCCATATTTACGCCAAGTTGTGGTTTATAGCCTTGTTTAGCTACTGCAACTTCGGTTTGCTTGGCAGTAATGCTTTGCTCTATGGCAACAATGGCAGGGTGTGCCATCAACAACTTCATGAGCTGATCAAATTTAAGCCCTGTAAAGTCTACTAATAGCTTGATATCACCACGCTCAGCGCTCACAGGTTGAGTTAACATGCTCATCGGTAGCCATTGCGACATCCGTTTTTTGGCACTTTCAAACTGCTGCTTTAGCATCACTAACTTGTCTTCAAGGCGGGTTAATTCTAACTGCGCGCGAATAATATCTTGCTGGCGGGTTTTACCTACCGAGCTGGCATAGCTTGATTCAGTAATATCAATCAATTGTGTAAACAAACCTTTATCTTGCTCAATCAGCGCAATACTTTGCTGAGCTCGATAAGCATTGAGCCAAGATTCAATAATTAAGGTTTTAACCTGTGCAAGTCTATCGGCACGCAACCAAGGATATTGCTGCGCTGATTGAGCTAAAGCTTGCTGTTTGAGTTTAAGGCTGTCACCACGGCTAAACATTTGGCTTACACCCACTTTTAACTGGGTCATGCCTTCTTGATCGAAAGCAAAGCCATCCGTTGGTAAATTCATCAGCCCTAAGGTTAACACCGGGTCAGGTAACGTGCCTGCGGCTAAGCTTTGTGCTTGTACAGCAGCTTGTTGATATTTATTGGCCGTCAGCCAAGGTTCGTTATTAAGCGCATAATCGAGCGCTTGTTCAAGGCTTAATCCGTTACTGTATGCTGATGTTGCAGTACCTAGCAGCAAAGCTAAAATACTGGCTTTAAATATAGAAAAGTGATTCACACTGCTCTCCAGAAAAATTAAAAAATGATTAATTTAGGAGCAGAAAAGGCGACTTTAACCGAGGTTTAGTAAATTTTAGACGCACCTATCCTGCGATTAAGCAGACATAGGAGGGCGATATAACGAACTGGCTATATAACGTTGATCTTGCGGAGTATAGAGTTGTACTTTTTCGGCACTGAGTAGCACTGCAGTAAATAAACTACCCATACTCAGCATAGAGTGCGTACTACAGGCGCTCATTGGGCAAGCGCATTCTTGGTTGTTTGTTGCGTCGTCATCACAGCAATCCATGTTCATCATACCTGCCGACATATCATGGTGCATATCAGTAGTATCAACAACTTGCGACTGGGGTTGGCTCATATGAGGCATTTCGCATGACATAGTTACAGACGCAACAGCTTGACCCACTAAAGTGAGTAACAAAACGATGGCCAATAAACTCTGGTGAATACGTTGCAACACAATGCCTTTTATAAATTAGGTTCTAGGTTCTAGGTTCTAGCGAAGTTTATGATAACTACTTAGTTAACACAAATGTTTAACTATTTTTTGGCGTAACTTTAATTAAGCTGCTGGCGGCGATGGCAAATAAACAATAGCCGGTGAAATACCAAAAACCTGCACCAAGTTCGGCATGCATGTGGATCAAATCCCCCATTTGGCCATCGGCATTGCCTGCAAGATAGGCGACGATTATGGCAATCACAAATACATCTACCATGCTCCACTTAGTGACACCTTGTATAACTTGACCGAGCATGTGCTTGAATTTATTCACTGGTAAAAAAATATATAACAATTGTATTAATAACTTTAAGGTTGGGATCACTATCGAGAAAAATGCCACTAATGCTGCGACTAAGTAATTTTTGTTATCGGCCAGTTCATTAACCGTGCCCCAAATACTCCGCGTTTTTTGGTAAGCGCTAATTTCACCTTCAAGTTTATCAAGCCCCAACATACTAGATGCCATCATCAGCATATTGCGGGTATTACGGTCACCTTCATCTGCCAGCATTTCAATGCCCACTTGAGCTAATTGCGATTTGTCTATTTTACCCTCAAGAGTTAACACCGGTTGCGTAATACCTGGTAATAATAATGCGAGTGCTATAAGTATAATTGTTAATGGTAAAATTTTACGCATAAATCGTCTTCAAAAAAGGTTAATTGCATCGCATAGTACTGAAACTATTATACTTGTTCAATAATAGACGCTAACACCTCATCACCATATTCTCGCGCACTGAGCATAATATTATAGACAACCTCTATATTTGAAGCTGGGCGGATTGTTTCAAGCAGCTGTTCTGCTAAGGACCAATTCTCTTCTTCAACAGCACGAACCAATTGCAATGTTGCCCCTAGCATTCCATTATAATTGAGCAGCGCACCTGATAACTCATCACCTAAACAGAACTCTTTTGCGATAACATCTAGCTCTATATTTAAGACCGCATCAAGGATTGAAATTAAACCCACTAAGTAACCTTGCTCTGACATGTCTTTGCCGCCAGGCTCCAGCATTAGCTGCATAAAGTGCGCACGGATTAAGCCAAGTTTAGTTAATTCAGTTGGCCTATCTACCCCTAGTTCACTTAAAGCAAGTACTCGCACAAATTGGCGAATAGCATCTTCCCCCAAGTAAATAACAGCTTGTGAAATTGACGTAATAACTAAGTTCTTACTCTCTGAACGACCATTAACTAGTTTTAAAATCCGTGCGGTAAGACCTACATCCTTTGCAATTCGCTGGTGTATTTCATCAAAATTAAGATCCAAGCGTGAAGTACACCTCAATAAATCAAAAACTGCCAGTTTTGACGGTTCAACATTTTGATATGTCAGCATTTCTGGACGAGCAAAAAAGAAACCTTGAAAAAGGTCGCATCCTGCATTTTTTAACGACAAAAATTGCTCATGCGTTTCTATACGCTCAACAATTATTTTTATCTCTGGAAAGCGGCGTTTAAGCTTTTTTAACACCATGTTGGTCTTAATTATAGGCTCTTCAACTTCTAGCTTTATATAGTCAACAAGCTCTAAAAGAGGTTCCCACTTTTCATCGCCGTCATAATCATCAAGAGCAAACGTGTAGCCTTCACTTTTTAATGATTTAACGCGGTGGGTAACCTTCTCAATGTTACTGGCACGCTCAACGATTTCAATAACTGCACTACTTGGATGTAATAACCGAGGAAAATCTTCCAATAATGCATCTGAAGATAAATTTATAAAAGCATACTGACTCGCTGTTAGTTTATCTAAACCAATTAGCATGAGCGCGTTAAAAAATAATCGCCCCGTGGCTTGGCCATCAGACGTGCCAACAGGAAAAACATTATTAACAGAATCACGATACAATAGTTCGTAAGCAAAAATGCCTTTTTCGGTATTAAAAATTGGCTGACGCGCAATATACTGCGTCACCATTGTGGGCATTGTTTTTGTTATTTTAGTATTCGCCATTTCTAGCCCTTCTGATGCTACTGCTTTTTAAGTTCATCAAGTTAGTATTCATATATTAAATTAGTATAGTGATTTTTTAAAAGCTTGCATGTACAAACTATGTTTAAAAGTAATTATTCCCCTCAATCAAAGCAACCAGAACTTTCTGATTTGATGAATTTAATAATAAAAATACCCTTACATTTATAGGGGATATGTCATTGTGATGGTCTACAGTGGTATACTTAGCTCTTATCTCGGCCCCACACCAAAAGAATCTAAAAATATGAGTATTGAAAACACTTTAATTGAGCGCAGCAATAACCAATGTGAGTTATGCAGTGGTACTAATAACCTATCGGTTTATGAAGTACCACCAGTCGCTGAAGCGCATTCAGATAAATGCATTTATGTTTGTCAAACATGTAAAGAGCAAATTGAAGCAACTACTGAGCTAACACCAACACATTGGCATTGCCTAAATGACAGCATGTGGAGCCAGACTCCAGCCGTGCAAGTTGTCGCTTATAGAATGCTAACTCGCCTTGCAGTAGAGAATGGCTGGGCGCAAGACGCTTTAGATATGATCTATCTTGAAGAAGACACACTGAGCTGGGCACAAAAAGTTCTTGCTGAAGAAGATGATATTAAACACCTTGATAGTAATGGTGTAGTTTTACAAGCTGGCGATACGGTTACTCTTATCAAAGACCTTGATGTTAAAGGAAGTAGCTTGGTTGCTAAACGTGGTACCGCCGTGCGTAATATTGGCTTAACCAATAACCCTGAACACATTGAAGGGCGTGTAGACGGTCAACGTATAGTTATTTTGACCAAGTATGTAAAAAAATAAGCTCAACCTTGCAGTTTAATTTTTCAAAATGGGCCATGCGCCCATTTTTTTGTGAGTTAAGCTAAGATTAAGTGTGAAAGGAATACGCTTGATTTGCTATGCAGTCGCGTGTGCTGCAAGCTTTAGCTCATTCAAGGAAAATTTATGTCGTTACAAAAATCATCATTAGGCTGCGTTGCGTTATTAACCGCAAGTATTGCTCTTTCTGGTTGTACTCAGGAAAAAGCCCCCGACAATACAACAAAGCAAAAAACAATGGCGACTCTTAACACCCAAGTCACCTATTTAGACCGCAGTATGTTACGCCCAGGCTCCGTTTTGACAATTAAGCTTTTGGATGTATCTAAAATGGACGTCAAAGCAGACGTAATCAGCGAACAAGTCATAGAGCTCAATGGTGGTCCGCCGTATGATGTGTCGCTGCAATATGAGCAGTCAAAAATTAAAGCTGGCCATCGTTATAGTGTTAGTGCACGTATCGAAAACCAAGGCCAATTGCTTTACATTAGCACAACCAATAATGACCCTTTTGCACAACAGCAAACAGATAAACCTTATAAAGTAATCGTGTCAAAAGCCGCTGCACCTAAGCCAGACGTAACCCTAACAAACACTTACTGGAAAGCTATAAGCTTCAATGGTGAAGCTATTGAGGTGAAGACCAAAGAGCCTTTTATTCAATTTAAAGCCGATGGCACTACACATGGCTTTTTAGGATGTAATAACTTTACTGGTAGCTACGAAGTAAGTGAACAAGCGCTTACTTTCAAGCCATTAGCAAGCACTCAAAAAATGTGTATTGAGCAAATGAATATTGAAACAACGATGTCAGCAGTTCTTGATACCGCCAGCGAATTTGCTATTGATGGTGAAACACTCACAATGAAAAATGCTGCAGGTGAAGTCACAGCAACCTTCCAAGCAACGTACTTTAATTAGACTCTTGCATAAAAAACGCTCAAGCAAAGTTGGGCGTTTTTTAAAACAGCTTCAAACGGTTATTCTTCAACTAATTGTTCGCTGCGGTAAAAGCCGCTAGTATCGCTTAACAACCCCACTAATTCAGGTAACACTGCATCCATGGTTTGTTTTAACTTCCAAGGTGGGTTAATTACAATCATGCCTGATGCTGTCATACCATGTTCGTCAGTATCTGCTTGTGTAGCTAGCTCAAATAATTGAATATTACGCATTCCTGAAGCTATAAGCCCTTCTTCCATACGATCAATACGTTCTCTATCAACAACTGGATACCAAATCATGTAAGTACCCGTAGCAAAGCGCTGATGAGCTTTAACTAACGTTTTAACAACTGTATCGTAGTCGTCTTTGATTTCATAAGGTGGGTCAATCAATACGCAGGCTCTGCGTGATGCTGGGGGTAACAAACCAATAAGCCCCGCAAAACCATTTTCACCGCGTACACGGATTGAGCGCTTGCCTTGCATGTTTTCTTCGAGTAACACCAGATCCCTAGGGTGCAACTCAAAAAACCAACCTTTATCTTGGCGGCGTAAATAATGTTCAGCTATTTTTGGTGAGCCTGGATAAAAAGCAAGCTCTCCTTGTTCATTAAAAGATTTGATCAATGCTATATAGTCATTTAAAGCTTCGTGATCACTGCCGTGCTGATAAAGCTTTGCTATGCCATCTTGAAATTCTTGTGTTTTTTGTGCATCAGCAGAAGCTAATTCAAAAAAGCCCGCCCCTGAGTGAGTGTCGATATAATCAAGTGGCTTATCTTTAATTGTTTGATAACTTAATACCTGCGCAAGCACGAGGTGTTTAAGAACATCGGCTGGATTTCCAGCATGAAATGAATGTCTGTAACTGAGCATAATTTAAGTTTCGCTATAACCAATTGATAGGAGCTGTGAACGGTCTCATTATACCCAAGCTTATCTAAGATACGAGTTTATGATGAAATTAATATCCTCCTTAAACATCACAATACAAGCAATTAAAGTGAACCAATTCTGAATAAAGAAGCTGGCCAGCTGAATTTCCCCTTAACATCAAATAAAAAACAGCTAAAAGCTGCGTAAGTGCTAGCATATAGTGTAACTTTGCTTTACATTTGCAAGTTATTAATAACAGTTATATGAGCGCCTTTATGAACAACGAAACTCTTTCTCAACTCGAACAACTGATCGACCAATTAATCACTCGTAACAATGAGCTACAAGCTGAAGTAAAAAGCCTGACTGAAAAAAATGGTCAGCTAATTGACGAAAACGAAACCTTACAGCTTGAAGTACTTGATAGCGAAGAAAAGCAAAAAGACACAAGCTCAACACTCAGCGGCCTATTAGAGAAATTGCAAAGCGCCCAACAGGCTAGCTAATGTCTGAGTTGCAAAACCAGCGGGTCACTGTTGAGCTACTTGGCAAAGAGCAGCAATTTGCTTGCCCACAAGGCCAAGAGGAAGCACTGATTGCTGCTGCAAAGCACCTCAATGATTTAGTAGAGCAAATGAAACAACGCTCTACCGTAAGAAACGATCAAAAAGCCTTGCTTATGGCAGCATTGAACATCAGCCACGAGTTGTTAGAAGTGCAAAAGCAACAAGCAACAGCACAACAACAACAAGATGAGCTTATAGATAAACTTAGTTTATATTTAAACGACTCTAATCATAAATAAACAAGCGCACTATGCGCTTGTTTTTTTATATGCTAAAAAATGATTCACATATAAAAAGCAACTCTAATTTAGGTATGGATGCATGGTTCACCATTTTTTGCGCTCGCGTTTAACTCACTTATTCGTCATGGCCTGTTGTTTTTTTTCCGTCAATCAGGCTAATGCGCAATGGAAAAAAATATCTAACCAAGTCGATTTTTTTCAACAGCCCGCTAATTTACGTTTTTACGATTCAAACCAAGTGCTAATCAAGGGCAATAGTTGCGCACTCATGTTTGATGCTAGTGGCAATTTTTCAGCAGTTGAGGCAACGGTAAAACACCTAAAGCAAACTCTTAAAGTCCCTTTATGTTATATAGTCGCAAGCCACTTTCACGACGATCACCTACTTGGAATGGCAGTATTACAGCATCATTACCCTGATACTAAATTAATTACACACAAAAAATTAGCAACAAACTTTGCAGATTTTCAACAGGCGTATACCAATAAGTTAGATAACTACCAGCAAAGTATTGAATTAAGCTTTCAGCGCTTGGCCGAGCAACCTAAAGATAAACAACCAGCCTGGCGTGATAAACTTGAACTAGCTAAAGAGCGGCTGCTGCGATGGCGAGAGTACGCATTGCATTCACCTACTTTAACAGTCACTGACTCACTCACACTGGATTTGGGTAACTACCCTATAACAATCAATGCCTACCAAGCACATACTGATGCTGATTTAATGCTTTTTGCAGAGCAGCAAACAATTTTAATCGGTGGAGATATTGTCGACTATTTACCTTACCCAGGGCACGGAAATTTAACTAGCTGGCAAGAACTGTTAAAAGGATTAACTACAAGCACCATTGAGCAAATTATTTTACCCGGCCACGGTGAACCATTAACAGTAAAAAACCTTCAGCAATCTCACGCTTTTTTAACTGCTATACAAGAGCATGTGCAAAACAACCCAGAACAAAACTTAACTGAGCTTCAACAAAGTTTTAAAAAACAATTTGCTAACCAGTACATTACCGATGGTATTTCAGCCAAAGCTTACCCAATGTTTCTGCAAGCTGGACTTAAACGAGCTAAACAGTCAAAATAGCAGCCGCACAGGGTTGTGCTAAACTTAAACAAGGACTGAAGTTGGGTGGTTTTTATGTGCAGATATTTTTGTGCTTTATTGCTAATGTTTTTTTGGCTTTTCGGATGTAAAACAATCGAGCACCCAGTTGAATCTGATGAAACAATTCAAGCCCCGGTTATTTTTAATCATTTTAAGCCATCAAACACACTACCGACTACAGCCTTAAAAACTCACATTAGCGATGTGCCGTTAGGTATAAAAGCGCCAGAGAAAACAACACCAAAAATCACTTCAATAGCAACACAAAATCAGCGCCACACAGATTTATGGCAGCATATTGCACACAATTTACAGTTTAAAATATACCTCAACAAAGCATTAAAAAAGCGTATCAAGTGGTATGTTAAACAACCTCATTATTTAACAACAGTTAATAAACGGGCCGCCCCTTACTTATATCATATTGTACGAAAAGTAGAGCAACAAAAGCTCCCTATGGAAATCGCTTTATTACCCTTTGTAGAAAGTGACTTTAGACCTGCCATACGCTCATCCCAACATGCTGTTGGTGTTTGGCAACTAGTTGGCGCAACGGCTCATCATTTTGGAGTAAAGTCAGACCAATGGTACGATGGCCGCCAAGACGTGCTGGCATCTACAGACGCTGCACTGGCCTATTTAAAATACTTACACAAACGTTTTAATGGTAATTGGTTACATGCTTTAGCTGCATATAATACCGGTGAAGGCAGAGTAAAACGTGCTATAGCAGAAAATAAAAAACGTGGTAAAAGCACTGATTATTGGTCATTAAATTTACCCAAAGAAACCGCTGAATATGTACCAAAGCTACTTGCTCTAAGTTACTTAGTACAAAACCCCAATCAAGGCCTAAAGCGCCCTAAGTTAGCCAACAAAGCAATCACAACAGAATTTGACGTTGGCCAGCAGTTTGATTTTTCAGTTATCGCTAATTTATCTGGGATTGGTCGTAAGCAACTTCATAAGCTCAACTCTGGGTATTTAAAAAATCAAAGCTCACCGAATGGACCTCATACCCTTTTAATCCCTATGGCACAGCAAAACCTTCTGACGAGTCAATTTTTTAAACGTAACTTTGCAGGAGAGTATATCGTAAAACAAGGGGATACTTTGTATGCCATTGCGCGTCGCTTTGACATGCCAGTTAAAAAGTTAAAGATGATGAATAATAAACTATCAAACCTAATTAATATTGGTGAAACGTTAATTGTCGGCCAGCCACGCACCATGCCTGACACCTTAACAATAGATTATAAAATCAGCCCATACCTTGAACACACTGAAATCGCCATACCCACCATAGCCGTGGAATATCAAGTAAAACCCGGCGACACTATATGGGGAATAAGCCAGTTATATGATGTGCCTCACAAAGATTTAGCTCAGTGGAACCAGCTTAGCGCATCAAGTATTTTAAAGCCCGGTGCTTTGTTAGTACTTCATTTACCTCAAGCTACAAAGCCCACTTCCCAAATTAATGACGAAGGCATGCTTTCGGGGTTAGAAAAAACCTTAAATAAGTCGCAATAGTCAATAGTTTCAGATCTGTCACAATTAGCGTAAAATTAGCCTTTATCTATATTTTTCTATAAGAGATTGGCATGCAAATCAGTAAAAATTCAGCAGTTGAGTTTCACTACACCTTAAGTGAAGCGGGTGAGCAACTTGAAAGTAGTAAAAACGACGCGCCACTTAGCTATATTCATGGCCTTGAAGGTATGCTACCTGGTCTTGAAAAAGCCCTTGAAGGAAAATCTGCCGGCGACAATTTAACCGTGACATTAGCACCAAGTGAATCTTATGGCGAACGCGTTGATGATTTAATTCAACGCATCCCACTTAAGCACTTACAAGGCGATACCAAAGTATGGAAACCAGGCATGACTGCTATGGTGCATTCAAACCAAGGTAAGCACCAAGTTACTATTGTTAAAGTTGGCCGTTTTAATGCTGATTGTGATTTAAACCACCCATTTGCAGGCAAAACATTAACGTTTGATGTAGACGTTATTTCGGTACGTGAAGCCACGAGTGAAGAGCTGTCTCATGGCCACGTTCATAGCGAAGGCGGCTGTGGTCACAATCACTAATTAAGGACAAATAATGACAAAAGTTGCAATAGTAACCGGTGGAAGCTTAGGTATTGGTCGTGCTATTTGTCAGCGCTTAGAAAGTGATGGCTTCAAGGTATTTAACTTAGACATTCAAAATGGTGAATATGGTACTTGGCACGACTGTGATGTTAGCCAGAGCGCACAAGTAGAGCTGGCAATCGCAAAAATAGCGCAAAGCCAAGGCCGTATTGATGTGCTCGTATCGAACGCAGGTAAGCATCTTAGCGCAACTATAGAAGACACCGACGAAGCAACTTTTGATTCTTTGTTTGCGCTCAATGTTAAAGGGGCATACGCCGCTGTAAAGGCAGTATTACCGAGCATGAAAGCGCAAAAAAATGGGGCGATAATTTTTATCGCCTCTGATCAAGCAAGTATTGGCAAAAGCAATTCTTTTGCTTATAACCTGACAAAGCACGCCCTTGCATCGATGGCAAAAACAACGGCTTTAGATTATGCAGCCTTTAACATTCGTGCTAATGCTGTATGCCCAGGCACAATTGAAACACCTTTATTTCATAATGCTATTGACGCCTACTGCAAAAGTAGTGGCGCCAATAAAGCTGATATCGTTGCCCAAGAAGCTGCATTACAACCATTAGGTCGATTAGGGCAGCCTGAGGAAGTAGCCGCATTAACAGCATTTTTAGCAAGTGACAATGCAAGCTTTATCACCGGCAGCTTGCAAAACATTGATGGCGGCTACACAGCCCAATAGTTAGGTTAATAAAATGCATAATAAAATAATTGACCCTCATGTGCATTTTTTCAATCTAATTGAAGGTGAATACACGTGGTTACAAGGAGGCACACCGCCTCCATGGCCACACCTTGACCAAATAAAAGCGCCCATCACTGCTGCTAAGTTAATGCAGCATTGCCCATTTGAGTTAAAGGCCCTTGTTCACATAGAGGCTGGGTTTAATAATAATCACCCAATTGAAGAGTTAAATTGGCTCAGTAAGCATTTAGCACAGACTCAATATAAAGCAATTGGTTATGCAAAAATTGATGATTGCCCTGAAA
Organism: Pseudoalteromonas atlantica; assembly: GCF_043641955.1. GTDB lineage: Bacteria > Pseudomonadota > Gammaproteobacteria > Enterobacterales > Alteromonadaceae > Pseudoalteromonas > Pseudoalteromonas atlantica_A. The sequence goes on from NZ_JBHZRV010000014.1 coordinate 45,552, forward strand.
CTTTCCAACAAGCAATCGCAAGTTTACTACACCCATCGCTTGTTGGTATCAGAGACATCACAGAAGCAGAGGAAAGCTCGCGTTTGCTTAACCCTAACACTGTTACTAATCTGGCTTACTTAGCCAAGTTAGGGTTACATTTTGAAGCGCAATTTGAGTTAGAAAACACCTCTGTTAGCCAGCGCGTTGCTGACTACTGCGCACAGCTACCCAACCTACGAATAGTTATTAATCATGCCGGGTTACCTCAAAAAATAGATGACTGGAAAACAGGAGTTGCAGCTTTAGCACCTAAACAAAACGTATATATTAAATATTCGGGGTTTGAACTGCTTACTCTTTCAAAAATACAGCAACTTAGGTGTTTTGATTTTATATTCCAGCAATTTGGCGAGTTACGCGTGATGTTTGCTAGCAACTTCCCGGTTTGCCAAATACAGCATAGTTATGAGGCTATTTGGCAAAGCCATCATGCACTATGTAAAAATCCAATTTTGTGGCAAAAGTTGAGTTACGACAACGCACTTCGCTTTTACCAGCTTTAAATTTAATGTGGCTATCTTGTACAAATAAAAAGCGCTATATTCTACTAAACGTAGTTAAGTGCGAGTACGATTAATGAATAAGTCACAATATAAACTAGCTGTCGTGTCAGCCCTATCACTGGGTGTTTTATCAGGGTGTGGCTCAGGTTCCTCTGACAGCAACTCTTCAGGGCCAACAGTAATTAATTGGACACAAGGTGAATTTAAATCATCGCGCAATTTTCAGCAGCAATGCCAAGCGCTTAATGAGAAGCATTGGCTACGCTCATGGAGTAATGAAACCTACCTTTGGTATGATGAAATTGTTGACCGCGATCCCGCACTAACCGACTCTGTTGCTGATTACTTTAAACTATTAAAGACTGAAGAAATCACTAACTCCGGCGCTAATAAAGACAACTTTCATTCCAGCTTACCCACGCCGCAATGGCAAGCACAAAGTCAGTCTGGAATCACTTTTGGTTATGGATTTAAAACTAAGTTAATTAGCCCAACAGCACCTCGCCAAGCAGTTATTAGCTACACAGAGGCTAATTCCCCCGCTAGTCGAGCGAACCTCACACGTGGCTTTGAAATCATAGAAGTAGACGGTGTCGACTTTGTAAATGCCAGCACACAAGAGGACGTCGACACGATCAATGCCGGCTTATTCCCTAAAGAGTCGGGTAAAGTCACCTCGTTTACGTTCAAAAGCGTTACTACATCAGAAATACGAGAAGTCACGCTTACCGCTCAATCAATAGCAACGCAACCGGTAACTAACGTAAAAACACTGGCTGATGGGAGTGTCGGTTATTTTCAGTTTAATAGCCATAATGCAGTGGCAGAAAAACCCTTATATGATGCGTTTAATACTTTAAAAAACAATAATATCACTGATTTAATCATCGATATTCGCTACAACGGCGGTGGCTTTTTACAAATGGCAAGCCAAGTGGCTTATATGATTGCAGGTGATGCGAATACGAATAATAAAATTTTTGAACGCACTATTTTTAACGATAAACACCCTGTATTTAATCCTGTAACAGGTCAGCGTTTAGAGCCCGTATTATTTACCGATGAATTTGTCGGCTTTGCTGAAAATCCAAGTCTTAACCCTGGTACTAAACTACCCACCCTCAACTTAGAGCGCGTTTATTTACTCACAACAAGTAGTACATGTTCAGCTAGTGAAGCCATTATTAACGGCTTGCGGGGGGTTGATATTGAGGTAATACAAATTGGAGCTGGTACCTGCGGTAAACCGTATGGGTTTTATGCTACCGATAACTGCGACGTTACCTATTTTACCATTCAATTTACCGGTGAAAACAACAAGGGCTTTGGTGAGTATGCTAATGGCTTTGCCCCACAAAATACGGTTAACACCGAACGCTTACCCGTGCGTGTTCCTGGTTGTGCTGTGGCTGATGACTTTACTCGTCAGTTAGGCGACCCTGATGAAGCACTTTTAGCAACAGCGCTTAATTATCGTGAAACAGGTAGTTGCCCTATCCCTACATCAACGGCCAGCTTGCAAGGTTTTGCGCCTTCACATCAAAGTGACACGCCTAAGGTGATTGATACACGAGCCATCACATTTGCAGAGCAGAACAAAGTGTTACCTAAAGCTGATAATGAGTGAATTTATAATGAAAAGCACCTTTGGTATTTGCATACTAAGTAGCACCTTGTTATTGGGTTGTACAGCATCAGCTGATAAGCCCACGCCCAAATTACAGCATGCACTATTACAAGAGCCGCAAAGCGAATTAATTGCGCAAGGTATAGCGCGGCTCATGCGCAGCAATAATATTGCCGTTGCAAAAGATGTATTTATGCAACGCAGCCTAATGGTAGTGGATAACGTCACTAAAACAGATGAATTAGGTAACCCAATTATGGGTAGACAACTTAATATGCCTGACAGATTTGAGCTACTGATCAAAAATGATCTGTGCTTTGTTCGCCATTTGGATAGCAAAGCAACTGAGCCATTGCCGAATGTGAAATGTAAGGTGAATAATAAGTAGATGCTAGGTGCTAGGTGCTAGGTGCTAGGTGCTAGGTGCTAGGTGCTAGGTGCTAGGTGCTAGGTGCTAGGTGCTAGCAAGAGGTTAATGAATTAAAATCCCGTGTCTACTTAGCAGGGTTATATCAAAATAGTATTTACGAGAAGCAAGCTTAGCTTGCTTCTCGTAATTCAGGTTTTTACTTGATCTCTACTCTTTGTGAACGCATGACAATCTCGTCGTTTAGCTCAATACCTAAACCTGGCTCTTCTGATACTTCAAAGAAGCCATTTTTTGGCTGTGGATCTTGTAAACACAATTCGCGGTTCCACTTTTTGATTGCATAAGTGTGATGTTCATGAATTAAAAAGTTAGGAATAGCCGTTTCAAGGTGCAATGATGCAGCAGTCGCAACCGGTCCGCCACACACATGCGCTTGAATACGCACATCAAAAATATCAGCGTAATCACACACCTTTTTAGTCTCGGTAAACCCGCCACATAAACCTATATCAGGTTGTAGTACGTCGATGCTTTGATCTTCAAGGTATGGGCGCACACCCCAACGGTTATATAAACGTTCACCACCAGCGATTGGTACGGCAACTTTATCTGCAACTTTTGCATGCAATGAGTGGTTTAAATAATTGACTGGTTCCTCGTAATACATGCAGTCAAATTCTTCAGCTATCTCACCGATTTGAATGGCAGATGTTGCCCCTGGCAAACTATGACATTCAAAAATAATATCGACTTCGTCACCTACTGCTTCTCGAATAGCTTGCATACGCGCGCGGTATAGTTTCATTTCAGCACGTGAAATGATCTTGGTGCGATCATAATATGTATTACCATCTTTATCATACTGAATAGGATCAACTTTTACTGCGTCGTAGCCTTCAGCAATCGCTTTTAAAGCGGCTTCTGCATATTCTTGTGGTTGTACTAGGGCTTTAAATTCGCTATCCCAGTCAAACTGTAATTGCGAGGCGTAAGTACGTAGCTTATCGTTAACTTTACCGCCGAGTAACTGGTAAACAGGTAAACCAAGTGCTTTACCTTTAATATCCCAAAGTGCAGTATCAATGGCGCTCATTGCGGCATACACGACAGGACCACCACCTAGACCCCAAAAACTTTCACGTAGCATACGTGACCATAACTTTTCTGTTTGAAATGGGTCATGACCAATCAAAAACGCATCAGCCATTTCTTTGATCATAGCAGCAGCGGCACTATGGCCTAAATCGTACGCCAGACCCGCCTCACCAACACCGCTAATTCCTTCATCAGTGTGAATACGAACAAATACAGGAGTCCACGCTGGACGCTCAGGGCAATGAATATCAAATACTTCAACGCGATTAACTTTCATGAAAATTCCTTAATTAGCAAAACTTGGATCAAGACGATAGGCTTTGCGTAGCATTGCAGGCCAAGCTAACTGACCACCCGTACTACCACTGTGCACAACATTGGCTTGATTATAAATATTATCGATAATAGCTTGCGGTACTGGCGTGACATCTGCACCGCTTGATTGCAGTGCGAGTTGAATTTCACACGCGCGCTGTAAATCATAAAAGCGCATGAAGGCGTCGCCTACTGTTGGCCCTACAGTTAAGCCACCGTGGTTTACTAATAACATGTGATTGGTATTAGCAAGGTCATCTTGCAGTCGTTTTCTTTCATCATCATTCACTGCAAGTCCTTCATAACCATGATAAGACAATGACGGTAATGAAAACATCGAATACTGACTAAGTGGCAACAAGCCTTGTTTTTGCGTTGCTACTGCGATGGTTTCTTTAGTATGTAAGTGAATAACACAGTGGGCATCGTCACGCACTTCATGAATAGCACTGTGAATAGTAAAACCAGCCGGATTAATTTTAAATGGAGTGTCATCTAATATATTGCCCGATAAATCCACTTTCACCAGGTTTGATGCCGTTACTTCGTCAAATGTGAGACCAAACGCATTTACAAGATAATGATCTGTGCCAGGTAGGCGTGCCGATAAATGCGTGTAGATTAAATCACCCCAACGAAAGTGATCAACTAAACGATAACAAGCGGCTAAATCAACACGTAACTGCCACTCCTGTTCTGATACTTTATTTTTTAAATCAAGTTGCGGTAATTCAAACATATTTATGCCTTGTATAAACACACTGAGTACAATGCGAAATAGATGTATAGAAGTCTAAAGCAGTCTAGGGTTGCAATCAACCGTTAGAAACAAAACAGCCACATCAAATAAATTGATGTGGCTGTTTAAGCGTTAACTAGTATTCAGCTTAACGTGTTAACTACTTAACGTTTGATAAGTAATCAGCAATTGCTGCCATTTCTTCTTCAGATACATTCGCAACCATGGCTTTCATTGCCATGCTCATGCCATTTGCGCGAGCACCTGACTTTATGTCTTTCATTTGTGCGAGTAAGTATTCTTTGTTTTGACCATTTAGCTTAGGATACATTGCCATGATAGGTGATTTACCTTCAGCGCCATGACATGTTTGACAGTTTTTAGCGGTATAAAGCGCTTCACCGTCCGCAGCCATTGTTGAAAATGAAGCACTTGCAGCCACAGCAAGGCTTGCCCCTAAAAGTAGTGTTTTTATCTTGCTCATTATATTTTCTCTTCTTTTTAACGGTTTAGAAATTTATCTAATTAAGTGTAGACCATGCACACTAACTTGCTAATTTGTACGTAAATCATACACTGTGTAGATCACTGATACCTCATAGGTGTACTTTACTTATTGTACCAATAATAGTTAAAAATAACCTACTTCATAAACCATTAAAGAGACACCTACAAGATTACCTACCACACAAGATCATCTGGCACTTCAAAGTCAGCATATGGGTCATTATCGTCTTTATCTTTATCATCTGGTTCAACATGGAATACGATATACTTTTCATCAACTTCAGCGACTTTGCGTGCTGGCTCATCTTCCAGTACATAAAACTGACCTTCAAGCACACAAATTGCTAAACGCCCGCCTGATAACGCTTTTTGAGTTTTTTCATTTACATCGAGTTCTTTTACTTTATTCTCAAAAGTAAAATTAAAGGTGCGCTCACCTCGGATTTCATCTTGATTGTGGTGCTCTAATATTTGCTTAACACGTGCAACCTGTTCACGCTGCTTTAGATCACCTTGGCGAGCTTGATTTAGTTCTTCAGCTTTCTTTTGCTGTTCTAACTTTGTTTGCTGAATATGTTTTTGCAAATCACTTGGGTTACTGGTTGCGCCCTTCTTTTGTTTTTTTTGTTGCTTTCGTTTCTCACTTTTTGCAACTTTCGCTTTGTGCGACGTTGTTAACCCTGCCTGAAGTAACTGGTCTTGTAATGAACCCATTGTCTTGTTCCATGAAAAACTGATATTGGAATTATTTTATACCGATACCCACCACACCTCAAGATACGAGTTGCGCTAGAATTCAACCAATTTTGCCAACCCATTAATTGCGCTACGGATTAATACTTAAGATTTACCATCTTTATGCTGGTAATACCAACCCGCTTAATTATGCGAATTGGTATAAAGTAGCAAAGCTAAAAGTGCAAAACCTGATTTAGCGCAATTAAATTGTATTTCTTTATCTAAAATAATAACTTAAATCGCTTTTGCAATTGATTTAACGACAACTAAGCGTAAGCTATCTGCTTTTAATATTAGGCTAAATAAATGCGTATTTTTCATTTATTACTGTGCTCATTATTTATATTTTTTGTTTTGTATGCGCCCCAGCCACTTTTAGGGTTATTTGCGACTCAATTTTCTGTCAGTCCTGCCGCTGCGGGCAGCTTGATGACTGCAACAATGGTGCCATTGGCGATTGCCCCTCTCATATATGGCTTAATACTCGCCAAGCATAATCCATTACAGATTTTACGTTATGCGATGCTTGGGCTAGCAGTCAGCTGTATTATTTTTACCTTAGTTCCACGATTTGAACTACTTTTACTTATCCGCTTTATACAGGGGTTAATCTTACCTGCCGCACTCACGGCCATGACAACCTATATTGGCATGTCATATAAAGCAGATTGCATGCAAAAAAAGATGAGTTTGTACATCGGCAGTACAATTGCAGGCGGATATTTTGGCCGTGTGCTAGCTGCGGTGTTTGCTGATTTGTGGAGTTGGCAAAGCTTTTACTACGTGATAGCTGCCGGTTTGATATTACTTGCATTGACAATGACTAACCGCACATACCAAGCAACGAAAGAACCGCAATCACCACTTAGTTATTTAAAACAGCTAGCAACTGCACCCATATTAAAACTTTACAGTGCTGTATTTTGTATGTTTTTTTGCTTTGCTGCTTTGCTTAATTACCTCCCATTTATTTTACAAGACACCTTTTTAATAACTAATACCCGCGATATTGGCTTTGTTTACAGTGGCTATCTTATTGGTGCCTTAGCATCGATTGCTACACCTTGGTTATTAAAGCGCAGTTCGGGGGCTTGGCACTTACTCAGTGGAGTGTTTATTTTTTATTGTGGGACAATATTAATCTTAATGAGTAACCAACTCATAATCTTCTTAGTGGCTTTCACCGGTTTTTGTGCTGCGATGTTTATGATCCACTCAACCGCTGCACCTTTGGTAAATAAAATAAGCAAGGCACCAGCTAGTGTGACCAATGGTGGTTATGTATCTTTTTATTATAGTGGAGGAGCGCTAGGCTCCTTTTTACCAGGGCTGGTGTACCAACAATACGGACACATTGCGTTCATGATTACGCTTTTAGCGGTATGCTTTTGCGGGTTTATGTTGGTGTTAAGTAGTTATTTAGCGGGTAAAAAAGCCACTTTAGGTTGATGCCCAGTGCTTGCAAAAAAGCGCTCTAAGTCACTTTTAGCCATAATCCACGTTTGCGTATTTTCAAATGGGTGGCAATGGAATAAATCACCAAACCAAATATCTTGATCTAGCCAAACAGTGACATTATTTTGCTTATCATTCATAAGCGCAAGCATAGACACACACCCAGGAGCGACTTTTAAATAGCGCGCTAGCCGCTCATCGGAGGCAAATCCCAACCTGGATAAGCCTTGATATTTAGCTAACGCTTTTAAATCAAGCTGCTTATCATGAGCCGTAATCACTAAGAAATGGTTTTTCCCTTCATTATCACGCAAGAATAAATTTTTTAAACGGGTACCGGGCCTTTCGACCAAAAACGCATCCGCATCTAAGCTGCTGTGCAAAGGTGGATGCTCTATTACTTGGTAATCAATACTTAAATGCGCAAGGTATGCAATCAGCTTATTTTTATCTGCAAGCATTTATAAACAACGACCTCTTAATTGAACACTTAAATCACGCCACATGACTTCATCAATTTCATATTTATCAGGGCAATATTGCTGTTGCTCTAACTCTGTTTTCAACATTGCTACAGCTTGGTTTTCAAGCTCTAACTTTAAACTATTTGATTCTTCAAAATACTCTTGCTCAGCAAATCGTTTAAATTCGCTGCGTGTTAAAGGCCGATCAGAGTTGCGGCTTTTTCTGCTATTTGCTTTTACAGACACTACATATGCGAAGATTTTATTACCTTGATCATCTAACTTTTTATACAATTGCTTGTTATTGATTTCAAACGGCGCATCTTCTTGTTGGCTTGCACAACCGAATAGAAACAGGAGTAACACCCAAGTATATTTTTTCATTTTAGTTTCTATCTGTATTTTATTAGCCCCTAGTCTATCAAAAAAACTTTACTTACGTGAATTTTCATAAAAAATTAAAAAACACTTGACCAAATCTATAAATCTCATTAAAGTTCGTCCCGCTTGAAAGGGAAACTCAAGTAGGTTACAAAGTTTGTAACTTTAGGAATGTGGGGCTATAGCTCAGCTGGGAGAGCGCCTGCCTTGCACGCAGGAGGTCAGCAGTTCGATCCTGCTTAGCTCCACCACTTTCCTACCTCTTCTAAAGAATAAATCAAACACCATCTGAACTAGATCATCTTCCAATAATATTGAATCCTATTAAATCATTTTAATTTTTTAATAAATTAACCTGAACTCTGGTTAAGAGATGTACTAATATATTGAAATTAAATCACAAATATATTTATTAGTCTCCAGCCGGAGAGTTTTAGCGATAACAAGGCGAATTTACGCGTCAATAGCTAGCCTATTGCAAGTAAATTCAACGCAGTTAGCGTTGAAAGTAGCCGCTGGAGATAGATTTATTATCCAGAGTTCAGGTTAATAATTTAGCGCAAAAAAATCGGCCCCAACATTCGTCAGCACCGATTTAATTTTCTACCGCCCATTACAACGGTATGGATTAGATTATTCGCGAACTTGACCTTCGCCATCTACTAAGTATTTTTCAGTTGTAAGTGACTCTAAGCCCATAGGACCATATGCGTGCAACTTAGATGTAGCGATACCGATCTCAGCACCTAAACCTAGTTGTGAGCCATCAGAAAAGCGTGATGATGCGTTAACCATTACAACTGATGCATCAACACTACGCTGGAATAATTTAGCCGCATCTTGGTTTTTAGTACAAATAACTTCAGTGTGGTTTGAACCAAACTGAGCAATATGATCAATTGCTCCAGCAAAATCAGGCACTACACGAATAGCAATTTCTAAATCAAGGTACTCTTGACCAAACTCATTATCAGCAAGCACGGTTGCATTATCAAAGTATTGTGCCGCTTTGCTGTCGGCGTTAATTTTCACACCTTCTTGACGAAGTACAACCGCACACAAGTTTAAAAATTCATCGGCTACTGCTTCATGTACTACTAAACCTTCTAGCGCGTTACATACACCAGTACGTTGTGTTTTACCATTGAGTAGTAAATTCACCGCCACTTCTAAATCAGCGTCTTTATCTACATATAAATGACATACACCTTTAAAGTGCTGAATAACAGGAATAGTACTGTTGTCTGTGACAAAATTAATAAGGCCTTCGCCACCACGTGGAATAATTAAATCAATGCTGTCCCTTTGTTGCATTAATTCCATTAATAACCCACGATCTGGATCTGGGATAACAGAAATAAGTGCAGCCGGTAAGTCATTATTCTCTAATACCTGGTGCATTACGCTTGCGATTGCTTGTGAACTTTTAAGCGCTTCTTTACCACCGCGTAAAATTACGCCGTTTCCTGATTTAAAGCACAATGCGCCCGCATCAGCAGTTACATTTGGGCGTGCTTCATAAATCATACACACTACACCAAGCGGTACGCGCATTTTGCGAATTTTAATACCATTTGGACGCTCTGTGATGTCACGTAATTGACCGACTGGATCATCAAGTGAAACGATCACTTCAATGCCCTCAGCCATTGCTTCAATACGTTCGTCATTAAGCGTTAAGCGGTCAATCATTGATGCAGCTAAATTATTGTCACGTGCCGCGCTTAAATCACTCTCATTTTCTTTAATGATGAATGCTTTTTGTTCTCTTAGTGCACTAGCCATTTCCAGCAACACACGGTTTTTTGTCTCGGTATCGAGTAAAGCTAACTGGTGTGCAGCTTTTGCTGCTTGACGTGAAATATCCGTAATTAAACTCATGACTTCTCCAATAATGCGATATCTTTCTCTGAAATAACTGGGCCAATCGAATCTTGCATCTTATCACTAAACTCGCTTTGTTCGTTATCGGCTATAAAATTCAATAAACAACTGCTGTAATTAGCTGTTGCTTTAGCTAAGCGTGTACCATCGTTACTACGAACTAAGATAGTATCACCAATAGCAAACTCACCATGCACGGCAACGATTTCGTCACCGCGAATACAGCCTGTTTCACCTTCAAGAGATTCATCAAATGAACCTTCGACCACAACTTCACCTTGCTCATTTGCCGTGTGAGTCATCCAATGCACAGCTTCTTGCATTGGTTTTTCATAAGGTAAAAAGACTGTTCCAGGGTTTATACCCTCTAATAACTGGTTAAATGTTTGCTCTTTAAAACCATTAATAATGTATGTAGTAATACCATGTGAAGTTGCTTTTTCTGCGGCTTCTATCTTCGTTTTCATACCACCTGTACCCACTGCGCTGGTCGCGCACCCAGCCATAGCGTATATAGATTCGTCTATAGACTCTATCTCAGGAAGCAATACAGCATCATCATGTAAGTTCGGGTTTTTATTGTATAACCCATCAACATCCGAAAATATCATCAATGCATCAGCATCTGCCGCAGCTGCAACCATTGCTGATAAGTTATCATTGTCGCCAACTTTTAAATCATCAGTGGTTACCGTGTCATTTTCATTCATGATTGGTAATACACCATGCTCTAATAATGTGAATACGGTTTCACGGATGCTTTCATAACGTTCACGGTCACGTAAATCACCGTGGGTTAATAAAATTTGTGCTGAAGGGAAATCGAAAAAACGGTCCCACATTGCCATCATTTCTGTTTGACCAGCAGCTGCCATAGCTTTTTTCATGGTCACTGTACGTTCTTGCTGATCAGGGAATAGATGAGCACCGGCTGCAACAGAGCCAGATGAAACCAAAATAACTTCAATGCCGCGACTACGACAACGAACGATAAACTGTGCGATAGTTAATAAATAACGTGAACGACAACCATCTTGATCAGGGGCAATTAATGCGCTGCCCACTTTAAGTACAATACGTCGCCAATTTAACTTTTGCATAATGTATTTCAACTTTCCATTTAACTGTAACTTCTCAAAGAGAAGTAAGAAAACAATCACTTAGCATCATTACTAAGCTGCGAGTTTACAATTTGTATGTTCCTATACACTTTTTAGCACTCAGCAAAATACACCCATTTCTATCTGAAATAGTGAATTTTAGATATAGCATAACTTTCATCCAATCATTAGATTGAACAGTTATAAAGTAAAATAAAAAGTGTTGTTTATGCATCGCTGTAAAAAGCTGTGTGAAGCTTCTTTATTAACAACATACATAGAGCCTCTAAAGTCAGATACACCAACAGATAGGGTGATGACTTAAGGACCGAGATTTGTTCACCACGATGGGTGCCAAATATTGAACAGGTAATAATTCAACTCAAAATATAAAAATAGCCTTTTAAAGGCAATATGCTTTTAAGTAAACCAATACCCAAAAATGAGTAATTACATACAAATTTTATTCAAAACAAAAAACTATTGATTTTTAAACAAATAAATATAGTAACCTGCATTTAAGTTAGCTTTATTCGCACTAAATTAAAAATAACTATATGTATTCGCTTATAGCTCAATCAGAACTATTTAGATAACAAATTGTTTGAACACTAACTATAATACGCTAAAATCGACTGTAAGATCAAGGTTATATTTTATGCGCTTGGATCACATCAAGATGAGAGCATAAATTATCCATATATTTCATAATGTTAAAGAATAATGAATTTTTAATGAAACGGACTAGCTCAATAACCACGATATTTTCTACAAAAAAATCATAAGCAGCTAAAATTCTATTAGGAGAAATGATCATACACGTGTATATCCCTGTATTATAAGTTTGATAGTCTTTTCTCTAAATCAAAGTAATAGATAAGGAATACTTTATATATGTCAGCCATTTATATAGCCGGGATTGCGCTTTGTTCGGTTCTAGCTCAGTGGGTAGCGTGGGCCTTTCGCGTTCCTGCTATTTTGTTTTTATTACTCACCGGCCTTTTGCTTGGGCCAGCAACTGGCGTATTAGATCCTGACGCATTACTTGGCGATTTGTTGTTCCCGGTAGTGTCATTGAGTGTAGCTGTTATCCTATTTGAAGGCTCATTGACTCTGCATTTCAAGGAACTCAAAGGTATTGGTAAAGTTGTCAGAAACTTGTGTTCCATCGGCATGATTGCCACCTGCATTATTATTAGTTTAAGTGCTTATTGGATTTTAGAATTGAATTGGCGCGTCGCTGCCGTGCTCGGTGCTGTACTTGTTGTGACAGGCCCTACCGTAATAGCACCTCTTTTAAATTCAATGAGACCAACACAAGATATTGACCGTATTTTGCGCTGGGAAGGCATTGTTATAGACCCTATTGGCGCACTATTTGCGGTTCTAGTTTTTGAAGCTGTTATGCTGGTTGGCCAAGGTGAAGTCTTTGTTCATACCCTTATTGCTTTATTCAAAACGCTTGGAGTTGGCTTGACGATTGGCCTAGTCGCAGGTTGGCTAACCACACTTCTAATTAGAAAAGAATGGTTACCCTTTGAATTACACAAGTTTGGCATTTTAGCCTTAGTATTAATTAGTTTTACTGTTTCTAATCACCTTAGCCACGAGTCAGGACTTTTAGCTGTCACCGTATTTGGTATATGGCTGGCGAATCAAGACGATCTTGAAATTGACTCAGTCCTGGAGTTTAAAGAAGACTTATCAATGATATTGATTTCTAGCTTGTTTATCCTACTGGCTGCTCGACTTCAACTATCTGATCTAATGATGTTAGACGGTGATGTATTTATTTTTTTAGCGGTTGTATTGTTCATTGCTCGACCTGTGTGTATTGCGCTGTCTACTTTTGGCTCTGACTTACCCGTCAAGTCACGCCTAGTATTAGGGTGGATCGCACCTCGCGGTATTGTCGCGGCTGCTGTAGGCTCAGTATTTGCTATTAGTATGATGGAAGCTGGTGTCGCTGATGCTGAGAAAATTGTCCCGTTAATTTTTACCGTTATTATTATCACTGTTGTGTTACAAAGCTTAACGGCAATACCGGTAGCTAAATTATTAGGAGTGCGTCAACCTTCTCCAAATACAATCCTAATCATCGGGGCTAACCATGTTGCTCGCGCGATTGCAAAAGGCTTAAATGATCAAAATATTCCTGTCCATTTGTCTGATCCAGCTTGGGAGAACTGTAAAATGGCTCGTATGGATGGTCTTCCTTGCTATTATGGTAACCCTCAATCTGAACATGCTGAGCGCTATTTACCGCTTACGACAATACGCAGTGTGTTAGCGCTATCGCCTAATAGGCATCATAACGCGCTAGGCGTACAATATTTTTCTCATTTATTAAACGAAAAAAATGTATTTTCACTGCGATCTTCAACCAGTCATGCCAAAGCGAACAAGGACAGTGCAACTTTTTTATCACGCCAGATCTTATTTGGTGATATCGGTGCCTACTCTCGTTTAAGTAGCTTAATTGCGAAAGGCGGAAAAGTCAGTGCTACTCGGATCTCCGAAGAGTTTAGCTGGGAGAAATACCAAGAAATGAATAGCGAAGCAATTCCACTATTTATTTTACATGGTGAAAAAGATATTGACGATGACTCGCCAGTCAAAGTACGCCCGTTCACAATCAATATGGAAAAACCGCCACAACAAGGTGAGCGCATAGTTGCTTTACAACCACCTAAAATGTCAGTGTTAAAAGATCCAAGTAACGGTAAATCGAAAGAACCCAAGCAGTAATTCAATAAGAGCTAGGAATTAAATTCCTAGCTCTTCTTTCTAATAACACATTGAAATTAAAAGCCTAATGATATTTATATTAGTGAAATAATACAGTGTAACTCTCACCTTACAGCATAGTTATGTTAATACATCGACAAAACATGCATTCACGCTTCAACTTATATATCCTGCCGCAAATTATTATTCTAATTGGTGGAGTATAAATGAGCTCATATCAAGATGTAACGCAGTTAGATGCATCGACAACAAACAAAACAACATGGAATCTACACGATACTCAGTGGGTTTTAAGTCTATTTGGCACAGCTGTAGGCGCAGGTATCCTGTTTTTGCCTATCAATATCGGCATTGGTGGCTTTTGGCCATTAATTATTTTGGCCTGCCTAGCTTTTCCTATGACTTTTTTAGCTCACCGAGGCTTAGCGCGATTCGTTTTATCGTCCAATAATAAGGATGCTGATTTTACCGATGTTGTAGAAGAGCACTTTGGAGTAAATGCCGGACGACTAATTTCATTGTTATACTTTTTATCTATCTTTCCAATCTTGCTTATTTATGGTGTAGGGTTAACAAATACTGTTGATAGTTTTATCGTCAACCAACTGGGCATGGAATCACCTTCAAGAGTGTTACTGTCAGGTGTGCTTGTAGCAGGTATGATCAGCCTAATGCTGGGCGGTGAAAAACTCATGCTGCGCGCATTCGCTATTTTAGTGTATCCATTAGTCGCTATTTTATTTTTCTTATCTATTTACTTAATTCCTAGCTGGCAAATGCCTAATATGGCTTTTCCTGAGCTGGGTAGCTTTACTAAAACTCTGTGGTTATCAGTGCCTATTATTGTGTTCTCATTTAGTCATGCGGCGGCAATTTCAAGTTTTGCCAACGTGCAGCGTGGTCACTATGGTAATGATGCAGCAACAAAATCAGAAGCTATTTTAAAGCGCACCAGCTTATTATTAATTGTATTTGTACTGTTATTTGTATTCTCGTGCGTGCTTTCTCTTTCAACAGAGCAAATGGCGCAGGCAAAAGCTCAGAACGTGTCTATCTTATCGTACTTAGCAAATATTACTGAAAACTCATTTATAGCAACCCTAGGTCCTCTAGTAGCGTTTATAGCTATTACATCATCGTTCTTAGGGCATTTTTTAGGAGCGCGTGAAAGCTTTAATGGCTTAGTCACTAAGCAAACCAAACTGACTACGAAAAACGCTGATAAGTTGGGTGTGGCAATTATGTTTTTTGCTATCTGGTTTTGTGCAGTTAAAAATCCGAGCATCTTAGATATGATGGATCAACTATCAGGCCCTATTATTGCCATGATCTTATTTATCATGCCCATGATAGCCGTATTTAAGGTACCAGCCCTTAAAAAGTACCGTGGTAAAAGTGCTTACTTTATATTATTTATGGGTAGCTTGGCGGTTCTAGCACTGCTGTATAGCTTTATAAAATAATTAGTAATACCAATTCGCTTAATTAAGTGAGCTATTTTGAGGGTAGAAAAACGTGTTGATAGCTAGGCAAAAAATTCGCTATTTAGTTGTTCTAAATGAGAATTTTTTAACGCAGGTAGCGACACGTTTAGCCCCGCAAAATGATTAAGTATTAT
>NZ_JBHZRV010000015.1:0-59754 GCF_043641955.1 Pseudoalteromonas atlantica
GAACCTAGAACCTAGAACCTAGAACCTAGAACCTAGAACCTAGAACCTAGAACCTAGAACCTAGAACCTAGAACCTAAGTTCTCACACCCCTCTTGATTTTTTATTCACGCACCTCCATATCACTCTAGTAATTGCAGGCTCGTTTATCGGGTTAAAGTTATCTTTACGGCATTTTTGAATTTTTTCTCTTAAAAATGGCTAACTTTATCAACTGATAGTTCGTTGTATCGCAGAGTCTGGTATAGTGGCGCACGAGATAAACGCTGAAATTTACAGCGTTTATCAAAATTGCTAATTAATATGTTCTTTTTATGAGCAGTATATTAATTAGTAATAACATCCCCATCGCATGGGTGCATAAAATGGGTTAGTTGATGTTCAGCTAACAAAGAATACATTGTAACGGTTTTATCATGATATCTAATTTATTTACCAAGATTTTTGGTAGTCGCAATGACCGCACTATTAAAAATTTAAGAAAGACGGTCGCGCTAATCAACGCGCTTGAAACGCAACTAGAAGCGCTTTCAGACGAAGATTTAAAAGCCAAAACAGCAGAATTTAGAGAGCGTTACGATAACGGGCAAAGCCTTGATGACATTTTGCCAGAGGCATTTGCTGTCGTTCGTGAGGCGTCAAAACGTGTTAATGGCATGCGCCACTTTGACGTTCAGCTTTTAGGTGGCATGGTATTACACCAAGGTCGCATCGCAGAAATGCGTACAGGTGAGGGTAAAACCCTTACCGCCAGTTTACCCGCTTACCTTCGTGGCTTAACAGGTAAAGGTGTTCACGTTATTACGGTGAATGACTACCTTGCTAAGCGTGATGCTGAGACTAACCGTCCATTGTTTGAGTTTTTAGGCTTAACAGTGGGTTGTAATGTGCCAGGCATGATGCCACAACAGAAAAAACAAGCATACGCAGCAGACATTACTTACGGTACAAATAACGAATTTGGTTTTGACTATTTGCGCGATAATATGGCGTTCAGTATTGATGAACGCGTACAGCGCCCGCTTTACTTTGCTGTTGTGGATGAAGTGGATTCAATCTTAATCGATGAAGCGCGAACTCCGCTTATTATTTCAGGTCCTGCTGAAGATAGCTCGCAGCTTTACACTGAAATTAACACTATTGTTCCTTTACTTGAATTACAAGAAAAAGAAGACGAAGAAGGTGTTGAAGGCGATGGCGATTTCACGATTGATGAAAAAGCAAAACAAGTTCATTTAACTGAACGTGGTCAAATTAAAGTTGAAGAATTACTTACAGAGCGCGGCTTAATTGAAGAGGGCGATTCGCTTTATTCAGCAGGTAGCATTACGTTACTTAGCCACATTTATGCTGCGTTACGTGCCCACAAACTCTATCAAAAAGATATTGATTACGTTGTTAAAGAAAACGAAGTAATCATTGTTGATGAGCACACTGGCCGTACAATGGAAGGGCGTCGTTGGTCTGAAGGTTTACACCAAGCTGTTGAAGCAAAAGAAGGTGTAAAAATTCAAAACGAAAACCAAACACTAGCTTCAATTACCTTCCAAAACTATTTCCGTATTTACGATACACTTGCCGGTATGACAGGTACTGCAGACACTGAAGCATTTGAGTTTCAGTCAATCTACGGCTTAGATACCGTTGTTATGCCAACGAATAAACCGATGATCCGCGACGATCGTGCTGATTTGGTGTATTTAACACAAGATGAAAAATACGAAGCAATTTTAGTGGATATCAAAGACTGCCAAGAACGCGGGCAACCCGTGCTTGTTGGTACTATTTCGATTGAAAGCTCAGAGTATTTATCGCAGTTTTTACGTAAAGAAAAGATCAAGCACAACGTTCTAAACGCCAAGTTTCATGCCCAAGAAGCAGATATTGTATCTGATGCCGGTTTACCAGGCACAGTAACTATTGCCACCAATATGGCAGGCCGTGGTACTGATATCGTACTCGGTGGTAACTGGAACAGCGAAGTTGAAAAGCTTGATAACCCAACTGATGAGAAAATAGCTGAAATTAAAGCCGCGTGGCAAATTCGTCATGATGCTGTAATTGCAGCGGGTGGCTTACATATTATTGGTACTGAACGTCATGAGTCGCGTCGTATTGATAATCAGCTACGTGGTCGTTCGGGTCGTCAAGGTGATGCTGGTTCAAGCCGCTTCTATCTTTCGATGGATGACGCACTAATGCGTATATTTGCTGGTGAGCGCATGACTAACATGATGCGTAAACTAGGTATGCAACGCGGTGAAGCCATTGAACATCCATGGGTAAACCGTGCTATCGAAAACGCACAGCGTAAAGTAGAAGCACGTAACTTTGATGTTCGTAAGCAATTACTTGAATACGATGATGTAGCAAACGATCAACGTCGTGTTGTATACGCACAGCGTAACGAATTACTTGTTGAAGGCGATATTTCTGAAACGATTACGGTAATTCGTGGTGATGTACTTGGCAATATGATTGACCAATACATTGCGCCGCAAAGCCTTGCCGAAATGTGGGATATCCCAGGTCTTGAAGAACGCTTAAAACAAGACTTTTTATTGGAGCTGCCAATTTCGCAATGGTTAGCAGACGACAACAAGCTGTACGAAGAAAAGTTACGTGATCGTATCGAAGAAGCGGTTACTAATGCTTATAAAGAAAAAGAGCAGCAAGTTGGTGAGTCTGTGTTACGCCAGTTTGAAAAAGCAATTATGCTACAAAGTTTGGATCAGCATTGGAAAGATCACTTAGCTGCGATGGATCATCTACGCCAAGGTATTCATTTACGTGGTTATGCGCAAAAGAATCCAAAGCAAGAATATAAGCGTGAGTCATTTGAGTTGTTCTCTGAAATGCTTGAAAACCTTAAAATTGATGTTGTGAGCATCTTAAGTAAGGTTCAAGTACGTGCAGAAGAAGATGTTGAAAAAGTTGAAGAGCAACATCGTCGCAGCGAAAATGCGCCTCGTCAGTACCAGCATGAAGAAGCTGAGCACGTTGGTGGTGAAACACCAGCAGGTGCAACGGTAACAGCTCGTGCAGAGCCTAAAGTAGGCCGCAATGAGCCGTGCCCATGTGGCTCTGGCCAAAAGTTTAAACAGTGTTGTGGTAAATTAAAGTAACCTCAGTTTAAACCTTGAAAAAGCGACGCATGCGTCGCTTTTTTGCTTTTTATTTAAGGGGAAAGGGGAAAGGTACTAGGTTCTAGGAGCTAGGGAAGTGACTAGGAGCTAGGCATAATTCTTTCTTATCGGTGCAGCTATTAAGTGTTTTAGCGTCAGCAAGCTTAACGCCTACGGTGTTAAGGTTAAATTTCGGGTTAATATTTTACTTGTAGGCGAGTGGCTTGCCACCGCGGGAGTGTTTTGTAGCAGCGATTTTATATCGCGTTTTTAAACGATTGATTCACAAAGAGGCTAAGAGGCGCTGCGCTTAGGAGGTGTAAGGGAAGGAGCTAGGGAAGTGAAATATATATTTTTTCTTCTCGTTTCCCCTCATTGTCTTCTCTTTGTGCAAAATGGTTTTATAGGCGAGTGGTTTGCCACCGCGGAAGTGTTTTGTAGCAGCGATTTTATATCGCGTTTTAAAACGATTGATTCACAAAGAGGCTAAGAGACGCTGCGCTTAGGAGGGCAAAGGAACAAGGTTCTAGGCTCTAGGTAAGTGACTAGTCGCTAGGTTTATTTGGCTTTCCCTCATTTTGTTCTCATTCACTTCACTTTGTGCAAGTGTTTTAGGTCGTTTGTTGCGTCAGCAAGCATAACGCCTACGGGTGTTAAGGTAAAACTTCGGGGTAATATTTTGCTTGTAGGCGAGTGGCTTGCCACCGCGGAAGTGTTTAGTAGCAGCGATTTTATATCGCGTTTTTAAGCGATTGATTCACAAAGAGGTTAAGAGGCGCTGCGCTTAGGAGGGCAAAGGAACAAGGTTCTAGGCTCTAGGGAAGTAACTAGGCGCTAGGTTTATTTGGCTTTACCTCATTTTGTTCTCATTCACTTCACTTTGTGCAAGTGTTTTAGGGTGTTTGTGCGTCAGCAAGCTTAACGCCAATGGTGTTTTTATAATTAAAGAAAAAAGGGTGTCCAATGACCAAAAAAATTGTCCATGTAGCTGTTGGTGTGATCAAAGCGAACAATACATTATTCATCTGTAAACGACCAGATGATAAGCACCAAGGGGGTTTGTGGGAATTTCCAGGTGGTAAGGTTGAAAGCGGCGAGAGCGTGTTTGACGCGCTTAAACGCGAGTTACACGAAGAGGTTGCGCTTACCATAAACAGCTCAAGCGAACTAATGGTTATAGAGCATGACTATGGTGATAAATGTGTAAAGTTAGATGTGCATTTAGTTACAGATTTTAGTGGCGATGCTCATGGCGCTGAAGGCCAAAAAAGTGCCTGGGTTGCAATAAACAAACTAGATGAATACAACTTTCCAGCCGCTAATGTTGATATAATCAATAAGATTAAGTCACTTGGCTAAAGCTAAAAAGCCACAAGTAACGAGTTACTTGTGGCTTTAAATTAATTTATAAATATTCAAACACTTTGATAACGCGCTCTACGCCAGAAACATTTCGAGCAATACTCACAGCAGCATTTGCTTCTGCATCAGTTACTAAGCCCATTAAAAATACTTCGCTGTTTTCGGTTACTACTTTAATGTTATTGCTACTGATATTATCAGCAGTGAGTAACTGAGTTTTAACTTTTGATGTTAACCACGAATCATGTGTTTTTGTACTAATACTTATATTAGAACCAATTCTGATTTGGTTATGGATTTTACGAATACCTTGAATTTTCTCAATCGCTTGCATGGCTTCGTTTTTCATTTCTTGCGTAGCCACTTGGCCAATCAGCAATACAATTCCGTTAACACTAATGGCGTTAAGGTTTGCGTGATCTTTTAAGCGCTGTACGTCATTGATGGCAATACCACTTTTAATTTCAATGTTACTGTCGTCAATCTGTGAGCCTATGGTACGGCGATCATTCGCAGCTGTTACGGCGCCTGCGGTACCCACAACAACAGCGGCGGCACAACCTTGTAACAATAAAACGGTACTAATAATAATAAGGGACTGCTTGAGCATTAACTTTCATCCTGAGGAAATAGGGTTAAATCGATAAGCTCACTTAAACAATGTAAATTCACTAAGTGAGATTCAATAATACGGCTTGGACGTTTTGAGGGAACACGTATTTCTACGTCATTAGCGCCTAATAATCCGACTAGTTCACCTCCGTCATCGCCTACCATAACTATGACCTTCATATCTTTGGTAAGTGCAGCTTCGACGGCAGAAATTATATTTTTTTCATTGCCGTTGCTTGCTAACACCAACAATAAATCACCTTGGTGTGCAAATGCTCTAATTTGACGTGCGAATGTCTCGTGATCTTCACTTTGGTTGTTTTGGCCTAAGTTAATTTGCTCCTGCGAGAGCGCAATTGCAGGTAAGCACGGGCGTTCAGTTTCATAAAAGTTGATCAGTACGCCGGCCATATGCTGTGCCAGCATATGGCAACTTGCAGTCCCACAACAAATCAATTTATTACCATTGATAAGGCTTTGTGCAATTGTAAATGCAGCGGATTCCAATGCGCTCGGTAGTACTTCACCTGCCGCAATTTGTACTTGAATGCTTTCTTTAAAAATTTCTTTTATAGTATCTTGCATATTAGAATACGTTTTTTATCCAATTAAGTTGTTGCGATGTGTCGCCCGTTATTGCGACAAAGTCGATTCTAAGCGGCTGATTTGTTAGCTTTTTGGCCGCTAAATAATGATATATAGTGCGCTTTAGCCGCTGTTGCTTTTGTTTTCCTAACGCATGAATAGCGCCGCCTTTTGCGTTACTACTACGAAATTTAACTTCAATAAATACCAGTGTGTCTCCGTCACGCATTATCACATCTAGTTCACCATAGGGGCAGTTATAATTGCGCTCTATGGGAATTAACCCTTGCCGTTGTAAATATTTTTGAGCTTCTAGCTCGTAGTATTGACCTTTTTCTCGGCTATTTTGCCACAGCTGCTTAAACCACGACATGACAACATCCTTGTTGGTTTTAGCAAATTATTCACCACTTGCAACTTGCATAAACAAAGGCACGGGTGCTTGTGTTTTAAGTTTAACTGGCTTTATTTGCTTATCTTTATATTGTGCCCAATTTAATTGGCGATTAATTTGGCCATCACTGGCAATACTTAATAGCCCTGTTAAACCCGCGTATTGCTTACCAGGAAACACTCTTAACTGGTTTAGGTCATCAAGTAAGGCGACTGAATCGTACGCCATTGCAAATAAGCGCTGGCTAATATCTACTTGCTCAGGCCAAAGCGAGTTATATTGTTGACGTAAAGACTGGTTTGCAATTTGACCGCTTAGCATCCAAGGTAACTCTGTAAAATATAGACCATCAAGGTCGCCTTTGTCAGTTCTATCTATTTGCTTACTATGACTTTTAGAGCTTGCGTATAAAGGAATGCGGTCAGCAAAGGTGCTTACGTTCACATCTAAATAAGGTTTTATTAAGCGTGTTTCTGTCGCATCACCTAAGATATAAATTACATCGATATCTCTGCGTGAACGCGTTTCGCTTTCGACTTCTTTTTTAAATAATGCTTTAACAGTTTTTATACGCTCTTTAGACTCAGCGACTTCGAGCAACCCTGTGATCGTATTTGGCATGTCTTTTTTGTCTTTATACAGGCCTACTTGTGGTTTAGTTTCGCTGTAGCGTTGCCATTGAACATTAAAGTAATCAACCAAGCGTTGGCCAGCACTGGTATCTGGTGCTAGGAGCATAGGTTTTTGGTAGCCCTGCGCCAAAAAATGCTCTAACGCTTGTTGCACTTCATGCTCTGGGTTTAGTGCAAAAAAGTAATGTTGAGCTGAAGTTCGCTCGCCTTCAATCGCGTTTAAATGTAGCGTAGGGTAGCTTTTCAGTGATTGCTCGTCTGTCAATTTATCTATATTTACTTTAAGCAATGGGCCAATTACAAAGTTGGGCTGTATTTCATTTAATTTGGCGTTAATTTCTGGTGTGCTTAGCATTTCATCAATAAAAGTGGTTTCATTTATTTCACTATTATCGAGTGCACCTAGGATGCCGGCTTTTAATGCATCACCTAATCGCTCATTTGCACCTGACTGGGGTAGTAATACTACTAAGCGTTTTATATTTATCGGTTCAGCTGCAAGCAGTTCTGCGTCTTTTTCTGGTAAAACGGCTGAAGCCGGGTGCCCAGGGTAACGTCTTTGCCAGTTGTTGATTGCTTGGTCTAGCTCAACCGGTGCCCCAGAATATACTTGGTGGTATAACGCTAAGTTAACCCAACCTTGTTGCACAACCGAGCCACGATTAAAGCGCTCTAAGGCATATGAAGATAGTTGCTGTAAGTTTTGCCACAGCGCTTGGTTTAAACCTGGAATAGTTAAATTACTTTTGCTCGCTGTTTCAGATGCTTTAAAAAAATAAGGCACGGCTTTTTTAGGTAACTCTTGTGATGTATGCACACTGCCCGTTAAATATTGATGCCACGCAAAGTGCTCAGCTTGAGTGAGCTGATTATTTAAAGTAGCTAACATCTCAAGGGCTAAGGTGTTTTTACCTTGTTGTTTTTGCGCAAATGCGATGTAAAGCTTGTTTTGAATTTGATCAACGCTGGGGGTTTGTTCAAGGTCAGTACATATTTGCTCAAGTAATGGCCAGCGCTGCTCTGTAATTGCAGCATCGCGCGCGCTATAAAGTAACTGAATTTTATCTGCGCCTTGGCGATTTAAGGCAAGTTGGTACATTGAGCGTGCATCAGTTGCTTGAATTTGTGCAGAACTATTCGCTGAACTAAGGTTTTCACTGGTTTTAGTCGGTTTTTCGGTTGTACTACAGGCCGATAACCCTGACAATATGATTAATAGACTAACAAGTTTAAGTCGCACAATGATTTCCCAATACGTTAACGCGATTTGCTTATATTACTGACTGACGCAGGAGACCTCAATGTTAAATGAGGAGAATTCAGATAAAATCGGCACTCTTTACATTGTTGCCACCCCAATTGGCAATTTTGACGACTTAAGTCAGCGTGCAATTGCGACACTATCTCAAGTTGACTTAATCGCTGCTGAAGACACACGCCACACAGGCAAATTGCTCAGTCACTTTGGTATTAAAGCTAAAACCTTTGCTTTGCACGACCATAACGAAAAGCAAAAGGCGCAGCAAATTATTGATCAGCTTAACCAAGGGTTAAATATTGCATTAGTATCAGATGCAGGGACCCCGTTAATTAGTGACCCTGGTTATGCCGTGGTTAACTTATGCCGTGAACAAGGTGCCCATGTTACACCTGTGCCCGGTGCGTGTGCTGCAATTACGGCTGTGTGCTGCTCGGGGCTACCAACTGATCGTTTTCAGTTTATTGGTTTTACTCCCGCGAAAAGTAAAGCCCGCCAAGACTTTTTCATCGAAGCGGTGAATTCAGGCATTACCAGTATCATGTATGAAAGTACGCACCGTATTATGGCCAGCCTTGATGATTTAGAAGCGGCGCTCGGCAGCGAGCAACAGGTGGTATTTGCTAAAGAGCTCACCAAAACTTTTGAAACTTTTTTTAATGGAACCGTTACTGAGCTCAAGCAATTTTTAACCGACGATCCTACTAAGCAACGGGGCGAAATTGTTTTAATGTTACCGGGCAAGCCTAAGCTGGTGGACGATATTCCGCCGGAAGCACGTAAAATGCTAGCATTACTTGAAAGCGAAATGCCAATGAAAAAAGCCTGCGGTATTGTGGCTGATTACTTTGGCATGAAGAAAAACGCTTTATATAAAACAATTATTGACGAAAAAGGTTAATTCTTTACTGCACGTAGCATCAAGCTCAGGTATAATGCGCGCCGAGTCAGCCAAGATAATCGCTGCCTGCAACGAAAATGCGCAGGGGGAGGAAAGTCCGGGCTCCACAGGGCAGAGTGCCAGCTAACGGCTGGGGGGCGTGAGCCCACGACAAGTGCAGCAGAGAGTAGACCGCCAACTTCGGTTGGTAAGGGTGAAAGGGTGCGGTAAGAGCGCACCGGGCCGCTAGTAATAGTCGGTTGCAAGGTAAACTCCACTCGGAGCAAGACCAAATAGGGTTCCTTATGGCGTGGCCCACGTTGGAACCGGGTAGGTTGCTTGAGCCATAGAGCGATTTATGGCCTAGACGAATGATTATCGCTTTCTTCGGAAAGAACAGAACCCGGCTTATAGGCTGACTCACTCATTCAATAAAAAGCCCGCAGTTAACGCTGCGGGCTTTTTTGTGTTTGAAATTAAATGATATTACTACCTTGCTCTGGATCGCGAGATTTTTCAGCTTGTTCGCGTATTTCGTCGGTGTCACTGCTGACATCATCAACACTCGATGCAGTAACCTGCGAAGGGCGCTTTTTTTTGGGTGGTGTAGGGACTTTTTCTGTTCGGCCAGACTCGTGTCTAGCTGGGTATAAATCTTCACCTTGGCTATTGAGTAATACACGTTCGCGGGCGTCATCTGGCATGCTAATGCCGTGATCAGTTAACTCATTAACTAACTCACGCATTAATTGAGATGCGACTTTTAATACACTATGTTCTTCACTGTTAACCCAAAAGTAGATGGTAAAATTAAGCGTTGCCGAGCCTAAATCGTTGATGAGTACTTGTGGTACGGGGTCGTTTAATACGGCTTTTTGATTGCTAATAACTGTTAGTGCTAACTGTTGTGCTTGTTTTATATTGTTATCGTAGCCAATACCTAATGTGAAACTACCACGCATTTTGGGGTTTGCAGTTAGGTTTTTTATCGTGTTTTTATATACAGTGGCATTGGGTATTTGAATATGGTTGCCGTCAAAATCGACCAGAGTTGTTGCGCGTGCAGTGACCTTTTTAACAACACCCAAGTGACCATTCACTTCAATTACATCATCTATTCGAAATGGTCGTTGCACACTAAGTAACAAGCTGGAGATAAAATTTTCAGCAATATCTTTAAAGGCGAATCCGAGTATTAAACCAAGCAGTCCAGTGCCACTCATTACAGCAACAGCAAATTCGGTTAACCCTGCTAAGCGAAGAAAAATATACAAGCCAAATAGAATAATTAGCGTACTTATAAAGCGCCTTACAACCAAGTGTAGTAAGCGACTTTCACTGATGTAACCCAAGGGCTTTAAAAGTAAGAATGACAATGGGCGAGCAATAAAATAACAGCAAATGACGGCTAAAATACCTAATAAAATAGCGGGTAGCATTTGCCCTGCAGCGTGTAAAAACTGCACTATTTGGCTTTGGATAACAGCGAAAGTGGATTGCCATGAATACACTGTCGATGATGTAGAAACATCTTTAGACACGGTTGTAACAAGTTGATTTAAAATAATATAAAAATTATGCACCTGCTGTTTCCTATACTTTCTAAGGTTATTATTAAGCGATAGAACTGCAATTTAAAGGCCAGTATTACTTGGCAAGTATATTGCTCTACTTATATGAAAGTTTATTAGCAAGTTTGTTTGCAATGTATCCATAAAATACAACAAGCGAGTAATACAAGTTGCAGGGCGTAGAGGGTAAATCATGGCGAAACATAAATACGGTTATGGGGCGAGTTCACCCGGTGAAATACCTGTACGTGGCTGGTGGAGTATCATAAAACGTGTATTTAAAAGTTCATCGAAAGATAATCTGACATTCGTGGCTGCAGGCGTTGCATTCTATGCATTGTTAGCCATTTTCCCAGCTATTGCAGCGTTAGTTTCTGTGTATGCTTATTTTTCATCACCGGCTGAAATTACGGCTCATTTAAGTCAGTTTATTACCTTGATACCGCCAAGCACACGCGACATTATTTTGCAGCAAGTAACCGCTGTGAGCGAAAAGTCGCAAGCAACTTTGAGTTTTAGCGCGATCAGCACATTAATCTTGGCTTTATGGAGCAGCAGTAAAGGCTCTCAAGCGCTTATAACTGCGTGCAATATTACTTATCATGAGCAAAATAAGCGTCAGTTTTTAATTGCTTTATTAATTAGGTTTGTGTTTTCTGTTGGCGCAATTATGGTTGCGGTGATTGCATTACTGATCATCGGTATTTTACCTGTTGTTTTAAATTTGGTTGGGCTAACACAAGGAGTGGATGTTGTAATACAGCTAATATCATGGCCATTTTTAGCGATGGTGTTTAATGTTGCATTAGCAGCCTTGTATCGCTATGGCCCGCATCGGCGCGAAGCCAAGTGGTGCTGGGTTATACCAGGCTCATTGCTTGCAACATTTTTGTGGATCATTGCGTCGCTAGGCTTTTCATTTTATGTTGCTCAATTTGCCTCATATAATGAAACTTATGGTTCACTCGGCGGCGTTGTTATCATGTTGATGTGGCTATACTTAAGTGCATATATCATTATTTTTGGTGCGGCTTTTAATGCCAGTATTGAGCAACAAACACTATGCGACAGTACCAAAGGGGACGACAGTGAGTTGGGCGAAAGAGGAGCTTATGTGGCCGACACCCTTACAAAACGACAAAAGAAACAGCACGCCGGTAAAACGGATACAGTTGATTAAGGTTTTATAATCTAGCCGCAGCAATAACGCTGCGGCTGTAAATTAACTATGTTGTTTACGCACTAACTCGATGAAGTCTTTTTCAGGTAATGGTTTTGAAAACAAATAGCCTTGTCCATAGTCACAACCTAGTTGCAGTAATAAATTATATTGCTCGCGTGTCTCAATCCCCTCAGCAATCACTTTTAAGTTGAACTGATGTGCCATATTGATTATCGCTTTACACAGTGCAAGTTGTTGGTTTCCTTCTTTTATGTCATCAACAAAGCATTTGTCTATTTTTAAATAATCTGCATCCATTTGCTGTAAATAAGCGAGAGACGAGTAACCTGTGCCAAAATCATCGAGCGCCAACTCCATACCTGAGCGTTCAAGTGACTTAAGGCGCTGTTGAGTAAGAGGTTCTTGTGAAATCATCAGGCCTTCAGTAATTTCTGCAACGATAGCATTGAGAGGTAAATTGGCCTCATGTAGCAGCTGCGGCCATTTATCTATACCACTGTCTAAACAACTAAATTGAACGGGGGATACGTTTACACTCAATTGAAAACCTTCATCTATGCTGCGAATAGTTTGTAGTGTTTGAAGCGCCTTAGTAAATGCGAACTGACCAAGTGGGTTGATGTATCTCGACTCTTCAGCAAGCGGGATAAATTGTGCTGGACTAATTAGCCCTTCTTTTGGGTGCTGCCAGCGGAGTAAGCCTTCAGCTTTGTGAATTTGTTCAGTGCTAAGAACTACGATTGGCTGATAATAAAGCTCAAACTCATGCTGCTCAATGCCGTAGCGCATGCTTTTTAGTAGATCCATTCTCTGCTGTGCTTGTTCACGCAGTTTTAGGTTAAAAAATTCATAGCAATTGCGACCATTTTGCTTGGCTTGGAACATGGCCTGATCCGCAGCTTTGAGTAGTTGCTCACATGAGTCGCCATCAGTTGGCGCAATCGCTATGCCTATACTTGCAGCAATGAATATTTCTTCGCCTTCGAGCATAAATGGCTGTGACATGGCTTGCAGCAAATCTTTTGCGACCTTTTTAATGTGTTCTTCACTTATAATTTTTGTGTGCACGATAACAAATTCATCACCACCAATACGCGCCATAAAGTCAATATCTTGATTTGTTTCATGCAGCCGGTGTGCAATCATTTTAAGTAATTCGTCACCATAAAAATGACCTAGGGTATCGTTAATATCTTTAAAGTGATCAAGATCCAATAGCATGATCACTAGCGGTGAATCTTTACTGTAATTTTTACTTAAGCGTTGATTTAATCGGTCTTTTAATTCAATTCTGTTAGGCAAATTGGTTAAATGATCAAAGTGTGTTTGGTGCCATATTAATTCATCGGCGGCTTTTTTTTCTGTAATATCGGTAAAAATTGCCACGCGGCGGTGAGGCTTAGCGTGTTCATCATAAACAGTATCGATAGTCAGCCATTCGGTAAAAAGCTCACCATCTTTACGTCTATTTTGTATTTCACCTTGCCAGCGACCCGATTGCTCAATCATTTGCCACATTTGTTTGTAGAAAGACTTTTTGTGCTTTCCTGAGTTTAGAATAGCAATGGGTTTACCTAGTACTTCATCTTTGCGGTATTGAGTGACCTCACAAAAAGCGGGATTAACATCCAAAATAATGGCGTTCGGATCGGTGATCACCATTCCTTCACTGCTATTTGCATAGACTAAAGAGGCAAGGTGAGAGTCTTTTTCTGCACGTTTTCTAAGAGTGATGTCTTGTAGTACTAAGGTGTATTCGTTGCTATTTGGTTTAGCGCTAATTCTTACCTCGTAAATGTGCTTAGGGTTTAAATCTGAGTCAAGTAATTCAAATTGTGCTGTCTCGTTGCCGGTGGGTAAGTTTTGTAATAACTGCTTGCTTTTCTCTTCGTCCAGCAAATCGCGTAGATGCAGTTTAGAATTGACATAGACTGGTTTATTTAGGCGCGTAATTTGACCGCCTAAATTAAGTACATCACCATGAATATTAATACGAATATAAATATCAGGTAATGCACTGAGTAAACTAATCAATTCGCTGTGCTGGCGCTTTATATGTGCTTCAGCGGCTAGGCGTGTTTGCGCCATTTCTTCAAAGTGTTTGTATAAAGAGTTGAGCTCAGGGCTTTGTAGGCTAAATTGTTTTGGTAAATACCCTTTGGCAAGCTCTTGAATGGCGCAAGTTAGTTGTTTTAACGGGGTTAGTATGGCTTTCTTTAATCGCAAGTGAGCAAATATACACATTATCGAAATAATAATAATGAAGGTGATCAAGGCATTAATAAAAAGCTGGTTCGCACTTTCAATGTCTTTATCAAAAGGGATAGCAATATAGGCATTAAGCGTGTTATTTACCTCATCTTTGTACATTTGTTGTTTGTGGAGCACGTGATTAACACCGTTAAAATCTACAATGTTGTTAAAGCCTGAGTTGGTATCACTGAAGCCGTATTCGTTGATGTTTTTACCAAACCTTTGTGCATCATAGGGGAAATTTGCCAAAACCCGATTGTGGCTGTCAGTAATTATTGCAAGTGTGCCTTGAGGAAGGAGAAAGCTCGCCAGTTTTTTGCTCCACCAATCTAAAGTAATAACGCTCACTACAACGCCATAAGGAATCTCATTTTCATCAAGCAGTGGGTAGGCAAAATTAACTGTGAGGGTATCTAAACTTCGGTCCTTTTGAAAAAAACCAATCGCAAAATTTTTCGTGGCGAGGGCATTTTTAAAATATTGACGATCACTAATATTGATGTTTTTGTTCATACCACTTAATAAACAGCGCGGTTCTCCAGTTAGATCAATGATCCCAATATTGGCTATTTCTAGATTAAGCGCACTTATTTTTTTTAAATAGGCTGGGCACCCCTCTTTTAGTGGGGCTGCAAAATCATCTAACTTTGCAAGTTGAACAGTAAAGTTTTTTACTTCATTTAGTAAGTCTGCTTGCTGCATAGTAAGTTGCTGAGCGATAGCAAGTGCTTGCATATGGCTTTCTTTGAGTACATTTTCTTTTGCATACCAAAGGCTAAATAGAATAGCCACAATGCCAGGTAAGCTTAATAAAATGAATAAGCGATAAAGACGAGTTTGTAATGATAAAGATAAAATAACGATACTCTTTATTATTTTCATTTGGTGCAAAATTGTATCTAAAAAACTAAAAAATAACCATATAAAATATAAGGTTAATTAACATTCTATTTAAGCGAATGATTGATACTAATTTATGCAATGGTTGTTTTAAGTTGATATGACTAAGATTAGCCTAAGTTAAGCATATGAGATGAATCATGCAAATATTAAATATCCTGTCAAGTTACGCAACCAGCGATGGAGATGGAGTCAACATCAGCCGTATTCCTGGCTTTGATGGTAAGCACCTAGACCCTTTTTTAATGATTGATGAGCTAAAGTCAAATGATCAAAATGACTTTATGGGTGGTTTCCCTGCGCACCCACATCGTGGGATTGAAACGTTCACCTATATCATTAAAGGTGGCTTTGAACATCAAGATCAAATGGGCAATAAAAAAGCCATTCGTGCGGGAGATGTACAGTGGATGAGTACAGGCTTTGGCGTTATTCATAGTGAAATGCCGCTCGCAGATGCAAAAGAAGGTATGCACGGCTTTCAAATTTGGCTCAATATGCCAAGTGCAGATAAGTTAAGAGCGCCACAATACCAGGATACAACAACCTCACCAGCACCCGTGATGCAAGATCAGCAAGGTGTTAAGTTAGCTGCATTAGCAGGCACTTGGCAATTTGCTAATGAGCAGCAAATTTCAAGTCTACAAGGCTTAGCGGCGAATGGTATGTTGGCTGATGTGACATTACCTACACAGACTCAGTTTACACACTCGCCTTTAACGCAATCAAAAGTGATGATTTATGTTCATACTGGGGAGATTGATACTGACCAAGCAGGAACGGTTAAAGCAGGTAGCTTGCTTATTTTGCAGCCAGGTAGTGATATTGCTTTTAGCTCAAGTAAGGGGGCGGGTGTATTGCTGCTCGCAGGTGAACCGCTTAAACAACCAATTGCACACATGGGGCCGTTTGTTATGACTACTCAAGCTGAGTTGCAACAAGCTGTTCGAGATTATCAAACTGGTAAATTTGGTACTTTATAGGAGATTGTTATGGGCTTACTTGTAGATGGTCAGTGGCATGATAAATGGTATGACACTGATAACAACCAAGGTGAATTTAAACGTGAAGCAGCTCAACTACGCAATTGGGTTACGCCTGATGGCAGTGCTGGAAAAACAGGCGAGGCTGGTTTTAAGGCTGAAAAAGGGCGTTATCATTTGTATGTGTCACTGGCGTGTCCATGGGCACACCGCACGCTTATATTTCGTCATTTAAAAGGGCTCGAAGACTATATTAGTGTGTCGGTGGTCAGTCCTGATATGCTTGAACATGGCTGGACGTTTGATAAATCTAACCACAGTTCAGGAGATGATTTATTTGATAAAGCTTATATGCATCAAATTTATACTTCGCATAAAGCTGATTACTCTGGGCGAGTAACCGTTCCTGTATTGTGGGATAAAAAAACTAACCGGATTGTCAGTAATGAATCTGCTGAGATTATTCGTATGTTTAATTCAGCCTTTGATGCTTTAACTGGCAATACCTTGGATTTTTATCCGCATGAATTACGCTCGCAAATAGACGAAATAAATGACTTTGTTTATCACAATATCAATAACGGAGTATACAGAGCTGGGTTTGCAACGACTCAACAGGCTTACAACGACGCATTTGATAACTTATTTAGTGCGCTTGATAACATAGAAGCCCGCTTAGAAAAAAATCGTTATTTAGTCGGAGATACGCTTACTGAAGCTGATTGGCGTTTATTCACGACTCTAATCCGCTTTGATAGTGTGTATGTTGGTCACTTTAAATGTAACTTACGCACCATTGAAAGCTACCCTGCTATGAGTAATTATCTGCGTGAGTTATATCAGGTCGCTTCTGTGAAGGAAACGGTTGATTTTTATCATATTAAGCGTCATTACTATTTTAGCCATACAATGATTAATCCAACGCAGGTAGTACCAAATGGGCCTTATATTGATTATCTAAAGCCACATAATAGGGGTTAAGTTGTGTGCCTTTAAATCAGTCGTAACTTTTCATTACCTTTTTAATGGTTTCAATGCCAAACATCACTTTTTGAATAAACGACTCTGAGCTTTTAACTAAGTTGAAGTTAGGGTGTTGGGACCAGATCTCTTGTAGTTTGTCATCGAGTAATATGGCTTGTTGGTCAGACTCATTACGTACAGGGTTATTGCTATGGATGCTTTGCCCTGATTTAGCTGCTGTTTCAAAAAAAATAACCGCATCGTATTGAGCAAGCTCTGTTTGCAAATCTGTATTGAGGCAATCAAAAAAAGCGCTAGCTTCGCCGGGCCAATAAGCTAAACCGTCTAAACTGCCGCGGTCACAGAGCATTAGCCGGTCAGGGTGTTCAGTGCGTTGAATATGTTCTAGGTGTTTTTGCAGGTTAAAAATGGCTTGCTGATGTGCATTTATAAGATGAGGGGAGTCGTTTCGTTTTATGCCGCCAGAAAATAACATAGTTGCTGACTCAGGAACTACAACTATTTCTTTGGAGAACTCTCGGCGTAATAAATCAATAGCCGTTGTTTTCCCGCCGCCTGGGCCACCTGTTAATACAATGCGCTTTTTCACTTTTTAGACTCACTTATTATCGTAATCGCTTTACGGTAATAAAATTGAGCAAAAATGAGAAGCTAAATTGCGTGTTTAAATGATTCGGATCATATTAAAATAACCTTAAAAGCCAGGTGAATTTACTGAGTTTACTCAGTTTGCTTTGGCTTGAATCATTGTTTTGCAATGCTTGATAGCCCATTCCTGCTGTAAATGCACTGGCAATGCCAACGTTGGTAACTGCGAAGCGTTTTAGCCGGTAGTTTAAAGCTTGATGATGTTGACGCTTAAGTTCATCGCGCAAGTCCATCTTTTCAGTGAGTTCTTCCACCCTTCGTTGTGGCTTATTAATGAAATAATCAATAATCATGATTCATCCTTATTAATATTTAATAACTGACGAAGACTACGAAGCGATTTATCGAACCCGATTTTACCGCTGATATACCCTATATTTTTCCAAAGCCAAGTAAGGCAAATAAGCTGTAATACAATTAACGATGCGGCTGTTAACCATAAAGATTCACTAAAAGCAAAAATGGCGATGCCCAATGTTGCAAGTAAACCAGCCCAAAGTAGCACCAACCCGCCAGCAAAACACACCAGTAAAATAATTGTAAGCGCTAAGGAGCGAGTAGATAACCGCCACTCTGCAGCAGCAATGTTTTTACAGGTTTTAGCTTGTGCGTTGTAGTCACTATAAAGTTGTTTGGAGTAGTCTGATATTTTTTCAAGATGAACTTGCCACTGCTCAGCCGTCTCAGGATGATCAGTGGCATGTTGCTGTTTCTCACTTGCATGTTGAGAATGAGACATAATTAAGCTTACTTACGGTTAAATAATGCAGTTACTAGCATACCTGCAGCAAATGCAATACCAGCTGTTGCAAGTGGGTTCTCAGAGGCTAGTTGGCGTGTTTTGCCACTGTATTGCGTGATTTTTTCGCGAGCAATCTGCTGCTTTTCTGTTAATGTTTCAGCAGAGCTGGTGGCACCTTCACGAATACTTTGTTCTGCGGTTGCGGCTCTTGTTGATAATGCATCAACTGCGCTGTGTGCAGCAGAAGTTGCTTTGTCTGTAAGCGGAGCTTCGCTAGTCGATAAAGTAGTATCAACTTTACTGCTATTTGATGTTGACGCTTTAGAGTTTGTTGTTGCTGTAGCCATGATATTCCTTCCTTAAATAATTAAAACTGATGTGGTTGAATAACAGCAGTTTCCATACCAATAAATTAAATTGTTTTTATTCAATTGCTTATGGTTTTTTATTGTGAGGCAGCTAATATTTTTTACCTTTTAACAGTAATAATTACAGGCTGTTTAGGTAATTATTACATCAGCCAAAATAGGTACGTTAATAAGGTTGATTATTTGTAATTATTCATCGTTTATTCAGTAACCAGCCATAGAACCCAAGTTAGCTTGATCAGCAGAAAAAAATATTTTTTTATTGTATTCCACTTTTTCCCACGTAATTCAGTAGCTTTGTGCGAGGCCTTATTTTTTCTGGCTTGCACAGTCAACTATAGAGTTTTGCTGACTTGACAAAATAGCTTGTCAAGCCCTAAACTGGAGCACTGTGGTAAAAAGTGGTTTTTAGTGGATCAAATTGGATCAAAACTAATTTTAGCCAGTTAACAACAAAATTTTCTGTAGGCTTTTATGTTTCGCGGTGCGAGTTCGCTCAGTATGGATGACAAAGGACGCTTTGCGGTACCAACCAAGTATCGAAACGAGCTGCTGTCTGAAGATATGGGCACTGTAATTTGTACCATCGCGTTGAATGAGCCTTGTTTATGGTTGTATCCGCTTGCTCAGTGGCAAGATATAGAAGAACGCCTTGCGAAAATTTCTAACATGAATCCACGAGCTAGGCGCATGCAACGCATGTTATTAGGGAATGCAACAGAATACCAACTCGACAAAAATGGCCGAATTTTGCTGGCACCGTCATTACGTGCTCATGCTGATTTAGGCAAAAAGATAATGTTAGTTGGGTTAATGAATAAATTTGAGATCTGGGATGAAGAGCGCTGGAATGAACAGATGCGTCAAGACACCGAAATTGAAAGGCTCGGTGATTTTGAATCAAGCCCAGATCTAGATAACTTCTCACTTTGAGTAGCTAATAAAAAAGGCAATTAATAACTAATGACAGCGCAATTTGAACACATTTCCGTGCTTATGGACGAAACCATCGATGCTCTCGCAATTCAGCCTGACGGCATTTACATGGATGGTACATTTGGCCGTGGCGGACATTCAGGGCAAATACTTGCGCGATTAAGTGATGCTGGTCGCCTGCAGGCAATTGACCAAGATCCACAAGCTATAAAAGCAGCTGAAAAATTTGCCGACGACAGCCGATTTGCTATTGCCCACACTCGATTTTCAAATATATACGACGTTGCACAGCAAAACGATCTGTTGGGTAAAGTCGATGGCATTTTATTAGATATTGGGGTGTCTTCACCACAGCTTGATGATGCGGATCGTGGTTTTAGTTTTATGAAAGATGGTCCATTAGATATGCGTATGGATCCAACCAGTGGTCGTAGCGCTGCGCAATGGCTTGCAGAGGCTGAACTTGAAGATATTACTCACGTTATAAAAACGTATGGTGAAGAAAAGTTTGGTCGCCGCATTGCGCACAAAGTACTTGAAGTACGTGAGCACACACCGATTACAACAACAAAGCAACTTGCTGATTTAGTTGACGAAGCAGTGCCAGTTAAGGATAAGTTTAAGCATCCTGCGACACGTACTTTCCAAGCGATTAGAATTTATATCAACAGCGAATTAGAAGAGATTCAAACAGCATTACAAGCATCTATTGATGTATTGAAGCCTGGTGGTCGATTGGTTGTGATTTCGTTTCACTCACTAGAAGATCGTATTGTTAAACAATTTATTAAAAAACAGAGTAAGGGAGCAGCATTACCCAGAGGTCTGCCTTTAACAGATGCACAAATAAATAAAAATCTGACGTTAAAAGCAGTGGGTAAAGCTATCAAGCCAAGTAAAGATGAAATTGAGCGTAATCCACGTTCTCGTAGTTCAGTGCTTAGGGTTGCACAGAGGTTGGGATGAAACCAAAAGCGAATCATCGCCAGCCCAACTTATTTTTAGAAATTTTAAAAGGCCTAGGAGCAAATAAGCTAACCTCGGCCTTGTTGGTTGTGATATTCGCATCTAGTTTGAGTGTGGTGCAAATTACCCACCTCGCTCGCCAAGAGTTGATAGAGCAAGATGAATTGCTACAAGAGCGAGATGAACTTGATCTTGAGTGGCGCTATTTGCTTGTTGAGGAAGAGTTTTATTCGCAGCATGCGCGTATCGAAGAAATTGCGATTATGCAGCTAAAGATGAAACGCCCAACAAGCCAAGATGAACAGGTGATAACACTGCCATGAGAAGCAGAGCGAAAAAACCAGTAAATAGTTTGATCACATGGCGTTTTATGCTGGTGTGCTCTGTTGTGCTGCTTGTTTTTGTAACTTTGATGTCTCGTGCTGCTTATCTTCAGGTTATTGAGCCTGATAAAGCACGCTCTGAAAGCAATAAACGCACGGTAAGAGTTGAAAAATTGCATGTTCAGCGAGGAATGATTTTTGACCGTCATGGTAAAGAGCTCGCCGTCAGTGTACCTGTGGTTAGTGTGTATGCTGACCCCAAAGCCCTTCATAAATCTTTAGTTGCAAAAGTGCTTAGACAGGCACGTAAAAATGGCGAGGATCAAAAGGCGCTAAGTGAAAATAAAGCCCTGCTTAATCAACGTGTCGCGCTATATTATAAAAATGACTTACGCTGGCGAGAGCTCGCCGATGTTTTACGCATTGAACCGAAAAAAATAAACAGCCGCTTGCGTGATGATGCAACTCGACGTTTTGTATACCTTAAACGCCAAGTAACCCCTGCTGTTGCAAATTATATTGGTGATTTACGCCTACCGGGGATTCATTTGCTCGATGAATCTAAGCGCTATTACCCTGCTGGTGAAGTGACCGCCCATGTATTAGGGTTTACCAATATTGATGGTAAAGGCATTGAAGGTATTGAAAAGCTCTATGAAAATGCCCTTACGGGTGAGGAAGGTCGCCGTACAATTCGTAAAGATGGGCGAGGCCGAGAGGTTGAAGTACTAGATGAACGAGAGCGAGTAGAGCCTGAAAATATTCAGCTAAGCATTGATCAACGTATTCAAGCAATAGCATATAAAGCCGTCAAATCAGCTGTTTTGACTTATAAAGCCACATCAGGCTCAGCCATGGTAGTTGATGTGAAAACCGGCGAAGTGCTGGCGATGGTTAACAGCCCCTCTTTTAATCCCAATAATCTAACCGATGCAGCGCCTCATAAGCGTCGTAATCGTGCGATTACAGATTTGTTTGAACCAGGCTCAACCGTTAAGCCTCTGGCCATTTTAGCTGGATTAGACTACGGCACAATCCAACCGGAGGATACCGTTGATACCTACCCAGGCTGGATGCGATTAGGCGGTAGTTTGGTTCAAGATACGCGCAATCATGGTGATATGACGCTACGGGATATTTTAAAATATTCAAGCAATATGGGTGTCACGAAAGTGAGCCAAGACGTACCTAAAGATTACTTTGTTGGTTTATATCAAAAAGTAGGCTTTGGTATTGATTCAGGAACCGGTATGGTCGGTGAAAGTAGTGGTTTATTCTACCCAAATCGTCGTTGGTCTGATCATGAAATTGCTGCATTATCATTCGGTTATAATATTGCTGTTAGTACTGCTCAAATGGCTCGTTTTTATGCCATGTTAGGTGCGGGTGGTGTTAATAGACCGCTCACCGTATTAAAGCAAGACTCTATCCCTGAAGGTGAACGGGTATTTCAGCAAAAAGATGTTGAAGCCGTTGTGCATATGATGGAAAGCGTGTTCGAAGATGGAGGCACTGCAAGCCGGATTAAAGTAGACGGTTATCGTGCAGCAGGGAAAACAGGTACTTCTAAAAAAGCGGCGGTAGGCGGTTACGGTGACGAATATGTTGGTTATTTTGCTGGCATAGCACCTGCGAGTAATCCACGTTTAGCTGTTGTGGTATTAATCAATGAGCCCGGTGGAGATGTTTATTATGGCGGTGCGACGGCTGGACCTGCATTTGCTGAAATAATTTCTAATTCCTTACGAATTTTAAACGTAGCGCCAGATAAAGGTTCTGTGGCCTACGTGAAGGGCAAAGATGATGGTGCGTGATTTACACACAATATTAAAACACATTGAAATAGATGCAACGAGCTTGATGGTAAATGAGCTGCGCTTAGATAGTCGCGATGTAACACCGGGCGATGTATTTGTTGCTATTAAAGGCCATCAATTAGATGGCGGGCAATTTATAGAGCAAGCGATTAAAAACGGCGCTGTAGCGGTTATTGCAGATCGCTTATGTGAGTTTGACAGTGATTTTGAACAATTATACTTAGCATCAGATTTAGATAAAAAGCTTCCAGCCCTAGCTAGTCATTTTTATCGAAAGCCCAGTAAACAACTAGATTTAGTGGGTGTGACTGGTACCAATGGTAAATCTACAACTACCGCAATGATAGCTCACCTAGCCAACTTTTGTGCAAAGCCTGCAGCAATTATTGGAACATTAGGATATGGCGAGCCAGACTCGTTAACACCATTGATAAACACCACGCCTTCATGTGTCGAAGTACAACGAATTTTATCTGAACTTGTGGCACAGGAAAAACAACTGGTGGCGATGGAAGTTTCATCGCATGGACTAGTGCAACATCGTGTATCGGGCAGTCGATTTAAAGCGGCTGTATTTACTAATCTTTCGCGTGATCATCTCGATTACCATGGCGATATGGCCAGTTACGCACAAGCTAAATTAATGCTATTTCGAGATTTTGATTCTCAATTGATTGTTTTAAACCAAGATGACAACCAAGTGCAACAATGGTTAGAACAATATGATTTTGCAAACTTGGTTTGTTATGGCCGTAAAGGTTTGGTGCCAGCGGGTGCAAAGTTTGTGTATTTTACCGATGTAAATTACCACAAAGCGGGCATTTCGGCACAGTTAACTACAAGTTGGGGTGACATCGCGATACAATGCCCACTGTTTGGTGAATTTAACTTGTACAATTTAGCTGCTGCAATTGCGACTTTGTTAGGTTTAGGCTACCCGCTTGAAGCTTTGGCGGCAGGTTGTGCGAGTTTACAACCGGTTGCTGGGCGTATGCAGGCTTTCAGTGAGCAAGGCCAACCAACGTGTATTGTTGATTATGCACATACACCTGATGCACTCGCATTAGCACTGCAAGCACTACAGCAACATGTTCCTGGCGGAGTGAGTTGTGTGTTTGGTTGTGGTGGCGACCGTGATAAAGGTAAACGTCCGTTAATGGCACGTGCTGCGGAACAAAATGCAGATAAAGTGATTATCACCAGTGACAACCCTCGCAGTGAAGATCCAATGCAAATAATAACAGAAGTTGCAGCGGGGTTGGATAATCCGCATCACGCACATTTAGAAGCGGATCGTGGTGCTGCAATTGAGTTTGCTATTGATAACGCAAAAGAAAATGAAGTTGTTTTAATTGCCGGTAAAGGCCATGAAGATTATCAAATTATCGGTTCGCAGCGCATAGATTTTTGCGATCGTAAATTTGTACAACAAACCTTAAAAAAACAAAAAAGAGGATCGCAGTTATGATCCCTATGGATTTTGATTGGCTTGCTAATGTGTTAGCAACGCAAAGCCCAAGTGATAATAAAACGATAAAGAATATAAATACTGATACACGTACTTTGTGCGATGGTGAGGTGTTTTTAGCGTTACAAGGGCCTAACTTTGATGGCCACAAGTTTGTAGAGCAAGCAAAAAGCAAAGGTGCTATTGGGGTTATTGTACATCGTAGAGTGGATGTAGATATTCCTCAATTCTTAGTTACCGATACCCGTTTAGCGCTTGGTCAAATTGGCGCTGCGGTAATGGCCAATGTTGCGCCTAAGACGATTGCTATTACGGGAAGCGTAGGTAAAACCACGGTTAAAGAAATGTGTGCCGCAATTCTTGGCGGCCACGGTGAAGTACTTGCTACAAAAGGCAACTTTAATAATGATATTGGTGTGCCTCTAACGTTATTAAGGTTAGAGCCGCAGCATCAGTATGCCGTCATTGAACTGGGCGCTAACCACATTGGTGAAATTGCGTATACCGCAGCAATGACTAAACCGGATGTGGCTGTAGTCTGTAATGTAGCGGCGGCTCATATTGAAGGTTTTGGTTCACTCGAAGGCGTTGCTACAGCAAAGGGCGAGATTTACGACGGCTTAAAATCTGGCGGAATTGCGATTGTTAATTGCGACAGTGAATTTAGTCAATCTTGGCTAGATAAACTCCCTAAAGAAAAAGTCAAACGCCTTTCAAGCACACAAAAGCTTGATGTATGGGCAGAGGAAGTGCTGCTTGATGAACAGGCCCACGCATCATTTTATATTTGCACTGCTGATGAACGCGTAAAAGTACAATTAGCTTTGCCTGGTCGACATAATGTAATGAACGCACTCATTGCAACAGCGCTTACCTCTGAGTTTGGCGTTAGTCTTGAAAGTGCTGCTTATGCACTTGCTAATATGGGTGAAGTCAAAGGGCGAGTAAATATGATTAAAGTAAGCGATATGCTAACTGTAATCGATGATACTTATAACGCGAACGTGCAGTCTGTAAAAGCCGCAATTGACTTACTGAGTGATATTGAAGGTCAACGAATTTTAGCTTTTGGTGACATGGGGGAGCTTGGGGAAGAGGCTCGCATGTATCATCAACAAGTGGGTGAATACGCAAAACAAAAAGGTATTGATGAACTCTACACATTAGGTGTATTGAGTAAGTACGCCAGTGATGAATTTGAAAAGCCTAATCGTCATTTCTCCAACCGAGAACAGTTGTTACAGCAGTTGCAGGCTCGGTTAACTGAGAAATCACAAAAAACCACTATCGTCGTGAAAGGATCGCGCAGCTCTCGAATGGAATTACTTGTACAAGATTTAGTTAACAGCCAGCAAAGTGGCAGTAATGGAGCACCGACATGTTAGTTTGGTTGGCAGAGTATTTAACCCAATATTACAGTGCATTTAATGTGTTTTCCTACCTTACAGTACGCGCTGTGCTCGGTATTTTAACCGCCTTATTAATATCTTTGTATTTTGGCCCTAAACTGATTCGTGGTTTACAAAAAATGCAAATTGGTCAGGTTGTGCGTGATGATGGGCCTGAATCTCATTTGTCTAAAAAAGGCACCCCTACCATGGGTGGCTTGTTAATTTTAGCGTCTATTTTTACCAGCACATTATTGTGGGCTGATTTAGCTAATAAGTATGTATGGGCAACGCTGTTTGTTATTGGCTCACTCGGAATTGTTGGTTTTGTTGATGATTACCGAAAGGTTATTCGTAAAGACCCCAAAGGGTTAATTGCAAAGTGGAAGTACTTTTGGCAATCAGTGATAGCGTTGGTTGTTGCTTGTGCGTTGTTTTTTACAGCAAATCACGCCAATGAAACCTCGCTTGTTGTGCCATTTTTTAAAGATGTATTACCGCAATTAGGTTTGTTTTATATCGTAATGACTTACTTTGTTGTGGTGGGCACATCGAACGCGGTTAACTTAACCGATGGATTAGATGGCCTAGCAATCGTACCAACTATTTTAGTGGCGGCGGCCTTGGCAATTATTGCTTATTTAACAGGTAACGTTAATTTCTCTGCTTATTTACATATTCCGCATTTACCTCTAGCAAGTGAATTAGTTGTTGTTTGTACTGCGATTGTCGGTGCTGGACTTGGCTTTTTATGGTTTAACACGTACCCAGCGCAAGTATTTATGGGCGATGTGGGCTCATTAGCGCTAGGTGGCGCACTGGGAATTATTGCTGTACTTGTTCGCCAAGAGTTAGTTTTAGTGATTATGGGTGGCGTATTTGTTATGGAAGCCTTGTCTGTTATTTTGCAAGTGGGTTCCTATAAATTAAGAGGCCAGCGAATCTTTAGAATGGCGCCAATTCATCACCACTATGAATTAAAAGGGTGGCCAGAACCCCGCGTTATTGTACGTTTTTGGATTATATCGATCGTACTTGTTCTGGCAGGTTTAGTAACATTAAAGATTAGGTAAATGAGCTATTTAAACGAGATACAAAACAAACGTATAACAGTGCTCGGACTCGGTGTAACCGGTCTGGGCATTGTGCGTTTTTTATTGTCTCATAATATTGCACCAACAGTAGTAGATAGCCGCGAGTTCCCCCCTGGTATAGATTGGTTACACAGCAATGCACCTGAACTTAATACTCACTTTGGTGATTTAAGCCGTGCCAATTTATCAACAGCCGATATTATAATTATTAGCCCTGGCCTTAGTTTAACAATACCTGCAGTGGCAGACGCTATTGGAGCGGGTGTTGAAGTGATTGGTGATATAGAGTTGTTTGCGCGTTTAAATGACAAGCCAGTAGTCGCGGTGACCGGTTCTAATGGTAAATCAACGGTTGTTACTCTTGCCTATGATGTTCTAAAAGCGGCAGGGTTTAATGTTGGCTTAGGCGGTAATATTGGCACTGCTGTACTTGATTTGTTAGCGGGTGACTTTGATGTATATGTGCTAGAGCTTTCAAGCTTTCAGCTCGATACTTCGACCAGCTTAAAACCGACCAGCGCTACAGTGCTAAATGTATCAGAAGACCACCTTGACCGTTATGTTAGCTATCAAGCATATATAAACTCCAAACAAACGATTTATACCAATACAGCATTGGCAGTAGTTAACAAAAATGATTCAGCCACTCATACCGATGTAAACCCGCAAGTGAGCTTTGCTCTGTCTGACGCAGATTATTGCATATCAACATTAAACGGTGAGCCTTACTTTACTACTCATGGTAAAGCTATTTTACCTGTTAGTAGCCTGAGTGTTGTGGGAAATCACAATCGCCTTAATGCGCTATCCGTAATGGCATTATTACAGCCTTTCGATATATCTGCTGAGCAATTTGCAAAAGCGTTTGCCGTATTTAAAGGGCTTGCTCACCGTTGTCAGTTTGTTGCTGAGTACAGTGGTGTCAAATATTTCAATGATTCCAAAGCTACGAACGTTGGTGCCACCATTGCGGCTATTGATAGTTTATCAGAGCAGGCGAGGCAGTTAATTGTGATTGCTGGTGGAGATGCCAAAGGTGCTGATTTAGACGCGCTAAAACCGTATTTGCAAGACAAAGTTAAGGCACTGATTTGTTTTGGTAAAGATGCTAAATCACTCAAAGCACTGACTGACAAAGCGCATTTAACAGAAAATATGCCGCAGGCAGTTAAGCTTGCCAAAGCTTTGGCTAAAACTGGTGATTATGTGTTGCTAGCGCCAGCGTGTGCGAGTATCGATATGTATAACAATTACATGCAACGGGGCGATCATTTTTGCGAATGCGTTCAGGCGGGTGAGCAATGATTGCATTAGCTGACATTCGCGAAGCACTAACGCCCAAGCAGTCGGCCCAGCTTTATGATGTGCCTCTGTTGTACTGCGTGATCATGCTTATTGGAGTTGGATTTGTCATGGTGACGAGCGCATCTATGGCAACCGCTGAGCGATTGTTCGATAACCCGTATCATATATCAATTCGCCATAGCATGTTTTTAGCCATGAGCTTTGTACTTTTCTGGATTGCATGCAGTGTACCGATGGATTGGTGGAAGCGATCAAACCCTTATTTATTAATATTAGGCATGGTGTTATTAGTCATTGTTTTAATCGTTGGTCGTGAAGTGAACGGTGCTAAACGATGGATACCAATAGGCCCAATTGGCTTTCAAGTTGCTGAAGCTGCAAAGCTTTACTTTTTTAGTTACATCGCGGGTTACCTAGTTCGTAAACGTGCAGAAGTGCAAGAAAACATAAAAGGCTTTGCAAAGCCGATAGCCGTATTTGCCGTTTATGCGTTATTAATTTTATTACAGCCCGACTTAGGTACGGTTGTGGTTATGTTTGTTACCACGGTCGGTTTACTGTTTTTAGCTGGTGCTAAATTATGGCAGTTCTTTGCGTTAATTTTAACGGGAATTGGCTTAGTGGTTTTACTGATAATAGTTGAGCCATATCGTATGGCTCGCGTAGTTGGTTTTTTAGAGCCATGGGATGATCCATTTGGTAAGGGCTACCAACTAGTGCAATCTTTAATGGCCTACGGTCAAGGTGGTTGGTTTGGCCAAGGGCTTGGCAATAGCGTACAAAAGTTACAATATTTACCCGAAGCGCATAATGATTTTATTTTTGCTGTTATAGGTGAAGAGCTTGGCTTTGTTGGCGTGTTAAGTATTTTAACGGTGTTTTGCGTTCTAGTTTTTCGGGCTCTTTTAATTGGGCAGCAGGCACTTAAATGCGGCAAAGAATATGAAGGCTATTTTTCATTAGCGATAGGAATTTGGTTTGCCTTTCAAACCATGGTGAATGTGGGCGCTAGTGCCGGTATTTTACCGACCAAAGGATTAACCTTACCCTTTGTATCCTATGGTGGTTCGAGCTTATTAATCATGACCATTGCCGCGGGGATTTTATTCCGAGTTGATTTTGAAACTAAAATGGCAACCAAACAAGCAACATCCCGAGGAGGTAAGCGATGAGTAAAAAGCTAATCGTTGTTGCCGGCGGTACGGGCGGACATATTTTTCCTGGCATTGCTGTGGCGCAGCACCTTAAACAGCAAGGGTGGCAGGTAAGCTGGATTGGTACAGCTGATAGAATGGAAGCGCAGGTTGTGCCTAAGCATGACATTGCGATTGATTTTATTAATGTTAAAGGCGTCCGTGGCAACGGCTTAAAGCGCTTAATTAAAGCGCCTTTTATGGTTATCAATGCCATTATGCAAGCGCGCAAAGTTTTAAAAGCGCATCGTCCAGATGTGGTTTTAGCCATGGGGGGTTATGTAACTGGCCCAACAGGTATTGCAGCACGAAGCTTAGGAATTCCATTGGTGATCCATGAGCAAAATGCAGTTGCCGGAATGAGTAACAAGTGGCTGGCAAAGTTTGCAAATAAAGTG
The DNA here is from genome assembly GCF_043641955.1 of Pseudoalteromonas atlantica. Classification (GTDB taxonomy): domain Bacteria; phylum Pseudomonadota; class Gammaproteobacteria; order Enterobacterales; family Alteromonadaceae; genus Pseudoalteromonas; species Pseudoalteromonas atlantica_A. Next base: position 29,367 of record NZ_JBHZRV010000015.1, read on the forward strand.
CTTGCTGCATTTCCTAGTGCATTTGAAAGTGGCAAAAGTGAAGTGGTTGGCAATCCTGTTCGTCAAAGTGTGGCAAAGGTCGCAGTTCGAGATGCATCAAGCCCAATTAACGTATTAGTTGTTGGTGGTTCATTAGGGGCTCAGGTGCTCAATAGCACACTGCCTTCGACCCTTAAGGCATTATCTCAAATAACCGAGATAAATGTGTGGCACCAAACAGGTAAAGGTCACCTCGATGGGGTTACTCAAGCCTATAAAGCGCAAGCATTTAGCACAGAGCAAGTAAAGGCTGCTGAATTTATTGATGATATGGATGCTGCGTATAGCTGGGCGGATATCGTTATTTGTCGTGCAGGAGCGCTCACGGTAAGTGAAATTGCTGCTGCTGGAAAAATGGCTTTATTTGTGCCATTCCCACATGCAGTTGATGACCATCAAACTGCAAATGCGCAATTTTTAGTTGCTGCTGAAGCTGCATTGTTAATGCCGCAAGGGGAATTTAACCAAGCTAATATTGTCGATACCTTAAGACCTTATTTAGAACAGCCAAAATTAATAGATCAGATGGCGCAGCGTGCAAAAGCGTTAGCTACCATTGATGCCACAGCGCATGTTGCACAGCACTGTGAGCAAGTAACAGATAAAAAGAGAGTTGTGTGAACGAATTAAACAAACAAAGTGTTGGCGTAAATAATCCATCACGACCAGCAATGCGACGAATCGACACTATCCACTTTATTGGTATTGGTGGCGCGGGTATGGGAGGCATCGCTGAGGTACTAGCTTTTGAAGGCTACCGCATTACTGGCTCAGACATAGCCCATAGCGCCATGACAGAGCGTTTAATTAAAGCCGGTGCTGAAGTGTTTATTGGCCACCATGAAAGTAACGTGAAGGATGCGAATGTTGTTGTTGTCTCAAGCGCTATTGACGAAACAAACCCTGAAATTATAGCTGCGAAAGCTGCGCGTATCCCGGTTGTGCGCCGTGCTGAAATGCTTGCTGAATTAATGCGTTTTCGCCACGGTATCGCGATTGCCGGTACTCATGGTAAAACCACAACAACCAGCTTGATAGCCAGTATTTATGCTCAAGCAGGACTTGATCCGACCTTTATAATTGGCGGCTTACTTAATAGTGCTGGCAGTAACGCAAAAGTAGGTAAAAGTGACTTTTTGATAGCTGAAGCAGATGAAAGCGATGCATCGTTTTTGCATTTACAACCTATGGTTTCCGTGATCACAAACATCGAAGAAGATCACATGGATACCTACGGTGGTAGTTTGGACAAAATGAAAGACACCTATGTGGAGTTTATTCATAATCTGCCATTTTATGGGTTAGCTGTAGTGTGTATTGATTCAGATGTTGCGGCAGAGCTTATTCCTCGATTTGCTCGACCTGTAATCACCTATGGTGAGTCTGCTGATGCAGATTACCGTATGCTCAACTTTAGCCAGCAAGGCAATACCTGTACGTTTACGGTACGTACCAAGCAAGGTAATGATTTAACGATTCAGCTGAATATGCCTGGTATACATAATGCGTTAAATGCAACAGCAGCTATTGCTGTTGCAAAAGATCAAAATATTTCGGATCAAGCTATTTTACAAGCGTTAGATAAGTTTGAAGGCATAGGTCGTCGTTTTCAGCATTACGGTACGTTTGAAAATGAGTGCGGTAATGTCATGCTCGTTGACGATTATGGTCATCACCCGTCAGAGGTTGCTGCGACCATTGCAGCTGTACGTGAAGGGTGGTCAGATAAGCGTTTAGTGATGATTTACCAGCCACATAGATTTAGTCGTACTCGTGATTTGTACGAGGACTTTGTTAAAGTACTTGCTGATGTTGACCAGCTATTACTGCTAGATGTTTACAGTGCAGGTGAAGAGCCTATTATCGGCGCTGATAGTAAGAGTTTATGCCGCAGCTTACGCCAGCGTGGAAAAGAGCCATTACACATAGCGAGTAATTCAGAGCTCTCAGGGGTATTAGCTAATATATTACAAGACAATGACTTAGTTTTAACGCAAGGGGCTGGTAATATAGGTCAATTAGTTAAAAAGTTAGCGGCAACAGAGTTGTCGATTGAACAGCTAAAGCAGGTAGATGTATGACACAACTCAATACACAATTTGGCAAGGTTGCAGTGCTATTGGGTGGCGATTCAGCAGAGCGTGAAGTATCGCTGAAATCGGGTCAAGCAGTATTAAATGCATTGCAAAGTGCGGGTGTTAACGCGATTGCTTTTGATCCAAAAGAGCAGCCATTGTGGCAGCTAAAAGATCTCGCTGTGGATCGGGTGTTTATTGCTTTGCATGGCCGTGGTGGAGAAGATGGTACAATTCAAGGCGCACTTGAATTTATGGGCTTACCCTACACCGGAAGTAATGTTTTGGGTTCGGCATTAGCTATGGATAAAATTCGCTGCAAGCACCTGTTTAAATCAGCAGGGCTAAGCACAGCGCCATACGCAGTTGTTGATAGCAAACGAGGTTTTGATACTAAAGCAATCATGAGCGAGCTTAAAAAGGTGATGGTTAAGCCATCTCATGAGGGCTCGAGTATTGGTATGGCACAAGCCAATACAGCACAAGAATTAGAATTAGCTCTAACAGAAGCGTTTAAGTTTGATAACCAAGTGTTGGTTGAACAGTGGATAACAGGTCGTGAATTTACAGTAACAGTGCTTGGTAATGACGTACAACCTGTGATTGAAATGACTACACCGAATGGCTTCTATGATTATCAAGCTAAGTATCAATCAACAACAACCCAATATCATTGTCCTGCGGATTTATCTGTAGAACAAACCAAACTATTGCAAGACATAGCTTTGCAAGCATTTGATTTAGTTGGCGCAAGTGGCTGGGGTCGGGTTGATGCTATGCAAGATGAGCAAGGGAATTTTTACTTGCTTGAGGTTAACACAGTACCTGGCATGACAGAAAAATCATTGGTGCCAATGGCCGCAAAAGCAAACGGGGCAACTTTTGAACAATTAGTTGTTCGCATTTTGGAGCAAACACTTTAAAATGCATCCCCTTTTGGAAAAAGCAACGCAGTTAAAACAGCAACTTAATTGGTCGCTGATTTTTGGCATTAGTTTTTTTCTGATTGTGGTGGTTAGCCTAGTGCGGATCACCAGTGGGGTTCAGCAGTGGCTGGTGGATAATAAAGACGCGCAAATAAAGCATTTAGCAGTGCTTGGTGAACCAAAGTATACGGATGAAAAAGCCATTATAATGGCAATAAAAAAGGCCGATTTAACCAGCTTTTTTGATTTGAATGTGACCCATGTTCAGCATTTAGTACAAGATTTACCTTGGGTCGCCACCGCTTCTGTTAGAAAGCAGTGGCCAGATACACTGCAGGTGTATGTAGTTGAACATCAAGCGGTTGCTGTATGGAATAGTGACTTGTTGCTGAATAAGCAAGGCGAGGTATTCCAAGCAAACAGTGAGCAACTTGACGAAGAGCTACCACAGTTATATGGCCCAGAAGGCAGTGAGCACGAAGCGTGGACAGCCTATCAACAATTTGATGATATGCTGAGCTTAAACCAATTAAAGTTAACGAGTTTAGCGTTATCGGAACGGTTTTCTTGGCAGCTTTGGCTTGATAATGGTATTCGGCTGAATTTAGGCCGAAAAGAAAAAGCAAAACGGGTACAGCGATTTATAGATGTCTACCCACGTATGGAAAAGCGTGCAGATGCACAAGTAGATGTAGTGGATTTACGGTATGATACCGGCCTTGCAGTGAGCTGGAAGCTCCTGGAAGAAGCACAATTACAAAATAAGAGTAAGGCATGACTAAGTCAGCAGAAAGAAACCTAGTGATTGGATTAGACGTTGGCACCTCAAAAGTGGTGGCCACGGTTGGTGAAATCACCGCAGATAATAAGCTCAGTATTGTTGGAATTGGCAGCCAAGTATCCCACGGTATGGATAAAGGCGGCGTGAATGACCTTAATTTAGTGTCTGAATCGATTCGTCGTGCAATTGATGAAGCTGAGCTAATGGCCGATTGCCGTATTAGCTCTGTATATTTGGGTATTTCAGGGAAACATATCCAATGTCAAAATGAAAATGGCGTCGTTGCAATTAACAATACCGAGGTGACTGAAGAAGACGTTGAAAACGTGATTCATATCGCCCGTTCAGTGCCAATATCAGCAGAACGCAAAATGCTGCATGCGCTGCCGCAAGAATACAGCATTGATATGCAAGAAGGGATTAAAAACCCATTGGGTATGAGTGGCGTGCGAATGGAAGCCAGAGCCCATATTATTACGTGCTCAAATGACATGGCTAAAAACATTGAAAAATGTGTTGAACGCTGTGGCTTAGAGGTAGACCAGTTAATATTTACAGCATTGGCGTCATGTTACTCAGTTCTTACAGATGACGAAAAAGAGCTGGGTGTAGCGGTACTTGATATTGGTGGTGGTACAATGGATATCACTATTTATATTAATGGTGCTTTGCGTCACTCTGCCGTTATTCCGGTTGCGGGTAATCAGGTTACTGGTGATATTGCAAAAATATTCCGCACGCCGATATCACATGCAGAGTCTCTCAAGGTACAATATGCATGTGCAAGCAGCCAGATGGCTAGTAGTGAAGATACAATTGAAGTACCTAGTGTAGGTGGGCGTCCAGCCAGATTGATGTCGCGCCATACGTTATCTGAAGTTGTAGAGCCGCGTTTTAGAGAATTATTTGAACTAGCGATGGAAGAAATCCGTCGTTCAGGATTAGAAGACCAAATTGCAGCTGGACTTGTTATTACAGGTGGCAGTGCAAAAATGGCAGGCGCCATGGAAGTAGCTGAAGATATCTTCCAAATGCCAGTAAGAGTAGGTAAGCCAATCGGGATGGTTGGCTTAACAGATTATGTTGATGATCCTTCATATGCAACGGCGGTGGGCTTATTGCAATACGGCCGTACAATGCAATCGATGAATGCACAAAAGTCGAAACCTGAAGGTGATAACAATTGGTGGAACCGCATTACAAAGTGGTTTCAAGGCGAGTTTTAGTACTCAAGTCGGAGAGTAAACATGTTTGATATAATGGAACAACACAGCGAAGAAGCTGTAATAAAAGTAATTGGCGTGGGCGGTGGCGGCGGTAACGCTGTTGAGCACATGGTAAAACAACAAATTGAAGGTGTGCGCTTTATTGCGGCCAATACAGATGCGCAAGCATTACGTAATTCATCAGCGGACATTACAGTTCAACTTGGTACGCAAATCACATCTGGTTTGGGTGCAGGTGCAAACCCTGAAGTTGGGCGCAGCTCTGCAGAAGAAGATGCAGAAACTATTCGCAACAGCCTTGAAGGTGCCGACATGGTATTTATCGCAGCCGGAATGGGCGGTGGTACAGGTACAGGCGCAGCGCCTGTTGTTGCTAAAATAGCGAAAGATTTAGGTATTTTAACGGTTGCCGTGGTTACACGCCCGTTTGACTTTGAAGGCAAAAAGCGTGCAGCTGCTGCTGAACAAGGCATTAATGAATTGTCAGAAATTGTAGATTCACTTATTACAATTCCTAACAATAAATTGCTTAAAGTTTTAGGTAAAGGGACTACACTATTAGATGCCTTCGCTAAAGCAAACGATGTGTTATTTGGTGCTGTACAAGGTATTGCCGAACTAATTACACGTTCTGGTTTGATCAATGTGGATTTCGCCGACGTACGTACTGTAATGTCAGCAATGGGTACTGCAATGATGGGAACTGCTTCAGCATCAGGTCCTGATCGTGCTCAAGAAGCTGCAGAAGCTGCTATTTCAAGCCCGCTATTAGAAGATGTTGATTTAACAGGTGCTAAAGGCATTTTGGTTAACATTACTGCGGGTATGGATATTGCGATTGAAGAATTTGAAATCGTCGGTAATCACGTAAAAGCATTAGCATCTGAAAATGCAACGGTTGTTGTGGGTGCTGTTATTGACCCAGAAATGACTGATGAGCTTCGTGTAACGGTTGTTGCAACAGGTCTAGGTGGCGATCGTCGTCCGCAATTCGGTATTGTTGATAATGGCTTTAAAAAAGCATCAGGTTCTGATGTAGCAAGCTCAACAAGCCAGACTAGCAGCAGTATGTATGTACCAAGCTTTGCTAGCCAAGGTAGCGGCAGTCATGAAATAGATAATGTCTCAGCGACAGAGAAACAAGATTCAGGCATGACGGCTCAAAGTGGCAGCGCAAAAACCACTGAAAGCGGTAAAAAATCGGATAAGTCAGAAGGTGGTGATTACTTCGACATCCCAGCATTTTTAAGAAAACAGGCTGATTAAGCAAAAATATTTTTTGCATGAAAAGTAAACAAATTTGGCAGCTGGTCGTATCTGTGATACTATCCGCCGTCTAACTGTAACTATAAGTGAGCGAACCTATGATTAAACAGCGTACGATTGCAGAAGTAGTCAAAGCCATAGGAATTGGACTTCATAAAGGTGAGAAGGTCACAATAACTCTCCGACCTGCGAGCGCAAATACTGGGATTGTATTTCGTCGTGTCGACCTTGATCCGGTTGTTGATTTTGAAACAACACCTGAAGCCGTTGGTGATACGCAGTTGTGTACCTGTTTAACAAACAAAGATGGTGTTCGCTTATCTACGACTGAGCACCTTATTGCGGCGGTTGCGGCAATGGGGATTGATAATCTAATTGTAGAATTAGACAGCTCAGAAGTGCCTATTATGGATGGTAGTGCATTACCATTCATATACTTGTTACAAAAAGGCGGAATTGAAGAGCAGAAAGTTGCTAAACGCTTTATTCGTATTAAAGAAAAAGTACGTATTGAAGAAGGCGATAAATGGGCCGAGATTGAACCATATGATGGTTTTCATATCGACTTTGAAATTGCGTTCGATCACCCGGCAATCAATGAAAGCCGCCAACGTATCGGTTTAGATATTACGGCGCAAAGCTTCACTGAGGAGATCAGCCGTGCACGTACATTTGGTTTTATGAAAGACATTGAGTACATGCATGCTAATAACCTAGCACTTGGTGGCAGCATGGATAACGCAGTGGTATTGGATGAGTTTAAAGTACTTAATCCAAATGGTCTGCGTTACAGCGATGAATTCGTAAAGCACAAAATACTAGACTGTGTTGGTGATATGTTTATGACGGGCCACAACATTTTAGGTAAAATTACTGCCTATAAATCAGGTCACGACTTAAACAACAAACTACTTCGTAAAATTATGGCAACTGAGTCAGCATGGGAGTGGGCAACATTTGAAACTCCTGTAACTATGCCAGCACCAGGCTTAGAAGTAGCTACAGCTTAATTGCTTGTACTAAACAGTTATAAAAAATGACGCTTAATAGCGTCATTTTTTTTGCCTAACTTTCAACTACTCGCAGCTCTTACAGTTCCAATAAATGCTGTAATTGCACCAGTTCATTAATCGTATACGTTGGCGTAACTCCTGGCGGTAGTTCAAACCCAGGATGCTGTAACCAACAGGTGTCTATTCCTGCATTCATACCACCGAGAATATCGCTGCTTGCAGTGTCACCCACCATTAAAATCTGGTCTTTCGCAGGGTTGCCCATAAGCTCAAATGTATGGTCAAAGATTTCTACTGCAGGCTTGGCGATACCCACTTGCTCAGAAATAACTAGCCAGTCAAACATATCTTTTAAACCGGTGTGTTCTAAACGACGTGCTTGTAGTTGAGTAAAACCATTGGTAATAATACCTAACTTAGCGTGCGGTTTTAGCTTTGCAAGGAGCGCTTTTGCGCCTGGTAAAGGTTCACAAATTTCAGCCATCGCAGTTAAAAAGTCATTATTAAGCTGTTGCGCAGGCACGTTAAGCTTAGCAGCCCATTCACTAAATCGTGTGACTTGTAAGTACGTTGCTGAAATTTTGTTGTTTTGATAATCAAGCCATAAAGACTTATTCGTTAATTGGTAATGGGTATAATCTGCCTTAGTAAAATCTACATCGTGGGTTGCGAACATACGTCTTAGGCCTTCGAATGCATTGAAACTAAATAACGTTTCGTCGGCATCAAATAAAACATGGGTGTATTTCATTTACACCTCCTTTTTGTAAAGTTCAGGATGTAAGAAGGGTGCCATAGCTAATGTGAGCGCTTGAGTGTAGGTACTTTGGCGTGTTGCATGATTATTTGTTAATAAGCCAATTGCACCACCTTGTTGCTTGATATTTGTGGTATTGAACGCATCATCCATTACATCGCCAAGCTCTTGGCCTTCTAACAATGCATTATAGAGCACTAGGGGCAGGGGTAAATTGCAGCTACGGCCAATACTTTGGGTTGTTGAATCGGCGATAACCACAAAGGCAAATGTGGCAGGTCCGTAACTAAAGTTGTCAGCACCTCCTTCCATAGCGACATAAAAATCAGCCTGATGATGCTGTTTTGCATACGCTACGCGATTTTGCGCTCCAATGCGTGTTTCATCTTCGCCTATCGGTTGATCTGGCACTTGAGAAGGGGCGTGTATCCCTATGCACTGTATTTCGTGATCAGGGAAGTATGCTGTGAAAATGTGTTTGGCTGCATTGATTTTAACAGGATTTTTTGAGCCAACAATAATGTTGAGTATTTTAGTTTTAGGTGCCATACACTACTCCTTCATCACAAAGCGGTAGTGTATCGCATATAGCTTAAAAGTATATTTTAAATCGGAATATCAATGGGTGATAAGTCTGCTAGGGCGCGTTTTTTTAAGATGATATCTTTAATGAGTGGGGTTAATACTAGCTCCATTGCTAATCCCATTTTACCACCTGGAACCACCAAGGTGTTTATTCGCGACATAAAACTGCCTTCAATCATTTGCAGGTAGTACGGGAAGTCCACATCATCAATTCCCCTAAAGCGAATCACTACAAAGCTTTCATCCAGCGAAGGAATATCTTTGGCGCTGAAAGGGTTAGACGTATCAACGGTAGGAACGCGTTGAAAGTTTATATGAGTGCGAGAAAACTGCGGTGTAATGTGGTTAATATAATCATCCATACTGCGAACGATTGAACCCATCACCGCTTCTCGAGAGTGGCCGCGCTCAGATGTGTCTCTAATCAGTTTTTGGATCCACTCAAGGTTAATAATAGGCACCATACCAATAAGTAAATCAACATGTTTGGCTACGTCGTGATCTTGATCTACCACTCCGCCATGTAACCCTTCATAGAATAAAATGTCAGTATTGCTTTCAAGCTCTTGCCATGGTGTAAACGTACCAGGTAATTGGTTATATGGCACTGCTTCGTCAAAGGTGTGCAAGTATCGGCGTAACTTACCTGCGCCTGTTTCACCATAATTACTAAACAGATCTTCTAATGCGCCAAAATCATTTGCTTCACGGCCAAAGTAACTTATGTGTTTACCTTCTTGCTGTGCTTCGCGTACTTTTTTATCCATTTCTGGACGTGTGTAGCGATGAAAACTATCGCCTTCAATAAAAGCGGCTGCAATATTTAAGCTGCGAAAAATATGCTTCACGGCATTTGTTGTGGTGGTGGTGCCCGCACCAGATGAACCTGTAATTGCAATGATAGGGTGTTTAGCTGACATAGTTATTCTCGTTTTAAGTAGCCCCCTAGTTATAAAGTGTAGCAAGGGGGTAGGTCAAGTAGCATATAGCTAAGTGAATCTATTATGTACACCAGTAAAGCTCAACATATTGACTATACAGTGTTTATTAGAATAAAACCGTGAACTTATAAATGACGATGAATAACCCAACGCTATGATAAAAGCAAAGGAGAAGAGACTTGAGTAGGGTTATGAGCAACAGATTTGGGAATTGGCCCAAAATAGCGCTATGATAGAACCCATAATAATAACCAAAGAGACAATAAAATTGACTTTAGTACGACAAGGACTTGCCCTGACGGCATTGTTATTACCATTAGTTGCAAATAGCGCGATGCCGAAAAGTGAAATATTACTCGCAAGCTTAAATACTGAATACGGCTTACAGGTAAGCCGAATTACATCGGCAGACCGTTATAATAACCAACCCCTGCTGACTGAAAAAGGCATTTACTTTACTCAAGAAGTTAAAGAGCCAGAGTTAAGTCAAACTGATTTGGTATTTTATAGTTTTGCGGATCAGCAAAGTTATAACCTTACGAATAGCCCAGTTAGCGAATATTCGCCCACCTTAACCCCTTCAGGTGATGCATTATCCGCGATTGTGGTGGAAGCGAGTGGTCAGCAAAAGTTGTGGCAATACCCGCTAGAGTCAAACGAACAGCCACGCCGTATTTTTGAATGGATAGAGCCCGTTGGTTACCATGCATGGGGACGTGATAATGATGTGGTCATGTTTATATTAGGTGAACCACATACACTGCAATACACCAAAGTGGCCGCTGCAAAAGGTAACGTAGTTGCCAAAGATATAGGTCGAACACTTACGTTTAACGCAACATTGTCTGCGTTTACTTTTAGCTACAACAAAAAAGGTAAGAATTGGCTAGCCAGCTATTCCCCGAGTACTCAAGCCGTCAGAGATATATTTCGTTTACCGGATAATGTGCAAGATTATGCATTTACCAATGATGATAGCGTTATTTACTCACTCCATAATCGTATTTATAAACGCAGCGTCAGTGAGCCTGACAGTGTATCTTTGTGGCTTGATTTGACGCCTTATTGCAGCACGCAGATCACCCGTTTAAGTTATAATAATGACCAGCTTGCATTTGTGTGCAGTAAATAGTTTAGGGGGTTTTAACCTCCAGTTGTAAAACCACAGATAGCTAACAACCTATTGAGAATAAAGGATATCCATGACAGCTACACCTGAGCAAATTCACGAACAACTTGTTGCATTGGCATGCCGTAGTAACTTTAAGATAAAAAATATCTCTGAATACATGCTACCTAATTCAAAAGAGGCGATTTATTTACATGTAGAAGGTGGGCAGGCAAAATTAGTGTTGCGTCCTGCACTTGAAGTATTTAGTGATGATTTTGATGCAATGGATGGAGTAAGCCGAATTGCCGGCTTTTTTCACAGCAGTGAGATGACCCGCTTTCCGACGCGTATCTTTAAAAGTGCAAACCCTATTCATTACGGTATTGGTTTTAAAATGACGAGCGCTGAAGGAGCTAAAGCATTCATAACTCAATTAGTAAAAATTATAAATGGCTAGCTTTAATGAAAAGCAATAAAAACGGCAAGTAAATCACTTGCCGTTTTTATTATGAAGGTGAAGCTCTGTTAACGTTTTAAAAAGCTGTTTACTGAAGCCAGCTCTCGCTCTTTAAGCGCTATGCAATTGTTCACGCTTTCTGATAATTTACTCAATGTTCGCGCATAACCTGGCACATCTGCAATTTTATCATTAAAGAATGTGTTGGTTTTCTTTAAGCTACTTGCATCACATCCTGACGTTGTAAAATACGGGAGGTTAGGCACAAAGAACGGCGGTAAATTAGCAATCACTTTGTCGTAGTTTGCATATATCCATTCAATAAAGAGTGCGTCCCGGGCGCTTGTGTACTTTTGACCAGACATAATTGTACGCATGTCAGATGCAGTTACATCATCCGTTAAACTGTAATTAAGCACCATAGTTTGTAGTTCAGGGTTGCCAAAATAGCTCATTGCAGCAAGCATTTTAGTTCGCACTTGTGGGTCTTTGGTGGTTTTAAAGGTCTTGATGTAGGCATCTAAAAGGTTTTTATCACCATGAAATGCCGCTAAGTTCAAATAGGTAGAGGCTAAGTAAGGGTCTACTTTTTCAGGATTGTTTAAATAAACCTGTGCTTGCGCTTTTGCAGTGTTTATTACACTTTGATCTTCGCCATCAAAACCAAGGCGTGAAACAACTTGAGAGCGCAATTGGGCAATCGCTGCATCCTCATTTACTTTAGCTGTTAAGCCATATTGTTTAGCCGCAGGTGTGATGCTTTTACGAATAAAGGCAGGCCATAACTCTTTATTACTTTCATCTTCAAATGTGCGTTTCTGTGATGCAAGATACCCAAGAGCAGTGCTTGCAACACGCGGATGTTTGTCGCTAACAAAGGTTTCAAGTGTTTGCATTAAATGGGCAGCAGAAATTACACCAGCATCTAAAAGTGCATCCGCAGCAGATAATAAAGCAAGACGTTCGCGAACAGATAATTGCTCGGCCGCATTATCAATTAAAGCAGCAAATTGCTTATCGTCTAACACCCAGCGGTAATAACCCAAAGCGCCTTGATCTGGGTAGATCCACTCAGGGGTAAAGTCTAGTTCGATCTTTTGTGTTTCTTGATTAAGCAGTACATTGGCTGTTCTTACTTTATCGCCCGCACCATATTTAATTGCAACAGGTACATTCCACAACTGTTCAGGCGCATCAACACCCGCATTAGTGAATCTACTTTGATTTATCGTAATTGTTTTACCTTGCTGACTTACTTTAATAAGTGGGAACGATGATTGCTCAATAAATGATTTTAATACACCTGCCACATCCTTATTTGAGGCATCACCCAAGGCTTGCCATAAGTCAGCTGCTTCTGCATTTTTGTAAGAGAATTTCTTCAAATAGGCTTGAATACCCTTTTGAAAAGCATCTTCGCCAATCCAGTTTTCAACCATTGAAAGCACAGCGCTGCCTTTACTGTAGGCAAGACCTAAGCCATCCATAATGTCAGCTTCTGTTTTAATTGGTTTGCGAATTGGTTTAGTGCTTAAACGGGCATCTAGGGCCATCACTCGATTTTGTGGTAAATCTAAGTGAGATTCAAATTCAGGGTTTAACTGTGCGGTGATTTTAGCGGCCATCCAACTTGCAAATGCTTCATTTAACCATAAGTCATTCCACCATTTCATAGTAACCAAGTTACCATACCATTGGTGTGCAAGTTCGTGGGCTATAATAGACACGTTGCGCTGCTTTTTGCTGCGTGTTGCAGTTGCAAGGTCTACCAATAAAATATCCTCGCGGTAGGTAACAAGGCCTGAGTTTTCCATTGCGCCAAACGGGAATTCAGGTACTGCAACAGAGTCCAGCTTTTTATAAACGTACGGACTACCAAAATATTCTTCAAGTGCAGCTAATACGCGTGGCATATTTTGCTCAGCATATTCGGCTAAATGTATTTTTCCTTGCGGTGTAATTATACGCCCGGGGATAGGCATGCCTTTGACTTCAAGCTCTTCAAATTGTCCTACAGCCATCGCAACAAGGTATGATGGAATTGGCGGTGTTTTATCAAAAAAGTGCGTCGTCATATCGCCATTTATTGTGGTTTTTAGTTCAGGTGTATTAGCATAGACTTTTTGCGAACTCGGTGCTGTGATGGTCAACTGAAACGGAATTTTATAACTTGGCTCATCAAAGACTGGAAATGCACGACGAGCGTCACTCATTTCAAATTGTGTAAATAAATAAGGCGTGCCTTGATCAATTGTTTTATATAACCCTACACTTTTTCGATTGTAAGGGGCTGTAAAATCAATTTTTAAGGTGTATTTACCTGGTTGAATTTGATGCTCACAGGCAAGTTTTACTTTGCCAGTCTTTAGCATTTGAGCATTTAAGTCACAGTTTTCTTTACCCAGTAATTGCGCCATTTGGGTTGCGTAGTCAACACCATTAAGCTCAATATATTTAGTCGGCTTAAGTACTTCTAGTGCTATTTCAGTTTGACCGCTAAAGGTATCTTGAGCTGGATCTAAGGTCAGTGAAACCTGTTGAGAACTTGGTTTGGCGAGTTTTTCGATGACGTATTCATTAGCATGGGCTGCATTTACTGCAATAGCCACACTAAGCGTGAGTAAGCTTTTTATAAACATAAGAGTCCCTGAACTGTTCTTGTTAGAATTTACATCCTAGCAGCTTTCAAGTTCAGAGTAATGGAGTAGATAGTAACAAAGTTTGTCAGGCGCTTAAGCGGGCAGTAAAACGTTTCCAATGAACATGAGGGTTAATATTACGTACTTGTTGCAACACGGTATTTAGCAACTGAATGTTAGCAAAAGAGTCTTCTGGATAGTCAATAAAGCCCATTAAGTAATTAAAAGCATCTTTGGAGTTTGCTTGCATGGCAAAAATACGAATTTGTTGCTCAAAGTTGAGGCGTAGACTGCTCATCGCGGTTTTCATTCCAAGCTGATCAACGGTAGGGATATCGCATTTTTGTAAGTAGCCAGCACGCTCGCCTTCACCAGAGAACCAAATACGCACTTTTTCACTATATCGCCCCGACTTTGAAGGTAAGTCAAACAGTAGTCGTGTTTCATTACGTTGTTTTAAAAATGCAATGTAATCTGTTAGCCCAGCATCGAATAATGCTTGATGAATAGGAACAATACGCGGCTTTATTTTGCCATGGGTATGAAAGTCAAAACATTTAATACCATTACAATCAACAATATCTACAAGCTGTAAATGACCAATTTCGTCGCTGTAAGCACCGGTATAATATGCAATTAGTGGTAACCAAAAATGCCAATGTTTTGCCTGTTCACGAGGAAGACGGTGGTCACCATAAATATAGCCGTGGGAAAGAGTGTGCAATTCCATCGCTGAAAATGGGCGTCGACCTAGATGGGATTTCAACGTAATACCTTGAGACTATAGATTTACGCTAGTTTATAGCAAATTTTACCAAGCAAATAAACTAGCGTGTTTACTATGTGTTTAAATTTACTCACTTAACGCACGAGCAAGTCCTACGGGTTCAATTTCAACACAAACTTGGTCATCGTTCCAATTTAGGCCGATTAATGCATCGTCTTCTTTTAAGTCTTCAACCCAATCATCTAAGAATTCATCAAGGTTGATTTCAACTGGGTTGTAGTCAGTCCACTCTTCTTTGCATTGCGCTTTTGCTGCTGCTTCACTTTCCCACAGGAGTAACACATCGGTGTTCTCAAACTGGTTAGATTCACAAACAACAAAGCCGCCGTCTTCTGCGCCTAGCGCCCAAACTTGTTCAGTTTGACGTGCTTTTTCAACAAAACTAACTAGTTCTGATTCAATTTCGATATCGCTCATGTGTTTACCCTTTAATATTAATTACGTGGATCGGTTTGCTTGGCACTTGCTTGGAAACTGTATCTATGATGAAACGCAACCAGTTGAGTAAAAGGCGTTAAATCATGCAAATCACGAAAATAAATCCAATCAAGCAAACAGTATAAACTGATGGCAAGGCAATCACAGCTAATAAATTGCTCATCAGTTAAATGACTATTTAAATAGCTTAATGTTTCAACAATGCGTTCGTTTTGGAGATTAAAAAATAATTTATCTTCACTGGTATCAAACCCAGAGCGCTGACAAAGTAACAGCTCGACTAATGAATCGTTGCAGGCGTTGATAATAGTAAGTAGACCTTCTTGTTGCCAATTTAATGGTGTACATTGATGTTTGACGAGTAAATAACGCATGATAGAGTTTGAGTCGGTGATGGTTTGTTCATTATCAATTAGTATCGGCACTTTACGAGCTGGGTTATTATTGATGAGTACTTGGCGATCTTCCTCTGAGAAAATATTTAAATTAGTAAACTCCAGAGGCTGGTTATGAAGTAAAGCCCATATTCGTATACGACGAACGTAAGGCGAAGTAGTTGAACCTATTAGCTGCATTTTCAATCCTTAAAAAAAAGCCGCAATGATTTAAAATGAATGCGGCTTTTGCTTATATGGAAATAGTTCTTTAGTCAGTGCGGCTGGTTACTTCAAGTAAGTGATACCCAAACTGAGTTTGAACAGGTCCCTGTACTTGATTGATTGGTGCTGAAAATACGACTTTGTCGAACTCAGGTACCATCATGCCAGGTCCAAATTCACCCAGTGCACCACCATCTTGACCAGAAGGACAGTTTGAATGTGCTTTGGCTAATTCGGCAAAATCTTCGCCTTGTTCAATCTTTTCTTTTAAATCTAAACACTGCGCTTCGCTATCAACTAATATGTGTCTTGCACTTGCCACTGTCATAAAATCTCCCGATAAAATTGTATTGTTTTTCAAACAAAATTGTATGCTTTCTAGTCTAGTCTATATTCAACCATTAGTACTAGTATAAATTTTTTAAATCTTTGTAATAGCAAGTTCAATTGCTTGAGTTAACTCTTCTGAATTAGGCTTTGTTTTACTGTTAAAGCGCTTAACTTTAGTGCGATCTGCCGATACAACGTATTTGTAAAAGTTCCAGTTAGGTGAGCTGGTTTGCTCGTTCAAGTGTTTAAATATTGGATTGGCATCACTACCACGTACTTCACTGGTTGCAAACATTGGGAAGGTTACACCATAATTAATGTAGCAAACCTTTGCGACATCTTTCTCATCGTCTTCTTCTTGAAAAAAATCATCAGATGGAAAACCCAGTACTACCAAGCCTTGATCTTGATACTTCTGATAAACCTCTTCTAACCCTTTAAATTGAGAAGTAAACCCGCAATTACTTGCCGTATTTACAATTAATAATGGTTTGCCCTTAAATTGACATAAATCTAAAGTCTCTTTTGAGCGTAATTTACGCATGCTGACATTGGTGAAATCATTGCAACCTTGCTCAGCATGTTGCAAATTAGTAGGTTGTATCGATTCCGCGTTAGCAAGCAGGCTGAAACTAATTATTGCGGTACTCAGTAATATATTTCTTATCATTTTAATTCCCTTAAGGTGCATGCATTACGAGCTTTGAAGGCAAGTAAGTCATCGTATTGCGCTAGAGTCGATGAAAATCTTACGTTACTATGCAATAAACAGATCAACAACAAGAAAATCTTATGATTACTCGAATTGCCAATAAAAATGACTTGCCGGCGATTGTAGCGATTTATAATGAAACAATAGCAAGTCGTATGGTAACAGCAGATACGCAGCCGGTGAGTGTATCAGATAAACAGGTATGGTTTGAAAGCCATACTAATAAACGACCAATATACGTCTATGAGCAAGATAAAAGCGTTGTTGCATGGCTTAGTTATAAATCTTTTTATGGCCGTCCTGCTTATGATGGCACCGTCGAAATAAGTATCTATATCACCTCATCAGTCCAAGGGCAGGGGTTAGGTAAGAAGTTGCTAAATTTTGCAGAGCACAAAGCAAAAGAACTAGATATAAAAGTCTTACTAGCATTCATATTCAGTCATAACTTACCCAGTATTTATTTGTTCCAAAAGTTTGCTTATGAGAAGTGGGGCTTGTTGCCTAACGTAGCAATCATGGACGGAAACACTTACAGCCTTTCTATATTAGGTAAGCGGTTGGATTAAAAAGCACGCATTTATGTCAAATCTATATTTTTAAGCTACGCTTTTACATATAGTTTATTCATAAGAAGGATCTAGTGTGCGTAAAATTTTAATTGTCGATAGTAGCAGTGTTATAGCAATGCGGCTAAAGGTTTTACTAGAGCTGATCCAGTGTGACGTTGATCTTGTGCATTACTCAATGCTAAGCGAAGAGATTGTTTATGATTATTATGATTTAACGGTTATCGCTCATGGTGTTCCGCTCAATACAGTCAATTCATTCCTTCACAAAGTAACTAATAAAAATTATTTACTTTTAGCGCCAAAGGCTGAAAACGGTGATCAACTAAATGCGTTTAGCGAGTTAAATCAGCTTATTCCTAATGCTGTCGTTATTTATCCCTTTTTTGCCAATAAAGAGATTAGTTCGTTACTTGAAAGCATTTTAGATCTTGGCCCTGATTATATTCTACAACTGCCGGTAGTGTTGCTTGTTGATCACCTACCTGAGCGGCTTGAAAAAGTAAAAAGTAGTCTTATTGGGGCGCATATACAAACTATATCAGCCAATACCTACAAAGAAGCTATCGCATCAGCGCAAGAGCATAAATTTGATCTTTTACTAAGCGACTTTAGCTTACCAGATGGCTCTGGCCTCGAAATATTTGCGAAAATGAAGCAAATTCAGCCTCAGTGCCGTTGCTTACTATTTACCTCGAAGCCTAATCAAGTATCTATGATTGAAGCTATACGCCAAGGTGTTGAAGATGTTTTAGTTAAACCGATTGATGAAAATGCATTATTGCAGTCAGTTCACAAACTTTGGCAAACTGAGTTATTAAAGCGGCACAATACTGAGCTGGTTGAGCGGCTTCAAGACACGGTTGATGCATTAATTGAAAAAGATAGCCTTCTGAGGGTTATATATAAACATACACCTGATGCGATCATGCTCTTCGAACGAGATGGAAAAATTATAGAAGCTAATGATGCATGTTGCTCGTTATTTAGCTTAGCTAGTAACGATTTTCAGGGGCTCAATGTGTTTAATTTGTTGGATAAACCTTCTGCAGATGAAATTAGCAAAAAAATCTCTACGCTTAATGTTAACCGCCAATTTAGTTGCGATTTGTATTTGCCCAGAGAAGAGGGAATTGGCATTCCATTAGTTGGCTCATTTAACGAAATTGATCACCATGGTGAGATTGCATTAGCTGTTATTTTTAAAAACGTAACGCACCTAAAACAAAAAGAAGATTTGTTACTCGAAGCCAAAGATATGCTTGAGGAAGAGGTTAGAGCGCGAACATCACAGTTGGAGCACGCTAAAAATTTGGCAGAAGCGGCAAACCACAGCAAGTCAGAGTTTTTAGCAAATATGTCTCATGAGCTGAGAACACCTATGCATTCAATACTCAGTTTTGCCCGATTTGGCTTGGATAAGCTTAAAAAAGAAGAGCTAGCAATTGATAAGTTGCTAAAATATTTTTCGCGAATTGAGTCCAGTGGAGAGCGTTTACTTTCATTGTTAAATAACTTACTTGATTTATCTAAGTTAGATGTAGGTAAATTTCCATTTAACCCTAAAGAACATGAGCTGAGCTATATTATTAAAACGGCAATTGATGATGTATCGGGTACGGCAATGGAAAAGGGTATCGATATTAAGTACCAAAACCCTGTCACACAAGTGTCGGCGCAATGTGATGAAGAACAAATAAACCAATTGCTGCGAAACATTTTAGGTAATGCTTTAAAGTTTAGTAGTTCGCACAGTGTTATCACTATTACTCTTGATCTTGAGCAGGATATGGCAGTGATAGCAGTGATAGATAGTGGGGTAGGGATACCTGAAGATGAGTTAGAGCATGTTTTTTCTAAATTTGTGCAAAGTAGTAAAACCGATAATGGTTCGGGAGGTACCGGCCTTGGGCTTGCACTATGTAGAGAATTTATTTCTCTTCATAAAGGGACTATTTCGGCGCATAACAATGATTTTGGAGGAACAACAATTCGCGTTACGTTGCCTTTAAAAATTGTGGATATAGATTGAGCAAAAAACAAATATGATAGTCTTGTTGTAAGAATGAATATAGGGACTAGACTATTAATATATAATGAAAATGGATGATAAATTATGTCTGTAACTAGAGTCTTAGCTGTAGATGATGAGCCTTTTAATCTTGAAATTATTGAAGAAATATTAGAAGACTTGCAGTTTGAATTAAAATTAGCAAACAGTGGACCTGAGTGTTTAGCCGTTGTGGAAGATTTTGCACCGCAGGTCATCTTACTGGATGTAAGCATGCCTAAAATGAATGGTTATGAGGTATGTAAAGCCTTGAAAGATAACCCTAATACGGCTCATATCATTGTTATGTTTGTTTCAGCTAGAGGCACTGTTGAAGAGCGTATGGAAGGGTATTCAGTAGGAGCAGAAGATTACATTGTTAAGCCATTTGGGCAGAATGAGTTAAAAGCAAAGCTTAAACACTTAAACCAAGTGATTTTGGAAAAGGAAAACTTAGAACAACAGGTTGAAGATGCAACATCCACAGCTTTTAACGCAATGGCCAATAGTAGTGAGATGGGCCAAATTGTTAACTATATTGAAAATATTGCATTAATTGATAATGTGCCAGAACTTGGGCGTGCATTGGTAAGTTGCCTCAAGAGTTTTGATTTACAAAGCAATCTGGAATTTAGATTTGATGATGCGCCGCCAGAACACTTTGCATCCCATGGCAATTGTTCACCAATTGTGATTGAGCTATTTGATATGCTTAAAAATAAAGGGCGGTTGCACGAGTTTTCTCACCGAATTTTAGTTAATTACGAATTGATCAGTATGCTGATTTTAAATATGCCGGACCATGACCCTGACAAACATGGCCGTATTCGTGACCATGTATGTTTTTTAGTCAGTGTTACTGAGCAGCAATTCCGTGCGATATTAACCCGACAAAAATTAGAGTCACAACAGGCTAAATTTAATGACGTTGTTGCTATGTTGCATAGTAAGTTTCATGATCTAATTGATTTACTTAATACTAACCGTGTAAGCAATGAAGCTGTTTTTAAACGGTTGCAAGAAGAGCTTGAAGAGCGTATTCCCAGTATGGGGTTAGATGAGGATCAAGAGATCTTTATATATCAAAAAGTTGATCAAACAATTCAAAACTCCGTTGCTCGCGCAGAAGCAGTGCAGGATGTTAAAAAAGCATTCAACGAGATTGAGCAAGATCTCGCATTATTGACCAGTAAGGAATAAGTGTTTAAGCGTCTCGAGGAAGCCCTTTTTCAACAATGCGTATTAAGCGAGCCGTTTTGCGAAGCTGTTTTTGTTTTTTTAACTGTTGTGCCAGCGCCCAGTCGATGTGCTCTTGAACAAGCTCAGTTGCATGTTGACGGGCGTCATTGAGCGCATCAATGATACGCTGGTCAAAGTTTGCATTGCCTAACCCTACGGCTAAATTTCTCTGCCAGCGTTGATGGCCTATACGACGTATTGGGCTTCCTTCTGTATTATTTAAGAATGTTGCTTCATCCCATGCAAACAGTTCAAGTAACTCTTTGTCTTTCAGCTGTTTTCGTGGATGGAAGTCAGCTTCATCGGTAATTTGGCCATAGCGGTTCCATGGACACACTAATTGGCAGTCATCACAACCATATACTCTGTTACCCAATAATGATCTGTATTGCTCTGGGATAGGTCCCTGCAATTCAATGGTTAGATAAGATATACATTTACGCGCATCTACCACATATGGCTCGACGATAGCGCCAGTAGGGCATAAAGTTATGCAAGCCACACATTTACCGCAGCCCTCAAACTCATTTGGCTTATCAATAGGCAGCGGGATGTCAACAAACAACTCACCTAAGAAAAACCAAGAGCCAGCCTCTTTATTAATGAGTAGGCTGTGCTTTCCTTGCCATCCAAGCCCTGCTTTTTCAGCTAATTGGCGCTCCAACACAGGTGCAGAGTCTACAAAAGGGCGAAAGCCTAATTGGTCAACATGGAGCTCTATTTTCTGACCTAGCTTTTTAAGTCTATTACGCATCAATTTATGATAATCACGACCGAGCGCATAACGACTAATATAGGCTTTATTGTTTTCTTTGAGGTTTTTAGCAAAGCGTGCGTCGGGGGGAAGGTAGTTCATTTTGACCGAAATAACCCGTTGAGTACCAGGCACAAGCTCTGCGGGGCGGGCGCGTTTCATGCCATGCGCTGCCATATATTCCATATCGCCGTGATAACCTAAATCAAGCCAGCGCTGTAGTTGCGCTTCATGCTTAGTTAAATCAATATCGGTAATACCTACTTCGCTAAAGCCAAGTTCTTCACCCCATCGTTTAATATCTAAGGCAAGTTGTTTGTAATCAGAGGTTTGGCTAGTCACACGGGCACATCACGGTTTTTAATGGCTGCGTAACTTAACACAATGACTTGTAAATATCACCAGATCCTACACAAAACGCTTGAGTTGATGCTGGGTCTGTTCACTGAGTTGTTGTGACTGTTGGCAGTCTGCCAGTGCAATGTCGATTTGCGCTTTAGCTTGCGCTCCTAATTCAACTATTTGTTCAACTGATTGATGTGTCTGGTTTTGTGTTTTTTCGAGTAGATGTACAGCACTAACAATTTGTTGAAGTTGTTGCTGGTTTTGTTCAAATTCGATCAGTCGTTGAGTAAAACCATGTGATGTTTTACTAATTGTATCTTCTGCGTGATTTGAATAACTCATTAGTTGTTCTGACTCTTTATTTGTTTGTCCAACTAACGAATCCATTTGGTTTATAAAATCACTGATTTGACGTGTCGCATCACTTACTTTGACTGATAATGTTCTTACTTCATCTGCAACTACAGCAAATCCTCGGCCGGCTTCACCGGCACGCGCAGCTTCAATTGCAGCGTTCAAAGCTAGTAAATTGGTTTGATCTGAAAATTCCTCAACCATTTTTAGAATACTACGAATATTTTCACTATTTTGTTTTAGGCCGGTGATAGTTTCTGAAAACTTGCCAAGTACCTGACCAATGGCTTTAACTTGGGTAACAAGCTCCGTTAATTCGTTTGCTGAGTGATTAACAAAGCCTAGGTGCTCTGAGTTGACTTCGTGCACACTGTCAGTATTGCTGACAATAGCTTGCAAGCTATCGGTAATTTGGTTACTGGCTGATGTAATAGTTTGGCTAAAATCAATTTGCTGCTCACTTAAAGAGGCTGTTTGTTGCATCGAGTGGGTGACATCGCTATTGCTTTGCGCGCTGGCTTGGGCACTTTGATAAGTCGTAGCTAGCAGTTCACTTAAGTGGGTTGTAAACACATTGTATTGTTCACTAATCTCACGAAATTCATCGTAAGTAAACTGTGGTAACTTAGCTGCTAGGTTCGCGTCTTGATGATTAATTTGCGTTAATGTGTCACGCATAGCTTTGACTGGGCGTACGATTAAGAAACGCATGTAAAAAACAGTAAAAATAAAGCCGATAATAATGACCGCCGTGAGCAGCCAAAACAACCCTGTATCAGAGGCTTGAGCTGTCAGGCTTTGGTATAACCATATAAGTGTAATTGCTTGAAAAGCAAATACAAAACTAAGGTTACCAATGATCTTTCGGGTTAATGTAAAAAAAAAGCTTTGTTCAATAAAGTTATAAATACGCATATACCCACTCATTAACGTTCCACTTGGCTGTTGCATAGTGTTTTACTCAGTATCGTTCAATTATATTTTAATTCAAGCATATACCCAAGCCACCTCAAGATGCGAGTTTCAGTTGGAGTTAAAAGCGATTTAGGCAAGGCATTGATTGCAAGAAATAGTGGTTCTATTGTTAAAATCAATAACGCAGTATAAATCACTTTTAAACCAACCCCTTAGGCGTTTCACAGGCACTTACTCTCATCGTTGTTACTTCTTAAAAGGGACTGCCATTCTTGCAAAGTAACGCCTTGACATTAAGCCCCTGTGAAACGCTGAATTCTGCATCTTGAGGTGGTTTGGGTATATAGGCATGTCACAATTACAGTGAGTTTAAAATCATTTTGGTGTTACAAGGGTAGTTAGTAAAAACGCCATCGACACCATACCTAAGCATTTGCTCTATATCTTCTTGTTTATCGACTGTGTAAGCATAAACTTGTAAATCACGTTTTTTAGCATCAGCTACAAATTCATGGTTAATAAAATTTTTATCAATATGAATACTGTAAGCATGAAGTCGTTGGGCAAATTCTGCATAGTTAATAGGGATTGAAGCCGTCAAAGCTCCGATCTTTACCCATGGTAACTGTTGTTTAAGCCACATGAGTTGATGGTGATCAAATGAAGACACTAAAAGGTTATCGCGAGAAAGTTTATTCGCTGCCACACTGGCTTCAATTAAGATAACAAATTTATCAAGAGAGAAGGTATGTTTAAGTTCTAGGTTGATCAGTGTGTTGTTGTTTACCCAATCGAGTAATTGAGACAATGTTGGCACGTATTCACCATTGCCGGCGTCAAACTGTTGAATCTGCTCACGCGTTAAGTTATTTACCTTGCCACGACCGTTGGTGGTGCGATCGAGCCACGTATCATGAATTATCATGTAATCATCTAAGCAGCTTTGTACGTCGACCTCAATCCCATCAACATGTATGTCAACAGCGGCTTTTATTGCACTTTGTGTATTCTCAGGATATAAACCGCTTGCACCGCGGTGAGCGAATATTTTCATCATCTGTGTTTCCGTGTCACTGACCAGGTTTCGTAAAACGCTGCACTGATCACTAAAGCTCCACCGACTAAAGTCAGTAATGAAGGTTGTTCATGTAATAATAAAAAGGCTAAAAATGTACCATATAATGGTTGTAAACAAGATATAAGCCCTGCCGTTGCCGCCGATAAATACTGTAAACTTGCTGCAAACAAAGAGTGTGGTGTGGCTGTAAATATAACACCTGCCACGACTAACAGTCCTAAATCATAATGCGATACTTGCATCACAGGTACTTCAATAAAAGCACATAACAATAAGCTTGCCACTACCGTTTGATAAAGCATGGTTTGTGGTCCGCCGTATTGACTAAAATAACGCTTATGAATGATATTTCGAAAAGCGAAAAAAAATGCCGATACAATCCCAGTTAATACGCCTAAGGTGACATCATTACCAAAATCTGCATCAGGGATCAGCAAGTATATTCCTAGCATAACCACAGCTGCGCTTAATAAGTCTTTTAGCTTCGGTTTATTGCCGTGAAAAAAAGGCTCTATAAACACGGTTATTACAGGGTAAGTGAAAAATGCAATCATACCTACAGCGACGCCAGCCATTTGCATGCCTGCAAAATAAGTAACCCAATGAATACCAACAGTTACACCTAAAAAAAGGGCAATGAGATAATCTTTTCTGGTGTGAAGCTTAATGTTTTTCTTTTGGATTAAGAGCAACAGTAAAAGGGCAATACCTGCAATTGCAGCGCGGTAAACTGTGATATCTAACGCATTTAAGTTAATCAATTTAGCAAACAGTGCTGTACCGCCGAATAACAAGACAGCAATATGTAAGTAGAGTAAGCTTTGTTGTTGTGGCTGCATTCAACCCCTTATTTTTATTTATTAATATTTGTTCAAGGATGCCGCTAAATACAGCCTTTACAACATGTATATATGACATTTGTCAGTTCAATTAGTGACAATTTACACTACACGGGGTGTAGATTAAAAGCGATAGTTTATCTATCAAATAACCGCATTAATGTGAGTAATGTATGAATGATGCTATTTTATTTAGTTTACAAATTGCACAGCATTATGAAATTTTTTGGATGTATACCACACAGAATATTGCTGTGATATCAGTTGCTTTTTGGATGTAACGTAGGTTTTTATGAGTTTGAATAAACTGTTAGATAAATATATTAAAACTAAATCCTTTTGGAGCTGGGGACCTTTACTCTTTACTGGTTTTTATTTGCTACCTACAATTTTTAATTTTTCACAATTAAGTGCGCTAAATATAACAGTGACCTTAATATTCTATATTGCTTTTATTGTGCTGTATATTTTGGCTGTGAATAAGAAGTTAGGTAACGTAACTCCACTGTTTGGTGCAATGATTTTAGTGTGTGTAAGTGCTAGCTTCTTTACAGCAGGGACGTCGACTTTATTTGGGTTTGCAGCTTATATCGCTGGCTTTAGTTTTGCTAAACTTGCTAAGTGGATGGCAATTGGCTGTGTTTTTTTAGGTATTCTACTAAGTGCTTATTTTGCCGGTGTAAACAACCCAGAATACTTCTTAGGTGGTTCACTTATTTTAAGTATTGCGCTGTTTAGTTTTGGTGCAGCTGCGCGCAAAGAGCATATTCATAAAATGCGTGAACATCAAAGTGCGCAGCAATTAGAGCAATTAGCAGCGATTGCAGAGCGAGAGCGTATAGCCCGGGATTTGCACGATATATTAGGTCATTCGTTATCATCTATTGCGCTAAAATCAGAGCTGGCGAGTAAACTTAATCACGCAGAGCGTTACGCGCAAGCAAATAGTGAAATTGATCAGGTTGCAGAGTTGGCGAGACAGTTACTGAGTGATGTTAGAAATGCAGTAAGCGATTTAAAGCAGCTAAACATTCATAGTCAGCTTGATGCGCTTCATCAGCGTTTACTTGAACATGGCTTTGACGTCATATTCAAAGTGGATATCGATAAGCTACCCGCCTCTGTTGAGGGCGTCGCAAATTTAATTATTAAAGAAGCGGTTACAAATTTAATGCGTCACTGTGTTAGTAAGCAATGTGAAATTAATGTAGAGCAAACTACTGAGCAACTTAATATTTTAATAATTAATCCAGATGCATGCGACAAATTAGCCATGGGTAATGGTTTAAATGGCATTAAAGAGCGGGCTGAGCAGCTAGGTGGCTCGGCGCATATTCAAACTGGGCAAAGCTTTAGGTTAAATGTGAGCTTGCC
Source organism: Pseudoalteromonas atlantica (assembly GCF_043641955.1). Lineage (GTDB taxonomy): Bacteria > Pseudomonadota > Gammaproteobacteria > Enterobacterales > Alteromonadaceae > Pseudoalteromonas > Pseudoalteromonas atlantica_A. The sequence goes on from NZ_JBHZRV010000015.1 coordinate 55,566, forward strand.
TTTATTACCACAGGTAGGAGCGCTGATATGATCAAGGTTTATTTAGTCGAAGACCAAGGATTAGTTCGTGGTGCCGTGGCAGCTTTGTTAAGTTTGGATATCTGTATAGAGGTGATAGGGCAAGCAACGAATGGCCAAACAGCATTACAAGAAATAGCCGATTTAAAGCCTGATATAGTATTAACTGATATTGAAATGCCCATCATGACCGGTATTGAACTCGCTCAAAAGTTAGATGCAGACTTTCCTGATATCAAGGTGGTGATCATGACTACATTTTCACGTTCAGGGTATATTCGCCGCTCTATGGCTGCGGGTGTAAAAGGATTTGTACTAAAAGAAGCGCCCAGTGACAGTTTAATCGCAACCTTAAAAAAAGTGATGGCGGGGCAAAAAGTGATTGATTCAGAGCTTGCTTTAAACGCCCTTGAAGATAACGATCCACTTTCAGATAAAGAACGAAAAGCATTGCAGTTAGCCAGTGAAGGGTTGAAAACAGCAGAGATTGCCGCAAAGTTATTCTTAAGTGAGGGCACTGTACGTAATTATTTATCAGAGGCCATTGCTAAATTAAATGCCAGTAACCGAGTAGATGCGGCGCGTATAGCCAAGCAAAAAGGCTGGTTATAGCCCTTTTGAGTTAATTTAGCTCATCTAAATGGGCTTTCTTAAAAGTTTCATAGCTTTTGCCTGTCTCATTGTTCGGTTATGGGTTAAAATAACAACATAACCAATTAACAAGATAGTGAATGTCAAACCAAGATCCTAATCTCAGTCGAGAACAAGAAAAGTACGAAAACCCTGTCCCAAGCCGTGAGTTTATACTTACTCATATAAAAGACCGTGCAAAACCTGCCAATTTTCAACAGCTATGTGAAGAGTTAGCTGTCAACGATGATGAGCGCCAGATTGCTTTTAAGCGTCGATTACGTGCTATGGAGCGCGATGGTCAGCTATATTTTAATAAGTTTAAATGCTATGCCTTAATTGACGAAGCAGGCCTGACCAAAGGTAAAGTAATAGGTCATAGAGACGGGTTTGGCTTTTTAGAAGTTGAAGGCGAAAGTAAAGATTGGTTTATCGCCAAGCACCAAATGAACATGGTGTTGCACGGTGACATTGTACTAGCTAAAGGCACTAAACGTGGCTCTGGCGGCAAGTGTGATGCACGCATTATTAAAGTGCTGACCAATGAACGTGCGCCGATTGTTGGCCGTTATTTTGTTGAGCACGGTATTGCTGTAGTTGTGGCTGAAGATCCACGTATTACGCAAGATATTATTATTTTACCCGGTACTGAAAAAGGCGCTCGCCATAACCAAATGGTGCAAGTGCAAATAACCCAAAACCCAAGTCGTAATATGAATGCGGTAGGCAAGGTTGTTGATGTATTAGGTGAGCATTTAGCGCCAGGAATGGAAATTGAGGTTGCGCTACGTAACCATGATATTCCCCATGTATGGCCTGAAGCGGTTGAAAAACAAGTTGCTCATTTAGGTGAATTTGTAGAAGAAGCCGATAAACAAAACCGCGTAGATTTACGCGATTTACCATTAGTAACGATTGACGGTGAAGACGCCCGCGATTTTGATGATGCCGTTTATTGTGAGCGTAAAAAGTCGGGTGGTTGGCGCTTATGGGTGGCCATTGCTGACGTATCGCATTATGTTGGCATGAATACGCCGCTTAACAAAGAAGCGATTGAACGCGGTAACTCAGTGTACTTTCCTGAGCAAGTTATTCCAATGCTGCCAAAAGTGCTCTCTAATGGGTTATGTTCATTAAACCCAGAAGTTGACCGCCTATGCATGGTTGCGGAAATGATGGTATCAGAAGCCGGTAAGCTGTCTGGTTATCGTTTTTATGAAGCGGTTATGAACTCGCATGCGCGTTTAACTTACACCAAAACCAATGCCATTTTGCAAGGTGATGAAAAGCTACGTGAAGAATATGCAGCTGTGGTCCCGCATTTAACTGATTTACAGCAAATGTACATGGCACTTAAGTCAGCGCGCCAACAGCGTGGGGCTATTGAGTTTGAAACATTAGAAACCCGCTTTGTATTTAATGCCCAACGTAAGATTGAATCAATCGTGCCAGTGGTACGTAACGATGCGCATAAGTTAATTGAAGAATGTATGATTTTAGCCAACGTATCAGCGGCTAAAATGCTTGAAAAACACGAAGCCAGCGCGCTTTATCGTGTGCACGATGAGCCTGATGGCGAAAAGCTCGGTAACTTTAGGCAGTTTTTATCTGAGCTTGGTATTGAATCAACGCTTAGTGATGAGCCAACACCAAAAGAAATCACCCATGTACTCGCTAAGTTAGGGGATCGCCCCGAAGCTGAGCTTATTCAAACCATGTTACTGCGCTCGATGAAACAGGCTGTTTATCAAGCTGATAACATCGGTCACTTTGGTTTAGCGCTGGGTGAATACGCACACTTTACCTCACCAATTCGCCGTTACCCTGATTTAGTGGTGCATCGTGCAATTAAAGGTATTTTAAAAGCGCAGGGCATGCAAACATCCGGTGACTATGTATATAGTGATGACGAAGTTGATCAATTAGGTGAGCAATGTTCGACCACTGAGCGCCGTGCAGACGATGCCACTCGTGAAGTTGCTGACTGGCTTAAATGCGAATACATGCAAGATCATGTGGGTGATGAGTTTGAAGGCGTTATTTCATCGGTAACTAACTTTGGTTTGTTTATTCGTTTAAATGATTTACAAATTGATGGTTTAATTCATGTCACCAACTTAGGCAGTGAATACTTCCAACATGACGCTGCTAAGCATTGCTTGATTGGGGAGCAAACCCATAAAGTATATCGCTTAGGTGATAAAGTAACTGTGCAGGTTGCATCGGTGAGCTTGGATGAGCGCCGTATCAACTTAACCTTAAGTGGTGATGTGGCACAAGACCGTTATTCGCGCCGCCGTGGTGCTAAAGATAGCCATGCACCAGCGAGTGTTCGCTCGCAATTAAAAGCAGGTAAAATTCCTGGTAAAAAAGGCGACGATAAAGAACAACGCAAAGGTAAGTCATCAACCCGCTCTAAGGGTAAAGCAGAGTCTGATACCAGTAAAAAAGGTAAGAAGAAACCTGCCAGTCGCAGCAAAGCAAAAGCAACAACTGATGGCGTAACCAAAAAGAAAACCAAGAAAAAGGCTGTTAAAAAGCCGAAAAGACCCGGCAAAAATGCCCGTAAAAGTACCAGTTTAGGAGCAAATAATACGTGAGTAATGAATTAATTTTTGGCTTTCACTCTGTTGAAGCAATTTTAGCAAAAGAGCCTGAGCGTTTTTTAGAAATTTACGCCCTAAAAGGACGTGATGACAAGCGCTTAACCCCGATAATTAATGAAGCACGTAAATTTGGTATTTCAGTTCAGTTTATGCAGCGAAAAGCGCTTGATAACAAAGCTAAAGATGAGCAGCATCAAGGCATCATCGCTAATGTAAAAGCCGCACCGACATACAATGAAAAAGATCTTGATGTGATCATTGCCCGTGAAGACACTCCGTTTTTATTGGTGCTTGATGGCATTACTGATCCGCATAACTTAGGTGCTTGCCTACGTAGCGCCGATGCAGCCGGTGTTCACGCGATTATTGTACCAAAAGATAAATCTGCAAAACTTAACGGCACAGCACGAAAAGTGGCCTGTGGCGCAGCCGAAACAGTCCCGCTAATTCAAGTGACTAACCTTGCTCGTACGTTGCGTGAAATTAAAGATGCTGGTGTGTGGGTTGTGGGCACGGCAGGTGAAACGGACACTCACGTATTTGAGGCAAACCTAACAGGCCCAATGGCCATTGTAATGGGCGCTGAAGGTGAAGGTATGCGCCGCTTAACGCGTGAGCATTGTGATGTATTGGTTAAAATCCCAATGGCAGGCAGTGTTTCAAGCCTAAACGTATCTGTTGCCACGGGCATTTGCTTGTTTGAAGTACTACGCCAGAGAAATGCGACACAAGCCTAAAAAGCCGTTAGCTTGTAGCCGTCAGCCGTCAGCCGTCAGCCGTCAGCCGTCATCCGTCAGCCGTCAGTTTAAAGATAAATATGAAACCATGCTTGACTTAACAAGCATGGTTTTTATTTTTTAGCTGATAGCTGATAGCTGATAGCTGATAGCTGATAGCTGATAGCTGATAGCTGATAGCTGATAGCTGATAGCTGA
>NZ_JBHZRV010000016.1:0-59093 GCF_043641955.1 Pseudoalteromonas atlantica
CGAAGTAGCTTGGCTGTTAGAACTCAATCTGTACGAGTGCCCACACAGATGATTGCTTTATATTGTTAAAGAACGTTTGAGTTGCTTTAGCGACTCAAGGGAAGCGAAGTGTACGCTTTCCTATTTTTTTGTCAATACTTAATTTCAATAAGTTTTAATATTAAGTTTTACTCGACTCACTTACCGTTTGCTCAGCGCTTTTCATTGCTGCCTGCCGGGTCAGTGGATGCGCATTATAGGGATTATCAGGAAGGGGTCAATGCTTTATTTCAGTTTTATTGAATTAATTCTAATTTAGTACAATAACCATACAAACAAAGGGCTGCAATGGACATGCTGAATAATAAACGCACAAAAAGTTGTTTTTGATAAGTTAAGTAAAAGCGATATGTCTTAATGATGTATCACTTTTACTTTATTAATAGTTTACTCTTTTGTAGTTATTTCCCAGATGGCAATTGAGCCTGAAATTTCATTTCCGACTATAAGCAATGCTTCATTTGTTGCACTTTGCTCTGCAGGTACAAACGCCATTCCTTCAGGAGCAAGATCCCCTGTTATATTAGAACCTGCTTCTAATCCTCGATTATAGAAATAATCTTGGAACTTCACATCGTAAGGGTTGGTTATATCAAAAACCATTATCCCACCCATTCGCTCTAATCCAATAAATGCAAATAATCTATCATCAACCTTTCCTAGAGTTAGCGCTTCAGGCTCTGCACCTTTATCATCTGAACGTGTATCACCTTCGTTTTCATCCTCATTATTATTAAATGCTTCACCGTGAACAGATGCTGTAATGCGACCGATTGAATCTCCTGAATCAAATACCACCAGCCCGTTACTATCCCAAATAGTAAATGAACGTGCGCCATAAGCATAAAGCGCTTCGTACTGACCATCGTTATTCGTATCGCCTTTAACAGTCGTTACTTTTAAGCGACCGATATCATTATCATCGTTATTTAAGTAATCAAAATTGGCAGCGAGTGTTAAATCTTCAACACGGCTCTCATCTATATAAGCAAGACAACCATCGTCTTCATCGTAATCAAGTCCGCCTTTTGCTGTACAGTCTGCTTCATCTGTAACATCAAAGAAATACTCTCTCGCATCACCTTCATTAGCCGAAACAATAAATTTGGCACCTTTCCAACTAAAACTTGAAATTGTATCTGGCTGATACATGCCATATAAATTTGGGTATGACTTAAAATTTACACCGCCATCTTTATCTGAAGCATCTATTTGTAAGTTAGACCAATCTTTAAAGCCCAACCCTTTTAGCTCCAAGCTATTATCTTCAAGGTTAACAATAGCGAGAGCGTTATTTTCTTGAATTGATACATAAGCGTATTTATTATCTTTCGAGATACTTACATATTCAGGCTCTAAATCCATTGCAACAGTAGTACTTATTAAATTGCCATTAATAGTTCGCCCTGTTGGATTTGCAAATACCAACCCCTTTGCTTCTAGCTCTGTTTGCTGATTGTTATATGCTGTAAAGCCTATACTAGTCGCTGTATCTTCAATAACTCCATCGACGACATTTATAATACTAATAGACCCCTCAGGATCAATACTATAGTCCCCATTGGGCTCACCTTCGTTTGCAACAACCACTTTTGTACCATCGTGGCTAAATGTGACCATGTCAGGTAAAAAACCCGCCGTCACATTTTTAATAAACACAGGGCTACCACCACTGATGTCGTAAAACGCTATTTGACCAGATTCGCCTACATTCTTTGCAGCCATAGCAACTGCAAGTAACTCATTATTAGAGTCAATTGCGATGCTATTTGCATCTCCAGGAGTATTTTCGTTTAGGGAAAGCGTAATAGCTGTGGTTAAGTTAGTTGTATTTACAATACCTTCGTTATCTTTAACCAATGCTGCAGTATCAAAGGAATCAGCTGGAATAATATTGACCACAGCGGCATCACCTGAACTGTTGATTGCGTATATCCATTTTTTTGATTTTTGATACGCCACAATTTCAGCTGCCCCTTCAGGGCTTTGTGCATTGAGTACCGCACGACCAACAAGATTAATATTAAGGTTTGAATTTGCATCTGCGCCATCACTGCCGTCTATACCATCTATGCCGTCCGCACCATTAATACCATCAACACCATTATTTCCCGGAATTCCTTGTGCACCGGCTTCACCTTGCACACCATTAACTCCATCGTCTCCATCAAGAGAGCAGCCAGTGAGTACCGATAGGATTGATAGCGTTAGTATTGTTCTTCGTAACATTGTTATTTCCTTAGTATTGTAATTGGTTAAATATCAACACAAAGGCATGACAATAAAATGGCATTTTTATTTAGATTGGGTCAAATTTATGGCAATAAAAAAGCGAGTTTCAAAACTCGCTTTATTAATAGAAACAGACTCAGTTACTTTTTAACAGGTCGCTTCCAACCATCCAGGTTTCTTTGTTTGCCACGGGCTACCGCTAATTGTTCATCAGCAACTGCGTTTGTAATTACAGAACCAGCGCCAATTGTAGCTGTTGCACCAATATTTACCGGTGCCACCAACGACGAATTTGAACCAATAAATGAATTATCGCCAATGATAGTTTTTGATTTATTTACACCATCATAGTTACAGGTAATCGTACCTGCACCAATGTTTACCTTTTCACCAATTTCTGCATCACCAAGGTAAGTTAAGTGATTTGCCTTAGAGCCTTTACCTAGACGCGATTTTTTCATCTCAACAAAGTTACCTATGTGCGAATCTTCTTCCATAATAGCGCCAGGGCGAAGGCGCGCATAAGGACCTAGTGTGCACTTAGCTGCGACAGATGCGTCTTCTACTAATGTATTCGCTTTAATAACAACGTTATCGCCAATAGTACAATCTTTTAGTACACAATTAGGACCGATTTCGACGTTGTTACCCAGTGTTACTTTGCCTTCAAAGATAACATTCACATCAATCAGTACATCTTCACCGGTTGTAACATCACCACGAACGTCAATACGAGCAGGGTCGGCAAGGGTGGCACCGTTTAGCATTAACTCTTCTGCTTGCCATGCTTGATAAGCACGTTCAAGTCCAGCAAGTTGTACACGGTTGTTTGCACCTTCAACTTCCATTGGGTGATCAGGTTGCGCTGAACTAATTTCAACACCTTCGCTATGCGCCATAGCAACGATATCCGTTAGATAATACTCACCTTGAGCATTCTCGTTAGATAGGTTACCTAACCAGCTTTTTAATAGCTTGCCATTCACCGCCATAATACCGGTGTTTACTTCAGTAATTAATAACTGCTCAGATGTAGCATCTTTTTGCTCAACAATACCGACCAATTTGCCGTCTACACGCAACATACGGCCGTAGCCATTTGGGTTAACTAAGTTAACTGTTAGTACGGCTAAGCCATTAATAGGGGTTGCAGCAAGTAAGCGCTCAAGAGTTGATTGCTTGGTCAGTGGTACGTCACCGTATAAAACTAAAACAGTGTCTTCATCATTAATATGAGGGTTTGCTTGCGCTACAGCATGACCAGTACCAAGCTGGTCAGCTTGAAGCACCCAATTTACGTCGTTATCAGCTAGTTGTTGTTGTAATAATTCGCCGCCGTGACCATAAACTAAATTTGTAGAGGTCGCCCCTAATGCATTGGCGTTATCGATAACATGTTGCACCATAGGTTTACCCGCAACTTTATGCAGTACTTTTGGAAGAGCTGAACGCATACGAGTACCTTTACCCGCAGCTAAAATAACCGTCGTAAGTGACATTAAAACAATATCCTTCTTTCTTTGTTTTAGTTAACTAACACAACTCACCACTCTGCTTATACGGTGACGTATGCCACTTCATGTGCGCATACTCACAGCAAAAAATAGTCTTGTGCTGCGTACCTAAACTGAGTGAGGGTTTGCTTATCTGCTGCTATTGTAGCGAGGTTTGGACAAGTATATAAGTATAAGAAGTGATCTAATGCACTCTTTGCATCAATAATTTATTTTAAGCACAAAAAAGCCCACATATAGTGGGCTTTTAAAAAACCAGATAGGCTTACTTATTACGTAATTGCTGAATAACACGTAACTGGGCAATTGCCTCAGCTAGTTGTACAGCTGCTTGGTTATAATCTAACTCAGCAGTGCCACCTTGTGCCATTTGTTGTTCAGCGTCACGTTTAGCTTGCTCAGCAGCTTGCTCGTCAAGGTCTTCACCACGAACAGCTGTATCAGCAAGTACGGTCACTATGTTCGGTTGAACTTCTAGTGTACCACCTGCAATATAGATGAACTCTTCTTCACCAAATTGCTTAACTAAACGTACCATACCAGGTTTAAGGGCAGTTAGTAGTGGAGCGTGACCGGCATTTACACCTAACTCACCTTCACTACCACTTACTTGAATAGATTCAACTAAACCAGAAAATAATTTCTCTTCAGCGCTTACTACATCAAGATGTACAGTCATAGCTGCCATACTACCCTCCTAATTACATGCTTTTGGCTTTTTCTTGAGCTTCTTCAATAGAGCCAACCATGTAGAACGCTTGCTCTGGAAGGTCATCAAACTCACCGTTTAAGATGCCTTTAAAGCCAGCAATTGTGTCTTTAAGTGAAACGTATTTACCTGACGCACCTGTAAATACCTCTGCCACGAAGAATGGCTGAGATAGGAAACGTTGGATTTTACGTGCACGAGATACAAGTTGCTTATCTTCGTCAGAAAGCTCGTCCATACCTAGGATTGCGATGATGTCTTTAAGTTCTTTGTAACGCTGAAGAACTGTTTGAACGCCACGTGCTACACCATAGTGCTCTTCACCAATTACTTGTGGATCAAGCTGACGTGAAGATGAATCAAGAGGGTCTACCGCTGGGTAGATACCTAGTGATGCGATATCACGAGAAAGTACCACTGTTGCATCTAAGTGAGCAAACGTTGTTGCTGGAGATGGATCCGTTAAATCATCCGCAGGTACGTATACCGCTTGGATTGAAGTGATTGAACCTGTCTTAGTAGATGCGATACGCTCTTGTAGTACACCCATTTCTTCAGCTAGTGTAGGCTGGTAACCTACTGCTGATGGCATACGACCAAGAAGTGCTGATACTTCTGTACCCGCAAGTGTATAACGGTAGATGTTATCTACGAAGAAAAGTACATCGCGACCTTCATCACGGAACTTCTCAGCCATAGTAAGACCAGTTAACGCTACGCGTAAACGGTTACCTGGAGGCTCGTTCATCTGACCGTATACAAGCGATACTTTATCAAGTACGTTTGAATCGTTCATTTCATGGTAGAAATCGTTACCCTCACGAGTACGCTCACCAACACCTGCGAATACTGAGTAGCCGCTGTGCTCGATTGCGATGTTACGGATAAGTTCCATCATGTTTACGGTTTTACCAACACCGGCACCACCGAATAAACCAACTTTACCACCTTTAGCGAACGGACATACAAGGTCGATTACCTTGATACCTGTTTCTAAAAGTTCAACTGAGCTTGATTGCTCTTCGTAAGTAGGTGCTGCACGGTGGATAGACATACGCTCGTCTTCACCGATTGGACCTGCTTCATCAATAGGCTCACCAAGTACGTTCATGATACGACCTAGGGTCTTAGTACCAACTGGAACTTGGATTGCTTTGCCTGAATTCTCTACTGAAGCACCACGACGTAAACCGTCAGTAGTACCTAGTGCGATAGTACGTACCACACCGCCACCTAGCTGCTGTTGAACTTCTAAAGTCAAACCAGCTAAATCGCCATCTGTTACTTTTAGCGCGTCATATACGGCTGGCACGCTGTCTTGTGGAAATTCGATATCCACAACGGCGCCGATAATTTGGACGACCTTACCTAAACTCATGTCTATTCCTCTCGTTAATCTTTGCCTGAAGCATTAAACTGCTGCTGAACCAGAACAAATCTCACTAATTTCTTGTGTGATTGCTGCTTGGCGAGCCTTGTTATAAACAAGCTGTAACTCGTCCATAAGGTCACCAGCATTATCAGTTGCAGCTTTCATTGCAACCATGCGGGCAGCCTGTTCAGAGGCAGCGTTTTCAACTACACCTTGGTATACTTGAGATTCAATGAAACGTACTAACAAAGACTCTAAAATAGCCTCTGGGTTTGGTTCATATAAGTAATCCCACGAATGTGTAGATACTTCTTCTTCAGCTTTTGGCAAAGGGAGTAACTGATCTACTATTGGCTCTTGCTTCATGGTATTAACAAAGTTGTTATATACCAGGAATAAACGGTCAATTTTGCCTTCTGAAAATGCATCTAGCATTATTTTTACAGGACCAATTACATCCTGCACAGAAGGTGTATCTCCAAGACCTGCCTTTTTAGCAAGTACTTGACCACCAAAACGTTGAAAGAAGCCAGCTGCTTTACTACCTAAAGTAGCAAAATCAGCATCTACGCCTTTCTCTTTCCACGCTTTAATCTCTAATGCAACTTTTTTAAACTCATTTGAGTTTAAACCGCCACATAGACCACGGTCAGTAGAGATAACAATATAACCAACTCGTTTTACTTCACGCTCTTCTAAGAACGGGTGAGTAAAATCAAGATTTGCTTGAGCAACACGACCAATCACTTTACGTAATTTTTCAGCATATGGACGGCTTGAAGCCACTCGTTCTTGCGCCTTTTTCATTTTAGACGCAGCAACCATTTCCATTGCGCTGGTGATCTTTTGAGTATTTTTAATACTGCCGATCTTGCTTTTAATCTCTTTTCCGCTGGCCATGACTCTCTCTCCGAATCAAGGTGAGCTTTAGCAAACTAAAGCGCACCATTAATAACTAAATTACCAAGTTTGCGTAGACTTGAACTTCTCTAGAAGTTCTTTAAGCTGCGCTTCGATCTCGGCGTTGTAGTTACCTGTTTCATTGATTTGAGCCATAAGCTCTGCGTATGTGCTGTTTGCATAAGAAAGTAAAGCTGCTTCGAAATCCATGATTTTAGCGATTTCGATATCTTTAAGATAACCTTTCTCAGCTGCAAATAACGACAAAGACATTTCAGCAACAGACATTGGCGCGTACTGTTTCTGCTTCATTAGCTCTGTTACACGCTCACCATGCTCAAGTTGAGCACGAGTAGCATCATCAAGATCAGACGCGAACTGCGAGAACGCAGCTAATTCACGGTACTGAGCTAGGGCTAGACGGATACCGCCACCTAGTTTCTTAACGATTTTAGTTTGTGCAGCACCACCAACACGCGATACCGAGATACCAGCATTTACTGCCGGACGGATACCTGAGTTGAATAAGTCAGTTTCTAAGAAGATCTGACCATCGGTGATAGAGATAACGTTTGTCGGTACGAACGCAGAAACGTCGCCGCCTTGAGTTTCAATGATAGGCAATGCCGTCAATGAACCTGTTTTACCTTTCACTTCACCATTAGTGAATTTTTCAACGTAATCAGTGTTTACACGTGATGCACGCTCTAAAAGACGCGAGTGAAGGTAGAATACGTCACCTGGGTATGCTTCACGGCCTGGTGGACGCTTAAGTAGCAATGAGATTTGACGGTAAGCAACAGCTTGCTTAGATAAATCATCATATACGATTAATGCGTTTTCACCACGGTCACGGAAGTATTCACCCATAGTACAGCCCGAGAACGGTGCTAAGTACTGAAGTGCCGCAGATTCAGAAGCAGATGCTACAACTACGATAGTATTTGCAAGTGCACCGTGCTCTTCTAATTTACGTACTACGTTAGCAATAGTAGATGCTTTTTGACCAACCGCTACGTACACACACTTAACGCCTGTGTCTTTTTGGTTGATGATTGCATCGATTGCTAGTGCAGTTTTACCTGTTTGGCGGTCACCGATAACAAGCTCACGCTGACCACGACCAACTGGAATCATCGCATCGATAGATTTGTAACCAGTTTGTACTGGCTCATCTACTGATTGACGCTCGATTACACCTGGTGCAATTTTTTCTACAGGTTCAAAACCGTCGTTATCTAAAGCGCCTTTACCATCGATAGGAGCACCTAGTGTGTTTACAACACGACCAAGTAGACCCGCACCAACAGGAACTTCTAAGATACGACCAGTTGTGTATACTTTTACGCCTTCTGTAAGGTCAGCGTAAGGACCCATTACTACTGCACCAATTGAGTCACGCTCAAGGTTTAGTGCGATAGCATAACGGTTGCCAGGAAGCTCAATCATCTCACCTTGCATACAGTCAGCTAGACCGTGGATGCGAATGATACCGTCAGTAACAGATACAATTGTACCTTCGTTACGAGCTTCACTTACAACTTCGAACTTCTCAATACGTTGTTTGATCAGATCAGAAATTTCAGTGGAATTAAGTTGCATGCTCTTTTTCCCAATTACGATTGTAGTGTTGTGGCTAAGCGGTTTAATTTTCCGCGTATTGAGCCGTCGATTACAGTATCACCAGACTTGATAATAAGTCCGCCAACCACTGTAGCGTCTTCACTACAATTCAGCTTAACTTTGCGTGCGAAACGTTTTTCAAGTGTCGCTGCCAATGATTCTTGCTGCTCTGCAGCAAGAGGAGTTGCCGAAATCACATCAACATCGATTTCTTTGTCATAGTCTGCTTTTAAAGCAGAAAATAACTGAGCAACATCAGGCAGTGCAATCAAACGTCCATTTTCAGCCATCACCTTCACTAGGTTCTGACCTTGTTCGTTGAGCTGCTCACCACATAAGTTAATAAATAACTCAGCTTGTGCTGAAGCAGTAGGCAATCCAGCTAAAATGGCAGATGCCTGCTCATTGCTGGCAACGTGGCCAGCAAAGAACAACATGTCATTCCAGCTTTCAATGGTGCCTTTTTCAACGGCAAGTTCAAAAGCCGCTTTAGCGTATGGGCGAGCGATAGTAGTCAATTCAGACATGCTCATACCCTCCTAATTACAGCTCAGCGACAAGTTTTTCAACGATGTCACTGTGTGCGGCTTGATTGATTTCGCGCTCTAAAATACGTTCAGCACCAACCACTGCAAGAGTAGCTACTTTTTTACGTAGCTCTTCTGTTACACGGTTACGCTCTGCTTCGATTTCAGATTGCCCTTGAGCAATAATTTTTTCACGCTCTTGCTGACCACGAACTGTTTCTTCGTCAACAATTAGCACGGCACGCTTTTTAGCTTGTTCAATGATATCAGCCGCTTGAGCTTTTGCATCTTTAAGCTGATCAGCAGCTTTCTTTTGCGCAAGTTCTAAGTCTTTCTCGGCTCTATCAGAGGCAGCTAAACCATCTTCGATTTTCTTTTGGCGAGCTTCAATTGCACCGTTTAATGGTGGCCATACGAATTTCATACAAAAAAGTACGAACACCGTAAACGCAATTAATTCACCGATAAGAGTGGCGTTTAAGTTCACAACCGCTCCTCCTTAAATAGTAAGCTGTTCAAAAAATAAAATTAAAGTACGAACAACAATACCATCGCGATACCAACACCAATCATTGCTACAGCATCGATTAGACCAGCTAGGATGAACATCTTAACTTGTAGTGAAGGAGCAAGCTCAGGTTGACGCGCACATGCTTCTAGGAATTTACCACCCATGTTACCGAAGCCGATTGCAGTACCGATTGCACCAAAACCGATAAGTAAAGCTACAGCGATATACTTAAGACCGATCATTAGTTCCATTTTTTTCTCCAAAGTTTCAATTGTAAATTAAAGTTAAAAGTAAAATTGTAAATGTATAAATTAGTGATTATCAGAGCTTGCCATGCTTAGGTAAACGATTGTAAGCATCATGAATACGAACGCTTGTAATACGATTACTAAGATATGGAATACTGCCCAGATAAAGTGCAACGGAAGTTGCATTAAACCAACTGCGCCGATTAAGATGAAAATCAACTCACCAGCATATAAATTACCGAACAAACGCAGTGCTAGCGAGAAAGGCTTAGCAACAAGAGCAATAAGTTCAAGTAACAAATTAAATGGGATCAAAAGAATTTGAACCAAAGTATTATTTGAGCTGAACGGGTGAAGCGTTAACTCTTTAATGAAACCACCGATACCCTTGATTTTAATTGAGTAACCGATCATCAATAAGAACACACCAAGCGCTAGCGCTGCTGTTAAGTTGATGTCAGTAGTAGGTACGATTTTCATATATACATCGTGTGAATCCATACCAAATGCAGTTTCGCCAACAAAACCAGCAAATGCAGGTAAGAAATCAACCGGTATTAAATCCATTAAGTTCATTAAGAATATCCAAACGAATATTGTTAATGCTAATGGTGCGATAAGCTTGCTCTTACCGTGGAAGGTATCACGTACGTTGTCGCCAACGAACTCAACTATCATTTCAATAAAACATTGAAATTTACCCGGTACACCCAGTGTTGATTTTTTTGCGGCACTACGGAAGATCCATAAAAATATAAGACCTAAACCGATAGACCATGCGAGGGTATCTATATGCCATGTCCAGAAACCACTATCCGCACATGCTTTATTGAAGGCAAGACCGGCGTCGGTCGAGCACATCTTAGCATTGGTTAAGTGGTGCTGAATATGGCTAGATAGAGTAACTTCTTCTGCAGCCATGTTATATCCCAAAAGTTAATGTTTAAAAAAAACTGGTGCGAACAATCCTGTCATTAGCGTAAGTACATAAATAGTAAAAAAAGGTAACATTATTACCGTAAAATGCTTTAGTACTAACGCAAACAATATGATTGTCAGCAAAAATTTTAGCCCATTACCACGCTTTAGCGAGGTATACGCTTGATTTACCCTACTAGCACCCATATACCTGAATGCATAGATGGCAAAAACACAGTGGGGAAGTACCGCTACAGCGCCTCCAGCTAATGCTGATAGGCCGGCGTTGACCCCCCAACCGAGAAAAATAATGATGGCAGCAACCAATGCTACACTACCTTGCAAACAGATTAATTTAAATGCAGCCAATTGATAAGGCGCTGCTAACTTATTAGTCACGTTTCGTTAACCTTATTGGCGTTCTATTTGTCAGGGTATGAAAACTGGCGAAATTATACTGAATCCTGCCAGTTTTGCAACTTGAGTCGGTGTATTGTGGTGCAAAATAGCGACAATTGTCTCATTTTGGACATGATATTAATTAATGCTCGGAATAGTCTTGGTTTATACGGTGTAAAATTCCATCTAACTCATCTAAATTAGTGTAGGAAATAACCAATTTACCTTTGCCTTTTTTGTTGTAGTTGATTTCTACTTTGGCGCCCAAGTTGTCTGCTAATTGCTGTTCTAACTGTTTGACATCTGGATCTTTTTCTGCAGTCTCTTTTTTAGGTGCAGGCTCTAAAATTGAACGGACTAACTTTTCTGTTTCACGCACTGTTAGTGCTTTAGCTACGGCTAATCGAGCAGCATCAGATTGAGATTCACCTTCTAATGCTAACAAACAGCGTGCATGGCCCATTTCGATGTCACCATGTTCTAACAATATTTTAACATCGTCGTTTAAGTTATTTAAGCGCAGTAAATTAGTAACCGTGGTGCGAGATTTACCTACTGCATCAGCAACTTGCTGATGCGTTAATTCAAATTCATTTAGTAAACGACTTAATGCTATCGCTTCTTCCATTGCATTTAGGTCTTCACGCTGAATATTTTCAATAAGCGCGATAGCGACGGCCGCTTCATCAGGCACATCTTTAATAATACAAGGGACAACATCAAGCTTCGCTATCTGTGCTGCACGCCAACGACGCTCACCGGCAATAATTTCATAACTATTTTCAGCAATAGGGCGCACTACGATTGGTTGAATAATACCTTGAGAGCGAATAGAGCTAGCTAGCTCTTCAAGTGCTTCTTCCGACATGTCTTTACGCGGTTGGTATTTACCTGAGTGTAAGAACTCAATAGCTAATTTCTGTAAATCAGACTTTGGAGCATCAACTGATTGCTCTACTACAGGTGCTAACTCAGCCGAATCTTGATTTACTGACGTTGGGGCTGGTTTTGATGAACTAAGTAAAGCATCGAGTCCTCGGCCTAAACCGCGTTTTTTAGCAGACATGTTATTTTTTTACCTCAAAGTTAGGCGACGACAGGAGATTTTTTTTCTTTTCTGCGAAGCATTTCACCGGCAAGGGCTAAATATGCTTTAGCGCCACTTGATGCCCGGTCATAGTACATAGCGGGTGCGCCAAAACTTGGGGCTTCGGCTAAACGTACATTACGTGGAATGACAGTACGGTATACTTTATCACCAAAATGTTGTTTTAACTGTTCTGATACATCGTTTGCTAATCGATTACGTGGATCGTACATCGTACGCAATATACCTTCTATTTGCAGTTTTGGATTAACCATCTTAGCAAGTTGGGTAATGGTATCCATCAAAGCAGTTAATCCTTCAAGAGCATAATATTCACACTGCATTGGCACTAAAATGGAATCTGCAGCAGCCATTGCGTTTACTGTTAACATATTTAGAGAAGGTGGGCAGTCGATAAAAATAAATTCGTATTGATCCGATATTTTTTCAAGCGCATTACGTAAACGAATTTCGCGAGCAAAAAGCTCCATCAGCTTAACTTCTGCTGCGGTAACATCGCCATTAGCAGCAATTAAATGATATTCACCAGAGGTCTCTTTGCATACTACTTCATCGATTGGCTTTTCTTCGATTAATAAATCATAGATGGTTGCAACATCACTGTATTTATCAACACCGCTTCCCATGGTGGCATTACCTTGCGGATCGAGATCGATTAATAGCACTTTGCGTTTTGTTGCTGCCATAGAAGCAGCTAAATTTACAGCTGTGGTGGTTTTACCCACGCCGCCTTTTTGATTTGCTATTGCAATGACTTTTGCCACAGTGCTCTGATCCCTAGTCTTTAGAAAGAATAATTAAATGTCTTTGTGCATCTAACTCTGGAACTTCCAATGCTATTTTTTGCTCAAATTTAATGCCTGCAGGTAATGATTCTAGTTCGTCACTAGGAAACACACCTTTTAATGCTATAAATTTACCTGAATGATCAATCAAGTGTGAACACCAGTCAACCATATCTTGCAATGAAGCAAATGCACGACTTAATACACCATCTAATTTAACACTTGGCTGGTATTGTTCAACTCTAGACTGTACTGGGGTGACATTTTTAAGGCCAAGCTCATGTTTAACTTGCATTAAAAATCTTACTCGCTTGCCCAAACTATCTAGTAGAACAAACTGAGTATCGGGTAGCGCTATCGCTAAAACAATACCCGGTAAGCCAGGGCCGGTACCAACATCTATATAATGATGACCGGGTAGGTGAGGAGCAACAACTAAACTATCCATGATGTGTTTAATCATCATTTCTTCTGGCATACGCACAGACGTTAGATTATATGCTTTGTTCCATTTGTTAAGTAGCTCAACATATTGAACGAGTTGCTGCTGTTGTTTTTCACTTAGCGCAATATCAGTTTGCGCTAACAAAGAGGTCAATTGTTGCTGTAACACAGTATTCCTTAATCGTTACGCAATTTTACGTAACAAGCCTTGCTTCTTTAGATACACTAATAATAGCGAAATCGCCGCAGGGGTGATACCAGAAATACGCGATGCTTGGCCAATAGTGTCAGGGCGGGCTTCTGTTAACTTAGCAACAACCTCATTTGATAACCCTGAAACAGTCGAGTAATCATAATCTTTTGGTAATACCGTTTCTTCGTGACGTAATTGTTTATTGATCTCATCTTGCTGGCGTGCAATGTAACCTGCATATTTAGTATGGATCTCAACTTGCTCAAGTGCTGGTGCATTATCAAATTCAGATCCAAGGCCATCGATAGCCATTAGATCGTTATAACGAATTTCAGGACGACGCAAAAGATCCTCTAAACTGGCTTCACGTACCAATGGTGTTTTCAATAAGTTATTTACTTGATCAATAACAGCATGATCTTTATGGATCCACGTTTCTTTAATGCGCTGTGATTCTTTTGCGATCACATCCATTTTTTCGTTAAATGATTGCCAGCGCTCGTCATTAACAAGACCCAATTCACGACCTTTTGCAGTCAAACGAATATCAGCATTATCTTCACGTAGTAATAAACGATATTCAGCACGGCTAGTAAACATACGGTATGGTTCTTTAGTACCGAGTGTTGTTAAGTCATCAATAAGTACACCAACATAGGCCTCATCACGACGTGGAGTCCATGGTTCTTTACCTTGAACTTGAAGCGCTGCATTCATACCCGCAATTAAACCTTGTGCACCCGCTTCTTCATATCCTGTGGTGCCATTGATTTGGCCTGCAAAGAATAAACCATCAATAAATTTAGTTTCGAGTGATTTCTTTAAATCGCGAGGATCAAAAAAGTCATACTCTATTGCATAGCCTGGTCGACAAATATGGGCATTTTCAAAACCGTCTATTGATTGGACTATTTCAAGTTGCACGTCAAACGGTAAGCTCGTTGATATTCCATTAGGGTAAAGCTCATACGAGGTTAATCCTTCTGGCTCTACAAATATTTGGTGTTTATCTTTATCTGCAAAACGAACAATCTTGTCTTCAATAGAAGGGCAGTAGCGTGGGCCTATACCTTCAATTACACCAGAGTACATTGGAGAACGGTGTAAATTATTTCGGATCACATCATGCGTTTTTTCATTAGTATATGTTATGTAACATGGGATCTGCTGTGGATGATCAGATTGCTTACCTAAAAATGAAAATACAGGAGTTGGTGCATCACCAGGTTGCTCTTGCATTTTTGTAAAATCAACAGTACGTGCATCAATACGTGGAGGAGTACCTGTTTTTAAGCGATCAACGCGAAATGGCAATTCACGTAGGCGATCAGCTAACGCTATTGAAGGTGGATCACCCGCTCTGCCGCCTTTAAAATTCTCAAGACCAATATGGATTTGACCACCAAGGAAAGTACCAACAGTCAATACGACAGAGGGCGCACTAAAGCGTAATCCCATTTGGGTAACTACGCCTTTAACTTGATTATTTTCTACAATGAGATCATCACACGATTGCTGAAAGATCTTTAAGTTATCTTGGTTTTGTAGGATATCTTGGATAGCCGCTTTATAAAGAGCGCGATCAGCTTGCGCACGAGTTGCACGAACAGCAGGGCCTTTAGAAGAATTTAGTGTACGAAATTGGATCCCGCCTTTATCAATAGCTTGCGCCATTGCACCACCGAGTGCATCAATTTCTTTAACTAAATGGCCCTTGCCAATTCCGCCAATAGCTGGGTTGCATGACATTTGGCCTAAGGTATCCATGTTGTGAGTCAGTAAAAGCGTATTCATTCCCATACGCGCAGCGGCCAATGCAGCTTCAGTGCCTGCATGCCCACCACCAACAACGATAACATCAAAATTTTCGTGAAAAATCATTTCAGGATCCTACTTAAATCAACCAGCAAACTGCCAAGGGGAGCGTATTCTACCTATAAATTGACAGAAGATAAATGATTAAACTGTGCTCAAGATCTAAGTAAGTGATCTCTAATAATATAAAGGATCTTTTAAAGAGATCTTTTATTTCTATTACTACTACTGATCAGCTTTTCTGTTGATAAGGTCTAGTTTATATATAAAAACATAGGGTTAGATCAGATCTAAAGGTGTATATATGATCGGATCAACACGCATATAAGCTCTGATCAAAAGAGCTGTTTATACACAGGGGGTTATCGAATGGATCTTATCCCATGGATAACAACCCTTTAAAACGCAGTTAGATCATAGGTTATCCACAAACCGATCTAAATTATCAATAAATTGTGCATAACTCTAGCTGGTGGAATTAGTACTAGATCACTGTACTTTTAGGTTGTTTATTTCGATCCACTCTGGCAACCAGGCTAAAGCAGTGTCTTCTGGTAGGTTTTCATCAAGGATGTTCAGTTCAAGTCGCTGTGCTGTACAGTGTGCACCTTTACTCAAAAGTAGTGCCTCTAAATTGCGCCCAGCGAGATTATAGGTGTCATAGCTTGTGTCTCCTAAGCCAATAACACTAAATTTTAATCCTTTTAAATCATTTGCTTGATTAATACTTTCAATAAAAGGAAGTAGGTTTTCTGGGTAATCACCAGCGCCATACGTTGATGTACACAAAAGCCAGATTGTGTTGTCTTGGTTAATATCATTAAAGCTAGGCTGATCATGCACTTCAGTTGGAATTCCTAAAGTAATTAGCTGTTCAGCCAGTTGTTCACCCACATACTCGGCAGATCCCATTTGGCTGCCAATTATAATATTTACCGAAGACATAAATTTACTGATCACTTACTTAATTTGCAGCTATGATAGCTAACTTTATTGCTCAGTAAAGGGAATACTTTCACTTTGTATAACTTTTTATGAGTAAAAACTATTCATTCTGTCAGGTTGTATTTTAATTTGTTGAAAAATATAAATAAAATAAAATATTCCTAAATGTAATCATCTGATAAAGCTGTGTGTAATTGGTGTGGAAGTATTGGGTTTTTGTTAATTGATCAGCATTATTACTTGCTAAGTTATTGATCTTTTTTAGGTAACAAGGTGTTTATTTTTATTCATACGCTTATAAATAATATGTGGATAGATCGGTTGTGAATAACGATCGTTTGCGATTATAAAAAAAGTATTCAGCATTAATTATTTTTTCATTTACAGCTAAATTAGCGGTTTATTTTTAAAAAACCTTAAATAAAGAGCGAAAGAGTGAGGTTCCTTGCTTATTTTTTATAAAAACTAAGGCTTTTTATCTGAAGATCGCCCGTTTGTGGATAAGTTTTTTGTGTTATTAAGTGATCCTTCGCACTATTTAACGCATTTTTCATTTTAGGATCGATCAGCACAGCTTATTATTAAGCGTTAAGTGCATTTTTAAATGACTTAATTTGAGCGTAAAAATGTCAAATTAAGAGATGGGATATTGCTTTCAGCTAGATTTATTTAATGAAGTTTAGGCTTTCAAACACGCGTGTAAGGTGTTTTATGAGTGTAGATGATGATGATCAAGTGCTCTAATTGAAGAGGGAGTTTATTTAGAGTGGCGTTATCCACCAGCTAATTGATTCTGTTTTTTGATTTTTAAAAGGAGTTCGTTGGCTCTGTGTAGAGGTTTTATAATTAAAAAGGCTGAAATTGAGGGAAAAAAGAGTGTTTTCACACTCTTTTAATATAGAAATAAAGTTATTTACCAATACAAAACGAGCTAAATATTTTGCCAAGTAGGTCGTCAGAGGTAAATTCACCGGTGATTTCATTGAGGTAATGCTGGGTTAAACGCAGCTCTTCGGCCAGTATTTCACCAGCTATATGCATCTCTAATTGGTCTTTACCTGTATGCAAATGATGGGCTGCATTTTCTAATGCATCTAAATGACGACGGCGCGCCATAAAGCCACCTTCAGTGGCGCCATCAAAACCTATGCATGCTTTTAAGTGACTACGAACTAACTCTATACCTTCAGCATTTTTAGCACTGAGACTTATCACTGGGTATTGCTGGTTTTCACTCATACCGACTTCATCACCCGATAAATCCGCTTTATTGCGGATCACCGTTACTCCCATTCCATCAGGAAGCTTGGCCATAAACTCCGGCCAAATAGCATGTGGGTCGGTGTCTTTTGTGTCTGTACCATCGAGCATAAATAATACGCGATCAGCTTGGTTTATTTCATCCCACGCGCGCTCTATACCTATTTGCTCTACTCGATCTGGGCTTTCACGAAGGCCTGCGGTATCTATAATGTGCAGTGGCATGCCATCTACATGGATATGTTCACGTAATACATCACGGGTGGTACCGGCAATCTCTGTCACAATGGCGGCTTCTCTACCTGCTAAGGCATTAAGTAAGCTTGATTTACCCGCATTAGGGCGCCCTGCAATAACAACACGCATACCTTCACGCATAATGCTGCCTTGCTTAGCTTGATTAGTCACGTTGTTGAGTTGCTCAATAATAGCATTTAGATCACCAGAGACTTTACCGTCTGATAGAAAATCGATTTCTTCATCTGGAAAATCAATTGCTGCTTCAACATACATACGTAAGTGAATGACTTTTTCGACTAAGGTATCAATATGCTTTGAAAACTCACCTTGAAGCGATTGTAGGGCGCTTTTTGCTGCTTGTTCACTGGTTGCATTAATTAAATCAGCAATGGCCTCTGCTTGAGTTAAATCCATTTTATCGTTCATGAAAGCGCGTTCTGAAAATTCACCTGGCTTGGCAAGTCGCACGCCTTCAATTTGGCTTATTTCCTTTAGTAGCATATCTAGCACCACTGGGCCGCCGTGACCTTGTAGCTCAAGTACATCTTCGCCAGTAAATGAATTAGGACCCGCGAAGTAAATTGCAATACCTTGATCAAGTTGCTTACCTGCAAGACTTTTAAAAGGTACATAGTCGGCATAGCGTACTTTAGGGCAATGACCAATAATTTGCTCTGCCACGCTTTTTGCTAAGCTGCCAGAGACGCGAATAATGCCAACCCCACCACGTCCTGGTGCGGTTGCTTGTGCTGCAATTGTGTCTTGATTAATCATGCTAATAATTTGCCAATTAAATGAATAACGTTATGTGCGTATTGTAACCTATGGAATTATTAGTAGCGAATAGCAGTGGTGAAAAACAAGCAATAAAAAAGGCGACCTAAGTCGCCTTTGTATAAGTAATGGCTAAGTTAGCCTCTTACTTTTATTCCTTGTTTTTCCATACCGCGGTAAATGTAGAGCATTTGCGCGATTGAAATAAGGTTCGATACTAACCAGTAAAGTACTAAGCCAGATGGGAACCACAAGAAGAATACAGAGAAGATAACCGGCATGTAAGTCATCATCTTTTGCTGCATCGGATCAGTCACTGTCATCGGCTGTAGTTTTTGCGTAATGAACATACTTGCACCAAATAAGATTGGTAGGATGAAGTATGGGTCTTTTGCTGATAAGTCAGTTAACCATAAAAAGAACTCAGCATGACGTAACTCTGTTGATTCTAAGAATACATAGAACAAGGCTAAGAAAATCGGCATTTGTAGCAAAATAGGGAAACAACCGCCCATTGGGTTTACTTTCTCTTTGCGATACATTTCCATGGTTGCTTGACCGAATTTTTGACGGTCGTCGCCATACTTTTCTTTAAGTGCAGCCATTTTAGGTTGCAGGGCACGCATCTTCGCCATTGAGGTGTATTGTGCTTTAGTTAGCGGGTACATTAATGATTTAACAATAATAGTAATGGCAATAATCGCCAGACCCCAGTTACCTAAACCACCAATGCTGATATCAAATAACCCAAAGAATGAACCTTCACCTGAGTATAAAAACTTAAGTAGTTCAAATAATGGTTGTGAGATAAACCATAACCAACCGTAGTCTACAGTTAGGTCTAAGTTAGGGTGAATAGCTTCTAACTTATCAGACTCTTTCGGGCCCATGTAGTAAGTAGCACCAATGGTAGTTTGTTGGTTAGCTTGTATATTTACTGGCTCACCTTTTGCGCCGATGATGGCCGCATTGCCTTTAGCAATTAAACTATAGAGTGTATTTTGCTGTTCTTGTACAGGTACCCAAGCACTTACAAAGTAATGCTGAATAAAGGCAACATAGCCACCTTGGGTATTAATGTTAAGGTTTTTATCAGCCATGTCTGAAAAGCTGTATTTGTCGTATTTTTCTTCACTTGAACCGTAAGCAGCGCCAAGGTAGTTTTGGTCAACTAGGCTACCTTTTTCTTGCACAGTACGCTTAATTTGGGTGTAAAGCTGCACTTGGATAGGGGCTGCTGTGCTGTTGTTTACTGTATACTCTAAAGCCACATCATATTGGCCTTTTTTGAATACATAGGTTTTAGTAAACGTCACTCCGTTGCCATCAGTGAATGTTAGAGGAACGCGAAGTTCATCACCATTCATTGTATAGCTTTTTTGCTCAGTGCTATAAACAGGGCGGCCATTTGCAGATGCATCTGGGCCATTTAAACCAATTAAGCCACTTTGTGAGAAGTATTGATTACCATCAAACTCACCCAATAGCATAAATGGTGTTTCTTCACCTTTTACTTCTTCATATTGGAGTAGGTCAGATTCAACAATATCACCACCGCGGGTATCAATTTTTACAGTGAATACGTCAGTCGTGATATCGATTACTGAACGTTTTGCACTGGTTGCTGCAGTTGGTAAATCACCATCTGTTGACGAAGGTACATAATCATCAGAATCAGGTGAGTTAGATTTTAGTGTTTGTGTGTTGGCACTAGGATCGGCTTTTGGTGCGTTGTAATCGTTATTCCATTCTTGGAACAATAAAAACGATACAAGCATCAAACCGATGAATAAAAACGTGCGTTGCGATTCCATAACAGCTCTTATTTCTCGTGTTGGTGGTTAATATGGGTTGTTTTTTCAGGAACGGGGTCGTCTCCGCCTGAATGTAAAGGATGACATTTTAATATGCGTTTGAGCGCTAACCAACTGCCTTTTACAGATCCATGCAAATTAATTGCTTGAATGGCATAACTTGAGCAAGTGGGATTAAAACGACAATGCGGACCTAACAGTGGGCTAATCCACTTTTGATAACCGCGAATTATTAACACTAAACAAAACGTTGGAAAAGCAACAATTGGTTTAAGTAACCTCATGATGTTCTAACCTCTGTGTATATTTAGTGGGTGGATACCATGAATTTAAACACCCAAAACGGAATTTTAAATGCATGATTAAAAGGTGAGCTAAAGATACCTTAATTAACCCTATAATTCTATTGCTATTGGCTTTGTTTATTTGATTTAGCCGATTTATTAGGTCGTCTTTTAAATGGGGGTGGTTTAGGAGCACCCGGTTTGCAGCGTTCATTAATTTTGCGCCACAATTTAGTTAATTGCTTTGTGAGCTCTTCATTTGATTGTTCATCAATGCCACTTTTAACCATTAACACAATATCGATGTTATCAATAGTATGCTGATTTAAACGAAAACTTTCGCGAGCAAGACGTTTAATACGGTTACGTTGGCAGGCTTTTTTAACTCGTTTTTTAGCAACAGTAAGGCCTAAGCGGGGTTTTGCTTGGTCATTGGGTTTTGCTAATAAAGTAAAGAAAGGAGTTGCAGCCCGAGCGGGTTCATTAAATATACGAGAGTAATGCGAGGGAGTTAACAGACGTAACTCCCTGCCAAAGTTAAAGTCTTCCACTTATATTAAGCAGAAAGAACTTTACGGCCTTTAGCGCGGCGACGAGCTAATACTTTACGGCCATTTACAGTTGCCATGCGAGCACGGAAACCGTGAGCACGTTTGCGTTTTAAAACGCTAGGTTGAAAAGTTCTTTTCATAACAATTCCATCCGATCGGTTAAAGGTTAAAACATCCTATGCAGGTCGCGATCCTGGCACAGGTGCCATTGCGAGCGCGAGATATTATAGAGGAAGACCCCTAAAGTCAATCATAATTACATATATAATAGAGTATAGGGCAAAGTAAAACACTGGGATCAGCTAGGATCCTTATAATAAAGGAGTTTTCCACAGCCTCTGTATAAAAAGTGCATAAAAGCTTGGGGTAACTAAATTAGATCAACTATTTCCATCGCGATCTAGTGGGTTTTTTGTTATGATCAGTGAGTAGTGTTAAAAATATATTTTACTATAAATCAGTAGTTTAATTGTTTTTTTAGTCGAGATCATGTTTTTCAAAAAAATCAATCTTGTACTTGTGGATAAAGTGCCTTCATAATAGTCGGTCTTGGGTTAATAAATTGCCTAATTATAGTAATAAAAGTATAACTTTCTGGTTTATTAATATGGCCGGGAATAAAAACTAAATCTTTGGGAGTTTAACTGTGTATCTGTCGGTTTGGCAAAGTTGTTTATATGTATTGCAAGATGAACTGCCTTCGCAGCAGTTCAGTATGTGGGTAAGACCATTACAAGCAGAAAGTACCGAAGATACCCTGACTATTTATGCACCTAATCGGTTTGTACTTGACTGGGTGAGAGAGAAATACCTCAACCGCATTAACGAATTACTCGTTGAAATTTGTAAAGATGAAGCTCCTGAATTGCGTTTTGATGTAGGCAGTAAGCCTATATTAAATACACAAATGGCGGCGCCCGTTGTTGATAATGCTACACCAGTAAATCAACCCGCTGCTGTAGCGCAACCAAAAGCGGTTAAGCAAGTGGTAGAGCCAGCGCCTAAATCTGGTTATAAACCAAATATAAAAGAAAACTATACCTTTGATAGTTTTGTTGAAGGTAAATCTAACCAGTTAGCGAAAGCCGCTGCAACACAAGTTGCGGATAATCCTGGTGCAGCCTTTAATCCAGTATTTATATATGGTGGAACCGGCTTAGGTAAAACGCATTTATTGCATGCTGTAGGTAATGGCATAATGGCGAACAAGCCTGATGCTAAAATCGTGTATATGCATTCAGAGCGTTTTGTACAAGATATGGTAAAAGCGTTGCAAAATAACGCCATTGAAGAATTTAAACGCTACTATCGTAGTGTTGATGCATTAATGATTGATGACATTCAATTCTTTGCTAATAAAGAACGTTCTCAAGAAGAATTCTTTCATACTTTCAATGCGTTACTTGAAGGTAACCAACAAATAATTTTAACCTCAGACCGTTATCCAAAAGAGATTGAAGGGGTCGAAGACCGTCTTAAGTCACGTTTTGGCTGGGGTTTAACCATTGCTATTGAGCCGCCAGAGCTTGAAACGCGCGTTGCTATTTTGATGAAAAAAGCGCAGCAGAGTAAAATTAATTTACCGCATGAAGTCGCGTTTTTTATCGCTAAAAAATTACGCTCAAATGTACGTGAGTTAGAAGGTGCACTTAACCGTGTTATTGCCAACGCTAATTTTACTGGTCGTCCAATTTCAATCGACTTTGTAAAAGAAGCACTACGCGATTTATTAGCTTTGCAAGATAAGCTCGTTACGATCGACAATATTCAGCGCACCGTTGCGGAATATTACCGAATTCGGGTATCAGATTTGCTATCTAAGCGCCGTAGCCGCTCCATAGCGAGGCCGCGCCAAGTAGCAATGGCTTTATCAAAAGAATTAACAAATCACAGTTTACCTGAGATTGGCGATGCGTTTGGTGGTCGAGATCACACCACTGTATTGCACGCATGCCGAAAAGTTAAATCACTACGTGATGAAAGCCACGAAGTGAAAGAAGATTATCAAAACCTAATAAGAACATTGTCATCTTAAGGCTGACTTTACTATGCAAATAACCATACCCAGAGATCAATTTTTAAAACCTTTAGTGCAAGTGTCGGGTGCTATAGAGCGTAAACACACTTTGCCGATTTTATCTAACGTATTGTTAGAGGTCGTAGATGGTCAGTTGGCCATGACAGGTACTGATCTTGAAATTGAGCTTGTCGCTAACGTGTTTGTTGGTGACGATGTTGAAGATACAAAGCTAACATTGCCAGCAAAAAAGCTGCTGGATATTTGTAAAAGTTTACCAGATGGTTGTGAGTTAACATTATCAAGCCAAGATCATCAACTGCTTTTAACCAGTGGTAAAAGCCGTTTCTCTTTAACTACGCTTGCTGCTGAAGACTTTCCTAATTTAGAGCAGTGGGATGGTGAAGTAGAGTTTCAGCTAACACGCTTAGAATTACGTAAGCTACTAGAAAGCACTCATTTTTCTATGGCTAACCAAGATGTGCGTTATTATTTAAATGGCATGTCGTTTGAAGTAGATAATACAGATATTAAAACGGTAGCTACAGATGGTCACCGTTTGGCAATTGCGCAAAAAGAATTACCGCAATCGTTAAATACTCAACGTCAGTTAATTATTCCACGTAAGGGCGTACAAGAAATTATGCGCCTTATGGTTGCCGATGAAGAACTGGTAACTATTCAATTTGGTGCAAACCATATTCGAATTATTGATACCGAGTTTACTTTTACTAGTAAGTTGGTTGATGGCCGTTTTCCTGATTACCGTCGTGTTTTACCGCGTGGTGGTGACAAAGTTATTACTGCAAATCGCGAATGGTTACGTAGTGCTTTTCAACGTGTCTCTATTTTATCGAATGAAAAGTTTAGAGGGGTTCGATTAAACCTTTCTGAAGGTCTGCTAAAAATAACTGCAAACAATCCAGAGCAAGAGCAAGCTGAAGAAGTGGTTGAGGTAAATTATCAAGGTGATGACTTAGAAATTGGTTTTAACGTTTCTTATGTACTTGATGTATTGAACACACTTAAAACTGAAGATGTTTTATTTACTCTCGCAGATTCAAATAGTAGTGCATTAATTGAAGGTGCAGGTGACGAAGAAGCCATGTACGTTGTTATGCCAATGCGCTTATAAGGTTCTATGAGTTTAAGTCATTTAAGCCTCAATGATTTTAGAAATATTGAGGCGCTTACATTAGAACCTGTGAACGGTATTAATGTAATTTACGGTGAAAATGGCAGTGGAAAAACCAGTCTTTTAGAGGCTATTTATTACCTTTCTCATGGCAAATCTTTCCGCACACCTAAACATAAAAGCATTATAAAGCACCAGCAGAATAAGTTTACAATTCATGGTAGAAAATCGCTTTATAACTTGTCTATACCAATCGGTATCAGCAAAAGCTTAAATGGAAGTACAGAACTTAAGATTCAAGGTAAAACTAGCCGTAGAGTCTCTGAGCTCGCACAACTCATGCCTGTTCAGGTTATTACGCCTGAGAGCTATTCTTTATTTTTTGGTGGCCCAAAAGAGCGTCGTAAATTTTTAGATTTGGGATTGTTCCACGTGGAACAAGACTTTTTTTATTTATGGCAATCGTTCAATAAAGTATTAAAGCAACGAAATGCATTGTTGAAAAGCAAACCCAGAAATTATTTTGACCAAATTAGGTTTTGGGATAAAGAATTTGTTAGACTGGCAGAACAAATAAATACTTTAAGAATTGCTTATATAAGTAGGTTTAAGCAGCAGTTTTTTGATAAAATGTGTGCAGACTTAACGCTTATAAGCGATTTAGAAATAAACTATCAAGCTGGCTGGAAAGAGACTGAGTCTCTAAGTGATGCCCTTGAACATAACTTTGAACGCGATAGTCGCCAAGGTTTTACAAGTAAAGGCCCACATAAGGCCGATTTTAATTTTAGTGTTTCTGGCAACAGTGTTGAAAATACATTTTCCCGCGGTCAATTGAAGCTATTGCTTTATGCGTTAAAAGTAACGCAAAATAGTTTGATTGAGTCAGAGACTGAAAAGCAATCTATATTGCTAATAGATGATTTACCTTCAGAGCTTGGAGAAGATACGAAAGAGAAGGTCGGCCAATTGTTGTCGCACTGTCACTCTCAAATATTTATTTCTGCAATTGAATCTGAAAGTATTTCTGCTGTGGTGGAACCCATGCAACGAGAACTAGAAATGTTCCACGTGAAACATGGCAACCTAATAACAAGATAAGTGGGATTAACCATGTCTGAGAATTACGATTCGTCGAGTATTAAAGTACTAAAAGGATTAGACGCAGTAAGAAAGCGTCCTGGAATGTATATAGGGGACACCGATGATGGCACAGGCTTACACCATATGGTGTTTGAGGTCGTTGATAACTCTATTGATGAAGCCTTAGCTGGCCACTGTGATGATATTTTTGTCACAATTCATTTAGACGGTTCAGTCTCTGTTCGAGATAACGGTCGTGGTATTCCAACTTCAATCCATGAAGAAGAAGGTGTATCTGCAGCTGAAGTTATTATGACGGTACTTCATGCTGGTGGTAAGTTTGATGATAACTCTTATAAAGTATCAGGTGGCTTACATGGTGTGGGTGTTTCAGTAGTAAATGCACTTTCAGAAAAATTAAAGCTAACAATACGTCGTGAAGGTAAACTTCATGAGCAGTTTTACACTATGGGTGTGCCAGATGCACCACTAGCAACAATTGGTGATTCTGAAACAACTGGTACTGAATTACGTTTTTGGCCAAGTGGTGAAACATTTACTAATCTTGATTTCCATTACGATATTTTAGCTAAGCGTTTACGAGAGCTATCATTTTTGAATTCAGGTGTGAGCATCATCTTAACGGATGAGCGAGAAGAAAATAAATCTGATCACTTCAAATACGAAGGCGGTATTCAAGCATTTGTTGAATATCTAAATCGTAATAAAAACCCAGTACACAAAGGCGTTTTCCATTTTACTCATGAGCGTGAAGAAGATGGTATAAGCGTTGAAGTATCTATGCAGTGGAATGATGCATTCCAAGAAAATATTTACTGTTTCACAAATAACATTCCACAGCGTGATGGTGGTACCCACTTAGCCGGTTTTAGATCTGCGCTAACTCGTACACTTAACAACTATATGGAAAAAGAAGGCTTTAATAAAAAAGCTAAAACAACCAGTAATGCGACGGGTGATGATGCTCGTGAAGGCTTAACTGCAGTTGTAAGTGTTAAAGTACCTGATCCAAAATTTTCATCTCAAACAAAAGATAAGCTAGTTTCAAGCGAAGTTAAATCTGCGGTTGAGCAAGCAATGGCTGAAAAGTTCACTGAGTTTTTATTAGAAAACCCAATGGACGCGAAAATCGTTGTTGGCAAAATTATTGATGCAGCACGCGCGCGTGAAGCGGCCCGTAAAGCGCGTGAAATGACACGCCGTAAAGGTGCTATGGATTTAGCCGGTTTACCAGGTAAACTTGCTGACTGCCAAGAGAAAGACCCAGCACAATCTGAACTATACATAGTGGAGGGTGACTCAGCTGGCGGTTCAGCCAAGCAGGGTCGTAATCGTAAGAATCAGGCGATTCTTCCGCTAAAAGGTAAGATATTAAACGTTGAAAAAGCACGTTTTGATAAAATGTTATCTTCGCAAGAAGTAGCGACGCTAATCACAGCATTAGGTTGTGGTATTGGCCGTGACGAATACAATCCTGAAAAATTACGTTATCACCGTATCATAATCATGACCGATGCCGACGTAGATGGTTCACACATTCGTACCTTGCTACTGACATTTTTCTATCGTCAAATGCCAGAAATAGTTGAACGTGGATACATTTATATTGCGCAACCGCCACTTTATAAAGTGAAAAAAGGTAAGCAAGAGCGTTATATCAAAGATGATCCAGCATTAGTTGAGTACTTAACATCGTTAGCATTAAATGGTGCAGCGCTTTATACAAGTGCTGATGCTTCTGCGCTTGAAGGTGAAGCACTAGAAAGTATTGTTCACGATTACCAAAATACAGTTAAAGTTATTGAGCGCTTAAAACGTAAATACCCGAACACGGTTATGAATCGCTTAATTTATCAAAGTGAGCTTAAAGCAGAGCACCTTTCTGATGAAGAGAAAGTAATTGCATGGACTAAAGAGCTAGTTGATGACTTAATTGAGCGTGACGAAGATGCAACAATATTCCATGCTGGTACTGAGCACGATACAGAGCGTAACCTATACTATCCGGTTGTGAATATTCGTCAGCATGGTGTGGATAAAGCACACATACTTCATTATGACTTTATTGCTTCAAAAGATTATCAACGCATTGCTGTAACAGGTAAAAACATCGCTAACGTGCTTCAAGAAGGGGCATATATTCAACGCGGTGAAAAAACAAAACCTGTTGATAACTTTGTGGATGCATTGGAATGGTTGATCACAGAATCTAAGCGTGGGATCTATATTCAACGCTATAAAGGATTGGGTGAAATGAACCCTAGCCAACTGTGGGAAACGACAATGGATCCTGATGCTCGTCGTATGTTACAAGTAACGATCGAAGATGCTGTTGGTGCTGATCAATTGTTTGCTACATTGATGGGTGATCAAGTAGAACCTCGCCGAGAGTTTATCGAAACGAACGCACTACGCGTAGTTAACCTCGATGTTTAATTGCGAGTAATAATTTAAAAAAGGAGCCTGATGGCTCCTTTTTTATTGGCTGCAAATGCACAAACTGCTTAAAACATGACTACGCACAAGGTATACTGAGGGTAATTTTCACGCTACATCACAGCAGATACTAAAAGCCAAATATGCAAAAATATGACGTTAAAACCTTTCAAGGTTTGATCCTGGCTTTACAGGATTACTGGGCACAGCAAGGTTGTGTCATTATTCAGCCACTCGATATGGAAGTTGGCGCAGGTACATTCCACCCACAAACATTCTTAAAGTCTATTGGTCCAGAGCCAATGTCTAGCGCATACGTACAACCGTGTCGCCGTCCTACTGATGGACGTTATGGTGAAAACCCTAACCGCTTACAACATTACTACCAGTTTCAAGTAGTATTAAAACCATCGCCTGAGAACATCCAGGAGCTTTATTTAGGCTCTTTAGCAGCTGTAGGTATCGATACGCTAACTGATGAAGTGCGCTTCGTAGAAGACAACTGGGAGTCACCTACATTAGGTGCGTGGGGCCTAGGTTGGGAGATCTGGTTAAACGGTATGGAAGTAACGCAATTTACTTACTTTCAACAGGTAGGGGGTATTGAGTGCTCACCAGTGACTGGCGAGATTACTTACGGCCTAGAACGTTTAGCAATGTACATACAAGGCGTAGACAGTATTTATGACCTTGTTTGGGCAGACGGTCCGATGGGACGCGTTACTTATGGTGACGTTTTTCACCAAAACGAAGTAGAGCAATCAAAATATAATTTTGAGCACGCCAACGTTGAAGACTTGTTTGCACAGTTTGATAAATGTGAAGCTGAGAGCCAAAAGCTAATTGAAGCTGGCTTACCATTACCTGCCTACGAGCAAGTAATGAAAGCATCGCACGCATTTAACTTGCTTGATGCTCGTCACGCTATTTCTGTGACAGAACGCCAACGTTACATATTACGTGTTCGTGCATTATCTAAAGCATGTGCACAAAGTTATTATGATGCACGCGAAGCGCTTGGCTTCCCGCTTTGTAAGGATTAAGCATGTCAGCACAAAACTTATTAGTAGAAATTGGCACAGAAGAGTTGCCACCAAAAGCACTGCGAAAACTTGCAGAAGCATTTGCTGAAAACCTAACAGCAGAACTTGAAGGGTTAGAGTTAGCTCATCAAGGTGTTAAATGGTATGCATCGCCACGTCGTTTAGGTTTACAAGTAACAGCGCTTGAAGACAAACAACAAGATAAAGAAGTTGAAAAACGTGGCCCTGCAACAAAAGCTGCATTTGACAGCGAAGGCAACCCAACTAAAGCGGCAATGGGTTGGGCACGCGGTTGTGGTATTGATGTTAAAGACGCACAAACTCTCGAAACAGATAAAGGCGCGTGGTTATTGCACATTGCTAAAGTAGCAGGTAAAGAAACAACCGCATTATTAAATGACGTAGTGAATAAAGCGTTAGCAAAACTGCCTATTCCAAAGCCGATGCGTTGGGGCGCGAATAAAACACAATTTATTCGTCCAGTGCATACTGCCACTATTTTGTTTGGCGATAAACTCATTGAAGGCGAAGTACTTGGTAAAGCAATTAATAACCAGCTTCAAGGGCATCGTTTTCATCATCCAGAAAAAATTAGCATTAACCACGCAGACGATGTTTTTGCTGTACTTAAATCTGCACACGTTGTTGCCGATTACGAGGAACGTAAAGCACAAATTCGCAGCCAAATTCAAGCTGCCGCAAAAGCAGTTAATGCTGTGGTTGCTATGGATGAAGATTTACTAGAAGAAGTAACATCTTTAGTTGAGTGGCCAGTTACCCTGACCGCAACGTTTGAAGAAGCGTTTTTAGATGTACCAGCAGAAGCGCTGATCTACACCATGAAAGACGACCAAAAATACTTCCCGTTACTAGATCAAGACGGCAAGCTACTTAATAAGTTTTTGTTTGTTTCAAACATTGAAAGCAAAAACCCAAGTGTTGTTATCGCAGGTAACGAAAAAGTAGTACGCCCACGTTTAGCTGATGCGCAATTCTTCTTTGAAACAGATAAAAAGAAAACCCTAGAAAGCCGTTTAGAGTCACTTGATAGCGTATTATTCCAAAAGCAACTGGGTACGCTAAAAGATAAGTCTGAGCGTATTGCGGCACTAGCCGGTTACATTGCTGAGCAACTAGGCGCAGATAAAGCATTAGCAGAGCGTGCTGGCTTATTAAGTAAAACAGACTTAATGACCGAAATGGTAATGGAGTTTACCGACGTACAAGGTGTTATGGGCATGCATTACGCACGCCATGATGGTGAAGCCGAAGACGTAGCCATTGCGCAAAATGAGCAATATATGCCACGCTTTGCAGGCGACAGCTTGCCAACAAACTTAATCAGTTGTGCAGTTGCGATTGCTGATAAGTTTGACACGCTGGTGGGTATCTTCGGTATTGGCCAAGCACCAAAAGGCGATAAAGACCCGTTTGCACTTCGTCGTGCTGCAATTGGTGCGTTGCGTATCATGGTAGAGAAAGAGCTGCCATTAGATATCCTAGACTTAGTTGCTAAGTCACAAAGCTTATTTGGCGAAAAGCTAACTAACTTAAATGTATCGACTGATGTGTTTGAGTTTATGCTTGGCCGCTTCCGCGCTTGGTATCAAGACGAAGGCATTCAAGTTGATGTTATTCAAGCCGTGCTTGCGCGTCGCCCAACTAAGCCTGTTGATTTTGACCGCCGAGTTAAAGCGGTAAGTCACTTCCGTACATTAGACGCCGCAGAAGCACTTGCAGCGGCTAATAAGCGTGTAAGTAACATTCTGGCTAAGAATGACATAACGAGCCAAGGCAAGGTCGATGAGAGCCTATTAAGCGATGATGCTGAAAAGGTACTCGCTTCACAGGTTGCTAAGTTTGCAACTGAACTTGCACCACTTTATGCCGCCGGCGATTACCAAGAAGCATTAGCGCAATTAGCGGGTATCCGCGAAAGTGTTGATAACTTTTTTGATAACGTTATGGTTATGGCTGACGACGAAGCAGTTAAGCAAAATCGTTTAGCATTATTAAGCCAATTAAGTGGCTTATTTTTAGATATTGCTGATATTTCTGTACTACAGAAGTAAATTCAGCGCAGCTTAAAAAGCCAGCAGCTATGCTGGCTTTTTTGTATTTAAGGTTAACCTATGAAACGTATTATAACGCTTGCGGTTGTTAGCTTATTAACCGCATGTTCGAGCCAAGTTCAACTACCTAGTATTGATGACGTGTTACCTAGTAAAGAGCTAGATAAAACCATGTACTTACGTGGAGATTTCACTTTATGGGATGCAGAGCCACAATATCAGTTTGAGAAAGTAGCACCTGGGATTTACCAAGCCAATGTTAAGTTTTCAACACCTGGCAAAGTATACGAATTTAAAATTGCCGATGCCGACTTTAGCGAAGGCTATAATTGTGGTTACAGTGAAGCAGCCCCAGCTGGGCAGTCACTTACATTAGGCCAAGCCTCATTGGCAGACTGTAATACTATTTATAATTACTTTAGCTTCACCCCAGTAGCAAAAGGTCGCTACGTAGTAAGCATTGATTATCGTAATTACGATGAACCGAAAGTGACGATAACCAAGAAATAGCTTTAAGCTATAAGCCGTCAGCTTTCAGTTGCCTGATCCGAGTGAACTTATAGATTTGTGACAGGGATGTTAGGCATTTTTATTAAGAAAATATTTTAGCCCAACAATTATAAAAGGATTTAAGAGTTTGAAAGAATTAGAAAGTGATAAAATAAATAAAACATTAATTCGATATTCGGTAATTCAACTGCTTGAAACAGGAACACTTTCACTTCTATTAATTCTGCTAATTCTATTTTTTCTTTTTATCTTACTTAATAATACAGGAGTTGATATGAACAGCTTAATAAGTTTACTAGGCAGCGTGGCAAGTATTGTTAGTTGTCTTGTTGCTATTGTAGCTATTTGTATGGCGAAAAAGTGGTGGAAAGATTTTGATAACAAAGTTATTCG
Source organism: Pseudoalteromonas atlantica (assembly GCF_043641955.1). GTDB lineage: Bacteria > Pseudomonadota > Gammaproteobacteria > Enterobacterales > Alteromonadaceae > Pseudoalteromonas > Pseudoalteromonas atlantica_A. The sequence continues at coordinate 31,916 of NZ_JBHZRV010000016.1, forward strand.
GGAAAATGTTTTTGAAGCATTAGCTATTATTGATAACTTGGAAGTGTTGATAGAAAAGCAGATTGAAAATAGAATTTATTATTGTAACACTAGTAGAAATGCAAAATCAGCAAGGCTGATACCAAAGAAAAAACATGAGGAAGCCAATTATCTAAAGGAGCTTTATAAAAACGAAGTATCCTTCTTAAGAGGTGAGGTACTAGAAAGTATTAAGGTACTAACAAAGATCTCTTACAAACTTAAAAATCTCAAGGTGTCAGTTGCTGAAGATATTGAAGACTTAAAATATGGTATTGATGCAATTAATCACTTAGCACTTGAAGAAGATGGTAATACAGTAGTAACACCATCTCTAATAGTGGCTGAAAAGAAAAAATATATTAAAAATGACTCTAATAATATTTTTAAAACAGCAAAAGTTAAATTGAAATCACATATTAAGAACTAAGCTATTGTGAGAACCGAGAACCGAGAACCGAGAACCTAGTTTCAAAGCCCTTTCTTCACCAAGTACCTATACGGTACGGTATCTACTTCTTTGGCTACTAACGTGTGATCCATAAATATGCAGAAGCTGGGGATGTCGCGGGTGGTTGAGGGGTCGTCTGCGATGATCAGTAAGGTTTCGCCTTCTGCCATTTTGCGCACCGCACCGCGGATCATCATGACAGGCTCTGGGCAGCGTAGGCCGATGGCGTCTAATTGGTGATCGGGGTTATCAAAACTCATGGCGGTGGACCTTATCAAGTGGCGCTTAACGATTAATTTAAGGTCGCTAGTTTAACGGCCTAGCCGCAATAAATAAAGTCACATCACTAATGCTTATTTGACCATAAAGGTTTATTTGAAAAGAACATAAAAAAGCCGCGCTGATTTATAAATCAGCGCGGCTTTTTACACCAAGAGTTGGTTACGTGTATAAGCTAATTAGTCTTGCACACGTTCAAATACAGTTGCAATGCCTTGGCCTAAACCAATACACATAGTCGCTAAACCATATTTTGCGTTTTTGTCTTCCATTAAGTGAATTAGTGACGTGCTAATACGCGAGCCTGAACAACCCAGTGGGTGGCCAAGAGCGATTGCGCCGCCATTTAGATTCACTTTTTCATCAACCACATCTGCAAGACCCAAGTCTTTTAATACAGGTAATGATTGCGCTGCGAATGCTTCGTTAAGCTCAGCAACGTCGATGTCATCAATAGTGATACCCGCTTGTGCAAGTGCTTTTTTACTTGCTGGTACTGGGCCGTAACCCATGATTGATGGATCGCAACCTGCAACCGCCATTGCTTTAACGCGGGCACGAATTGGCAAGCCTAATGCTTTGGCTTTTTCTTCGCTCATTACTAGCATTGCTGATGCGCCATCAGATAGTGCTGAAGAAGTACCAGCCGTAACTGAGCCAGTGGCCGGGTTAAACACAGGGCGAAGCTGTGATAGGCCTTCAACTGTTGTTTCTGGGCGAATTACTTCGTCATCTTCAACAAGGATTAGTGAGCCATCTGCATCGTGACCTTCCATTGCGAGAATTTCGCGGCGGAAACGCCCTTCAACAGTTGCAGCATGTGCGCGATGGTGTGAGCGATAAGCGAATTCGTCTTGCTGCTCACGGCTAATGCCGTGAAGTGTAGCAAGGTATTCAGCAGTTAAGCCCATTGAACCAGACGCTTGTGCAATTGATGTAGCTAGGCCTGGGTGAAAATCGTTCCCGTGAGTCATAGGTACGTGACCCATGTGCTCAACACCACCAATTAAGTATGTGTCGCCAGCGCCAGTCATAATTGCGCGAGCTGCGTCATGCAATGCTTGCATTGATGAGCCACATAAACGGTTTACTGTAGTTGCCGGTACTGAATGTGGAATACCCGCGAGTAGTGATGCATTACGAGCAACGTTAAAGCCTTGCTCTAATGTTTGCTGTACACAACCCCAATAAATGTCGTCGATTGATGCTGGATCAACCGCTGGGTTGCGTTCTAGTAAGCCCTTCATTAAGTGAGCGCTTAAGTCTTCCGCACGTTTGTGTTTGAATACGCCGCCCTTTGAGCGACCCATTGGTGTGCGGATACAATCTACAATTACTGGATTATTCATGATATTAACCTTCCACCTTATAGAAAACACGGCCTTCTTCAGCCCATTTGCGAGTTTGCTCTGATACTTGGTAAATCGCACCTAGGTGAGCGTATTTGTCTGCTGCTGCAACAAAGTTTGCTAAACCAGTTTGATCTAAGTAACGGAACGCGCCGCCTCTAAATGGAGGGAAACCAACGCCGTATACAAGCGCCATATCAGCTTCTTGTGGAGAAGCAACAATGCCTTCTTGTAAACAAAGAAGTACTTCGTTGATCATTGGAATCATACAACGGTCAATGATTTCTTGCTTATCGAATTCTTTCGGTGCATCAGTAATTGGTGCTAATAGCTCAACTGCTGTTGCATCGCTTGATTTTTTAAGACGACCGCGGCGATCTGTTTCGTATTTGTAGAAGCCCGCTTTGTTTTTCTGACCAAAACGTTTTTCGTTAGCAAATACAGTCACAGGATCTTTTTCTGCACGCGCCATGCGCTCAGGGAAACCGTCAGCCATTACGCCTGTACAGTGGTAAGCCGTATCAATACCTACAACATCAAGTAGGTAAGCCGGACCCATAGGCCAGCCAAATACGTTTTCCATTACTTTATCTACTTTTGCAAAGTTAGCGCCTTCAACAACTAATTTGCTAAAGCCTGCAAAGTAAGGGAATAAAACACGGTTTACAAAAAAGCCAGGGCAATCGTTTACAACGATAGGAGACTTGCCAAGTTTAAGGGCGTAATCAACCACTGCATTAATAGTTTTATCTGAGGTTTTTGCACCACGGATAATTTCTACTAATGGCATTTTGGGCACTGGGTTAAAGAAGTGCATACCGCAGAAGTTTTCAGGTTTATCAAGCGCTTCTGCTAATAGATCAATACATATAGTCGATGTGTTTGAGGTAAGAACCGTGCCTTCTGGCATGTTCTTTTCAAGATCAGCTAATACCGCTTGCTTAACTTTAGGATTTTCTACAACGGCTTCAACAATAATGTTAGCGTCTTGTAGGTCTGCGTCGTTAAGTGTCGGTTTGATTTTGCTCAGCGTCGCCAACATTTTTTCCATTGGCATGTGGCCGCGCTTCACTTTTGCGCCTAATAGCTTAGATGCTTCACCCATACCTAAATCAAGTGCATCTTGTTGGATGTCTTTCATTATAATAGGCGTGCCTTTATACGCAGATTGGTAAGCGATACCGCCACCCATGATACCTGCGCCTAATACAGCGGCTTGTTTAATTTCTACATCGCTGTGCTTAGCAAGTTTACGTGCTTTACCTTTGATGAACTGGTCATTTAAGAAAATGCCAGTTTGCGCTGCTGCTTCGTTAGTACGTGCAAGTTTTGCAAAGTTAGCATTTTCGATTGCCATTGCTTCATCGCGCGTGCAATTTGCAGCTGCTTTAATAGTACGTACAGCCATAACCGGAGCAGGATAGTGGCCTTTGGTTTTACCCATTACCATACCTTCGGCCATTGCGAAGCTCATGCCTTGCTCCACACGGTTTAATTTAAGCGGTTGTAGCTTAACGTTGCGCTTTGCTTGCCAATCTAACTTTCCAGAGATAGCAAGTTCAAGTGTTGAAATACTTGACTCTAAAAGTTTGTCAGCACTAACTACTGAGTCAACGGCACCCACTTTAAGGGCATCTGCTGCACGATTTTCTGAACCTGAAGTGATCCAAAGCATGGCATTATCCGCGCCCACGATGCGTGGTAAACGCACTGTGCCACCAAAACCAGGCATGATGCCCAATTTAACTTCTGGCAAGCCAATTTTTGCGGCAGTACTGGCAACACGATAATCGGTAGCAAGTACCCACTCACAACCGCCACCAAGCGCTAAGCCGTTTATTGCGCTTAGTGTTGGGAATGGTAAATCTTCTAAAGCGTCAAAAACATCAGTGGCATCTTTGATCCACGTTACTAATTCAGCTTCTGGTTTAGTAAACGTTGGTAAAAATTCGAAAATGTCGGCGCCAATAATAAAGTGGTCTTTATCACTGGTAAAAATCATGCCTTTGATATCTTTGTTTGCTGCTAATTCTTTTAATGCAGAGGCGCAATCTTTCAAGGTTTGCTGAGACAAAGTGTTTACAGAACCTGCAACACAAAATTTGAACTCGGCGATATTATCCTTGATGAAAGCAACTTCAAAGGAATCGCTCTTATATAACATTATTATTCTCCCTAGTTAGTGAACTAAGACTGGTACGATGAGTTTGCATTTCAATCAGTGTGCTTGCTTTAAATAAAAAATGCAACGAAAAATTTACTATGCTCTGTTACTACTGGTTAAAATATAGCTGGTTTGATGCTAAGGTGTAGGCGAAGTTTTTAGCTGAATTTATATTTTTATTTTTGAGTACTTTTAATTCTAAAGGTCATCATGAAAAAACAATTATTAGGTTGGACGGCAGCTGCATTATTTCTCCCTTTTCTTTCTGCCGAAGCCAATGACGAACACAGCGCTTTTTTAAGCGCAGAGAAACAAGCTCGCTCAAGTAACTACAACAAATTTAAAGAGGCGGTGGGTGTACTCGACCACCCTTTAAAACCTTATGTTGAAAAGACATATTGGCAACGACATCCCAGTATTAAGCACCAAACTGAAATAGAAAATTACTTAACCATTTATCAAAACACACCGCTTGAATGGCCTGTACGCAAGGCATGGCTAAAGTATTTGAGCAAATCTAACCGTAAAGCCACTTTTATAAATAATTATAAGAAGACCAGCAATAACGAATTAACGTGTACGTATTTGCAATATCAGCTTGATTTAGGCGCACCAGAAAAGGCGATCTTAAATCAAGTAAGTGATTTGTGGGTTGTAGGTAAGTCACAACCCAAAGAGTGCGACTCGTTATTTAGTTTATGGCGTAAAAAAGGTTATTTAAGTCAAGACCGTGTTTGGCAAAGGGTTACTTTAGCTGCGCAAGGTGGAGACAGAAACCTGTTGCCTTATTTAAAGACTTTACTGCCTAAAAAAGAGCAATACTTAGCTGATCTTTATCATAAAGTGAGAAGTGACCCAAGCGCATCTGCTGGGCTTTATCGTTATAAAAATAAAACAGTTAAAGAGGGCGAAATTGCGCACTATGGTGTAAAGCGCCTAATCTGGCGTGATAGAGACTTAGCACTCAAAGCGTGGGAAAAGCTTGATAAGATGTTTGATTACTCGGATGAGCAAAAAGCAGATGTTTATTATACGTTTGCTTTGTCTTTAGCGTCGAGTGGCCATCAGCAAGCACGGTTTTGGTTAAATAAAGTACCTAAAGAACGCCAAGATAGAAAGCTGATGCAATGGCAACTAGGTAATATGCTTAAAACACAAGATTGGTCAGGTATTGTTGCGTTTTTCACAGGTAAAGAAAATTTAAGCCTTGGCCAGCAATATTGGCTCGCGTATAGCTTAGAGCAGCGTGGTGATGTAGATCGTGCAAAGGCGATTTGGCAAACCGTGGCCAAAGAACGTGACTACTATGGTTTTTTAGCTGCAGCCAGATTAAATATACCTGTGCAACTAAATACAATACCTTTGCAGGTGAGTGATGCGTTGGTCACTGAAGTGGCTGAAGCGCCGGGCTTTAAACGTGCAAAAGCATTTTATGAGTTAAAACGCTTTACGTCTGCGCGTCGAGAGTGGAATTATTTAACAAGTACTTCTAGTGAAAAAGAGAAGTTAGCGGCATCAAAACTTGCGGCAGAGCTTGATTGGTACGACAGCACTATTTATACCTTAGCGCAAATAAAAGCATGGGATTATGTCGAGCTGCGGTTTCCATTTGCGTTTCAAGACTTATTTGAACGTTACAGCAAACGCAACCGCATAGATGTTACTTGGAGCATTGCAATTTCACGAAGAGAAAGCTCATTTGCGCCCGATGCACGATCACATGCTAATGCGCGTGGTTTAATGCAATTATTACCAAGTACAGCTAAATATGTGAATAAAAGCACAGTATCAAGTCGGCGCTTAAACCACCCACAAACGAATATTCGTTTAGGCACTGAATACTTGGGATATTTAAAAAAGAAAAATAAGGGTAACGAAGTACTCGCAACAGCATCCTATAATGCAGGTTACCACCGCATTAAACGATGGATACCTGATGACGCAATGCCAGCAGAGCTGTGGGTAGAGCTTATTCCGTATCGTGAAACACGTAACTACGTAAAAAATGTATTTGCTTATCGTCAGGTGTATCACACTCGCATGGGCCGTGACGGGAATTTACTCGCGCCAATATTAGATATGAAAATGGGTGGTTAATTGTAATACACTCCAGCACAGCAGCTGCTTAACGCACCTTTAGGTAGTTTGGGTATAAATGAGTCTATGGTAGACTCTCGCACAAGTTAAATTTAACAAGATGGGTTTACTATGGATAAATTAGCCGTTTCTTACGCCGAACATATTGCAACACTGCAACAGCGTACGCGTACTATTATTGATCGTGAAGGTTTAGAAGGTTTAGTGATCCATTCAGGGCAAGCTAAACGTCAGTTTTTAGACGATATGTATTATCCGTTTAAAGTTAACCCGCATTTTAAAGCGTGGTTACCTGTAATCGACAATCCACATTGCTGGATTGTTGTTAATGGTAGCGACAAGCCAAAGCTTATTTTTTATCGTCCAGTTGATTTTTGGCATAAAGTACCTGATGAACCACGTGATTTTTGGGCTGATTATTTTGATATTGAGTTGCTACTTAAGCCTGATCAGGTTGAAAAGCTCCTGCCATACGATAAAGAAAAGTATGCTTACATAGGCGAATACTTAGAAGTAGCGCAAGCACTGGGTTTTAGTATTATTAACCCTGAGCCAGTATTAAACTACTTCCATTATCATCGCGCATATAAAACGCAGTACGAGCTTGAGTGTTTACGCCAAGCTAACCGAATTGCGGTAGATGGCCATAAAGCAGCGCGAGATACCTTCTTTGCTGGTGGCTCTGAGTTTGATATACAGCAAGCTTACTTGATGGCAACACGCCAAAGTGAAAACGAAATGCCGTATGGCAACATTGTTGCACTAAACGATAACTGCGCTATTTTACATTACACGCACTTTGACCCTGTAGTGCCTAAAGAACATAAATCATTTTTAATTGATGCAGGTGCTAACTTTAACGGCTATGCCGCAGATATTACCCGTACGTATGATTTTAAAAAATCAGGTGAGTTTGCTGATTTAGTGAATGTTATGACTGAGCACCAAGTTGCCCTTGGTAATGCTTTAAAGCCAGGCCTACTGTATGGCGAGTTACATCTTGATTGCCACCAGCGTGTAGCGCAAGTGCTCAGTGATTTTAATATTGTGAAGCTACCTGCAGCAGAAATTGTAGAGCGCGGTATTACTTCAACATTCTTCCCACATGGGCTTGGCCACCACCTTGGTTTACAAGTACATGATATGGGCGGCTTTATGGCTGACGAAAGCGGGGCACATCAAGCGCCACCAGAAGGGCATCCGTTCTTACGTTGCACTCGCTTGATTGAGAAAAACCAAGTGTTCACCATCGAGCCTGGCCTGTACTTTATTGATTCGTTATTAGGTGATTTAGCGCAAACGGAAAACAAACAGTTTATTAACTGGGAAAAAGTTGAGACGTTTAAGCCATTTGGCGGTATTCGTATCGAAGATAACATCATCGTACACGAAGACAGCTTAGAGAATATGACGCGCGATTTACACTTAGCTTAAGTGATAAATCAGCGATAGAAGGGGCCTTTTGGCCCCCTTTTTTTGGTTGAATATTGGGTTAAATAAAGTATGTCAGAATATAAATACCCCGCAGCCGATGTATTTCATCAAGAAGAAATAAAAAAAAGCACCTTTATTGTGCATATTGCCCACACCCCGGATTTAGCTGCAGCAAAAACATTTATAAAAAGCATTGAAGAAAAGTACGCCGATGCACGGCATAACTGTTGGGCTCATGTAGCAGGTAACCCTGGAGGCAGTCATGTGTATGGTTTTTCAGACGATGGTGAGCCAAATGGTACCGCTGGTAAGCCAATGCTTAATGTTTTAGTTGGTTCTGGTTTAGGTGAAGTAACGGCGGTCGTTACCCGTTATTTTGGCGGTATAAAGTTAGGGACAGGCGGATTGGTGCGTGCCTATGGTGGTTCACTGAATAATGCCTTGGCGCAGCTTAACACTGTAGTGAAAGTACCCAGTGTAGAAGTTATCGGTTTTAGTGATTACAGTATTCAAGGTGCTATTGAGCAATTATTAAAAACAAAATATCAGGTACTTGATATCGAAAAACAATTTACTGCTAATATTGAATGGGTTATTACTATAGATAGCCGTGAAGCTGCGCAAGCGATTAAAGATATTTATGATTTGAGCCATGGCGCGGTTGAGTTAAAGATCAAAGAGTAAGACAATAACAATAGTTAATAACGATACCTTAAAATAAAAGCGATGGCTCAATGCAATTTCGTACCATAATAAAAATCCTCGGCCAACTTGTCGTACTTTTCAGTATAACAATGGTGCCTCCTGCGGTTGTATCGCTTATTTACAAAGATGGTGGCGGTGTTCCTTTCGTCTTAGCGTTTATTTTCAGTGTTGTTATTGGCTTAATGGCTTATTACCCAAATAGGCAAGAGGATGGAGATTTAAAGGCACGCGAAGGCTTTTTAATTGTTGTCTTGTTTTGGCTGGTACTAGGTGCGTTCGCTTCCATTCCTCTTATTTTTCTCAGTGAACCTAATTTGTCGTTAGCTGATGCGGTTTTTGAAGCCTTTTCAGGACTTACAACCACAGGGGCGACCGTATTAACGGGGATTGAGTATTTACCTAAATCGGTATTGTTTTATCGCCAACAGCTACAATGGCTTGGCGGTATGGGGATCATTGTATTAGCGGTGGCTGTGCTGCCAATGCTTGGAGTTGGTGGCATGCAGCTCTATCGAGCAGAAACCCCTGGGCCGGTAAAAGACTCTAAAATGACGCCGCGTATAGCAGATACGGCAAAGCACCTTTGGTATATTTATGTATTTTTGACAGCCAGTTGTTCAGTGGCTTACTGGACTGCGGGTATGGATTGGTTTGATGCTATTTGCCATGCATTTTCAACCATCGCGATAGGAGGCTTTTCAACGTACGATGCATCTATTGGGCATTTTGATAGCCCGTTGATTAACTTTATTTGCGTTGTCTTTCTGATCATCGCTGCAATCAACTTTACTTTGCACTATGCAGCTGTTTCAAGTCGGAATATTGCTGTATATATTCGCGACCCTGAGTTTAAAGTGTTTTTGTTTATCCAACTTGCGCTGGTGGTTATTTGTTTTACCGTTTTATCATCAAATAACATTTATGCTGACGGTGACGAAACGTTAGATCAGGCTCTATTTCAAGCGGTATCGATGAGTACCACTGCAGGCTTTGCAACTGATAACTTTTCAGCTTGGCCTTTGTTTTTACCTATATTATTAATCTTCTCAAGCTTTATTGGTGGGTGTGCAGGCTCTACAGGTGGTGGTATGAAAGTTGTTCGGGTTTTCTTGCTATACTTACAAGGCGTACGAGAGCTGAACCGCCTTGTACATCCACGTGCAATCTATTCTATAAAGTTAGGTAGAAAAGCATTACCCGATAAAGTTGTTGAAGCCGTGTGGGGGTTCTTCTCTGCTTATGCGCTTGTGTTTGTTATCATCATGCTAGCCTTGATGGGCACAGGGATGGATAATATCACTGCTTTCTCAGCCACTGCTGCGTGTTTAAATAACCTGGGCCCAGGTTTAGGGGAAGTGGCAAGTCATTATGGCGCGGTGAGTGATACGGCAAAATGGTTACTTACGCTGGCAATGGTATTTGGTCGGTTAGAGATTTTTACCTTGCTGGTACTATTTACGCCTACGTTTTGGCGTGGCTAGCGCAGCCTTTAAGCTATATGTTTATCACTATTCATATAGGCAATTAATATTTAAAATGGTCAAAGGGAATGCCAGAAACAAAGCAATTACATAATTTAGAAAAACTTGCGTTTATAACCGCAGGTACCTTAGTTGATATTGAAGTACTTACGCCTACTAAGAGTAAACGTCTGAAAACAGAGTTTGTTGGGTTACTCAACGACCATTTTGTTGTGCTGAATTGGCCATCTCCACGGCGGTTAGGCAATGCAGGCGAGTACCTTAAAGACGGTACGGTTATTATTGTGCGTGCTGTGCTTGAGAGTGGCGGTGGGCAGGTAATTGCGTTTCGCCAGAAAGTTATGTCTGTAGCCTCTCACCCTAAACGACTCATCTTTTTACACTTTCCAGATCAAGTTCAATTATTTAGTTTGCGATCTCAAACCCGTATACCCACGTTATTGCCTGCAACAATTCAGCTAAGCGATGAACACAAATTGAAAGGAGTCATAAAAGACGTATCAATCACCGGGGTAATGTTTGCCCTTAAAAGTGAAGACGACCTAAGCAAACTCAAAGACACTCCTTGCAAAATATTGCTCGATGAAATAGATAACGAAGTGAATGAGTTTTCAGGGCAGATTTGCAGTGTTCGCAGTATAGCCGATGACACTCTATTGGGTATTCAACTGATAGTGAGTGAAGATGAAATGGACAAATTTATGAAAGACCATTTAATCGACTTGTCTATTTTAGAGCCCTTAATATAAAAAGCGCTTTAGCCTTCGCTATTTAACGCAGTAGCGAGGGAGTTATTTTACATAAGTAGTATTATTGGTAGTTTATGGGAATAACTATATGGCACAGTAAACCGCAGCAGTTAATTGGTAGCGCTTAGGCGATTTAAATTTACAGTCAATGATTAAAGTAACCTGAACTCTGGATAATAAATGTATCTCCAGCGGCTACTTTAAGCGCTAACTGCGTTGAATTTACTTGCAATAGGCCAGCTATTGACGCATAAATTCGCCTTGTTACCCCTGAAAGTCTCCGGCTGGAGACTTATAAAAAAATTATTATTTAACATCAGTATATTAGTACATCTCTTAACCAGAGTTCAGGTTAAAGTAACAACTGTGCTCCATCTATAAACAGCAAATAGCAGCGATTTACGTTTATTAGATTCGCCTTATTTCGCTTATTTGCAACAAATTCAGTTTTCTTCAAATAATACCCCAACAGCAATAGGAAAAATGTTTGCTTTTATTTAAAAGTAATTATAAATCAATGTATTAAATTGTTTTTTATTTTTAAAAATATTCTCCCCAAAAAGCTGTTCAGCATAGGTTTATCCCTTTTTAACAAAAACAAACACTAATAATGGTGTTTAGAGTGGCTTTGTGTCTTTTTTATTAATCTTAACTTTTTGATTTTTATAGTATTAAATTTCGCGCCATTACGCGTGTTGCTAAAAAGCAACAAAAAAATACTGTTTTAATATCTGTTTTGTTTAAAAATAAGTTTAAGTTGTTGTTTTTATTTGTTTTATCAAGGTTGGCATTGAAGTTGTAATACTTAGTTCGAACGAAACGAAAACGTGATTAAGTATTTAATCGCAACGTACATAAACTTTGAAGGAAGATTGATTATGAACACATTAAACAAAACATTAGCACTTATTGCCCTTGCTTCTTCTTCAGCAGCCTTTGCTGCAACTGATTTCGATACGCTTGATGTAGATGGTAATGGCGCGATCAGTCAAAGCGAAGCATCAGTTGACGCTGCATTAATGAGCCAGTTCAAAACGCTTGATACTGATGGTAACGGCGAGTTATCAAAAGAAGAATTCTCAAAGGCTTAATAGAGCCGCAAGGATGTTAGAAAAGGATTTTCGGTTTTTAAATTAACGCAATATTCAGAGATTGAAGGAATTTTATTATGAACACATTAAACAAAACATTAGCTCTTATCGCCCTTGCTTCTTCTTCAGCAGCCTTTGCAGCTAGCGATTTCGATACGCTTGACGTAGACGGTAATGGCGCAATCAGTCAAAGCGAAGCATCAGTTGACGCTGAATTAATGAGTCAGTTCAAAACGCTTGATACTGATGGTAACGGCGAGTTATCGAAAGAAGAATTCTCAAAGGCTTAATAGAGCCACAAGGATGTTAGAAAAGGATTTTCGGTTTTCAAATTAACGCAATATTCAGAGATTGAAGGAATTTTATTATGAACACATTAAACAAAACATTAGCACTTATCGCACTAGCATCTTCATCAGCAGCTTTTGCTGCAACTGATTTCGATACGCTTGACGTAGACGGTAATGGCGCGATCAGTCAAAGCGAAGCATCAGTTGATGCAAAATTAATGAGCCAATTTGCTGAGTTAGACACTGATGGCAATGGCGAGCTTTCTAAAGAAGAGTTCAAAAGCGCCTAATGACAATTTACTCAAAGGCTTTAGCGTAATAATTCTGAGTTGCCAAAGACAACCTAAATAGGCAAGGAGCCTATGACAAAGAAGCGCAAGGATATAGAGCCTAAAGCTAGTTCAATAAACAATGAAGGAATATATAGATGAAAAAATTTACTAAAACATTAGCCCTAATCGCACTTGCATCTTCATCAGCAGCGTTTGCAATGACAGATTTTGATACCTTAGACGTTGATGGTAATGGTGTAATAAGCCAAAGCGAAGCAGCGGTTGATGCAACGTTATCAAGCCAATTCAACGAGCTTGATAAAGATGGCAATGGTGAACTTTCTAAACAAGAGTTTTCAGAAGCTTAATGTGAATTTTTACGCACAATGGATCTTTGAAAAGGACTTCTTACCTTTATTTGATTAGGAAACAAATTATGAAACATATTAATACAGCACTTGCTATTATCGCCCTTGCTACTTCATCTGCAGCATTTGCTGCTGTGAGCTTTGACACATTCGATACTAATGGCGATGGCGCTATTAGCCAAAAAGAAGCCTCTGTGAATGCACAGCTTGTTGAGATTTTTTCGGCTTTAGATACTGACCAAAATGGTGAGCTTTCAAAAGAAGAGTTCTCCAAAGTACAGTAATACTGTTTGGTAAAGAAAATACGTTAATTTCACTTCATATACGTTAAAGCAGCTTTGCCTTTGAAATAGGCAAGCTGCTTTTTTATGTTTATAAATTATAGTTAAACTGCAATGCAAACTTTCTGGGGTTGCCATAACGGTATTGATTATAAAAACCGATTTGGTTGTAGTAGGTTTTATCAAATAAATTATCAATATTTACACTAACAGACATTTGTGAGTTTATTTGATAACTACTCATAAGGCTTGCGATTCCATAACTTGATTGTTCTACTTCAACTTGACCGTGAACAGGATTTTTTACTTCATCATAGCTACGGCTCTGCCAGCGATAGCCTGCACCAATTTTTAAACCTTCTAAGATGTTGTTTAATTTGTAAGTCGTGAATAACTTAAATTGGTTTTTTGGGTTGGTCGTATTGAGAATATCACCTTCAGGTGTCTCACCTTCGCTGTAAGTGTAACCAAAGTAGCCATCCCACTGGTCACTCAAGGTGCCATTAAGTTCAAACTCAAAACCTTGGGTAACTGTGCCATTGATAGGTTGGTAAATTGCTTGGAGAGTATCAGGGATTGTTTCACCAGTGTATTCCCCCACATTGTCTTGCTGAATTTCAAACCCCGATAGTGCAATATCTAAACGCTCATCCAATAACGAGGCCTTGATACCCAACTCATAATTTTGACCTTGAATTGGGTCAAGATAATTGCCATTTTTATCGACCCGACTTTGTGGGGTAAATATATCGGTGTGGTTAGCATAAAGTGCCCAATTATCTGCCAAGCTATAAGTGGCACCTAAATAATTGGTCAGTTCGTTATCTAATTCATAATCATGTTCACGACCAAAGTTGTCTTGATTTGTTTGCCACTGATTTAACCGGCTGCCTAAAATCAATGAGAATGAATTTGTTAAATTAAGTTGTGAGGCAAAGTACAAAGCATTTTGCTCTGTTGTGCCATAAGAGCCATATGCGGCTGTGGTTTGCCAAGTTGGTTTTGCGTAGTCATAGTTTGGGGCTGTAAAGTCTCCGATGATTTCTGCGTCTTCTTGACCTGGGAAGTAGGGCGTTGCAAAATTTTGCTCTTGGCTATTATAACCAAACATGATTTGGTGACTTTGCTCTAACCAGTTAAATCTACCGGTAAGCTCTATCTCATAAGTACGCTGAATTCGTTTGGCATCGATAAAATTTAATGAGCCTGGTGTCATACCTATATTAGTATGTGCGTCTGGGTGTCCTGTAGCCCAAAACACATCGTATTCTAGATCGTTGTTACCATATATATAGCTAGCACTAAGTTGCCAGTTGGCATTAAAGTCATGATCAATACGAATAAAACTATTTAGTGCATTTGTTGTTGAAGAGGACCAGTTCGTTGCTGTTGATGTTTCTCTATCATAGTTAGTACGCGAACCATCGCTATAAAAAATAGGCAAACCGCCAGACATCGTGCCTTTAGGTGTGGTTTTTTGATTATCAATAGCAACGGTTAGCAGTGTGTTATCGGTTAAATCAGCCTCAATAATACCGTATAACGTGGTTTTATCTTGAGAAAACCTGTCCTGATATGAGTGCTGATCCTGATATGCAATAACCGCACGAGCACGTACTGTCTCATTATTATTTAAGCTACCTGATGCATCAACAACACCGCGATAATTTTGCCATGAGCCTACAGAGGCTGAAATGTTGATTTGCTGAGTTGCGGTAGGGCGCTTTCGTATTAAGTTAATTGCTGCGGATGGATTACCTGCACCGAGCATTAAGCCTGTTGCGCCGCGCACAATTTCTACGCGCTCATAAATAGCCGTATCAGTGAGGTTATCGCCATAGTTAAAGCGAGTATCATAGGTGGTGGCAATACCGTCATATAAAATGCTGGTCACACTAATGCCGCGAGCTGATATAGAAAACTTACCATTATCAGCCTCTCTAGCGTTAATGCCTGTCACGCTGGTTATGGCGTCAATAGTACTAGTAAGTTGTTGATCAGCCATAAACTCACTTGTTACAGCAACAACAGATTGCGGCGTTTTTAAATGAGATAAATCAAGGCCTGTTGCAGAGTTCATAGAGTCAACTTTATAGCCGCTGTGCTTTACGCCGACAACGGTTAGTTTCTCAATATCATTATGTGCTTTTGCTGCAACTGATTGAGAGAACGTCGAAAATAAAATACCAATGACGCTGCAGTACGTAAGGGAGAGTGGTGTTTTTAATAGAGGGTGTAACATCTGAAGAAGTCCATTTTTATAGATTGATGATATGGAATTAGTTATCCATACAAGAAAGCCTGTCTAAAAATAAGGCACAAGGAGGGTAATAGATTTAATTGTTTTTGTAAATGATATTGAGATTGATTTCTATTTGCCTTTTGAGTGCATCCCACAAAAGGCAAAAAATGTTTACAAGAAAATAGCGCTGACTTGGAATAGCTTCTCAACAAAATGAATATGCTTTTTGTCGATTAAAAACATGATCACATGGTCGCCAGAATGAATGATGGTATCGTCGTGGGCAATGAGTACATCGTCGTTTCGTACAATGGCACCAATGGTAGTACCTGCGGGGAGTTTGATGTCTGCAATAGCTCGGCCAACAACTTTTGAAGTGTGTTCGTCACCATGGGCTACCGCTTCAATTGCTTCTGCAGCACCTTTACGCAGTGAATAAACATTAACAATGTCACCACGGCGTACATGAGTAAGCAATGCTGAAATTGTGGCTTGCTGCGGCGATATTGCAATGTCTATTTCGCCACCTTGTACTAAATCAACATAAGCGCCACGCTGTATTAGCACCATGGTTTTTTGTGCCCCCATGCGTTTTGCTAACATGGCAGACATTATGTTTGCTTCATCATCGTTTGTTACAGCGATAAACACGTCAACCTGTTCAATGTGCTCTTCAGAGAGGAGCTCTTGATCTGATGCATCGCCGCAAAATACAACGGTATTGTCGAGTAGTTCAGATAACTGCTCGGCGCGTTCTTTACTGCGTTCAAGTAATTTTACACTGTGGTTTTTCTCAAGCGATCGGGCAAGTCCTGCACCAATGTTACCACCACCTGCGATCATGATTTTTTTGTATGAACGTTCAAGCTTTTGCAGTTCGTTCATTACCGCGCGAATATGTTTAGTTGCGGCAAGGAAGAACACTTCATCGTCGGCTTCAATGACGGTGGTGCCTAATGGTTTTATGGCTTTACCTTGACGATAAATAGCCGCTACACGCGTCTCAACATTGGGAATGTGTTCTTTGAGAGCTGAAAGTGCATAACCGACGAGTAAACCACCGTAGTACGCTTTTACTGCCACTAAGGACAGCATGCCATCGCCAAACTGTAATACCTGTAACGCACCAGGGTAATCAATTAAGCGGCGAATATACTTAGTCACCAATTGTTCAGGCGCAATATAGTGATCAACGGGTAAATCGTCGTTTTGAAATAGTTTTTCACGGTACTTAAGATATTGCTCAGAACGAATACGGGCAATTTTAGTGGGCGTATTAAAAATACTGTAAGCCACTTGGCAGGCAACCATATTGACTTCGTCTGAGCTGGTTACTGCAATGATCATATCGGCGTCTTCGGCACCGGCCCTGCGTAATACATCGGGGTGTGCGCTGTGGCCAGTAACACCTTGTAGGTCGTACTTGTCTTGTAACTCACGTAAGCGGTTGCCATCGATATCAACAACCGTTATTTCGTTTTGTTCACCTACTAAGTTTTCAGCGAGTGTGCCGCCTACTTGCCCGGCGCCGAGTATGATTATTTTCATTATTTATCTTATGACTGTTTTTTTACAAGCTTGGCATAATAAAACCCATCACTTTCGCCTGGCAGTAATTGTAAGCCTGGGTTTGTGGTGGTGTCGTTATCATGCAAAGGTATATGCTCAACATCAGTGTTACTTGCTAGAAATTTAGCAACTTGTTGTTGATTCTCAAGTGGTAATACTGAGCAGGTTGCATAAATTAATGTGCCGCCTGGTTTTAGTAAAGGCCAGATGCTATCTAAAATATCACCCTGTAGCGCAGCCAAGTCATTAATATCTGACGCGCGACGTAGCCATTTTATATCTGGGTGACGACGAATAACGCCAGTCGCAGAGCAAGGAACATCCAGTAAAATGCGGTCAAATTGCTGCTCATCCCACCAAGTATGGGGTTGCGATGCGTCTGCACATTGTAAGTCTGCACCTAAACCGATACGGGTTAAGTTTTGCTTTACGCGTTCAAGGCGGGTTGCATCGCTATCAAGGGCAAGTACATCGGCGTCGGCGAGCTCTAAAATGTGGCAGGTTTTACCGCCAGGCGCTGCACAAGCATCAAGTATATGCTCATCATCTTTAGGGTCTAACAAGCGCGCAGCTAATTGCGCTGCCGCATCTTGTACTGAGCAAGCGCCAGTATCAAATTCAGGCAGCGAGAACACATCGCGTGGTTTATCTAGTTTAATACCATCAACAAAGTCAGGGTTTACTGTGTGTTCAATATCATTCGCGCTGAGCATTTCACTGTATTGAGCGGTGCTGTACTGCGCTTGATTGACACGTAACCACATAGGAGCTTGTAGCTGGTTGGCCTCTAAAATTTGTTCCCATTGCTCAGGGTAGGCTTCTTTTACCTGTTTAATAAACCAGTTTGGATGGTTGTATAAACACACCGGAATTTGTTTGGCTTTTTCTTCAAGCTCACTCTGCTGGCGTTGAAAACTACGTAAAATAGCGTTGATCAGGCCTTTTAAACCAAGCGCTCGAAGTTGTGCTAAAGCATTCACCGTTTCACTGATCGCAGCATGTGGGGGAACCCGCATATGTTGTAGTTGGTAAATGCCCACATACAACAAAAATTGGAATATACGGCGTTTACCTTTAAGCGGTTGCTCAACCAAATGCTGGCAATAATTCTCTAAACTCGGCAGATAACGTAACACGCCATAGCAAATCTGCTGCAATAAGGCTTTATCTTTAGGCGATAAGCCTTGGCTTGCAAAAGGGAGCTCTTGGTTTAGAGATGCGCCTTTATCGACTACGTTATATAAAGTTTCTGCGGCAAGCGCACGTACGTTTGGAACATTACTCATTATTTTCGCCTAAGACGCTGCCTGGAGTAACCCAGTCACTGCGGCCGTTTAAAAAGTCTGTAACAGCCATTGGTTTTTTACCTTGTGGCTGTAATTGGGTTATTTTTAGCGCGTGTGTGCCACAAGCGACTACAATACCGTGTTTGTCACTGTGTAAAATAGTGCCTGGAGTGCCTTGTTGCTCAACCACATCGGCTTGATAAATCTTTACTGTGTTCTCGCCCATTTTTGTAAAGCAGACAGGCCAAGGGTTGAATGCACGAATATTACGCTCAATTTGTGTAGCATCCATAGACCAATCAATATTAGCTTCGTCTTTTGATAGCTTTTTCGCGTAATTGGCTAATTCGTCATCTTGTACTTGTGCAGTAAGCTCGCCGTTGGCTAGCTTTGCTATCGTCTCGATAAGTGCTGTTGGGCCTAACTCTGCGAGTTTAGTATACAAGCTTGCGCTGGTTTCAGTAGCATCAATAGGGCAGCGGCTAATGTGCAGCATATCACCGGTATCTAGCCCTTCGTCCATTTGCATTATGGTTACGCCAGTTTCATCGTCGCCCGCCCAAATAGCGCGCTGAATCGGTGCCGCACCACGCCAGCGTGGCAAAATTGAACCATGCACATTTAAACAACCTAGGCGTGGAGCCTCTAAAATTGCTTTTGGCAGTAATAGCCCATACGCAACGACAATCATGATATCTGCATTTAAGCTGCTTAATTCAGCTAATGCATCGTCACTTTTTAATGACGCAGGTTGAAAGACAGGTAAGTCATTGGCTAAAGCAAGCTCTTTAACCTCGCTGGCTTTTAGTTTTTTACCGCGTCCCGCTGGGCGGTCTGGCTGACTATAAACACCAACAATTTGATGTTCAGAATCAATAAGAGCTTGTAAATGGCGCGCAGCAAAGTCCGGCGTACCAGCAAAAATAATGCGTAGTGGTTTTGTCACTGAGTTTTCCTAAGGTGCTTATTACTGTGCTGCAAATTTAGCTTCTTTTTCAAGCTTTTTACGAATACGTTGACGCTTTAATGGTGATAAGTAATCAATAAATAATTTGCCTTTAAGGTGATCCAGCTCATGCTGAATACAAATCGCCAAAAGCTCATCGGCATCTAGGCTATATTCTTCACCTTTTTCATTAAGTGCGCTAACCGTTACGGTTTCTGCGCGATCTACTTTTGCGTAAGAATGCGGCACAGATAAACAGCCTTCTTCACTTACTGTTGCGCCATCTTGTTTGGTAATAACAGGGTTAATTAAAACCAATGGTTCGTTGCGTTCTTCTGATACGTCGATCACCACAATACGTCGATGAATATCAACTTGTGTGGCGGCAAGGCCAATGCCATTTTCGTCATACATTGTTTCTAGCATGTCTTTAACTATTTGACGAACTTCGTCGTCAACGCT
This sequence comes from Pseudoalteromonas atlantica, assembly GCF_043641955.1. Taxonomy (GTDB): domain Bacteria; phylum Pseudomonadota; class Gammaproteobacteria; order Enterobacterales; family Alteromonadaceae; genus Pseudoalteromonas; species Pseudoalteromonas atlantica_A. The sequence continues at coordinate 51,450 of NZ_JBHZRV010000016.1, forward strand.
TGCTACGTCTTTAGCGACAGTACGTAAACGCTCATCTGGAAATCTTAAAACTTCTAACCTAGCCATAGTAACCTTTTCACTTGTGCATAATATAGGGTATTGTATGCTCTTATTTTAGCCATTCGCGTTCACCTTTAACAGGTTTTGGTTAATAATAATGAAAAAACACCACAAGGAAGCCCAATGAAATACCCGTTTTTAGCCGCTGCGCTGATATTAAGCTCTGCATTTTCATCTCATGCAGATGTTTTATCAATTAAAAAAGATGCGCCTAAACAATATGTTGTAAAAAAAGGTGACACATTGTGGGATATTTCGGGTATCTATTTGAGCGAACCTTGGTTGTGGCCAGAACTGTGGCAAATGAACCCACAAATTAATAACCCGCACTTAATTTATCCCGGTGATGCACTCTCTCTAATTTATGATGAGCATGGAAATCCACGATTAGTTATTAACACCGGCTATAAAAAGCTTTCTCCGCAGGGACGTATAACGCCTAAAGGTAAAAATGCGATTCCTACATTGCCGCTAGCACTACTTCGTCCTTACTTAACCTATGAACAAGCGATTAGTGGTGAACAAATTGCTGATTTACCTTACATTTTAGGCGCGAACGAGAATACTAAAATGAATACTTTAGGTCACATCGTTTACGTTAAAGGTAATCTTAACAAGCATGAAAGTTATGCCATTTACCGAAAAGGCAAACCATATAAAGATATTGATAGCGATAATGTGCTTGCTTATAAATCTGTATTAGTCGGTGTAGGCCGTGCATTTAGAGCAGGTAATTTAGAAAATGGCGTACCTGCTTCAGTGAAAGTAGAAAGCGTTAAACAAGAAATTAGAGCTACAGACTTTTTATTACCAGCAATGGAAGGGCAAACTCTTCCTGCATTCTTTAATATGAAGCGCCCAGAGCAACCCATTGAGGGAAATATAATTTCTGCGGTAACTGAGCTGAGAGAATTTAGCACGATGGATATAGTAGTGCTAAACTTGGGGTCAGAGCAGCAGATTAAAGCAGGCCATATTTTAGATATAGAGCGTCAGTCGCCAACTGTTTTTGATGGTCGAAATGGCCCTCGATACAAAGAAGACTCGAATAGCCTTGAAAAGCTAATAACAAATACTAGCGAGTTTTTGGGTGTCGAAGCAGATGAAGACGCGACTGTATGGCATATGCCTAAAGAAAAAGTCGGTGAGCTAATGGTGTTTAAAGTATACGACAAAGTTAGCTATGCCTTAATAGTGAAAAACCAGCACCCAATCCGAGTCGGTGATTTTGCAGTAATAAATTAAGCAGGTTTGAGTGCTCTAAGGAGAGAGCATGGAACAGTCATACGGCAAGCTAACGCATTGGCTTGCTTTTTATTTATGCAAAGGTCTAGGAGTTAAAACGTTATTGGCACTCGCTGAAAAAGTGCCATTAGAAAACCTCGTTGATTTATCTTATCAGCAACTACTTAAATCAGGTCTTAACCAGCAAGTCGCTACAAATCTGGTGGCAACGGATTGGCAACTTGTTGAGCACTACGAAAAACTAATATTAGCTTCCGACATTAATGTTATTAGTTATTTTGATTCGCGTTATCCGCCATTGTTAAAACAAATTGCCAGTGCCCCATTATTACTATTTTGTCGTGGTGACTTGGCGCTTTTAACCAGTCCACAAATAGCCATCGTCGGCAGCCGAAATGCAACGCCCATCGGGCTCGAAATAGCCGCTCAATTTGCACATCAGCTTAGCGAAGCTAATTTAACTGTTACATCAGGTATGGCGCTTGGTATTGACGGCGCAGCTCACAAAGGCGCACTCGCCGGAACGGGAAACACCATTGCAGTATTAGGCACTGGTGTGGATGTTTACTACCCTAAACGGCATAAGCTTTTAACAGACCAAGTGTTAAATAGTGGCTTACTAGTCAGTGAGTTTTTACCAGGAACAGCAGCCAATGCTAATAATTTTCCGCGCCGTAATCGCATTATATCTGGATTATCCTTAGGGGTTTTGATTGTGGAGGCTGAGATTAAAAGTGGCTCGTTAATTACCGTTCGATATGCGCTTGAGCAAAATAAAGAGGTGTTTGCAGTACCTGGCTCTATTAAAAATCCACTATCACAAGCGAGCCACTTTTTAATAAAGCAGGGGGCTAAGTTAGTCGAAAATGTTAGTGATATTTTAGAAGAAGTGAGCTTTTTCAGCGAAAACAGTCTATATAATATAGATGAGCCTGTTGAAAATAAGCCTGAATGCGACGTACTGAAAAGCGTAGGTTTTGAAGTTACACCGGTTGATGTAATTGCTCGACGCTGTCAATGGTCGATTGAGAAAGTACAGACTCGTTTACTTGATTTGGAATTGGATGACAAAGTAGAGCGAGTTTTAGACGGCTATATCAAATTGGGAGGAAGCTAATATGTTCGATATCCTCATGTATTTGTTTGAAAACTATATTCATAGTGAAGCAGAAGTCTTTGTTGAGCAAAATGAGCTCACCGATGAGCTATTGCGCGCAGGCTTTAATAAACCCGAAATATTCAAAGCCCTTGATTGGCTTGAGCAACTCGCAGACCTACAACACAGTGATGAAGTTCCTTATCTAAATGCTTACCCACAACACGCTGTGCGTATTTTTACTGACAGTGAGTGTCAGATGCTTAGTACACAATGTCGTGGCTTTCTAATGTTTGTAGAGCAAATAGGTGTAATCAATAATGAAACCCGAGAAATGGTGATGGATCGGTTATTTGCTTTAGACAAACCATACATTGGCCTAGATGACTTGAAATGGGTTGTGTTGATGGTGCTCTTTAATGTGCCAGGCTCTGAGCTTGCTTATTCGCAAATGGAAGATCTTATTTTTGATGAGCCAGCAGAGGTATTACATTAACTTGTATCTTTAATTAGTTTGGGTATATTAGGCGAAAATTAGCTAATCGCTTTGGAACCACATGAGTAAAATAGATCATTCGCTTTTCTCTGCTAATCAGCATGCCCTCGAAAAAGAATACGAAATTTGCCCTCAATGTGGTTCTGAATTAGTGATACGCAACAGTAAAAGCGGGCCTTTCCTAGGTTGTGCAAGCTACCCTAAATGTGATTTTATTCGGCCTCTAGCTCAACATGATACTCAGCAAATTAAAGTACTTGATGATAGTCCGTGTCCAGAATGTGGCAATCCGCTGGTGGTTAAAAATGGCCGTTACGGTATGTTTATTGGCTGTACCGGTTACCCAGAGTGCCATTACATTGTTCACGATGAAAAAGAGCCCGATGCTGAAGTGTTACCCGCTTGCCCTAAATGCAAAAAAGGGCAGTTAGTTGCGCGTAGTAATAAATTTGGTAAAACTTTTTATTGCTGTGATAGTTACCCAAGCTGTAAATACACCCTTAATTTTAAACCTATTGAGCATACTTGCCCCGAGTGTCAGTGGCCAGTCATGATGCAAAAGCAAATGACTAACAGTGTTGTGTTACAATGCCCACAGAAAAGTTGCTCGCATAAAATCACTGTCAGCGAGTAAAACGCTTAACTTTTATTGTATTTGGAGATTTGTGTGACAGATCCAATCCCTTCACCTTTAACTGTTGTTGATGCATTAAAACAAGGTGGTGTAATTGTTTACCCAACTGAAGCTGTATTTGGTTTAGGTTGCGACCCCGATAACCAACAAGCCGTAGCAAGCTTATTAGCAATTAAACAGCGTCCAGTCGAGAAAGGGCTGATTTTAATTGCCGATAATTACGGTCAACTTTTAAAGTATGTTGATGATGCAAAAATCCCAATGGATAAGCGAGCTGATATTTTCTCTAGCTGGCCCGGTGCGATTACTTGGGTTATGCCTGCAGCTAAAAATACACCTAAATGGTTAACCGGGCAGTTTGATACTATTGCTGTACGTGTAACTAATCACCCTACAGTAAAACGCTTGTGCCAAGAGCTAGGTAAGCCTTTGGTTTCAACCAGTGCTAACTTGTCTGGTCAAGATACGGTTACCAGTATAGCAATGGCTAAAAGTGAGTTTGCTGAACAGGTTGCTTATTATGTTGATGAACCGCTTGGCGGCAATACACAACCTAGCACTATTAAAGACGTAATGACCGGCAAAGTATTTAGAGGATAAGCAATGCACAGTAACCTACTCGAACAAGTAAAAACTTATTTAATGGCATTGCAAGACAGCATTTGCCAAGGCTTAGAACAAGCTGATGGTAGCGCCAAATTTGTTGAAGATAGCTGGCAGCGAGCTGAAGGTGGCGGTGGTCGCACTCGGGTTATTCGTGATGGCCATGTTATTGAGCAAGGCGGAGTTAACTACTCGCATGTATTTGGCGCTTCTATGCCAGCTTCTGCGACAGCGCATCGCCCTGAGCTTGCTGGGCGTAGTTTTCACGCTTGTGGTGTGTCATTAGTTATTCATCCTAAAAACCCACACATTCCTACGAGCCATGCCAATGTGCGCTTTTTTATCGCCGAAAAAGAAGGTGAACAACCTATTTGGTGGTTTGGTGGTGGCTTTGACTTAACACCATTTTACCCCGTGTTTGATGATGTTAAGCATTGGCACCAAGTTGCTAGCGATCTCTGTGCACCGTTTGGCGATGACGTATACCCGAAATATAAAAAATGGTGTGATGAGTATTTTTATATTAAGCATCGCGACGAAACCCGGGGTGTTGGTGGTTTATTCTTTGATGACTTGAACGAGCAAGGGTTTGAAAAGAGCTTTGCCTTTATGCAAGCGGTTGGTAATGGCTTTCTCGATGCTTATTTACCGATTGTGGAGCGTCGTAAAAACGACGAGTACACTCAGCAACAGCGCGATTTCCAATTGTATCGTCGGGGTCGGTATGTTGAGTTTAATCTTGTCTGGGACAGAGGAACCTTGTTTGGCTTACAAACAGGAGGCCGAACTGAGTCCATTTTAATGTCGATGCCGCCTTTAGCCCGCTGGGAATATAATTATAAACCTACAGCTAACAGCGCTGAAGCGAAGTTATACCAATATTATTTACGTCCTCAAGGTTGGTTAAATAGTCAACCAAGTGAGCTGATAGCAAGAGAATGGCAGTTATAAGAATTACACGGTAATTAAAAAGGCGCTAATTAGCGCCTTTTTGTATGAGAGCTAAATAACCTGAACTCTGGATAATAAATCTATCTCCAGCGGCTACTTTCAACGCTAACTGCGTTGAATTTACTTGCAATAGGCTAGCTATTGACGCGTAAATTCGCCTTGTTATCGCTAAAAGTCTCCGGCTGGAGACTAATAAATATATTTGTGATTTAATATCAATACATTAGTACATCTCTTAACCAGAGTTCAGGTTAAATAAAAGTTTAATGCTGGTTAATCATGTGGCTGGCTAATTGCGCTAAAGATTTACGCAGCCCTTCACGCAGTAATGGGTTATCAATTTCAGCATCCAATGCTTTATTCATACAATGCATCCATTGATCGCGTAAGTCCTGATCAATCGGGAATGGCATATGGCGCTTTCGTAGCATCGGATGGCCGTGCTTTTCTACAAACAAGTCTGGGCCGCCTAACCAACCTGATAAAAACTCAAAAAATACTTGGCGTATACGGTCTAATGGTTGAGGATGCATATCATATAACGGTTTGGCGTATTCATCGCTCGCCATTATATCGTAGAATCTATCAGACAGAGCACGTGCTCCTTGTTCACCGCCCATCATTTGGTATGGTGTTTTTTCTGGCGTGGGGGCTTGTTGTGGCTCTGCTGGTTTCGATTTTGAGAAAAGTCGTCTAATCATAATTTTATCATCGTTAATTAACAGTGTTTACTGTGCAAAGAGGTTGCTTGAACATGGACAAATATGCGGTTTTTGGAAACCCAATCGAACACTCAAAATCACCCGCTATACATACGCAATTTGCAACCTCACTAGGTGAACAAATTGATTACCGCGCAATATTAGCACCGATTGACGGCTTTAAAAAATCAGTGACTGACTTTTTTGCTCAAGGTGGTAAGGGGGCTAATGTGACTATGCCATTTAAAGAACAAGCATTTGAGTTGGTCGACGAGCGGACTGAGCTGGCAACCATTGTTGGCGCCGTAAATACCATTAAGTTACTTGATGATGGCCGCTTACTTGGTGACAACACCGATGGCGTTGGGTTTGTAAATGACTTATTGGCAAACAAAGTTGCTATAAAAGATAAACGAATACTGTTAATTGGTGCTGGTGGCGCTGCCCGTGGCGTGGTATTACCGCTTTTAGCTCAGCAGCCCAGTGAAATTATTATCGTTAATCGCACTAGCGAAAAAGCAAAAGCGCTTGCTAAATTATTTGCACAATACGGCCAAATAAAAGGGTATGGTTTTGATGATTTGCCAGTAAGTGATTACTCGCTAATTATAAACTCAACATCTAGCAGCATGCTTGGTGAACTACCTGCGCTTGATATAAAGCATCTTAGTGGCTGTGATTGTGCTTATGATATGTTCTATTCGCATAAAAACACCTTATTTATGCAGTGGGCGCAAGAGAATAAAGCAGATATTTCAGTTTTAGATGGCAGTGGTATGTTAGTTGGTCAAGCCGCACAAGCATTTTATGTGTGGCGAAATAAAATGCCAGAGATATTACCCGTAGTTAGTGCATTAAAAGCAGGGGAGCTTAAATGAACCAAGCAATTCAATTTATAGATAGAGTCGAATTTGATGAGCAAACTCAGCTATTAACCTTTTATGCGCAAGTTAGCGGGCTTATGGTTGAGTGTATTGTAAACGCCCAAAACCTAGCTATTTCTGATATTGACGAAGCTAAGCAGCACTTTGAAATGCTGCGCTTTGATTATGAAGAGCTTGCTGAGCAACTCATCGAAGATGAAGAATATAACTCAGCAGGTCAGATTGAGATTAAGGCGATAACTTAGCCTTCAGCGAGGTATTCGTCTTTAAGCTCAACATAGTTATTTGCAGAGACTTTTAAAAAGCTAAGTTCTTGCTCTGTTAAAGGACGAGCTTGCTTAACGGGGCTACCAACATAAAGATACCCAGACTCTAAACGTTTATTTGGCGGCACTAATGAACCACCGCCAATAATTACATCATCTTCTACAATAGCATTATCCATAACAATAGCACCCATACCAACTAAGATACGATTGCCTAAACGACACCCGTGTAACATTACTTTATGGCCAACTGTAACATCGTCACCAATTATGAGAGGGTAACCGTCTGGATTGCTTTTACTTGAGCGAGTTAAATGCAACACACTACCATCTTGTATATTAGTACGTTCACCAATGCGTATATAGTTAACATCTCCCCGAGCCGCCACTAATGGCCAAACACTGCTGTGGTCACCCAATGTGATATTACCTACTAATACTGCTGATTCATCTATATAGACAGATTGATTAAAAGTAGGAGTAATTCCTTTATAAGAGCGGATAGTCATAGAACACCTAATAAAATAAAAGCTATTAAAGCTGATGATAGCAGTAGAGCTTATAAAATGGCCAGTCCAGATCGGTTTTGGTTACTAAACTAGCGGTTTTAACGTGTTTCGGTCGTAATTCGAGCGAACAGTACTTTATTTCAAGTTTTCTTTAAAAAACGCTTGCGTAAAAATCTGTTCTCCCTATAATGCGACCCCA
>NZ_JBHZRV010000017.1:0-34161 GCF_043641955.1 Pseudoalteromonas atlantica
TCCTTTTTAAATAATATTAAACGTACATTGTGTATGAAAGTAGGTCATCCTACTGCGTAGCGCACCATGGCTCCAAATAAGAGAAACCCGTTGCAGAAATGTAGCGGGTTTTTTGTTGTCTGGATTAAAGTTATAGCTCTCAGCAACAAAGTGTCAATCAATACACCGTAGCGTGGGTTGAGTATCACGAAACCCACGACTACCTCAGAGCCCAATATATCTTCATAAAACAAGCTTACCCTATTTTAATCGATTGTATTGCAGTCTGAAAACTCGTGCTCCACAAAAGGAAATACTAACTTTCTACCTTTGATTTCTCTTAAATATTATCTTGTTGCAATTTCATTCTTGGTTTAATAACTGAGCTGTGTAAAACTAGCTTTGTTAATTTAGTAAATCAGGTGACATGAATGTCGGATATAAAAGCTTGGAAACTTATAAGCCTGTTTTGTTTGATAAGCTTGCTTATGGGCTGCCAGTCGAAAGAAGAGCAGTTACAACAAACAATTCAACAATCTATAACCAAAGCAGAGGTTGAACTCGAAGGGCTTGGTAAAGCCTTGGATAATGGTTCAATTCGAAATGCTGTTTTATTGACTGAGTATGCCCGCATAATCAGTAATGAAAAACCTCAGTTATCGCAAGTTGCTTCTGTAATGGCTCAAGATGCGACGAGAAATGGTGCGCTTTATTCTGGCCTGCAACAACGCTTAGCTGATATTAAAAGCACCTACCTTATACCGCCCTACGAAGAAACATTACGTAACTTAGATTTATTAAGAGATGCGGCAAAACCAACTCTGTTTTCTGATGCATTGACTGATCCAATCAATATGCTAGCTGATATGTCAGGCGGCTCACTTGCGCGTGTTGGGGCAATAAGCCAGCAAGCGGAGGGTTCTGGCGAAGGAAACCAACTGGTTGGTAATCCTAACTATGGTAGCTGGCAGACTAATAGCAATGGTATGAGCTTTTGGGCTTGGTATGGAATGTATCGTATTTTAGGTGATGTGTTTGACCGAGTTGAATACGGTAGTTGGAGCAAACGCCGAAAATACAGTTACTATAATGACTATGGTCGTGCACGTTACACCAGCCCTAAACAAATGAAAGCACAAACGGCTGTTGAAACACGAACGCGCCAATCTTATTCGCGCCAGGGAAAGCAGTTTACAAGCCCGTATGCTACAAAAAAAACTGGGGCTTCAGGGCTTAGCCGAAGTAGTTACACCCCACCCAAAAGTAGAAGCAGCTATTCCAAGAGTAGCTACAGTAAAAGTTCAGGGTCTGTAAGAAACAGTGGTAGTCGAACTTCGCGTGGAATAAGTCGCGGTAAATAAACTGGCTGTAAAGAATTAGTGTTGGAGTTATAAGAATATGTACGAATTTAATGGAATAACTATGTGGTCACTGCAAGCGCTGGCGATTGATTTTGCAATTATTATCGCTTTGTTTGTTAGTCTAAAATTTATAAAAGGTTGGGTGTCTAACCTACATGCAAATGATGAAATAACAGAGCGTGATAATTTTGCCTTTGGTATTAGCTTCGCGGCAGGTCTAGTTGCTTTAGCAATTGTTCTTACTGGTGTAAGTAGTGGTGCGTTTGCACCAACGTTACACCAAGAAGCGCTGCAAATGGGAGCATATGGTTTATTAGCAATAGTGCTTATAAAGCTCGGCCACTTCTTTCAGGATAAAGTCGCGTTACGCAAGGTGAGCTTGCATGATGAAATAGTGAAAGGGAACGCAACAGCAGCTTTAATCGACTTTGGCCATGTGGTAAGCGTTGCAATTGTTATCCGCTCAGCTTTATTTTGGGTTGCAACTGAGGGATGGTATGGTTTACCAATTGTTATAGCGGCGTTTATTATTGGCAGTATTGTTCTGTTACTTGTTAGCCAATATCGCGTACAACTATTTAAACGCACTAATCGCAGTGGCGACTGTCTTCAACAAGCAGTTATTGACGGAAATCTAGCTGTAGGTATACGTTATGCAGGTTTCTTAATCGGCAGTGCGCTCGCTATTACTGCTGCATCTGGCGTTGCGCCTTATGTAGCCGATAGCATAAATGCCAGCCTTATGTATTGGGCACTGAGTGCAGCAATATGCGTTATTGTATTTATCTTACTTCACTTAATTACGATAAAAATTATTCTTTCGGGTTGTGATATTTCAGATGAAGTTAATCGCCAAAAGAACGTTGGCGTAGCAACTATTTCAGCCGCAATATCATTTGCTGTTGGTATCACTATGGCTACGTTATTAGGCGCATAAGATTTGTCACACACAACAACGGCCCCAAGTAAGTACTCCTTACTTGGGCATGATTTTTTATTAATAACTGTAATGGCCGTACTCGCTGGGTGCGGCCTTATTTATGAATATCTCTTATCACATTATGCAGGACGTGTTTTAGGCTCTGTTGAAAGTGCTATATATGCCATGATTGGTACAATGATCGTTGCGATGGGGATCGGTGCTTTTTTGGCTCGTTGGTTTAAAGATGCGTTTACCGCTTTTGCATGGCTTGAGAGTATTATCGCCTTGGTTGGAATGGGTTGTATCTTAGCAATTGCGAGTGTGATTGCCGTTAGTTATTCATTACCTCATATATTTTCCCAGATCTTTAACTTACCTGCAGATACTGTACTTAACGGCTATGTGTTTCAAAAGTTACAAGAATGGTCGCGTTTTCTTCCGTACGTATTCGGTTTATTACTCGGCTTATTAATCGGCATGGAAATTCCACTAATTGCCCGAATACGCCAACAAGTGTATGGGCGATTTTTAGAAAATAATGCAGGCACAATTTATGGGGCTGATTATATTGGTGCAGGTATTGGCGCAGCTATTTGGGTGAGTATTATGCTCGCGATGCCCATTATGCAAGCGGCTGCTTGGACTGCCTTATTTAATATTGTCGCGGGTTTAGCATTTTTGTGGCGCTACCACAGCTATGTACGTTTTGCTAAATTACTCCTTGTTTGTCACCTCGCGTTATTGGTTTTATTTGGCTTTATCTTAGTACTTGGTAGTAGCTGGATGAAAGATTTAAGTAACGTACTTTATAAAGATAAAGTGATTTATTCTGAGGCGACAAAATACCAGCACCTTGTATTAACGGAAAGACTAAGCCGTAACCAACCAGATCCGATTACTGATTTATACCTAAATGGTCGTTTACAGTTTTCAAGTATCGATGAACAAATTTATCACTCTATGTTGGTTTACCCTGCTTTACTGGCTTCAAATCGTCATGATGACATTTTGATAGTGGGTGGCGGTGACGGGCTTGCTATGCGCGATGTATTGAAATGGCCTGTGAAAGAGGTCACGTTAATCGACTTAGATGGCCAGTTACTTAACTTATTTGGCCATAAAAGTGACGAGTTTCAAGCGCCTGTTGAAATAGTTAATCGATTAACTAAGCTCAATGAAAACGCGATGGATGATCCTAGAGCAAACGTGATTGTAGGTGATGCCTTTATAGAGGTCGAGCGACTACTTGATCAAGGTAAGCGCTTCGATACTATTATTATCGACTTGCCTGATCCAAATCACCCTGACTTGAATAAGATGTACAGCGACTATTTTTATAACCACATTCGCCAATTACTTGCTCCTGATGGCGCTATGGCAGTGCAATCAACATCACCATACCACGCAAAAAAAGCCTTTTTGAGTATTGGTAAAACAGTCAAAGCGGCTGGGTTTAAACATGTCGAACAGTATCAGCAAAATATCCCTTCTTTTGGCCAGTGGGGATGGACTATTGCGACGACTCGTGGGCAATCAGCCAGCGCGCGAATCAATGATGTTGTTAACTTGTCTGTAGATTCTCGGTGGGCAAGTAAAGAATATTTATTGGCAGCATTTGTGTTTCCAAACTATTATTTTGAACAAATAAATAATATAGAAGTCAATAGATTAGGTTCTGGCACTCTATATGATTATTATCGCAGTGCATGGCAAGAAGAAAGCGAATTGTATAAAAATTGATAAAACATGGTTGACATAATATGTCGACCATGCGAATCTTAACTCAGACATAATATGTCAAATGACAAAAGGCAGAGACATGGAATTAAACGAACTTTCAATAAAACTAGCATCTTTTGAAACTGAAGGCGCTAACTTTGAATCTTTCTTGATAGCCAATCCAGGCGAGCAAGATGTGTTACAAGTCATTGTTGATGGAAATGATGAACTTCCAATTTTTGTTACGCAAACACAAGAGCAATTGCTATGTATTAGCTACTTGTTTGCAGATGACGAAGTAAAACCAGATTTACGAAACGAGCTAAACGAAACATTACTACGCTTAAATGTACCTATTCCATTAAGTGCATTTGCCAAAATTGATGACAAGTATGCAATTTTTGGTGCCTTGTCGGTGAATTCATCATTTGATGACATTACCCATGAGTTAGTAACGTTAGCTGATAACGCAATTGATGCCCTAGAAGCTGTGACCTTGTACTTGAATGATTAATATCTTATTTATCAGTGCAATGAAATAACAGCAAGTTCTATTAAGTGGAGTTAAGATTATGAGTATATTAAAAAAATTATTTACAGCAGTTCGTGGCGGTGCACGTGAAGCCGGTGAAGCAATCGTTGATGCAAATGGTATCCGTATTTTTGAGCAAGAAATAGCTGATGCACAAAATGCATTACAGCGTGCAAAGAAAAGCCTAACTGAAGTCATGGCAAAAGAAATGCAAACTAAGCGCTCACTAAGCGCCCTTGACGCATCGATTGCTGAACACGAAGCCTATGCAGGTCAAGCTCTTGAAAAGGGCAACGAAGCGCTAGCTTTAGAAATTGCTGAGAAAATTGGTGATTTCGAAAATGAAAAAGCTGAGCATGAGCAAGTTTTGGCAGGTTTTAGCAATCATATTGTGACATTAAAGCAGCAAGTTAAAGACGCTGAAAAATCGATCAAAGAAAACCAACGCCAGCTTACAATGGTTAAAACCACTGAAAGCGTGCAACAAGCTACTATGGCGGTTAATAGCACGCTTAATACAAACAGTTCGTCGATGACTAATGCACGTCAGTCGCTTGAGCGTATTAAGCAACGCCAGCAAGATCGTAGCGATCAACTTGGTGCTGCAAAAGAGCTTGAAGCAGAAACAAGCGGCGGCGACTTAAAAGCTAAAATGGCTGAAGCGGGTATCGGTGATAGCAGTCCAAAAAGTGCTGATATCTTAGCGCGTATTAAAGCTAAGCAAAACGGCTAACCCTTATTCAAACTTTTTAAAAAGGTAACGTTGCATTATGCCCGTTACCTTTTTTGCTTAAGAGGCACTCTATGTTTAATTTTTTTAAATCTAAAAAAGCCCCAGAACGTCAATTGACTCATGCTAGCGATCTAAAAAAAGGCGATATGCTGAGTATTATCGACTCATTTGCTTATCCAAGCTGGTTAAAAGGGCAGACTGTGCGTGTGATTGATGTGCAGACTTACCAATATCAGCACAGTAGCGATACTGAGTTTGTATTAGAGACAAACAGCGGGCAAGTTGTATTTTTACAAATTGAAATGGAAGATGGCGAGCAGTGGGCTAATTTCTCAATAAAAATTCAACGTGATGAAGTAGATGATATTTTTACCCTCGACGAGTTCGCACGTATTTTTGACGAAGAGTCCTTAACGTTTATAGAAGTTAAGAATACACCTGAGCGCTTTATGCAGTTTTTAGGTAAAAGCTACCAGCAAAGTGAATCGCCATACGTTTGCTATTTTCATAAGCAAGATTATCGTAAGCAGCCATTACCTCGGTATGAGCAAGAGGGTGGTGAACCCTGTGAAATGATATGCCTAGCTTCTGATGACGAAAGCCACAGCTTGAATATTGAAATCTGGGATGGTGGTGAAACTGAAGTATCACTCACTCTAACCAGACCTATATCCGATATTGTGGATTTATTCCCAGGAGATGCACAGTGAGTGATGCAAAGGCTAAATGGCAGCGCCAAGAACAAGCTGTCAGAGCGACGCAAATGGCCTTTGATTTAAGCAGCGAAGTACAAAAATCGATAAAAAAGCAGGCGATTGATCAGGAGTTAACGCCTTCAGATATGATCCGTAAAATTTTAGCGCTTGATGTTAAATCAAAAAAGACTCGTCAACGATTGTCATTCAACCTCAATGATGAGGAAATAGGGTTACTTGCCGAGCGTTTTGGTGTTGCAGCCGATGACAAACGGGCAGTAAAACAACAAGTCGCTGAGTTACTCATTGCATATAGTAATAAAAAATAGCCACAATTTTGCCTTCTTAAAGTTAAGCCCTTACACTGAGGGCTTTCATTCCTATAAAAATGAGTTGCTGTGAATATAGTTTTAATCGCCTATCTAATTATTTTTGCTTTGTTCGGCACTGCCGCGAGTTATTTTGTGCGATTTATTTACGCGTATTGGATAAAGAAAGAAATGCCAATGCAGCATATCCTCAAAGCTGGGGTTTGTATTATTGGTGTGTTAATCATATCTGCGCTAATCCCATTTATGGTTTAGCGCATAGGTTATTAGTCGGTTATTTTATTTCGAATGCTTGGCATTGTTTGTCTATGCATAAGGCTTGCACAGGTAAAACCGGTGAGCAATCGCTCGCACCACTAGCTTGATTCTCAAGTGTTTCTTGCTCAGTTACTTGATGAGCTAGCTGCTCTGCGGTTTCTTGCTCAGTATTTAAAGCAGAATATACTAAGTATCTACTAGGCCCGCCGCACGCCCGTTGACCTACTTCAAGAACCTTACACTGAAAGCTCGCTGTACAGCTGGTATCTTCAACAAGTTTAGATAATGCATTGTTTGCTTTTGATAAACTGATTGAGCCTGATGAGCTTGTATCAAACGTACTTTCACAGCCGGTAGTAAAAAATAGGCCGGCTGCAATTGCCAGCGCTTTAGAATATGAAACGTACTTCATATTAATTCCTTTAATAAACACTTGTTGCATTACCAGCAACTTTAACACATTTATTGCTGCTACACTGTGTTGCTGGCGCAGTTAAATGTTGGCAAATACTGACCATGCCTGTTTGGGCATTAAATTGGCTTTCTAGAGTCGTTATGTGTTTTGCTGCTTGTTCAACTTTTTGACTATCGTTATTTTTAGTTGAAAACACAAGGTAGCTGCTCGGTCCGCCGCAGGCTCTACTTCCTAGAGGTAATACTTTGCATTGTGCACTCGTATCACAGCTAAGATCTTCGGTGAGAGTCTTTAATTGTGTATGAGCTGCCTGAATTGCTTCTCTCGAAACAGCTTTGTTTTTATCACCTATAGCCACTGCCTGACTATTTTTGGTCAAAGTCGTGGGGGCTGGTTTTAATTGCTCAGCCTCTGGTGTTGCAGCATCAGAGCAGCCAACAAGAAAAAGAGGTAACACAACAACACATAATGAAAAGCGCATAACGAACCTTTATAGTGATTAACAAGTAATCACTATCATACACTTTGCACATAACACAGCAATAAAAACTATTACATTCAGTAAGGTAAACCCGTTACTTAAATAAAGTAACGGGTTTCATAGGTAGGTTATAAACCGCCTTGGGTGAGCTTGGTTGGGTTGAGTAACTCTTCCAAATCAGCGCGAGATAGCTGCGTTTCTTGCTCTGCTACATCAATGATTGGCAGACCACTTTGATACGCTTGCTTGGCAATTTTAGCTGCTTTTGCATAGCCAATAACCGGGTTTAAGGCCGTGACTAAAATTGGGTTATTTGCCAAGGCTTTGTCAATATTTGGCTGATTGACCTTAAACGTGCGAATGGCTTTATCGGCTAATGCGCGGCTACTATTTGCAAGTAACTCTATACTTTGCAAAATATTATAAGCAATAACTGGCAGCATAACATTAAGCTCAAAATTTCCTGATTGCCCTGCAACGGTAATCGTTGCGTCATTACCAATAACCTGTGCGCTTACCATTGCCGCAGCTTCTGGGATCACAGGGTTAACTTTACCAGGCATAATAGAAGAGCCCGGTTGTAATGCCTCAAGTTCAATTTCGCCAAGTCCGGCGAGTGGTCCTGAGTTCATCCAGCGTAAATCATTGGCTATTTTTATTTGTGCTACGGCAAGTACTTTTAATTGCCCAGATAACGAAACAATGGCGTCTTGTGAGCCAATGTTATAGAAAAAGTTTTTACTGGGTGTAAAGGGTATTCCTACGTTAGTGCTTAAATTTTTACAAAATTGCTCAGCAAACTGGGGATCTGCATTTACACCTGTGCCTACAGCTGTGCCACCTTGGGCAAGCGCTGATACGCCATCTAAGCTATGGCGAATAGCGGCCATTGCGGTATCAACTTGATGCTGCCAAGTATTTAGCGTTTGACTAAAAGTGACAGGCATTGCATCCATTAGGTGAGTACGACCTGTTTTAACTATGTCGCCTACTTCAGCTTTTTTACGCTCAAGCATCTGTGATAGTTGATCAAGCGCTGGAAACAGCTCATAAACAACATTAATCACACTGCTTACAGCGATAGTGGTTGGGATCACGTCATTAGAGCTTTGACCCATATTTACATCATCATTTGGGTGAATTAGCGCGTCACTATAGCGACTAGCAAGTGTTGCAATGACTTCATTGGCATTCATGTTGGTGCTGGTACCTGAGCCTGTTTGAAAAACGTCAATCGGAAAATGCTCTAAATGTTGGCCATCAATTATTTCTTGGCAGGCGCGCTCTATTGCTTGGGCTTTTTGTTTGTCTAAATGGCCGAGTTCGCAGTTACTTTGAGCCGCAGCCTGTTTAACGTATGCCAGTGCTGTAATAAATTGTTTTGGCATGGCTAAGCCACTAATACTAAAGTTATTAACCGCGCGCTGGGTTTGTGCTTGATAAAGTGCATCAGCCGGAACTTGAAGTTCGCCCATGCTGTCGGTTTCAGTTCTATACTCGCTCATAAAAGCTCCTAAAAAGGGTTGAATTCGTGACTGAGAATATGTGCTTCTCGTTCAAGGATAAGATATTTTTCGCTACCGTTATGGGTTCTGTAAAATCGTTTTAACGCCAATAAGGGTTTGTATAGTTGCTCTGAACATTGCTTACGTATTGCGCAATGAATTAAAGAATCGCACATTTTATTAAGAATTTCATGGAAAGTACGTCTTAGATAGAGTTCTTGGAGTAAGATACTTCGGCTTTTTTCGTAGTAGCGTGCGGCATTGAGGCCTGCTTCAATATAGTTTGCAACTAAAGCGGGGGCATGTAGGCCAGGGCGTTGGCAAATACACTTCATTTGTTGTTGGTAATGAAGCATTGCTTGGTGTTCGTGCATAATAAAACCGAATAACTGTAACGATAATGGTTATCATTACAGTTATTCGGTTTTGGTGCAAGTTTGAATATGTAAAACTTGTCGAAAGTTTAGGGTATTAGTTATAGCCAAGGATGAAAATTTGATCTGTTTCATGTTCTGTTAGGCTCTTTTTCAGCTTGTTAGATTGTGACAATAAATCAATGGCCGTTGCTCGTTCATCACATGTCATTTTGTTGCTATCTGCTTTTTCAGTTGCTGCAATAGCTGCGTCAAGTGCATTAAATTTAGATACATACATGGTATTCTCCTAGCTGTTGGTTCAGTTATACTGCTGCATAAGCTATACCAATTTTCATTATTTTTTTAATCTCATGATAATTAAAGCTTTATTTTTATGTAACTGTTTTGCACAGACAAGCGTAATGAATTTTGCTTTACTATTGTGCAAATGGCTCTAGTTTTGGTGCGTATATGAAAATGAATAAACCTTTTTCTCAAGCTTGTGAAAACAATAAAGAACCTATTTTAGCGGCACTAAAGGCTTGTTTTAATAATAGTAAACATGTTTTAGAAGTGGGCTCAGGTACAGGGCAGCACAGTGTGCATTTTGCGATGCATTTAGCGCATTTAGAGTGGCAAACCAGCGATAGATTAATCAATCATAGCGGTATTCAGCAGTGGATTGATGAAGCTCAATTGAGCAATCTACATGCCCCGCTGACACTGGATTTAAATCATGCTTGGCCAGTTAATAGTGTGGATGCTATTTATACTGCTAATACGCTACACATTATTAGCTGGGCTTTGGTTGAACGTTTTTTTGACGGCATTAAACGCCACTTAGCACCCGAGGGAATTGTCTGCATTTATGGGCCCTTTAAATATCAAGGTCAGTACACGAGTGAAAGCAATCAGCGTTTTGATGAGTTTTTAAATAACCAAGACAGTGAAAGTGGTATTCGTGACTTTGAACGTATTGTCATGCTTGGTGAAGTTGCGGGATTAACCCTTGTTGAAGACAATAAAATGCCGGCAAATAACCAGCTATTGGTCTTTAAACGTTACTCTTAAACGGTAGTAGCGATTTACAATGCTGCTGATAAGCAACTGTGTGTAGGTGTTCTCGCTTTAAAAAATCTGCAATTGCGTGGCTAAAGTCTTCATTGATAATTGTGTGGAGCGAGTGCGTAAATACAGGTTCAAAGCCTCGAGCTATTTTGTGTTCACCCTGCGCGCCCGAGTGAAAACATTGCAATTGGTTGGCTATACAGTATTCAATACCTTGGTAATAACACAGTTCGAAGTGTAAACAATCTATTTCATCTACCGCACCCCAATATCGGCCATATAAGGTATTTTCGCTTTTAAAGCTTAAAGTTGCAGCAACCACATGACCATCTAGAGAGGCTTGCATAATGACTAGCTTATCAGCCATTAATGCATGTAATAAAATAAAAAATTCATGGTTTAAATAGCCCATATGGCCTGAACGTTTTAAATATGTGCGTTGATAAAATTCACAAAACTGGCTCATCACAGCACTATTAATCTGATCACCTTGTAGCCATTCTATTGTAATATTTTGTTGTGCAATTTTGTTTCGTTCTTTCTTTACCGCTTTACGCTTACGGGCATTTAAGCTTTGTAAAAAGTCAGTGAAATTGTCATACCCACGGTTGAACCATTGGAACTGTACGCCTGTACGCGGCATGGCATTATGGCAAGCAAATAATTCTGTTTGCTGCTTAGGGCAAAAATTAATATGCCAGCCAGACCACCCATGTTCTTGGCACTGTTGGTTAAGTACCTCACTTATATAGTGTGATACAGCTTCTGGTTGCGCATGGTGTATGACGACTCTTTCGCCTTCAATAGGGCTAAAAGGTGAGCCACATAGCCATTTAGGATAGTAAGCTAAGCCATGCTGTTGATAAGCCTCTGCCCATGCCCAATCAAACACATATTCACCATAGGAGTGGCTTTTTAAATAACCTGGAGCAAGGGCAATAATGTGCTGATTTTCATAAATAACTAAATGTAATGGCTGCCAACCAGTGGCTTCGCAAGTACTTTGGCTTTGCTCTAGCGCATATAAAAATGCGTGATCGGTAAAAGGGTTATCACCAAAAAATCTATTCCATAATTTGGCATCTAGGTCACTAATACTGGTGAACCACTGATGGCTAAAACTTGACATATAAAGGCTCTATTTTTGTTCAACAGCGTTTAAAAACTGTGTTATCTGATTACTCAGTCCAGTAAAGTACGGATTAAATGTTAAACGTTGAAAAGGCTGAAAACGAGCTACGTTATCTGCTGTACGCTCACCAAGGGTTATTTGCGCGGTTGTTTTACATAGTCTGTAAGTGGATTCATCATCGAGGTAACTGCCACAATTACGATAGTTTGCATTTATACCATAATGTGGATTGTTAGGTGAGTTTACGACTGCAATATGCGATATCCCCTGAATACCTTTACAGTCGCAAGCACGACATTGTGGATTATAAATAGTGTAACTATTAGGAAAGTGATCCGGTATTATATTTTTGTCACCATAGAGCACTAAAGTGTTGGGGTTGCCTGTATTACGTGGGCTTATTTTATGCAGAGTCGAAAGTAGTGAGAGTGTGGCTTTACTATCTATAGTGGTATCAATATCACTTAAGGCAGTAAAAACAGGAATAGCAGGAAACTTGCGTTGCTCTAAACTATTTACCGTAATAGTACGCATTGCATCATCAGCCGCAGCAGCTGCACTCCAAGGAAAAGACTCATACTTGGCGAAATCTATATCAGCATCTTCGTCAATCCAATTAACAAAGGGGATTAAATCAATCCACTTGGCTGCCCAACCATTTTTATTATGTGGTTCGCTGGCGGGAGAGAATAGCATTAACGCCTTAATTTTTTCATTCATGGGGCGAGTTGTTAAATAATTAATGAGTAGCGCGGCACCGGTAGAGTACCCACCTAAAACAACCTGCTCAAAGTCTTTTAGGGTTCTATTTACAGCGTAGTCAGTGGCTTGCTGCCATTGCTGTGCATTAACGTCTTTTAATGCATTAGGAGCCGTTCCGTGACCGGGTAAAAGGAGTGTTCTAACCGTGTAGCCTTGTTGAAAGTAAACCTGCGCTAAATCATGGTATGTAAACGGTGAGTCAGTTAAGCCATGCACCAGTAAAACAGCCTTTTGGTTATCTGGCTGACGAAGTTCAAAAGGCGCAATAAGGTCGACTATATTGGGTTCTTCAGGTCGTGATCCTTGCTTTACCAGTTGTTTATAGGTTGTTGTAGATAATGGGCATGGCATGACCGCTCGTGGATTACTGTGCAATATGTGTTGATAAGAAAAATCCAAGTATTCATTAAAGCTGGTATCGGTTTGATATGTAAAGTGGTGCTCTGAGGGCGTATTTTGAAACCGCAGGTGGCCTTGGTTTTTACTGCTAATAATAAAATCGAGATCTGTTAATTGGCTCACGCAATTTACACCTGTTGCAGCAAATGCAGTCACACTAAAACAAAGTGAGGCGAATAAGCTGAATAAGCTAATAGTGTTTTTAATGTTCATTATTAACAACATAATAAGTTAAGCATTCGGCTAGCTTAGCGAGATCGAGTGGTTTTGCAAGGTGTTGATTAAAACCAATCGCTAACGCATGCGCTTTATCTTGCGGCATTACGTCTGCTGTGAGGGCAATAATAGGTAGCTGCTCAGCATCTTTAAATTGACGAATATTTATGGTCGCTTGATAACCATCCATGACAGGCATTTGGCAGTCCATCAAAACCAAATCAACGTGATTATTTTTAACGTGATCAACGGCAAGTTCACCATTTTCAACAAGCGTAGGTTTAATGCCTAAAGAATCGAGCATCGTCTTAATAACCATTTGGTTTACTTTGTTATCTTCAGCTACCAGGATTGTTAGATGGCTTAAATCTACTTGCTTATTGAGCCGCTCGGGTGCTTTCTGAGCTGGTTTGGTATTAAGTTCAACTGTAAAGGTAAAGTTTGAGCCTTCGTTTTCTTCGCTTTGCAAGGTGATATCGCCATGCATTAACACGCTAAGCTCCTTAGCTATTGTCAGCCCTAGGCCTGTTCCGCCAAAACGGCGAGACGTTGAATCATCTGCTTGGGTAAAAGCATCAAATAAGTTTGCTTGTATAGAGGGGGCTATACCTACGCCTGTGTCTACTACACTAAAAGAAATAAGCCATTTTTCACCTGATTTCTCTAGTGCTGACACCGTCAGCGTGACCTGCCCTTGGTGGGTAAATTTAATGGCGTTGCTGCATAAGTTTAGCAAAATTTGTTCAATACGTAATTCATCCCCTTCAAACCAGACATCATCAGTTAATTGGTTATAAACACGCCACTCAATCCCTTTGTGCTTAGCGGTTTGCTTAAACATACTATCAAGGCGCTTTAACAGTGCATTTAAATCAAATGGCCGTTGCTCTAAAACCAGTTTTTGAGATTCGATTTTTGAAATATCGAGTACGTCGTTAACAAGAGTAAGTAACGACTTTGAGGCAAGGTTAATTTGTTCAATATAGTGTAGGAGTGTTGAAGAATCGTTGCGTTTATTCGCAAGGCTTGAAAAGCCAATAACGGCGTTCAAGGGGGTGCGGATCTCATGACTCATATTCGCTAAAAAACGACTTTTAGCTTTATTGGCTTCATCAGATTGCTTTTTAGCACTCTCGAGTGAACGGGTTCGCTCATTCACTAAACGTGAAAGTGCGATATGCTGGTGGTTAAACAGTAAAAGCACCAATAAAATAAGGCTACATACGACAACTTGCAATACCAAAAGCAATAAAGTGAATTGGTTGGTTTGATGCGGTATAAATTCATCTTTTATCGTTAAATCAATGAACCACTTTTGATTTGAAAAGTTAATTGCTATCGTGGTTAGTTTCGGGTTTTTCGTCGAGATATGTTGAGCATTACTAAAAAATGGATTCTGAATCTGATCTTGGTACATAGTGATGTTAAACATAGCAAGCTGCTCTTGTGAAATGGCTTGCTTTATAATGTTTTCAACTAAAAAGATGCCAGTTGCGTAGCCTTTAATTTTTGCACCATCATTGCTGTGATGATACACCGGAGCAAATAATAAGTAGGCAGACTCGGGTGTTGTTGTTTGCACTAACTGAATGATTTTAGTACTAACTGGTTGGTATTTTATACTGGGATCAAGCAGTGTTGTACGCCTGTCAGCACGTGAATATAGATTAAAACCAAGTGCCGATTGGTTTGTTTTCAGCGGGTTTATGTACTTTACCACGACTAATGGATCAGTAGCGGTTAGTGGTGAGCCTTTTATTTTTATATCTGCGTCATATATGTCACGCATTTGTTGGGTGAAGGCGGGAATATCATCTTGATTTATTTTTTCATTCCAAGAAAGCGCTTTAATATAGTTATTTTGCGCGAGTAGTTCAGACGTATAGCTATAGAATTCTCGTTGTTCTAAAGTCGTTCTGGATTGAACTAAACTCGCTAAACTTTGCACAGCAACTTGGCTGCGATTTAAATGACGCAGTAAGCTGTTTTCAATGACGGAGGCTTCTCTTTTTGCAATTTGCAGTGCATTAGAGCTGCTTTTTTGATTATAAAGCTTTGTAGTTGCTGCAACAGATACAAATAATACAAGACATACAGCAATGGTTGGAAAAGGAGCAACATGGTATTGCTGATGCTTTGGTTGAATAAGCGCTAATAATAGAGGCGTAGCAATTAATACACCTAGTGTATCTCCTAACCACCAATATAAAACATTTCGCCAATGGTTTTCACTGCTATAAGCAGGGTTAAATTCTGACAATGCATAAACGCCAATGTTTGCTGATATTAAGCTAACAATAAAGCCAACAATAAGAATAAAGTAAATAATGGACTTTCTGGTTTTAAGATATAAAGGATGACCAAGCCAATATTTTAATAATGCCGCTCCGGTAAGTGCTTGTAATGCCGCACCAAGGCCAATAAACATCACTTCCTTTTGAGTGCTGCCAATGAGTACATCTTGAGAGAGTGGGTTATCGCCGATACTGAGATTAAAGAACACAGAAGCAAGAAAAAGCGCAGGCACGAAGCGCCACCACCAAATAAAACAACCAACAAGTGCGATACCTGCTGGTAACCAAATAGGAATAACTTGTGACTGAAAAGCAAAAGAGGTGAGTAGCTTCCCAGAATATAAATAAGCCATGGCAAAAAGAACGTAAAAACAACACGAACTTAGTTTCGATTGAAAAACGTGTACCTGCATTCTACTATATTCCTTTATTATTCTTATTTGAGTATAACTAAATGGCAAAAAAGTGCGGGTTCATTGTTCTTTATAAAGGTAGCTGCTTTTTGCTAAATGTTTGCTTTAATACCACGGTGGATTCAATATTAGCAATACAATCGATACTGCCTAACTTAAATTTTACAAAGTGTTCGTAGCTTTCTAGATCTGTCGCCACTATTTTTAATAAATAGTCATAGCTACCAGAGATTACAGAGCACTCTAAAATATGCTCAAACTTGTTAATTTGCATTTCAAATGTATTTGCCGCCGCGACTGAGTTTTGATTTAACCGCACAAATGCATATACCAGTACGTTTAAACCCACACTTTTAGGGTTAATTGCGGCATGGTAGCCACTTATAATGCCTGTACTTTCTAGCTTTTTTATTCTTCTTAAGCAAGGGGTGTCTGATAAGTTTATATCACTCGCCAGTTGCGAAACTGCATAGCGCGCATTTGCCTGTAAATGCATAATGATTTGCTGATCTTTTTTATCTAAATTCATAAAACTTAGCGCCAATTATTATTTATGTGTTTATTTTGAGTGATATTCACTAATTTAAAAAGCCTAAAGTAGCAGTTTTTACTGATTATTACTCTATGCTATCTGTTAACATAAATGCAATAAAAATAGTTGAAGTAAGATAAATATGAGTAAGAACACTCAAGCATTTGATGAATGGCTAAGAACACGTTTTGTTGAGATCAACAGTGAGCTTGAAAAAATATACTGGCAGCAGGATGATAGAGCAAATGTTGAGTTTGTAGGCGAGCAATATAAACACCAGCTTCAACATGAGGGTAACGCCCATATCAATAAGCTATTAGCTGAAGGCAATACTGACGAAGGTTTTGACAGCGCATTTGATTTACTTGGTAATGTAGGCTTGTACATGGCTGCATGCAGGCGCCATGAGATTACTGAACCCTCGCGTGAAACCACGTCTCCATTAGTGGAGGCATCTGCTTTAGCAATGCACATTGGTGCTTCAATAGGTGTAACGCCTCGCTTTGCAACTGCACATTTAACTACACATAATAAAGCGGTAAATGGCCTGTATAAGCGCTTTACTGATCTGCCTGATGAAAAGCTATTTATAGATTACAACACCAAAGGTATTTTGGCCTACAAGCGCGCCGCTGATGCACTATTGAAAATTCAGCCGTTAGGCATTTCTCATCCATTGTGCAAAGATTTACTCGAAGTGGCTAAGCAGGCTTTACTTGATGTCATTGAGTCTAATCATGCCCTTTATACTAAACTAGATACTGAGCGGTTTTTCTTTTGTGTGCGTCCTTACTATAAACCTTATCGTGTGGGTAAAGAGGTTTATCGAGGCGCAAACGCAGGTGATTTTGCGGGTATTAATGTCATTGATATGTTGCTTGGTTTGTGTTCTGCAAATGAACCTAGTTATTCGCAAATGCTGGTGGATAAATTTTTATATATGATGCCTGAAGATCAGCAAATATTACGTGAGTCGATGCGAATGCCAAGTATTATGGATGATTTACTGGCTTGTGCTTCACAGCGCGATAGTGAGTGGTTCCAAACTAATGTTAAGTTGTTTATACAAGTGTGTAAATTACATGGAGACACAGCAATCGGTCATCATAACCAGCTCGTTAGTAAGTTTATTGCACAGCCAGCGCAACAGATGCAACAGCAGCATATGCAAAAAGTAACGGCGAGTGGGCCTCCTTTGCATGTATTACTCGATTCACTAGAAAGACTAAGGGATCGCCGTGCGGCTGCAAAGCGTGATGATATCAAAACACGTTATGCCGACTTGTCCCAGTTAAAGCAATGGGTAAAAAAGTAAATGTATAAAGATGACTTTCATTTAACCTCTGGGTGCTATTTATTAAACCACTCAGTAGGGCGAGCGTTAAAAACAGGGCAGGATGATTTTAATGCACACTTTTTTGCTCCTTGGCAATCAACTAACAAAGAACCATGGCAGCAATGGCTCGGAACAATTGAGAGATTTACTGGTGCGTTAAGTGAATTGTTTAATAGTAAAAAGGAGCTGTTCTGTCCGCAAGTCAATTTATCAAGCGCATTAACTAAAATCCTAATGTCTCATCCGCGATTTACAGGTGCAAAGTGTCGGGTGTTAATGGCGCAAAGTGATTTTCCCAGTATGGGCTTTGCAATGCAAAAAGCACTGCCTGATGGGGCGCAAATTGATTATATTCCACGTGATTTGGATTTGACGGATGCGACAATTTGGCAGCAGCATATTAAACCCGATACTGATTTGGTGTTTATAAGCCATGCCTATTCAAATACGGGCCAACAAGCGCCTGTAAAAGACATAGCAGCGTATTGTAAGCGTAATAATACGCTGAGTTTAGTAGATGTAGCGCAGTCGGCGGGAGTATTACCGTTAGACTTATCCACAGTAGGGGTCGATTTTTTGATAGGCTCTAGTGTTAAATGGTTATGCTCAGGTCCGGGCGCTGCATATTTGTGGGTAAGTGAATCACAGCTTGGCGTTTGTCAGCCTAAAGATGTTGGTTGGTTTTCTCATCAAAATCCTTTTGAGTTTGATATAAATCACTTTGATTATCACTCCACGGCTTTGCGTTTTTGGGGAGGTACTCCTTCTATAGCCCCTTATGTTATTGCGGGCCACAGTATTGCTTATTTTGCAAAGTTAGGTGTAGCAAAAGTACGAAAGCACAACTTGTCTTTATTGTCACAGCTAAGAGAATCATTAAGCGATTACATGGTTTCGCCTCGAAGCGAGAATGCATGCAGCGGTACGGCTATTTTGCACTTTTCAGCGGCACAAAATGCAGTGTTAGATGCACTTGTTGATGCTGATATCAGTGTTGACGAAAGAGTTTATGGAATACGTGTATCGCCGCATATTTATAATGATGAGCAAGATATTGCGCGTTTAATCGAAGTTATTAAAAAGGTTTTATAATCCGGCTTTGCTTTGTAGATCTTCTTTCTTTGCTTTAAGTGTTTCTACTTTTTGCTTAAGGTCATCTATTTGTGGGTCTATCTGATTTTTCAGCTGGCGTGTTCTAATGTCTATAGCATTAGCTATAGACGTAGCGCCCATTCTATTGGCACTATCTTGTGTTATGTAACCGATTTGCTTTTTTCGCTTAGCAAATGATTGTTCTAACTGTTTAATTGAGTGATGATGCTGAGTGATTTCTCGGTCAATCCTTTGTAATTCAAGGTAGCTTTCTACGGCGCTTGTACTAGCTTGTTTTTCTTGTTGATTTACTTGTGCAACATTTGCAGCTTTGATTGTGATTTCTTTTGCATCTTTAGCGCAAGGAAACTGACTAAATGTCGTCACACCTTTAATATCACACTTGTAAACAACTGTACTGGCTTGGGATGTGAACGGCAGTGATAGAATAAACAAAACAACGATTAAAAACATCTGCATTACTAATCCCTAAAACTACAGTGAATATGCCTTACTTATTCGGGTAGTTTAGCAATAGCATCAAGTAGTTCGCCAGCAGTTTACTGCAAATTTTTGTCTATACAGGATTAATTCACTGTTTCTTTCAAGGAAAAGTATTGCAATGAATTGCGCATCGTATTGGCTTGATCTGACATTTGCTTTGCCGCCGCCATCGTTTCTTCAGTGATTGCCGAGTTTTCTTGTATCAATGTCGTCAATCGTTGTACAACAGCATCAACCTCTTTAATTGCCTGTTGTTGATTTAGTGATGAGTTATTAATAGAGACGGTCATTTCATTCACCGCGCTGACCGCTGTCACAATTTGTTCAAGTTTTTCCCCAGAAGAGCTTGCCAAAATAGTCCCTTGACTGACCTTTTGGTTACTGGTGCTAATAATTCCCTTTATTTGCTTGGCTGATGCTGCACTGCGACCGGCTAACTGCCTCACTTCACTGGCTACCACAGCAAAGCCTCTGCCATGATCTCCAGCTCTTGCTGCCTCAACTGCGGCATTCAACGCGAGTAAGTTGGTTTGAAAAGCAATATCATCAATAACAGACACAATCTCATTAATATCCTTGCTTGAGTTGTTTACCTCATTAATTGCATCCACCGTTTGCTTTGAAAGCTCACCGCCTTCACTGGCCGTTGTATGTGCTTCTTTGGCAAGCGCAACCGCCTCATTAGATTTCATCGTAACTTGAGCAACTTCATCCAGCATATTGTTACTGCTTGCACTGGCTTCCTCTAAATTTGCTGCTTGCTCTTCGGTCCGTTGGCTAATTTCTATATTGCTGGACGCAATTTCAGAGGCGCTTTGTGATACTAAATTAGCGCTTTGTTGAATGCTGGCGATAACACTGGTTAACTTATTAATGGTTTGGTTTACGTCGTCTTTCAAGGTTGCAAACACACCAAGGTAATCTCGCTCAATTTGTTTGTTTAAATTACCTTGCGCTAAGCTGCTTAAAACGTGTGTTACTTCTTCAATGGCATCTGCTGTAATGCTTAATGAGTTATTGACGTCACTTTGTAATTCAGCAAGTTGTCCTTGCATTTGCATATCCAATTGCTTGCTAAAATCACCATTACGCATTGCAGCCATTACAGTGGCGAGTTGTGTAATTACCGTATTTAAGTTTTCTACTGAGTTATTTATATCTAATTTTAAGCTATTAAGCTGACCTGACATGTCTACATTAATTGTTTTGTTAAAGTTACCTTGGCTAATCGCCATCATTACATTTGACACTTCATTTACCGCATTATTAAGGCCCATGATAGAGTCGTTAATATTATATTTTAGAGTTAAAAGTTCACCATTCGCATCGCAATCGACTAGTTGCGTAAAGTCTCCTTTGCTCACAGCTGACATGACCGAGTTTATATCGGTAATGATCAGCGCGAGATTATCTACGCTAGAGTTTATGTCATTTTTGAGTAGTGCCAATTGCCCTTGTAAGGGTTGCTCTACGCGCTTGGAAAAGTCACCGTCATGCAATGCACTCATTACTTGGCTTATGTTATTTATTGCCCCAGATAAGCTGCTTACAGAGTTGTTCACACTGTCTTTTAGTTGTTTTAATGTGCCTTGTGCAGTGCTGTTAACTTGTTGAGTAAAGTTGCCTTGCTCTATATTTGCCATCACAGTTACGATTTCACCAATCGTGTGATCTAAAGTATTCAAAGAACCATTAATGTTTTGCTTAAGCGTGGCGAGTTGTCCTTGCATGGGGGTGTTAATTTGCGTTGAAAAATTACCTTGGCTCATTTCATCAATAACATGATTAATTTCAGACATTGCTTGCTCAAGTGAAGTAGCACAGTTATTTGTTGCCTGTTTTAATGAATATAACTCCCCTTTACAATCTACGGTTATACGGTGATTAAATTCGCCCTCTGCCATTTTATTCATCACCGTATTAGTTTGCGAAATAGAGCTTTGTAAGGCATCTAATAAGCAATTAAAGGCACTGGCGGATGAGCCTATTTCGTCTTTAGATAGCACAGGGGAGCGAACTGAAAAGTCACCTTGGCGTTCAACATGGCGCATGGTATCAACGAGCAGCTGTACAGGACGTGTTAGAGAACGGGCAAATACAAAGGCAATAAATACAACAATAGCAATACATATCAATGATGTAATTATTAAAATAGTGGTTAAATATGTCACTGCGGCAAACGCTTCTTTTTGGTCAATTTCAGCCAATAAAGCCCACTTTAATCCAAGGACATCAATAGGTTGATAAGATGACAGCACTTTTGCCCCATTGTAATCGGTAATTACTTGCTGCCCAGCCTCTCCTTGCAAAGCTTGCATGGCCGCCGTTGTTTTAACGGTGCCTGTTTTAGGATAACGAAACGAATTAACGACGGAATGATTTTTTGGATCAAGGTATGAATCTGACCGCATTAAAAAGTCTGGCCCAACGAGGTAGGTTTCGCCACTTTCACCTAAGCCTGCTCGCTCAGTCATAATGGTATTTAATGCATCAATCGATACTTGAAAAACGAGGGTGCTGGTATGTATACCTTGTTCATAAATTGGCGTCGCTATAAAGCTGGCCGGTGCGTCATAAGAAGGTAGGTACTGTTGGTAGTCGACAAATACAACGTCTTTTTCGCCAATATTTTTTGCTTGTTCGTAGGCTAACGCTAGGTTACTACTTGCGAATGGGCCTGCCGTTAAAGAAGTGGCAAAATCCACCTCTTTATAGACTGAATACACAACTTTAGACGACTGGTTATCGATTATGAATATGTCATAGAAATCAAATCGCTGAGCAAATTTGAATAAAAAGTCATGGTATTTTTCATGGGCCTCATTGTATATATTATCGTCTGTTGCTCGGTTTAAATTGGCTTTCTCACCAACAGGATATGGGTTTTGAGCTAAATAATGATATTGCCAGTATTGTGCCTGTGCAGATAGTTGCGAATGCATATCAAATGAGCGTGTTGTGTTTTTATTTTCTTGGTTGTACTTTTTGTTGAAGATATTTTCATAATAGTTTGCTAGTAACTCGTATTGTAAGTTGTTGAGCTTTTTTTGATTTATTTGAGCATTAAAAGCAAGTGTTAGCTCCATTGCTGCTGAATGTATTAGCGAGCTTTCGGATAAAAATAGAAGTTGTGACTTGATATTATTAAAGTGACGTTCAATAGCGCTCTTTTTTATTTCACTGACTGCCTCAAGTTGTGCGTAGGTTTGTTTGTTTAGTGCCGTAGATGAATTTGATAATGAAAAAGCGATTACGATAGCCAAAGGAATGAGTGCAACAAGTAAGAAAGCGCTTATTAATTTTTTAGAAAGATCTAAATTTTTAATCGAATGACTAACCGTATTAATGTTCATTTAACGTCCCTTTATAGATAAACATAAAAACCGAATTTAGGTAACCAGTTGAGTTTAGAACAGTGTTCCTGAAAAGCGAATTTGGCTTAATAGATTTTTTAAATGTCATATAAAGGCGGCGCCATTGTCTGCTAAAATACCCTCATTAAACTTAGCTATGGCTATTAATATGTCTCTTATTACTCCTGTTATTCTTGCTGGTGGAATTGGATCAAGGCTGTGGCCTTTGTCACGTCATGCAATGCCAAAACAGTTCCTCCCTCTAATTAATGATGGGTCGTTATTGCAAAACACCTTAGAAAGAGTGAACAGGCATAGCTTTGATCAACCTATTTTAGTTTGTAATGAGCAGCATCGATTTATAGCCAGCCAGCAATGTGAATCAATAGGGGTTACTCCTGCAGCAATATTGTTGGAACAGCAAGGTCGAAATACAGCCCCTGCCATAGCGTTAGCGGCGCAGTATGCGATAAAACATGGCAATAACAATCCGATGCTTATAATGCCTGCTGATCATTTTATTGAAGACTTTGAACAGCTTTTAATACAGTTGCCCGATGCAATTGCGTTAGCAGAGCAAGGTAAGTTGATCACTTTTTCAATTAAGCCTGACACTGCAAACTGTGGCTATGGTTATATTAAACAAGGTACCAGAATAGCCCAGTCATCTTGTTACCATGTTGATGAGTTCAAAGAAAAGCCGAGCTTAGCGCAGGCTGAGCACTACGTTGAAAGCGGTGAATATTCATTTAATAGTGGTATGTTTTTAGTGACGCCGCAGGCATATTTAGCTGAGCTTAAGCGGTTTTCACCCAAAATAGCGCAAAGTGTAGAGCGCGCTGCCGATTTCAAGCAAGACTTAGGCTTTTTCAGGGTAAATGAACAAGCGTTGCAGCATTGTCCAAGTGATTCGATTGACTACGCTATATTGGAGCGTAGTGAAAATGTTGTAGTAGTGCCTTTATCGCTTAATTGGAGTGATGTGGGGAGCTTTGATGCGCTTTGGAAAGCAAGCCCTAAAGATGAGTTGGGTAATTGCCGAGATAAAGAAGATGTTATTTTAGCAGGCGAAAACAATTTATTACGCAGTGAAGCAGGGC
This sequence comes from Pseudoalteromonas atlantica, assembly GCF_043641955.1. Classification (GTDB taxonomy): domain Bacteria; phylum Pseudomonadota; class Gammaproteobacteria; order Enterobacterales; family Alteromonadaceae; genus Pseudoalteromonas; species Pseudoalteromonas atlantica_A. The sequence goes on from NZ_JBHZRV010000017.1 coordinate 23,487, forward strand.
ATACGATTGCAGCGTTAGGCGTGAGTGATCTGGCTGTTATCCATACGCATGACGCTACCTTAATCGCTGATAAAAGCCAACTTGATAAGCTGCCATTACTGTTAAAGCAATTGGCGGGTACACAAAATGATAAGCTATTAAACCATCAAGTTGTTTGTCGGCCTTGGGGGAGCTACCGGGTATTAGTTGAAGCTGATGGTTTTAAAGTCAAAAAAATAATAGTCAATAGTAGAGCAAAACTTTCAACCCAACGGCACCAGCATCGTGCTGAGCATTGGGTGGTGGTGTCGGGGGTAGCTGATGTCAATATTGATGGCAAAGCTAGTGTTTTAACTGCCGATCAATCTTGTTATATCGCTGCTGGGCAAATCCACAGCTTAGCAAACTCGCAAAGTGCGCCACTAATACTGATTGAGGTACAAACAGGTAGCATACTTGACGAAAGCGACATTGAACGTTTTGATGACCAATATGGACGAAACTAGCGAGTTAGCTACCTTTGACCCAGCCAATACTTAATATGTATCGATTACCTTGTTCTATTTTAGACACGGCGTGCTGAGCGATGTCGGGTCTGAATAACTTTATCCGCTTGCTTTGAAATAAAGTGTTATCGCAAATAAATTCACCTCCTTGCTGGGCATTTTTTAAAATGATATTTAAGCGAAAGTGTTTACCGGTAAGTACTTTATCTGTGTGTGGTTTTATTTCGCTACCTAAAGGAAATTTAATTAAGTAAGTATCAAACTTTAATGGCCAATACGCGCCGCACAGCAGCATTTTGTCATAGCCTGAATGTTGTCGACCACGCTGCCAGCGAAATAAGTTTTTAAAAATAGCCATAGCACTTGCTCCTTTAACTTCACTAACTCAATTCACTTCTTACGTACTTTAAATATTGTTCCAAACTGTCTTGCCAAAGCACAATAACATCAGATAAAGGCTCTTTAAGTGGTTTATTATCTAATAGTCGGCGTTCTATTTTTTTAAGCTCTGCGCCGTATCTATTAAAGCCAAGCTGCAATGCTGTACTTGCTTGACGATGCAGGAGTTTAATACATTGTTCTTTGTCTTCATCGAGCAGTTGTTGTGCGCGAATAAGCTTGTTACGTGCAGAAAGTACAAATTCATTATAAATAGATGACACTTCATCATCACTGAATGAGCTGGTTAATGTTTCAGCTGCGGTTTCATCATAAAGTACATCGCTCAACTCAACGGCGATTATTGGCGCTTGATTGTTTTGTGAATCACTTAATGCTTGGCGCAGCTTTTGTTGCTTGATGGGTTTGCCGACGATGTCTTTTATACCAAGCGCAAAGTATTCTTTTATTTCATCTGGACTTAAGCTGGCTGTAAAAGCGAGTACAGGGGTGCGTTGGTTTTTGTGCTCTATTCCTTTTAGGGTTTTAAGTACTTCTTGACCTGTTAAATCAGGTAAGTTCATGTCTAGTAACACTACATCAAAATGATGGTGCTGCATTAATGAAATTGCGCTTTGGCCGTCTCGAGCAAGCTTAATTTTATGCTCATCATCTGCCATAAACTCTATAGCAATTTTTTGATTTAAGTCTAAATCTTCTACTAATAATACATCTAACCCAGTTAAATAATCTTTTGATTGATGGCGCTGTTCAACCAAGCTTAATTCACCGAGTGTAAGTTTAATATCAAAGCTAAACGAGCTGCCTTTGCCAAGTTCACTGGTGATATTTAAATGTGACCCTAATTTTTCTAGTAGTCGGCTGGTGATAGCCAAACCAAGGCCAGTGCCGCCTTTCTCTTTACCTGCACTGCTTTGAACGTAAGGTTCTGTGAGGTACTCTATCTCGTCGTCTTCAATACCAGGGCCTGAGTCAACTACGCTAATGCGTATTGTATGTTCCAGTTGCTGCTCTTTAATTAAATCTACGCATATTTTTACTTCACCTTCATCAGTAAACTTTATAGCATTTCCCATCAGGTTTATGATGATTTGCCTTAACTTTTGTTGATCGCAGTAATAGCAAGCTTGCTCGGGCAAATTATAAACTAGCTCAAAGTGCAGGCGCTTTTGTTCTGCAAGCGGGCTCAATAATAGGCATAAATTGTGTAGCCAAGTTTTAAACTCTACATCTTCTTCGTATAAGGCCTCGTTATGCTGATCGAGGCTGGCATAATCAAGGACTTTGTCGACTAGCAGGTTGAGCGATTCAGCTGAGTTGATAATCGCTTCACAGTAAGGTTTATCACGGGGATCACTCGATTGGTTTAAAATCAGTTGCGCACTGCCTAAAATACCATTGAGAGGGGTGCGGATCTCATGGCTAATTGTTGATAAAAATAGCCCCCGTATTTCAAGATCTTTTTGTGCTTTTTCTGTTAGTTGATTGAGGTTTTGTTCGCGGCGTTCGTTGCACAATAGCGCCATCCCAGTTGCATAAAACATAGGGGCTATAACGCCATTAATAAATAAGGTAATACTAAACCAGTTATCTGAAAGTAGTTTTGTGCTACTTATATCTCCCATTATTAATGTTCGACCTGCAAAAACCAACGTAATTATGGAGAGTATTAATATGTAAACAATACTCCCGTTAGGGTAGTTTTTGTAACCATACTTTATAAACAAATAAAGTAAAAACAATGCTTCAGTAATATGTTGCAGATCAGAAACTAAAATACGACTGCGTAGACTAGATTGATTAAACGCTAGTATTATCATGGTGATTGCAAACAACATAGTAAAAATACTAAAGTACTTAAAACCAGGGCCTTTATCTGCAAAAAACTGTCGAATAGCTAATGCATGTATAATTGAAGAGCAAAAAAATAGGCTGTTGGCGATACTGATGGTAGCGATATTATTTAAATAACCATGTAATGCAAAACTTAGCACAGCGGCAAACATCATCATTGGGTAAAAAATATAAATTAAGGTGCCTGGGGTATTTTTACTGGTACGCCAAGTAAGATAATTAAGCAGCGTCATAACCGCCATCATGGCTGCGCTGGCATAATACAAGGTGGCTGAATCGAGCATGTTAATTCCAATACTATCGCTTTGAGCTGAGCATAAAGTCTATTTGTGTTGTTAGCAAATGCAAAAAAGGCGCTTTATGCGCCTTTTTTTGGTCAATACAATTTAGCTTAACGAATTTCGTCAGGAATATTTTGCTGTGCCCATGAAAGTAACTCAATTCGGTTACGACATTTTGTTTTTCTAAATGCACTATATAAATGTGTTTTCACTGTGTGCGGACTAATACTAAGTGTTTCCGCGATTTCTTTATTCTTCGACCCATTACTCATTAATGAAATAATAGATTTTTCACGTTTGGTTAGTTTTATTGGTTCAATATCGCCTTCAGTCAACTTGTGAAGTGCGTCTTTATTAAACTGCAGCATGCGGTTTAGTGCATTACACATAATATCGCGACGATACCAAAGCTGATCTTCAAGCAATAAACGAATGCCTTTCATTAATACGTCAGCATTATCAGTTGTATAAAAGACACCACGGATACCACTTAATAACGCACGATTGGCTAGCTCTGGATTTTCATCTAAGTTAAACAAAACGATATCGCACTTAACGCGTAGGTTTACTAATTGTTCTTTTAATTTACCCCACGCATCTTGGCTTGATGTTTCAATAAACAATAAGCGCGTACCTTCAGGCACATCTAAAATGTTTGTGCCTGTAGTTACATCAAGCCCTTGGGTTTTTAATAATGGTTCTAATACATTAATACCAATGGTATTGATTGGCTCCAAATCTAGTAACAAAAATGCTGAACTGCTCATACTTACATACTCTTGAATAAAGTTAACTAATTAATCCTATCACGCAATCCACCCCTTTCGTATTAGAAATTTCCTATATAAGGGCAGGAAAAGTATATTTTTAAGACGTTATGTTTTTTATTTATTAAAAAAAAGTAACGTAAAAACATCCTATCTTCATGAAATAGTTAACTATTGTTCAAATTCACTTGTTGTTCTAGACTCACCTTAAAAGAGTATTAATTTTTTTTGTGATCATTCTTTTTTGTTATCTTGGTACGGCGGCCAACCCATACTTTTGCCTGCTAACATGTGTAAGTGAATATGATATACCGTTTGTCCGCCATGTTCGTTACAATTCATTACCACTCTAAAACCATCATCGCTAAAGCCTTGTTGTTTAGCTATTTTTGCTGCAACTACATATAAATGACCGACAAGAGGTGCATCTTTTTCGGTAATATCGTTAATTGTCGCAATCGCTTTTTTCGGGATAATCAAAATATGAAAAGGGGCTTGTGGATTTATATCTCGAAAAGCCAACGATAGCTCATCTTCATAGATGATGTCGGCAGGAATTTCTCTGTTTATTATTTTTGTAAAGATTGTTTCATCACTCATTTTAACTTAGCTCCAATGTTTGTTATAAAGTCACTAATGACAAACTTTACTTGCAGTGTCAAACTGAAATCAAACACAAGGAGTTTATATGTACAAGTCAGTCGTTTTCAGTGGCGTTGTTTCGCTGCTTTTAAGTTCAGTTGCTTTAGCTGAAACGGTTTCTTTCCCGGAGGAGATCATTCCACTACAGGTAGGTGAAAAGGTCATTGAGCATTCGTTTTTTAGTCGTGTTGATGAGCTGGAGCTAAACCCCGGTACTTACTCGTTGAAGTTAAAATACTCAGATTTGTACGAGCAAGGATATGACGAGCATCAAGTAATTGACTCTGAACCTTTCTGGGTTATGGCGACGATCGAGCAAGGAAATGATTATGACATTGTTTTTAATCGAGCGGATAATGCGATTGCTGCGAAGGTGTTTGCAGAGTCACCGCAAATTAGTTTGCAAGCTAAAGGTGCATCGTTAGGTCTGCCACTACAAACATCAATGACTGCGCCTCGTGCTCAAGTTGCACCTACTGCATCAACTAATCAACCTGCAGTGGCGAGCGCGCCAGTGAGTGCGCCTATATCAAAACCGGCGCCAGCGAAAGCGCAGGCACCTAGTGCGGCGGCAATGTTGGATTTTTGGTGGCAACAAGCCAGCCCCGAAGAGCGTAGACGTTTTATAAATAAAGTCACAAAATAAAAAAAGGGCGAATACATCGCCCTTTTTAATATTTATTGGTTTTTACTTAGAGAACAAGTCGTCAATAGTACCTTGTGCTAGCGGGTGATAACCCGGACGAGCGTTGATGTATACATCATGTGCCCATTCACGTTTACCATTTTTAATGAGTGCTTTATACAAAGGCACGATCAGTTTACGGCGGCCAATCCCTGATAAGTGCTTATCAAGTGAAGGGTAAATAGGTTGATAACCATTTCCTACAGCGAGCATGTACCATGCAAATGCGCGCTCAGCATTGGTTGATTGAGTTAGATTAAACTCACCATCTAATTCAGTCATTTTTTCAATGCTTAAGTCACGTGGTAAGTTATTTAGAAAGTGTAACCACTCGTGCACTGTCCAGTTTGCGGTCGGAAGTTGTGCTGCGGTTGTAGAGCCCTGTAACCAAGCTTTGGTTGCAGCGTCTACTTTGTCAAATGCATCTGAAGTTGGGTTAGGCGCATCACTTGGTAAACCAGGTTCAAATATCCACTCGTTAACTTTATCCATGCTAACAATACCTGGGTATTTTTTAATTAAGTTAGCTTCGATATAAGTAACAAACTGCGCTGTTGTTAATGATTTAAAAGCAAACTCGTTAAAGTAGGTTTTTACGAAGTCATCAAACTTTTCACGGCCATATTGGTTTTCAAGGTATATTAAAAATAACTGGCCTTTGGTGTAAGGCACTGAACTAAATGCATCATCTGGGTCGCGGCCATTTAGTTTTAAGTTAAGGCGGGTATCAGGCGCATCAATTGTTTTAAGCTGAGCACGAAGTCCTGCCGCATCAAGTGCTTGTTCCATGACTGCACGGTCACGGCCAAATACTTCTTCCATAATACGGTTTTCAACGTATGAGGTAAAACCTTCGTTAAGCCATAAATCTTCCCAAGTTGCATTGGTTACTAAGTTACCAGACCAAGAGTGCGCAAGTTCATGGGCAATTAGGTTAACTAAGCTTTTATCACCGGCCACTACAGTTGGCGTAATAAATGATAGGCGCGGGTTTTCCATGCCACCAAATGGGAAGCTAGGTGGCAGCATAAGTAAGTCGTAACGGCCCCATGCATATTCACCATACATTTCGTTGGTTTTATCGATCATTGCTTGAGTGTCGTTAAATTCAGCAACAGAAGCATCAAGAATTTCCGGCTCAGCAAAAATACCTGTTTGCTTAGACATAGCTTTAAACTCTAAGTTACCTGCGCCAATCGCAATTAAGTAAGGAGAGATAGCTTGTGGCATAGTAAAGTGGTAATCACCATCTTTATATAATGCGTCTTTATTATCGGCGCTCATGACCGCGCGAATGTCTTTAGGTGTTTGAATACGGGCAGTATAAGTTACGCGCATTGCTGGAGTGTCTTGCACGGGTAACCAACTACGGGCATGAATTGCCTGTGATTGGCTGTACATAAATGGGTGAGATTTACTTGCCGTTTGCTCTGGCGTTAACCATTGTAAGCCAGATGCTTCTGGTCTGCTGTTATAGTAAATACGTACTTTTTGCGCTTGGCTCTTAAAGTTAATCGTCAACTTAGAGCCTTTTACGTCATCGCGTTTAGCTAATGTAAAGTCTGCTTTTTTCCAGCTGCCGGCTTGCGTTTGATACATCACTTTATCAATATCTAGGTCGCGCGTATCGAGCACTAAACGTGTGCTCTTGGCATTTTGCCACTCTAACGTATGCTCTACAAAACCTTCTAATTGCTTGTCTGCAAAATCGACATCTAAATCTAGGTTTAAGTGCGTAGTAATAACATCATTAAGATTAGCGTATGAGTTTTGGTCAACAGCGCTGGCCATTGCTTGTGAGCACATACCAGCCATTGCGAGGCTTAAAAAAAGAGGTGTGATTTTCATAATTACCTTGAACACAAATAAAAAGTGCAGGTTTTATATCATGATTGCTAGGCTAGGTTGAACAATTTCTGCAATCGGGTGCGCCTTTTACGATGATGGGGTAAACTAGGACGATTAGTGACAATTAACTTTTGAGGCATTTTGTGGCTCACTCTGTGCAAGCTTTTCACACATTTTCATTACCGAGTCAGTGTTCAATATTCACTGAAATTACTGAGTTCGCGCAATTGCAGCAGCAATCATTTGATAGTCCTTTTTGTATTTTGGGTGAGGGGAGTAATACCGTTTTTTTAGCTGACTACCAAGGTCAAGTGATTAAAATGGCGACTAAAGGTATTACTGCGAGTGTGCGAGAGCATGACTACTTATTGGAAGTTGCAGCAGGAGAAAGCTGGCATCAGTTAGTTATTTATACGCTTGAACATGATATGCCAGGTTTTGAAAATTTAGCACTTATACCGGGTACTGTGGGGGCGGCACCAGTACAAAATATTGGGGCTTATGGCGTTGAGCTGGCGAAATACATTGAATACGTTGAGTACTTCGATATCGCTAGTAAGCAGTTTGTAAGAATAAACAATACTGAGTGTCAATTTGGCTATCGGGATTCCATTTTTAAACATAGCTTAAAAAATAAAGTGGTGATCACTCAAGTCGGGTTTTGCCTACCAAAAAAATGGCAGCCAGAATTAAGTTATGGACCATTAAAGCAGCTTGAAGATATCAGTGCGAAAAGCATCTTTAAGCAAGTTATTAAAACTCGTAACAGTAAATTACCCAATCCTTATGAGCTGGCAAATGCGGGCAGCTTTTTTAAAAACCCAATAATAACTAACTCACAGCTACAAGCACTGCTGAAAACGCATCCACAATTACCACATTATCTATACGACGCTGAGCACCACAAAGTTGCAGCAGGGTGGTTAATTGAGCAGGCTGGTTTAAAAGGCTATCGAATAGCGGATATTGAAGTACATCAACAACAAGCGCTGGTGTTAGTTAATTATGGTAATAGTAAAGGGGCTGATTTAATTGCCATGGTGCAACATATTCAAAAGCAAGTGTGGCAGTGTTATCAAATACGTTTAGAGCATGAAGTACGCTTGATGGCAAGTGACGGTGAATGTCATATTGATTTAGAGGAAACGTCATGAAAGCGCCGGATGGAAATAGGTTAGCAATTTTAAATGCGTTAAATAACGGCGGCTTTATCTCAGGGCAGTTACTGGGAGAGCAGCTTGGTATTAGCCGCGCAGCAGTCAGTAAACATATACAAAGCTTACAAGAGATGGGCCTCGATATTTTTAAAGTGAATGGCAAAGGTTATAGCTTGAATAATGCTGTTGGTTTACTAGAGCAAAGTAAGATTCAACATTACTACCTGGCCCTAGGTGCTGACACTGCGCAAATAGAAGTGCAACCTATTATCGACTCGACCAACAGCGAGTTAATGCGTCGTATTGCAGCAAAGCAACAGCTAAAGTCTGGCACTGTGATTGTTGCCGAAATGCAGCAAGCTGGTCGTGGTCGCAGAGGTCGCGTGTGGCAATCCCCATTTGGTGCAAACCTGTATTATAGCTATTACTGGCGTTTAGATGATGGCCTTCAAGCGGCAATGGGTATGTCAATTGCGGTAGGGCTTGCTGTTTACGATACCTTAAAAGCACTCTACCAATTAGATATTGAGCTCAAATGGCCAAACGATATTTACCTTAATAAAGAAAAACTAGCAGGGGTATTGGTTGAGCTTGATGGTCAACCTCAAGGCCCATGCCAGCTAGTTATTGGCATAGGCATAAATTTACAAATGCCTGAAAGTGTAAGTCAGCAAATAGATCAAGCGTGGACGGATTTAAGCCAACACACCACGCAGTTAGATAAGAACAAACTTGTTGCTCACCTTACTTACCATCTTGAGCAGCGCTTAGCACAATACAGTGAAACAGGCCTGCAAAACATGTATCAGCAATGGAATACCCTTGATGCATTTGCAGGGCAATGTGTTGAGCTGAACACTGGGCACAGAAGTTGGCGTGGTATTTGTGAGGGTATAGATATGCAAGGTGGAATTCGTATACGCCAAGACGGCGAGGCAAAAAGTTACTATGGCGGCGAAATATCTTTGCGTAAGGTACAGCAATGAGGTTGTTAATAGATGTAGGCAATACTGCATTAAAAGCAGCATGCTATGATGGAAAGAACATTGCAACTTGTGATTTAAGTACATTGCCATGGCAGCAAGTCACAGAAGTTGTGTATGCCAGTGTCGGTAAAAGTGAGCAGTTAGATGCGCTATTAGCGCAGGCAGCAACATTGAATATTCCTAGTTATGAGGCCGTGGTTAGTAAGCAACTCGAAAACTTATATTGCGCCTATGAACACTATCAGAACTTAGGTATCGATCGCTGGTTAGCGATTATTGCAGCTTATATGTTATGGCCAAAACAAGACTGCATTATAGTTGATACGGGCACAGCAACCACTATTGATGTGTTAGATACAGGTGGACAACACTTAGGAGGTTGGATAATACCCGGACTTGATTTAATGACCCGTTCGTTAACGCAAAATACTCAACGCGTGTTTGATGATGAAACAACACAATTTAGCAATGAGCTTGGTATCAACACCCCAAACGGACTAAAAAATGGCGCCCTTGTGGCAACAATCGGTGCGGTTGAGCAAGCAAAGCTGCACCTGAGTAATAAAAATCCTCAATTAATATTTGCGGGTGGCTATGGAAAGTTGCTTCAGGCGCAATTTCCAACTGCTGTTTTTGCACCTCAATTAGTTATGCAAGGTTTAAACTATTGGCGAGAATTGTGTGAAAAGTAACAAAACAGCGCTTGTTTGCATGATTTGTGAGCATTTGAGTTAAAAAGTTACACTTTTTTCAAATTTATTGTTGCATCCCAATACGCCTTACTCTAATATCTCGCCCCGTACTAAAGCAGTGCCGACTTAGCTCAGCTGGTAGAGCAACTGACTTGTAATCAGTAGGTCAACCGTTCGACTCGGTTAGTCGGCACCACTTTCCTTTTACCGGAAGTGCTTAGTAAAGAATTATCGTGGAGGGGTTCCCGAGCGGCCAAAGGGATCAGACTGTAAATCTGACGGCTCAGCCTTCGCTGGTTCGAATCCAGCTCCCTCCACCACTTTATTCTTGACGGTTAGAGGTAGATTAAGAACAGGTTCCTAACGCGGGCATCGTATAATGGCTATTACCTCAGCCTTCCAAGCTGATGATGCGGGTTCGATTCCCGCTGCCCGCTCCAGTTTATGGTGTTGCTGATATAGCTCAGTTGGTAGAGCGCACCCTTGGTAAGGGTGAGGTCGGCAGTTCAAATCTGCCTATCAGCACCAGTCATACGAATCTTCTTGATTACTTCCTTTATCTGTCAGAAAATACTATTTGAAATTTGAAAAATTTAATTTAATCTACCTGCTGGTGGATTATTTTCATATGTAATCTAGATAAACAAAACTGATAGGTTCCGTCATGGCAAAAGAAAAGTTTGAACGCGTAAAACCGCACGTAAACGTTGGTACAATCGGCCACGTTGACCACGGTAAAACTACCCTAACTGCAGCAATCACTAACGTACTTGCAAAAGTATATGGTGGTGTAGCTAAAGACTTCGCATCAATCGATAACGCTCCAGAAGAGCGCGAGCGTGGTATCACAATCTCAACTTCACACGTTGAGTACGATAC
>NZ_JBHZRV010000018.1:0-26020 GCF_043641955.1 Pseudoalteromonas atlantica
GTTGGGCTTTTTTACGTCTGAAAGAAAGTTACCGAGTAGCATAGTATCAACCTGACCACCGTAGCGTGGGTTGAGTATTACGAAACCCACGGATAAAAGAAAACCACGATCCCTCTAATATCCCAATATTCACCTTTAAATCAGGCGCCCCTTTTGCTGCTTGCATTCCAATTTTGGAGAGACCGTAAGATAAAGATGAGAGATCCCTGTTAATACCAACGCTATTTATTAAGTAATCAAATTTGGTCCGATCTTGTGCACATACACTTAACATTATCAATATTTGAGCGAAATGTACTCGATGCTCTACATACTCCATAATGTCGTTATAATTAGTAAATGTTCGATTTGATATCTCCCTGCTATTTATGTATGTCTTTACTTAACAGTATGGTGCTTCAGCTTCGGCTAGTTGGGATGTAGCAGTACTACTGAGACATTTTTATATCTTAATGGTTATATCAATCTACTTACTATGCGAGATTTAAATATGGCGTTACTTCTAATTAATTTAAGGAATTGAAATGGTAAATAATGAAGTTGACGAGATACACCAAGATGTACTTATATGTGTAGAACATTCATTAGAACTTCTTATTAGCTATGCAAATAAAGGCTGGTTTAGCAATCATTTGATAGAAGCTGTACGTTTAAATGGATGGGATAAAAATCTTGATGATGATACTAATTTTATTAATTTACTTAGTGATAATTGGGATGATCTATGGTTTGAAGCTTTAATATTTTGCGAACCAAAACGGAAAGACCAACTATTAGAAGTGAAAACATGCTTTGATAAAAAGCTTTATTTTCCAGCTACAATGTCTTTAGCTGTTTTATGTGACTCTATTTATTGGGATAAATATTCATCTGCAAATGCATATAAAAAAGAGGGACTTATTGTATTTGAGAGGTTTTCAGCACAGTTTACACTGAGTCTTGAAAAGTCATGTTCTCTCAATTTTATTAAAGATTTAAAAGGTGGTAATTTGGTTTTTAAACAATATTTACATGAGGTTTATAGTGCTCTAAGTAAGACTCTTTGCAAACATGATATAAATAGTAACAATCAACAGGGCGTAAATGTACCTAATCGGCACGCAATAATACATGGCTATTATTCAGATGAATTTGATGAGACAAAGGCTTTTAAATGGCTTTCGATTTTTTTATTTTTTACTTTTGCTATGAATATCGATAAGTGGTTAACTGAAGTTTAGTCCAGAGCCATTTATAAACTTAGAGGGTGGACTTGATTAAGTAAGCATAGTGAAATTTCAGTGAGCCGCTTTTTATCGCTATTTGTATTCACGCCGTTGATTAATACATAGGTTTTACGATTATTGTTGCATTTAATTTTTATTACGATCAAAAACGCCAGCTCGTGGCTGGCGTTTTATGCAAATTTAAAGCGCGTAATTATGCTTTAGGGCCTGCGTTTTTGATTTCATCTGAAACATCGTATTTTGCGAAGTTTTCAGTGAAGTCTGTTGCAAGCTTGGTCGCGTACTCAGCGTATTTCGCTTTGTCTTCCCATGTATTAATTGGGTTAAGTAGTTCGCTATCAACACCTGGGACAGCAACTGGTACGTCTAGGTTTAACACATCAATATGTTGTGTTTCAACGCCGGCAAGTTTACCCGATACGATTGCATCAACAACAGCGCGTGTTGTTGGGATATCAAAGCGCTTACCAGTACCGTAAGGGCCACCAGTCCAACCTGTGTTAACAAGGTAAACTTTAGCGCCAAACTCGCGTACACGCTTCATAAGAAGCTCTGCGTAAACACCTGCAGGACGTGGGAAGAAAGGAGCGCCGAAACATGTTGAGAATGTAGATTCGATATCGCTGGTAGAGCCAATCTCAGTTGATCCCACTTTTGCAGTGTAACCGCTTAGGAAGTGGAACGCTGCTGCTTCTTCGCTAAGGATTGATACTGGTGGTAAAACACCACTTACATCACATGTTAAGAATACAACTGCTTTAGGCTCACCTGCGCGGTTTTCTACTTTACGTTTTTCAACGTGCTCAAGAGGATAAGCTGCGCGGCTATTTTGAGTTAGGCTTGTATCGTGAAAGTCAGGAATACCTTTTTCATCAAGTACCACGTTTTCTAGGATAGTTCCAAAGCGGATTGCATCCCAAATAACAGGCTCATTCTTTTGTGAAAGGTCGATACATTTTGCGTAACAGCCGCCTTCGATATTAAATACACTACCAGGTGCCCAGCCATGCTCATCATCACCGATTAGGAAACGAGTTGGATCAGCTGACAATGTTGTTTTACCTGTGCCAGATAAACCAAAGAATAAAGCTGTATCGCCTGCTTCACCTACGTTAGCAGAGCAGTGCATTGGTAATACACCTTTTGCTGGTAGTAGGAAGTTCTGCACAGAGAACATCGATTTTTTCATTTCACCGGCATAACGCATACCTGCTAGCAATACTTTGCGTTGTGCAAAGTTGATAATAACTGTGCCATCACTGTTTGTGCTATCACGCTCAGGGTCACATACAAATGAAGGAACATTCATTACCTGCCATTGAGGTAAATCAGATGCATTATAAGATTTAGGTTCGATAAACATGTTTTTGGCAAAAATATGGTGCCATGCAGTTTCTGTAGTAACAACTACAGGTAAATAGTGCTCAGGATCAGCGCCAACTTCAAGGTGAGAGATGAAGTGGTCATTGCTTTGCACATGTGCTTCTACACGTGCCCATAAAGCGTCAAATTTATCTGCATCGAAAGGGCGATTTACATTTCCCCATTGGATATCATTTTCAGTACTTGATTCTTGAACAATAAAACGGTCTTTTGGAGAACGACCAGTACGACGACCGGTGTTAGCAACAAAAGCTCCATTGGCGGCTAAAGTCCCTTCGCCACGACGGATCGCGTGTTCGACAAGTTCAGCTGCAGTTAGATCGACAAAACGAGTAGCGCTTGAAGTCATGTTTATACCTAAATTGTGTGAGATTGAACGGGATAGCTCTGGGGTTCTAAAGACCTTTAAGCTGCATTTATAGTAACAGATGGATTAGGGATATTCGAGCCTATGAACACCCTAAAAACATATATATTTACGAAAAAACATGAATAATTTCAATGATACCGGTGTCATAAAAATCACAAAAATTATGACACCGGTATCAACTGCGTGCACAAAAAAGCCGCACTATTTGCGGCTTAATAATTAAACAGTTTTAATCTAGCGTTTAGTTGAAGATACTCTTGATATCTTGTTCGCTAAAAATGTAATCCTTTAAGCAGTAATGGCAACTAATTTTCACTTCGCCATTAGCAGCGGCATCATCAAGGAGTGCTTGTTGGCCAACATTAACCAGTGCTGTAATTGTTCTTTCACGGGTACAACCACACTTGAAGTGAATAGCCTGGGGTTCGTAAACGCGAGGGTTGTCTTCATGGTATAAGCGAGTAAGCACAGTCGTTGCATCCAACGTTAGCAATTCTTCATCTTTAATTGTATTACTAAGTGCTTCAAGGTGAGTAAAGTCTTCGATAGATTTTTCTTTATTAACAGGTAAAACCTGAAGCAACAAACCAGACGCTTTCTCTGATTCGGCAGTTGTATCTGTGGCAAACCAAAGGCGTGTTTGTAGTTGCTCTGATTGGGCAAAGTAAGCTTCTAAGCATTCAGCCAGTGTTTCGTGTTCTAACGGAACAATACCTTGGTAACGTTCACCTTTATTAGGTGTAATGGTTAATACCATCACACCATTGCCAATTAGCTCTTTAATAGTTGAGCCTGCGACTTCACTTTGTAAGCGAGCAATACCACGCATGTTTTGTTGATCGTCTCCATTTATTACTGCATATTTTACAGGTCCGTCGCCCTGTAATTGAACAGCAATATCACCTTCAAATTTTAAAGTTGCTGTTAATAAGCAGGTTGCCACTAACAACTCACCCAGTAGCTTTTGCACGGCAACAGGGTAATCGTGACCCGCGATCATTTCTTGATAGGTTTGCTCTATTTGAACTAGTTCGCCTCTGACGTCTAGTTGTTCAAATGTATAACGGTGAAGTAAATCTTGTTGCATGAGTGACATTACCTAACTTGATTTCATTTTTAAAAGTTCGCGTCTTTGTTTTTTATCCGGCTTTCGATCTGGATGTGGGGCAAAGAAACTATTATTTTTGCGGGCAATACTATTTGCTTCGCGTTTTTCTATACTGGCTTGGGATTCTTCATATAAGGTTTGTGCAATGGGGGCACCAGCACGTTTTTCAACTACTTTAAGCACAGTAATGATTTTTTCATCGACCCCTTGAGCTAGTTTTATTTGAGCCCCGAGTTCAACAATTTTACTGGGTTTAGTCCGTTGTCCATTATAATGCACTTTACCGCCTTGCACCATGTCACGTGCGATTGCACGGGTTTTATAAAAGCGCGCAGCCCATAGCCATTTATCTAAACGTACACTGAGAGTTTCATTATTAGAGGTTGAAACGCGGGTGTTACTTTTTGACACAATTGTATTCTTTAAAATAGCGGCACCATAAGGCAAAATTTATCATGAAACGAACTACTAATGAAATAGTCGTCGTATTTCTTAGCAGTAAAAGACCTTAATTCAGCTTGTTTACAAAGTTTAATATTAGTGCGCTTGTTGAATGAAAAATGAAAAGGTACTATAGGTTCGCGATATAGCAGTAAATTAAAATAAGAAACGACATTTATGGATCAGCAATTACAGCAGCTAAAACAATTTTTAGGCAAATTACCTCACGCTAAATTAAGTTGGGTGGTAATGATATTAGTCGTTGTTTATATTGCTTTTTTAATGGCTAAGTTATTCTGGCTTGTATGGCCAGAGCCAACGAATACGCCCATTCAGAGCAGCTATTCTGCCCCTGAAAATACACAATCAAATAGATCTAATTCTTCATCTATCCTAGCGCTTAATTTATTTGGTAAAGCGGATGCGCAGCCCAAAAAAACATCAACCCGCCAAGAGAAAGTTATTAACAATGCACCAGAAACCCGTTTAAGTATAAATTTAACGGGCATTGTTGCGGTAAGTAATAATGACAAAAATGGTTTGGCAGTTATTGAATCGCAAGGGCAACAAGTAACCTACCTTGTGGATGATGTGGTTAAAGGTACTCGGGCTAAACTGGCTCAAGTTCACCCTGATCGCGTAATACTGGATGTAAGTGGCCGGTTCGAAACATTAATGCTTGATGGTTTAGATTTTACTAAAACGGTTTCAATGCCAGTTCTTGCAGAGCGTGAAGGCGAAAGAGACTTCGATCAAGGTCCTCAAGACGTAGAGCAAATTGATGCAACGGCAAACGAAGAGGTTAAAAGCTCAATCCTTGAAACGCGTGATGAATTACTACAAGACCCAGGTAAGCTTTTTGATTACATCCGTATTTCTCAAGCGATGAGAGACGGTGAGCTTGTTGGTTATCGATTAAGCCCAGGTAAAGATCCTGCGCTTTTCAAAAAAATGGGGCTACAGAATAACGATTTAGCTGTTTCTATCAACGGCTATCAACTAACAGATATGCAACAGGCCATGTCAGCTATTAATGAGCTGCGTAACAGCACCGATGCAAACATTACGATTGAACGTGATGGTGAGCAAATCGATGTTCAATTTAGCCTGCAATAATTTAGCTTTGGAGTTTTAATATAATGGTCAACGCGCTACACCTCAAAAAAATCAGAAAAGGGTTAGCTAAGTACGCGACACTTTTTTTTGCGGCTAGTTTATCTCTCTCGGTGTCAGCCGTTGAGTATGCTGCAAACTTTAAAGGCACAGATATTAATGAGTTCATTAATATTGTGGGTAAAAACCTAAATAAAACCGTCATCATTGATCCAAACGTTCGTGGCAAAGTGAATGTTCGCAGCTATGAGTTAATGGATGAAGCACTTTATTATCAATTTTTCTTAAATGTGTTGGAAGTTTATGGCTACTCAGCGGTAGAAATGGATAACGGCATAATAAAAATTGAAAAAAGTTCGGATGCTAAAAAATCAAATGTTCCGCTAATAACAAAAGATAATCAAGCGAGCGGCGACATGATGGTTACCCGTGTTGTACGTGTAAAAAACGTAAGCGTGCAAGAGCTTGGTCCTTTAGTTCGTCAATTCAGTGATCAAAAAGATGGTGGTCACGTTGCTAACTTTAATGCAGCAAACGTGATGATGCTAACGGGGCATGCTGCTTCGGTTAATCGCCTTGTGGAAATTATTCGCTCCGTTGACCAAGCCGGTGACAAACGCGTAGATATTGTTAAATTAAACTTTGCCACAGCAGATGATGTGGTCTCTGTTGTTGAAAATATTTACAAAGATAGCGGTAAAGGCAGTGTGCCAGAGTTTTTGATTCCTAAAGTTGTTGCTGATGGCCGTACCAATAGTGTTATCGTCAGCGGTGAAGGCCAAGCAAGAACACGTGCTATCGAGCTGATCAAACGTCTTGATGGTGAACTACAAAATCAAGGTAACACCAAAGTAATTTATTTAAATTACGCCAATTCTGAAGACTTAGTAAAAGTGCTTCAAGGCGTAAGTAAAACTCTTGCAGAAGAAGGTCAATCAGGTTCAACTAAAACGCGTAGCCGCAGCCAGAATGAAACCAGCATTGAAGCTCACCCAGATTCAAATTCACTGGTTATTACCGCTCAGCCTGACACTATGCGCTCTCTTGAGTCCGTAATTGAACGTTTAGATATTCGCCGAGCACAAGTATTAGTTGAGGCGATTATTGTTGAAGTAATGGAAGCCGATGGCGTTAACTTTGGTCTGCAGTGGATCTCTGAGCAGGGTGGCATGGTGCAGTTTAACAACGGCAACACAGTGCCTGTGGGCTCATTAGCTGTAGCAGCAGAGCAAGCCCGTGATAAAACGATTAAAAAGAATATTACCGGAAGCGAGACCGGCAATACGACCCCTTATGAAGAGACCGTTGAAGGCGATTTAGGACCACTAGCTGCTTTACTTGGCGGTATCAATGGTCTTGCCATGGGGATTATTAAAAACGACTGGGGCGCGATTATTCAAGCGGTATCCAGTGATACCAATTCAAATATCCTTGCAACGCCGTCTGTTACAACGATGGATAATGAAGAAGCATCGATGATTGTTGGTCAAGAAGTGCCTATTATTACCGGTTCGCAAACTGGCTCTAATAACTCAAACCCATTCCAAACGGTTGAGCGCCAAGAGGTCGGTGTTAAGCTTAAAGTAACACCACAGATCAATGACGGAACGGCAGTACAATTGACCATTGAGCAAGAAGTATCAGGGGTAAGTGGTACAACGTCAGTTGATATTTCAATTAACAAGCGTGCAATTAAAACCACCGTGATGGCCGATGATGGCGGTATGGTTGTGTTAGGTGGCTTGATTGACGAAGATGTACAAGAAAGTGTGTCGAAGGTGCCTTTATTAGGTGATATTCCGATTCTTGGTCATTTATTCCGTTCAACAAGTACTAGTAAGCGTAAGCGTAACTTAATTGTATTTATTCGTCCGACTATTATTCGTGATGGCATTAAGATGAATCAATTAAGCCATAGCAAATATAACTTTATTCGTGGCGAGCAATTTAAGCAAAAAGAAGATGGTATTGATTTAATGCCGCTTGAAGAAGCGCCTATTTTACCAGAGTGGAATGATGCACTTGTGCTTCCTCCAACGTACGAAGAATACCTAAAACAGCAAAATGCAGACGAGCGCAATAATGACTGAAGCCATCACCCCAGTAAATGAAGAGCTTGAATCATCACTGCATGGCAATGAATTGTTAACCAGTGACGATTTAGTTGAGCTACCACCTAAACGTTTGCCATTTTCGTATGCCAGACGTGCAGGTGTGTTGTTAAGTAAGCACAATGAGAACTGGGTGGTTTATTATCGTGGTGAGCTTGCGATTGATGTGTTGCTTGAAGTGCGCCGTATTGCAGGCCACGGATTTACCCTTGAGCAACTTCCTGATGATAAGTTTGAGCTGTTATTAGAAGCGTCTTATCAGCGCGATAGTTCTGAAACACAGCAGATGATGGAAGATATCGGCAATGAGGTTGATTTATTCTCGCTTGCTGAAGAGATGCCGCAAACAGAAGATTTACTTGCTGGTGATGACGATGCGCCAATCATTAAATTGATTAACGCGATGCTCAGTGAAGCTATCAAAGAGGGCGCGTCTGATATCCACATTGAAACCTTTGAGCAAGAACTAGTTATTCGATTTAGGGTTGATGGGGTACTAAAAGAAGTACTTAAGCCAAACCGTAAATTAGCTTCATTACTAGTATCACGTATTAAAGTAATGGCGAAGCTCGATATTGCTGAAAAACGCATTCCGCAAGATGGTCGTATAAGCTTGCGTATCGCTGGGCGCGCAGTTGATGTACGTGTATCAACAATGCCGTCAAGCTTTGGTGAGCGCGTGGTACTGCGTTTATTAGATAAAAATAATGCTCGCTTAAACCTTGAAGACTTAGGAATGACACTGCGAAATCGTGAGTTGTTTTCTGATTTGATCAGTAAACCTCATGGCATTATTTTGGTGACTGGGCCGACAGGTTCAGGTAAAAGTACCACGCTTTATGCGGGTATGAGCCAAATCAACTCGCGCGATCGTAATATTCTTACTGTCGAAGATCCTATCGAGTATGAAATTCCAGGTATTGGCCAAACGCAAGTAAATGCCAAAGTAGACATGACATTTGCGCGTGGTTTACGCGCTATATTACGTCAAGATCCTGATGTGGTTATGGTCGGTGAAATACGTGATTTAGAAACTGCGCAAATTGGTGTGCAAGCTTCACTTACAGGCCACTTAGTAATGTCCACGCTGCATACAAACACCGCAGCAGGCGCGATTTCTCGTATGGAAGATATGGGTGTTGAACCATTTTTACTGTCGTCGTCATTGCTTGGCGTTCTTTCACAGCGCTTAGTGCGTACTTTATGTGGTAGCTGTAAAGAAGCACACACTGCGGATGAACGAGAGTGTGAACTGCTGGGTGTGCCAAATGACAATCCGCCGACTATTTATCGTGCAGTGGGTTGTGAAGAATGTAACTTTAACGGCTATCGCGGACGTACCGGTATTCACGAACTATTAGTGGTTGACGAGGCCGTGCGCGAACTTGTGCACAGTGGTAAAGGTGAGCAAAGTGTTGAAAAGTATATTCGCAAACACACCCCAAGCATTCGACAAGATGGTTGTAGCCGTGTGTTAGACGGTAAAACAACCCTTGAAGAAGTATTACGTGTTACCCGTGAGGAAGGCTAATGGCTGCGTTTGAGTATCGTGCGCTTGATGGTCGCGGAAAAGAAAAAAAAGGTATTCTAGAAGCGGATACAGCAAAACAAATCCGCCAATCTTTGCGCGAGCAAGGCCTCACTCCATTAGAAGTAGTGCCCGCAGCAGAGGGCGATAAGCAAGTAAAAGGGGCCAAGCAATCCCTTTTTTCTGGCATGTTTAAATCTAAAATATCAACCTCAGATCTTGCGCTGATCACCCGTCAATTAGCCACGCTTATTCAATCATCCTTGCCTGTGGAAGGCGCTGTAATGGCTGTTGCAGAACAGTGTGAAAAGCCGCGTTTAAAACGTATGCTTATGTCGGTGCGCTCAAAAGTCGTTGAAGGCTATACATTAGCGGATGGTATGTCAGAGTTTCCACATGTATTTGATAACTTATATCGTGCCATGGTGGCAGCTGGGGAGAAGTCAGGGCACCTCGATGCCGTACTGAATCGTTTAGCTGATTACACTGAGCAGCGCCAGCATATGCGTAGTCAAATTACCCAAGCTATGGTTTACCCTGTCATCTTAGTGATATTTGCCATTGGTATTGTGTCGGTTTTATTAGGCACTGTGGTACCAAAAATTCTTAAAACCTTTGAGAAGTCTAAGCAAGTATTACCATGGACGACTGAGTGGGTAATGGCGGCAAGTAACTTTGTACAAAATTACTGGTTAATATCGCTTGTTGTGATAACCGCGTTGGCTATAGGTATTAAACATGCACTTAAACAGCCAAAAATTCGTTTTTGGTATGATGCGAAAATTTTAGTGATGCCAGGTATTGGTAAAGTTGCACGTAGTATTAATACGGCGCGCTTTGCCCGTACGCTAAGTATTTTATCATCCAGTTCAGTGCCTTTACTTGAAGGGATGCGCATTTCGGGTGGCGTACTGGTTAACGAAAAAATTAAAAAAGCCGTTGGTGATGCAGCAACTCGTGTCAGTGAGGGGGCTAGTTTGCGTGCATCATTACAGGAGACAAAATTGTTTCCGCCGATGATGCTACACATGATTGCAAGTGGTGAAAAATCGGGTGAGCTTGAGCAAATGCTCGAGCGCGCTGCCAACAATCAAGACCGTGAGTTTGAAACCATGGTAAATGTCTCGCTAAAACTCTTAGAGCCTGCGATGATAGCGTCGATGGCAGTCATTGTTTTATTTATTGTTATGGCTATTTTGCAGCCAATTATGGCAATGAATAAAGCAATAGGGCTTTAACCGATTCAAGGATTTGTAACAAGCGCGTTGTTACAGTGATTAATTAATAAGAAAACAGAGGTACGAACGTGAATAAACAATCAGGTTTCTCATTACTCGAAGTTATGGTGGTACTGGTTATCATTGGCATGATTATGTCAATCGTGGCACCTAATATTATGGGTCAGCAAGAAGAAGCAGCTATCGATAAGGCGCATCTAGATATACAGCAGTTAGAAGATGCTATGAGTCTTTATAAGTTAAAAAATAAAGCTTATTTAACAACTGAGCAAGGTTTAGAAGGACTCGTTGATAAAACCAGCATTGAGCCTGTTCCTCGTCGTTTCCCTGACGGTGGTTTTATTTCTAAGTTACCTGAAGATCCATGGGGTAATCCATACCAGTTAATCAGCCCAGGAGAAGTGGGTAAGATTGATATCTTCTCAATGGGACCAGACGGTGAAGCCGGCACTGATGACGACATCGGTAACTGGGATGAAGAAAAACAGTAATGACGAATACTAGCAAGGCGTTTCAAAACGTGACATGTGGTTTGTTATGTTAATGAACCGCGGCAGCTTGCGCCGAACTAAGCAGCCCTCGTATAAGCGAGGGTTTAGCTTAATTGAAATTTTAGTGGTGTTGGTTGTCATAGCCTTCGCCACCAAAATGGTGGTATACAGCCTTGATGGAGGGGCTGAAGACGCTCTCGAAAAGCAAGCGCTGAGGCTGCATACCACCATTAACATGGCTTCTGAATTCGCTATTTTAAACCAAGTAGAATTAGGCTTTCACATCGATGAGGATGTGTTTGAATTTTTAGTTTTTGACGGTGAGAAATGGGTGACATTTGACCGCGAGCAACTCTTTGAACCTTTAACGATTACTGAAGAATTTAAATTAACACTAAACCTAGAAGACTTGGCTTGGGCACAAGAAAACTTATTAGAGCAATCTAATTGGCGTGAGCTAATGAGCTCAGATGACGAGGATAGTTTACTTGAGCTAAAAAAGCTTAAAATCCCACAAGTGCTTATTCTATCTTCGGGTGAAATCAGTGCTTTCCAATTGATTTTTGAACTTCAAAAGCAACCAGAACCTGTTTATTTCATTGAAGGTGAGTTTTTAGCGCCCGTTAATTTACGTCGTGAGCCAGAGTAATGCGTGTAGTTAAAGGTTTTACCTTACTCGAAGTAATGGTTGCACTAAGTATTTGTGCACTTGCAGGTATTGCCGCCATGCAAGCCACTGGTGAGCATATAAACCATTTATCAAGCCTTGAAGAGCAAACCTATGCTTCGTGGGTCGCTGAGAATGTGATGGTTGAGCAGCGAGCGAAAGGGAGTAAGTGGCAAGGTAAAAATGGCGCAAAAGGCACTGAAAACATGGCGGGAATTGACTGGTATTGGCGCCAGGATGTAATAGCAACCGCAGACAAAAGCTTTTTAAAAGTCACTATAAATGTCTTCAGTGATGAAAAACTAGAACAACCAGTGTACGAGTTAACAAGCTATTTAAATAAAGGTGGTACTCGGTGAAGCAGCGTGGTTTTACACTTCTTGAAGTCATGGTAGCGCTGGGTATCCTTGCTTTTGTCGTGCTAGCAACTCATCAAATTTTAGATTCTACAACGAAAGCTAAAGAAGCATCGGATGAGAAAATTGCCGAGTTGAATGGCTTGCAAACTACGTTTAGGTTGATGGACCAAGATTTTAGCCAAATGACAAAGCGCGAAGTTCGCAATCAATCAGGCGATATACAAGAAAGCTACATTTTAGCTGGCCGATATACACTGGATAGCCAGTACGACGGCATTGGGTTTGTGCGAGATGGTTGGGTTAACCCTATTAACTTACTGCCACGCTCAGAACTGCAAGCAGTGGGTTATCGTGTTATTGACGATAAACTAGAACGCGTTTATCGCGTATACGTTGATCAGCTTGATAACACCGAGCCCCGCTCACAAGTTATTTTAAGTGATATCGAAGACCTCAAGTTTGAGTTTTTAGACGATAAAAATGAATGGCAAGAGCAATGGGAAATCAAAGCATTGCCAAAAGCTGTGGCGGTTACGATTCAACAAATTGATCAAGAGCCACTTAAACGTGTATTTTTGGTGCCGGGTAATGGCAAAGTGACCGTATCGCCTTCTTCTGCAAACAATGGCGGTAGTGGTGCTGGCAATCAAAGTCAGCGAGGAAATGGCTGATGGCGATTAAATCATCCCGTGGTGCAGCACTTGTTATTGTTTTATTTATTGTTGCTTTAGCTTCTATCTTAGCTGTTGAAATGAGTGCTAACTTAATGGTGCAAGTACAACGTAGCACTAACATTCAAGGTCATCAGCAGGCTAAGTGGTATGCCTATGCGGCTGAAGAGTTAGCTATTAAGGCCTTGCTGCAAAGTAAAAAAGACGACCCTGACAAAACAACGTTACAGCAAGTTTGGGCGCAACAAGCGGGAGTCCCTTTTCCTGTTGATAATGGCACCATTCAAGGGGCTATTACTGATCTTCAAGCATGTTTAAATTTAAATGCATTAAGGGCAGAAGCGCCGACTAATGGAAAAGTGAAAACCAACCTAGCACACACAGCTTTATTGGAGTTGCTAAAAAATATTGAAGATTTACCTGCTGATGAATCAGAAGAGAGTATGGCCGATAGCGTTTATGACTGGTTAGATAAAGACAGCATTACCTATCGCTCTGGCGCTGAAGAGGATGAGTATTCTTCGCGAGATTACCCTTATTTGACGGCAAATAATTACTTTGCATCGACGTCGGAGCTACGGTTAATTCGTGGTTTTAATCCATTAGTAATGGAAAAGTTGTTACCGTTTGTCTGTGTTATACCTGGCAGCGAACTACTTGCAATTAATGTTAATACACTCGATCCTGAACATGCACTTTTATTAAGTGCCTTCATTGATGGCTTAGAAGAGTCGGGGGCGCAAAGTGTACTTGCAGCGAGACCCGAAGAAGGTTTTAGTGATATAGAAGAATTTTTTGAGCAGATAAATCAACAAGGGGCAAGAAACGTCAAGTCCATTGAGAAGCTGTTCACTATCAATAGCGAATATTTTAAACTACAAGCGCAGGCTGAATTTGTAGAGCTGCGTTTTTCGATGACCACTTTACTACATGCCAAAGATGGCGAAGTAACTATACTGGCGCGAAAATTTGGAGGCGTACAGTGACAGAAATACTCTTGATCCGCACGGGTCAAACCCAGCAAGATCGTATTAATTGGTTGGTATATTCACCATTAGAACAAGAAATAATTGCCAGCGGCGAAGTGCCTCATGCTGAGCATTTAAGTGAATTATCTGACAAAGCAAAACAGCGTGAAGTTGTTGTATTGTTGCCTAGCGATCAGGTTCAATTAAAAACAGTTGAACTACCCACTAAATGGAACCGTAAGTTAGAGCAAGCATTACCGTATATGCTTGAAGAAGATATTGCGTGTGATATTGATGACTTGTTTATTGCGATTGCAGAGTCAACTCAGGTTGAAGATAAACATGCCATCAATGTGGCTATGACCGACCGCGAATGGTTTGAAAGTTGGCTCGATACCTTTGCTGAGCATAATATTGATATCATCAAACTGCTACCCGATGCATTATTGTTACCAACCTCTGAAAACGGTATTAGTGCAATTGAGTTAAACTCTCAATGGTTGTGTAAGTATGGTGAATGGCACATCAGTGCAGTTGAGTCTTCTTGGATGGCTGAGTATTTAACGGCGCTTGGCAATCCTGAGGTAGCGCATTACAGTCCTGCGACAGGTTTTCCAGAAGCTGTGCCTTTAACTGCCCAAACAGCTGACTATGATTTGCCCCTAGCGTTATTTGCTAAACAATTACCAACAACAAAATTTAATTTACGCCAAGGCCAATACCAACTGAAGAAAAAAACACCACTATGGTGGGGGTATTGGAAAGGGGTAGCCGTTGCTGCCAGTATCGCTTTGGTTAGCTCTGTGGTCATTAAAGGGTTTGAGCTATATCACCTAAATAGTGAACTTGAAGTTGCTAAGTCGCAGGTTGTTGAGCGTTACAGTAAAGCTTTTCCTAGTAAAACGGTGCGACCTCACCTCATCAGAAGTCAAATTAGAGGTGAATTGGCAAAAATAGAAGGTGGAAGCAGTGCTGGCTTTTTAGAATTAACCAGTGAGCTTGTCACTGTGTTTAGCCAAGTAAACGATTTTACACCTGAGACTCTACGATATGATCAACGTCGTAATGAGTTAAGAATTCGTGCTCGCGGTAAAGACTTCCAAACCTTTGGTAAAGTTAAATCGATTTTAGAGCAGCGGGGCTTAACGGTTGACCAAGGGTCATTAAATAATGATGGTGACTTTGTTGTTGGTGAATTAAAGCTCGGAGGTGCAGCATGAAGCAGCAACTTGAAAAGTATTGGGGCTCTTTAAAAGAGCAAGAGCAGCAATTAATCATGGTTGCAGGCGGTATTTTTGTTGTTTTTGTTTTGGTGATGGGCATTTTCAGACCGCTTAATAATGCCATTGCACAAGCGCAGGCAGATCAAATAAAACAACAAGAGCTATTAACCTGGGTTGATAACAGTATTGTTAAACTAAAAGCGGCAGGCAGCCGCTCTATTAGTAACAATAAAAACTTAAGCCAAATAGTAAATACGACGCGAGGGCGTTTTGATATCACTATTAGCAAGATGCAACCGAGTGATAACTCATTGCGCTTAACCATCGATTCAGTGCAATTTAACAAGCTTGTTGAATGGCTTGATGAAATGGTCAATAACGAAGGCGTGCAGATTGATAATTTAGATCTTAGCCGTGATGACAAGCAAGGTTATGTGCGTGTAAGCCGACTGGTATTAGAGAAATAATAATGAAAAAAACAGCATTCCTTATCGTTATATTTATTTTTAGTTTTATTGTTTTTGCTTTATTAAAAACACCCGCAGCCGTAGCGGTTAACCTTGCAAGCAGCCATTTTCCAAAAGGGCTCGAGATTGGCAAGGTATCCGGCAGTGTGTGGCAAGGTCGCATAATGCAGTTACGTTTTGATGGGGAGCAAATTAATAACCTCAGTTGGGATGTTTCAGCGTGGGCACTATTTACAGGGCAGCTCTCTGGTAACCTTAAATTTGGCAATATTAGAGATACATCGGATATATCAGGCCGAGGTGACTTCAGCTACGGTTTACTTGATCAATCAGTTGCACTTACCGATGCCACATTAAGGTTAAGTGTAGAGCGTGCAATGCAGCGTTTGCAGTTACCGTTACCTATCAATGCTAAAGGCCGCGTTATTGTGGATTTAGATGAGTATAATTCAGGCGCACCATATTGCGACACTTTGACAGGGGAAATTGCTAGCCCTAACATAGATGTACAAGGCTTATCGGGTTGGTTTAGTATCGGGCCATTGAGTGGGCAGTTGAGTTGTAAGTCTGGTGATATTGCAGTGTTAGTTGACCCTGATAATCGTTTAGGGCTGGAAGCTGATGCAGTATTAAAAGCTAATTTAGATTTTAAAGTGGCCGGGTTTATTAAACCCGATTTAACTTTACCAAAAGAAGTCCATGATGCAGTGAAGCTTTTATTTCGTGCTGATCGTGATGGTCGTTACCCCCTTAATCTTTAATGGTTGATAGAGTATCTTATGCAAATACCCGCATTCACAGAGCAACACGCTGAACAGCTTAATACATTTTTAGCAGGGCGCAGCAAAGCAATGACCCTACCACAAAGCCAAGGTTATTTGTTTGCTGTAATTTGCTCACCAGAGCCGCTGGATGTTCACGAATGGCTTGATGTTATTGTGCCTGATACGCAAGGTCAGCTAGAGGAAGAAGTATTGTTTTCTTTTATGGCGTTGTACCATCAAATAAGTGAGCAAGTTTATGAAACTGGGTTTAAATTACCTGTTTCCTTAAAGCATAACGACACCCACGACAGTTATCTTGATCTTGAGCAGTGCAAAATGTGGTGTAATGGATTTGTGCAAGGCGCACAAGCGTATTATACCAAGCTAAGCCAAGTGCAAACATTAGATAGCGCACTTTTAGAGGCTCTACAAACAGCGTATGCAAGCTTAGGCTTCTTTGCTTTGGACAATGAAGTTATCGCATCCATCGCGCAGCAAAACAACATCACTGAGTCGCAGTTAGCGCAGAGTCAGTATGAATTGATGGGTGATTTCGCGTTAGGGTTTGCTGAATTAATAGAGATAGTTGCTGTTCAAAGTGGGCTTTACACAGAAGACGATGAAACCTGGAACTAGTTTAACCTAGCTCCAATACTATTTCAGTGCAGCCCTTAGGGCACTTTGCAACCCCTTGGCCTGGCTTAGGGGTTTTTAGATCGAGTGTTAAAATACCTTGGCATTTTTCACACTTCACTGTATTTCCTTTCGCCAGCTTTTTAAGCAGGTTCTTGTGCTGATTAAATGATGCACTACTTTTCTTTGTTAACGCTGAAAAGTCCACTATTTACCTCGACGTTCAGCAAGCGACTCTGCGGCAATTTTACATACTGTGTTTAATCGATCTTCATAGAAGTATAAGTTGAGATCATTGCTGCGGCAGTAGCGAGTATGAAAAAGCTGTAATTGCTCGTCTGTTTGCAACGTTTCTTCTAAATACTCAAGCTCAGAGTCAGAGAGTGAGAGTGCTGACTTGATTCTGTTTTTAGCCATGTTCGCAGCAGGCCCGCGATTGATATTGCTGGCATCACTTAAAATACCAACACCTTGGCCAAGTAGTTTTTCTCTTGGTTCTTTTATCATCGGGTGGTCGATTGTAAACAATGCCAGTACGACGATGACAAGGAAAAGAAATTTTTTCATAGTTTAATTAACTTTGATCTGAACGGGTAAGAGTTGAGGGACAGTGTAATAAAATGCACCTTTATAAAGCAAGTGACTAAGATGAATAATTAATGGCAATGAAAGTCAGCTTTTTTAGGCAGACTTGATATAATGCGTAAGAACGATTAGATTTTTCAGAAATCTCTGAACGTTACTAGGCTAACGTTCAGTTTTGCACTATTTTTATAGTTAAGGTTCGCTACTTAGCATAGATAGTTTGCAAGAATGTTCGACTATTATTCTCCAAAGGCGTTGAGGGACTTCGATGGACAAGCAAATAAAAGTAAAGAATATACCTACAGAGGTAAAGATTGAAAGGCCCGATCTTAATGCCCCTGAGGATAGGTTTAATCCCCGAAATCGTATTTATGTACGTGCAGTGACAGGCTTGCATCAATTGCTAAGGCAACGTATTGGTTTTATCGGCATGCTCGCATTTATGGCATTACCGTGGATAAACTTTAATGGCCAGCAAGCTGTGCTGTTTGATTTGATTGGGCAAAAATTTAATATTTTTGGCCTAACACTATGGCCTCAAGATTTTACAATCCTTGCGTTTATTCTCATGCTATCAGCTTTTGCTTTATTCTTGGTAACCACCTTTTATGGGCGAGTGTGGTGTGGGTATACCTGCCCACAAACTGTTTGGACGTTTATCTTTATTTGGTTTGAAGAAAAGTTTGAAGGCACAGCCAATCAACGTAAAAAGCTTGATCAGCGCCCCATGGACTTTGATAAGTTTTGGCGAAAGACCGCCAAACACAGTAGTTGGATCGCTTTTTCTTTATATACGGCGCTTTCCTTTGTTGGCTATTTTACACCTATAAGAGAGCTGATCCCTGACTTTGTTACCTTAAATGTGGGCGGTTATGCATTGGTCAGTATTATCGTATTTGCGGTGTGTACTTACGGTAATGCCGGGTGGATGCGTGAGATTATGTGCTTACATATTTGTCCTTATTCACGCTTTCAATCAGCGATGTTCGACAAAGACACATTTACCGTAAGCTATGATGAGCAGCGCGGTGAAAACCGTGGCCCTCGCTCTCGTAAACAAGACCCAAAAGAACTCAACCTAGGTGATTGCATTGATTGTAACTTGTGCGTACAAGTATGCCCCACGGGTATTGATATTCGAAATGGTCTACAAGCTGAGTGTATAAACTGCGGAGCATGTATTGATGCGTGTGATGGGGTAATGGATAAGATGAACTACCCGCGTGGGCTTATTTCATATACCACAGAGCGTAATTTAGAAACGCCGGATAATAAAACCAATCCGATGCGTCCTAAAATAATAGGTTACATCGTTATTTTAGTGCTGTTAACTTCAGCGCTTGTGGCGAACATTGTGCTTCGCAAGCCTATGGACTTAGATATTATCCGTGATAGAAACCAGCTGTACCGTGTCGACTTTAATGGGCTAGTTGAAAATACGTATACCCTTAAAGTGATCAACAAAGCGCAATACGAGCAGAGTTTTAATGTAAAAGTTGAAGGGCTAGACAACTTTGAGTACATAGGTAAGCAAACATTTACTGTACAAGCGGGTGAATCACATAACGTTCCATTGTCATTAGTAATGGATCCTTATGATTTGAAAAGGCCAGTAACGAAATTTAACTTTGTGTTATCACCAACAAATGATCCGAGTTCGCAAATTTCGCAACCGAGTAACTTTTTTAAAGCGCGATAGTTAAGTACACTAACAAAAATTAAAGAGCGGGATTTTCCCGCTTTTTTTATATTGATGAGAATTATGAGTAAATTTAGCTTTGAAGGTTTAACACCTGACTCAATATTGGATGCAGTTGAGAGTATTGGTATTTATGCTGAGTCAGGTTTATTAGCGTTAAACAGTTACGAAAATCGGGTTTATCAGTTTAAAGCTGAAGATGGCAACCGCTATGTAGTGAAGTTTTACCGCCCCGAACGCTGGAGTAAAGCACAAATTATAGAAGAGCACCGGTTTGCGTTTGAGCTCGCAGAGGCTGAAGTACCGGTTGTTGCGCCTATTATCCATAATGGTGAAAGTTTATTTGAACATAACGGGTCTCTTTTTACCTTGTTCCCGAGTGTAGGCGGGCGCATATTTGAAGTTGATAATCTTGATCAATTAGATGTTTTAGGGCGTTTAATAGGGCGTATGCATCAAGTTGCACATGCCAGTGAGTTTAGTCAACGCCCTGTGATGGGGTGTGGTGAATATTTAGATACAGCTAAAATTCAGTTACAAAGTAGTAATCTCGTGCCTAGTAGTCTCGCGACTGCATTCTATACCATTCTTGATATGGTGATTACTGAGACTAAAGCGCAGTATCACGATGTTAAAACAATTCGCCTGCATGGTGACTGCCATGCTGGGAATATACTTTGGGCTGGGGATGCGCTTATGTTTGTGGATTTAGATGATAGCCGCCAGGGTCCAGCCATTCAGGATTTATGGATGATGCTCAGTGGTGATCGAAATAACCAGCTGTTACAGTTAGATACCTTAGTCGCTGCGTATGAAGAATTTTGCGATTTTGACCACTCTCAACTCAAATTAATTGAACCTTTACGTGCGATGCGTATGATTCATTATATGGGATGGTTAGCTAAACGCTGGGATGATCCTGCATTTCCAAGGAACTTTTCATGGTTTGCAGATGACAAATACTGGGAGCAACAAATTTTAGCACTGAAAGAGCAGTACTCTGCACTAAAAGAGCCGCCGCTAAAATTATTGCCATAAAAATTATTCAAAAAAGTTAATAGAGAGTCCAATGCTTAAAAAATTAAAATTGAGTTTATTACTATTGTGTTTACCTTTTGCTGCACTAGCTGCAGATTTTAAAGCAGGTGATCAATACACAGTGTTAGATATTGAAAAAAGCAACACACCGCAGGTGACAGAGTTTTTCTCATTTTATTGCCCTCATTGCTTTAAATTTGAACCTGTTGCAAAGGCTTTAGAGAAAAGCCTGCCTTCAGGTGCAGAGTTTGTTAAAAGTCATGTTAATTTTTTAGGTGGCTTATCTCCACAAGTACAAAGTAACCTAAGCTATGCCTACATTATTGCAAAGCAAAACGGAAAAGGTGAGCAAGTTGCAGATCAAATCTTTAAAAGCATTCATGTTCAGCGTGCTCCCCTTGATAATATTAAAGATGTGAAGCAGCTGCTAGAGTTAAATGGTATCGATAACGCAAAGTTTGACCAAGAGATTGCGAGTATGCCAGTAATAGCGGCTGAGCGAGCAATGCAAGATAAGCAAAATAAGTTTTCAAAATTGGGTGCTTTAACGGGCGTGCCAACTTTTATCGTTAACGATAAATATAAAATCAATATTAATACCATCAAGAGCCAACAGCAGCTTGATGAGTTAGTTGCCTTTTTATTAAAACAATAAGCGATTAAAACAATAATTTTTGGAGTAAGTGAATAATGATTAAATTAGTTAAGGCTGGATTGCTGGCACTATTGTTACCTTTAGCAGCAACAGCTGCGCCATCGAAGTATGAAGAGGGCGTGCATTACGAAGTTGTATCTGAACGAGCGAGCAAAAAGCCAGAAGTGAAAGAGTTCTTTTCATTTTACTGCCCTGCATGTAATAACTATGAATCGCTATTGGACGAAGTTAAGCCTAAGCTAGATAAAAGCGTTGAGTTTAAGAAAAGTCATGTTGATTTTGTAGGCGTACGTAATGCTGAAAATCAGCAAATGATTTCTCAAGCACTTGCAACTGCAGAAGTGTTACCACAAAAAGATGCACTCATTGCTGCTATGTTTAATCACATTCATGCAAAGCGCGCCAAGTTTAATGAGCTTGCTGACATTAAAGATGTATTCGTAGCGCAAGGCGTTGACGGCGACAAATTTGATAAAGTATATAAGAGCTTTTCGGTGCGCACTATGTCATCAAAAATGAAGCGCGATCAAACTTATTACCAAGAAAAAGGCGCATTGCGTGGAGTGCCGACCTTTATCGTTAATGGTAAGTATAAACTTAATCTAGGTCGTGAGACTGGAATTACAGCGCCGGAAGATATCAGTAAGTTGATTAACTACCTAGCTGCAAAATAAACAAGCCATATTAATGGTATTAAGAAGCTCCGTACGCGGAGCTTTTTTATTGGACAAACAATGGAAAAAATACTCGTTTCAAGCTGCTTACTTGGTAAACCCGTACGTTACGATGGCACAGGCCAAACGCTTTCTCACCCGCAAATAACTACATGGCAATTACAAGGTCGCATTGTGCCTCTTTGTCCTGAGGTTGCTGGTGGATTATCGACACCTAGAGCGCCAGCTGAAATCAGTGACGGTAAAGTCATTACAAATGACAATGAAGATGTAACTGCTGCATTCAGGTTAGGCGCGCAGAAGGCCCTACAACTTTGCATGCTTCATAATATTCGCTTTGCGTTACTTAAAGAGTCTAGCCCATCTTGCGGGCGCAATACGATTTATGATGGTACACATAAAGGGAATAAAATAGCGGGAATGGGGTTAACAGCTGAAATGTTAGTGAGCAATGGCATTGAGGTATTCAGTGAATCGCAAATGCCAGCACTTATAAAAGCACTGGCAAAAGAGTAAGCGTTATTTTTTCTGTAAAAATACACCGGATTCAATATGGTGGGTATATGGGAATTGATCAAAAATAGCAAAACGTTTTACTTCATGAGTTTTACACAAGTGATCAAGATCTCGCTCAAGTGTGTCTGGGTTACATGAGATATAAATGATACTTTCGTAATTCGCGACTAAATCACATGTCAGCGTATCCATGCCAGCTCGCGGTGGATCGACAAGGATAGTTTGGCAATCATAACTTTTTAGATCAATCCCTTCTAAACGTGAGAATGTACGCTCGCCGTTCATAGCTTGAGTAAACTCTTCGCTCGACATACGGATAATATCTAAATTAGTCACATTATTTTTTGCAATATTATATTGAGCTGAGTGCACCGATGACTTTGAGATTTCTGTTGCAAGTACTCGATCAAATGAGCCTGCCAATGCAATGGAGAAATTACCATTACCACAGTAGAGCTCTAGTAGGTCGTTTTTAAGTGGTGCGCATAACTGTTGCGCCCACTCCAGCATTTTTATATTTACCCTGGCATTAGGCTGAGTAAAACTGTTTTCAACTTGTTGGAATATTAATTCTTGACCATTGACGGTTAAGCGCTCTGTGACAAAGTCTTCACCTAGCACTTCTTTTTGTTTACGAGCACGACCGATAAAATCAATTTTAAACGTCTTGCTCAGCTTAGCTTTAAGTGCTTTTATTTCTGCCATCCATTGTTCATCAAGTGGCTTATGGTAAAGCAGGCTAACTAATATCTCACCGCTTAAAGTAGACAGGTAATCAATTTGGAATAATTTACGGCGTAAAACTTCGCAGTCTTTTAAGTTGTCGATCATGGCAGCCATTACATCGCCAATTAAAGGTGCCGCAGGGTCGAAGGTATCAACACGTATTTTTTCTTTTGTAGCTTGGTCAAACATAATGTGGAATAAATCGTCACCTTCATGCCATACTCTAAATTCAGCGCGTTGACGGTAGTGAATGGGCTCAGAGCCAAATACTTCTAATTGCTCAACACCGAAACGTTGGAATTGCGCAATGATACGTTGCTCTTTCTCGTTTAACTGCGCATCGTATATTGATGTATCTATCTTAATCACTGCCATTATGTTTGCTACCTTTTTCTTTTAGCTACTTATCGGCGCTATTGTAGGGGGCAGAGAGTATTTGTCTAGTTTTGCGTAATGAAAGGTGATGTTTTTTTGTACATTTATCTTTAGTTATTTTAGTTCAGGCCGATAATAAAGAATGCAACTATAGGAGTCGGATCATGAAAATTGGCAATTTTGGCTATGTGCCTAACAATAACGTCAATCAAAACAGTAACAAAGCCGGTGCACTGCAGCAACCGACAATACAATCTCCCCAAGATAGTTATCAGCAACGTGGTAAAGAGCTCGCTGCTAAAGTACTAGGTGAGAAAATGGCTGAAGCGCTGGGCTTGCCTGTAGTGGAAGAGAAAAAAGATAAACCCCTGTTTGATTTCGAAGAAATTGTAAAAAACGTTTTAGGCTTTGTTACCGGCGCCGTAAAAAAAGCGCAAGCCGATGGTGCGGATGACGATCAGCTTAAAGAAATGCTTGGTGCAGCACGAAAAGGCGTTCAAACCGGGATAGATGGTGCTGTTGATGAATTAAAAGGCACAGGTGTCTTTAATGATGAAATTGAGCAGGGCATTGAAAAGTCAAAAGAAGGTATCTTTAATGGCCTTGATGACTTTGAAGAGGATTTATTTAATCCAAAACCTAATTCCGTCAGTGTTAGCCAAGCCCAATATTTAAGTTTGAGTAATAATGCAGAGTATAAATTCACAACTGCTGAAGGCGATGAAGTGAGTATTAGCTTTGCAGATGCTTTCAAACAACAATCAGCAAGTAGTTATCAGCGCTCCGGAGATAATGAAGGGTTTGCAAGAGAATCATCACAATCTCGCGACTTATCGTTTAGCATGTCTGTAAATGGTGATTTAAATGAGGATGAACAAGAAGCCATTAATGCTTTAATGGAAGATCTTCAAAGTGTGAGCCAAACCTTTTTTGGTGGCGACCTAGAAGAGGCTTTTGAGCAAGCACAAGAATTGAACCTCGGTAATGAGCAGCTGGTGGCTTTTTCAATGGACTTAAAGCAAACTAAAACGTTTGCGTCTATAAAAGGGTATGAAGAGAATAGACCCGCTCCAGAGAAAGAAATTGCAAATAAAGTAGCGCCATTTAATGATGACTTGAAAGAGGCATTTAACAAAGCGAATGAACTTGGCTTACAAAATCAATTGTCAGG
This sequence comes from Pseudoalteromonas atlantica, assembly GCF_043641955.1. GTDB lineage: Bacteria > Pseudomonadota > Gammaproteobacteria > Enterobacterales > Alteromonadaceae > Pseudoalteromonas > Pseudoalteromonas atlantica_A. The sequence goes on from NZ_JBHZRV010000018.1 coordinate 24,201, forward strand.
AATTCTTCAGTGGTTAAACCAAGACCAAGAAGAGATTGGTAAACTTGTTGATTATACAAAAGCAATGTTTGAACAAATGAATAACTTGCGTGAAACAGTATCTGAAGCTTAGACTTTATTTTACCAAGAGTGCATGGCAAACTGCTCAGCTTAAGTAAAGTCTGGAGCCAGTAGTTTGTCATCACATATTTTAGTATTCGATTCAGGTATTGGCGGGACAACGGTACTTGAGCATATTCAAGCATTAATCCCTAATGCCTCTTTTAGCTATTTTATGGATAATGCTTACCTACCTTACGGAGAATTAAGTTCGCAACAGATTATTGCAAGGCTAACCTCTCTTTTACATTTCATCGAAAACGAAAAACTTCACGTTGATATATTGGTAATTGCGTGTAATACGGCATCCACTTCAGCATTAGCCGTAATTAGATCTTTAACAACTATACCTATAGTAGGTGTGGTACCGGCAATTAAACCTGCTGCAGCTATAACTAAAAGTAAACGTATCGGTTTATTAGCTACACCAGCAACCACACGTAGCAAATACACACAGCAGCTTATTGAAAGTTATGGGCAAGGAGTTACTGTTGACTTGTATAGCAGTGTCGAACTTGTAGCTATTGCAGAGCAGCTTTATCTTACTGGCGAGTTTAGTCAATTTAGATTCGACCAAGAGATGCAGAGGTTAGAAGTTCATAAAGATACAGATGTGCTTGTTCTTGGGTGCACTCATTTTCCTATATTAGCTAAACATATAGATAGCTACTACGATGGTGTAATACAGTTACTAGATTCAGGCGCAGCAATTGCACATAGAGTAAGAACGTTATTAAATGTTGGTGAAGAAAAGCGGATTGACCCTGCAGTTTTAGCCGAACAAAAAAAACCGCTGCATTATTATGCAACGGCTTCTGTATTAACGACTAAACTAAATATAGTAAGTGTTAAGCTGATTGATTAGTCTCAGTACGGATTGAGCTAGCGTCATCATCTTGTTTTTGTTTCGCTTCACGAACTTTAAGCGTTCGCTGTTGAAACTCACTATCATTTAATTTAGTTATTGCATTGTCTGCATCAGATTCTGCCATTTCAACAAAACCAAAGCCACGACGCTTACCTGTGTTTTTATCCTTTAATAGGCGAACGTTGAAGACTTTACCTTGTTCTTCAAATAAAGCACGAACAACACTTTCATTTGCACGATAAGGAAGGTTGCCAACATAAAGTGTTTTTGTTTTTACTTCAGCTTCTTCAACTACGTCAGATGACATCGCGCCAACAACAAGACCACCAACTAATACACCTACTGCAAACAGTAAGCCAGAGCTTAATGCTAAACTTGAAAGTGCAAAGTTGACTATAACAAAACCTATAACAGCAAGAACAACTAAAGAGATAAGAGATTTTTGATCGGGTAATTTCATTTTTGATCTACCAATAAACAGGAAATAAACATTAATTTAACATTGTGAACTTGCTATCTTAACGCGATAAATAAACATATCAATGTTATTTATGTGAAATTATTAAATTTGCCTCAGAAAATGGGGTTAAAACCCGCGTAGAGTGACTATTTAATGGGTTTTTGAGTGCTTTTTGAGCGAACGATTAAAAGTTTTAAAAAAAGGGTTGATCTGTTTTCGGATCTCCCTATAATGCGACCCCACTGAGACGGCAGAGCAGGCAACGCTTAAGCTGCAAGCAAGTCACTTAGTAAGTCGAGTAAAACTTGAGTTTAGATTTTAATAAAGTTTAAAATTAAGTGTTGACAAAAAAATAGGAAAGCGTAACATGCGCAGCCCTAGCGAGATAAAGCA
>NZ_JBHZRV010000019.1:0-24401 GCF_043641955.1 Pseudoalteromonas atlantica
ATCGTCTAGAGGCCTAGGACACCGCCCTTTCACGGCGGTAACAGGGGTTCAAATCCCCTTGGGGACGCCACTTACTTAAGTGCAATGTTATTGGGCATAAACCTTCATCACTTCCTATACACAAGCTTTTCTCTCTCCAATTAAGTTCTTTTTTAATAATCAACTAAATATAGATCTATTTACAGTGATTAAATATTAAATTGCCTTGTAAGCGGCTAGACTGTTTATTATAGTCAAAGGTACATTCATATGGTCCGAAGCTTAATGTCGAAAAAGACTTTTCCCAATGCAAAAATACTGATAGTTGAAGAGCAACCACTTGCTCAAAGCTACATGAAACAATCGCTTGAAAAGTTAGGCTTTCGGCAATTGCACTTTGCTGAGCATGCAAATGCAGCAAAAGAGCTATGCCTTACTGAACAGTTTGAACTTATTGTATGCTCTTTTAATTTAAGCAAACATCAAGATGGCTACCAGTTATATGAAGAGCTCAGAGTTAAACAATTAATTAAAAACTCTACGGGATTCATTTTCATTTCAGCTGAAACAACCGGCTCATTAGTTCATAGCGTGCTTGAACTACAACCTGATGATTTTCTAGTTAAGCCATTTTCTATTAGTGATTTAAAAACACGTATTGAAAAAATATTGCTACGTAAAAGTAACTTACAAAAAATATATAACTTGATTGATGATGGTAATGACTCTAAAGCATTAAAAAACATCAATGCATCATTAATGAGTAAAAAAAATACGTACAGCGCAATCTTATTACGCCTAAAAGGTGATGTATTACTCAGGTTAAAACGCCATGAAGAAGCCAAAACATTTTTTAAATCTGCGCTAAACATTCAAAAATTCACATGGGCTAAAGTTGGGTTGGTTGAAGCCTTAATCGCAAATAATGAACATATCCTAGCTCAGCGTATGCTTAAAACAATGCTTATTCATAACGAAACACGTTTAGTAGCATTAAATTTACTTGGCTCTTTAGAAGTGAAGCTAAATCAATTTGAGTCTGCCCAAGAGTTTTTAAGTGAAGCAGCTGATATTGCACCACTTAATTTAAAACGCCAAAAGTCTTTAAGTAATGTTGCAATGCTGAACCATGACTACGAAAAAAACTATACCACGCACAAGGACATCGCTCAGTACGCTAAATATTCTATTCATGACCATCCTGATATTTATTTAAATGCAGCGCGTGCTGGAATTGATTTTGCGCTTACAACAGATCAGAGCGATCAAATACAACGAATTTCACGCCAAACAAATAAATATTTGAGCGACTTAAAAAATCAATTTCCAAATAGTCATAATCAAACTCAGATTGATGTTTTAAACGCCCGCTTACACTACCTTAAAGATGAGCACCAAAAGGCTAAAAAACTGATTGAACAACTTGATGATGATGAAAATCAAATTCGCTCAATTGACGGTGCGCTTGATAAAGCAAAAGCGTTTCACGAATTAGGCTTTCATGTCAAAGCACAAAACTTATTTAACCAAATCATTGATCATTGCGAGCGTCACCCGAGTGTCAGTGACCCTGTTTACCTGCGTTATATTCAACAACAACAAGTTGAGCGCAGAGATATAAAAATGGGACCAAAAGAACTCAATAATCATGCTGTAACTCAATTTAATAAAGGCCAATTAAATTCGGCTCTTGAGGCATTTAGCCAAGCGTTTAGAATCATGCCTCGAAATGCTAGCATTGCACTTAACCTACTGCAGTGTCTATTTGACGATAATAAAAAAAATGGGCAATCATTTAATTTAATTGCCGCAAAAAAATGCTATACATTATTATCAACTGCATCTTTGGATTCAGAGCAACAACAACGTTTTAATAAGATTGTTAAAAACGCACAAGAGATGGGATTAAAGTTAACTGATAAAGATGGTTAATTAGCGACATTATAAAAATTCCATGATTTAAACAACATAGCAGGGGGAAATACATTGAAACGCAGTTTTAATTTACTCTATCTATTGCTTGCATGTTGTACTTTGACCAACCCTTTTCAATTCGTACAAAGTAAAACGTCGTTAGCGAACTGGCAAGAAGCAAATATTGATTGGCGCCAACATAAAGGTACTCATATCAATGTTCTAGCAGATGAGCAACCTGCTTTTATGGCATTAAAGCCATACTTACCTATATTTGAAAAGTTAACGGGGATCTCTGTTGGCTTCCATGCATTAGAACAGTCCAAAATGCGCCATCGCAGAGCAATTGACCTTAGTAAAGGGTTAGGCTTATATGATGTTATACCTATGGGCGTTACTTTTCTGGGACAAGCCCATGCAAACAATTACCTAGAGCCACTTTCTAGTTATTTAAACGACCCACTATTGACTGATCTAAACTGGTATAAAGTGACAGATATAAGCCCCAATAGCTTATCTTTATGCCAAATAGACGGTACGCTATTATCTCTCCCCTTTGACTTCTCTGCGCCAATTTATTTTTACCGAAAAGACCTATTTGATAAATTCAATATTGATGTTCCAGATACCTATGAAGCATTATTAACAACTAAGGTTACTCTTCAGCAGGCGCTAAATAAACACCCTGAATATAGTGATATGCACGCATTTGCATCAAGAACTATGCCTGGGGCTGGTTTAAATACATGGACTGTTTTACCGATTATGCGTTCTTATGGTGCACAGATAATTACTGACGAAGTTAGCGCAACCAGTAACTCACAAAGCGCTCATGACGCTATTAAAGTTTATCGTGATTTAGTTACAGGCTTCGGCAACCCTGCAAATAGCCGTACATTGCACTTTTATCAAATACGTAAGCTATTTAAAGAAGGCAAACTTGCGTCGGCTTTTATTGCTTCACATTTTTATAATGAAATAGACACCAAACATGAATCTATTATTTGGGACAAATGGGAGGCTGCCCCACTTCCTAAAGGGCCTTTTTCAAGAGAAACCTCTCCATGGGCTTGGGCTCTGGCAATAAACGCCCACTCTCAAAACAAATCAGCTGCTTGGTTGTTTATTCAATGGGCTACAAGTGCTCAAACAGCAATGCTGTTGAGTACTGGCGGTTCGCCTCCACGTATGCAAATTTGGCAGGAGCAGTTATTTAGCCTAGTCAATAAACCGGGATTCAATAATACAATGTTGTGGGTTTTTGAAAATGCGACCCCCAGCTATATACAATCGGGCATTACTTTATTTCCTGAAATTGGTGAAATAATTTCCCATGCATATAGTCAAATTTTTTATGGTGCGGATATTCAAAACACGTTAGATACCAGTAATAAAAAAATTGATTCTCTACTAAACAAAAAAGAATAACTTTACGCCTATGTACTTAAGCATTGCTCATAAAATTTTATTGATTATTGGCTTTACCATCACGCTCGTTTTAGGTGTTAGCACTGCTTTGCATGTCATTGAGTTAAAAAATCAAACATTATTAAATATGAGCGAAAAAGCCTCAGCTATCGTAACACCTATGCTTGTTGAAATAGATCAACTAACAACCGATGGTAATGAGGACAGTTGGGTGCTTAAGATTCAAGCTATCGCATTAACTGACCTAATAACACAAAATAATTTTAATAATTTAACAAATATATATTTTGTCGATAACAATGCACAAATTGTCGCGCATATAGATAGGGACCAACTATCTAAAGTCATCACTGATAAACCTCTCTTACGAGCCATCGAGAAAAATCAACAAAGTATACTAAGTAAAGACAGCCATTATGATGTTGTGATCCCCGTTAATAACCATAGCAATAAAAAAATTGGCTCAGTAATTGTAAGCTTTGCGGATGGTGACTTAGTGGAAAAAATAAAGCTCATCATAACCAATGCTATCTCATTATTTGCTATTTATTTATTAACCGCACTAGTAATAGCATACATAATTATTCGCAAAATCATCTTACAGCCTATCGATAAACTCGTTGAATTTTCACACGCTATTACAACAGGTGAATTAGACCACCCTATTCATATAAACAGCCAAGATGAAATTGGTACTTTGGCAAGTGGGTTTAAAATGATGCGAGCTGCCGTGAGAGAGCAGATCAATAATATGCATGAGCAACAGTCAGTGCTTGAAGAAATAGTAACAACACGTACCCAAGAGTACTTAGCGGCAAAAGAACAGGCGGAATACTCTAATCAAGCAAAAAGTGTATTTTTGGCAAACATGTCGCATGAACTTCGAACCCCTTTAAATGCAGTGCTTGGATTTAGCCAGCTTTTACAAGATAGAGAAGTTGACGCAACCAAATTACGTTATTTAGAAGCTATTACTGTTTCAGGCAATTCGCTCTTGAATATCCTCAACGATATTTTGGATATATCTAAAATTGATGCGGGAAAAATGCACCTAGAGCTTGATCACGTAGAGTTAAGCTCAATGTGTAATGAGCTGTCTATGATGTTTATGCAACAATGCGCACAAAAAGACTTAGCGTTAACTATAAAATGTACGGCCAATGCCCAAAAAGCCCTGCTACTTGATGGCAACAAACTGCGCCAAGTTATGATTAACTTACTAAGTAATGCTATAAAATTTACACAACAAGGCTATGTTCGAGCTATTTTTGATGCAAGTATTAGCAATACAGGTGAACACGTTAATTTAACTATACGAGTTATTGATTCGGGTAAAGGCATAAGTAAAAATCAACAGCAAAATATCTTCAATGCGTTTGAACAGGTGCAGGGCCAAAAAAGTGACGAATATGGCGGTACTGGTCTAGGGCTTACTATATCGCTTAAGTTTATTAAACTTATGGGCGGCACGCTTAATGTGACTAGTGAGCCTAATAAAGGCAGTGAGTTTACTATTGAAATTCCTGACGTGGCTTATGCGCAACATAAGGCAATCGCAACCCAAAATAACTTTCCAGCAATCGCGAGCTATAGGTTTGGCCCAAATAAAATATTAATTGTTGATGATATTGCTTACAACCGTGATTTTTTAGTGTCGTTTTTATCTCGTTGGCCATTTCAAATTGAAGAAGCTGAAAATGGCAAAGTTGCTTTAGAAAAAATAGCTCAATGTCCGCCTGATCTCATCATCATGGATATGAAAATGCCGGTTATGGGGGGGCTTGAGGCTACTAGAGCCTTACGTGAAAATGAACAATATAAACATATTCCTATCATTGCAGTAACCGCTTCAGCACTGAAAAATGAACAACTTGAATTTACTCAATTAACCGATTACTGCATTACAAAACCTATTTGTCGGGAGCATTTAATTTTTACTATTGCTCAACTAATAATGCCTCCCGAGTAAACACTATTTAACCTGAACTCTGGTTAAGAGATATACTAATCTATTGATATTAAATCACAAATATATTTATTAGTCTCCAGCTAGAGACTTTTAGCGATAACAAGGCGAATTTACGCGTCAATAGCTGGTCTATTGCAAGTAAATTCAACGCAGTTAGCGTTGAAAGTAGCCGCTGGAGATAAATTTATTATCCAGAGTTCAGGTTATTTAAATCTTTTTAAGTGATAAAGCATTTACACAATAGCGTAAACGGCTTGGCATTGGGCCATCTGGAAATACATGCCCTAAATGCGCATCACACACATTGCATACCGCTTCAATTCGCTGCATACCATGACTGGTATCGCTAATGTAGGCGATGGAGTTTGTTTTTGCAGGCTGTGTGAATGAAGGCCAGCCAGTACCACTATCAAATTTTTCATCCCCCTCAAATAACACATTATCGCAGCACACACAGGCATACTCACCAGGCTCAAATAGAGTACAGCTGTCTGAGCTATGTGGACGCTCAGTGCCCTTATTACGGGTAACATAAAAGGCTTCATCGCTTAATTGTGCACGCCACTGAGCATCAGTTTTCTCAACTTTTCGACTCGGCTCAGGGTTACCTTTACTAGCAAAATTTAAAATATCATTCCAATTCAACATCGTTAACCTCACAAAATTAGATGAGAAAGTTTATTACGGTCTACATTATCACGATAATGCGCTAATAATTTTGATAATTTGGGGTTTATCCGTATTTCACAAAAAGGCCTATGCGGATTACTATAATAATAGTCTTGGTACTTTATAGGAGAATGTTTAAATTCGCCTGCCGCATAAACTTGAACGACCAAGGGCTTGCTGTAGTCATCCTGTTTAGTATGAATGGCTAGGTTAGCCTGTTGAGCTTGCTGCTCACTGTATGTGTAAACCGCAGAGCGATACTTATGACGCATACTATGTACCTCAGTAGCACTGTGGGTATCAATATGGATAGCAATTAAATCTGTTAAATTTATAACCTCAGAATCAAATGTGACCCTTACCGCTTCGCTAAAGTCGCTAGTGGTATTAGCTATTTTAAACCAGCCTTGCTCAACACGCACAACACCCATTATGGAAGCAAAAATAGCTTCAGTACACCAATGACAACTTCCACCTAACCCCACTGTTTGCTGCATAGGTATGCCCCTAAAAGTAAGATTTATAGTTTAACAAAAAATAAATAAAGTTACTTTTAACTATACCGGCCATACTCGATGTTTATTTCAATGTAAGGTAATTGATTGCCATTCTTCTCGGGTAAAAAAACGGTGTAAGTCGGTAGCAGGCTGAGCAGAAGGTGAATACCCACAAAGCAACAACAAAAATAAACCACGGATGCTGCAATACTGCTGTAAAAAGTGCACTTATAGCGAGTAATAAACCAACAATAGCAACCACAAAGGCAATACGTAGATTAATATTAATTATTATCCCTACTCTGATTTTTTATCAGTATCCGTAATTGGATCAGGCCAATCATTAAAAAATACCGTCAAATAACGGCTTTTTGCTAAATAAAGTAGTACCCACAGTACGACCACCATTTGCAACGCCAAAAACATCGAAAATTGATAGTAACTATGGGCCGCCTGAATAACCAACCAACCTAAATCTAGTGCAGCACAGGCAAGTAAAGGCCAACGCATAAAACGCCATATATTTGCTAAACGCGCTGATGCAACATTATTTTTTTGTGGCCGCCTAAAACAAAAAATAACCGCCGGGATGATTGCTAGCGCGCCGATTGCCAACGCACTAAAAAAATCATATTTAGAGCGAAAAACCAAAGACATAATATCTAATTCAGGACGGCGGCTTAACGCCGCAATTATCCAAATAAAATAGGCTCTTAATAGCACAAGCAAACTTAAATGAAATGCAATCGGCGTACGGTAAGTACCGTATTTATCCCAATATTCTGGACCATAACGCATTACAATTGATTCTTCTTGTCAGCAATAACACCTAACACAGTAAAAGCACATATCACCATGAGACCTAACCACTGCGTACCAAAAAGCAATAACAGTTTACTCAAAAGAGGTGTTGCAAATACCACCAGAAAGCCAAAACCAAAACCGGTTACTAAAACAAATACAGCGACTCTGACAAAAAAATGCCGCCTTGCAACAAAGCGTTTAGTTACCTTGATAATATCATTAGCATATAGAGAGACCAAACACACGACCAATAACAAGGCTATATTGTACAGGTACGGCTTTAGCCACTGGCCAAAGCTCAATGCTGTACTTTCAAATACAACAAGTACGTTATCCATTGTGTTTCGCCAGTAGCGCGATTAAATCATCTTCAGTGAGGATCTCAATGCCTAAATCTTGTGCTTTGGTAAGCTTTGAGCCCGCCTTTTCACCCGCAATAAGTGCATCTGTTTTTGCTGAAACACTTCCTGATACTTTAGCACCTAATGCTTGTAAACGTGCTTTTGCATCGTTACGATTCAGTTCGTTGAGTGTGCCGGTGAGTACATAGGTTAATCCCGCAAGTGGTTGCTCATCAACGCTTACAGGCGCTAACTCTGGCCAATGAATACCTTGTTCAATAAGCGCATTAACCACGTCTGTATTATGTGGTTCGGCAAAAAAACTACTCACATGTTTTGCAACAATTTCGCCAACATCAGATACTTCAACCAAGGCTTCAATACTTGCTTGAGTTACTTTTTCGAGGGTTAAAAAGTGAGTCGCTAAGTTTTGCGCTGTTGCTTCACCTACTTCACGTATACCCAGTGAGTATAAAAATTTAGCTAACGTCGTTTGCCTTGCATCTTCCAAAGCACTAACCAAATTCTTAGCAGATTTTGGCCCCATACGCTCAAGCGATTCAAAGTGGCCCTGCTTTAATATAAATAGATCTGCGGGAGTTTTTACCAGCTCTCTATCAACTAACTGATCAACAATTTTATCGCCAAGACCATCAATATCGAGAGCTTTACGAGAAGCGAAATGTTTTATTGCTTGTTTGCGCTGTGCTTGGCAAACAAGGCCTCCGGTACAACGCGCAACCGCTTCCCCTTCGACCTTTTCAACATGCGAGTCACAAATAGGGCACGCTGTAGGAAAAACAATGTCTTGGGCATCGTCAGGTCGGCGTTCAAGTACAACCTGCGTTATTTGCGGAATAACATCACCAGCACGACGGATAATAACTGTATCGCCCACTTTTACACCTAAGCGCGCAATTTCATCACCATTATGTAATGTCGCGTTAGAGACAGTTACGCCACCGACAAATACCGGTTCAAGCCTCGCAACAGGGGTAATGGCACCCGTGCGCCCTACTTGAAATTCCACATCAAGGAGCACTGTTATCTCTTCTTGAGCTGGGAACTTATAGGCAATTGCCCAGCGCGGTGCGCGTGCAACAAAGCCTAAACGCTCTTGCATAGCCTTGTTGTTGAGTTTAATAACTACGCCATCAATTTCATATTTTAAGCTGCTTCTACGCTCTAAAATATCTTGATAATAATCAAGTGCAGCTTTTTCACCTTCCACCAGCTTGGTCTCAGGGCAAAGTGGTAGGCCCCAGTCGGTAAGCTTAGCCAGTTGTTGATAATGGTCGCTCGGTAATTCACCTTCAGTCACAACGCCAATGCTGTAGGCATAAAACATAAGTGGTCGTTTAGCCGTTATTTTTGAATCTAATTGGCGCAAACTCCCAGCTGCAGCATTACGTGGGTTTACAAACACTTTCTCGCCGCGCTTTTCAGCCTCAGCATTGAGTTTGTCAAACCCAGCGCTATTCATAAATACTTCACCCCGGATTTCTATTTCACGTGGGTAATCATTACCGCGTAATTTAAGCGGCACATTACGAATCGTTTTTACATTCTGGGTAATGTTTTCACCCGTTTGGCCGTCTCCTCGAGTGGCAGCCTGAACAAGCACACCATCCCGATACAAAATAGACACAGCAAGACCATCTAACTTGGGCTCGCAACAAAAGGTAAGCTCGCTATTATCCATTAAGCGCTCTTTTACACGGCGGTTAAATGCGGCAAATTCTTCTTCACTAAACGCGTTATCAAGTGAAAGCATGGGCACCTGATGAGCGACTTGTTCGAATTTAGCAAGGGCAGCTCCACCAACCTTTTGCGTTGGAGAATCAGCGCTAAAATACTCTGGATTGGCGGTTTCTAACGCGCTTAGTTCTCGTAAAAGACGGTCGTATTCAGCATCTGGAATAGACGGGTTATCGAGCACATAATAATTATAGTTATGATCATCTAATTGCTGACGAAGCGCACTAATTTGCGCTAAAACTGGAGTAGACATACTGGCCTCTAAAACATAAAAAAGCCACTTAAACGAGTTATCGTCTAGTGGCTTAAAAAATTCTTAATTAAAGCTTAAACTATACTGAAAAGCTTCTCACTTTCTCAACATACTCTCGCACACTGTCAACAGTCATCTCTTCACGCTGTGAATCTAAGATTGTGGCACCAAATTCATCTGCTAATTTTTTCGCCGCACTGTGCAACATATTAAATGCAGCTAATCCGTCACCATCACACGGTAAAGTCATAAATAAGCTAATACCTGCGGTACTGAATTGTTCCATATTATCAATATCAAACGTACCTGGGTTATACATATTTACTAAGCGAAAAAGTACAGGGCCAAGTCCGGCAGGGTCTAGGTGACGATTAAAAAACCCTTCTTCTGAATATTTAAAGCCAAGTGTATTGATTGCCGGTAATAATTTACTGCCTTCCATAGCCATGCCTTCAGGCATTTGGATGTGAACGATAATAAAATCAGCAGGAGGAGTTTCGTGATCTTGCTCTGTTTCGGCTTCATCAACTGACTCACCTGAGCTCTGAGTATCAGTTTCACTCGGTTGCTCAGCTTCATTTACGTCATCAGCTGAAAAACTGAGGTCGCCAAATTGTGGCTCATCGCGATCTGTTTGGGCTGCTTGTAAAGGCTCAGAATGCTGCTCTACTGATGGCTGCTCGGTTGGTTCAACACGCTCATTCGTCGTAGCCGTGGGTGCCTCTTTTTTACGAACTGACCATAGGCCATGTATTAATAATCCACCAATGACTATTACACTGATAATAATTAAAACCCATCTTAATTGTTCGGCCATCCCCTCACCTTTTATTATTTATTCTATCAAAAATTGTATTATGCATGTGCCATTTGCACTGCTTGTTCAATATCAACTGCAACCATGCGCGATACGCCCGGCTCAGCCATTGTAACACCAGTTAATCGTCCTGCCATTTCCATCGCAATTTTATTATGGCTGATGTAGATAAATTGCACCGATTGTGACATTTCTTCTACTAAACGGCAAAACCTGCCAACATTCGCATCATCAAGTGGTGCATCAACTTCGTCCAGCATACAGAAAGGAGCTGGATTGAGCCTGAATATTGAAAACACTAATGATAATGCGGTCAGCGCTTTTTCTCCACCACTTAACAGGTGAATTGTTGAATTTTTCTTGCCCGGAGGCCGTGCCATTATACTAACACCACTTTCGAGTAAATCATCACTGGTTAATTCAAGGTATGCGCTACCGCCGCCAAACACTTTAGGGAATAACTCACCGAAGTCTTGATTCACTTGATCAAACGTTGCTTTAAAACGTGTTTTGGTTTCACGATCAATCTTTTGTATAGCCCCTTCAAGACTTGAAAGTGCATTCGTTAAATCATCCAATTGCTGCTCTAAATATTCACTGCGTTGTTTAGCTTGGTCAAACTCATCGATTGCCGCCAAGTTTACCGCGCCCAATTCATTCACACTTTGCGCTACACGATTAAGCTGCGCTTGCATTGTAGATAAATTAGCTGACTCAGGTAATTGCGCTAATACAGTTTTTAAGTTTTGCTCAAGTTCAGCCAATGGCTCTAATGCGGCTTGGGCTTTTACTATCAAGCTTTGCTCTTCAAGCGCCAAAGATTGTAGTTTCTCTTGCAAAGTGCTTAATTCACCTTGTGATGACTTTAGTGCAGTTTGCTTATCTAAAAGCGCCGTTTTTGCATCAGCTAAACCAGTACTTAGCTTAGTTAGCTCAGCCTCACCTTGCTGGTGCTGTTCAAGTAGTATCAATATTTGCTCAGCACTTTCTTCTAGTGGAATAACCAACTCTTCGATTTGATTGGTCAAGTCCAAAACAGCTTCACTGGCAGTATCGTATGCACTAAGTGCATGTTGCAGCTTGGTTTCACTTAGCTGGCATTCGCTACGTGCTTTTTGTTCTGCTAAGTGAGCTTGATGCGCTTGGGTTTTATATTGGCTTAAAACGCCATTGTGCTGCTTGTATTCGTGATCACATTGTTGCTGAAGCAGTTTGGCTTGTTCAAGTTGCGCTGATAACTGCTGCATATGTTGCGCTAAATTGTCGATAAGCTGTTGTTGTTGTTCAGTAGATGTATGCACAGTTTGTTGTTCATCGAGTAATTGTTGGCGCTTGGTAGTTAACTTTTGTTGCTGGGTTTGCCACTGAGTTAATTGCTCTTTTAGCATATCGCGGCGAGTGCTGGCTGCCGCTATTTTTTGTGCAAACTGGTGTACAGCATCTTTTAAGTCATCCACTTGGATTAAAAGATCACTGTGCAAGGCTTTATTTTCGCTTACAACTGTCTGAGCACTTTCAAGTTGCAACTGTAATGAGGTAGCCAGCTCATTAGCGTCATTGAGCTGCTTGTGTTTTAAAAGTAATGAACTTTCAGCATCCGCTTGATTACTTAAATGCCAGTTACGCCCATGTATATTGGCATTACCGTCAATAACAGCAAGCCAGAATTCATCTTCAAATATGCCGCTATTAAAATTATCTGCAAAAGCAATACGCTCTAATAAATCTGGATAAACGCCGTGCTCAATCAATGCAGCAACACAACCAGCTTTGGCATTATTTGCACTGGGCCAAACACTATTATTGCTTGCCTTTGGTTCGACGACTAAATGCGTTAAATTTAAAAGCGCCTGTTCAACTATTTGTTCAAAGCCAGGCTTTACCTTAAGTTGCGCTAATAAAGTGTCTTTCTCTTGGTTATTGTCATCCAAAAGCATACTGCTTAAACCGGCAATTTTGGCTTTATTCTCATTCGCTGCTTGCACTTTATTTTGCTGTGCGATTTGGCTCTGCGTTAACGCCTCATAAGCAGTTTGCGCATTTAGCGTTGCCTTGTTTAATGCGCTTTGTTTTGCCGCCAATTCTTTGGTTAAAGATTGCATTAACGTTTGTTGTTCATCTAGCAGCTTTGCAATTGAATTTTGTGCAAGTTCTGCCGACTGCTGTTCAATATCATCTAGTTGTTTAATGATATATTGCAGGCTTTGCTGATGTTGTGCTTGGGTATTAAGTTCTTTGTTGTGGCTATTTGAAACCGTTTGAAGCTGATCGTTCAGCTCTTGAAACTGGCTATTTGCAAGCTGTTTTTGTTGTTGAGATTGCTCTACCTGCTCACTAAGTTGCGCTACTTGTTCATCACATATGAGTACGTGCTCTATCGCGTCTTGTAAGGCTTCAGTAAGCTCACTCGTATGACCCTGTTGCTGCAATTGCTGTTCTTGGCTTTGTAACTGAAGGTTTTGCTGCTTAATTAAACTTTGACTTAATGTTTGATGCTGTTGCTTTAAGCTGATTTGTTGTTGTTCAATGCGTGTTAGCTGGGTATGGGTATTATGTTGCGCTTGTTGCGCATCAGCAAGCTGCTGTTGGCGTTGTTGTACTTGAAATTCAAGACTCGCTAGTACATCGTCGTGGCCTGCATTGGCTTGTTTATAAAAATCAATTTGTTCATTTAATTTAGCAATCTGTTGATTTTTATCCACTTGCTGTTGGTGCAGTTTTTGCCACTTTAACACCGCAATTTGCCCTTTAAGTGTGCGTTCCTGAGCTTTTAACTCTTTAAACTTTTTGGCCTCAACTGATTGTAGAGCGAGCTTATCAACTTGCGCTTGCAGCTCTTGGCGCACATCGAGTAAACGTTCAAGATTTTCACGGGTACTTTTAATTCGGGTTTGGGTTTCGCGGCGACGTTCTTTGTATTTTGATACCCCAGCTGCTTCTTCAAGAAATATTCGTAAATCAGCGGGCTTACTCTCAATTAAACGCGAGATCATCCCTTGTTCAATAATCGCATAACTGCGCGGGCCAAGCCCTGTGCCTAAAAAAATATCTGTGATATCGCGTTTACGACACTTGCTACCATTTAAAAAATACAGCGATTGACCATCACGCGTTACTAAACGCTTAATAGCAACTTGGTTACGATCGGCAAAAGTATTAGGTAAATGGCCTTGGGTATTATCAAAAATAAGCTCAACAGAGGCTTGCGAAATGGGTTTACGATTGGTTGAGCCATTAAAAATAACATCGGTCATAGCATCACCACGCAGATTTTTTGCAGAGCTTTCACCTAATACCCAACGCACCGCATCAATAACGTTTGATTTGCCGCAGCCATTGGGGCCAACGACACAAGTCATTTGATCAGGGAATGGAATTTTAGTGGGCTCTACAAAGGATTTAAAGCCCGCTAATTTTATGGTGCTCAAACGCATCTATTTGGTTTACCAATTGTTATTATTATATACCAAGTACTAATCTAACCTATTTTGAGGCAAAAGGTTAAGCTTGGCGTTTAAAGTTATCTAAAATAATGCCTGTTGCCATTGCAACATTTAATGACTCTGCAGCACCAAATGCCGGAATAGTGATTTTATTACTGACTAAAGCTGCGCATTCACTGCGAATACCGTGCGATTCACTGCCCATAAGTAACACACCTGATTGCGATAACTCTGCTTTGTGTAGGTTTTCACCCTCTAAAAATGCACCATAAATTGGTAAATTCAATGCAGATAAATAAGCAGGTAACTCAACTTGGCTTACTGCAACACGAACAAATGAGCCCATTGTTGCACTGATTGTTTTTGGGTTGTAAGGATCTGCGCTATCAATACTTGCCACGATATGCTTTATACCATACCAATCAGCAACACGAATAATTGTGCCTAAATTACCAGGGTCTGAAACGCCATCAAGGGCTAAAATTAACCCATTCGTTTTTGGTAGCTCCACTTTCGGCATCGCTACAACCGCAATAGCCGCATTGTTGGAAACTAAAGTACTGGCTTTTGTTAGGCTGTCTTCATCAGTTTCAATCATACTCACTTTATTAAATTGAGCCTGATACTGACTAATAAATGCAGGCGTAGCAAATACATCTTCAATTGCTAAATCACTCGCTAACAGCTCAAGTACATTTTTTTCACCTTGCACAAGGTATTGATTGTATTGCTTTCGGTACTTTTTTTGCCCTAATGCGCGAATTAACTTGAGTTGGTTTTTTGAAATCATAACAGCCCCATAAAATGACGCCGTGAGTATAGCAGATCTAACCAGTAATTCTAAAACTGATAGCTCATACTTCGCTATAAACTAAAGATAATCAATGAGTACTGTTGATTGTGATTGATTAAAACGTAATTTTTTAGTAAGTTTTTGGACCTAACATAAGGAATTGGAATAATAATGGAACCCACCACTGATCAAAACGAATCAACAACAAACGAATCAAACCGAGCTATATTTCAAGGGCGAGTACAATTTGGCGGCCATGCTGGCGAGTTTTTTGGTATTTGGTCGGTAAATATTTTACTCAGTATTTTAACCCTCGGTATTTATTCTGCTTGGGCTAAAGTTCGTACTTATCGTTATTTTTACAGCAATACGAAAATAGACGGCCACAGCTTTGATTACTTAGCAACGCCCATACAAATATTAAAAGGCCGTATTTTAGCAGTTGTTGTATTTATTATTTACAGCTTAGTTGTACAGTTTTTACCAATTTTGGGGCTCTTATTCGCGCTGGGTCTTTTATTTTCAATGCCATGGATAATAAACCAAGGGCTGCGCTTTAATATGCGTATGACTCGTCATCGTAATGTGCGCTTTGCGTTTTCAGGAAATTACGGTGATGCATTAATTAATTTTGTTTTGCTGCCCATAGCAAGTGTATTTACGCTTTATTTATTACTGCCTTATGCACTCAAACGTATTGACCAATATTTACATGAAAACATCAGCTACGGTAATAAGCCAATTAATGTAAACCTTGAAGGTGCAACATATTATATGGCGGCATTAATCACCATTGGTGTTGCGATTGGCGGCTTAGTTATATTTGGCATTTTTGCAGGTTCAGTCGGTGCAGCTATGAGTTTAACCAGCTTTGACGTTGATAATTTTAATATCTCTACATTAATTTTCCCACTCTTAATTGTGGCACTTTATATGGCTTTCCTAACAATTTTACGCGGCGTGTATGTGTCGATAATTCGTAATCATATTTTTAATAGCAGTGAATTTGAAGATGTTGCTAGCTTTAAATCTGACTTAAAACCAGCTGATTACGCGCTAGTTTTGTTTACAAATGCATTGGCAATTATTTTTACATTAGGACTCGCTTACCCTTGGGCAAAAATACGCATAGCACGATTACTTGCTGCGGCCACTGAAGTAACGATTTACGCAGGCGCACTTGCTATTATTGATACTGCAGAAGAACAACAATCATCGTTTGCGGAAGAAGCGGCAAATGTGTTTGATATTGATATTTCACTTACTTGATGAGTAAACATCATATTAAAGGCTGCTATTACTACCCTAATAGCAGCCAGCACCAACACTGCTTTGCAACAATCAATGAGAGTCAAATACAGCTTGTTGATACACAGCAAAATACGCTTTTATCTACATTTATTACTGACTGCCAAATAGACAGCCCGCTTCCAGGTGTTGCTTCAGAATTAAGCTTTGCTGACGGCGGCCGCTTTGTTCCTGAAGATATCAGCCATCGCTGGGTATTTTCGCAAAACATACAGGGCATAAGTGAACGATTAGAAAAATCTAAGCCACTCATACTTGCCTCAGTGATTTTAATTCCTTTGCTGTTGTGGTTTATTTTATATCGCTGCATCCCCGCTATCGCTGTGTACAGTGTTGGTTTAGCCCCGCCAGCTACCATAGAGGCAATGGGCGAGCAAACCCTCAACGTGATTGAAAAAGTAGCATTAGCACCCACTCAATTACCTAATGAAACTCAAAATGAAATACAGCTGACATGGCAGCAAATGCTCGATAGGTTACATTTAGATAGTACTAAGTATAGGCTCTCTTTTTACCAATCAGATTATTTCGCTGCCAATGCCTTCGCGTTACCCCACGGCCGCGTGATTGTTACCGATGAATTAGTCATTTTACTCAAAGATAAACCAGATGCTCTGCGTGCAATTTTACTTCATGAAATAGGCCATGTTGAGTACCACCATGGTATTCGACTAGCGGCGCAAGCAACTGCCAGTACCATTGTGTTAGCGGTTATTTTTGGTGACTTAGAAGGAATTACTGAAGTCGTACTTGGCTCTAGCTCTTCTTTTTTGCAGCAAGCATTTTCACGGGATATGGAACGTGAAGCGGACAAATATGCTATCGAGAAATTAATTGCTTTAGGTTATTCTAATGATGATTTTGCCGATGCCATAAAAGCACTGCAAAACAAATTAGATGAGCAAGCACAACTTGATGAGTCGTGGCTTAAATATTTATCAACACACCCGAGTTCTCAAGAACGCATTGATTTTGCGAGGCAGTACACACCACAATGACACCCGAGTTTACATTAATTACATTGGTTATTATCGTAACCGCACTAGGTTATGGGGTTATTTACCCACGTTTTGCTGGGAATGACTTTGTAAAAGTATCAAGCCAAGACTTGTTCGCGACAACCATTACATTAGTCGTTGCGGGGAGTCTTTATTATGATTCTGGCGTTGAGTTTAGTTGGTTAATTTTTAAGGTGAATTGGTTTTGGTTCACGTTTTTAACCTATGTCCTCATCGAAGTTCCAGTGTGTTTAGCGTACGCAAAAAAACATAATATGAAATTCAAGTGAGTTATGTAGCTAAATAATTGCACAACAAAAAGCGCCTATATGGCGCTTTTTGTTATAACGTTAAATTAGGGTCTGTTGATCTTTCAAGGTTAAGTTTGCAGTATTAGTACTTATGTTTCAACGTCCATAAATGCAGTAATTCACTAGCAATCGTCGCTGCAGCTATGGCCGTTAATTCACTTTGATCGTACGACGGCGACACTTCTACAACATCCATTCCCACCATGTTTACACCTTTAAGCGCACGCAAAATTTTAAGTACTTTATCGCTGGTTAAACCGCCACAAACAGGTGTACCAGTACCTGGTGCGAATGCGGGATCTAAACAATCAATATCAAAGGTTACATACACAGGTAGCTCCCCCACCCGCGCTAAAATTTGCTCAGCAATGGTTTGCGCCGATAAATCATTTGCTGCCATGGCATCAATGACGGCAAATTCATGCTTGCTTTGATCAAAGTCAGTACGAATACCGATTTGAATACTGTGCTCTACATCTATTAGCCCTTCCATTGGTGCATGATAAAACATAGTACCATGGTCGTAACGCGAGCCATTGCTATAGGTATCTGTATGCGCATCAAAATGCACTAAAGCCATTTTGCCATAGCGCTTTGCGTGAGCACGTAATAACGGTAGCGTTACAAAGTGATCACCACCTAAACCTAAAAGTGTTTTACCTTGGCGTAAAATTTGCTCCGCTGCTAATTCAAGCTGCGCAGTAAAATACTCTGGGTCGCCAACTGGGTAGGTAAAATCTCCAGCATCGGCTAACTTTAAACGCTCAAATAACGGGAACGTCCAAGGATATTTAGTCTCTTCCCACGCTAAGTGCACTGACGCACGACGAATTGCATCAGGCCCTAAGCGTGCACCAGGGCGACCCGAGGTCGCCAGGTCAAACGGTAAACCAAGCACCACCACATCTGCATTGATGTCTGTGATATTTTGCACCATAGGCTGGCGTAAAAACGTCATGCCATTGGAGTACAGTGAGTGATCGGTATGATCAAACAAGGTCGTCATATTAAAGCTCTTCTAAATAAGTATAACCATCTAAGCCTGCTTTTAACTCATCAAGCACACTTTGCTGCTCGCTTGCAGGTAATTTACTGGCCACCAGCTGCGCATAAGAAGACTGAAAGCCTTCAACATCCAAGTGAACATAACGCATCATATCTGCCACTGTGTCGCCTTGGTTAATCTCTACAATACGGGCATCACCTTGCTCATCCATAGTGATCATTGCACTGTGGGTATCACCAAATAAATTATGCATATCGCCTAGTATTTCTTGGTAGGCACCCACTAAGAAAAAGCCCATTAAGTACGGTTTTTCAGGGCTAAATTCTGGCACAGGTAATGTGCTTTCAATGCCTTGACCATCAACATAATGATCAAGTGCGCCGTCTGAGTCACAGGTTATATCAAGTAATACCGCGCGCTTTTTAGGTGCTTCGGTCAAACCACTTAATGGTAGTACCGGGAATACTTGATCAATTCCCCACGCATCAGGCAATGACTGAAATAATGAAAAATTAACAAAAAACTTATCCGCTAATCGTGCATTAAGTTCATCAATAATAGGCCGGTGAAAACGGTTTTTATTATCCATATGTTTGTTAAGTTCATAACATACACGTAAGTTAATTTGCTCAGCCCACGCACGTTGAGTTAAATCTAATAAACCCATTGCAAATTGGTTATGCGCTTCAGCTAAATCACCTTGGCTATCGTGATAAATCTCAATTAATGCACGGTCATCAGTAAGCACATGTAATTGCTGCCACGACTGCCACATATTTTTCAGTAATAAAGGTGCGTTATCATCCGGTGCTTGAATGTCCTCTGGAACATAGCTCTCGGTGCCAATTACATTTGAAATCAGTACCGCATGGTGCGCGGTTAGTGCACGCCCTGACTCCGATATAATCGTCGGAAATGGCTGCTCATACTGCTTACAAATATCGCCAATGGTATAAACGATATTATTGGCATACTCACCTAAGCTGTAATTCATTGAGTTATGTGATTGGCTTCGTGTGCCGTCATAATCAACGGCCAAGCCACCGCCGACATCTAAACAGTCGATTTGTGCGCCTAGCTTACGAAGCTCGCAGTAAAAACGCGCCGCTTCACTCACGCCCAAACGTACATCACGAATATTGGCCATTTGCGAGCCTAGGTGAAAATGCACTAACTGCACTAAATCAAGTTGGTCAGATTCTTTTAACTTATTTACCACATGCAGTACTTGCGATGCTGATAAACCAAACTTTGACTTTTCACCGCCACTGGCTTGCCACTTACCTTTACCTTGCGAGGCCAAACGCACACGAATACCAATGCGTGGCTTTACATTAAGCTCTTTAGCTTGGCTGAGTACCATGTCTAGCTCAGAAAGTTTTTCTAGCACGATATAGACTTTGTGCCCTAGCTTTTCGCCAATCAATGCAAGACGCACGTACTCTTTATCTTTGTAACCATTACATACAATCACAGCGCTGGTTTTTTCTGCCAATGCTAGTACTGTTAATAGCTCAGGCTTACTACCAGCTTCAAGACCTAGTTGTTTCTTTTCGATATTTGCTTGGCTTGCAACTATCTCTTCTACCACTTCGCGTTGTTGGTTTACTTTTATTGGATAAACCAATAGGTAATCTTTCGGGTAGCCGTAGCTTTCAATTGCAGTATTAAAAGCTGCACATAAGCTATGAACGCGATGATGTAATATCTGCGGAAAACGCACTAAAGCAGGCAGGCTCAAGCCTTTATCTTCAAGCTGTTTAGCGATATCAATTAATGCAATGGTTTGCTGTGGGGCATCAGCCTTGGGCGCAACATACACATCACCTTGATCATTAATACCAAAAAAACCTTGGCTCCAATGACGAACATTGTAACTCGTGCGAGCTTGTTCAAGTGATGTTGTATCTTTCATTTATCTTTCTCTCTTATTTAATGATGCCGAAATCATTGTCGGCGAATTGCGCGCATTAAAAGAAAAAAAGACTATTGTGTCCAACAAGTATTTTTACTCGTAACGAGTGAAATTTAAAATACTAGGGTCTGTTGACCTTTCAAGGTTAAATTTGCAGCAGTCTGTTTGGTATTTAGGCAAGGCAGCACCTATGTGGTGTGGTTGTTCCCCATAAATAGGTGATAACGCAGCATCAATGCCAAACAGGCGCTGCCCTTCGGGTTCTGCCTAGGAGCGATTTACTCTTTGTAGCTCAGTTTTGACTTAGCCCACTAGGTTACAAACCTCGCGCCGCGATTAAATCGCTCCTAGTTTGAACAAATTTTAATCCGCAAAGGTCAACAGACCCTAAAGCAAAAGGAGAAAAAGAAATGGTTAGGTGCTTAAAACTACATAAGCACCAAAGAATTAGGGGACGTTACTATAATCGTTATTGATTCAGCCCCAACTCCATAAATAAGCTTTGTGGGTTTTCACTGTAGCTACCAAATGGGCCACATGATTGAAAGCCTAAGTTCTCATACAGACTAATTGATTTTTTTTGTTTGGGTCCTGTTTCTAAACGAATTAATGGAATTTGCTCTTCACCAGCATGATGCAGCAAAATCTGCATTATACGACGAGATAAACCTTTACCGCGATAACTCGGTTTTACATACAAACGGCGTATTTCGCCATAAGGGGGAGTGTCAAATTGCATAACAATAGCGCCACAGGCAACAATGCCATCCTCGTTTTTAAGTCCAATGGCATACACATTATCTAAGCTTAGTTCCTCTAAGGTAAGAGACTGCGCGGTCGCCACTGGGTATAAGGAGCAAATAAGTCGGTCGATATCGGTAAAAACATTAATCACATCCTGGTCATTGGGGTTTAAATCGACTAACTGCATAGAACATCTCAATTTTATATTAAAAATTTGTTGTCAAACTATACCGAATTGTAACAAATGAACAACCTTGTTCGCCCTGTTTTTATTTTATTTAAACGCTAAAGTTATTTTTAATCAAACTAACTACAATACAAACCAACAAATTTAGTTCAAGGATTAGCCAGTTTGGACGATAAATAGTAACAACAGCCAATGTTAAAGGAATAACAATGAAACTCTCTAGTACTACAAATTTTGCGCAAGTAGCTGATCTGATTAAGCATCACAGACCTAATCCTAATCCTACAACGACCGTAAAAGTAAATAAAACGGACTCTATAAATAATTATATTATCGCTGAAGAAGGGCCTGAAAATGCACTGGCATTCAACAGTTTCAAAGGCCGAAATATTCCTACGACATACAGTTCTGGTAGTATTGTTGGCATGAAAAAATATGGTATTGCCTCTAGCCCATTAGATATTAATAAACCCTTTGCAGAACAAACGTATAAATATGGGGAGTTTACCAAAACGGATGATATTAACGCCTTTTTAGATCAAGTAGATCGCCTTGATGGTGAACTACAAACAATGTTTCAACACCTAAAACCAACACCTGAGCTATTTGATTTAGTTCAAAAAATGTCAGATGAGGAGCTCGTTAAATTCACTGAATTTATGGTCGCAAGCTCTCGCCATTATATTGGCATGGATAATAAAAATATTAGTGAACAACTCATTTCATCATTAAGTAAACAATCTGCTGATGAGTTTAGCTCAACTCTCGAGACTATGAGCACACTTCTGCAGCAAGGAAATGATTATACAAAACCGGTATCACCTGTCGGTGAAAATAAAAATGGTCATGAAATTGTAGAAATGATCAGCAAACCAGATAATGTTAACTGGTTTAAGTCAAACTATGGCTCTAATGTAGCAAAGTATGAATTGGTTATTGATTATGCAAATTTATTAATTGATAAAAACCTTAGCGAAGAGCAGCTTATCCAAGTTAATGACCATTTATCTCAAAGTAACCTTGAGCAAAGCAGCAGTATTATCGATATGATGAGCTTGCTTAAAGCCCATCAAAATGATGATGTGTTAGCGATGATAAGTGAGGTTGATAAAGACAGTGAGCTTAATTTACTGAGCTACCTGGCACAGCAAACTAACTATCAAGCTAATAAGCAATATTACCAAATGGGTAATGGTAAATTCGTCGCCCAACAAGACAATATTAGTTCAGACTCAAATAGGCGTGAATTATACGACACTATTTTAAATGCTTACGACACAATAGGTATGGGCTGGATAAATGATACTTTAGATCAGTTTACCGGTACTCCAGCACAAGTTCAAAACGAGTTATGGCAAACACTACTTGATGATAAAGAAAGTAGACCTGAGCAATTTATTAATTCGGACTCAGTTGCGACTTGGGCTAAAAATAATATTTCCCAAATTGAAGGGGTATTTCATATTGAACAAATGAATAAGATCTTTGCCTATAATAGCGAGCGATTAGTGCCAGATTTAATCGATAAACTCACCTTCTATAGCAGTGGTAATATTTACAGTAAAACAAATACTGAAAAACTACAATCAGACTAAAATCAGCCGTAATCAAAAAACTTTCTATGCTCTAGCCCAGCCAAGTTAGGATTAACTTTATTCGAGTGTTTATACTCACGCCAGTTGGCAACATTGCGACCCACATTCAACTTCGCGAAGTCAGAATCTCCCTCAGTGGGTAAACCTAAAAATTGCTTTAATGTTAAAAGGCTTCCTGGCTCACTAACATCAATCGATAAAAAGTCATCTCGATTTTTAAAATAAGTATAAACACTTTGCTGGTGTTCAATAAAATGACGAGTCAGGGTTGTTGTACATAAAGGATGAATATTAGGAAAAGTTTGATGAAAGCTTCGCTTAAGCACAGGGCTAAAATGCCCATGGTTTAGCTCAAGGTGTGGTGCCATTTTTTCAAGCAGCATGGTGATTGACGGTAGCCACTTTTCTAAATCACGGTTTAAATACACAAATTTAGAGTTTGGGAATAACTTATCTAAATGCATATAATCACTGAAACAGGGCGCGTCCGATACCGCATCAGCCATTTCAAAGGCCTTTTTAGTAAAAGCAGTGTGAGCCACTTTTAAACCCAATTCTAATAAAGCGACACTAATACTGGTTGTTCCTGTTCGTGGTAAACCAATAATAAAAATTTTAGACATGCTTATTGCTCAAAATGAAGGGCCATTATTATATCGGGATCATCGAGCTAAACCTACTAAACACTAGTATTTGCATATATTTAAACTCGTTATAGCAATTTTAAAATTCCACACTGGTAAAAACCACTTCTACTTCCTATATTTTAAAGAAAAAATACTTTGTTACCTAAAAATGCTGTTCAATAAAACTGAGCGATTTATACTGCGCTTAATGATAAAAATGATCTGAGGTATTTAGCGTGCAGTTTACTCAAGGTATGGAGTATTTTTTTTCCGGTTTTAAGTTGATCACTCAAAAAGGTCTCAAACGTTTCGTATTTATTCCTTTATTAATCAATATTGCGCTATTTGGTAGCTCACTGTTTTTTTTATACGGCTGGTTAACTGAAGGATTTGCTTATTTAAACAATATGCTACCTAGCTGGCTAAGTTGGCTAGAGTGGTTAATGTGGCCAATCGCAATTTTAGTTATTCTATTTAGTTACAGTATGCTGTTTAGTGTAATCACTAACTTTATTGCCGCGCCCTTTAATGGCTTGCTGAGTGAAAAAGTAGAGCTTTATTTAACCGGTCAAAAAATTAACGATGATGGCTTTGCTGATTTAGTCAAAGATGTCCCCCGCATGCTGGGCCGCGAGTGGACTAAGCTGTGTTATTACCTACCCCGGGCGATTGGTTTCTTTATTTTATTATGGGTATTACCGGTTATCGGCCAAGTGCTGTGGGTGTTATTTACTTGCTGGATGTACGCGGTGCAGTATAAAGACTATGCATTTGATAACCACAAAATTTGTTTTAAACAGATGAAACAAGACCTAAAGCAAAAACAGGGCTTATCCTACGGTTTTGGTTTAGCTGTGATGCTGCTGACGGCTATTCCAATCGTTAATTTAATTGTAATGCCTGTAGCTGTTTGTGGTGCAACACGCCTCTGGGTTGACAACTACCGACCTAATTACCGAGATTAAATGGATGTCTTGTCCTGAAATGTGTTTACACATTTAGGACTTATTTATGAAGACCACCGAAACTAAAGGCACTAAGCGTAC
>NZ_JBHZRV010000020.1:0-20188 GCF_043641955.1 Pseudoalteromonas atlantica
GGAGCGGCACACGAGGCTCGAACTCGTGACCTCGACCTTGGCAAGGTCGCGCTCTACCAACTGAGCTAGTGCCGCATTCAAAATAGTCAGTAATTTATCCGTTGGTGCGCGACGAGTCGCGGTAAAACGTTCTGGCAACTGAGCTAGTGCCATATTTCAATCAGCTTAAACGCACTAACCCCGCGGGGGTTATCGTCTTAAGCGGGGCAGGATTCTACAATAATTCGATGTGTTTGCAAGTATTTTTTACAAATTAAAGAATTTTTCTCGGTAGACTTTCAATTCCATGATGGAATCTTTAATGTCATCAAGAGCAAGGTGTGAGCCTTTTTTGTTCACTTGCGCTAAAACCTCGGGTTTCCAACGTCTAGCAAGCTCTTTAATAGTGCTCACGTCTAAGTTACGGTAATGGAAGTAATCTTCTAACTCACGCATATACTTATTCATAAAGCGTCTGTCTTGACCAATGGAGTTTCCACACATAGGCGATGCCCCAGCAGGAACCCATTGCTTTAAAAATTCAATGGTCTGCTCAACAGCATAAGCTTCATCATAAGTACTTGCCTTACAACGAGCCGTAAGCCCTGATTTACCGTGTTGAGTGGTACACCATTCATCCATCCCATCTAACAATTCATCGCTTTGATGAATAGCAATCGTTGGGCCTTCAGCCAAGATGTTTAGCTCACTATCGGTGACAACAGTCGCTATTTCGAGTATTTTGTCTGTACTTGGTTCTAGACCTGTCATTTCGAGGTCGAGCCAAATCAGATTTGATTTATGAAAAGACATAATTACCTTGCGGTGCTTTCCTTTAGATCTAACGCATTTAGATATATCATATTAGTATCATCAGTCGACCTAAAGCTTTTTTTTCAAAAAGCGCGACATTTAACTAAGTTATAGGCCAAAAGTGGCAAAACAGAAGAAATTAAGTAAAGGCCAATCCCGTAGGATCAAGGCTAATCACCAAAAACGCTTGTCCAACGCCGACGCTAAGTCAGCTAAAGGGACAAATGAGCAACTGCAAAACGACAATTTAGGCCCTGCTGAAAATGCGGTGGTTATTAGTCGTTTTGGTCAACACGCCGATATCGAAACCGATAATGGTGATGTGCTGCGTTGTAATATTCGTCGTACTGTTAAAGGCATTGTTTGCGGTGATGAAGTACAATTTCGCCGAGCAAAAGTAAGCGAAGGCGATATAGCAGGTGTTATTGAGGCGATGCATGAACGTCGCTCACAATTAACACGCCCCGATTTTTACGATGGCGTTAAAGTTGTCGCAGCAAATATTGATCAGATTCTCATGGTTTCAGCGGTATTACCTGAGTTTACTGCAAATATTATCGACCGCTACCTAGTGGCTTGTGAAGATATGGGGATTGAGCCTATCTTAGTGCTCAACAAAATAGACCTTATTGACGAACAAGGCCTTAAAGCCATTGAGGAAGTACTCGATATCTATCGTAAACTCGGCTATCAAGTTTTCCTTGTGAGTAACAAAACTGCACAAGGTATAGATGCTTTAAAGCAAACGTTAGTGGATAAAAATAGCATTTTTGTTGGTCAAAGTGGTGTTGGTAAATCAACACTGGTTAATACCGTACTGCCTGATGCTGAAATACTAACTAAAGAAGTTTCTGAAAACAGTGGTCTTGGTCAACACACAACGACCGTGTCGCGGTTACACCATTTACCTTCAGGTGGTAACCTTATCGATTCTCCAGGTATTAGAGAGTTTGGCTTATGGCACTTAGAGGTTGAACGTGTAACTTGGTGCTTTAAAGAGTTCCGTGAATTTATTGGCGGTTGCCGCTTTCGCGACTGCAAACATTTAAATGACCCTGGCTGTATTATTCGCCAAGCGGTTGATGATGGTGAAATTTCAGAGCTACGCTTTGAAAGTTACCACCGAATTTTAGAAACAATGGCCGATGGCCGTGCTGGAGCTCGCGCTCCGCGCGTATAATTTAGGAAGAAACAAGTGAGTTTAGATAAATTCAAAATTACCATGCAATATGCAATGCCAAAACATTTTCTATCACGCATGGTAGGTAAATTAGCTGCTGCACGACTTGGTGGCCTAACAACATGGTTAATTAAACTATTCATTAAACAATATAAAATTGATATGAGTGAAGCTCAATATAGTGAGCCTAGTCATTATAAAACCTTTAATGAGTTTTTTACCCGCCCGCTTAAAGAAGGTGTACGCCCACTAAATACTGAAAATGATATAATCGCTCACCCTGTGGACGGTGCAATTAGCCAGCTTGGCCCGATTGTTGATGGCCAACTTATTCAAGCAAAAGGTCACGACTACAGCTTACAAGCATTGCTTGGCGGCTCAGAGCAAGACACAGCCCCATTTTTAGGCGGTGAATTTGCGACGATTTATTTAGCACCAAAAGATTATCACCGTATTCATATGCCTATCGACGGTACATTAAGAAAAATGATTTATGTGCCAGGTGATTTATTTTCGGTAAACCCACTAACAGCGCAAAATGTGCCTAATTTATTTGCCCGTAATGAGCGTGTAGTCGCCATTTTTGACACCGAAATTGGCCCTCTTGCGATGGTATTAGTCGGCGCAACGATTGTCGCAAGCATTGAAACAGTTTGGGCTGGTACGGTAACACCACCAGCAGGGAAAGACGTATTTAGTTGGAATTACCCAACCACTGGCGATAATGCAATCACTTTGAAAAAAGGTGAAGAAATGGGCCGCTTTAAGCTTGGCTCTACGGTTATTTTAGCGTGGGGCGCTAATCAGGCAGAAATCTTAGCTGATCAGCAACCTGAAACGGTAACGCGTATGGGCACACCGTTCGCCAAAATTACAGAGTAAAGTACTCAACGCCATAAAGTAGCGCGAGTGTTACCTCGCGCTTTCATTACAATCCACATTCAGTGCATTCAGGTGCTTTAGTTAATCTAAACTGCTGTTGCGTCAAACTCAATCCATCAAAGCGCACAAATTGGCTCCCCTCGTGGTGACCCAGTATTAGGTTAATTGCTAATAGTGCCTGCATTGAACCTATTACTCCCAATAACGGGCTTAATACGCCAGCATTATCACAATTTAACGCTTGCTCTGTTGGTTGCTCTGGAAACAAGCAGCCGTAGCAAGGGCTTTGTGGGCTACGAAAGTCAAAACACATCAACTGCCCTTCACTGGCGATTGCCGCACCGGATATCAGCGGTATTCCTGCCTTTAAACAAAAACGGTTAACAGTATAACGTGTAGTAAAGTTATCACTGCAATCAAGCACTAAGGTAGCACCAGCAAAAATTTTCTCGGCATTATGCTCCGTTAATTGCTGCTCGATTGTATTTACAGTAATTTGATTATTCAAACTACCAAGCACTTTACCAGCGGCGCTTACTTTGGCTTGCCCTAAATGATTTACTTTGTAGAGCACTTGGCGCTGCAAGTTAGAAAGCTCTACTTTATCGTCATCCAGTAAAGTGAGTTCTCCCACGCCAGAGGCTGCTAAATATAACAGTGCTGGGCTGCCTAAACCGCCCGCACCAACCACCACCACATGGGCTGATTTTAATTTTAGCTGACCTTCAAGACCCACTTCTTTGAGCATTAAGTGACGGCTATAACGCAGCTGCTCTTTGTCAGATAACTCACTCATTATTTAATGACCTATAGCGCTTTGTAAATCTGCAATAGCTTGCTGGTAATCATCAGCTTCGGTAATGGCTCTTACCACTGCTACACTGCCAACACCAGTTGCAGCCACTTCACTAGCACGGGATAGGTCGATACCACCAATCGCGACTGTCGGGTAATCTTGCATTAACGGCACAAAGTGCTTGAGCTTTTCAAGACCTTGAATTTGCCCCGTCATATCTTTGGTGGTGGTGGGGTAAATAGCACCAAACGCCATATAGCTTGGGCGATAATTATGTGCGCGGATCATTTCATAAAAGCCATGAGTTGAAAGCCCTAAGCGTAAACCCGCCTCTTTAATAGCGACTAGGTTAGCCTTTAACAAATCTTCTTGGCCTAAATGTACGCCGTAAGCGCCGTGTTTAATTGCCAATTGCCAATGATCGTTTATATACACGTTACCTTCATATTTTTGGCCAAGGGTAACAGCGGCTGCAACAGCAGTATCAAGCTCACTATCACAGCCCTGCTTAATACGTAACTGCACGGTTTTAATACCTTGCGCTAAGCATTTTTCTAGCCAATCAACCGTATCAACTACCGCATATAAACCTAGCTGCTTGCTTTCACACGCAGCAAAGTTAGCGGCCATAGTAAACTCATTCGGCGCATCAAAATCTAGCTCATCACCGAGCCAACTTCCCGCTTCAATAACTTGTGGGTAATCATCAATATTTTGCGGAAAACAGGTTTGTGCAACGGGGCCAATGCCTTCGCCATAACGCACAGCTGCTTTTAAGCCTTGATTGATATACGCTTTTGCTAAAATAAACGCATCTTTAAGAGGGTATTGTTTTGCTAAGCACGCCGCAATTACAGACGCCATGCTACAACCTGTACCGTGACTATGCGGTGTGGCAATTTTTTCATTACCTAGCCAATATTCATTTGCGCCATCAGTGGTGTTTTCACGGCAATAATCGATGCAGTAACCACTTGGGTAATCCCAATGCCCACCTTTGATCACCACGGCTTTTGCTCCCCAGCTTTGCAGCTTTTCAGCCGCTTCAATCACCGCGCTTGGGCCAATTAAATAAACACCTGTTAATAGTTGAGTTTCATGAGTATTTGGGGTGATCACATCCACCAGCGGTAATAAACATTCTTTTATTGCGCTAACGGTGTCTTCTTCAGTGAGTAAGTCACCACTACTGGCAATAGCGACGGGGTCATAAACCACTAAAGGCGGTGTTGGCCATGTAGCTTTATAATGCTTAATATGCTCACTAATAAGCTGTATTTGCTGTACGTTGGCGAGCATACCTATTTTAATCACGCTTGCTTTCATGTCGCTGGCCAAAGCAAGTAGTTGTGATTCAATCACCTCTGTTGAAATGGGGTTTAGCGATTCAACACCTAAACTGTTTTGTGCCGTAAGTGCAGTAATGGCTGTACAGCCATGCACGCCAAAACTTTGCATACCTTTTATATCAGCCTGAATACCTGCACCACCGCCAGAGTCAGAGCCTGCAATTGTCCAAACAACTTGATTCATCGTTATTCCTAATTTATTACGTTTGATGCCAAAAAGGCATACCCATAGTGGGTGTTGATGGCGCGGCCACGTCTTTTTCTGGCATAGCTTTGGCTGTATAAGCAAAACGTCCAGCATCGACCGCCGCTTTAAAGGCGTGGCTCATGGTAACAGGGCAACCCGCCCCTGCAATAGCCGAATTTAACAAAACACCATCATAACCAAGCTCAAGCGCTTGGCATGCATGAGAGGGCAAACCAAGCCCCGCATCAACAATTAAAGTGAGTTCTGGTAAGCGCTCGCGAATGGTTTTTAAATTGTATTGGTTTAATAACCCTTTACCGGTGCCTATTGGCGCTCCCCAAGGCATCAACACCTCGCAACCGACATCGGCTAATCGTTGGCAAAGTACTAAGTCATCAGTGCAATAAGGCAATACTTTAAAACCATCATCCATTAGTATTTTTGTTGCCTCTAGCAAAGCAAACGGGTCCGGCTGAAGATTATATTCATCTCCAATCAGTTCGAGCTTTATCCAATCGGTGGCAAATACTTCGCGACACATTTGTGCCAGCGTTACCGCTTCTTTGACACTATGGCATCCTGCGGTATTGGGTAATATTTTTAAACCTGTGTCTTTTATTAGCTGCCAAAAGTCATCTCCAGCGGCTGCACTTTGCTGGCGTCGCAGCGAAACAGTAACCACTTGTGCGCCTGAGGCTTTAATTGAATCGGCCATAATCGCAGGCGACGGATAAAGGGCTGAACCAATTAGTAAACGACTGGTTATTTGTTCGCCATAAATGCTAAAGCTATCACTCATCTCAGCCCCCTTGAATTGGCGAGAGAAGCTCGAGGCTATCGCCTTGCGTAATTACAATCTCATCACAGTTTTTACGTGGGATAAAATCGCCATTTAACGCTACCGCGAAGGGTTCTTTAGCACCAAACTCCGCAAGTACTTTAGCTAATGTCGTTTGGTTTTTGGTTTCAAACGACTGGCCATTAATTGTAATCTTCATCTTTTAACCTATTTAATTAACGCGACGGCGTCAGCTACTAAGCTTGGTGCAAGTAAGTAACCATGTCGGTACAAACCATTAATACTGATCACCTTACCTTGGCGTTTCACTTGTGGGCGATTATCACTAAATGCGGGGCGCAATCCCGTTTGAATATTGATAATGCGCGCTTCAGCAAAGCCACTATGTACGGTATACGCCGCTGATAACAACTCAAGGGTTGAGCGTACTGTGGCTGGCCCATTATCTTGTGATTCAATTTCAGTCGCGCCAATAACGTATTCATGATTCGGTTTAGGCGCAATATACAGTGGGTAGCGCGGGTGCATTAACCGTACAGGACGCGTGAGGTTAACCTCGGGCGCATGTAAGCGAATCACTTCCCCACGTACACCACGCAGCTTACACTGTGCACTTTTAGCACCTAAGCCTCTACAATCAATAATGTAATCATATGACTGCTGAAGTTGCTCGCAAGCAGGATTAATATTTTCAGCAAAATTAAACCGCACATCACGTGCTTTGAGTGTGTTAAAGCTTGCTTGATAAAAAGCCTGATTATCTATCTGCCCTTCGCAAGGTAAATAAACGCCTTGATTAAAGTGCCCAGATAATTCAGGTTCAAGCTCACTAATATGTGCACCACTTAACTGCTGAGCATGATGATTAGCTAATGGTTTTAGCCGTTCAATGAAGCTCTGCAAGTCGCCTTTGTCTTGTTGATGAGCAACCACCAGCGTACCTTGCTGCTGAAAAAACACCTCGTCATCAAGCTGCGCTAAAATTCCCGGCCAGCGGTTTATTGAGTCAAGCCCCATAAGCGCTAAGTCCTGCTCACACAAGACTGACTCAGCTAAAGGCGCAAGCATAGCTGCGGCAACACACCCAGCACTATTACGAGCCTGTGCGTCATCAGCTTCATAAACCGTTACATTATGCGCTAAGCTCAATTCAAGCGCCGCCAAGCGCCCTGTTAAGCCAAACCCCACCACCGCAATGTTGTAAGACATAAGAATCCCTATAGGTTCTAGGTTCTAGGTTCTAGGTTCTAGGTTAAAAACATCCTAGAGCCTAGTCTCTTCCCTAGCACCTAGTCCCTTCGCTTATATCGCTTTATGATAAATCTCTGAGCCGGTTTGTTTAAACTCTTCAGATTTCGCTTTCATTTCAGCTTCTACATCAACCATTTTAATTTCAATCGCATCTCCCACATTATTAGGGTCGATACCACGCGATTCCAGATCTTTGGCATATTCACGCACTTCTTGGGTGATTTTCATTGAGCAGAATTTTGGCCCACACATAGAGCAAAAATGAGCTACTTTGCCAGACTCTTGCGGTAAGGTTTCGTCATGATATTCACGGGCACGAACAGGATCTAAGCCAATATTAAATTGGTCATGCCAGCGGAACTCAAAGCGCGCTTTAGATAACGCATTATCACGCTCTTGTGCACCTGGGTGACCTTTGGCTAAATCCGCAGCATGGGCGGCAATTTTATAGGTAATTAAGCCTTCTTTTACATCTTCTTTATTGGGTAAGCCTAAATGCTCTTTTGGTGTTACGTAACACAACATAGCACAGCCATACCAAGCAATTTGCGCCGCACCAATACCCGATGTGATATGATCATAGCCTGGAGCAATATCAGTAGTAAGCGGGCCTAATGTATAAAATGGCGCTTCGTCACAATGTTTAAGCTGCTCTTCCATATTATCTTTGATCATGTGCATTGGCACGTGACCTGGGCCTTCAATAAATACTTGTACGTCGTGTTTCCAGGCTATTTTTGTCAGTTCACCTAAGGTGCGTAGCTCGCTAAATTGCGCTTCATCGTTAGCATCGGCAATTGAACCCGGGCGCAGGCCATCACCTAGTGAAAAACACACATCGTATTGTTTTAAGATTTCGCAGATATCTTCAAAGTGAGTGTAAAGGAAGTTTTCTTTATGGTGTGCTAAACACCATTTAGCCATGATTGAACCACCGCGTGACACAATCCCTGTAACTCGCTTGGCTGTCATTGGTACATAGCGTAACAATACACCCGCGTGAATAGTAAAGTAATCAACACCTTGTTCAGCTTGTTCAATCAAGGTATCGCGGAATATTTCCCAGGTTAAATCCTCTGCCACGCCGTTTACTTTTTCAAGCGCTTGGTAAATTGGTACTGTACCGATTGGCACTGGTGAGTTACGGACCACCCACTCGCGCGTTTCGTGAATATAACGGCCAGTTGATAAGTCCATTACCGTGTCGGCGCCCCAACGCGTTGACCAAACCATTTTTTCAACTTCTTCTTCGATAGATGAGCTTACCGATGAATTACCAATATTGGCGTTTACTTTGACTAAAAAGTTACGCCCCACAATCATTGGCTCTGTTTCTGGGTGATTAATATTGTTGGGAAGTATTGCGCGACCACGAGCGATTTCATCACGAACAAATTCAGGGGTAATAAACTCCGGAATACTTGCCCCAAATGACTCGCCCTTGTGCTGCTCAGCTAATAGCTCTTTACGAATTTCTGCACGGCCCATATTTTCACGTACTGCCACATACTCCATTTCAGGGGTGATAATACCTTGGCGTGCATAATGCATTTGCGTCACATTTTTGCCCGCCTTAGCACGGCGGATTTTTGGTAAGTGCTCAAAGCGAATATGATCGAGCCCTTCATCGGCCATGCGCTGCTGTGAAAATTGTGAAGTAACTGATTCTAAAACCTCAGTATCGCCACGGCTTTCAATCCATTGTTCGCGGTATTTATCTAAACCTTTACGTACGTCTAGCGTAAAGTCAGGATCGGTATAAGGGCCTGATGTATCATATACACGAAGCGGTTCATTCGGCTCATAAATTGGATTCTCATCTGTTCCACCAACAAAAGTGTCGCTTAGGGTGATTTCACGCATACCCACGCGTACATTTTCTTGCGTGCCTTCAACATACACTTTATGAGAGCTAGGGAATGGTTGCCCAGTAAGGTTATAAATATAATCTGATGCAGCCGCACGAGTTTCGCGGCGAGACGGTTTATTTGATGTGTTTGACATGACTTACCTCATTGCTAAAAGGGTTGTCTTGTCAGATATTGCAAATGCAATAGAGAGTAGCAACTGCTACATGGATCGTAGATTGGTATTATGCATATACTACCAACCTTGGCAGCCACAGTGCTTATACCAATCGTGTTAAGTTATTAGTCATTTATAGCGACTGATAAATAGAGTGATAACAAGGCATAAATTTTGACATGCAGTTGTTCTACATGAGAAATTTATAACGCAGTTAGCGCTTTATTTAGCACGCTAGAATGGCTAAATATTTAAGTCGATTGGTATTATACGCCAAAAAATGGCGCACAAGCACCTGTTTAAGGCAGCTTGTTCCCTACGCAGGTGTTAGCCTGATCAGGTTCACGGATCCCGCTTTCGCGATCTCAGCCTTTGAGTTAATACTCAAGGCACTCCGACAAGTAAAAATTCTATATATTGTTCGCTGACGAGTGTACGTTAGTTGCAGTTAGCCTGCAAGAGGTTGCTTATAGATCAACCCGCAGGAATAAACACAAAGGTTTGCTCGCCATTTATAATCAGCTGCTGCGATTGTAGCTGAACCTGCGCACCTTGCTTTAGCGAATCTAATAGCTGTTGCTCAAATTGATCTAATTGCTCGCCACATGATTTTCTCGTCATACCGAGTTTATTGATACTTAGCTGGTTATTAGTTAATTCACCTTCACCAAAAAACTTATTACAACCAGCAAACCCATTAACTTGCAATGCTTCAATAAAACTTAACGACGCGCTATAAGACGCAGGAATTGCTAAACCATCTACTCGTGATAGTTGCCACTTAGTGTATTTTAATTGCTCACTGGTGACTGTCCCTGTCGATGAGCAGCCAATACATAACCCGATTATAAGCATCGGTATTGCTGCTAATTTCATGTAATTATTAACCTAAAATTCAATCGGAACATAATAACAATAATTAACCATGGATACCGTTAATAATGCATGTTTTTAATGTAAAAAATTGTTCTAAGATAGTAATAAACTTTCAACATCAAAGCTTACTCAGGATGTGTGAAATAAATTATCAATTTCCTCTGGCAAAAAAGGACGACCTTGTTCATTAACAGAAGTACCTATTACCAACGCTTTAAGCATTACTTTTTCATCATGTTTGCGTATCACTGTTTGACGAAAGCCAAACTTTAAGCGACTAATGCGTTCAGGCTCAACCACTACGTAAAACTCATCTGCGGGCTTGAGTGACTGTTTATAATCCATTTCACTACGCATAACTACTAGATTTATTTTATCGCGAGCAAGTTTAGCAAAATCAATACCGTTAGCATGTAAGAACTCATGACGAGCATGCTCAAGATAGTTAAAGTAAACACTATTATTTACAATTCCTTGCAGATCGCATTCGTAATCGCGTACTTTAAAGTCAACTTTAAAGGTCATATTAATATTCCTAATTATGTATACTGTGCGCGTTTATAGCATATTAATACAGCTGGTATCACGACATTAATGAGAATAGTTGTTATCATGCACGTCCCCGAAATGGAGTTAAGAAACCGAATGAAACTACGTCTGTCTTTAATTA
This sequence comes from Pseudoalteromonas atlantica, assembly GCF_043641955.1. Classification (GTDB taxonomy): domain Bacteria; phylum Pseudomonadota; class Gammaproteobacteria; order Enterobacterales; family Alteromonadaceae; genus Pseudoalteromonas; species Pseudoalteromonas atlantica_A. The sequence goes on from NZ_JBHZRV010000020.1 coordinate 10,808, forward strand.
CTGCCGCGCTTATCCCTTTATTAAGCGCTCCAGCCTTTGCTGAAGATACTGATCTTGAAAAAATACTGGTTACTGGGGACTTTCAAAAAGAAAGCATTCAAACCCTCAGCGCTAGTGCAAGTTTATTTAGTGAGCACGAAATTAATGAACGTGGTGCGACATTTTTAGATGAAATGCTTGCTAGTGCCGCCAATGTGAATTTTTCAGCAGGGGCATCTCGCGGTCGTTATATTCAAATTCGTGGTGTTGGTCTACGCTCTCAATTCGTTGATCCTATCAACCCATCTGTCGGCTTAGTCATTGACGGAATTAACAATTCAGGACTCGGCGGCAGCTCATTACTGTTTGATGTAGACCAAATTGAAATTTATCGCGGCCCTCAAGGTACTCGCTTTGGTGCTGACGGCATGGCAGGTATGATTCAAATGGAATCAGCCGATCCTACTTTTGATCCGAGTGTAAAAGTGCAGCTTGGCGCAGGTAATTTTAATAGCTACGAAGCCGGTATTGCAGCAGGTACTGGTATAACTGACGATACAGCTGTGCGTGGTAGTATTTATCAACGTGAATCTGACGGTTATCAAGATAACCTTTATTTAAATAAACCAACACAACAACAAGATGAAATTGTTAGCCGCTTTAAGCTGCATAGCCAATTGACTAATGATTTACGCTCTGAGCTCAGTGTCCATTATATCGATATCAATAACGGCTATGATGCATTTACCCTTGATAACAGCCGCAACAGCGTAGCCGATCAGCCTGGCCAAGATAATCAAGAAAGCATTGCTGTTGGCCTTGCCAATATTTACACTGGATTTGATTTATTTGACGTTAGCTTAAACCTGTCAGGCATTGATAGCGAATTGCTTTACAGTTTTGATGAAGATTGGGTATGTAATGATATAAACAAACCTGAACTTTGCGCTGCGGGCCTTCACCCTGAAGGTTATAGTTCAACCGACGTTTATTTTAGAGATCGTCAAGACCAAGCCGCAGAACTGCAATTTAATGGCAAAGGTGGTAACTGGGTAGCAGGGCTTTATTATCAAGGTCGAGATGTTGATTTAGAGCGCCAATATACTTGGCTTGCAAACCCATTCTTATCAACTTACGAAACTAGTAATATTGCAGCTTATGGCCAATTAGCGACACCTATTGGTAATAAAACCACATTAGTTACCGGCCTACGTGTTGAACAGTACCAAGGTGATTACACTGATAACAATGGTTTTATTAATGATACTGACGATATTATGGTTGGTGGTAAATTAGCCCTTGAGTATCAAGTGATTGATCGCACTATGATCTACACTAGCCTAACCCGTGGCTATAAAGCCGGCGGTATTAACTCAGAGGCACTGGCTAAAGCGAAAGATGATGGACTAAACCTCGATGCTGATTTTTTTCAAAATCATACAAGCTTTGCTCCTGAATACTTATGGAGTGGTGAGTTTGGTGTTAAAGGCAGCTCACTCGATGACAAGTTTGTTCTTCGCTTAGCGGCTTTTTATATGTACCGCGAAGATATGCAGCTTAAAGCGTGGCAAGTCGATGGCCAGAAGTTTACTGGCTATGTTGATAACGCAAGTTCTGGTGAAAATTATGGCCTTGAAATTGAGGGCAGTTATCAGTTAACCGATGATCTATTTTTGACTGGTAGTGCTGGTTATTTGAATACCAAAATCAACGATTTTGTTGCAAAATCAGGTTTAGACCAAGATGGCCGCGAGCAAGCACAATCACCTAAATATCAATACGCATTTACTGCGCGTTATAACTTTACTAATGAGTTATTTGCGACTATTGGTGTTGAAGGTAAAGATGATTATTACTTCTCTGATAGTCACAACTCGCAAGCCCCTAGCGTTAACTTAGTTAACTTCACTACAGGTTACGAGGCGGACATGTGGTCAATTCGTGCCTGGGCACGTAACGTGTTTGATGAAGAAGTGCCAACTCGTGGTTTTGAGTTTGGTAATGATCCAACTGACGGTTGGCAAACACACACCTACACGCAATTGGGTGAGCCAATGGTTGCAGGTGTTACCTTTATTTACGAGTTATAAACCGTAGGCGCGACTTTATGTCGCGCTTTTAAAGCTAAAGACAAACGCGGGGTAAACCCGCTGCTACAGCTTATGCGCGTGCCACATCAAATGCGATAACCTCTTTTATCGTTTGTTTTTGTGTTGCTAGCATTACTAGCCTATCAATCCCAAGTGCAACGCCTGCACATTGTGGTAAACCATGCTCAAGGGCTTTGATTAAGCGCGAGTCTATAGGCACTTCAGGTGAGTTATTTGCTTTACGATAGGTGTTATCACCCATAAACCGTTTCGCTTGCTCTTGCGCGTCTGTAAGCTCATTAAAGCCGTTTGCTAGCTCCATGTTTTGATAATAAAGCTCAAACCGCCCAGCAACGCGCTCATCGTGCTCACAAATGCTTGCTAAAGCGGCTTGAGAGGCTGGAAAGTGGTATACAAAGCAAGGCTTATCTTGACCGATTGTTGGCTCTACCTTCATGCAGAATAACAATTGCAATAACGTATCTCGATGAGTCTCATCTGCAGCAATATCAGCAAAACCTTGCTCTATGGCAAGTTGCTGTAATTGCTCAAGTGAGGCCGTAAGCGGATCAAGGCCCAGCACTTGCTCAAAAGCCTGTTGATAGGTTAAACGCTCTGCGGGCAGTACACCGAGAACTAACTGCATTAGCTCATCTATTTCATCCATTAATGCAAACTCATCAAACTCAGGGCGATACCATTCCAACATAGTAAACTCAGGGTTATGGTGCTTTCCTGCTTCTTCATTTCGAAATGCTTTACAGATTTGATAAATAGCCCCACTACCAGCCGCTAATAACCGTTTCATGGCAAATTCAGGCGAGGTTTGAAGATATAAATCGAGTCCAGCAGCATGGCCCGGGCCTACAAAATGAGTTTTAAAGCTAGCTAGATGGATATCCGTTACACTTGCTCCGCTTAGGCTAGGAGTTTCAACTTCCATTACATTACGTTGATAAAAAAACTCGCGAATGGCCCGTAAAATTTCGGCTCGTTGCTGCAAGGTTGCAACCTGTGCACTTGGCTCCCAAAGATCTGCTGACATATTTTCTCCAAAAAAAATCCCAGCCTGAAGCCGGGATTCTATTAAACAGTGTTATAGCTTACTTAACACGGCCTACGTATTCACCGCTACGAGTGTCTACTTTAATCACTTCACCAATTTGTACAAACAAAGGTACACGTACTACAGCACCTGTGCTTAATGTAGCTGGCTTACCACCTGTACCCGCAGTGTCACCTTTTAGGCCTGGGTCTGTTTCTGTGATCTCAAGCTCAACAAAGTTAGGCGGAGTTACTGCGATTGGGCTGCCGTTCCATAATGTGATAGTACATAAATCGTTTTCAACGAGCCATTTTACAGCATCGCCTAACGCTTTTTCATCCGCGGCAATTTGCTCAAACGTTTCGTTGTTCATGAAATGCCAAAACTCACCATCTGTATAAAGATAAGCAAGATCGGTATCCATTACATCAGCACCTTCAACTGATTCGCCAGATTTAAATGTTTTTTCAAGCACTTTTCCAGAGATAAGCTTACGGATACGAACACGGTTAAACGCTTGGCCTTTACCAGGTTTTACCATTTCATTTTCTAAAATACTGCAAGGTTCGCCGTCCATCATAATTTTTAGGCCGCCCTTGAACTCATTAGTGCTATAATTCGCCATCGTTTCCTCTGTCTAATAATTTTTCGAGTAATCTACTTACCAATGATACAAAGAAATGAAGCAAATTTGCATAAAAACTGGCAAAAAGAATTAGCTAATGTAGTTACTTGCCCAAAAACCTTGCTAGAAATGGTCGGGCTTTCAAGCCAAGTACATGAAAAAGACATAAAAGCTCGCAGTTTATTCCCTGTGCGCGTACCTGTCCCTTTTATAAAAAAAATGCGCTATGGTGATATTAACGACCCACTTTTACTGCAGGTCATGCCTCGCCATCAAGAATTTATTGAAAAAACCGGTTTTAGTAACGATCCGCTAGAAGAGCAAGACAATACACAAACAGGCTTACTCCATAAATATAAGTCTAGAGTGCTCGTTATGTTTAAGACGGGTTGTGCGGTGAATTGTAGATATTGCTTTCGTCGTCACTTTCCTTATCAAGAAAACCAGTTAAACAAACGCAGCTTACTGGATGCATTAGAATATATAAAATCAGACAGTAATATTAATGAAGTTATTCTCAGTGGCGGCGACCCACTGATGGCAAAAGATGATGCGATCAGTTGGTTTATGGATGAACTTGAACAGCTACCGCAAATTAAGCGCATGCGTATTCATAGTCGTCTTCCCGTCGTGATCCCAGCGCGTATCACTAATGAACTGTGCCAGCGTTTAGCAAACTCCCCCCTAAAAATAGTCTTTATAAATCACATTAATCATGCCAATGAGATAGATGATGATTTTAAAACCGCAATGCAGCAATTAAAAAAAGCGGGTGTAACATTATTGAATCAAGCGGTGATCTTAAAAGATGTTAATGATTCAAGCTCGGCACAAATTGCATTGAGTGAAGCATTATTTGATGCAGACATACTACCTTATTATCTTTACCTATTAGACAAAGTAGCAGGCGCTAGTCACTTTGATATTGAAGAACCACACGCACGTAAAATAATGGCAGATATGCTTATTGCATTGCCAGGATTTTTAGTTCCTAAACTCGTTCGAGAAATTGGTGGTCAGCAAAGCAAAACCCCCATCGATCTCAAATTGATTTAAACGTAAACGTTTACGTTGTTGCCTAAAGTTGCAGTAACAGAGTTAGCGGGGGTCTGTGCTACGCTAGTATTTGCAGCGCCTTCAATCAATCAGCGCGAGAGCAGCCGCTGCCATCCGCTTTCTGCTGCTTTTTGGCAAGTGCCGCGCTGTAAAATTTAGCATTTTCACCGCGCCAGTCATTGCTGGTAAATTTAAAGCCTTATTTGGAAGGAAGCTGATTATGACTTTGAAGCTAAGCGCTAACACCCTATGGAATAGATGTTGTAGTCGATGTAGAAACTTATCAACCGATGGTTTTAGCAAAGAAAAGTTAAAGAACTGCCGTAATTAAATTTTGACCGTTAATTACTTTACTCGCCACTTTTAAATAACTAAAAAATTGATGCTTAATTTTGTTTAACTTGAAATACAAAATGCCGATAGAACTTATCGGCATTTTTAAATTTAATCTTTGCTATATTTAGCCTACTGTAGATAAAACTTTTGAATTAAACCAGTTAGTTACTAAACGTTTTTCATAATAAAATGATCTGGAGCTAGATCGCTTAATTCTATCTAAGTATCCTCTATCTTTCAGTGACACTTCAGTATTATGATTCACAACTTCACCCTGCGGATTAGTTAACGTGTAAGAAAGCTTTATCCGTGGATAATGAAGTGGTTGAATTACTCTTACTTTTTTAGCACCAGAAAATTCAATGCCACCTGCTAAATCAAGATCTGTAACCTCTACATTTATCTTATATCCACTTGGTAATTTTTCAGCTAATTTCGCAAAATGCTTTTCAAAGCTAATCGTTATTTGCTTTTTAAAAGACTTGGGTGATTGATTTGCTGCACGCACATCGCGGTAATTGTCAAAATCTTGCCATTTAACTACCGACTCACCAGCTTGTGCAAGACCAATAGGACTTAAACACAGCGCTAACGTTAATAACTTTAAGCTTTTCATACTATTCTCCCTGTGAACTATTAAAGTTGCGATAATATTTGGATACTATGGCAGCTAGTTATTATGCTTTAATCTTATCGTTACCCTTTAAAAAAATTCAATTAACAATTGTTCCTGCCGTTTGATACCAATAAACCATCAAATACTTATTATTGACATTGTTCAAATTAGCAGCAAAAACATTTTATGTAAAGTTTTGGGCATGGCGATATTAATAACCCACTTTTACTGCAGGTAGTGCCTCGCCATCAAGAATTCATTGAAAAATCCGGTTTTAGTAACGATCCGCTAGAAGAGCAAGAAAATCAGTTAAACAAACGCAGCTTGCCTAACGCACTAGAATATATAAAGTCAGACCTTGATATTAACGAAGTTATTCTCAGTGGCGGCGACCCACTGATGGCAAAAGATGATGCGATCAGTTGGTTTATGGATGAACTTGAACAGCTACCGCAAATTAAGCGCATGCGTATTCATAGTCGTCTTCCCGTCGTGATCCCAGCGCGTATCACTAATGAACTGTGCCAGCGTTTAGCAAACTCCCCCCTAAAAATAGTCTTTATAAATCACATTAATCATGCCAATGAGATAGATGATGATTTTAAAACCGCAATGCAGCAATTAAAAAAAGCGGGTGTAACATTATTGAATCAAGCGGTGATCTTAAAAGATGTTAATGATTCAAGCTCGGCACAAATTGCATTGAGTGAAGCATTATTTGATGCAGACATACTACCTTATTATCTTTACCTATTAGACAAAGTAGCAGGCGCTAGTCACTTTGATATTGAAGAACCACACGCACGTAAAATAATGGCAGATATGCTTATTGCATTGCCAGGATTTTTAGTTCCTAAACTCGTTCGAGAAATTGGTGGCCAGCAAAGCAAAACCCCCATCAATCTCAAACTGATTTAAACGTAAACGTTTACGTTGTTGCCTAAAGTTGCAGTAACAGAGTTAGCGGGGGTCTGTGCAATACTAGACGAAGCAGCACCTTCAATTAATGCCAAAGCAGCTGCACCATCCGCTTTCTGCTGCTTTTTGGCAAGTGCTGCGCTATATACTTCTGCACTTTCACCCGCACCACTCATGGCCGGTAAGTTTCCACCTGATATATTCATAGTTCAATACCTGACTTTTATTTGCAATCCACGTACTATATCGGCATTGCAGTTTAAAGCTTTAGGAAAAAAATGGATTCAATTATTGAGCAACTTAATGCCAACTTAAAAATCGTTTATCGTCAATCACTTGATGCTGATAAAAAATTAGATGATCTTCAACAACAAGGTCATGGAAAGTTCAAAGCACTATTCTCAGCAGACGCTGGGTTTGATTTTGAAGCTAAACGCTTCAAGCCTTACGTGCTAGATGTTGCTGCAGATGTTGAGAGTTTAAGTTCTGACGGTTTAGATGAAGAGAAACTAAAATCAACTGTACTTAAACTACAACAATTATTACAGTTATTAGCAACTTTCAAATAATTTAAAGGCGCTCACTTAAATAAGTAAGCGCTTTAAAAACACTATTCTGGGGTTACTTTAGGGATTAGTTCTTTATCGAACCACTCTGTGATCAAGCGTTTATCATAGTAAAACTCTTCATCACGACCTCTTTTTATTCTATCCATAAAGCCCATATCTTTGAGCGAAACATTGTCATTTTCAATCAAAGTTTGGCCGTTTTTATCCGTTACAGAATATTTAAATTCAATACGTGGTAGAAAAATTGGCTTAATAATTCTAAACTCATTCATGCCCCCAAATTGCACATCACCAGCCAGATCAAGTTCAGTCACTTCAACATTAAATTTATAACCTTCAGGTAATTTTTCAGCAAGTTTATTGAAGTGCTTCTCAAAACTAGAGGCAATACGTTTGTGGTAAGCTCCCTTAACATCATTAGAAGGGCGTACGTCACGATAATCATTAAAGTCATGCCACTTAACAACAGCTTCCCCTGCATGTGCAAGTGCAGGAATTACCATGACCATTGTGATAGCAATTTTTTTCAATGCATTCATTTCAATTCTCCAAAAACATTCAGGGTAACTATAAGTAAAATAATAGCAGTTACAACTTAACTATAGCTTAACCCTCTAATCAGTCATTGTTATCATTTATATAAAATATGTAATCAAAAATACAGTCAATAACATCTATAGTAAGAAATAATAAATTTAAAACATGTAATATCAGATGAATTATGGTGAAATTAACTTAGTTCACCTTATATATGGAGATTTCATGACAATTTTAGTAACAGGTGGTGCAGGATATATAGGCTCGCACACCGTAGTTGAGTTATTAACACAAAATAGCGATGTTGTTGTCATTGATAACTTGAGTAACTCTTCGCTTGAGTCACTTAACCGAGTAAAAACAATAACAGGTAAAAGTACGCATTTTTATCAAGGCGACATTCTTGATAAAGAATTTCTAGATAATGTTTTTAATAAGCATGATATTGATAGTGTAATTCATTTTGCAGGGCTCAAAGCCGTTGGTGAATCAGTAGTAAAACCTATTGAGTACTATCAAAATAATGTTCAAGGTACACTTACGCTAGTAGATGCAATGCGAGATGCCGGTGTATTTAAACTCGTATTTAGTTCATCGGCTACTGTTTACGGCGACCCAGCAAGTTTACCTATTAAAGAAGACTTCCCAGTAGGCGGCACTACAAACCCTTATGGTACATCAAAGCTAATGGTTGAAATGATGCTGCAAGACATAGCAAAGTCTGATGAGCGCTTTGCTTTTGCAATATTGCGTTATTTTAACCCTGTAGGTGCTCACGAATCTGGCTTAATAGGTGAAGATCCAAATGGCATCCCAAACAACCTACTTCCATATATCTCACAGGTTGCTGTAGGTAAATTAAAGCAGCTAGGCGTGTTCGGGGATGACTACGATACAGTGGACGGTACCGGCGTTCGAGATTACATTCATGTAGTTGACTTAGCGCTTGGACACCTAAAAGCACTTAACAAAATTAATCAAGATATTGGTGCACATGTATATAACCTTGGCACGGGTAATGGCTACTCAGTACTTGAAATGCTAAATGCTTTTAGCAAAGCTTGTGGAAAAGAAATCCCCTACCAATTATCACCACGTCGCCCAGGTGATATTGCAGCTTGTTATGCAGCACCTGAAAAAGCTTCACAAGAGCTTGGCTGGCAAGCAGAGCGAGGTATTGATACTATGATGCAAGATACTTGGCGTTGGCAAAGTAACAACCCTAACGGCTATAAATAAAAGTATCTACTTAAATCTATAAAACCGCTCTCAAAGCGGTTTTTTTATGTGTTGAATAAATAAGAGTGAGTCTTGAATTTGGCAATTAACCACAACAAAAATTAAGCTGTTTTAAAGGGATATATTGGACTCTGAGGTGGTCTTCGCGTTCATTTATCCGTGGGTATCAGGTACTCAACCCACGCTACGGTGTATAGGTTGGCACTGTGCAGCTGAGAGCTTTAATTTTATTCCAGATAACAAAAAACCCGTCACATTGCTGTAACGGGTTTCTCTTATTTGGAGCCATGGTGTGCTACGCAGTAGGATGACCTACTTTCATACACAATGTACGTTTAATATTATTTAAAAAGGACTCACTGGGCTCTGAG
>NZ_JBHZRV010000021.1:0-14547 GCF_043641955.1 Pseudoalteromonas atlantica
AGCTGATAGCTGATAGCTGATAGCTGATAGCTGATAGCTGATAGCTGATAGCTGATAGCTGATAGCTGATAGCTGATAGCTGATAGCTGATAGCTGATAGCTGATAGCTGATAGCTGATAGCTGATAGCTGATAGCTGATAGCTATGGTTAAAACAAGAAAAGGGCCCTTAGGCCCTTAGTGTTGCAGCAAGTAACACATTCTTTTTATAAGCTAAAGTCTACTGCGTAAGCGACGTAAGCTTTGATATCACTGTCATCCATATCTGTATCAGAAAGACCAAAAGTGAAGCCATCTTTAGAGATTGAAACACCATAATCGATAATGTCATCATCACCTATGAAATCACCAGAATAGTGCCCTAGGTGTAACGCCATTTCAGTGCCATTACTACCTACAGCAAAGCCATAGTCTGCCGTTAGGTATAAAGAGTCACCAAAATCTGTGCCGTCTCCACTTGCAGCGGAACTTGCTAGTAAAGAAGCACCAAAGCTGAAACTACCCATGCTGATACTACCGTAAACTTCAGAAAAATCGGCATCAGCACCAGAAGCTGCATCAGGGTAAGCATAGTAGATGTAACCGACGTCATAGCTCATATTTTCATTAATATCGCCACCAAAGCCAGCATAGAGATCAAGCTCATAAGTCATCTCATCAGCCCATGAAGCATTTGAAGCCCATGTGCCGGCATAGAAACCTGAGTCACTAGCATAATCAATACCGCCTGAAATAGCTGCATCTCCACCGGTCTGCTCTTGACCACGCCATAAGTAATTTGATGTCGCTGCTGCATTGGCTGTAACTTCAGCTAGTGCGGCTGTAGATGTAAGACCCATCAATGCAAGTGCACTTAGTGCAACTGTTTTTTTTAGTTGTAGCATGTTTCGTATCCTGTCGTTATGTTGATTAATGGTTCATAATTATTAATAAGATTGCAGTCTTGCTAATTATGATGCCTATTTTTGTTGTCTGTCCAAGATAGTTGCACTGCTTATGCCAAGTTAAAGTTTAAAGCAAAATTTTATGTTTAAATTTTTATAAAACAGATAGATAAGTTTATTTAGTAAGGGTTATAGGAGGGTTTTGAATTAATAATGTGCACTTATATAGTGCACATATAAATAAAGCTGCACAAGGATCATGCAGCTCGAAATTATGTAGCTACTTGATATATTAGCCAAATATAGTGCGCATTAAGCTAATCGTTTCATTCACACCACGGCCTTTTTGTACTTCACTAATGATTGAGTCCCGTTTAGCACGGATATGCTCAGGTATTTCGTCACTAGCCAGTGCACGGTCAACTAATATCTCTGCAGACTCTTTACCACGGCGAACTGATTTTGTGGAAGTTGTTGCGCTGCGTTTAGGTTTATTTAACAGCTTAATGTAATTTGAGTTATCAGCTGTTGATTTATCCGCATAATAAAAGAAGCAAGGCAGTAATGCTTTAATAGATAAAAGCTGTTGTTCTAGCTCATTATTGCCAGCTGCCATCTTAAACCATGACATCGCATGTATAGTTTGTACCATATCTTGCCAATAGCGTTCAAAGTCACGGTTATTAAGTTTGGTTATACCTAGAGCTGAACAGAGCGCATCAAGTCGCGTATTATTTATTGGTGTAAAAACATCTGGGCGACGCATTGCTAATAAGCGAGTTGCAGGCGCGAGTGTTGGTTTCTCATCACTACCATTAAATGCAAGGAAGTAGCTAACTACAAATTGCTGATAATGCTCTTCGCTCACTTCACCTTCAAGTGGAATGTGGGCAAGTGCTTGATCAAACTGCCCAGGTAAATCAGCCAGCATTTGGTGAAAACCCTTAGCGCTTTTTGTTGATGCAAACCACTCAACATCGAAGTTATATGTACTAGGGTCTAGAGCTGAGGTGTGTTTTCCACAGAAAGTAAGTAAATCCTCAGGGATCATGTCTTTTAAAGGCTGCTCGCGTAAAGTAGAAATATAACTACTCAAACGTAATTGTTCATCAAGTGCTATAAGATCTTTGTGCTGGTCGACAAACATACTAACAACCGGCCAAGGTGCAACACGTAATGTTTTCAATTGTAAAAAGCTAATTGCAGAAATTAGTTGGTCATGTAGCTTTTTTAAGAGCGGTAATTGGTTCGCTTCGAGTAAGTCGTAATTGATACGATCCTTACTAGCGCTAAGTAATTCGTAACACCAACCTAAAAAGTCTTCAGGATGATTTTCTATTTTTACCGCCATCAGGTTTAGACTGATCTCAGAAGCCTGTTTTAAGATGTTTTGATAAATTTGACTTTCTTGTTCGCCTAATGCCATTTTTGAAGGTGAAATTAGCAGTTTTTTCATGCCTGAGGATACTCCGATTAGATGCTTTTTCAGTTACTTATTTTAGCTTATATTCACTAAAAGCAACAGGGGCGTGCATGATACCTAAGAATATAAGGTATGCAATCATAGTGGGTGCGTAATACCAAGATTGCATCTCTTTTTTTAGTCGTATTCGTCGAGCGAGAATAGTGACTCTACAGAAGTGTTAAAGTACTGCGCAATTTTTAGTGCAATGATCACCGACGGTGTAAACCTAGCGGTTTCAACTGTACTAATAGTTTTTCGAGATACATTTATTGCATCAGCTAGCTCTTGCTGAGAAAGCCCTGCCTCTTTGCGGAATTTAGCGATAAAATTTTGCACGACGCCACCTAATCACGATTTTGCCATAAAATTGAAATACCATACACTAAGCACATAATTGCTAAATAAAAGGTAGCGATCATACTGTGTGATATATGCAAGGCAAAGCTATCTGAGCTCAAATAAACTGCACCCATACTGAAGAGCAAGGCTAATACAACATGTTTATAGGCAATAGTGTCTATTGTGTTTAAGTACTCATCTTTATAAGTTAAATGGTATTTCATTTTGCGTGTGAAGCCGCCCCTCACTACAAACATAAAAAACGACCCTAAAAAAGCAGCGACCCCCAATATTAACAAGGGTGCAGATGTATTATTCAACATGGGGTATACGCTGATAATCAGTAATGTAACCCCCATAAAGATGGAAAACCATGCATTTTGACCCATAAATTTTTCTTCAGCTTTAATATCCTGTTTCATAATATTCATCCTTCCAGAGTGTTTGAACTGTTTTTTTGTAACCCTTAGGTATCAATGTAACCTAAGGGTATCATCTGGTCAATATTTATATGTAACCTCAAGGTATCAAAATGTTTCAGTGTTTATTCATATCAAATTTAGTAAAGTATGGATTGAGAGTTTTTATATATTGATTCAATGATTTTAATCGCAACTCCCGCTATCATGAGAACATTATTTGCACATTTGAAAGGACCATCATGAAAACCACTTTTAAAGTTATAGGGGTAATACTGTTATTGCTGATCGCACTAATAGTCATTGCACCATTTTTAATTCCTACTGATGCAATTTTTAATAAAGTATCAGAACAGGTCGAGCAAACCACTGGCCGTACTTTAACAATCAAAGGCGATAAAACCTTATCGGTGTTTCCTTCACTCAAACTTGAATTAAATGACGTGCACTTTGCCAATATGCAAACGGGCTCTCGCCAAGATATGGCTAGCATGCAGCAGCTAGCGATTCATATTCCATGGTTTTCAATATTTGGCGGTGAATTTAAACTTGAAAAATTCGTCATTAATGAGCCAAATATTTTGTTAGAGACTGATAAAAACGGTAAAGCAAACTGGCAGCTTTTTGATGCAGTAGCAGAGCAACCACAGGCAACAAAAAATAATGAAGCAGTGAAGTTACCAGAAAATTTTGATATTGAGCTTGGTGAAGTAGCTATTTATGGCGGGTCCTTTACTTATTTAGACGGTCAAACAGGTGCTGAACATCAAATAAACGAGCTAGAGCTTGCTATCTTATTGCCTTCTCTGCGTGAAGAGCTTGAGGTGAAAGGTGCAATCACGTATATGCAAGAACGCTTTGAGTTAGACGTAAAAGTAGATACTCCTGCAAAAGCAATTGAAGGAAATGCATTTAATGTAACGCAAAACCTTTCATCACGTTTATTAGATATGGATTTTAAAGGGTTAATTGCAAAGCAAGGTCAAGATATTAAAGGGCAACTCGTGCTTAGTGGCGACTCTGTTAAAGATATTGCTAAATGGCAGGGGGTAGAACTAAATGCAAAAGAAAATGCATTTAATGCCTTTACCGTAAAAGGCACAATGCATTTAAATGGTGATAAGTTTAACCTCACAGAGTTATTGGCAACACTTGATGTATTACAAATTAAAGGTAGCAGTGAGCTACACCTGAAAGAACGATTAGCTGTAAAAGCAAACATAGATTTAGGCATGTTGGACTTAAATCCATACTTACCAGAAGCCGTAGCTAAAAAGCAAACGCCACAACAGTCAGAAGAGCAACCAGCTCAGCCAATTGTTTGGGACGATACAAAAATTGATATGAGTGGCTTAAATGCACTTGATGCAAATATCGTTATCCGCTCAAGTGGGCTTAAAGCGAATGACATAACATTAGGTGCGAACCAGTTCACAGTTAATCTTAAAGATGCTGTTGCTAGCCTTAGCCTTGATAAATTTACTGCGTATGAAGGTAATGGCAAAGGTAAGGTAACTATAAATGCAAAACAATCCCCATATAAAATAGCGACTAATTTTTCTTTAGATGCAATCGATGCACAGCCATTACTAAGCGATGCTGCTGGCTTTGATAAGCTCATGGGTAAGGGCTCATTAAATTGGGACTTAACTACCAGTGGGAGTAGTCAAAAGAGCTTCATTAATGCATTGCAAGGAAAGCTGGCATTTGAATTTGCCGATGGCGCAGTGAAAGGTGCAAATATTGCTGAGATGGTCCGTAAAGGTAAAGAGCTTATAAAAGGGAACTTTGGTGCAGTGTCAGAAGGACTCGATACAGGTTTTGATAACTCAGAACAAACAGATTTCTCTGCACTCACAGGTAGCTTTAACTTTACCAATGGTGTTGGCAAGAACACCGACTTATCAATGTTAAGCCCATTAATTCGAATTAGTGGTGAAGGGGATGTTGATTTACCGATGACCACAGTTAATTATCGTTTAGTCACAGGTATTGTAGATTCTCTTGAAGGCCAAGGCACAACAGATGATAGTACCGGCTTTAAAATACCCGTTCGAATTAAAGGCCCATTTCATGATGTTGGTATTAGTTTAGATGTCAGTAAAGCGGCTGAAGATGAAGTGAAAGAAAAGGCAAAGGATAAAATTAAAGATAAATTAAAAGGTTTGTTTGGCAATTAATGCCGATTTTATTCGATGATAAAATAATCAGGGTATATTTATGCCCTGATTGTTTTATAAACAGTTGTAAAATAGCTAAATATAACCGAGTAGCAAAATAACGAGTGCAGCAATTCTAAATTAATTAAAAAATAACCTACCACTACCCCCTCAATACTGATACAATTGCCCGCCCTTAAGAGACAACCTAGTTGTTTTTTGGTGGGTATTTAATCTAAATGTCTTGATTTTAAACGATTTAAGGCAAGTTGTAATAACTACACCGGAGGTCATTAACATGATCCAAATGCAAACTCAGCTGGAAGTTGCTGATAACAGCGGCGCTCGCAAAGTGCAGTGTATTAAAGTCTTAGGCGGTTCGCACCGTCGTTATGCAGCGATTGGTGACATCATTAAAGTTTCTGTTAAAGAAGCGATTCCTCGCGGTAAAGTGAAGAAAGGTGATGTTAAAAACGCGGTAGTCGTGCGTACTAAGAAAGGCGTTCGTCGTCCAGACGGTTCTTTGATCCGTTTTGACAGCAATGCGGCTGTTATCTTAAATGATAACTTGCAGCCAATTGGTACACGTATTTTCGGCCCTGTGACTCGCGAACTTCGTAATGAAAAGTTCATGAAAATCGTTTCACTAGCCCCAGAAGTACTGTAAGGAGTCAATCATGGCAGCAAAAATCCGTCGTGATGACGAAGTAATCGTTCTAGCAGGTAAAGACAAAGGTAAGCGCGGCAAAGTGCTTTCAGTTGTTACCGAGTCTGGTCGAGTATTTGTCGAAGGCATAAACTTAATCAAGAAACACCAAAAGCCGGTTCCACAAATGAACCAAGCTGGCGGCATTGTTGAAAAAGAAGCGTCTATCGACGTATCAAACGTTGCGATCTACAACTCGGAAACGAGTAAAGCAGATCGCGTAGGTTTCAAGATTGAAGATGGTAAGAAATTACGTATCTTTAAATCTACTGGTAAAACTATCTAATAGTTGGAGTAGAATGATGGCGAAACTGCATGAAGTATATAAAGACAAAGTAGTTGCTGATCTTCAAGAGAAGTTCGGTTTCAGCTCTGTCATGCAAGTCCCTCAGATCGAAAAGATCACATTAAATATGGGCGTGGGCGAAGCCCTAGCTGACAAGAAAATTTTAGATAACGCTGTTGCGGATCTAGAAGCTATCTCTGGTCAGAAACCTTTAATCACTAAAGCGCGCAAATCTGTTGCTGGCTTTAAAGTGCGTGAAGGCTACCCAATTGGCTGTAAAGTAACCTTACGCGGCGAGCGTATGTGGGACTTTTTTGAGCGTTTGGTTTCAATCGCTATCCCACGTATCCGTGACTTCCGTGGTGTAAGTGCTAAGTCTTTTGATGGACGTGGTAACTACAGCATGGGCGTACGTGAACAAATCATCTTCCCAGAAATTGATTATGATAAAGTAGACCGTGTACGCGGTATGGATATCACAATCACTACATCTGCGAAAACAGATGAGGAAGGCCGTGCGTTGTTAGAAGCGTTTAACTTCCCATTCAAGAAATAAGGGTAGGGTTATGGCAAAGAATTCTATGAAAGCGCGCGAAGCAAAGCGCACAAAATTAGTTGCTCAGTACGCTGAAAAGCGCGCAGCACTAAAAGCTATCATCAGCGATGTGAAAACATCAGACGATGATCGTTGGGACGCGGTACTTAAGCTACAAGCTTTACCACGTGATTCTAGCCCTGCACGTCAACGTAATCGTTGTAACATTACGGGCCGCCCACATGGTTACCTTCGCAAATTCGGCATGAGCCGTATTAAAGTTCGCGAAGCAGCTATGCGCGGTGAAATTCCTGGCCTTAAAAAGGCTAGCTGGTAATAGAATCACGGGAGTAAGACTATGAGCTTGCAAGATCCTATCGCGGATTTGTTCACACGTATCCGTAACGGTCAATCAGCGAAGAAAGTATCAGTTGTGATGCCAACTTCAAAGCTGAAAGTAGCGGTAGCTAAAGTATTAAAAGACGAAGGTTACATCACTGATTTCGCAATAAACGGCGATGTTAAACCTGAGCTTTCTATCGAGTTGAAATACTTCGAAGGCAAAGCTGTTATTGAAAACATCCAGCGTGTTAGCCGCCCTGGTCTACGTATCTATAAGAGACGTGACGAATTACCTAAGGTAATGGGTGGTCTAGGCATCGCTATCGTATCAACTTCTAAAGGCCTAATGACAGACCGCGCAGCACGTAGTGCTGGTGTTGGTGGTGAAATCATTGGTTTTGTAGCTTAATCGGAGGGGAACTATGTCTCGCATAGCAAAGGCACCAATAAATGTTCCTGCCGGTGTAGAAGTTACATTAAAAGGCCAGGAAATCACAGTTAAAGGCAAAAACGGTGAATTAACTCGTACTATCAACAACGCTGTTGAAGTACAAGTTAACGATAACGTTGTTACAACTTTACCTCGTGAAGGCGTAGCCAATGCATGGGCACAAGCAGGTACTGCTCGCGCTCTTATCAACAACATGGTTGTTGGTACGCATACAGGTTACGAGAAGAAACTTCAGTTAGTAGGCGTTGGTTACCGTGCAGCAGCAAAGGGTAAAGTTTTAGACTTAACTCTTGGTTTCTCGCACCCAGTTAATTTCGCAGTTCCTGAAGGAATTACGATTGAAACTCCAAGCCAAACAGAAGTTCTAGTTAAGGGCGTAGATAAGCAGTTAGTTGGTCAAACAGCTGCTAACATTCGTGCATACCGTAAACCTGAGCCTTATAAAGGTAAAGGTGTTCGTTACGCAGATGAGAATGTACGCCGTAAAGAGGCTAAGAAGAAGTAAGGTAAGACGATGGATAAAAAAACAGCTCGTCTACGTCGTGCTAAACGCACTCGTAGAAATTATATTGAACAAGGCACAACGCGTCTTGTTATCCACCGCACGCCACGTCACATTTACGCTCAAGTAGTTAATGCTGAGGGTAGTGTACTGGCTGCTGCTTCTACTGTTGAGAAAGCTATTAGCGAAACAGTTAAAGGCACAGGCAACGTTGCAGCTGCACAAGCAGTTGGTAAAGCGGTTGCAGAACGTGCGGCTGACAAAGGCATCGAAAAGATTGCTTTTGATCGCAGTGGCTTTAAATATCACGGCCGTGTGAAGGCGCTAGCAGATGCTGCGCGTGAAGCCGGTTTGCAATTCTAGGAGTAGACAATGGCTAACGTAGAAGCAAAGCAACAACAGCCTGATTTAGCTGAAAAGCTAATCGCGGTAAACCGTGTGTCTAAAGTAGTTAAAGGTGGTCGTATCTTTAGCTTCACTGCACTAACAGTAGTTGGTGACGGCGCAGGTAAAGTAGGTTTCGGTTATGGTAAAGCACGTGAAGTTCCAGCTGCTATTCAAAAAGCAATGGAAAAAGCACGTCGCAACATGATCAATGTAGACCTAAATGGCAACACATTACAGCACCCTGTTAAAGGGCGTCATGCTGGCTCACAAGTGTTCATGAAACCAGCCTCTGAAGGTACTGGTATCATTGCAGGTGGTGCTATGCGTGCAGTACTTGAAGTGACTGGTGTGCAGAACGTACTTTCTAAATGTTACGGTTCTACTAACCCGATCAACGTTGTACGTGCAACGATCTCAGCTCTTGAGAATATGAATTCTCCTCAGTCGATCGCTGCAAAACGTGGTCTTCGAGTAGACGAGATTCTGGGGTAAACCATGGCTAATAAAACTGTAAAAGTAACACAAGTAAAGAGCTCTATCGGTCGTTTACCGAAACATAAAGCTACATTACGCGGTCTTGGTTTACGTCGTATCAATCACACTGTTGAGTTAGAAGACACAGCATGTGTACGTGGTATGATTAACCGAGTTTCATACATGGTTAAGGTTGAGGGGTAATTCGAATGCATTTGAATACACTTTCTCCTGCTGCAGGATCTAAGTCTGCTGGTAAACGTGTTGGTCGTGGTATCGGTTCTGGTCTTGGTAAGACTGGTGGCCGTGGTCACAAAGGTCAAAAATCACGTTCTGGCGGTAAAGTACGCGTTGGTTTTGAAGGCGGTCAAATGCCTATGCAACGTCGTCTACCTAAATTTGGTTTCACTTCTCGCAAATCGTTAGTATCTGCAGAAATTAACCTTTTTGAAATCGCTAAAGTTGAAGGCGATGTGGTAGACCTAGGTACGTTACAAGCAGCTGGTCTAGTTAAAAAGAACGTTCAGTTCGTTAAAGTTGTTAAATCTGGCGAAGTTTCACGCGCAGTTACCGTTAAAGGCCTTAAGGCTTCTAAAGGTGCTCGCGAGGCTATCGAAGCTGCCGGAGGCAAGGTAGAAGACTAAGGAAGTACTAATGGCTAAACCAGGTCAAGATATGCAAAGTGCACAAGGTGGACTTTCGGAATTGAAACGTCGATTACTATTCGTTTTAGGCGCTATCATTATTTACCGTCTAGGTTCATTTGTGCCGATCCCTGGGATTGACGCCGCTGTACTTGCCGATTTCTTCGAGCAACAAAAGGGCACCATTGTTGAAATGTTTAACATGTTCAGCGGTGGTGCACTTGAGCGAGCTTCAGTGTTAGCACTGGGTATTATGCCTTACATTACAGCTTCGATTATTACGCAACTATTAACGCATATGTATCCTCCGTTTATAGAGCTTAAGAAAGAAGGTGAACAAGGGCGTAAGAAAATTAGCCAGTACACACGCTATGGCACGCTTTTGCTTGCTACTATCCAATCAATCGGTATTGCCACAAGCTTACCGGGCATGATGAACGGGTTAGTTGTTAACCCAGGTATGGGTTTCTATTTCACCGCTGTGGTGAGTTTAGTAACTGGTACTATGTTCCTGATGTGGTTGGGCGAACAAATAACAGAGCGCGGTATCGGCAACGGTATCTCGGTTCTAATATTTGTTGGTATAGTAGCAAACTTGCCGTCTGCTATTGGTTCGACAGCCGAAATGGCGCGCCAAGGTGATCTGAATGTTTTAGTACTGTTGATGGTTGCTGTAATTGTATTCGCTGTAACTTATCTTGTTGTATTCTTTGAACGTGGTCAACGACGTATAGTTGTAAACTACGCAAAGCGCCAACAAGGTCGTCAAGTATTTGCTGCTCAAAGCACGCACTTACCACTAAAAGTTAACATGGCGGGTGTTATTCCACCAATCTTTGCTAGCAGTATTATTCTGTTCCCTGGTACTATTGCCAGCTGGTTCGGCCAGGGTGAAGGTCCTGTCGCTGATGTGCTACAAGCGATTGCTACAACGTTGACTCCAGGTCAGCCTTTGTATGCATTAGTTTTAGCTGCGGCTATTATCTTCTTCTGCTTTTTCTACACAGCGTTGGTGTTTAACCCACGTGAAACAGCAGATAACCTGAAAAAATCTGGCGCATTTATCCCAGGTATTCGTCCAGGTGAGCAGACATCGAAATACATTGATAAAGTGATGACACGCCTGACATTGGCAGGTGCTTTGTATATAACCTTTATCTGTCTGGTGCCCGAATTCATGACCATGGCATGGCAAACGCCATTCTACTTCGGCGGTACATCAATCTTGATTATCGTTGTTGTGATCATGGACTTTATGGCACAAGTACAAACTCATATGATGTCACATCAATATGATTCTGTGCTGAAAAAAGCGAACCTTAAAGGCTACGGTCGATAAGGTCAGTTTACGGAGTTGAGCAATGAAAGTACGTGCTTCCGTTAAGAAAATATGCCGTAACTGTAAAGTTATTAAACGTGCCGGTGTTGTACGTGTAATTTGCAGTGAGCCTAAGCATAAGCAAAGGCAAGGTTAATTAATAAGTCGTGCAGGCTGAGATTTCTTGGCCTGTGTTTTTAATTGTGATTTGGTCTTCGTTTGAGTATCCTTACGGGCTCTTCAAACAGATGATAACCAAATTCAAATATAGGAGATGTGTTAGTGGCCCGTATCGCTGGCATTAACGTCCCTGATCATAAACATGCAGTTATTGGTTTAACAGCTATTTATGGCATAGGTAAGACTCGCTCTAAGGCTATCTTAGTAGCGACTGGTATCGCCGAGACCACAAAAATCGGTGAGCTTTCAGACGAAACACTTGACGTACTTCGTGAAGAAGTTGGCAAGTACACTGTAGAAGGTGATCTTCGTCGTGAAGTTACTTTGAATATCAAGCGCCTTATGGACCTTGGTTGTTTCCGTGGCCTACGTCACCG
This sequence comes from Pseudoalteromonas atlantica, assembly GCF_043641955.1. Taxonomy (GTDB): domain Bacteria; phylum Pseudomonadota; class Gammaproteobacteria; order Enterobacterales; family Alteromonadaceae; genus Pseudoalteromonas; species Pseudoalteromonas atlantica_A. Next base: position 11,468 of record NZ_JBHZRV010000021.1, read on the forward strand.
TCGCTCTTTACCACTTCGTGGTCAAAGAACTAAGACTAACGCGCGTACCCGTAAGGGTCCTCGTAAGCCTATTAAGCGATAAGGGGATAGTATTATGGCTAAGACACCAATTCGTCGTAAAAAGGTTAAAAAGCAAGTTGCTGATGGTATGGCTCATGTTCATGCTTCTTTCAACAACACTATTGTTACAATTACCGACCGTCAAGGTAATGCACTATCATGGGCAACTGCCGGTGGTTCAGGTTTCCGTGGTTCACGTAAATCTACACCATTCGCTGCTCAGGTTGCTGCAGAGCGTGCAGGTACTGCGGCTCAAGAATACGGTTTAAAAAATCTAGAAGTTTTCATCAAAGGTCCAGGTCCAGGTCGTGAATCTGCTGTACGTGCTTTGAATGCTGCTGGTTACCGTATCACCAACATCACTGACGTGACGCCAATACCACACAATGGTTGTCGTCCACCGAAGAAACGTCGCGTTTAACAATAGGTTAGGAGAAATAACATGGCAAGATATTTGGGCCCTAAGCTCAAGCTGAGTCGTCGTGAAGGTACTGACCTGTTCCTTAAGAGCGGCGTAAGAGCTATCGACTCTAAGTGTAAACTTGAGACTGCACCTGGTCAGCACGGCGCTCGTAAAGGTCGCTTATCTGATTACGGTTTACAATTACGTGAAAAGCAAAAAGTTCGTCGTATGTACGGTGTACTTGAAAAGCAATTCAGTAACTACTACAAAGAAGCTGCTCGCCTTAAAGGCAATACAGGTGAAAACTTGTTACAGCTTTTAGAGCAACGTTTAGACAATGTTGTATACCGCATGGGTTTTGCAAGCACACGTGCTGAAGCACGTCAGTTAGTAAGCCACAAAGCGGTTTTAGTTAATGGTCGTGTTGTGAACATTCCTTCATTCGTAATTACTCCAGAAGATGTAGTAGTTATTCGTGAAAAGTCTAAGACACAAGCGCGTATCATCGCTGCTCTAGAACTAGCCGAGCAACGTGAAAAGCCGACTTGGGTTGAAGTTGACGGTAAGAAAATGGAAGGTAATTTCAAACGCCTACCTGAGCGTTCAGACCTGTCTGCGGACATTAATGAACAACTAATCGTCGAACTTTACTCTAAGTAAAGTTAAGAGTTAAGAGAGGATAAAATGCAGGGTTCTGTTACAGAATTTCTAAAACCAAGGTTAGTCGATATCGACGCTATCAACCCGACACGTTCTAAAGTTGTTTTAGAACCATTAGAACGTGGCTTTGGCCACACGTTGGGTAATGCCTTACGCCGTATACTTCTTTCATCTATGCCTGGATGTGCAGTAACCGAAGTTGAAATCGACGGTGTGTTGCATGAATACAGCGCGAAAGAAGGCGTACAAGAAGACATCATTGAAATTCTGTTAAATCTTAAAGGTCTAGCAGTAACTTTAGAAGGCAAAGATGAAGTTTTTCTGACCCTGACTAAGTCTGGTGTAGGCCCTGTGACTGCGGCAGATATTCAGCACGATGGCGATGTAACAATTGCTAACCCAGATCACGTTATTTGTCATTTAACGACAGATAGCAGCGATATCAGCATGCGTATTCGTGTTGAGCGCGGTCGTGGTTATGTGCCGGCGTCTAGCCGTTTATCCTCTGATGACGATGAGCGTCCAATTGGTAGATTGTTGCTTGATGCATCATTTAGCCCAGTTGAACGTATTGCGTACTCGGTTGAATCAGCACGTGTTGAACAACGTACAGACCTAGACAAGTTAATCATTGATATGGAAACAAACGGCACTTTAGATCCTGAAGAAGCGATCCGCCGTGCGTCTACTATCTTAGCTGAACAATTAGATGCATTCGTAGATTTACGCGATGTAACTGAACCAGAAGAGAAAGAAGAGAAGCCTGAATTCGATCCTATTCTACTTCGTCCAGTTGATGATCTTGAACTAACAGTACGTTCTGCAAACTGTTTGAAAGCCGAGCAAATTCAATATATCGGTGATTTAGTTCAGCGCACAGAAGTTGAGCTTCTTAAAACGCCTAATTTAGGTAAGAAGTCTCTAACTGAAATTAAAGACGTGCTAGCTTCACGTGGTCTTTCTCTAGGTATGCGCCTAGAAAATTGGCCACCTGCAAGCCTAGCTGAATAATCTAAATCACTATATTAGTTTAGTTAGAAGGATAGGGTCATGCGCCATCGTAAGAGTGGTCGTCAATTAAACCGTAACAGCAGCCATCGTAAAGCGATGTTCAGCAATATGGCAGGTTCTTTGGTGAAACACGAAATCATCAAAACTACATTGCCTAAAGCGAAAGAGTTACGCCGTGTAATTGAACCTTTAATCACACTGGCTAAGACTGACAGTGTAGCAAATCGCCGTTTAGCGTTTGCTCGCACGCGTGATAATGAAGTAGTTGGTAAATTGTTCAGCGAAATCGGTCCTCGTAATGCGGATCGTCCAGGTGGTTACACTCGTATTCTTAAGTGTGGCTTCCGTGCTGGTGATAATGCACCAATGGCTTATATTGAACTAGTAGGTCGCACATCTGCAACCGAAGAAGTTCAAGAAGACGCGCAGTCTGCTGAGTAAGTCTTAAAGACACCAAAAAGCCGAGCTTATGCTCGGCTTTTTAATGCCTATAATTCTATTTATAATATACTTCATTTATTCTCTAGTTATCTCTAATGTCTCTTCTTTGAATTTAATAACTGATAAAAGTATTTCTCAGTAAATAGCTTCCTCGATAAAACAACCGACCATTTATTTAATATATAAGATCCCAGTATTGATCTTACTTAATTCAAATCGTGTATTAAGGCTTATTAATTAAATTTCAAGTTTCAACCACTATAAATAGACTTTATTACCCTATATTAGCTCTGTTTTCATACGTTTCGTTCAAATACTCAGCGAACATTGTTTTATTTTAAGTTTTCTTCAAAAAAAGGTTGATCTGTTTTTGGATCTCCCTATAATGCGACCCCACTGAGACGGCAGAGCAGGCAACGCTTAGCGAGGCAAGCAAGTCACTTAGTAAGTCGAATAAAACTTGAGTTTAGATTTTTTGAAAAGTTTAAAATTAAGTGTTGACAAA
>NZ_JBHZRV010000022.1:0-11512 GCF_043641955.1 Pseudoalteromonas atlantica
CGGAGTGGACGGGACTCGAACCCGCGACCCCCGGCGTGACAGGCCGGTATTCTAACCAACTGAACTACCACTCCGCATTTTCGTTTGCTGCTTAGGTCTCCCTTTGCAGCGGCGTGAATAATACGAACCAGCCCCTACTTCGTCAAGGGCTTTTTTGTTTTTTTACAGGTTTTTTAGTCATCTGACATCGAAAGGTTTAAAATTTCACCTGATTTATCATTTTTTGAGCCATTTTTGTCGACTTCATTTTTTTCGTTATTTGCTGAGTCATCATCGGGGGCTGCTTTTTTCTTCAAAAAAGGAATACTTATTTTTGGCATGATTGATTTTTTCTGTACGAAAACCCGAATTGCTAACCAGCCAATAAGTAAAACCAATAGATTGCCACCAATAATAAGGCTGACAAACAAAACTGTAGACATCGACTCAGCTTCTTTTTTTACTCGCGCGATTTCTTTTATTTCTGCTTCGGTTAGCACAGGCTCAGGTAACTCAGGAACAATCTCAATGGGCCTTTCTATCTCAAAGCGATAGGTTGGCAAAGTTGCCATAAACTCACGACCATTAATGTTCGTACCAAAAACAGACAACTCAACACTATAGCGACCCCAATCATAGTTTTTAATAATGAGCTCTCTGGTAAGCGAACTATTACCTTCGATGTTAAACATTTGCTCTTCATTGTTCGGGTAGTAAATTTTACCCTGTATAAGCACTGTTTCGGGTTTTACCACTTCAGGGTCTAAAGAAACTGTTAAAACATGCTCAAGGGTATCGTCTTCTGCTAAGGCGATGTCAAAACTAAAGGGAGGCTCTTTAACTACAATAATGTCTTGAACAACGGTGCGCTTTAGTAGCGGTGTTTCAATATAAAGTTCTGGCTGCCACTGACCCGCCGGAAAGGCAAGTTTAAACTCTCCGGTAAATATTCCATCTTTAGGGCGTTCATCAAAACCACGCCCATTATCTCTAAATTGGGCAACGCTATGCGTACCTGCACCAAAATTAGCATAATCACTATTGTTAGTACTGATAAAATCAACATGAAGGCTCACTACATCACGAAACATCCCAACACCGATTGGCTCACCATCATTTAAAATCTGACCTGTAACTTTAACTGTCTCTCCTCTAAAAAGAAGCGGCGGTAATGGTTCAACTTTTAAGTCAATATCACCAATGACCACAATGCGGCTATCAGGCAAAATACTGCCTACCACCTGCCAAGGCCCTGGCGTAGGTTCACGAATGGTTATTAAGTCATAGCTTATTTCATCAAACCAATCTACATTCGGTTCTTTTATTGCCGACGTCGCATAAAGCTTACTGCCATCAGGTTGCACCAACACCACAGCAGGTGTACCAGGTTTACGAAAGAATAAAAGATTAATTTCTTCCACTTTATAATCAATCCGAAAGCGATTATTTAATAAAGGCACTTCGTTCTGTTGACCGTCACGCTTTAGCAATGTGATTTTATCATCGCTTTGCGCGCTCAGTGTAAGTGGTAAAATAAATACCACCAGCAATGTAAATAAATAATGTTTCATTGTGGGCCTTATTCAGCGCGCCATAAACATTGGCCGCCAGCGTCTTGAACGATATCTAGTCGTGCTTGATGGGCTGTCTGTTCTTCATCATTAGCTAAAAGCACTTTTAGTGGTGCACGCTCTAAGCTTAGACGACGTATCGCTCTTTGTTGTTGCTCATTACCTTGATTTTTATTCTGATTTAAGTTGAGTTTCACTTGGCCGCCTGTCATGGCTAAGTAAACGTCTGCAAGTATTTCAGAATCCAGTAGTGCGCCGTGTAACGTCCGCTTAGTGTTATCTACATCATAACGACGGCACAGTGCATCAAGGTTGTTCTTCTGTCCAGGATGCAAGTCACGCGCCATTTTAAGGGTGTCGAGAACTTGACAGTAATCGTGGGTGTTTGGATAACCCTGATTAAGCAAAGCAAACTCGTTGTCCATGTGACCAACGTCAAACGGAGCGTTATGAATGACAAGCTCTGCCCCTTTGATGTAATCGAAAAACTCTTGCGCTATTTGGTGGTATAAAGGCTTGTCACGTAAAAACTCATTGGTAATACCGTGAACATCAATTGCCTCTTCTTCAATGCTGCGCTGCGGATTAATATAAACGTGAAAATTATTGCCGGTTAATCGGCGGTTTATTAATTCCACACAGCCGATTTCAATAATTCGGTGCCCTTGTTTAGGGTCGATGCCGGTGGTTTCTGTATCTAAAACTATTTGTCTGCGCTGCATATCGAACTTAGCCTGATTCTGGTATCTTTCTATAATCACTTTATTGTACATAATATCAAGGTAAAACAGTGCAAAAAACCGTAGAGATTTATACTGATGGCTCATGTTTAGGTAATCCGGGTCCCGGCGGATATGGTATTTTCATGCTTTATAACGGTCATGAAAAAGAAATGAGCCAAGGTTATACCCTTACCACAAACAATCGCATGGAGATGCTAGCGGCCATTGTAGCGCTTGAAAGTTTAACCCGCCCTTGTGAAATTAACCTTACGACCGATAGCCAATATGTAAAGCAAGGTATTGAGTCTTGGGTTGCAAACTGGAAAAAGCGTGGCTGGAAAACGTCAGCAAAAAAACCTGTGAAAAATGTCGACTTATGGAAACGCCTTGATGAAGCCTGTAATAGACACACAATAACGTGGAAGTGGGTTAAGGGTCACAGTGGTAACAAATACAATGAAATAGTAGATGACCTAGCACGTGACGCTGCGGGCAGTAAAAATCTACTTGTGGATGAAGGCTACCAGCCCGAATAAATCATTTACCCCACTGTAACGCGCTCAATTAGTCGCAAACCATTTTACAATTTCGTTATATGTTATAAGGTTTAGGTATATAATATATTGGAGTTGTAAAATGCCCATTGCTGTTAAGTCTTTCTTTCATAAACAAAGCGCAACATTCACCTATTTAGTAAGCTGTTTAGACACTCACAGTGCAATACTCATTGACCCACCCGCAGACTTTGACGCGCCAAGTGCAACACTTACATTTACCACAGCAAACCAAATCATTGACTATGTTTCAGCTCATAAACTCACTCTTGAATGGATTTTAGAAACACATGCCCATGCAGATCATATAACTGCCGCGAGTTATATTAAACAACAACTTAAAACTGAACATCCGTGTAAACTAGGTACTGGTAAAGGCATAACGCAAGTACAGGCTTATTTTAGTCATTTGTATCACCTTGATATGCCATGCGATGGCTCACCATTTGATGAGCTATTTAATGATGGGGAGCGCTTCAAGTTTGGTAATACACATTTTGATATAGTATCCACCCCCGGACATACACCTGATAGTGTAAGCTACTTGATTGAGGGGAACCTTTTTGTTGGGGATACCTTTTTTATGCCCGATAGTGGTACTGCACGCTGTGACTTTCCTGGCGGTAGCGCAAAAGAACTCTACGCGTCTTTACAAAAGGTATTAGCACTACCAGATAAAACTATTATGTGGATGTGTCACGACTACCAACCGTATGGCCGAGAGCTGGCAAACAAAACCACTGTGCAAGAGCAGCGTTTAACAAATGTTCATTTGCAACAGTCAGAACATGCGTACATAGAAACAAGAGAAAAACGAGACGCCACACTTAGCTCACCACAATTATTACACCCAGCAATTCAAATGAATATTCGTGCAGGTCAACTACCCCAACCTACACAATCATTTTTAACAATCCCGCTTACGGTGCTGCTTTGAGGTTTGCCTAAGGCCAGCTCCTTTTACAGGTGAAAACTGTGGCCTCGCGTGCCATTTAGGTTTAATTGGTGTTAGCGGTGCTACTCTTTTTCTTGCCACGAGCATATAGACACTGCCCATAGGTTTTAAATATTGCTTTGTAAAACGCCTCCATGGAGCAAAACGAGAAAGACGCGTGCCTCGAGCCAGTGATGAGAAAATAAACCGTTCATCACTTACTAATTCAAAACCAAGTAAGTGCAACCAATCTTTAACACGTGCTGGTGTAAAAAACCGGCCAGTCCAAGGCAGCTTTTGTCTACTAAATGGCAGTAACTGCGCCAGCCCACATAGGCTAAAGGGGTTAAAGCCAGTGATCACCATATAACCACCCGGTAGCAAGGTTCTATGTACTTCACGAAGGATATGGTGAGGATCTGAATGGTACTCTAAGCAATGACTTAATATACATGCATCAACGCTGTGCTCATAAAATGGCAATTCATCAATATCAGCAACAACTCCCGTATGAGGACCAGATTCAGCCACACAAACTTGGTGTTTTATGGTACTAGCGCTAGTATTAAGTTCCCCGCTTAGGTTACCCAACTTTAACATGTGGTAGCCAAACATACGCGGTAGCCATTTTGCCATTTTACGCTCAATATCAGAACGCAAGTAGTCGCCATGAGGAAATTCATGCCATGATAATGGCTTGGGTCCTTCTTGAAAACTAAGGGCTGGTTTCATCTGCTAAGCTCGTTATACTGTTCAATATGATCACTTTATAGAGCAATGTTAAATGGTGCAAGTCAAAGCAATCAAAGCCTTTTCAGATAATTACATTTGGTGCATTACACATAGTGAAGAACACCTCGCTTGGGTGGTAGACCCAGGCCAAGCTGAGCCAGTACTGACGCATTTAAGTCAACATGGATTAACACTCGCTGGCATACTAATAACTCACCATCATTATGATCACACCGATGGCGTGGCTTCCTTATGTGAAGCTTTTAAGGGTATAAATGTATATGGCCCCAGCAACAGCCCTTTTAAAGGGATAACAAATACACTAAATGAAGGCGACACTGTCTCAGTGTTTGATACAGAGTTTGCCATCATCCATACTCCTGGCCATACGCTAGATCACATTTGTTATTTAAACCCTGCACTGGCATTTACTGGTGACACATTATTTAGTGGTGGCTGCGGGCGTTTATTTGAAGGTAGCGCAGAGCAAATGCAGCACTCTTTTGATAAATTAAAGCAGCTGCCAGAGATGTGTAAAATATATTGTACACATGAATACACACAAGCAAATTTAGCATTCGCTCTAGCAGTTGAGCCCACCAATGCCGATTTAATTGAGTATGCACAATGGGTAGATGCTAAACGTAGCAATGATGAAATTACCTTACCTAGCACCATCGCGTTAGAGCGCAAAATAAACCCTTTTATGCGCAGTGATATATCAGGTATTAGTCAAAATATTCCAATTGAGTATCAGCATAAATCAAAAAACATGTTACAAAATAATGAACCTTGGCAAAACTTTGCAGGTCTTAGAGCCTGGAAAGACCACTTCTAAGATAACAACCCTGTAATAATCAGTTTATTATAGGGTTATTACCATCACTGTTGCAGTTTTTAGGTGGTCATAAAGTGGCAATGTTGGCTCATAACGGGTAGTATTCGCCGAGTTTTTTACCTGATGTATTGGTATTTATGAAAAAATCCTCACTCGTTTTAGGCTTAGCTTTAGTGCTAAGTGGTTGTCAAACATTAACTTCAACACATTCCAACAACAAGACAGATAGCATCAATGCTAATCAGTCTGTTGAGCAGTTTGATGGCGCAAGCCCAAGCGAAATCAATGATGCATTAATGCTAAATGCGCAATACGTTCAAGTGAACGAGCTTGATGATGCCTCCCCTATTTTTGATGATGTGTGGGAAAGAATTCGCTATCAATTATCAATTGAAGTACCGCAAAACCGTCCAGTTGTTACTGAGCGTAATTATTATGCTCGCCATCAAGCTTATCTGGACAGAATTTCAAAGCGTGCAGAGCCTTATTTACACTTTATTGTAGAAGAAGTTGAAAAACGCGAAATGCCTATCGAGATAGCGCTTTTACCTATTGTGGAAAGTGCATTTGACCCATTTGGTTATTCACACCGCAGTGCTTCGGGTATTTGGCAATTTATGCCGCAAACAGGTGAACGTTTTGACCTTAAACAAAACTGGTGGTATGACGGTCGCCGAGATATTGTACAGTCGACTCGCGCAGCACTTGATTACTTGTCTTATTTGCATAAAACACTCGAAGGCGATTGGCTTAATGCAATTGCGGCATACAATTCTGGTGAAGGTCGTTTACTGCGGGCAATTAGGAAAAACCGAAAAAAGCACTTGCCTACTGACTTTTGGTCACTTGATTTACCAAAAGAAACCACCGCGTATGTTCCTAAGTTATTGGCGCTCTCTGACTTACTTAAACGTCAAGAAGAGTTTGGTTTAAAGTGGAACCCAATCATCAATGCGCAAGTTGTAGAAACTGTAGACATCGGCTCTCAAATAGACTTAGCCTTAGCGGCAGAAATGGCACAAATCAGTTTAACTGAACTTTATCGTTTAAATCCAGGTTTCAACCGCTGGGCAACCGATCCAAATGGACCTCATTTTTTACTTATCCCTTCGGATAAAGTTGACAGCTTCCAACAACAACTTGCCAAAACAGACATTAAAGAGCGTTTACGCTGGCAACAATATAAAGTGACCAACGGGGATAGTTTATCAGTCATTGCAGATAAGTTTTCGACCAGCGTGAGTGCGATAAAATCCCTCAACAAATTAAATACAACAACTATTCGAGTCGGTCAGCAACTTTTAGTACCACTGAGTGACGGCGCTGTTAAAAGCCAACACCTACCACATAAAGTGCGTCTAGCCGTTAATAAAACGACAGAACAAAAAGTATTTCATAAGGTTAAAAGTGGCGATACATTGTGGGATATTAGTCGCGAATATGATGTCACCATTACTGAGCTGGCTAAATGGAATAAGCTAAATAAAAGCAGTGTATTACGATTAGGACAAAAACTCACAATATATAAATCAAATACTAATAAGCAAACAGCCTTAGTTAGCACCAACCGAACAATTACTTATAAAGTTCGTCGCGGTGATTCGCTAGCACGTATTGCCTCTAAGTTTAATTTATCGGTGAACGATATTATTAAGTGGAATAATTTGGCAGGGCAAAAGTACTTACAGCCAGGGCAAAAATTGAAACTTAAAGTGGACGTAAAAAGTACTTAGTATTTAGTATTTAATTTAATTCCACAATGATAAAGAGCGCTAATGCGCTCTTTTTTATTTACTCAGGTAATTTTGTTAGCCACTGTTTTAACCAAGGCTCAGTTACAGGCCACGGTTCAAAGTCTTCACTGGCATCTATTTCTAAGCGATGACCAACTGGCTTTGCCTGTAAATCACGAAACAACTCATCAAAGCTACGCCCTGCGCCGCAAAACGTATCGCCATAGCTTCTGTCACCCATAGCAACAATGCCGTAAGGCTTACCCGTCAACATAGGGAACTGGTTATCAAGCTGGCTATAAAGCGGCGATAAATTATCTGGTATCTCACCTTGCCCAGTGGTTGAGGTAATTACCAATATATGACTCGCTGACTTTACGTCTTCTAGTGTGGGTGTTGTGATCAGTTTTGCTTGATGGGTTGACTGTTCAATCACTTCGATAACGTCATCACTTAAACGCTCAGCGCCACCGTAAACACTGCCGACAAATATGCTAATCGTTGCCATTAATAATCCTTTTCTTGGTTTGGCCAACCGAGTTGATTGCAAATGCTCAGCATCGCTTCACCTAGTGGCGCTTTTATTTTTACAGCTTGCTTTGTATAAGGGTGCACAAAGTGAAGCTCAGTTGCAAATAACATTAACCGGCGCAACTTAAAATGTTCCCGAAAAAACTGGTTGTGCTGATTATCCCCGTGATTAACATCACCGATAATAGGTAAAGATAAATGCTTTAAATGTCGACGGATCTGATGTTTTCGGCCCGTTTTAGGAAAACACTCAACCAATGAATAACGCACAGTAGGATACTTACCTATTGGAATTGGCAACGCAGCTTGGTGCAAACAGTTAAACTGCGTTTGTGCTTCTTGTGGTGCCTTATCTTGATCAGCAAACTTATCAGCAATTTTATCCAGTTCTTCTTTCAATGGTTTATCTAAAAAGACTGAATCAGGTGCAAAACCACGAACTAAAGCTAAGTAACGTTTTGATATTTGATTATCAATAAACAGTTGATTGATGTCGCGAGCAGCTTCAGAGCTCAACGCAAATAACAAAACACCTGAGGTAGGCCTGTCTAATCGATGAACCGGAAAGACATGTTGCCCAATTTGATCGCGCAGCATTTGCATAGCAAACTGCGTTTCATGTTTATCTAAAAATGAACGATGCACAAGTAACCCTGAGGGTTTATTTATCGCAATGTAATCTGCGTCTTGGTATAAAATTTCAAGTTCACCATAAACAGCTGGCTCTGGACGTTCAATCATTTACTCTTCCAAAAAAGTTATCAATCTCTTTCAATAATTCGATTATTTCATCACCACCGCTCGATTTTGACAGCATTAGTTCAGCCATTGGCGCAATTGACATATTACTTGGTAAAGGTTGCTGTTGCTTAATTAACAAAGACATTTTCTTTATGAATACAAATTGCAGCCATTGCTCAAACGCCAAGGTATCGTGGCAAAAAGGGACTGTAAAATTTAACGCGTGCTCATCAATGGGCTCATTTTGCCAAAGTTGATGCTGTTTTAATAAATCTTCAAGTTGCGCCAGATAATCCTGAATTACGTATACCATTACACCCCCTTGTATATAGACGGGTTGATTATACCCTGTTCCCTCATAAGCGGCTATGACGTATAATTATCAGTATATTGCAGTGTAAAATTTAGAGAAGATAATGACTGAGCAAATAGCGACTTTAGGGCAGCTTCTTGATGGAGCTGGCACACAATGGCGTGCTTTTGATATTGGCAGGCGCATCACAAAGATTGATAAAAAACAATTTAATGCTATTGAGCAAGCCCAGATCCCTTACCCGTATCCGCTTGCAGGACACGCATGGATCGCTATTCAATTTTGGGATAGCTCCGCCAGTAAAGAACCTTACGTATGGTTTTTGAAATTTCCTGTTGATGAGCAAAGTAAATTGGTGTGTGCGAGTCGTGATCATTTTGCAAACATGGTTATAGAAGCGCTTGGCAATGACCTAACAGGTGAACAAGCTGATGGTAAACTTGATAATAACCCATATGTCTTTACGCCTAATGCCAATAAACTTGCGGCATTCAATTCTCTTCTAAAGACACTGCTAAAGCAGCCTGCGTCGCAATATTATGAATATGCGCAACTGTATTTTAGCGCAAAGCTCGGTTTTGATAACTGGCAAAGCGTAGCTATACAAGGTATTGCTGATTATGCATTACGCTTGGAAAACGATAGCAACTTAACTAATTTAAAAGATGCATGGGGACAACTCCCCGCCGAAGTATTGCAACCGCTCAGTGCTATGTTGGAGCATGTAAATATTCCAGTAAGCTTGACTGAGCAGCTTTCTCAGCACGCACAAGATGCTATTGACGAAAATGATTCTTTAGCCCTTGTTTGCGCACTGCGCGCTATGTCGAACTCTCAAGCACAAGGCTTAACAGGACAAATTGTTGACTCAGTGTTAGCAAGCAAACTAGCCACAGATTCAGATGTGTTGCTAACTATTGCAGGGCGTTGTTATTCTTTATTAGAAGACCCACAACGATTACATATATTTATGGATAACTGTGCGCACCATCAAGAAATTGATACGCTTTTCCCAAGTATTTTTGCTGATCTAGTTGCAATTCCAGCAGTTCGCCCGCATCTATTAGGTCTATTACGAAAAGAAAACCGTAGCGAAACCCTCGCTCGCGCAATTGGAAGGTTATTTTCTTAACATGGCAAGTTTGTGGACATTCATTTTTATCGGCAGTGTAATTTATCTGTTTTGGCTAAACCGAAAAGTGGCAGAAGCAGCTGATGCACATGCCAAGCGTCAAAGTGAACAACTGCAAGTACAACTGATGAGTGTCGCATGCACCAAACGTCGGTTGGGTATTTTAAAGAATGGCAAACCAGGAATAAAAAGCGAGTTCATGTTTGAATTTTCAAGCGATGGTCAAAGCGTGTATCAAGGTGTTTTATCTATGGAAAATGAAATGCTGAAGAGTGTCGTTGTGCCACCGCACAAAATATGAGAGCCAGTTAAAGTTTTAACTAACTTGAGCTACCCAATAAACTGGTATAAAAAACTAAGGCGTAACATATAGTTACGCCCCAATCTGACTTCATCCATAATAAGGCATCCATTCCTACGCCGAAGCTACCCTTTTTATCATCCCCTGAACGGGTATACATCCTGAATACACCCTCACATCGCATCAATGCGATATCCTACACATCCTAGTGTTATCCACTTGCCACCTTGGCGTTCCTACGCTTCCAAGCGCTCCTATTACTTCCTGTAATATAATCCATTGGGTAATCCTTTTCATTAGCTCCGCTAATGTATCGCATCCTGGCAATATCCTAAGTCTTCCTTGGCATCCATGTTAACTTGTCCATTTGGCTTCTTGCCTAGCTTCATGCTAATTTGCCGTAATCCATTTCCTTGGCATCAGCTCAATCATTGAGTCTGCATCGTCTTGATGTGCTAAATTCTAATAGATTCTTGGATTACTGATAGCAGGAAATGTAGATTATTTTATTGCAACATTTATGAAACAAAAACATTGTAACTATAAAACAATAACTTAAGCTTTTATCTAATGTATTTTAATCAAAATTAACTGACAACACGCACAGTATTGTAAGATATATCTCACACAGCAATGTCCATTACGGCGCCACTTTCCTACACTTACTTTTTAAGAAAATCATTCAGCTAAATTTGTTGCAGCAGATTATATCGAAAAGACCGGTAGGGGCTTTTTGCAATGCCTAATTATTATTATGACTTTAACCCCGTACTTTGCAATTGAGACAGTAGTACAGTGCTATTTTTCAATTGAGCTAATAACTAGCTAGAGAACATTTTAGGCAATGAATGGTAGATATTTTAAATTGATGTATTCTGAAGAATTTTTATATGTGGTGGGTGATACTGGACTTGATACCTGCGACCCTCGCCATTCGTTATAAAGGCGGCGATGCATTTACTCAATTGAGCTGATAACTAACTAGAGAAAATTTTAAGTAATGAATGGTAGATATTTTAAATTGATGTATTCTGAGGAATTTTATATGTGGTGGGTGATACTGGACTTGATACCTGCGACCCTCGCTATTCGTTATAAAAGCGCCGATGCTTTTACTCAATTGAGCTTATAACTAGATAGAAAACATTTTAGACAATGAATGATAGATATTTTAAATTGATGTATTCTGAAGAATTTTTATATGTGGTGGGTGATACTGGACTTGATACCTGCGACCCTCGCCATTCGTTATAAAGGCGGCGATGCTTTTACTCAATTGAGCTGATAACTAACTAGAGAGCATTTTAAGTAATGAATGGTATATATTTTAAATTGATGTATTCTGAGGAATTTCTATATGTGGTGGGTGATACTGGACTTGAACCAGTGACCCTCGCCTTGTAAGGGCGATGCTCTCCCAACTGAGCTAAT
>NZ_JBHZRV010000023.1:0-2977 GCF_043641955.1 Pseudoalteromonas atlantica
AAACAAAGACCCGTTTGGGTTGTATGGTTAAGTGACTAAGCGTACACGGTGGATGCCTTGGCAGTTGGAGGCGATGAAGGACGTATTAACTTGCGATAAGCTTAGTCAAGCTAGTAAAAAGCACTTGAGACTAAGATTTCCGAATGGGGAAACCCACCTGCTTGCAGGTATCGTTAACTGAATACATAGGTTAACGAGGCGAACGCGGAGAACTGAAACATCTAAGTACCCGTAGGAAAAGAAATCAACCGAGATTCCGGAAGTAGCGGCGAGCGAAACCGGAACAGCCCTTAAGCTTATTATGTGTTAATGGAAGGCTCTGGAAAGTGCCACGATACAGGGTGATAGTCCCGTACATGAAAATACATTTTAAGTGAAATCGAGTAGGTCGGAGCACGTGAAACTTTGACTGAATATAGGTGGACCATCATCTAAGGCTAAATACTCCCAACTGACCGATAGTGAACCAGTACCGTGAGGGAAAGGCGAAAAGAACCCCTGTGAGGGGAGTGAAATAGAACCTGAAACCGTGTACGTACAAGCAGTAGGAGCAGACTTGTTCTGTGACTGCGTACCTTTTGTATAATGGGTCAGCGACTTATATTTTGTAGCGAGGTTAACCGATTAGGGTAGCCGTAGGGAAACCGAGTCTTAACTGGGCGAATAGTTGCAAGGTATAGACCCGAAACCCGGTGATCTAGCCATGAGCAGGTTGAAGATTGAGTAACATCAATTGGAGGACCGAACCCACTAACGTTGAAAAGTTAGGGGATGACTTGTGGCTTGGAGTGAAAGGCTAATCAAACCGGGAGATAGCTGGTTCTCCCCGAAATCTATTTAGGTAGAGCCTCGGACGAATACTTACGGGGGTAGAGCACTGTTAAGGCTAGGGGGTCATCCCGACTTACCAACCCTTTGCAAACTCCGAATACCGTAAAGTACTATCCGGGAGACACACGGCGGGTGCTAACGTCCGTCGTGAAGAGGGAAACAACCCAGACCGCCAGCTAAGGTCCCAAAGTCATAGTTAAGTGGGAAACGATGTGGAAAGGCCCAGACAGCCAGGAGGTTGGCTTAGAAGCAGCCATCCTTTAAAGAAAGCGTAATAGCTCACTGGTCGAGTCGGTCTGCGCGGAAGATGTAACGGGGCTAAACTATGCACCGAAGCTGCGGATTCAGAATTTATTCTGAGTGGTAGGGGAGCGTTCTGTAAGCGGTTGAAGGTGTACCGGGAGGTATGCTGGACGTATCAGAAGTGCGAATGCTGACATGAGTAACGATAATGCGGGTGAAAAACCCGCACGCCGGAAGACCAAGGGTTCCTATCCCATGTTAATCAGGGTAGGGTAAGTCGACCCCTAAGGCGAGGCCGAAAGGCGTAGTCGATGGGAAACGGATTAATATTTCCGTACTTGGTATAATTGCGATGGGGGGACGGAGCAGGCTAAGCAAGCATGGCGATGGTTGTCCATGTGAAAGTGAGTAGGTTGGTGACTTAGGAAAATCCGGGTTGCTAAGACTGAGACACGAGACGAGCACCTAAGGGTGTGAAGTTGCTGATGCCATACTTCCAGGAAAAGCCTCTAAGCTTCAGATTATACCGAATCGTACCCCAAACCGACACAGGTGGTCAGGTAGAGAATACTAAGGCGCTTGAGAGAACTCGGGTGAAGGAACTAGGCAAAATCGTACCGTAACTTCGGGAGAAGGTACGCTCCGATGGGTGACGGGATTTACTCCCTGAGCTAATTGGAGCCGCAGTGACCAGGTGGCTGGGACTGTTTATTAAAAACACAGCACTGTGCAAAATCGCAAGATGACGTATACGGTGTGACACCTGCCCGGTGCCGGAAGGTTAATTGATGGGGTTAGTTTTCGGACGAAGCTCTTGATCGAAGCCCCGGTAAACGGCGGCCGTAACTATAACGGTCCTAAGGTAGCGAAATTCCTTGTCGGGTAAGTTCCGACCTGCACGAATGGTGTAACCATGGCCACGCTGTCTCCACCCGAGACTCAGTGAAATTGAAATCGCAGTGAAGATGCTGTGTACCCGCGGCTAGACGGAAAGACCCCGTGAACCTTTACTACAGCTTGGCACTGAACATTGAACCTACATGTGTAGGATAGGTGGGAGACTTTGAAGATGAGACGCTAGTTTTGTTGGAGTCGTCCTTGAAATACCACCCTTGTAGTTTTGATGTTCTAACGTTGGCCCCTGAATCGGGGTTACGGACAGTGCCTGGTGGGTAGTTTGACTGGGGCGGTCTCCTCCCAAAGAGTAACGGAGGAGCACGAAGGTTGGCTAAGTACGGTCGGACATCGTACGGTTAGTGTAATGGTAGAAGCCAGCTTAACTGCGAGACAGACACGTCGAGCAGGTACGAAAGTAGGTCATAGTGATCCGGTGGTTCTGAATGGAAGGGCCATCGCTCAACGGATAAAAGGTACTCCGGGGATAACAGGCTGATACCGCCCAAGAGTTCATATCGACGGCGGTGTTTGGCACCTCGATGTCGGCTCATCACATCCTGGGGCTGAAGTCGGTCCCAAGGGTATGGCTGTTCGCCATTTAAAGTGGTACGCGAGCTGGGTTTAGAACGTCGTGAGACAGTTCGGTCCCTATCTGCCGTGGGCGTTTGAGAATTGAGAGGGGTTGCTCCTAGTACGAGAGGACCGGAGTGAACGAACCGCTGGTGTTCGGGTTGTCATGCCAATGGCATTGCCCGGTAGCTACGTTCGGAACTGATAAGCGCTGAAAGCATCTAAGCGCGAAGCAGGCCTCGAGATGAGTTCTCACTAGACTTTTAAAGTCTCTGAAGGGCCGTTGAAGACTACAACGTTGATAGGCAAGATGTGGAAGCATGGTGACATGTTAAGCTAACTTGTACTAATTACCCGTGAGGCTTAACCATACAACGCCAAACGCGTTTTATGTGATAGTGAAACAAGCGAAGAAGTTAATAGACTAAAGTAGATT
>NZ_JBHZRV010000024.1:0-2736 GCF_043641955.1 Pseudoalteromonas atlantica
CGATTAAAACGCTTTGCTTTATCTCGCTAGGGCTGCGCATGTTACGCTTTCCTATTTTTTTGTCAACACTTAATTTTGTTAAACTTGAAAGTTTTCAGAACTAAGTTTTACTCGACTCACTGAGTAGCTCGTGCCTCGCTATGCGTTGCGCTCTGCCGTCTCAGTGGGGTCGCATTATAGGGCGAATCGATTTTAACGCAAGCGTTTTTAAACGCTTTTTTGTATTTAATTTTTACCCCAAAGATACACCACCCAAACACACAAGATACCCACAAAACCCTGTGGATAACTGATTATTTTGTGGTGTTTACTAAACTATTTATCACGCTTGTGGTAAGTTGCGCCGCATATTTACAACTCGTTCACTAGGCAACACACATGACAGATATAATAAATAGTATAAGTGGTCTCTTATGGGGTCATATTTTGGTGTACTTATTAATAGCTGCAGGACTATTTTTTACAATACGCCTTGGCTTTATTCAATTCTTACAATTCCCGCATATGGTCAAAGTAATGTTCCAAAGCCGCCAAGGTTCAGATGGCGGCATCTCCTCTTTCCAAGCATTTTGTACTTCTTTAGCAGCCCGTGTTGGCACCGGTAATATGGCAGGTGTTGCTGTTGCGCTTTATTTAGGTGGAGCTGGTGCTATTTTTTGGATGTGGCTGATTGCTCTAATAGGTATGGCAACTAGTTTTGCAGAGAGCACATTAGCCCAAGCTTATAAAACTCGCGATGAGGAAGGTAATTTTCGCGGTGGCCCTGCTTACTACATGGAATACGGTCTTGGCAAACGTTGGATGGGCGTAGTGTTTTCACTGTGCTTAATTTTAGCATTTGGTTTAGTTTTTAATGCTGTGCAGTCAAACTCTATTGCTGCTGCATTTGAAGTTGCCTTCGGTATTCCTAACTACATAGTAGGTATAGCACTTGTTATTGGCTCTGGCATCATCATATTTGGTGGTCTAAAAACGATTTCACGATTTGCTGAATTAGCAGTGCCTTTTATGGCCGCCGCCTACCTAATTGTTGCACTATATATTTGTGCTGTAAATTACACTGAATTACCTGATGTATTTATGCATGTAATTAGAAGTGCTTTTGGCCTTGAACAAGCTGGAGCCGGTGCAATTGGTTATGGCGTTATGCAAGCGATGATCCAAGGGATCAAACGCGGATTATTCTCAAACGAAGCGGGTATGGGTAGCGCTGCTAATGCAGCGGCAACAGCAACACCAAATCCACCTCACCCTGCTTCACAGGGTTATGTACAAATGTTAGGCGTATTTGTAGATACCATCATTATATGTACTGCAACAGCTGCACTTATTTTACTGTCAGAACAATTAGTTCAAGGTTCTGATGTAACGGGTATCGCACTAACACAAGCAGCCCTTGAAGAGCATGTAGGTAGCTGGGGTGCAATATTTGTTGCAATCGCTATTTTGTTTTTTGCCTTTACATCAATTGTTGCTAACTATTCTTATGCTGAAACGAACTTAATGTTCTTAGAGCACAACCATGCATCAGGCATGTTGATATTTAGGTTACTAGTACTAGGTATGGTTATGTTTGGTGCGCTTGGCGAATTACCACTTGTCTGGACTTTAGCGGATGTATCTATGGGCTTAATGGCGATAGTGAACGTAATCGCATTATTTATGCTATCAGGTGTTGTAGTATGGCTTGCCAAAGATTATAACGCTCAACGACGCGCTGGAAAACTACCGACGTTCGATCCAAGTAAAAACGACAAGCTCAATAAAACTATTCCTAAAGGCATTTGGCACAAATAGTTCTAAAATGCTTTAAGTTAAAAACCCGAAATTAGCCATTTCGGGTTTTTTATTGTCTGCGCCCTGCTTGTATATTACTAATAACAGTACCACCTGCAATCGCCTCGATTAAACACACTGGCACCATATAGTATCTCTGATCTTTTTATAAGCGATTCATTAAGCAATTGACACAACACTATTAATAGACTTTGTAGCATTAGTACAAATAACTGGATACAAATTTTGGTTTAAGCATTTGACGAGACACAGTCACCATCTCCTGCTAAAACTCGCTATAGAGTTAGTTAGGTATTAATTTACGTTCTAAGAGCCTTATGCCAGTTTTTTATACCTATTTGCGAATTAAGTGGTCTATCTTTGAAATAGAAGAACTTATCGGTAGGGAGGCGCAAGGTTAGCTTATATAAATGATTAAGTATTATCGCCAATTGGTATTGCTTGTAATGACAAGTTTGCGGTGATCAAAGCCAGTATATTAATGAGCTAAGCTTTTGAAACAAAAATATGAGGTTTTAAGGTTTTAGGGTTTTAGGGTTTTAAAAAAAGAAGTAATTTAATGTAAGTAACTAGATGATAGTGCATTTCTATTAATAAATAGTATTTATAAGGAAATAACTAAGTTATAAGTAAAACTGAGGATATAGTGGTGCCCGAGGCCGGACTTGAACCGGCACGACTTGTTAGTCGAGGGATTTTAAATCCCTTGTGTCTACCAATTCCACCACTCGGGCATCGAGTTTGCTAATTAAAGCGTGTGGAGTAATTATTTGGAGGCGGAACCCGGAGTCGAACCGGGGTAAACGGATTTGCAATCCGGTGCATGGCCACTCTGCCATTCCGCCTAAACATATCAAATAATTTGGAGCGGCACACGAGGCTCGAACTCGTGACCTCGACCTTGGCAAGGTCGCGCTCTACCAACTGAGCTAGTGCCGC
>NZ_JBHZRV010000026.1:0-1250 GCF_043641955.1 Pseudoalteromonas atlantica
CCAGGTCTTTTTTATGCACTTGATTTGGTGTTTTCATTCCCAAACTCAAATGCGGTCGTATTTCATTGTATATGAATATCGACTCTTCAACTAGTCGTTTTAACTCTTGTATATTGTGACATGTATAGAGTCAAAATTCTTGTTTTAATATTCCGTTAACCCGCTCCGCTAAGGCGTTTTGATAACAATCATATCCATCTGTCATCGATGGCTTAATTCCCTCTTTTAATAGCGCATTTTGATACACTTCAGAGCAATATTGTAGCCCTCGGCCTGAATGATGAATCGCATCACGTTTATATACGCGCTGTTTAATCGTCATCTCTAATGCTTTGACTACATCGGTTGCTTTCATTTCATCACTCAGCTCATAACCCATTATTTTTCGGCTATACGCATCAGTGACTAACGACAGGTAGTGTACGCCTTGCGCTGACTTTACGTATGTAATATCACTAACAAAGACTTCCTCGGCCGCAGTAGGCGTATGCTCTTTAAGTAAATAGGGGTGCTTGCGCATCCAATGGTTACTGTGTGTTGTTTTAGTGTAATTTTTCTTTGGTTTTACAAGAAAATCATGCTCTCTCAAATAATCAAAAAAACAATCACGGCCTAGTTTAATACCACGCTCTAGCAGCGCTGGTTTTATCATCCGATACAGTTTCTTTCCACCAACACGAGGCATGAATTGTCGTCAGTACATCACTAGTTCTTTGACTGGCTCTAGTGCTTTATTCCGAGCATCTATTCTGCGTATAGCTTGATAGTAACCTTGCCATGTTATGCCATATGCTCGGCATAACGGTGTCAGTTTTACTTGCTGTTTTTCTTTTGCGCGCGTGATAGCTCGGATATGTACTTTTTTCGCAAGTCCGCTCCATACTCTTCATCCATGATATTAATCATTTCATCTTTAACTAAATCCTTTAGGCGCAAATCTTCTATCTCACGCTCTAAACGTTTAATTTTTTGTGCTGGGGTTTCTTTTGATTTAGGCATATCGGTCATATAAGTTGGTGTAGGCCAATCTAATTTACCATGTTTTCTTAGCCATACAAGGACGGTGCTGCGACCTTGAATACCATAGTGTTTTTGAGCTTGTTTATACGTAAAGTTGCCCTTTCTACCTGCTCAACAATAGATAGTTTAAAGCCCAATGTATAATCTCGTTGGGTACGCTTAGTGCCTTTAGTTTCGGTGGTCTTCATAAATAAGTCCTAAATGTGTAAACACATTTCAGGACAAGACAT
>NZ_JBHZRV010000027.1:0-1163 GCF_043641955.1 Pseudoalteromonas atlantica
CAAGGGATTTTAAGTCATAAGGATAAGTTAAAAATTGAATTCTTTAATTTGTATCAATAATTTAATGGGTTAAATTGTTTAACCTACGCCTTTGTACCATTTCACATCGTTGGTGGCTGCTTGTTGCTTTAACCGTTGTTTACTGCCTGCAAAATTTGAATATTGCTGCCTAAAACGTTGAATTGATTTAAGCCAGTGCGCTTCTTCTATATTCAGAGTGAGCAGCACTTTTGGTACTGCCCTGTTGATATGTCCTTTTTTCTTTGGATCTATGTGGCGACCACTCCAGTCAACTAATTCAATGTAATCGACTAAGGCAAAAGGGATTGTGTTTTTAATGTGGTTTCCACCAAAGAGCTTTAGCTTTGCGGGTTGACTTTCATGCTGAAGAGCCTCTTTGTGTTTTAGGGGTTTATTCTCTTTGACCGTGCCTGTGGTGAAGGCTTTAAAATGCGCTATACGTTCTTGAATTGAGGTGAAGTCACTGTCTTCAAGCGTGTCGGCTATGTTTGCTCTGATAGGATTCAAGTCAACGTAGGCCATACAACTAAGCACTGCGGTTTCATCTAATAATGCTTGTGATTTGTAGCGTCCTTCCCAGTATTTACCTGTGCAGTTATCTTCTTTATTGGCTTCGCGGGCAATGTATTCATTAAGATTTTTCATATACCAGCTGATGTCGTAGAGTCGTTCTCGCCACCTAGCAATGAGTTCATTAAAAAAGAGTAAACTCGCCTTATCTAACTGCTCTCCATTTAAGTAGCGATCAACTAAAATATGGCCGTTATAAAGCTGATACCAGCGGGTAATTACTTCATCATCAGACCAATCAAGAGCTTGTCGCCTATTGACGTTCACAACTAGGTGGTAGTGATTACTCATAATTGCGTAGGCGGCAATGTCTATGGCAAATACGCTACTTAATAACTTTATCCGATCTACTAGCCACTCCCGGCGATGATCAAAGTTCTTACCTGTGTATTTATCATCTCCGCACAAAAACGCTCGTCTAACACATCGTGAGATTAGGTGATAATAAGATGTGGATGCTAAATCAATCAGCTTTTTTCTTGCGCGAGTCATAAAATACCAACTTTATTTTAACTGTATATAAAAACAGTAGTCGATACTATGGGTTTTGCAAAAAAAATTGTGCCTGTCCT
>NZ_JBHZRV010000028.1:0-1116 GCF_043641955.1 Pseudoalteromonas atlantica
CATAGCCGAGTTCCTGTTTTGGTTCAATCAGTTATCGCTAGTTTACGTAAAATAGAAAAAGAGAATGTGCGGTTGTTGTAATGGCTGTTTTAGAGGGAATTACAGTTGCAGCAGAATGAAGTAAATACATTCACTTTCGTTTGACCGTGCAAGATCAATTTATTCATCCCCTTCTTGACGGTCATACTCCGCATTTTATATAAAATAAAGCAGGCTCTATATACCCTAATCGTTTGTTATTCTTTAAAAAGGTCTTGAAGTCTGAAGTCAAGATTTGCCTCAGAGGGATCAACTCATGCACTAAGCTTTTCAGGCAACCGTTTGTAGAGTCGGCAGGATTATCTGTGCGCTATTCATTTTGGGCAAAAGCCTATTATCGGCAGCAAGAAGCCAAAGGAAAACCTCATAATACCATCATCAGATCATTGGCATTTAAGTGGATACGAATCCTATTTAGGTGCTGAAAAACACATACGCCCTACGATGAATCAACTTACTTAACGGCATTGAAAAGTAAGGGATGACCGCTGTCAGAATTTACGGTGGAAAGTGGGCTTTAGTGCTTGCTGTCCACCTCAGGGCTTGTTGTTATATTTATTGTGCTGCCAGACTTACTTTGGTTTGTGATGACTTAGCTAAATCTAAGACACCATAGTAATTTAAACCATCAATCTTTTTACCTATGATGTAATAGTTCATTTCGTTAGTCATTGTCGGATCACCAATTATCTCATTCACGCTGCTTACATCTGAAAACTGTATAGCCATTAGAGCCATCATAAATTCAATCTGCTGCATTGGTTTTAAACGTTTAGATACTTTAGATATTCCTTGCTTGGTTGATTCAATTGTTGAACCATCAAATACAAAATCCTTTTTTGTGCTAGCGCAAGCGCTGAGAATTAAAATTATGACAACTACTAGTAAATTTTTCATCGAATATCCTTATAAATATAACGCCGCACTAAGCGGACTAAAATAGTGGGTTATAATGTGTAGCGAAGCGAAACCTAACCCACTGTTTTAGCTCCGTTTAAGTGCCTTATAGTTACTCCGTTCCATTCATTAATGTGTTTACCTAGCTCATTAATACATGGAATATACTTCTGTTGGTCA
>NZ_JBHZRV010000029.1:0-1113 GCF_043641955.1 Pseudoalteromonas atlantica
GCGTCCCCAAGGGGATTTGAACCCCTGTTACCGCCGTGAAAGGGCGGTGTCCTAGGCCTCTAGACGATGGGGACACATAATGTGTCACTAGGACAATTGATTAGTTAGACTCAAATCCTGAGTTTAAGGTAATGCGAACAAATGCAAATATAGACTCGAGCTGTATTTGCTTCGCTATTTTCTCGGTAAAACCGCATCTGAAAAAAACAGATTGGCGTCCCCAAGGGGATTTGAACCCCTGTTACCGCCGTGAAAGGGCGGTGTCCTAGGCCTCTAGACGATGGGGACACAGAAAACTGCTACCCTAGGACAGTTGCACTAACAAGTTTGGTGGAGCTATGCGGGATCGAACCGCAGACCTCTTCGCTGCCAGCGAAGCGCTCTCCCAGCTGAGCTATAGCCCCAACTCATTATTGCCATACACTGCTAGGTAAACCGTGCTGTGTATTGCTGAGTGCGGGGCGCATTCTATGCAGCCACCTAAATAATGTCAACAATTTTTTATGTAACTTTATTCAAACGCCCTATTTTTCAACAAACTGGATAATCTATAAACTAAGCGGTGTGTTTTTTGAGCTTTTGCTATTATATAGAATATGAAATTGGTGTTTATACTTGGTTTTGATTATTTAACGCTGTTTCATTCTTTTTAAAAGGTATACATTTATATGCAAAATAGCCTGAGATAATTTTACTCTTTATAGTGCGACGTATTATAAGTAGGTTAAGTTGCACTATTCATTAATGGTGATGGGCTGGTGTTAAAGGGTTGGCTAAAAGTTCGAAAGTTGTTTTAATCCTTCTATATACTTTGTTTTAGCTATATTAGTTGCTGTTAACGCCTCGATGCTAGAGTTTATTTAAATGCTCACGTATCAAAAAATAGTCGTAATGGCTATTAAATAAACAGTAAAGCACTTCTTTGATTATAAAAACCACATCTAAACTATTTTTACACATTCAAGTGTTGACACATTTACAACTCTATCTATAATAGCGCCCCACAACAACGCAGCAATGTGTTGTTTTTAGATATGGGTCGTTAGCTCAGTTGGGAGAGCATCGCCCTTACAAGGCGAGGGTCACTGGTTCAAGTCCAGTACGACCCACCAT
>NZ_JBHZRV010000030.1:0-1028 GCF_043641955.1 Pseudoalteromonas atlantica
ACAACACCAGCACCTACAGTACGGCCACCTTCACGGATAGCGAAACGAAGACCTTCGTCCATCGCGATTGGCGCGATTAGAGTTACTGTCATCTTAACGTTATCACCAGGCATTACCATTTCTACGCCTTCTGGTAACTGTACGTCACCAGTTACGTCAGTTGTACGGAAGTAGAACTGTGGACGGTAACCTTTGAAGAATGGAGTATGACGACCACCTTCATCTTTAGAAAGTACGTATACTTCTGAAGTGAAAGTTGTGTGTGGCTTGATTGAACCAGGCTTAGCTAGTACTTGACCACGTTCAACATCTTCACGCTTAGTACCACGTAGAAGTGCACCAATGTTCTCACCAGCACGACCTTCGTCAAGAAGCTTACGGAACATTTCAACACCAGTACAAGTAGACTTAGTAGTCTCTTTGATACCAACGATTTCAACTTCGTCATTCACGTTGATGATACCAGCTTCAACACGACCAGTTACAACTGTACCACGACCTTGGATTGAGAAAACGTCTTCGATAGGCATGATGAATGGCTTATCGATGTCACGCTCTGGCTCTGGGATGTAAGAATCTAGTGCTTCTGCAAGCTCAACGATCTTGTCTTCCCACTGCTTTTCGCCTTCAAGTGCTTTAAGAGCAGAACCTTGAATTAGTGGTAAGTCATCACCTGGGAAGTCATATTCAGAAAGAAGTTCACGAACTTCCATTTCTACTAGCTCAAGTAACTCTTCATCATCAACCATGTCACATTTGTTCATGAATACGATGATGTAAGGAACGCCAACCTGACGAGAAAGTAGGATGTGCTCACGAGTTTGTGGCATAGGACCATCAGTTGCAGCAACAACTAGGATAGCGCCGTCCATTTGAGCAGCACCAGTGATCATGTTTTTAACATAATCGGCGTGTCCAGGACAGTCTACGTGTGCGTAGTGACGAGTAGGTGTATCGTACTCAACGTGTGAAGTTGAGATTGTGATACCACGCTCGCGCTCTTCTGGAGCGTTATCGATTGATGCGAA